>NZ_JBIVXN010000002.1:0-615522 GCF_044769165.1 Paenarthrobacter sp. NPDC090517 | reverse complement strand
CGGATTTGGTCGATCAGCCCGGCGCTGTCGACGCCCAAACGGACAGCACTCAGGAGCGCGAGGACATCGGAAACACGGGGCCCATCCGGGGAGCCACCACCCACCGGAGCACGCAGAAGCGCGAGCGCACCAATCGTCTCGTCCTCCGGTATTTGCTCCATGCCCCCACTCTTCCAGCCAGCAGAAGGCGCAATAAGACAGCAATTCTCCTATGTGGAAAACCAACCAGCACGCCCAGCACGCCCCGCCCCCGCCCCGCCCTTGTCCGTGCGGCTCACCCCTTCAACCGCCCGCGCAGCGAACGAACGCGGGTTTCGTAACCAGCGAGCGGACAAACGCTAGCGCCCGGCCAGCACCGCCCGCGTCCGCACTGTGATTGCAGCGCCGAGAACCAGGGCAGCAGCAACAGCCGCCGCGATCGCTGTCGGGAATGACTCGGGTGCGTCGGCGCTGCGGCCCACCGTAATCCACACGAGGCCCCACGCGATTGCGGCCGCCAAAGCGAGGCGCCCGTGGCCCTTGATTGCCAAGGCAATGCCCACGACAGCGACCACCACCAGAACGGCGACGGACCAGACTTCGGGACGCAGCCCGAAGCCCCCAAAGCCTGAGGCCTTCAAAGCAGCCGCGATGTTGGCGCACACCGCCACGCTGGTCCATCCCAAGTACAAGCCGAGGGTTCCATCAACAACAACAGCCTCAACCCATGAGCCGGCCCGGCTCTGGCTGTAGCGCAGGAAAGCCAGCACAAGGGTCACCAGCAACGCCAGGATCACCAGGACGCTAAGCAAGAGCCAGCCAGCCTGAACGGTCAAGATCCATGCCGCATTGAGGATCATGGACACGGCGACGATCCAACCAAGCGACCGCTGCCGGATGCTGGAACGCTGAGACGGCAGCCATTGCCATACCGTGAAAGCGGCAAGCCCCGTGTAAACCACGGACCAAATGGAGAAAGCGGGAGTCGCGGGAGCCAAAAGGGTTGAATCGGCGGCCAAAGCGCCACCAGCTGCCTGCGCAATTGGTGTCCCACCGAAGACGCCAACGCCGATCATCGAACTAACGATGCAGACCACCAGGCTCACGGTGACCGTGATCTGCCGCAAAAGATCTGAGCTTTGGGTTGCCATTTGCCGAGCCTCTTTCCGTGTGGGATGTGCGGTGTCATGCATTCACGAGGTACGTGACCTAGTATCAAAATGCTAGTGAAACGAGCTTTACGCTTATCGAAGGAATATGGGATGGACTCGGAAGGCCACGCAAAGGGCTATTGGTACGGGAAAGACCCAGGTCAGAAGGCCATTGCCATTGATGTCCTGAACGCCTTGCGGGATTACCGCGCCTCCGAGCAAGCGATGCGTCGCAGGACCCGCTCGTCCATGGGAATGGGTGAGAAGGATTTGCTGGCCCTGCGCTATCTCTTCGAAGCCGAGGCCGCGGGCAAAGTGATGAAGCCGAAGGACTTGGGCGACAAACTCGGCATAACCTCGGCGTCCATGACCACGCTGATTGACCGGTTGGTGGAGTCCGGCCACATACGCCGCGAACCCCACCCCACTGATCGTCGGGCCCTGATCCTGAAGGCCACTCCGGGCTCGGACCAGGAAGTGCGGCACACCTTAGGTGGAATGCACCGCCGAATGCTGGATGCAGCGTGCGCCTTAAGCCCTGACGAGTCGCAGGTGGTGGTGAACTTCCTGCAGCACATGCGCGAAGCACTGGACACGATCGATGAAGATCCTGCGAAACCTGAGGCCCCCGAACAAACACCGCCTTCATGACGCAAGGCTCCACTGCAGGATAAAGATGAGCGTCACCAGGAATCCTGAACCGTAGTTGAGCCAGATAAACCGCCGCCATGCCACATTGGTGCGTGCCGCCGTTGTATCCGTGACGTTCCAGTAGGGCGCGCAGTTGACGATGTATGGGATGGCGATGATAGCCGCGAGCGGCCCGGGCCATGGCGTGGCCAGCATCGCGAGGCCGGCAACAAGCCAGAGACCGACGGCGAGCCTCACCGTCCGGCGGGCACCGATGACGGTTGCTATGGAGCCAATGCCCGCTTGCCGGTCGGGTTCGATGTCCTGAACGGCGCCGAAGGCGTGGGCGGCCATTCCCCACAGGAAAAACGCGGCCAGCAGGATGAGCAGCCCCGCCGTCACGTCAGCGCCGGCCAGCGCCAACCCGACGACTGCGGGGCTCACGAAGTGCGTGCTCGACGTCAGCGAGTCCAAGACGGGGCGTTCCTTGAAGCGAAGTCCGGCCACCGAGTAAGCCACCACTGCGAATGCACTTACGGCCAGGCTGATCCACGCGGCAGGCCCACCTGCGAACGCCAACACCAGCAGGAACGGAATGTTGGTGATCGCCGCGAGCCACAGCATGGGCCGGTGAAGGTGTGGCTGGAGGAGCGCGCCTTCGATGCCGCCCTTGCGTGGATTCTTGAGATCCGACTCATAATCAAAGACGTCATTGATGCCGTACATGGCCAGGTTGTACGGGATCAGGAAGTAAAACGTGCCGACGATCAGAACCCAGTCGATCTCGCGGGTGGTCAAGAGCATGGCCGCGGCAAAAGGGTAGGCGGTGTTGATCCAACTGACGGGTCGTGACGCGAGCAGGGCCTGGGGGACGAGGCCTTTGAGGTTGGATGAACTGGAACTGGAACCGTCCCCTTTACGCTTCCGCGTCAGCCAAATCCACAAGCCGGGCAACGCCACGACGCCCGCCAGCGGATAAGCGAAATCCTCGATGGGGGCCAGGCCAATTTTGACGCCGAGGATGTGCGAAGCGTCGTAGTGGAAGAGTTCCATGCCGATCATGACGGAATCGAAAACAGCTGTGAGGACGGCCAGGGCCGCGAACGCGAGTCCTACGGCTTTCCAATGCCTGCCGGCCTCTCCGCGCCGGGCGCCATGATGAGCGAAGAGCACGCCGGCAACGGCTGCTGCGGCGATGAAGGCGAGCGCGAGCCACAGATACGTCATACGGTCTCCCGCTCTTTCTCGCTGCGGGTGGCCGGCACCCGATCAAGCAGCCGCCGCACACCCGTGTACAGGACCATCGTGCACAGCACGAGGAAAACCAGGAAGACGGGTTCTTCAATGGGCAGCTCCGGCGCGAGCAGCACCCCGGTGGCGATGGTGCCTTCCCCGCGCAGGAAGATCCCCAATCCGATTCCGGCCAGGTCCCAAGCAAGGAGGAACAAGACCCCGACGGCGGTCACGATTGCCGCTGCTTTTGCGTCCCGCCAGAAGAACAGGCGGAAACGGTGGTCGAGCAGGAGCATGCAGGTGATACTCAGCAGCAACGAGACCAAGTAGAGAACGCCCATCAGCCAATCCTGCTAGCTACAGGCCTCACAGTGATAGGGCCGCTGCTGTGATCGCCGCGGATTCGCTTCAACACCAGTTCGGCGCTGATGAGGCACATGGGCACACCAACGCCTGGAGAAGTGGTGGCACCCGCGTAGTAGAGACCACGGACGCGTTTGGAGGCATTCTGGGCCCGGAACATCGCGCTTTGCCGGAGGGTGTGGGCGGGGCCAAGCATGCCCCCGCGCCACGAGTTATAGTCTCGGGCGAAGTCGGCCGGGCCGACGGTGTGCCGGACCACCACACGTTCGCGGAGATCCGGAATATTGGCCCATTGGGCGATCTGGTCGATAGCGGCGTCCGCAGTTCTTTCAATCAGCACATCGCCGTTGCCATCAGCTCCACCAGCTCCCAACGATGGGTCGGCAGGGACGGGAACCAGGACAAAAAGGTTCTCGTGGTCCTGCGGTGCGACACCGGCATCCGTTGCGCTGGGTTTACAGACGTAAATGGATGCCGGATCCGGAATGCCCGGATCTTCTCCGAAAATCGAGGAGAAGTTTGCCTCCCAATCCCGGGTGAAGAACAAAGAATGGTGAGGAAGGGCCGGCAGCGAACCCTTCACCCCCAACATCACCAGCACAGCTCCGGGCCCACTGGTGCGGGACTGCCAGTACTTTTTGTTGTAGCTCCGGTCCCTGACGCCCAGGAGCTGGGTTTCGGTGTGGTGCAGGTCGGCGCCGGAGACCACCTGGTCGGCAACGCTGTAGTGCTCTGCCCCGGAGTTGTCTCGCCACTTGACGCCGGTGACCTCCCGGCTGTCCTTGCCGGTAAAGCCAGCGGGTAGGTTCAAGCCGTCAAAGCGCCCCAGCTTCTTGGTGTGTGTCGCCTCGCGGGTGGTGATCTTGAGGGCTTCGGCCCCTGTGTGGATCCTCACCCCGGCATCGACTGCCAGTGCTTCCAAACGTTCAACGAGCGCCCAAAAGCCGCCCATGGGGTACTGCACGCCGTCCCCCAGGTCCAAAGCACTCATCAGGTGATACATGGCCGGCGCATCGGAAGGGTTGGTGCCCAGGAAAACTGCCGGATAGCCAAGGACCTGGCGGAGCACTGGATGCTGGAATCGCTGGGACACGTATTTATCGAGCGGCGTCAGAAGCAGCTGCGCTAGCTTGGGCAGGCTGCGCACAACCTGTGGTTGAAGCAGCGCCTGAAGCTTGGTGAACGGGTTATAGAGGAAGAACCTTTCGGCCATTTCCGTGGTGTGCCGCGCGGAGGCGAGGTAGGACCTGAGCTCTTTGGAGCTCCCGGGCTCCAGGCGTTCGAAGGCTTCCATAACCTCGTCGCTGCCAAACGGGACGGTCAACGGGTCGGGCCGCACGCCGTCGTGGTTTGGTTCGCTGAAGATGCGGTACGCAGGGTTGAGGGTGCGGAGGTCCAACTGTTCGGCGGTGCTGGTGCCGAGCAGGTTGAAGAAGTGGTCGAAGACGCCGGGCATCAGATACCAGGAGGGGCCGGTGTCCCACCGGAAGCCATCCCGCTCGAGGCTGCCGGCACGGCCGCCCACCTGATCGCGCTGTTCGAGGAGCTGGACCTCGTGTCCTTCGTGGGCGAGGAGTGCGGCGGTGGCAAGCCCAGCGATGCCACCGCCGATCACTACTGTCCGGGTCATCGGTGCAACTCCATCCAGGTTGAGGCGACGGCGCGGGCGGCGAGCCCGGCTTTCACGGGATCCGGTACACGGACGCGGGAGCGGTAGAGTTCGTCCACCGTGGTCTGTTCGATCCTGTCGGTGAGCGCTTGGAACAGTGCAAGGGCGCTTCGGACAGCGGCCCTGGCGTCGCGCGGCAGCATGGGAATGACGGCGTTCGCGTCGGCCAGCTGTGCCCGGATCGTGCTGACCCAGCCCATGCGGTCGCGGTCCTCGAGATGGTCTGCGGTTCCAAGGTAGCTGCGTCCCAGCCGGGTGGTGTCGTCCGCAAGATCCCGGAGGAAGTTGATGTTCTGGAAAGCAGCGCCCAACCTGCTGGCGCCGTGCTCCAAAGCCGCAGCGTCGCCGTCGTCGATGTTCTCATCCCGCATGAAGACGCGCAGGCACATCAGCCCCACCACCTCCGCGGAACCGTGGACGTAGCCGTCGTGGGCATCGGCGTCGAAACGAAGTGGCGCGGGTGGGGCGGCATTTCGCTCCAGGAAGTCAGTGCGCTCGCCGAGGTCCATGCGCATGGAGTCAAAGAACGGGTCGATGAGTGAGTCATCGATTCCGGCGGTTCGGGCTGTCTGGGCGAATGCGTGGATGATGAGGTCGCTGCTGTAGCCGAGCTTGACCGCCCGGTGCGTCTCATCGATGAAGTGTTTGAGGGCTTCGCACTGCTCCTGGTAGCTCAGGCCGGCCTCCGCGGTCACACCGTCCACGAGTTCGTCGGCCACCCGTACCAGGGCGTAGATGTTGCGGACGTGCTGGCGGTGCCTGGATCCCAGCAGCCTGCACGCCAAGCCAAACGAGGTTGAGTACGCGGAAATGACCTGATTGGCTGCGCGCTCAGCCGTCCGGGTGAAATGCGTAAACGAGGTATCCATGGCGACGCTCATGATTGCCGCCCCTCAAGCTGTCCTGCGAGGTCAAGCAGGACGTTGCGTACGCTTGCCGGGATGGTGGTGGTCAGCTGATTGTTGAAGGCATGCACTTGTTCCTCGATGAGACCTTGGACGAATGCCTCGGCGCCGCAATCGCTGAGGTGCCGGCGGACGTGCTCGCCTTGGCCGACGCTGAGCTCAGGCATGCCGAAGAAAGGCTCGATGTCCGGCCATGCGTGCGTGGTCCGTGCATGGGCGATGATGGCGGTTTCCTTGCCCTCGCGGAGGTCTGAAAAGGGATCCTTGCCGTGGCGGCGAGGATCCCCGAAAGTTGACAGGAGGTCGTCCTGGAGTTGGAAGGCGAGCCCAAGATGCCTGCCGGCTGTTGCGAGCGAATTCTCGACGGCGAAGTCGGCACCGGCCAGCGTAGCGGCTGCACGCAGCGGGAGCTCGAAGGTGTAAGTGGCGGTTTTGTAGCCGCACATCACCAGGATGGTCTGGAGGTCCGGGGCTATGGCGCCGTCACCGAGGCCCACATCCAGTTGTTCGCCGGCCACTGTCTCGTTGATGGTGTGTTCCAGCAGGTCCAGGAGCCGCAGGCGAAGCTCGTGCGGGAGATCCGCGCGGGCGAAGGACTGGTGCGTAGCCGCGAGGAGCATGTCGCCCATGAGTATCCCGCCGGTTTGGGCCCAGTGGAGGCTGCTCCCGGCGCGGGTTCCACGTACGCCACCAGTACCGTCAGTGCCGGCACGTCCGTCCGTGCGTGCGGTGGCTTCCGCGAGGAGGGAACCGATCAGGTTGGGGTGCCCGCGTCGGACGAGGTCGCCGTCGATCACGTCATCGTGCAGCAGGAAGGCGTAGTGCAGGAGTTCAATGGCGGCGGCAATACTGATCGCTGTCTCGCGCTGACGTGAGTCGTCAGAGTCGTACTGTTGATGCCGCTGGGAGAGTGCGTCGTACGTTTCCATGAGCAACAAGGGCCGGACAAACTTGCCGCCCAGGACGTTCCGGCCCGCGAGCGCCCACAGCCTGGCGAAGTCCGGGCCATAGGCAGTTGCCGCGCTGGCCCGCTTGCCGATGAGTCCGCTCAGCTCGTTTTCGATCGCGGCGCAGAGATCGGTGCGTCCGCGTAAGCCACTTGAGGTGATGGTCATGCTTCGGCTCCAGCTTGGAGTGGCAAGGCGTTCGCCTTGAGGAGCTCCGGAAATTGAAGCCCGAGCCAGGGGCTGAAAGCGGACGGTGTGTGTTCCAAAGCATCGGCCAGCAGCGCGGGTGAGATCCAGGCCCAGTCCGCTACCTCGGAGGGATTCGGCTTCAACACCCCGGTGATGTGGGCTATGTAGACAGGGCAAATTTCGTTTTCCACTATGCCCGTCGGATCTACTGCCCTGTATCGGAAGTGGGGGAGGACCAGTTCGATCCTGGTGGCGTCCACCCCGAGTTCGAACTGGGCACGCCTCAGGACAGCATCCTCGAAGTCTTCACCCGGACCGGGGTGGCCGCAGAAGCTGTTGGTCCACACTCCGGGCCACGTTTTCTTCTCGGGTGAACGGCGGGTCAGGAGAACTTCTCCGGCGTCGTTGAGCAGGTAGCAGGAGAAGGCGAGGTGGAGGGGCGTATCCAGTGTGTGAACTCCTGCTTTGGGGGCCTCGCCAATGGGCGCCCCGGCGTCGTCAAGGAGGACCACCATCTCTGTCGCGTTCATGTTGCGCCTTCCTCCACACCCTGTTTCTGCCCGAAACCTCAATATTGCTAGACAAGCTAGAAGAAAGGCTACCATGTAGGAAGTTAGGTGTAACATACCAAACATGTCCAGTCCTGAAGAGATACCTGAAGAAGCCGGGACCCCGGTTTCCGCTGGCATCTATGACTTGGACGCCAACGATCCTCATCAGGAACTAGTGGATCGCTCCGACCTCTCCGAAGCGGATGTCCAGCAAATCAGCGACGTCATGGCAGCGCTGGGAAGATTGCGCGAGGCTGAACAGCGCCTCTCCGACGCCTCGCTTCGGTACATGAAACTTAACCAGTCCGATATGCGCGCACTGCACTACCTGATTGTCTGTGCCAACCATGGCGTGATAGCCACGCCAGGCGCAATAGCATCCCGGCTCAATATCTCGACGGCGTCAACAACCAAGCTGCTCGACCGGTTGGAACGCGCCGGCCACGTCACGCGACGCGCGCACCCCTCCGACCGCCGCGCCCTAGCCATCGCCATCACACCTGAAACGCACGAGGCTGCCATGAGGACCGTTGGGCGGCAGCAGGCCAAACGGTTCCTCGCGGCTGCCAGGCTGAGCCCTCCCGAGCGGGAATCGGTGATTCGATTCCTCGATGACATGGCACAGGAGATCGAAGTTTCAGATGAAGCGTGGGCAGGTTCGGGGACGTAGGACTGGCACTCCGGCTCGGAAAGATGGACTAGTACAGGAAGATCGGCAGCCAGTCACGGTTGTGTGCATGCACTAGAGCGAGGAACAGGACGAAGTCGAAGAGCAGGTGCACCGACACCACGTACGTGAACGACTTGGTGAGCTTGAACGTGTAGCCCTGCAGCAATGCGAACGGGAACGTCAGGAGCGGACCCCATGCCTGGTAGCCGATCTCCCACAGGAATGACGAGAAAACCACGGCTTGAAGAAGGTTGGCCAGCCAGTCCGGAAAATGTTGCCGCAGCAGGGTGAATGTGGTGCAGATGAAGAACAGTTCATCCCAGATACCCACGGCGTTGACGCCCAGGAACAGCCGCCAGAAGATTTCGGGATCGGAAGCATCCGGCCAGTTTTGGTAGACACCGGTCCTGATCAGGTACACCGGCAGGATGAAGTATCCCAGCGCCACTACACCTATCAGGTACAGCTTCGCTGCCAGCGGCCACTTTCGGCCGGTGTTCACGGGAAACTTGATGATGTCCTCGCGGTAGACGAACCGGGACACCAGCCATGGCACCAGCACAGCCAATGCCAGGGCGCCGCCCATGAGGGCCATGTGCTCTGTGCTGAGGTCGGCGTTGAGCGGTACCAGGCTGAAGATAGTCATACCTGCCGCGATCAACGCGAGGTGTCGCATCAGTCGGTGGTCGATGAAAGCCGCGGTGGCCACGCTCGCCACCAGCAGGCCATAGCCAAGCAGCTCGTTGCCTATTGCAAAGAGAGGCACGCCGGACAAGGAAAGCAACGCCGCCGGCAACAGCTTCCAACTGAGTGCGGTGCGGGGTGATTCCGTTGAAATGGATGTCACCCCTCCAGCATGTCAGGGCTTGCCGTCCAATAACACGTTTTCCCTCGTCAGGAGTCACCCCGGTGTCTCAGATGGGCTGATTCCTCTGTAAGATTCGTGACAAGGCCCACACGTTTCGTGGGGGTCATGTCATGGCTGGCTTCGCCAGTGGGGGACACACAAAGGAATAATTAATGGCTCAAGACGCGGGCTCTTTTAAACCGGAAAGCGGCAGCTCACCGAAGGATGACGCTGCTGCCGCCGATGACGCTGTTACGGCGCCGGCAAGCGAAGACATGACCATGCGCGAACAAGTGCTGGACATCATTGAATCCATCCTTTCCGACAGTGATGCCCGGAGCGAAGGAGCGAGGAACAGCCTTCGTGCGTTGCTTGAGGCACGTCCCGAGGATCCCGAGCGCGCCTTGTTGGAGCACTTGCTAGAGACCCGCAAGACACCAGGTTCAGTGGCCAAGGTCCCCGTTCAGCGTGAAGTTGCCAGCCTGCACTTGGAGTCCTCGGACACAGCCCGGACGGTGTCGGTCCCCGTCAGCCACGAAGTCCGCGAAGGCATCCAGTCGATCCTGGCGGACAAACTCTTGCTGACAGCCTTCCAGCCCGTCCATGCACTGCCCGGCGGCGAGGTGGTTGGCGTAGAGGCGCTCACCAGGTTCGTCGGAGAGGACGGAGCCGGAGCCGATGTCTGGTTCAATGAGGCTGCGGCAGCCGGGTTGGGCACGGAACTCGAAATTGCGGCGCTGCACTGCGCCCTGACGGCAGCGCACGACGTCCCGGAGAACATGTCCGTGGCGCTGAACCTCACCCCCGCAACTTCCAGCGACCCCCGTGTGCGGAACCTTCTGGCTGCGGCGGCACTTGCCCCGGACAGGATCATTGTTGAATTGACGGGCAGCTTGGAATCCGTGGAAGGGCAAACGGGCGACGACGGCCTGGGACCGCTGCGTACCCTGGGCCTGCGGCTGGCCATCAGTGCCTCCGGAGCCGCCTTGGTTTCCATGGAGCGGATTGAACAGTTGCGCCCCGACATCATCAAGCTGGACCGCCATCTGATTGAGGGAATAGAAAGCAGCGACGGTCAGAAAATCCGGGCCAGGGCCATCGTGGAGCTTGCCCGGGAGATCGGCGCGGACATAATTGCGGAAGGCATCGAAACCGCCGCCGAGCTTGACGAAGTCACCGCGCTGAAGGTCACAGCAGCGCAAGGTTACCTCCTGGGGCGACCCTCCGTTCACCCGTTGGATTGGTCCGCATGGAGCATACGCGCGCAGACGGAAGCCCAGCCCGCAGGCTAGGCAACTGCCGGGCGTTTGGGTGACTCGCGTAAAGTAGCATGCGGGGGTTTTTCGGTCCCAAGAAAATTGGGGATTGCTGAGGCAAGGACCCACCTAGCCAGGAAGTTCTTCGTTGATGGACAGTTTTTTCAGTAAGCTCGCGGAAATTCGCGGTAAAACAATCCCAGCGAGGTTGGCGGCACGCATGAACTCCCCGCGGGGCCTGCTCTGGGGCTTCGTGGTGATTCACCTGGTGTTCCTGGTCTTTGGTGCCGTGCTCTCGTTGCGCGGCGAAGCCTTCAGCGACACCTTTATCTACCGTGAATGGGCGCTGGCCGGATTCGACGAAGCAAACCTCACGGGGGGACCCAGCCCTTGGGTCTACCCCATTCTGGCGCTGATCCCCATGGGCTTGGCTGGTGTAGCCGGTCCTGGCCCTTTCTTCTTCCTTTGGGTCCTGCTCACCACACTGTTGAACGGCTGGGCGGTGCTGAAACTCACCGACCGCGGCCGCCGGCAGGAAGCAATCCCGGCTGCTTGGTGGTGGCTGGTATTCGTCTTCCTCATGGGCTGGTTGGGCTTCGCCCGCGTTGACGGACTGACTGCCCCCATAGTCCTCGTGGCCCTTGTTTACGGTGTTACACGGCCCTTCGTCGCGTCGGTCCTCCTGAGCGTCGCCACCTGGGTAAAGGTGTGGCCCGCCGCTGTGATGCTGGCCCTGTTCGCAGTGGTCAGGAAACGCCTGCACGTTGTGGCGGCAGGAATTGCGACGACGGCGGTTGTGGTTGCGCTGGCTGCGGCAGTTGGTGCCGTCCCCAAGTTGCTGAACTTCCTGACACAACAGGGAGATCGCGGCATGCAGCTCGAAGCGACCTTCACCACCCCTTGGTTGTGGTTGTCCGTCCTCGGCATCGGGGATTCCCGCATGTACATGAATACTGACATCAACTCCATGCAGGTGGACGGGCCCGGCACTGCGGTCATGTCCGTGCTGATGCAGCCCCTCCTCCTGCTGGCAGCGGCCGCCGTCGCCGGTTTGACCTTCTGGGCCCTGCACCAAGGCAAGCTCAACGGCGGAGTGGACCGGACGGAACTCCTGCTTTCCGGAGCCCTCACACTGGTGACCGCCTTCATCGTTTTTAACAAGGTGGGTTCACCGCAGTTCATGGTGTGGCTGGCACCGGCGGTTGCTGTGGGGCTGGCGCACAACTGGAAAGAGTGGCGCGTTCCGGCCACCATGCTGATCGTGATCGCCGTTGCTACCTACTTCATTTACCCGCTCTTCTACGATGCACTGAGCCACAACAATCCTTGGATGGCCCTGGTCCTGACCATCCGCAACGTCCTGCTGGTGGTTCTCTTCTTCTGGTCGGCGCGTCGCCTGTATTCACTGGGCCGTAAGCCATCCGTGGTCACCGCACCAGCGGGCAAGGAGCACTAAGATTTCTGCGACGTTCTTTGACCAGCTGGTCCGTATCCGCAGCCGTGTCCTGCCTCCCGCAGTTGTAGCGTGGTTCGCCCGTCCCTCCAGCGTGTGGTGGGGATTTGCCGTGGTGCATTTCTACTTCCTGTGCTGGATGGCTTCCTTCTTCCTCAGCGGCAATACCTTCAGCGACACTGAGCAATACCGCCAATGGGCGATGGATGGCTACAATCCGGAGAACCTCAACGGAAAGATCAGCCCCTGGGTTTATCCCGTGCTGGCCCAGATTCCCATTTTCCTTGCGGGAATTGCCGGTCCGGACCTCTACCTATTGATGTGGACCCTGCTGATCACGGCCCTCAACGCCCTGGGCCTTTGGTACCTGACGCGCGGCCCACGACGGGTCACCGGGATCGCGCCCGCATGGTGGTGGCTGTTCTTCACCGTATTCATGGGGTACCTCAGCTTTGCCCGCGTTGAAGGCATCACCACCTCCATTGTTTTGATTGCCCTGATCTGCGCCGCCCAAAGGCCCGTTGTCGCCTCTGTCCTGTTGAGCATCGCAACGTGGATCAAAGTGTGGCCCGCAGCCGTGCTGGTACCCATCATCATCGCTTCCCGCAATCGGCTGCAGATGATTGCTGCCGGGGTGGGCGTCACCGCCGTCGTAGGTCTTGGAACCTACCTCGCCGGGGGCTTCAGCCACATCCTGGACTTCCTGATCAACCAGGGCGAGCGCGGCATGCAGTTGGAAGCTACCTTCTCAACGCCCTGGGTGTGGCTTAGTGTCTTCAACGTTGCCGGATCCAAGATGGCCGACAACACTGCCATCAACTCCACGGAGGTCTACGGACCCGGTGCCGAGGTTGCGGCGTTCCTGATGCAGCCGCTGCTGATCGTTGCAGCGATCGCGGCCGCCATCCTCCTGATTCGTGCACTCAAGCGCGGAGCCGAGCGTGAGGAGCTGTTCCTCGAAGGCGCCTTGATGATGACAACGGCGTTCATCGTGTTCAACAAGGTGGGCTCGCCGCAGTTCATCATCTGGCTGGCGCCTGTGATCATTGCAGGCTTGACGCACGACTGGAAACGTTGGAAGGTGCCAGCCGCCTTGTTGATGGGGATTGCCATGACCACGTTCGTGATTTATCCGCTGTTTTACACCCCGCTTATCCACGCGCACCCGATCATGGCTGCTGTGCTCACCACCCGGAATGTCCTGTTGGTGGTACTGCTCTGGTGGTCAGTGCAGCGGACTATTGAACTGGGACGCCGCGTGAACCGGGATGGCGCTCAGGCGGTCCCGAAGGCGCTTTAGCGGATAGTCGGAGGGCGGTGGAGCAGGCGACGGTCAGTCTGCCCCACCCAACGCGACAGTTTGCCTTGGACCAGCAGCCTACGGGTATGGATGTCCAGGAACACCAAGTAGAACGCGAACAGAAGCGCGATGGCGAAGGCCAACGAGGACAGGTCCACAGAGACCTCCACGAAGGACCAGACTGACAATTGGTCCTGCGCTCCGAAGACCACAAAGAATGTCACGCCGACGTACAGGCACCGCATCTGCCAGTCGTCCCTGATCCCCGTCACGGCCAGGAAGGGGACGAACCAGAGGATGTACCAAGGCTGGATGATGGGGGAGAGCAGCACGATCGCCGCGAAGGCGAGGGCCATACGCCGCACCACGCGGGAGTGGTCACCGCGGAACATCAGGACGAGGACCAGGGCCACAGCGCCCCACTTCATGGCCGCTCGAAGGACGTCCGCCATTGCATTGCCAGGCAGGCCCAAGGCGTTGCCGAGGAACTCGATTTGCTGGCCCAGGAATCCCGACGGCGAGTAGCCCGTGAACCCGGGAGTGGGGTCCGTGATGGCCCAGGCCCAGCCCAGGCCCAAGCCGTATGGGATGCCGCTGATCACCAGGACAGCGAAGCTGATGCTCGCGGTCGCGGCCCAGATTCCAAACTTCCGCGGCCATGACGCCCCGGCACCCGCCCACATCAGCCCGATGAAGGGCAGCAACAAAACGGTGGCCGGTTTGATCCCGATGGAAAGTGTGACCAGCAGGATGCCCAGTAACGGCCGTTTGGTGGCTGCGAAGTAGGTTCCCGCCACGGCGAAGCCCACCATGATGGCGTCGTTGTGGGCGCTGGCGACGAAGCTGATGAGGAAGAGTGGGTTGGCAACCGCAATCCAGAGCGCCCGGGCACCATTGATCCCGTGAAGCTCCGCGAGTTTGGGGACGTACACAACGCACAACAGCACCCCGCCGGCGGCCAAAAGCCGGAAGAGCAGGACTGACACGTCCGGCTGGGCGCCCGTAATGGCAACCACGGCGTGGGCCATCCACAAGAAGTAAGGCCCGTACGGAGTGCGGGCTTCCGCCCATGCCGGGTCCGCGCCCAAGGCGAACCAGTTGTTCAGAGCCGAGATACCGACGTCGTAAGGGTCTTGGCCTTCCATCATCAGGCGGCCCTGGCCTATGTACGCGTAGACGTCACGCGAATAGACGGGCACAGCGAACAGCAAAGGAAGGGACCACGCCCCGATCGCCGCAACGATCGGTTTGAGCGAATTCCCTTCCCAGTTGCCCATTCGTTGGCCCAACCTCAGCCAGGACCGCACCAACAACATGGCACCCACGGTCAGGAGGACGGCGGAGACGGTCACGCCCCAGCCTTCAGTGCGGAGTGCAATGACTATTGGGTGGCGGATCATGGGGGATCCATTGGCGATCCATCCGATGCCAATGGACCCGGCAAACATGAACAAGGATCCGAGGAAGCCTTGCAGGATGGCGGGATACGCTACTGGCTTTGTCCCGGGAGCTGCTGCCTTCGGGGCTTTAGTAGTGATGGGCTTTGTGATCGCTGAAGCCCCGGGATGCGGACTGGGGGTACTGCCTGCCGTCATGACTGGTCGGTTCCCCCACTCACGGTATGGCGCTCCTAAAAAACAAACGCGGATTGATGCCGAAGAGCTTGTACTTGCGGCAAGTGAAATTTTAGCGTCGATCCAGCCAACACCACCACAGGCGCGGCAAAGGGTGACGGACTCCATAGCTACGCCACGGAATAGTCCGGGGTTTCAGGCCTGGTCCGGGATATGCCTCGGATCTTGGCCTATATATGCGCCGGGAGGCATACTAGCTCCGAAGACAGGCCCTGGCTCCGGTCTTTTGGGTTGGTGTCCGTCTTCGCCGTTTCGCTGCGTCAGGCGACGAACCACCCACGGAAAGAGATGTTCCCGAGCCCAGATGATGTCGCCCACCCGGGCCTCACGCCAGTTCCGCTCCGGTAGGGGCTTGGGCGTCAAAGGCTCCAATGAGTGCGGAACGTTGAGGGTGTCCAGCACCATGATGGCGATGGTGTGCTGACCGAGTGGAGAGAAATGCAGCCTGTCCGGATCCCACATCCGTGGATCGGTTAGCATGCGGAGTGCCCAGAGATCTGCGATCACGGCATCATGGCGGGCGGCGACTACCCGGATGTTTTCGTTGTAGATGGCCACCTTGCCTCGGGTGCGGCCCAGCACAGGCGTCGCTCCCCAGTCCGGGCCGGTAAAGAGCACGATCGTGGCACCGGTGGATGCCAGTCTTTCCACACCCGCGTCCAGTTCAAGGGCAAGCTTGTCCGGATCGCTCCTGTGGAAGAGCAGGTCATTGCCGCCAGCGTTAAGGGTGATCAGATCAGGTTGAAGCTCGATCGCCGGGCCCACCTGCTCCTCGAGAATCTGGTGAAGCAGCCGTCCGCTGATGGCAAGGTTCGCATAAGCGAAATCCTCGTGGCCGGTGCTCAATTCTTCGGCGACCCGGTCCGCCCAGCCGCGGAGGCCTCCGGGGCTCCGTGGTTCAGGATCGCCCAAGCCTTCCGTGAACGAGTCGCCCAGAGCCACATAACGGCTCCACGGGTGCAGGCCAGCCCCGAAGCTACCGGAACCACCCTGCGCCAAACCGCTGGCACCGGGAGCGTTCATGCCTCCATAGTGCGCCGAATTGTCGATTTTTTGTACAGCTATTGCCCTATGGGGCCACATCGTTCTGCCAAAACGAATGATGCGTGAAATAAGTCACTTTGCAGAATCACAATGCTAAGATACATTAAACCAAGAAAGTCAGTACTTGCGTACTTTCGATGGTTCCCGGACGGCATGCCCTGCTTCGACTTTGAAGCCCTCACAACTTTAAGGATGTCCGATGGAGACGATGAGCGAACCCAGAATGCAGGATGAGATCAAACCTAACTGGTGGGTGCTCTGCCTTGCGTTTGCCGCTGTAGTGCTCGATGGATACGACACGGTCGCACTCGGGGTGTCCATACCGTCGATGTCCAAGGAATGGGGAGTTGAGCCCGCCCATTTCACCCCGGCCCTCGCATTTACGAGCGCGGGGGTGGCTCTCGGTTACATGGCGGTAGGACGCTTAGTAGCAAAAATAGGCACAAGGAATGTCATCTTTTCCGCCGTAGTGGTCTTCACGATTGGTTCGCTGCTGACAGCGTGGTCAGGTTCAATAGTGGAGCTGACGATCCTTCGCTTCGTGACCGGGCTGGGGTTAGGGGCCGTTTTGCCTGCGGCTGTCTCACATGCGACCGCCGTCAATCCGTCGCGTTTTCGCCAATCTATTGCGGTGGTCGTGATGACAGGTATTTCATTCGGGGCACTCATTGCTGGACTCGGCGGGGGTATGGTCACAAATGCGCTCGGGTGGGAATGGGTTTTCATTCTCGGAGCCATCGCCTCAGGCTTACTCCTGCCGTTCCTGTGGATCGGCCTATCGGGTAAACAGGCGTCGATCACTCCCATGGATCCTTCAGAGGCCAAGCACCACGCCGCGGTTTCCCGACTTTTCGATGGACCAGTGCGGAGCAGAACCGTTTTGCTGTGGTCTTTCTCATTCCTTATTTTCGCCGTTTACTACGTGTTCTCATCCTGGCTGCCCACCCTGCTCACGAGCTACGGCTTTGGTCTTGGTCTGGCGCCCTTGGGATCGGCGGCGTTGGGCGTAGGAAGCATTGTTGGCGCATGTGTGCTGATTCTGGGATCACGTCGACGCCGGATGACCACAGTCTTGGCCTGGACTTCAGCAGCAGCGGTTGTTTTCCTCGTCATTTCGGCATTCCTTGGTCCGGACAAGGCTCTGTTGCTGATCGTCTTCGGTGGCGTTGGTCTTGGGCTTCAAGCCGGAATGATCGGCCAGGCCGCTGTGGCAGTGACTCTGTACCCCCAAGCAACTGTGACCTCGGGGGTGGGGTGGGCAGCTTCACTGGGGCGACTCGGATCGGTGGTGGGCCCGATATTCGGCGGAATTCTCATCGGCCTTGGCGTAGATACCGGCACCATAGTTCTCTCTGTGTGTATACCTGTCATTGTGGCCTTGGTGTTGATGCTGGTCCTAGGGCGGATTACAGCCGCAAGGACTACAGCTCCCGAAACGCCGCAGCTCGATAAGCAACCGCTCGCCTAACGGCTTGCACGACGTGGGTTCCCAGGCAGCTTTCGTTGTCATCCCCATCGCCTACGATGGCAAAACCGACGAAGGAGAAAACGTATGGGCGCCATGGATGAGCTGATCAATTCCAGTGTTATAGCTGAACTGCAATCCATACTCATGAGCGCCGATGCAAACATTGCGCTGCCAACACTGGAGCGCTCACGTGACTCGTTTGGCGGGCAACGCCTCCGGCAGCGGGTTGATATCGTCAGGGACGCGCTCCTTAACGATATGCCGGCAGGCTACTCCGCTGTTCAGCGGATCATGCTCGATGCTCTCGAGGACCCTCGGTTTACGGGATGGATGGTGTGGCCGGCCACCGAAGTGGTGACCGGCAGGGCGCTGCAATCGGGGTCGCTCGCGGACTTTGACGCCGCTCTTACGGTCCTGTCCCGCCTGACGAGCAGGCTAACGGGAGAGTTCGCCATCCGTGACCTCATAGCTGCCCGGCCGGAACGAGCTATCGCGACCATGCAAACGTGGACGAATCACGACGACGAAAACGTCCGCCGCCTCGCTACCGAGGGTTCTCGCGCTTACTTACCGTGGGCCAAAAGAGTTCCTTGGCTGGTGGCCAATCCAGCCGCAACGCAAGGGATCCTGGATGCCACCTATCAAGATCCTGCCGAATACGTTCGACGTTCTGCTGCGAACCATCTCAATGATCTGAGCCGCATCGATCCGCGGTTGGTGATAGCCACTGCCCGCCGTTGGTCAGGAAAGCCTGATGACACCACTCCCAAGGTGATGCGCCATGGACTCAGGACCCTGGTCAAGCAAGGCAATCCGGAAGCACTTGCCCTCCTGGGCTACTCGGGTGGTCAGCTCGCGGTTATGGAGCCTCGAGTCCTCCACACTTCGGTGGCGTGGGACGGAACCGTGGAATTTTCAGCCGAGGTGGTCAATGAGGGCCCCCAGCCCGCTAAGGCAGCCATTGACTATTCCATCGGTTTCCAGCGGGCCAACGGCACGGTAAGCGCCAAAACTTTCAAGCTCACGTCCCGCCGGATTGGGCCAGGCGAGACCGTGACTGTCACAAAAACACATTCCTTCCGCCCAATCACAACCCGTTCCTATTACCCGGGGGAGCACTACGTGGTAGTCCAGGCAAACGGCGTCGCGTCGGTGCCGGCGAATTTCGTCCTGAACAAGAGGGAGCCCAGCTAAAGGCAACCACCACCAGGTCCCGTGATGTGCATCAGACCCCAATCAGCCGCTGCATCTGCTCGCCCGCGTCACTCCCGGGCGCCGGTGTGTAGACCACGATATGAAGATCGGGCCGGTCAGAGGGTGAGACTTGGTGATGCTCCATATGCAGGACGCCAACTGCGGGGTGGTGGAACTGCCGTTCACGGGATTCGAAGCCGAGGATGTCGTACCGGTCCCAGCTTTCCTGGAATTCAGGGCTCGCTTCCTTGAGCCGCTGCACCTGGTACTCCACATCCGGGTCTCCCAGGCGTTGCCCCGTTTCGGCCCTGAATTCAGCCAAAAAGCGCTTGCTGGTGACATCCCAGTCGGGGAGCAGGTCGCGGATGAAGGGATCGGTGAAGACCAGCCACAAAAGGTTCCGGTCCGCGGCGTCGAACGTGCCGATGTTTGGGTACAGCGCCTCATAGGCGCGGTTCCAGCCTGCGATGCCCCAGTCCGGAGACAAAGCGTAGGAGGGGTTGGGGTCCAGCGCGTCCAATAACCGCTGAACGTGAGCGGGCGCATCGGCCGCCACGGGTCCTTTGGGGAGCGCCGACGAGTACCCGCCCAAAGAGAGTACGTAACTCAGCCCGGTGTCCGAAAGATGCAGCGTTCGGGCCACGGCTTCCAGGACTTGGCGTGAGGGGCTGATGTCACGGCCTTGCTCCAGCCAGGTGTACCAAGTGACGCTGACCCCGGAGAGGAACGCGATCTCTTCCCGGCGGAGGCCGCGCTCGCGGGAACGACCCACGGGCGGCAGCCCGTAGTCCGAACGAAGGGCCTGGTTTCGGCGGGTCCTAAGGAAGAGCCCCAGTTCTTTGCGTCTCTCATCTTTCACACATTCAACACTATTACTCTGGTACTTTCACTACTAGTAGCAGCACCGTCTTCCGCCAGCCGTAGAACAACAGCAGGATGGTATTCATGCCTGCACTTCGCTCCCGAACAGTTACCCACGGCCGCAACATGGCCGGAGCCCGCGCACTGCTGCGCGCCTCCGGTGTTGCCAACACGGACATCGGCAAGCCGATCATTGCCGTGGCCAACTCCTTCACCGAATTCGTCCCCGGACACACCCACCTCGCCCCCGTGGGTCGAATCGTCTCCGACGCGATCCTCGCCGCCGGCGCTGTGCCGCGCGAATTCAACACCATCGCCGTGGACGACGGCATCGCCATGGGCCACTCAGGCATGCTCTACTCACTGCCGTCCCGAGACTTGATCGCCGACTCCGTTGAGTACATGGTCAACGCACACTGCGCCGACGCCTTGGTCTGCATCTCCAACTGCGACAAGATCACCCCGGGCATGCTCATGGCGGCGCTGCGCTTGAACATCCCGGTAGTGTTCGTCTCCGGCGGTCCCATGGAGGCCGGCCGCGTGACCCTGACCGACGGCTCCGTACGCTCCCTGGACCTGGTGAACGCGATTGCCGACGCCGTGGATGAATCCATTTCCGATGAAGACATCAACCTCATCGAAGAGAACGCCTGCCCCACCTGTGGTTCGTGCTCTGGCATGTTTACCGCCAACTCCATGAACTGCCTCGCCGAGGCGATTGGCCTGGCCCTCCCGGGCAACGGCTCCGTGCTCGCGACCCACACCGCACGTAAGGCGCTGTACGAAAAGGCCGGCGCCACCGTCGTCGAGCTCGTCAAGCGCTATTACGACGGCGACGACGACTCCGTTCTGCCGCGCTCCATCGCAACTGCCGAGGCTTTTGACAACGCCATGGCTTTGGACATCTCCATGGGCGGCTCCACCAACACGATCCTGCACCTGCTGGCCGCGGCCCAGGAGGCGGGCGTGGACTATGGCTTGGAAGAGATGGACGCCAAGTCCCGCCAAGTGCCCTGCTTGGCCAAGGTGGCCCCGAACGTCGCCGGGGACAAGACCTATTACATGGAAGATGTGCACCGCGCCGGGGGCATCCCCGCACTGCTCGGTGAGCTGAACCGCGGCGGCCTCCTGCACAAGAACGTCCACTCCGTGCACTCCAACGACCTGGATGGCTGGCTGGACGACTGGGACATCCGCGGCGGCAAGGCCACTGAGGAGGCGCAGGCACTATGGCACGCGGCTCCCGGCGGCGTTCGTTCTTCCACAGCTTTCTCGCAGTCGAACCAGTGGACCTCCCTGGACACCGACGCTGAGGGCGGCTGCATCCGATCCGTGGAGCACGCTTTCTCCAAGGACGGCGGCTTGGCTGTGCTGCGCGGCAATGTCGCAGTGGACGGCGCTGTGGTGAAGACCGCAGGTGTGGACGAGTCCATCTGGACCTTTGAAGGACCCGCTGTTGTGTGCGAGTCGCAGGACGAAGCCGTGGAAAAGATCCTGAACAAGACCATTAAGGAAGGCGACGTAGTGGTCATCCGCTACGAAGGCCCCAGGGGTGGGCCGGGTATGCAGGAAATGCTCTACCCCACCTCATTCCTCAAGGGCCGCGGCCTGGGCAAGAAGTGCGCCCTCATCACGGACGGTCGCTTCTCCGGCGGTACCTCGGGCCTGTCGATCGGGCACATCTCGCCGGAGGCTGCCTCCGGCGGCGCCATCGCCCTGGTGGAGAATGGCGACATTATCAGCATCGACATCACCCAGCGGTCCCTCCAGTTGCAGGTGTCGGACGAGATCCTTGCCGAACGCCGCGAAAAACTCGAGGCCAACGGCGGCTACAAGCCGAAGGACCGGGAACGCCACGTGTCTCCCGCGCTCCGTGCTTACGCAGCCATGGCCCTGTCAGCCGACAAGGGCGCCGTCCGCGACGTCTCGCTGGTGGAAAACCTCTAGGCTTCGTTTGGCGCTGAGTTAGGCAGGCGGGACTCGCCCTCGGCGTACGTGTCCAGCAGCCTCCGTGCGTGCTCACCGTCCGCGCCTTCTTCCGCCAGTGCCGAACGCATGCCCTCCAGCTTCTCCGCTCCGGCAGGGAAGGGCGGGAGTAGCGGGATGCTCGGATCTGTCAGGACTTCGATGACGGCCGGACGATCCACGGAAAGCGCGTAGTCCCAAGCGTCGCCGAGCTTGGCGGGATCCTCCACCCGGATTCCCGCCAGGCCCAGCAGCTCCGCATAAGCCGCGTAAGGGAAGTCGGGGATTTCCTGGCTGGCGGGGAACCTCGGCTCTGCCTCGGTTTCGCGCTGCTCCCAGGAGACCTCGGCGAGGTCGCGGTTGTTGAAAACGCACACCACAAAGCGGGGATCCGCCCAGTCGCGCCACCGGTGCGCTACGGTGATCAATTCGGCGACACCGAGCATTTGCATGCCTCCATCCCCGGCCAGGGCCACAAGGGGACGTTCCGGGCGGGCAAGTTTCGCCGCTAATCCATAAGGGATGGCACACCCCATGCTGGCGAGCGTGCCGCTCAGATGGGCAGGGACTCCGGGCGGAAGGATCAGTTGGCGGGCGTACCAGTAAACGCAACTGCCGACGTCGATACTCAGCTGAGCGTTGTCGGGCAGCCTGCCGTTGAGCTCGCGGACCACAAGTTCCGGGTTCACCGGCTCCGCGGGAATGTTGGCGCGTTCCTCTGAGAGCTGGCGCCATGCGCGGACCTGATCTTCGACGTCGGCACGCCACGCTGCGCGTGATGGCTGTTGTTTGCCGTCAAGGTGTTTAGCCAACACGCTCAGCGTTTCCGCTGCGTCTCCCACCAAACCCACCTCAACGGGGTAGCGGTTGGCGATCTTGCGCCCGTCGATGTCGATTTGCACGGCTTTGGCGTTGCCGGGCTTGGGGTAGAACTCGGTCCAAGGATCGTTGGATCCGATGATGAGCAGGGTGTCACAGTGCTCCAGAAGAAAGGCGCTGGCGGTGGTGCCGAGATGGCCCATGGTGCCTACGGCGTAGGGGAGTGTCTCGTCAACGAAAGGCTTGCCGAGCAGGCTGGTGGTGATGCCGGCGTCGAGCTTTTCGGCAAGCGCCGCAACCTCTTCTTGGGCTCCCTTGGCACCCTGCCCAACGAATAACGCGATCCGCTCACCCTTGGAAAGGATGTCCGCGGCGGCCTCGAGTTCTTCGTCCCGGGGCATGACGCGGGCAGGATGCCAGACCGGAGCAGTGACCACGATTCCGTGTTCATGCTCAAGCTCGGGCGCTTCGGCGGTCTGGATGTCGTGGGGGACGATCACGACGCAGGGTGATCTCGTCTCCAGGGCAGTGCGGAATGCCCGGTCGATCAGCATGGGGACCGGCTCGGGGGAGCTGGCCAGCTGGGCGAACTGGGCTCCGACGTCCTTAAAGAGCGTCAGCAGATCAATTTCCTGCATATAGGCCGAGCCCAAGACTGTGGTGCTCTGCTGCCCGATGATCGCCACCACCGGGACGCTGTCCATCTTGGCATCGTAGAGACCGTTCAAAAGATGGACGGCACCGGGACCTTGTGTGGAGGTCACGACGCCGACGCCGCCCGTGTACTTGCCATGCCCTACGGCCATGAAAGCCGCCGCTTCTTCGTGTCTCGCCTGGACGAATTCGATCTTGCCCTGGGACCGGCGGAGTGCGCCCATGAAGCCGTTGATGCCGTCACCGCTGTATCCGAAAACCCTGTCCACGCCCCATGCTTGGAGGCGTTGCACCATGAGGTCCGAAACGGTTCGTTGAGTCATGCTTGGCTCCTCGTCAGATAGTGAGTCACTGCCTGAATCATAGTAAGCATGCTTAGCTATGCGGCGCGCGGGGGGTTCAGTTCTCCTTCAGCGCAGTATCTCCACCAAAGCCACCCACGAGAAAACCACTGCGCCGATCAGGGCGACGATGGTCCCAAGCGCCACGATGACCGGGCCCGCGGGCAGCGATAACACTGTCAGAACGCCACCCACCGCGTAGATGACCAAGGGAAAACGAATGATGCGATGTGCTGCGCGTCCCAACGGTGCGGATGCCCGGGGGAGTCATCATCCAGGATGGCGCGGGCGGCCAGGAAAGCGATCACCCCGCCTGCGAGGGTTCCAACCAGAACCTCGACGCCGAACCGGCGATCGCTACATTGAACTCAGCCCAGGATTCCAATCCCGATTCCATGGGCTCAGGGTAGCGATACCGTGGCAGTGCGTGGAAGGTTTACCGGGCTGTTGTTGGTGTTGTCCTCTCAAAGCGAGGCGTCGGCGCCCAGGTCCTCAAGGGCCCATGACAAGATCCGCAGCTCGAAGGGGTGTCCTTCCTGGATTCCGAAGACGTAGGCGTCGAGTTCAAAGATGGGAGCATTTCCGCCGTGGGCCCAGTACCTGATCCAGAGGTCTTCAAGATCAATGGTCCGGCTTCGTATGAGGTTTCGCGCTGTTCGACGTGGATCTTCCATGGCAGATATCCCGCTGCAAGCGGCGGCTCGCTCTCAAGTAAACTTGTCAGGTTACTTACTTTTGAACTGTACCTTCTGCTCTGTTTCCTGGGCAATGGGTGACGGGAAGCCGAAGTGTTCCTACGATTAGGCTCATGGAACCCTCCGGAAATGCCGAACATATCAGAAGCCTGCATGAGCTGGTGGTCGGTAGTTCCGACATCCACGGGATTCTCAACGGCGTGACCAGCTTCGCTTGCGATGCCATGAGCAAGGTGGCCGGGGAAAACATCGACTGCGCCCTGACCTTGCGTAGGCGCAAGCGAACCGCAACCGTTGCAGGCAGCAGTGAGCGGGCTGTGTATCTGGACAAAATTGAACAGGAACTTCGGCAGGGCCCCTGCCTGGAAGCCCTGGACCTTGGGCGACCGGTGCTGCTGGCAGACGTTGCCACCGACACTAACTGGCCGTTGTACAGCAAGGCCTTGGAAGCTGAAGGCGTCCACAGCGCCTTGGGCGTGCCTATGGACCTCGGGGAGACATCCGAAGCGGTTATCAACTTTTTCGCCCCTACCGCGGGAACCTTCACAAATGTTGTGATGGCTGAAGCAGCGGCCTTCGCTGACGTGGCCGGCAGTACGTTGCGCCTGGCCATCAGGATCGAAACCGTGGAGCAGCTCAATGCTGATCTGAAGACGGCGATGTCCTCCAGAACGGTCATTGATCTCGCCTGCGGCGTCATCATGGCCCAGAACCGTTGCGGCCAGGACGAGGCGTTCGGTGTGTTGACCAAGGCCTCAAGCCATCGAAACCAAAAACTCCATGCGGTTGCGTCAGAGATCATCGCCAACCTTAGTGGCAACAGTGGCAACCAGTTGCGCTTTGACGACTGAGCTAGCGATACAACCCCATTAGCAGCTCGACAATCTGCTCGCGCTCGCTTGGCGGATCCTTTCTGATCCAAGCAGCGTAAACCGGCACAGGAGGGGCGTCGCGCACCGGACGGTAGACGAGGCCCCTCCGCCGATATTGATGGGCGGTCGATTCGGCTGTGATACCGCGGGCCTTTCCGCTGCCGATCACGTTCAACCAGTCCTCGATGTCGTGGATGGGAATGACTTCCCGCGGACGCCCTTGTTCAGGCCAAAGTTCCAAGCTGGTGCTGCCCGTGCGAAGGTCCATCGCCACCGCCCGCTGCGCTATCTGCTCCAATGTCACTGAGCGTTTCGCGGCCAGGGGGTCATCGGAGGACATGGAACAGTATCGCTTTTCCTCACCAATTCGGACATGCTCGACGGCGGCCGTTGCAGGCAGGCGGCGAAGGATGGCGAAGTCGGTGGTTCCGTCGCTCAGGCCTCCCGTGGGCGTATTGGAGCGGACGAGTTGCAGTTCAGTCGAGACGAATGCAGCAGCCCATCGGCGCTGGAACTCGGTGGTGTGCTCGCCAAGCGCAGACCAGGCATAGCCGATTCGAACGCGCCCGGTTCCGGCCCTTGCCTCGCGTTCGAGGTCAGCAAGCAGCGAGAGGATGCGCCGAGCTTTGGCGAGAACGCGCTCGCCTGGCAAGGTCAGGTTGATGCTCCTCGTGGTGCGTTCCAGGAGCCTCACGCCGAGGGACTGTTCCAACGCGGCGATATTGCGTGAAACAGCGGCTTGAGACATGCGGAGTTCGATTGCGGCGTCGGTGAAGGTGCCCTCATCCATCACTGCCGCCAAGCACCGCAATTGTCTCAATTCAACGTCCATACCGCCCATCTTATTCATGCGTCCAGCGTATAAAAGTGAGTGCTCGTGCATTTAGCGGAAGTGCTGCAGAAGCGCAGAATTTCCCCATGATCCAGTCCACCCCAGCAGGTGCCCCCGGGCAATCCCAACGCAAGGCAGGTGGAGTTGCGACGCTTATCGGGAGTGCGCTGTCCAACCAGATCGGCGCCGCCACCGGCTCCATGGCATTCCCTGCGATGGGGCCGGTTGGTGTGGTGGCGGTGCGTCAACTCGTTGCCGCCGCCGTCCTTTTGCCGATGGTTCGGCCGCGGCTGCGGGACCTAACCTGGAGGCAGTGGTGGCCGGTTCTCCTCCTGGCTGCTTCTTTCGCCACCATGAACCTGGGGCTTTACGCCTCCATCGAAAGGATCGGCCTCGGTCTGGCTGTGACACTGGAATTCCTGGGCCCGCTCGCGGTAGCGCTGATCAGCTCCCGCAGGAAGGGCAGCGCGCTCTGTGCGGTAATGGCAGCAATCGGTGTCGTCGCCATTACCCAGCCGAAAGCGTCCATGGATTTCCCAGGCATCGGTTTCGGGCTCATCGCAGCCTGCAGCTGGGCTGCCTACATTCTCCTTAACCGCACCGTTGGCCGGCGAATTCACGGCATTCAGGGGACAGCTGCCGCAACCGGAGTATCCGCAACTTTGTTCCTGCCGGTGGCGGTCGTGATTTTCGTGAACCAACCTTTGGATGTTTTCGCAGTTGTGTGCGCAGTGGGTGCCGGCGTTCTTGCGTCCGTGTTGCCTTATGTGGCGGACTTGATCGCCCTGCGAAGGGTTCCGGCGAACCTCTTTGGTGTGCTGATGAGTATCAACCCTGTATTCGCTGCGATCATCGGCGCACTGGTCCTTCACGAGGACCTCGCCGTGGGGCAGTGGGCGGGCATTGGGCTGATAGTCGCGGCGAATGCCGTAGTGCTGCTTCTGGCGAGAACGAGGTGATGCTAACCCCCGCGGCTTTGTCGCTGAAATAATTCTCGAAACGTCGCGTCACGTTTCTGCAGGTCAAAGCACATATCCAGTGCCCATGTCGTTTGAACCGCGTACTGCGCCGTTGCCCTTTTCGGCTGCGTTGCGGTTCATCGACGGAGTTGGCAGTGATGGGTGTGGCGGGTTCTGGGGCCCGCCCGGGGCGCCATCACTGTGTAAACCGGGCTAGTGCGGTCGGTCGTCTGAGTCGCGACCGGCCGCACGATCCGGGAGGGCATGGGTGCCATCAGACGACTACAGGCAATCCGTCCGGACTCTGGTGGATTCCGGAGAAGTGAACCTAGACTGACCGCATGGCGCAGACCCAGGCCCGCACCGTCCGCATCGTTTCCCTTGCGTTCGTTGCGGCCGCCTTGTTGGCAGGCTGCATGGGAAGCGGCCCCGGTCCTTTCGTGGGTGTATGGGGTGACACGAGCGATCCCAAGCAACCCTCCCTTGAGCTGAAATCGGATGGTAGTGCGACCGGAACTGATGGCTGCAACAGGCTGATGGGATCTTGGAAAGAGGACGGTAAGACCATCGCGTTCGGGGGGCTCGCCTCTACCCGCATGGCCTGCGAAGGCGTGAACACGTGGCTGTCCAACGCCTCCACGGCAAGGATTCAGGAAGACGGAAAGCTAGCGGTATTCGGCCAGGGCGGGGATGAGATCGGCACGCTCGCTGCCGGCAAGTAGCCCGCTACACAGAGTCAGGCTGTGGGTCTGCAGACTCCGGATCGGGCGCTTCCGAAGTCAAGGGGTTCTCGATCTCATCGGTCATCATGCGTGCAACGAAGAGCGCCACGAAGGCCATGATGGGGCACGCCAAACCACCGATGAAGAAAATGAGCCAGATGGGGACAACCTCGGCGATTGGGCCGGCGAGAGCCATGGATACCGGCATCAGCGCCAGCGAAACGAAAAAGTCCAAGCTGGAAATCCGCCCCAACAGATGCCGTGGCACGCGCCGTTGCAGCAATGTGCCCCAGATGACAGTTCCGATCCCCTCTGTGACTCCGAAGATCAGCATGGCAACGCCCAGCATCCAGAAGCTGTCCATGAAACCAATGGCGGCAACCGGAAGGCTCCCCAGTCCCCAGGTCAACACCATGACGGTCAGGTAGCGGCGGGGAAGTCGCAAGGACGCCGTTGCCAGTGCAGCTATGGCACTGCCGACGCCCATGATGGCGAGGAGAAATCCGAACATTCTCGAGTCGCCGCCCAGCTGATCCTGAACAACGAACGGCAGCAAGACCTCGATGGGTCCGATGAGGAACAGCACGGACAGGCAGGCCCAAATGAGGGTCCAGAGAAGCCAGGGTGTGCGGATGGTGTAACTGAATCCTTCCCGGAGGTCTTTGAAGAGGGAGGATTTTGCCGTGGCCCCAGCCGTTCCGGGGGTGTTCGGCCCCAGCGTCCGGCGGCTCAGGAAGTTCACGATCCCGAACGCCAGCAAATGGCAGACAGCAACACCCGCGACCGCGTGCGCCGGGGACAGCGCTGCTACAAGGATTCCCGCAAGGGCAGGACCGGCCGCCTGCTGTAAAACCGGGCGGACAGTGCCTTCCAAGCCATTCGCTGCCAGGAGGTCGTCCGCGGGCAGGATGCGCGGAAGGATGGCCGAGTACGCGGGAAAAAAGAACGCCTGGCCCACTCCCAAGACGAAGGCGCCGATGGCGAGGTGCCACAAATGAAGGACGTTGAACATGGCAAGTCCTGTGATCGTGGCAATGACAGCCAGGTTGGCACCCTCCACGGCGATGATCAGGAGCCTCTGCGGGAGCCTGTCAGCAGCGATTCCGCCGGCCAGCACGAAACCAACCAGTCCGATGCTGGCCGCGGTAGCAACCAAGGACAGTTCCAGCGGGCCGCCACCAAGGTGGATCACCTCGTAGACCATCGCCACTGCCCACATGCCGGATCCGAAGATGGAAATTGACAGCGCAGAAATCAGCACCCGGAATTCCCGGTGCGCAAAGGGACGCAGCGCTCTCATCGCGGCCATTTCACTAGCCTAGACCTGCGCATTGACGCTGTGGAAGGCGCGTTGGAGCCGCAGCTGGCGTCCGCTCGGTTAGGGGCCCAGTGACCGGAACGAGGTCCGGGAGAAAGCTAAGTTATGAAGCGCCCGACGGCGGGGCGTCGTCGTCGATGTCCGGACCTTCCGCGGCGTCCTGGCTGTGAATGCCTGTGTCGTGCGAAACCCAGCCTTCCGTTTCACCCTCCGCCGGAGCGTCGGTGTGGTGCCGGATGACATGCTCGGTTTTGTCTGTCGCCTTCATTACGGACACTCCCTGTCCTAGCTTGGACTGCTTCCGTGAATGCATCCCAGTCTACGCCGCAGGACCCCCGTTTTGGGGTCAGCTCTGCGCGGAAAAGTGTCCACATAAGGCCTTCAGCGGGTCTGGCAAGGCGGGGGCGTGGCATAGGCTGAAGCCAGCAGTTCCCCGTGAAACGACTAACTGCCAAGGAGAGGTCAAGATGCCCAAGCGCCCCAACCCGGCGGTGAAGATCGCCCAGGAAACAGCCCACAACGCAGTGTTTGACGCCGAAGGCAACGCCAAGCCAGGAGTACACAATGTGCTGCTCAAAGCTGTCGAAGTCCAGCGACCCCTGGTCCTGGCCAACCTTCGCAGGCTCCAACGCAGGCACCCCAATGATTCACCGGCGCAGCTTGCCGCCAAACTCGAGCGCCACTACCTGCTGGCCATTTCCGGCGGGGGTGCAGCAGTGGGCGCTACCGCCGTCGTGCCTGGAATTGGAACCGCGGCGTCGCTGGGACTTTCCGCGCTCGCAACCGTGGGCTTCCTCGAGACCACCGCACTTTACGCGTCCTCCCTGGCTGAGCTTCACGGCATCCGGCTAACTGACCCTGTGCGTGCCCAAACATTGGTTATGGCCATCATGCTGGGCGAGGAAGGCACCTCCATGCTGGGCGCCCTGAGCGGACAATCGCTAGGACGTGGTAAGGGCGTGACCAACGCATGGGGCCGGACGCTTACCAAGAAGATTCCCGGAAGTGGCTTCGGGGTCATCCGCGACTCCATCCAGCGCGCCTTCCTCAAGAACCTGCTGAAACGGCAAGGAACCGCGTTTCTGGGACGTGCCCTGCCGTTCGGTGTGGGCGCAGTGGTAGGTGGTGCGGGCAACCTGATGATGGGCCGTGCCGTGGTATCCACTGCCAAGGAAGCTTTCGGTCCGCTGCCGGATACCATCCCTGGCGAGTTGCTCCCGAACGCACCAAAAAACGTCTTGAACAACACAACGCTGGAAGGCGGTAACGGTGGATCTGAACGCTGACCTGGGGGAGTCTTTCGGCTCCTGGACCATGGGAGACGACGCCTCGATGTTCCGCATCGTGAGTAGCGCCAACGTGGCCTGCGGCTTCCACGCCGGTGATCCCCTCACAATGCTGGACAGCTGCCGTGCGGCGTTCGAACTGGATGTCCGCGTCGGCGCCCATGTGGGGTACAGGGACTTGGCCGGCTTCGGCCGGCGCTCCCTGGACATGACCTTTGACGAGTTGTTCGGTGACGTTCTGTACCAACTTGGCGCCCTGGACGGCATGGCCCACGCGGTAGGAGCTTCGGTGGATTACGTGAAGCCCCACGGTGCGCTTTACAACAGGATCGTTCGGGACGCTGAGCAGGCCGAAGCCGTCGTGGCTGCCGTCCACGCTTATGATCCGGGGCTCCCGGTCTTGGGTTTGCCGGGCTCGGCGTGGCTGACGCTTGCTGAGGAATCCGGGCACCCGGTGTTCCGTGAGGCATTCGTGGACCGGGCCTACCTGCCCGACGGAACACTGGTACCGCGCACCCAGGAAGGTGCCGTGCTTCATGATCCAGACGCCGTGGTGGCCCAAGCCGTGCGTCTCGCAACGCGCAAGGAAGTTCTGGCCATAGACGGAACCGTTGTGCCAATGGAAGCCGACTCATTGTGCATCCACGGCGATACTCCCGGTGCGGTGAACATGGCTGCTGCTGTTAGGGAGGGCCTTGAACAGGCCGGCGTTCAGATTGAAGCGTTCGCCTAACTCTGTGTCCGGGGAGGTCCGATGAGCGCGGTAGTGGTGGAGCCGGGACCGGCCACGTTGGTTCTCGGCCCGGAGCAAGCACTCGATCGCGCGTCCATGCACATGGCCAATGCCCTACTGGGTAACCCGGACTCTGCAGCCGGACTTGAGGTGCTGTTGGGTGGGCTGAAGCTGAGGTTTGTCACGGGGTCGGCCGTGGCAGTCACCGGGGCCGAGGGCATGGTGACACTCAACGGCAACGAACTGCCCTTCAACAAGGCCGTGCGGGTAGCGCCCGGCGCAGTTATTGAGTTCGGTCCCGCCCTGTTTGGTCTCCGGTATTACGTGGGGGTCCAAGGTGGAGTTTCCGCCCGGAGAGAGCCGCTGCGAGCTGGTGCGGCGCTGTCATTTGGTCGGACGCACGGGCACCGTTTCCCCGAGGTGACCTACCCTGCCCGGCGTGCTTTGGACCCGGAACGTCCTGTGGTTGCCAGGGTTTCGCGCGGACCGCAGGCCCGGAATTACGACGCCGGCACGTGGCTTCGCTTGACCAGCGAACCCTGGATTCTCTCGCCGGAGTCGGACCGCGTAGGTGCGCGATTGGCGGGCAGGCCGCTGGACGTTGCGGCGGCCTATGAGAATGCGGCCGATGAAGCACCCGGACGTCAGCCGCTGGTATCAGGCTCCGTCCTGTTGCCGACGTCGGGCCTTCCGGTTGTCGCCTTGGCCGGACATCCGGACACTGCAGAGTCGCCGGTTATCGCAGTGATCCGGGACGAGGACCTGGACCTCATCGGACAAGCAAGGCCTGGCCAGATGGTGCACCTGCTGGGCTGAACGGGAGAAGAGTTCTACGCTGTACCTGTTCACACCTCGAAGAGAGGCTGCCATGGCACAGGATCCAAAACCCACGTTAGAGCAACTGAACATCCTCGTCGGCGAATGGGAAACGTCCGTCCCGGGATTGGATGTCCCCGGCCGGACCAGCTTTGAATGGCTGGAAAGCGGGGGCTTCCTGATCCAGCGCTCCACGGTGGAGCGGCCCGAGTACCCCAATGCGGTCAGCATCATAGGTGCCACCGGCTCGGATGGCGCCTTCCAGCAGCACTACTTCGACTCCCGCGGCGTTGCACGGATCTACGACATGACGCTTAAGGACAATGTGTGGACCCTTTTTCGCGATGGGCCCGACTGGCCACAGCGCTTTGTTGGCCGCCTCAGTCCGGACGGCAACGTCATCCATGCGCGCTTGGAACGGGGAAGCTACCCTGGTGGTCCCTTGGAACACGACTTTGACATGGTGTACACCCGTATCCGGGCCTGAACTACTTCGTTCCTCTTTCGGCCAGCCGCTGGAGTTGCCATGAATGCACGTCCGCCAGCCAGTCCAGGGGAGCCGACGGGCCGACCCGAGGGTCCTCGGGGTCACGGCCGTCCTGAAGTGCCTGAACGTACGCGCGATCCATGGCAATGCGGTTCCGCAACTGCTCAACGTCACCCACGGAACCATGGCCGGGGACCACAGCAACAACTTCGCCAGCCACGGTCTCGAACTGCGCCAAGGCTTCAAGATAGTCATTGAGCGGGTCCGCGGCTTCCAGGTCGAGGAACGGCATGAGGATGTCAGAAAGCATGTCACCCGCGACGAGGACGCCGGCTTCTTCAACCAAGAGCGCTGCGTGGCCTGGAGCGTGGGCTTGGTGCTCCAGAATGCGGACGGTGGGTCCATCCCATGGGATATCCGTAGCGCCAGGAGGTAGGCCGGTGATGAGCCCGAGCGAGTCCATCGGGATCTCCTCGGCGTACTCCGGGGGCAGCCCCTCAGCCACTTTTTCCTTCCAATCGGACTGTGACAGGACATCCCGGATGGATGCCGCGCAACGCGCTGTGCCATGACGCGGCGGATCGCCGAAGACCGGGTGCCACAGCAAGTGGTCCCAATCAGCATGCGTGGAGAAACCTGCCACGACGCGTTGGCCCAACTCGCGAAGGTCGCTTGCGATGTCAGCCATCTCATTGGCTGTGATGCCTGGATCGATCAGCAATACACCGTCCCGGCCCAGCACCACAGTGCAGTTGCTCTGGATGAATTCGCTCTCGTGAACCAGAACGCCTTCAGCAATTTGCTTCAGCATGAACCTGCCTCCCTCAAAGCTTCTGTGCCAGCATGACCAGGATGCCGCTGGGGCCGCGAAGATAAGTCAGTTTATAAACGTCCTGATATTTCGCCACCCCACGCAGTGGATGGCATCCGTGCTTTGCAGCGATCCCAAGTGCATGGTCGATGTCGTCAACTGAGAAGGCGACGCGGTGCATTCCGATCTCGTTGGGAAGAGTTGGCTTCGTCTCGATTGCGTCAGGGTGGAGGTATTCGAAGAGCTCAAGTTGACCGTTGCCATCAGGGGTTTGGAGCACCGCAATTTTGGCGTGGTTGCCGTCCAGCCCAACGGCAGTGTCGGCCCACTCGCCGCTGACCGTGTCCCTGCCCAGCACCGTGAGGCCGAGATCCGTGAAGAAGGCGATTGCTTCCTCAAGATCGCGAACCGCTATACCGACGTTCTCAAGTTTGATAGGCATGCGTTGAAGCTACCAAGGCGGATCGGTTAGCTCTAGTGCTGCCCGTTAACCAAACAGCAGGTGCGCCACCGTGAAGATCGCCAACCCGGCCAATGCACCCACCACTGTTCCGTTGATGCGGATGTACTGGAGGTCTTTGCCCACCTGAAGCTCGATCTTCTGGGACGTTTCCTCGGCATCCCAGCGGGCCACGGTGTCCGAGATGACCCCGGCGATGTCCGAACGGTACGTATTCACCAAGTAGCCCGCAGCGTCACCGATCCAAGTGTTGACCTTGCCAGCCAGTTCGTCGTCGTTGACCAAGCGGGTGCCGAAGTCCCGCACGGCGCTCTTGAAACGCTGACTGAGTTCGCTGTCGGGATCGTCGACGGCGTTCAGCAACGCAGTCTTGACCGTTCCCCACGTGCGCGACGCCAGTTCGCGGACCTCGGGATCACCGAGGATCTGGGCCTTGATGGATTCCGCGCGCTCGATCATGGCAGGGTCGTGCTGCAAGTCCTGGGCCAGATCAGTCAGGTAGGCGTCGATCGACTGCCGCACCTGGTGGTTCTGGTCAGCCTGTACTGCGCGGACAAACTTGGACAGTTCCACGTAGACGCGGTCACCTACCAGTCCGTCAACGAATGTCGGCACCCACAGGGGCGAGCGATCCGAAACGAGCCTGTTCACCGTTGCATGGTTGGCGTCCACCCAGTCGGCTGCCCGGTCAACCAACAGGTCAACCAAGGTGTGGTGGTGGCCGTCGGCGAAGATTCGCTCGGCCATCCTGCCCACCGGTGGCCCCCAAGGCGGGGTGAGGAGGTGCTTGCGGACCATGCCCTCGATCACTGCCTGGACGTCGTCGTCGTTTAGTACTGTGAAGGCGCCTCTAATCACTGCGCCGCCTTCCTTGGCCACGCGCTCGGCACCGCCGGGCGCTGACAACCAGCGCCCGGCCTTGCGGGCAATATCGATGCTTGCCAGCTTGTCCTGCACAACCTCCTGGGACAGGAAGTTGCTCTCTACGAAGTCGCTGAGTGATTCCCCGATCTGGTCCTTGCGACGCGGAATGATGGCCGTGTGCGGGATCTTCAGGCCCATGGGGTACTTGAACAGCGCGGTGACAGCGAACCAGTCTGCCAGCGCACCCACCATGCCGCCTTCGGCTGCAGCCCGGACGTATTCGAGCCACGGGTACTGCTTCTGGAACGCGAACGCCACGGTGAAGATCACCGCCATCGCGATCAGCAGCGCCAAGGCCAACCGTTTCATGCGGAGCAATGCTGCCGCTTTTTCCATATCTCCCGCGGAGGGAGCGACGACGGCGGACGCCCCTCGTGCGGGTGCGGCGCCGCTAGTCGGAGCCGGGTTGGTGACGTCTTCGGTTGGGATTTGTTCAGAGTTCACCTGCATTAGCCCAGCGTAGCCCCCGAGAGTCCAGCAGGGTGGGCTAACGTGTCTGCATGACTAGCGACGACTTCGCCCCGAGCCGGCCCAAGGTCTACGCCCACCGTGGCGCCAGTGCTGCCTTCGCCGAGCACACCCGGGCTGCTTATTTGAAGGCCCTTGCCGATGGCGCCGACGGTGTTGAATGCGATGTCCACCTGACCCGGGACCAGCATGTGGTGCTGCTGCACGATGCGAACCTGGACCGGACATCCACCGGCACGGGCCCGGTTGGTGAGCACACTCTCGAAGAGCTCCGGGCCTTGGACTTCTCGTCGTGGAAGGGTGCCCGCATACCGGATGCTTACGGGGGAGTAGCTGACCAGTTCCTTACCTTGCCGGAGCTGCTGGATATTCTCCGCTCAGCCGGGCGCGACATTGGGTTGGCCATCGAGCTCAAGCACCCCAGCCCGTACGGGCTGAAATTGGAGGATCGCGTACTTGCCCTGTTGGAAGAGGAGGGCTGGACGCCTGCGGAATCCCGATTGGGGAACATCCAAATCTCCTTCATGAGCTTTGACACTGACTCCGTTCAGCGTTTGCTGGAGACCGTTCCCAAGGAGTACATCTGCCAATTGGTGGACGACTTCACCGTGAAAGAGATCCGGCAGGAGCTCGGCCTCGGTTTCCTTACTGGCGGCGCTGTAGCCAACGTTATGCGGGCGACTCAACTCGAGGCCGAACGTGTCCTTGATGCAGGCGAAGTAGCTATCGCCGGCCCGGGCATCGACTACGTGAGGGAGCACGCGCGGAACGTTCAGCGCTGGTTGGAGTCAGGCCGCATCTTCCGGGTGTGGACCGTTGACTCGGAGAAGGACGTGGCCCTGTGCCAAGGACTCGGCATCCACGAAATCACCACCAATAAGCCGGCCCAGGTGCTCGCGCAGTTGATGGTATCCAACTAAGTCGCAGTTCAGGTCGTTTTGAGCGCTGGGAACGGCCTGATCTGCTACCTACTTGGGTCCGGCTTTGGGGGGCACCGCGCTTGTGATTGAGTGGTCTCATGTCTTCTCGCTGGTCAGCACAAGCAACCCGAACCACCTCAGCAGTAGCTTTGAGCGCACTGCTCCTGGCCAGCGCCTCCAAACACTTCCGTACCCCCAAGTTCTATTACCCGGTTGTTCCGGACTACTTGTGCCGCAGGGATGAGCCCGGGAGCCGTCCGAACGGTCCGTTGGCAGTTATGTCCCGCGAGGAATGGGTTGCCTCGTCGGGCCTGCTGGAGGTGGCCGCCGCCGTCGGACTCTTGATCCCCGCCACCCGTAGGGTTGCCGCGGACGCTACCACGGCAATGTTTATTTCATTCCTCGCCGGGCATATAGATGCACTCCGACGCGCCTACGGTCCCAACGGCACAGCGGCTGAACGCCGGATTCACACTGTTCGCCTGCCGCTTCAGGTTCCGCTCGTTCTGTGGTCCTGGAGTTTGCGGAAGTGAGCACGAGTTCCACCCCGATGAAGCTCAGAGAGTCTCCGGCGTTCAAGATCGCGATGTCCCTAAGCATTGCAACGGGTCTTTATGGCGTGTCATTCGGTGCCCTGGCCGTGGCGTCCGGGTTCGATTTCTGGCAGACGATGGTGCTGAGCCTGCTGCTGTTCAGTGGAGGTTCGCAATTTGCTTTCATCGGCGTAGTCGCTGGCGGGGGTTCGGGGGCGGCAGCCATGACGGCCAGTGCATTGCTGGGGTTGCGCAATGGCATCTACGGCATGCAGATCAACGCCATGCTTCGTCCCGGTGGGTGGAAGCGTTACGTTTCGGCGCACGTGACAATCGATGAATCAACGGCGACGGCGTCCGGCCAGTCTGATCCCGACGAGCAACGCCGCGGGTTCTGGACAGCCGGCGTGGGAATATTCATCCTATGGAATATCTTCACGGCCATTGGTGCGTTGGCCGGTGACGCCATGGGCGATCCCAAGCAGTGGGGCTTGGATGGCGCCGCTGTTGCGGCGTTCCTGGCGCTGCTGTGGCCGAGGCTGAAAGGCCGGGAACCTTGGGCAATCGCCGCAGCATGTGCGCTGGCCACCATCCTGGCCGTGCCGTTTGTTCCCTCCGGAGTTCCCATCCTCGTGGCGGCAGTAGTGGCGGGCGTCATCGGCTGGTTCAGCCACGCACGCATGGATGAGGGACTTGAACCGGACGTGGATCCGTATGCAGTGAAGCACCAGCGTGAACACGGAGGCAAGAAGTGAACCTCTGGCTTTGGATCCTCGTTGCCTGTGCGCTGGCGTATTTGACCAAGCTGGTGGGCTACTTCGTCCCCGCCAAACTGCTTGAAAACCCGCGCATCATGCACATCGCCGGAACCATGACCATCGGTCTGCTGGCATCCTTGACGGCTGTGAATGCCGTGGCCTCAGGGCAAGGCCTGGTTCTCGATGCCCGCATGGGCGCCTTGGTGGCCGCCGCCGTCGCGCTTTGGCTCCGCGCACCGTTCCTCGTTGTAGTGATCTCGGGCGCAGGAGCCGCAGCATTGCTGCGGCTGCTGGGTTGGGGCTAGACAGCCTCGGTGAACGTCACGCCCGGGATGCCCGACTGATCGGGTAGCGGCCGCGAGGGGCGCTCAGTCCGGATGGCATCCTCGATCAATGCCACGGGACGCTTCCAGGCTTCGGATCCAGGTTCCATGGTGTCCACTGCGCCGATCAGCATTGCCAGCAGCCTGACCATGTCCTCGATGGTGATATCACGCCGCAGCGTGCCTTGGCTTTGCCCGCGTTTGAGCAGGAACTCCATGGATCCGATGAGACCGCCGGTGATGCCCATGAGGAGGCCGCGTCGGCCTGCGACCGCGTCGAGGAGGTTCGCGTCATCGCTGGCAACCTTCATTACGGCGTCGATGACGTTGATCAGACCCTCCGCGGCGTCCATGCCGTCAGCCGCGGCGGCTGCAACCGGGTCCACGTGGAGGCGTAGCTGGCGCGACAGTGCCGCAAGCACCAATTGTTCTTTGTCCGAGAAGTTGCGGAACAGCGTTGCGGGGCCAACTCCAGCGGTGGCGGCGATGGTCTGAAGGGGTACGTCGGGGCCGTGTTCCCGGAAGCACTGCCTGGCGGCGGTGATGATTTTGTCCACATTACGTGCGGCGTCTGCCCTGAGGGGCTTGCGTTCAGAGGGCTGTTCCATGCTTGTCAGGGTAGCAATGGAGGCCTCCCGGCCCCTTGTTACGCGGGAGTAGGTTGTTATGTGACAAACCGGCACGTGAAACACTGGATTTCATGTTGCTTGCATTCTCAGTCGCCCCTTCGGGCCAGCCCGCTTCCGCCGCTGACGGCGGACCCACTCCCGACGCCTCGGTGCACGACGCCGTCGCTGCCGCCGTCAAGATCGTCCGCGAGTCCGGATTGCCCAACCAGACGGATTCAATGTTCACCACCATCGAGGGCGAATGGGATGAGGTTTTCGACGTCGTCAAGCGCGCCACTGAGGCTGTTGGCCGCTACGGCAGCCGCATCTCGCTGGTGATCAAGGCTGACATCCGTCCCGGATACAGTGGAGAGCTGACCGGCAAGGTGGAGCGCTTGGAAGAGGCCATTTCCGCCACGGACTAGATCCTTTCCCCAAGCTGCGGTGAGTGCCAGACTGGGGGCCATGATTGAACACGGAACCGAGCCTGGTTGGGTTGACGTCGAGCATTACCTGACTGACGTCGTCGTGCGTCCTGATCCGGCCCATAAGCGCGCCGTCACTTCTGCCGCTGAGGCGGGGATGCCTGCCATTGAAGTAGCACCCAACGCCGGCAAGCTGCTGCGCATGCTGGTTCAAATGTCGGGGGCCCGGCGGGTCCTCGAGATTGGAACCCTTGCGGGTTTCAGCAGCATGTGGATGGCCCAGGGACTGCCCGACGACGGCAGGATAGTCACGTGCGAATTCCTCCAAAAGCACGCCGACGTGGCGCGCGCCAATTTGGATGCTGCCGGAGTGGGACACAAGGTGGACATTCGCGTTGGTGCTGCGTTGGACACCCTGCCAACCTTGGCCGGCCAGGAGTCGTTCGACTTCGTGTTCATCGACGCCGACAAGGAAAATGACGCCAATTACCTCGACTGGGCCATCCGTCTCGGTCACCCGGGAACGGTGATCGTGGTGGATAACGTGATTTGGGATGGGGCCATCCTGGAGCCCGAGCGGGACGAGGTCAACGCACCAGGCATCGTGGCCATGCTGGAAAGAATGGGTCAGGATCCGCGACTCGATGCCACAGCCATCCAAACTGTGGGCAGCAAGGGTTGGGACGGTTTTGCGATAGCGCGGGTGCGGTAAGTGGATTTCACGATTCGGCCGGCAACGGTGGATGACGCCGAGGCCATGGCACTCATGCACGTTCAGTCGTGGAGGGAGAGCTATGGGCATCTGCTGCCTCCGCAGTTCTTCGAGAAACAGGAAGCGGCGTTGCCCGAACGCATCGAACGGTACCGGGCGTTCATCGCCGCAGGCCATACCAGGATGCTGGCCCACGATCCGGATGGTCAACTGGTTGGCCTCGGCGCAGCTGGTCCCGGACAGGATGAGGACGGTCCCTGCGAACGGGAGCTCTACATGCTTTACACCTTGGAACGCATCCACGGCCGGGGTGTTGGGCAGGCGTTGGTGGAGGCGCTGATCGGCGATGGGCCGGCGTACTTATGGGTGCTGGACGACAATCCCCGTGCCCAGGCTTTCTATCGTCGCAACGGTTTTGTACCTGACGGCAAACGTCAGCTCTGCGACCCAACCTGGTACTCGCTGCCGGAACACCGGATGGTGCGCCCCGCCGTCGGGCCTTAGCGACATCCCAACGCTCGCGAGCTGTTCCCACAGCTGACTCATGTCGATATGGTGATCACGGGCGGTGTCGATGACGATCGTCCGGTTTGGAATCAGGCGTCGATATCCGGAGCCTGAGTACGCCATTCGATTCTCGGGAGGAAGCATGACCATTCCAGAGCAGGATCCAAGCGAGCAGGAAGGCCCGGCAGACGGTGGCGCGGCCGGCGTCCCGGGCACCCATGATGGCGGCGCTGACGGCGGTGCCGACGGCGGTGCTGACGGTGGTGCCGAAGGCCCGGCAGACGGTGGCGCGGCTGGCGTCCCGGGCACCCATGATGGCGGCGCTGATGGTGGTGCCGATGGTGGTGCCGAAGGCCCGGCAGACGGTGGCGCGGCTGGCGTCCCGGGCACCCATGATGGCGGCGCTGATGGTGGTGCCGACGGCGGTGCTGACGGCGGCGCCGGGCAACAAGGCAGCTGAGTTTGAGCTCTACGAGTACTGATTTCCAGGACCCCGGCGCTGTGAAGGAGGCCGGGGTCCTGGAAAGACGCCTGATTGACATCGGTCAGGAAAGGTTCGCCACTGAGGTCTGGGGGCGCACCGCATTACTCACGCGTGGCGTCAGCGATTTCTCCGATTTGTTCTCGGCCAATGCAGTTGACGAGCTGATTTCGCGCCGGGGTCTGCGGACCCCCTTCCTGCGCGTTGCCAAGGGTGGCTCCACTCTTCCCGAGTCCTCCTTCACCTCTCCGGCAGGCGTCGGTGCCACCATCGCTGACCAGCTGGACGACACTCAGCTTTGGCGCAAGTTCGGCGACGGAGCCACCCTTGTCCTGCAGGCGCTGCACCGCACGTGGGAGCCTGTGTCGAGCTTCAGCACAAAGCTGAGCACCGAGCTCGGTCATCCTGTGCAGGCCAACGCATACGTCACCCCGCCTCAGAACCGTGGTTTCGACGATCACTACGACGTCCATGACGTCTTCGTCCTACAGATCGAGGGGACCAAGCGTTGGATCATCCATGAGCCGGTCCACGTGGACCCACTGCGAAGCCAGCCTTGGACCGATCGCCGCTCCGCCGTCGCCGAGGCCGCTCAGGGTGAGCCCTATATTGACACCGTCCTGGAACCCGGCGATGTCCTCTACCTGCCGCGCGGTTGGTTGCATGCCGCCCAGGCGCAGGGGAAGGTATCAATCCACCTCACTCTGGGAATACACAGCTGGACCCGCCATGCTCTGGCCGAACATCTGGCACAGGCCGCACTTGAAGCGCTGTGCGACGATCCCGAGATGCGCCGGTCATTGCCAATGGGCGTGGATGGTCCCGAAGCGGAGATTGTTGCGGTTCGTGAACGTCTCGCCGCCGCCGTCCTGGCGGCTGACACCACGTCCCTTTTCCAGCGCACACGGAGAGGACAGGGACGCCCGGCCCCACTTGGTCCGGTGGCCCAGCTCGCGGCCGTCGAGGGTCTCGGCCCGGAATCGCTGGTGCGGCTTCGGGATGCGCTTGAAGCCCGGTTTGAGGGCTCACGCTTGACTACCCGCGTCGGTTGGCTCGACTTTCCGGAGGTGGACCTGCCGTCCGTGCGGCGCCTGTTGGATGGCGATGCTCACCTTGCCGGTGATCTCGGCGTTGAACTTGTGGAAAGGCTGTTGCGCGCAGGAGTTCTCGTCCCCGTTGAACAGTGATATTGCCGTGAACTGCGACCCTGAACCGTGACGTCGCCAGTTGCCGCAACGGCTCGTTTCTTCTGCGCGGAAAGTGCCCGGCTTCGTGGCGACTCGATAGCCGGCACCGCGTCACCGGGCCTGGTTTGGGTTCTCGTAGAGTATCCGGGCGCCTGGCCGCCCAACGGTTTCGAGGGCCTTGATCTTGACGCCGGGACCAAGGCCCTGGTCATCTCCGCCGCGCGGACGGCGAATGCACGGATCCTCCTTGTGCGGCGTCCTGGCCCACGGCGGCTCGGTGCTCGTCAGCGCCATGGTCCGGCGAGTTGGGCCGTACTCCGCCATCAAAGCTCCGGTGCCTATCGACAGCTCTGGGGAGCTTGGGAACTGGATCAGGACCTTGCAGGGATAGTGTCAGCCCTGGCATCTCCCGGAGAGATCGGTCTTCCGCCGGTTGTCCTGGTCTGCGCTCATGGACAGCATGACGCCTGCTGCGCAGTGCGGGGACGGCCCGTGGGGCGTGCGCTCAGTGAGCGTTGGCCGGAATTGGTGTGGGAGTGTTCCCACATTGGCGGTGACAGGTTCGCGGCCAACGCCGTGGTCGCTCCCGACGGCGTGTACTACGGCGGACTCGACGCCGCGTCCTCCGTCACCACTTTTGAGGATCACCTCACCGACCGTATTCGATCAGAGTATTTGCGCGGATATACGGACCTCCTCCCGCCACAGCAGGCCGCCGTCGCTGCGGTGCTCGAACGTTTCGGCCCTGCCGGTCGGCATGATTATCTGGTCACGGAGACTGTGCGCGAGGGCGACCACTGGCGCATCCACATCACCGGCAAGCCGCCCCACCCGGCGCATATTGAGGTGGAATTGCAGGCCCGCCGCACGCCCGTGCGTCAGCTCACCTGCCGGGCGCCTACGGAGGGCTCGGTGATAGTCTACGAACCCACTTCCATCCGCAGAACCTGACACTTGCCGACCGCGGCACGGGTTGGAAGCTTTAGCGGTGCTCTGGATCTTCAGGCTGGTCCATATCCAACGGCGAATCGAGGAGACTCGGTGGCTTGGGGACGCGAGCGAGTAGCAGGCAGACCACCGTCAGCCAGGCGACTGCGACTGTCAAAACCTCCGCCCACACCGATGCTCCGAGTTCCATGTAGAGATCATATGGCCCCTGGAGGCCAAACGGTAAGTAGCCTTACTTTTGATGTGACCGTTCGGAGTAATGTGGCGCTCCACTAGGCTTGAGGCATGACTCAGGCAGGGCGGAAGTAGTGGCAAAACGCGGCAAGGCAAACAGGTCTCAGAGGTCGACCGCGGGAGTCGTCCAGGTGCCAACCGGCACCCGCCCTGACGGTCCGGTCGCGGGGGTCTACTACATCGATACTGGCGACTGCGAGCTGCTGCAGGACCAAGACAACTCCAATGGCTGGCTTCTGAGAATCAACGGCGTCATGAGCTCGCACATTGACTTGGCTGACCCGCTGTTCCTGGATTTTGAATACATGCGCTGGATCGCTGCCCTGGTTGAATCGCGTTGGCCGCGAGAGCAGAAGCCCAAGCTACGTGGCCTTCATTTGGGCGGGGGAGCTTGCTCCATGGCCCGCTACTTCCACGCGGCCTACCCTGAAGCACGGCAGGTAGTTGTTGAACTCGACGGCAAGCTGGCTGACTACGTGCGGGGCTGGTTCGATCTACCCAAGGCGCCCTTGCTGCGGATCCGTGTGGGCGAAGCCCGGCAAGTCACTGAATCCCTTACTCCGGACAGCCGCGATCTCATCATTCGCGACGTCTTCGCCGGAGCCTTCACGCCCCGCGCCCTGACCACGCGGGAGTTCACAGCGCACGCGGACTCGGTTCTCGCCCCCGACGGACTGTATGTGGTGAACTCGGGCGATGCTCCGGACCTCAAGAACGCCCGGGCTGATGCCGCCACCATCGCGGACACCTTCGAGCACACCATGATCATTGCCGATCCGGCCATGCTGAAGGGGCGCCGCTACGGCAATATGATCATGGCGGGCAGCCATGCGCCGTTCGGCGACGACCCCACCTTGGCCCGCAAATTACTGGGTGGAGGCGTCCCCGCGCACATTTGGGATGACGCCAAAGTGCGTGCATTCGCCAAGGGAATTCCGGTGCGGCATGACCCGCCGGCCGAGCCCTTGGTTGAAGCCTCAGTTCCGGCTAAGTGAGCTGTTCCACGCCTCCCACAGGTGGGCGTAGCGGCCGCCGCCCGAAAGCAGTTCCTGGTGCGAACCCGACTCGACAATCCGCCCCTGCTCCATGACCACCACGGTGTCCGCCGACGCTGCCTGGGACAACCGGTGCGCGATCACCACGGATGTTCGGCCGGCCAAGGCAGCTTCCGCGGCCTGATCGAGCATGGCTGCAGACCCGGTTCCCGCTTCTGCAGTGGCTTCGTCGAGCACTGCAATGGGCGGGTCTTTCAGCATCAGCCGAGCCAGGGCCAGCTGTTGCGCCTGCTCAGGTGTGAGCTGATGCCCGCCAGCGCCTACGAAAGTCTCCAAGCCGTCGTCGAGCGTATCAACCCAAGCAGCCCCAACACCCTGCAGGGCGCGTGTGAGTTCCTCGGTAGACGCTCCGGGTTTGGCGAGCCTGAGGTCCTGGGCGAGCGTACCCGAGAAGACGTGCACTTCCTGGCTGACCAGGGCTATGCGCTGATGCAGGTCCGCCGGGGCAGCAGCGGCTGAGTCCAGCCCGCCCACCCAAGCGGTCCCGCTGCCGGGGTGCTCCAAACCCATGATGATTTTGGCCAATGTGGTCTTGCCCGCGCCCGAGGTGCCGACAATCGCTACTCGCTCGCCCGAGCCGATCGTGAGGGAGACTCCGTTGAGGGCTGGCCACTGGCCCGGATAGGCAAACGTGACGTCGTCCAGGACAACGCCGGCATCATTGCCAGCCGCAGAGGCCTGGGCAGTGGATGGCCCCGCGGACATCGTCAGGCCGAACATGCGCCCCAATCCGGCTGCGGCTTTCTGAAGCTCATCGAACTGCCCCAGAACCAGCCCGATCGGATCGAACAGCCGGTAGAAGTAAAGTGCGGCTGCCGTCGCGGCGCCGATTGTGACGGCGCCCTCGGCGTGGAGCCAGAATCCCACCATCAGGACCGCGGACAGGCCGATCAGTTCCGCAAGGTTGAGGCGGTTGTAGAAACGGGTCAGATAACCCACCCCGCGCAGCGAATGCCCGATGTTCACGTGCGAGGCTGCGGCCACAAGATCAGCATGGCGTGACCCGAGGCCCAAGGCCACAACAGACGGGGAACCATGGACGGTCTCGATGATCTGCTCGGTTCGGTTGGCCTCGGTGATCCTGACCGTTCGGTAGATGGGCGCGGTTCGCTTGAGGAACCAGCGCAGGGTGAAGATCTGCAACGGGGCAGCAACCAGAACGGCCACCGCGAAGAGCCAGTCGATGACGCCCAAGCCCAACAACGTCACTCCGATGGTGAACGCTGCGCTGGTGAACGCGGGCAGCACGCCTGAGATTGCCTCACTGACTGCTTCAACATCGCCGGACACCCGGGCCACTACGTCCCCGATGCCCGCCTTTTCCAGTTGTGCCAGGGGTTTCCGGACGGCTGCCGCGAACACTTCCTCGCGCAGCCCGGCGAGCGCTTCCTCGCAGATCCGCGCCAGCAGGTTCTGGCCCAGAACGCCCAGCAAGGCACCTAGTCCACCGGCCACCAACAGCCCAATTGCCAGCCACAGCAAGGACAGGACGTCCCCTCCGGATGCTGCAATGTTGACCATGATGCCCAGGATTGCCGGGGCTGCCAAGCCGCAGCAGGATGCCGCCAGCAACACGAAGATGGTCAGTGTGAGCCTGCCGGGGCGTTGCGCCAACAGGCGCCACATGGCTTTCCGGGTCTCGCGAGGGGTGGCAATAGGCAGGATTTCCGAGTTCACGAGCCCACCGCCTCACGGTAGCCAGAAGACGTGGCGAGTAGTTCCCTGTGAGTGCCGCTTTCCGGAGGCCCCTCGGCTCCGCCCACCACCACGCGGTCGCAGACGGCCAGCAGCGTGGGGCTTGTTGTGACCAGCACCAAAGCCTTGTCCGGGAAGTTCCGCAGACCGTCAGCGATGACGGCTTCGGTTGCGGTGTCGACGGCGGTGGTGGGGTCATGCAGGACCAGCACGGGTTGCTGCTGATGCAGCGAGCGGCCAAGAACCAGTCGCTGGCGCTGGCCACCTGAGAGGCTCTGGCCATGGCCGGTCAGGACGGTCTTGGTGCCTTCCGGAAGTTGTGACACGAAATCCTCGACGGCGGCAGCCGCCATGGCCCGTTCCGCCAGTTCGGCGTCGGCTACTGCCATGTTGTCGTGGATGCTGCCGCTGAAGAGGACCCCGTCGTGGTTGTCGGCGAAGACCCTTGAGCGGACGTGAAGGGGGTCCAGGTCTGCGGCGTCGTGGCCATCGATAAACACGAAGCCGCGGGGTGCAGGGGTGCGGAAGCCCAAAGTGTCCACCAACTGCCGTGCTTCCGTGCTGTCCGGTAGGACGACGCCCACAATCTCTCCGGCGGACGCCGTAAACGGCGGCAAGGAAACGCCCGAAGCGCCGGGCCGGAGCTCAAGCAGCGGAGCTGGTTCGCCCGGTGAGGTGGGTGTCGAAACTGAGCCCACTGCCGTCGTCGAACGTCCCTCAGCTCTCGGTGCCGGTACCGCCTGGGGCTCTTCCAGTAACGCTGCTATGCGTGCGGCGGAGGCGCGTTTGCGGGCAAGTTCGACGCTGACGAAACCAAGCCCGGTCATGGGACCCTGAACGAACTGCGCTACTCCAACAACGGCCACCAGCTGCCCCACCGTGATGCTGCCTTGCAGCGCGAACCCCGCTGCGAAGAAGGCGATACCGGCCAAGAACGCTGCGGACAATGCTGTGCTCGCGCCGGTGTAAGCGGACTTGGCGCGGATGGCCTTCAGTGCGGATCTCAGTGATGCTTGGCTTTCGGCGCGATAACGCGCGATGGCAGCGTCCTCTGCGCCCAGCCCTTTCAACGGGCGGGAGCCGGTCATTAAATCCGTGGCCAAGGCGCCGGCGCGAGCTGCTGAGGACTGCTCCAAGTCGCTCCGGTTTTCGAGCGGCTTGGTGAGCCGGTGCATTACCAGCAGCATGACCGGCGTTGCCAAGAGAACGGCGAGACCCAGAGGCACCGAGATGAGCAGGAGGGTGATGGCTGATGTGATCACACCAGCCGCTGCAGCAAGGCCCCCGCTGATCAGCCAGGACAGCCCGGCAACCCTGTCGGCGTCGGAAGAAGCTATGGCTACGATTTCGCCCGATGCCCGTCGGGCGGCCATACCGCGGGGATGAAGTGTCCTCTCCACCACCAGTTGGCGGAGATCGTGCGAGCCGTAGTTGAAGGAGCGCTCTGTGGCCAGGGTGCCCAGACGCCACGAGAGAGCCAGCACAACGAACACCACGGCCAAGGCGCCGAGCCACCCCAGGAGGGCGCCGGCGTCGTTCGGTTCAATGGCGTTGTCCACTGCGGCACCAATGGTTGCCGGCACCAAAGCCTCGCTGACCTGATGCAGGGAGAGTCCGGCGCAGCCCGCCAACAGCAGCTTCCAGCGGCCGTTGGCGAACAAGGTGAAGTTGAAGAGCCGGGAGGCCTTCCAGGGTGCTTGCTTTTTACGCCCGGGCGGGCTGGGCGGAAGGGCAGAACTGGAGGGCATGCTTTCCATAGTAAGGCTCGCCTTACTTCAAGAAGGCCATATGACCCTTGGTCCGCCCGCCGAGACGGCACTTAATGCCGATGTTTCCGGCAAACATCGGCATTAAGTGCCACCTCGGCGCGGCCTGTCACTCTGGGCGGGCTATTCCGAGCCGAGCAGCTCCTCCCGCCGCTGCTCCGTCTCCTCCCGCAAGGCCTGCACGACGGCGGCTACCGCGGGGCGGCGCATGGAGTCAGGGCGGAGGACCATCCAATAGGGGAGAAGCTCGGCGAAGTCCGCTGGCAGGAGCCGCACCAAGTCAGTATGCCGGTCGGCCATGAAGCACGGCAGGAAGCCCACGCCGGCACCGGCTCGAGTAGCCTCCACATGCACGAAAACGTTGGTGGAGCTCAGGCCGTCACGCATGGTCGGGACCAGCCTGCGGGGAGCATCCAGGTCATCCACTTGCAGCATGGAGTCAACAAAATACACCAGCTGGTGCTGCGTCAGTTCCTCAATACTGGAAGGCGTCCCGTTGTCTGCCAGGTAAGCGCGGGAGGCATACATTCCCAACCGGTACTCGCCCAGCTGGATCGCCTCGGCCCGGTGAACCTGCGGCGTCCCCACCACCACCTCGATGTCCAGCCCCGAGCGCTGTTGCAGCGCCCTTCGCGTCACGGTCACGATCTCCACGCTGAGTCCGGGATGTTCGCGTCGCAAGCGGGCTACTGCCGGCGCAGCAATATAGGCGCTGAAGCCGTCGGTTGCGGTCATGCGTACGACGCCGGTGATGGGGTCGGGGGTGCGGTCGCTCGGTCCCAGCGCGCTCACCGCAGATTCAATCCGCTCAGCGACAAGTACGGCTTCGGCACCCAGCTCTGTCACTTCCCAACCACCGGCCGCACGCGCGAGGACCCTGCCGCCCAGCGCCTTCTCCAGCGCCGCTATCCTGCGCGAAACCGTGGTGTGGTTGAGCCCCAAGGCTTGGGCCGCCGTCGTAAATTTTCCTGAACGCGAGACGGTGAGGAAGATGAGGAGGTCGTCTGGGTTCGGATTCATATCTGCAATTCTGCACACATAGGGTGCCACTTTGGTCATTGAGGCATGACGAATCTGCAGCAATACTCAGTGAAGCGTTTCGTGTTGTGGATCACATCACGTTCAAATGGGTCAAAGAGGACACTGAGGAGATGGATATGAGCGTAGAGCAGCGCTCCGCATCAAGAGCAGGGAAAGGCGCCGGCGAAGGTTCCGGACTCAAGAAGATCGTCGCGGCGTCGATGGTGGGCACCGTGGTGGAGTGGTACGAGTTCTTCCTGTACGCCACGGCCGCCACGTTGGTTTTCGGCAAGTACTTCTTCCCGAGCACCGGCAATGAACTGGACGGCATCATCCAGGCATTCATTACCTACGCGGTTGGCTTCGTGGCCCGTCCACTCGGCGGCATCGTGTTCGGCCAGATCGGCGACAAACTGGGCCGCAAGCCCACCCTGCAGCTGACCATCGTGATTGTGGGCGTTTCCACCTTCCTGATGGGCTGCCTTCCGGGCTTTGTGGAGATCGGCTACTGGGCACCGGCCATGCTGGTGGCGCTCCGCTTCATCCAGGGTTTCGCGCTCGGCGGCGAATGGGGTGGTGCTGTATTGCTGGTGGCTGAGCACAGCCCCAACAAATCCCGCGGTTTCTGGTCCTCGTGGCCCCAAGCGGCAGTGCCGGTAGGTAACCTCCTGGCCACCGCCGTCCTGTTCACCATGTCCACAGTCCTCAGCAGCGAAGCCTTCCTCAGCTGGGGCTGGCGCGTAGCGTTCTGGCTGTCCGCAGTGATCGTGTTCGTCGGCTACTACATCCGCACCCACGTCACCGAGGCCCCCATCTTCCTCGAAGCCAAGGCGCAGGTGGAAGAGTCCAAGGCCATCAGCTACGGCGTGGGCGAAGTCATCCGCAAGTACCCCAAGGGCATCCTCCAGGCCATGGGGCTCCGCTTCGCAGAGAACATCATGTACTACCTCGTGGTCAGCTTCGCGATCGTGTACCTCAAGAGCGTCCACAAGTACGACACGTCCTCGCTCCTCCTGGCTCTCCTGATCGCCCACGTCATCCACTTCCTGGTGATCCCGCAGATCGGTCGGCTGGTGGACTCGTGGGGCCGCAAGCCCGTGTACCTGGTGGGAGCCATCGCCGGCGCAACCTGGCCGTTCTTCGCCTTCCCCATGTTCGATACCAAGAACGCCGTGATCATCGTCCTCGCCGTGACAATCGGCCTCTGCCTGCACGCGTTCATGTACGCAGGCCAGCCGGCCATCATGTCCGAGCTCTTCCCCACCCGGATGCGCTACTCGGGTGTTTCGCTCGGCTCGCAGGTCACATCGATTTTCGCCGGGTCGCTCGCGCCGCTGCTGGCCACACAATGGCTCAAGGACACCGGCTCCTGGGTTCCAACAGCGATCTACCTCGTGGTTGCTTGCGCCATCACCGTCGTCGCAGTTGTTTCGCTGAAGGAGACCAAGGGTATCGCGCTGCAGGAAGTGGACCAGGCCGACGCCATCCGGCACGGACTGGCCACTTCATCTACTTCGAAAGGCTAGCTCCATGGACAACTCCTTGAATGGACGCAAGGCACTGGTGACCGGCGGGGCGAGCGGAATCGGGGCCGCCTGCACCCGCGCGCTCGCCGCCCGCGGCGCGAAGGTAGTCGTGGCCGACGTCGATGCCTCCGGAGCTGCGGCTCTCGCCGATGAGCTGGGCGGCACAGCCTGGACGGTTGATCTCCTGGATGTCGACGCCCTGGCCGCCCTCAGTCTCGACTGCGACATTCTGGTCAACAACGCCGGCATCCAAAAAGTTGCGCCGATCGAGGAGTTCGAACCTGCGGAATTCCGTCGGATCCTGGCCCTGATGCTGGAGGCCCCGTTTCTCCTCATCAGGGCCGCCCTCCCGCACATGTACGCCAACGGGTTCGGCCGGATCATCAACATCTCCTCCGTCCACGGGCTCCGCGCCTCCGCTTACAAGAGTGCGTACGTGTCCGCGAAGCATGGGCTTGAGGGGCTGAGCAAGGTCACCGCCTTGGAGGGCGGCGAACACGGGGTCACGTCCAACTGCATCAACCCTGGTTACGTGCGGACACCCTTGGTGGAGAAGCAGATTGCCGACCAAGCCCGGCTCCACGGCATCCCCGAGGCCGAAGTCTTGTCCAAGGTGATGCTCACGGAGTCCGCGGTGAAACGCCTTGTGGAGGTGGAGGAAGTCGCGTCACTAGCCGCTTGGATGGCCTCCGACGACGCCGGTATGGTCACCGGCGCGAGTTACACCATGGACGGTGGGTGGTCCGCCCGGTAACCGGCCCCGCCCCCCGCGAGTTGGCAGATAACCCCCATGTTTCTCAAAAACATGGGGGTTATCTGCCGTCTCGGCGCGGAACTACGGTGCCTTCACCACAGGGATCGACGACGTCTCGTCCACAAGCTCCGCCCGGCGCAGGCCACCTCCGCGGACCCACAGCTTGTAAGCCACGAAGAGGAGTACGAGCCAGGAACCGCCTACATACAAAGCAACCCGCGTGTCCTCGAAAACGCCCAGGATCACGATCACCATGGCCATGAACGCCATGGTCAGGATCGACGCAGCGGGCCACAGCGGAGAACCGAATTCCGACGCCGGCAGGTCTTTGCGCTTGATCTCCCGTTTCATGGCGACGTGCGAAGCAAGGATCATCACCCAAACCCACACAGTGGCGAAGGTGGCGATGGAAGCGATGAGCACGAACACGTCTTCAGGTATGACGGCGTTCAGGATGACGCCCACCAGCAGGATGCCGCCCATCATCACCACGGTCATCCACGGAACACCGTGCCGGGAAATCTTGCTGAAGCTCTTGGGCGCATGTCCTTGTTGGGCGAGGCCGAACAGGATGCGTCCGGCCCCGAAAATGTCGCTGTTGATCGCCGAAAGAGCGGCCGTGATAACCACGGCGTTGAGGATGTGAGGGGCGGCAGGAATGCCCAGGCCATCGAAGATCTGCACGAACGGGCTGCCGCTGCTTCCAATTTCGTTCCACGGGAAGATGCTCATGAGTACGCCCAAGGTCAGTACGTAGAACAACAAAACGCGGACGGGCACAGTGTTAACTGCCTGCGGGATGACCTTCTTGGGGTTTGTGGCTTCGCCCGCCGTGATACCGATCGTTTCGATCCCGCCGAAGGCAAACATCACGACGGCGAACGCGGCCAGGAGCCCCTCGAAACCGTTCGGGAACAAACCGCCGTGATTAACAAGGTTCCCAAGCCCCGGTGCCACGCCGCCGCCGTCGCCCGTTTGGAAGCCGAAGGCAACGATCGCTGCACCGCCCACGATCATGGCGATAATTGCCACCACCTTGATGAGCGAGAACCAGAACTCGAGTTCGCCGAACACCTTCACGCTGAGCAGGTTCATGGCGCCCAGGAACAGGATGATGGCGAGCACCCAGATCCATCGGTCCACCTGTGGGAACCAGAATCCCATATAGATACTGAAGGCGGTGACATCGGCTATGGCCACGATCGCCATCTCGAACACGTACGTCCACCCGGTCACGAACCCGGCGAACGGGCCCAGATACTTGCTTGCGTACTGGCCGAACGAGCCGGACACAGGGTGGCGGACAGCCATCTCACCGAGGGCGCGCATCACCATGAACACGGCCGCACCGCCGATGATGTAGGCCAGCAGGACGGCAGGACCGGCTTTCTGGATGGCGGAGGCCGAGCCGTAGAAGAGGCCGGTGCCGATTGCAGATCCGAGAGCCATGAAGCGTATGTGACGGACGTTGAGGCCTCGGCTGAGCGCCGTACCTGCGGCCTGGAGGACAGAGCTCTCCGCAGCCAGCTTGGTTTGTTGCATAGTAAAACCTTCTCGTCTTTGGGAGGGGATCGCTATCCAGCAGATCACTTTTGGGCGCCTTGTGATCGGACTCACGAGGGTTTGGTGTCTTTGATCGCAGACAGTGGGCTGACGGCGGACGCCCATCGGGAGCATCATCCGGGAGTGTCCGGTATTCCGGACGCTGCTGGCCGGTCCGTGCTGGTGATTGGCCTGCAAAGGGGGCACGCTAGAGTACGGGATACCGGACAGCAATGGTTCGACGATCCCGAAATCCGAGCAGCGAGGAACCATGACAAGCACGCCAACCGCCCCAGGTAAAGCCACGTCCAAAGTCCCGGCCGCCGAAAATACGCTGCGCATCCTGAAGCTGTTGGCCTCGCGCCGCGGTCCCATGGCGGCGTCGAACATTGCAACAGCCCTCGGCTTGCCGCGATCCAGCGTGTACCATCTGCTCGGCGTGATGGAGGCGAACGGCTTCGTCCTCCACCTGCACGAGGAACAGCGTTACGGGCTTGGCATCAGCGCGTTCGAGCTCAGCTCGGCGTACTCGCGGCAGGAGCCGTTGTCCCGGCTCGGACGCCCTATGCTCGCTTCGCTGGTGGACGTGATCGGTGAGAGCGCGCACTTGGCGGTGCTCCACGGGCGCGACGTTCTCTACATCGTGGAGGAACGCGCCAAGAACCGCCCGAGCCTGGTGACCGACGTCGGCGTCCGCCTGCCCAGCCACCTCACTGCCTCGGGCCGCGCTATCCTGGCCGCCCTGCCAAAGTCCCAGGTGCGCGCTCTTTACCCGAACGCCGCTGCCTTCACCTCGCGGCACGAAGTCGAGTTTCCCATCATGAAGTACTCCGCCTTGTCATCCCATCTGGATCAGGTTCGGCAACGCGGCTACGCCACGGAAAATGGCGAAATCACCCCGGGCTTCGGTTCCATCGCGGCCGCTGTGACGGACCATGTGGGATGGCCGACGGCGGCAGTCGCCGTCACGTTCCTGGAGGACAAAGTGCCGGCTGAGCAATGGCCGGTCCTGGCTGCCCGCATCCGGAAAGCGGCAGACGAACTGTCGGTGCGGATTCACGGGCGTCCGGCTGGCTAACCCGGCCCCGAGGCATCGCGCTCGACGAGTTTGCGGAAGGTTTCCAGCTCACCCTGGAAGCTACCGCGGTACGACCCCATGGCGAAGAGGCGCCCAAAGATCGCTGAGATGAATCCGCGGGTCACGAACTCCTGCCGGATGCGTGTGCCTCCGCCCTCGGCTGCGAACCTCACATCGGACTCGCCCTTCAGGATTGCATTGCCGAAGCGGGTGCGGATGTGCCAAGGCCGCGTGACGGCAAGGATTTCGGTGGGGCTGGCCATCCGCCCGAACCAGACCGTGTAGCGGCTGCCGACCTGGTCGGTGGAGCCCACGCGGTCCGTCACGCGGGTTACTCCGCCGATCCATTCCGGGAACCGGTCCAAGTCCGTCCAAGCAGCGAAGACGCGCTCGGGCGGTGCGGCGACGAGCGTGGTTACCCGGTGCGTTCCCATGGGTCCAGCATGCTCTTTTTGTCGCGCGAATGCGAAGGGTTGAGTGGGTCTGTAATCCCGGACAGCACCACTCCAAAAGCCGTTCCGGCCGCAGGATAAAGGGGCTTTAGTAGAAGCAGAAGATCTTTCCACCACATACTTCCCACAGACGAAGGAGTCACCATGGCACCCGCCGATTTCACTACTGGTGCCCGTCCGGTTAAGGCCGCGCGGGGTACTGAGCTTACTGCCAAGTCGTGGCAGACCGAGGCGCCGTTGCGCATGTTGATGAATAACCTGGATCCGGAGGTTGCTGAGCGTCCGGATGATTTGGTGGTGTACGGCGGCACGGGTCGTGCTGTCCGTTCTTGGGCTGCGTTTGATGCGATTACCCGGACGTTGGAGTCGATGGAGAAGGACGAGACGCTTCTGGTGCAGTCGGGTAAGCCGGTGGGTGTGTTCCGTACTCATGAGTGGGCTCCGCGGGTGTTGTTGGCGAACTCGAATCTGGTGGGGGATTGGGCGACGTGGCCTGAGTTCCGCCGGCTCGAGGCTGAGGGTTTGATGATGTATGGGCAGATGACGGCCGGGTCGTGGATTTACATTGGTACCCAGGGCATCTTGCAGGGCACGTATGAGACGTTCGCTGCGGTGGGGAATAAGCTCGCTGCGGAGGGCCGTCACCCGGCGCCGGCCGCAGAGGGTTCCATGGAAGGACCTCTTGCGGGGACGCTGACGTTGACCGGTGGTTGTGGTGGCATGGGCGGTGCCCAGCCGCTCGCGGTGACATTGAACGACGGTGCGTGCCTGATTGTCGACGTCGACGAGTCCCGCCTGCGTCGTCGTGTGGGGAAGCGGTACTTGGACGAGGTCGAAACGGATCTGGATGCTGCGATCAAGAAGGTCCAAGCCGCGAAGGACGAGCGCCGCGGCTGGTCTGTGGGGTATGTGGGCAACGCGGCCGAGGTTTTCCCGGAACTGCTGCGTCGGCATAAGGCCGGGGAAGTGACCTTTGATGTGGTCACGGACCAGACCAGTGCCCATGATCCTCTGTCCTATCTTCCGGAGGGTATTACCGTGGCGGAGTGGCATGTTGAGGCCGAGGCGGATCCGGAAGGGTTCACGAAGAAGGCCCAGGCGTCCATGGCACGGCAGGTCCAGGCGATGGTGGAGTTCCAGGACGCCGGTGCTGAGGTGTTTGATTACGGGAACTCGATCCGTGACGAGGCACGCACGGGCGGGTACGGGCGGGCGTTTGAGTTCCCCGGCTTCGTTCCGGCGTATATTCGTCCGTTGTTCTGCGAGGGTCTGGGCCCGTTCCGTTGGGTCGCGCTTTCCGGGGACCCGGAAGACATTGCCGTGACGGACAAGGCCATCAAGGAGTTGTTCCCGGAGAACAAGCACCTGCACAAGTGGTTGGACGCTGCTGCGGACCGGGTGGAGTTCGAGGGCTTGCCGGCACGTATTTGCTGGCTTGGGTACGGTGAACGGGCCAAGGCCGGGTTGTTGTTCAACCAGTTGGTCAAGGAGGGCAAGGTCAAGGCCCCGATCGTGATCGGCCGTGACCACCTGGACTCCGGTTCGGTCGCGTCTCCGTACCGGGAGACCGAGTCCATGGCTGACGGCTCGGACGCGGTTGCTGACTGGCCGTTGCTGAACGCCCTGCTCAACACCTCTTCGGGTGCTACCTGGGTGTCGATCCATCACGGCGGCGGTGTCGGGATCGGCCGGTCCCTGCACGCCGGGCAGGTCTCCGTCGCTGACGGCACCGATTTGGCCGCGGAAAAGCTCGAACGGCTCCTGACCAACGACCCCGGCATGGGCGTCATCCGCCACGTCGACGCCGGCTACCCCCGCGCCGTCGAGGTCGCCAACGAACGCGGCGTCCGCATCCCCATGAACGAGAAGTAGGCAACAAAGTGACTACCACAACCCACGAACAGCTCACCGTCACCCTCGGCTCCAGCGGCGTCACCCCGGAAGACGTCGTCGCCGTCGCCCGCCACGACGCCAAGGTGACCATTTCGCAAGACGCCTTGGATAACGTCGCCAAGGTACGCGCCCACATTGACGAGCTCGCTACCAGCGACGTCCCGGCCTACGGCATCTCCACGGGCTTCGGCGCGCTGGCCAACCGCCACATCCCCAACGATCTCCGCACGCAGCTGCAGAAGTCGCTGATTCGCAGCCACGCCGCCGGCATGGGTCCGGCCGTGGAACGCGAAGTGGTCCGCGGCATCATGTTCCTCCGCGCCAAAACCCTGGCATCAGGCCGCACAGGCGTTCGACCCGTGGTCCTGCAGACCATGGTGGATGTCCTCAACGCGGGCATCACACCGCTGGTGCGTGAGTTCGGTTCGCTGGGTTGCTCCGGCGACCTCGCGCCGCTGTCCCACTGCGCGCTGGTCCTCATGGGCGAAGGTGAAGCAACGGGGCCCGACGGCGAACTGTACGGAACCGCTGGCAAGCCGCCTGTCGCTGAGCTGCTCGCGCAGCACGGCATCGAGCCGGTCACCCTCGCTGAGAAAGAGGGCTTGGCCCTCGTCAACGGCACCGAAGGCATGCTGGGCATGCTCCTGATGGCCATCGCCGATATCCGTTTGCTGCTTGCGACGGCGGACGTCACCGCCGCGCTCAGCGTCGAGGCGCTGCTCGGCACGGACCAGGTGTTCCTGCCGGAGGTCCACGCAGCACTGCGTCCCCACCCGGGCCAGGCTGCCAGCGCTGACAATATGCTGCGCGTGCTGTCCAACTCGCCCATCGTCGCGTCCCACCGGATCAACGACACCAAGGTCCAGGACGCCTACTCCCTGCGTTGTGCCCCTCAGGTTGCCGGGGCTGTCCGTGACACCGTGGACCACGCCGCGCTGGTGGCTTCCCGCGAACTCGCTGCAGCGATCGACAACCCGGTGGTCCTGCCCGACGGCCGCGTCACGTCCAACGGCAACTTCCACGGAGCTCCCGTGGCCTACGTCCTGGACTTCCTGGCCATCGCTGTGGCGGACCTCAGCTCCATAGCCGAGCGCCGCACGGACCGCATGCTTGATCCGGCCCGCTCGCACGGACTTCCGGCTTTCCTCGCAGGAGACCCCGGCGTCGATTCCGGCCTGATGATCGCCCAGTACACGCAGGCAGGCCTGGTTTCGGACAACAAGCGCCTCGCCGTTCCGGCATCCGTGGACTCCATCCCGAGCTCCGCAATGCAGGAAGACCACGTGTCCATGGGCTGGCACGCTGCCCGGAAGCTGCGCAAGGCGGTGGAGAACCTCCGCCGCGTGCTCGCCGTCGAGCTTGTCACCAGCGCCCGCGCTATTGACATGCGGACGCAAATGTCCGACGGCGAACTCACCCCGGGTCCCGCCGGTACGGCCGTGCTTGAGGTGCTTCGTGAAGTGGTCCAAGGCCCGGGTACCGACCGGTTCCTGTCGCCGGAACTGGAAGCAGCTGACCGTTTGGTTGGCTCCGGCGCGGTCCGCGCGGCCGCCGAATCCGCCGTCGGGATTTTGGCCTGACGTCGAATAAAACGCTCATTTGATGGGCATATTTGTCACGCCCCGGTCTTTGTTCGCAACGCAAGCACCGGGGCGTGGCAAATGTAGTAAAACTTATGGTGTACGTCACGTCCACGCCAACGATGTCGTGGGCCTGACGGTCAACCGTTTCACACAACTCAATACACAACAGAGAACATCCACAAAGGGGTAGAAGTTCAATGAAGGCACGCGGAGCAGTCCTGTCCAGGCGAAGCGCTCACACGGCTACGGTTACCGACTGGAAGACGCTGAAAGTTGGCGAGCGGGTGGAAGTGGTCAAATACGCCCACGTGATCGCCGCCGGCCGGATCGAGGAAGTCTCCGGAAGCGGGAACGTTGTATGGCTTGAGCACTCGGGTTCGGGCGTTACCGAAGAGGGTAAGGAACTGTTCATGAAGTCCGACGGCGTGACTCTCCGCCGGGCGTAGGCACCCAACTGAGTCGCAGTTAAGGGCGTATTGAGCGCTCAAAACGCCCTTAAATGCGACCTACTTGGGTCGGGATAGTTGTTAAAACAGAAACCGGGGCTCGTTCCCCTTCCGCGGGTAGTAGATGCGGAAGGGGAACGGGCCCCGGTTTTTTGTTCGCTGCCGTGTGTGCCTTCAGGGGTGGCAATCAGGCAGCGAGTACTTCCCGGGTCTGACCGAAGGGAACGGATTCGTCCAGAGCCACGGTGTAGGTGCCGGGCTCGTGCCGGGTCACCAGAATGCCGCAGTTAGCGTCTGCTGCTGCGTTTTCGATCAGGGCATCCACGGCGCGGTCGAGTCCGTCGTGGATTTCGTCTGCCTTCGAGAAGGACAGGCGAATTTCGCGTTCTGCAATCATTGCAGGGGTCATTTGGGGGCCTCCTATTACTTGCCGCATGCGAGGGCGACCCATCAATCATAGGGGGTGGGCGTCAAGTATTTGTAAGATGACCGGCAGGCCCGTGATGCGGGTCTCATCGGTGGACCCTGTCGGAGTTACGGCCCCACTTCCGCGAGATGGCACTTAAGGCCAATGTTTGAGCGGAACATTGGTATTAAATGCCACCTCGCGGGGAGGTTTGCGCCCCAAGACGTGGTGGCGGGATTCGAACCCGCGTGCGCTGCTTTGCAGGCAGCTCCCTGGCCTCTCGGGTACACCACGTGCAAACGACACTAGGCGTCCGGGCGCGGCTGGATCAAAGTTCATTTCCCAGGCTTTCGCAGGGCTACGGGTGGTTTCGTCGGGCTACGCTGTGTGGCTTTCCGTTGCGGTCAATGACGGCTGATCTGTGCCCCTGCGCCCTGGATCAGCGGCTTGTTCGTTGAGCGACACGTTCAAGGGCGGGATCCGCGGACAAGCGCGGGATCCGTGCCAACGCGGTGTTTGGCATTCATCTCGGCCAGCTTAGTGACCCCGGACGCCAGGAGGAGTGTGAGAATTGCGGCGGCCATGTGGGTGTAGAGCATGAGGTGGACTGAACCGCCACTTGGGGCGGCTCCGGCTTCTGCGGGCACGTCCAGCTGGCCGCCGTGCAAGTGATCCAGGAACCCGCTACCGGGAAAGTACCCACCAAAGGCGTCAAAACCCAGGTGCAGCAACTGTTGGGCAAGGCCGGACAACAGCAGCAACAGCAGGGGCCAGTGCACCCAGCGGGCAACGAGTTGAGCCGCCAGGCAGCAAAGTGCTGCGAAGCCCAGAAGCACGGGGACGGCGGGAATGCTGCCGCCAGCCAGCATGTGCGCGGCCAATCCAAGGGCCACCGCTAAGAACCCCGTAACCCAAGCCCACTTTTCCTGCACAAGAGGTGTGCGCATCGCTGTCCTTTCCTCCACACAGGCTATGTGGAGGAACGTGCCCAGGAACAGGGCCTTCCAAACGTCTGTCTACGCCAAGAGGGTGTTGATCAGCCGCGCGGCGACCTTCGCGGTCCGGGAATCAATGTCGAACTCCGGATTCAGCTCTGCCACGTCCAAGTGAAGCAACTTTCCGCTGGCAGCAACTTGCCTGCAAATCGCACTTATCACCGGCAATGGCACACCGTACGCAGCGGGCGCGCTCACCCCGGGCGCCACCGACGCCGGCATCACGTCCAGATCGATGGTCAGGTACAACGCGTCTATCCCGGCCAGGAACTCGGCAACAAAGACTTCTCCTGCTTCCGGAGTGCACTGCTCATCGAGTAGGTATTTCACACCCAAACGTTGGGCGGTGTCGAAGAGCGTTCGCGTGTTGTTTGGCTCCGAGATGCCGACGACGGCGTACTGCAGTTCACGCCCCCCGGCGGCTTCCGCGCGGGCCATCTGCAGGAAGGGCGTCCCTGAGCTCGGCGTCGGTTCATCCCGCAGGTCGAAGTGCGCGTCCAGGTTCAGCACACCCAGTCGCTTGCCACGAACTGCTGTGGAGCCAGCCACGCCCAAGTAGCTGGCGAAGGCGGTCTCGTGGCCCCCGCCGAGGACCACGGTGAGGTTTCCGGCGTCGAGCAGTCCCGAGATGGCGCGTCCGGCGCGCTCTTGGCCCGCCTCCAGTGAGTCGTCCTCCACAACCACATCACCGGCGTCGAACACGTCACGATCAAGGTGGAAGGCCAGCGGCCCCAGCGCAGAGCGGATGGCGGCCGGAGCGGCAGCAGCGCCCACGCGTCCCTGGTTCCGGAGGACGCCGGCGTCGCTGCAAAAGCCAAGCACGACGGCGGGTCGCGAGGCTGCTTCGGCGGCAGACGTTTCGTGGGGAGCTACGGCTTGCCACCACCGTCGGTGCTCAACGGCATCGCCATCAAAACGACCTGTCCAAGGGGCAGGGGAGACATCGACTGTGAGGCTAGTGGCGGTTTTAAATCCCATGCTTCAAGCACACCCGAGCCAAGCTCTTAGCACCAGCCGTGGCGCAGAGAGCGTGTCTGGAATTCCGGATCATGGTCCCTGAACGCGCCGCGAGATGGCACATCATGCCAATGTTCGCGCTAAACATTGGCATCAAATGCCATCTCGGCGAGGACCTACTTGACGCCCAACAACTCCTCCACAGTTCCGATGCCGAAGAACAGCAGGAACGCGGCTGCCACAGCCCACATCAAGGGGTGGACTTCGCGGGCGCGGCCCTGGAACGTACGGATCAGGACGTAGGAGATGAAGCCGGCGCCGAGGCCGTTGGCAATTGAATAGGTGAACGGCATGAGGGCGATGGTCAGGAACGCGGGGATTCCAACGCCCCAGTCCTGCCAATCGATCTTCCCCACCTGGGAGACCATCATGAAGCCCACAACCACCAAGGCCGGGGCCACGGCCTCGAACGGCACCAGGTTGATGAGCGGCGTGAAGAACATGGCCACAAGGAAGAGGACACCGGTGACGATCGAGGCGAGGCCTGTTCGGGCGCCTTCACCAATGCCGGCGCCGGACTCGACGAAGATCTGGTTGGAGGAAACGGAGGCTCCGCCGCCCACGATTGCACCGAGGGCGTCCACCTGGAGAACACGGTCAACGTTGGGGATGTTGCCGTCCTTGTCCACGGTTCCGGCCTCGTTGGCCAGCCCAACCATCGTCCCCATGGCGTCGAAGAAGATGCTCAGGAGGATCACGAAGGCCAGCAAGGCCGCAGCGATGAAGCCAAGGTGTTCAAATGCACCGAAAGGGTTGGCCTTGCCAATGAGGGACAGGTCAGGGGCGCCCCATTCGGTGAGTGTGGGAGCCACCAGGGACCAGCCGCGGGGGTTGACGTTGGTTCCGTCAAAGCTTGGTCCGATGTGCAGCGTAAATTCGAGGATCGCGGCCAGCGCGGTGGAGACCACGATGCCGATCAGGATGGCGCCACGGACCTTTCGGACCACCAGTGCGATGGTCAGGATCAAGCCCACTGCGAAAACGAGTGTCGGCCAGCCCATGAGCTTGCCGTCCACGCCCAAGCCCAGCGGAACGGTGGTCCCGGCGGCATCAGGGATGCGGCGGACGAAACCGGCGTTGACCAGACCAATGAGAGCGATAAAGAGTCCGATGCCCACAACAATTGCCGTCTTCAGGGCCTCCGGAACTGCCTTGAACACGGCTGTCCGGAAACCGGTCAGCACCAGGATGAGCATAGTGACGCCCGACAACACCACGAGCCCCATCATGTCCGGCCAGGTCAACCCGGGATGGGAGGCCACCGTGACTGCCACGAAGGCGTTGACGCCCAAGCCTGTGGCCACGGCAAACGGGTGTTTGGCCCACGCGCCCATGAGGATGGTCAGGATGCCGGCAACGAACGCCGTGGTGGCTGCCACGGCCGTGAAGCCCAGCGAAGCGCCACTCGAGTCAGGTCCGGAGAGGATCAGCGGGTTCAGCACCACGATGTAGCTCATGGCGAAGAAGGTCGCGAAGCCGCCACGGATTTCCCGCGAGTACGTGGACCCACGTTCGGAGATTTTGAAGTAGCGGTCGATTGCAGAACCTTGTTTCAGCATGAAGGTCTCCGGGGATCGAGGGGAGTTTGCCCTCAAATCCTATGTTGTCCGGTGTGGGCCCTCTGAACGATTCGCCTAGTCTGTAAGGAAGCCAACACTAGGAGAAACCGCCCCATGCGTACCATCCGCCCGCTTCTGGCCGCCGTCGTCGCTGCCCTTGCCTTCGCGTCCGCCTTGCTGTTTTCCGCGGCTCCGGCGTCCGCGCACGACGTCGCCGAGTCAACCGCGCCAGCCAATGGTGCCAGCGTTGCGGAAGTTCCGGCGTCGGTCTCCATCACGTTCAACAACCGCCCGCTCGCGATCGGTTCCGGTGTAACCGTGACGGCCGCCGGTGAGAACTGGGCGGACGGTCCGGTCGAAATCATCGACAACCAGGCTGTTCAAAAGCTTCGCCAGGGTGCTCCCGCTGGTGAATACACGGTGGTATGGCGCGTAGTCAGCTCGGATTCCCACCCCATCGAGGGCACCTTCACGTTCACCGCCACCGCGGGAAGCACGACGACGGCGACTGGCCCGGTGGGTGCCTCGCCGTCGGCATCAGCGCCGTCAGCCACTGTCCCCACGGCCGGTACAGCGGCGCCGGGGACGGGCAACAGTGAGCCTGCCGCTGACGCCTCGCAGCCCTTCCCTTGGAGCATTGTTGGATTGGCCGTTGTTGCTGTGGGTCTCGTTATTTACCTTGCTGTTACCGCGCGGAAGAAACTTGCCGCTTTCAACGGCCCGGACAGCGATACTTCCGCGGAATAACGCGGTTTTCTACGTACCTGCGAATATCTCGAAACGGATACTGCGACACGCCAGAAGCCCACTTCCCGTTACTTAAATGTGACTTCGGTGGAATCATCGCGTACGGTAGTACCTGTGCCTGTTCCACGTAGCGGGCACTTCCGGCCTGATTGCCTAGCTCTGCCGCAGTCCGGAATCCGTTCGCAGACAAACCTACGGCAGAGACGGGGAACCCAATTTAGGTCGCTTTCGAGCGTGCCTTGGGGTGAAGTCACGAAGCTTCCGCTGAACAGCGGGGGATAGTGGCCGGGTGACTCCCATCCGAATCCGACAGCTAACCTCGCAGGCATCGGGAGAGGCTCTTTCATGTCTTCACGCATTCTTCGCGGCCGTCGTAAGGCGGACAGCGTACGTCCTAATCCGTTCATCTCCATCTCGAAGGCAGTAGCCAGCAACGCTTCCGGCGCTGGCCGCCAGGCAGCTGTTATCGCAGCAGCCTCGGGCCTCGTTTTGACCGGCTCCATTGCTGCTCACGCAGCTGAGGCTCCGGTTCAGCGCGACTCCAGCCCCGCAACGGTCGCTGAGACCGTTTCCGAGGCACCCACCAAGGTTGTTACCGCTCTGGCAACGGCTACCGTCAACTTCGAGCGTCCGGCCGTTGCTTCCGTAGCAGCTCCGGTCATCGAAAAGCCGGCTCCCGTTGTTGAGGCCCCCGTGGCCAAGAAGGCAGCCGTCACCACTGCTGCTGCAAAAGCACCCGTCGCCGCTAAGGCTGCGGTCGCCGCTGCTCCTGTTGCCGCTGCACCGGTTGCCGCTGCTCCTGCAGCTGCTGCCCCCGCCGCTGGCGGCGTCAACGCAGCCATGGTCGCCTCGGCTTACGCACAGATCGGTGTCTTCCAGGACTGCACCGCCATGGTCGAGAAGGCCCTTGGCTCCGCAGGCATCCCGGTAGGCGACCTCGGTCCCATGCAGTTCATGAACTACGGCAAGGTTGTTAGCACCCCCCAGCCCGGTGACATGATCGTCCAGTCCGGCCACGTTGCTATCTACATCGGCAACGGCCAGGCAATCAGCGGTGGCATCAACGGCAACCAGACGGGCATCCACCCGATCAGCTGGTTGACCGCAACGGGTCCCCTGACCTACGTACGCGCTGGCGCATAAAGCCTCACGCTTCAGTTCAAAGGCCGGTGCCTTCAAAGAGTAATTTCTTTGAAGGCACCGGCTTTTGGCGTTAAGTTCTGTTTGTTTATGTTCAGCAGGAAAAGTTAGGCGGCGTGCCCCTAGGCGAGGGCGATGCCCGGACCTGCGGGTAGGGCCACCTTGGAGGAGATGGCTTGGCCCACTGCCTTGGCTTGCCGCAGCACTTCCTTGGGAGACGGGGTGATAAGGTCCCCAACGCCCACCAGGTGCATCCCTACCGCCCGCATGGCGGCCGCGAAGTTTTGGCCAACGGCTATTCCAAGTTCGGCGAGCATGCGGCGTAACTGGCTTTGGGCGCAGCGCGTCACTACTACGTGGTCCGCCAGGAGGACGCCGTTCGCTGTGTGGACCGCCCATTGGCGTGGAGTGGATTCGAGGGGGCCGGATACGTGGAGTCCGGTCCTCAGGCCGGCTGTGGTCATGCTTGCGGCCAGTCCGTATCCGATTTGCCGGGAGGGGTCCGAACCCAGGAAATCAAGGCGGACGGCGCGGGTGGTGTTGCGAACGTCCAGTTGATGGTTGGCGGCGTAGTTCCGCAGGTGTCGGAGGATCTCGTTGCGTTCCTGCATGGCCGCAGGATCGGCCACCTCAGTGCGTTGAAGCATGCCTGTATGGACGGAAGGACCTGTGGTGGACAGTGCGCCGAACCCGTCCACGACGATTGAGCCCACGCCATAGCGGCTGAGCTCACTGGCAACTGCCAAGCCGGACAGGCCGGCTCCGATGACCACGGTGGTGGTGCGCTCCGTGCCGGAATCAGGCGTGAGTGACACTGCTTGGTTCCTCCTTGACGTGTGTGCCTTTCGGCATCGCGTGGGATCGCGTCCGAGTTCCCCAAGCGGCCGCAAATAAATGGCCGGAGTGTGTGGTGTGAAACACGTTTGCCGGCCATTCGGTGACTCGAACACTACCGAACTTTTTCGGCCATGGATAGCCTCCGCGACTGCGCGTTTTGTGTGTTCGTCCGCAGCGCAATGTGAGAGCCCGGGAACCGAGCCCGGACCGTTATGCACATAGCCCGATGTCGCCTTGATTCGCTACTGCTGACCGAGAATAGTTGGCATTGGGAGGAGAAATTTCCCGGTTTCTCCTGCTCCGGCCATTGACAATGAAACAGTGAGGGAATCCGACGCGGAGAACCTCTGGCAGAATAGCCGGAACATCAAGCAGTAGGTGGAGAGGCAGGCCCCCATGGACCAGCACGGCAGACACAGTGAAGAGCCACAGGACGGCCAGGATCAGGCTGTGGAACCAGGTGGCATCGTGGTGGGAGTGGACGGCTCAGAGCATGGTCAATGTGCTTTGGTTTGGGCCGCGCGGGAGGCTGAACGTCGGCGACTTCCCCTGCATATCGTCACGGCATATTCCGTGCCCATCTTCGCCGCCTCCGGGCTGGATGGCGGCTACGCAACAGTTGACGATTCCGTGATTCGTGAGGGCGCGGATGCGATCGTTCGGCAGGCCCTGGAGAAGGTCTCCGGATATGCCATCGACGTCGACGCTTCTGTCGAGAACGGCGACGCCGCTGGTGTCCTGTTGGACCTCTCCAGCGAGGCCGCCCTCCTTGTCTTCGGCAGCCGGGGTCGCGGCGGGTTCGTCGGGCGTTTGCTTGGCTCGGTCAGCAGCGCCTTGCCCGCCCACGCCAAATGCCCCACGGTGACAGTGCCGCTCTACTGTGCCGACCGCCTTGGTGAAAGCACTGAGGACAAACACATCAAGGCTGAACACGCCAAGGCGGGCCCACGTACCGTGGAAAACGTGGTCGCCGTAGGCGTGGACGGTTCTGAGCAGGCCCGTGTGGCCGTGCTCGAAGCTGCCGAGCAGGCACAGCGCATGGGGGCGAAACTCCGGGTGATTTGTGCTGTGCCGCAGTACAGCGGTTCCCTGGCATGGGTACCGGCCCCCTTGGACAGGGACGCCTTGTTTGCGGATATCAAAGTCCAACTGGACGCCGGGGCCGATTGGCTCAGAAGCCACTTCCCTTCATTGCCCATGGAAACGGAACTCCGGGATGGTTCCCCCGTTGATGTTCTGGTGGAAACCAGCCGCAGCGTCGAGCTGGTGGTTCTGGGTACGCGGGGCCGTGGCGGCTTCGCGGGGATGTTGCTGGGTTCTACATCGGACGGAGTCCTGCACCACTCCAAGGGACCGGTAATGGTTGTCCCGGACCGTGAGGATCCGCGACTCGCTGACCGTCAGAAGTTTGGGCCGATGCTCGGCGCTGCCTAAGCCGGAGCCGGTTACGTCCATGGACAAGAAGCAGCCCGGGGAGCCGTCGCAGGAACACGACGAGGGGCGTGGCGCGTCCGATACGCAGTTGGTTCTGGACATCGCCGAAATCCAGGGAACCATGCTTCCCCGCGTTGGTGGCAAGGCAGCCAACTTGGGCGAACTGGCCAGCGCTGGCCTGCCCGTGCCTGGCGGATTCTGCCTCACAACTGATGCATACCGGCAGGCGCTCTCAGGTGCTGGGCTGGAGGTTGTCTTTGCAGCTTTGGCTGAGGCCAGCGCCTCCGGGATGGACGCCCCCGACTTGGACCAGCTCAATGAGCTTGCCGCCCGTGCCCGGTCCTGGGTGCTCGGCGCCGGGGTACCCGATGGGATCGCCGAAGCCGTACGGTCTGCCTACGAAGATTTGGGGGACAACGTCCCTGTCGCAGTGAGGTCGTCGGCCACTGCAGAGGACTTGCCTTTCGCCAGCTTCGCGGGGCAGCAGGACACCTACCTGAACGTCGTTGGTATTGACTCAGTCCTTGATGCCGTGAGCCGCTGCTGGGCATCGTTGTGGACAGATCGTGCAGTGGCGTACCGGAGCACCAACGGGATCGACCACGGAACTGTGTCCCTCGCTGTGGTTGTGCAGGAAATGGTGAATGCCGTTACCGCGGGCGTCATGTTTACCGCCAACCCGGTGACGGGGAATCGCTATGAAACCGTCATTGATGCCAGTCCTGGCTTAGGGGAGGCGGTAGTTTCGGGTGCTGTGAATCCGGATCATTACGTTGTGGACGGCCATCGTAGTGTCATTGTGGAAAGGGCCGTGGGAGATAGGCAGGTGGAGATCCGTGCCACGCCTGGCGGTGGCACGGAACGCTTGGAACGCCCCGGCCAAACCGGGTTTGAGAGCCCGCCACCGCAGCCATGCCTCAGTGACCGTCAGGTCCTCCAGCTAGCCAAGCTGGGCCTTGAGGTCCAAGAGCATTACCGCGCTCCGCAAGACACCGAGTGGGCAATCGACGACGACGGAAAGTTGTGGCTGACGCAGGCGAGGCCCATCACCACGTTGTACCCGCAAACAACGCGTACGCCCCCGACTCCCGGCGAGCACGCGTTCCTGAACTTCAGCCTCGCGCAAGGCCTCACCAGGCCTCTGACGCCCATGGGGTTGGCCGGCATCCGGCTGATAGCCTCAAGCGTCGCCCAGACGGCGGCTTTCGACGTGTCCGATCCCCGGTCAGGTCCGCCTCCCTACTACGAGGCCGGACAACGTATTTTCTTCGACTTCAGCGCGGTGCTGCGAAGCCGGGTGGGCCGGACAATCGTGCCACGGGTTTTTGACGTCATGGAAGCCCGTTCCGCAGCCATTATGCGTGAACTTTTTGGCGACCACCGCTTCGCTGTGACTATCAAGACACCCATGAAACTGATTCGCCATGTGGCTCCGGTGGCGGCTAAGTACCGTGTCCCCGAGTCACTGTTCCGCGGTCTGTTCCGCCCAAGCACAGCAACTCGGCGTGTGGATCGGCTCAACACGGAGTTACGAAGCACCTTCTCCGTCCCCAGTGAAGCCACACCCCACCAGCGGCTCGGCCACGTCCAGAGAATACTGGGAGAGGAAGTGTTCGCGACGGTTCCTCAAGTCCTGCCTCTGCCTGCTCTCGGCTTCGCGATGTTGGCACTGGTGCGGCGGATTCTTGGCGACCAAGCGCCCTACAGCGAGTTGCAAACAGTAGTCCGTGGCCTACCTAACAACGTCACTACGGAGATGGATCTGGCTTTGTGGCAAGTGGCCTCTGAGATCCGTGAGGATCCGGCTGCCGTTGCTTCCATGGTTGGCCAAACGCCGGCAGAGTTGGCGGAACAGTATCGGGCAGTCGAGCTCCCGGCCGCTGCACAGACCGGTCTTGAGAGGTTCCTGCAGAAATATGGACACAGGGCGGTTGCAGAGATCGACCTTGGCATGCCCCGCTGGTCCGATGACCCTACGCACATCCTCGGTGTCATAACCAACTATTTGAGGCTCTCCGACGACGCCGAATCGCCTGACCAACAGTTCAAACAAGCAGCCGTCGACGCCGATGAACAGGTAGCGCGTTTCGTGGCCCGCGCCCGGTTGAAGAGTCCGTTGCACGCCGTGATCGTGAGACTTGCTTTGGACCGAACACGGCGCTTCGCCGGGCTGCGGGAGTTGCCCAAGTACAACCTGGTTCTGGGCCTGTCAGCTGCCAGGAAGCAGTTGCTCCTGATCGGGAATGAGCTGGCGGCAGCACAGCGGATCGAACGTGCTGACGACATTTTCTTCCTGGACCTCGACGACGTCGAGATCGCCCTGGCAGGAGGGGACCTCCACGAGGTCATTGCTGAGCGTCGTGCTGCCTACCAGCAGGAACTACGCCGGAGGCACATTCCACGGGTGTTGTTGTCTGACGGGACTGAACCTGAGGCCACGCCCGGCCGGAACGAAGGTGAGCAGCGCCCTGGCGCGTTGTCCGGCAGTCCGGCGTCGGCGGGTCTGGTGTCCGCTCCTGCGCGCGTCATCATGGATCCTGTGGGTGCCCACCTGGAACCGGGGGAAATCTTGGTGGCACCATCAACGGACCCTGGTTGGACGCCACTGTTCCTCACTGCGGGAGGGCTGGTCATGGAGATGGGAGGAGCCAACTCGCATGGAGCTGTGGTGGCCCGTGAGTACGGTATCCCTGCAGTTGTGGGCGTGCCGGACGCCACCTCCCGCATCAGCACAGGCCAGCACATCACCGTTGACGGCGCTGCCGGGACGGTCAGCACCGAAAACTCCGGGCTGTGAAACAGTCTCAGGCGTGCTGGTGCGACTCGTGCTCGGAGTGGCTCGCCGGTTCCAACTGGAAAGTGCAATGTTCGGTGTCGAAGTGCCGGCCAAGGCAGGAGCCCAGCTGATCCAGGATGCTGTCCGCCCCGCTGGCGTTGAGGACCGCATCCTCCACCACCACGTGCGCTGAGAACACGGGAACGCCGGATGTAATGGTCCAGATGTGGATGTCATGGGCATCAACCACTCCGTCCACGGCAACGATGTGCTCCCGGATCATGTTCACATCAACACCCTTGGGAGTGGCTTCCAAAAGCACATCCACAACGTCGCGCAGCAGATGCCAGGCCCTCGGAATGATCATGAGGGCAATCAGCACGGACGCCAGTGGGTCGGCAGCGCTGAATCCCGTGGTCATGATCACCACAGCCGCAACGATGACGGCGATGGAGCCAAGGAGGTCACCAAGGACTTCAAGGTAGGCACCGCGGACATTGAGGCTTTCCTTCTGCGCGCCTTGGAGGATCAACAAGGAAACGAGGTTGGCCACAGCACCCAAAATGGCGGCCCACAGCATGACATCCGTCTGGATTTCGGTTGGCTCGCCAAAGCGGCGGATGGCTTCAATCATGATCACCACGGCGATGACGATCAGGATCAGTGCGTTGGCCAAGGCAGCCAGAACCTCGGCCCGTTGGTAGCCGTAGGTTCGCTGGTCACTCGCGGGCCGGGTGGCAATCCACGCCGCCATCAGGGCAATGAACACACCTGCCGCGTCGGAGAGCATGTGCCCGGCATCGGCCAGCAGGGCCAATGATCCGGACACGACGGCGCCTACAACTTGGATGCCCACCACACCTAGGGTGATGGCGAGAACGGCAATAAGCCGTTTCCGGTGCTTGCCGGTTGCTGTGACTCCGTGGGAGTGGTTGTGGTCGTGCCCCATGCCTATAAGGCTAGCCCCAGCCGAGCTCATGCAAGCGGTCGTCGGCTATTCCGAAGTGGTGCGCAATCTCGTGGACCACCGTGATGGCCACCTCATCAATGACTTCTTCGCGGGTGCTGCAGATGTTCAGGATGGGTTGGCGGAAGATCGTGATCCGGTCAGGGAGGGAACCTGCCTCCCACCAGGAATCGCGTTCAGTCAGCGGAACTCCCTCATAGAGTCCCAACAGCACGGTGTCCGGATCTTCGCCTGGTTGCGGCGTGTAGTCGTCCTCGATGAAGATCGCCACATTATCCATGGCGCTCGCCGCTTTGGGCGGGATCAACTGCAAGGCGTCGCTGACGGCTTCTTCAAAGTCTTCGGGCGACATCTCATAAGGCGCCGAAACAGGGGCCTCTTCCACAGAGGCATGCTCAATAGGACTGTGCACCGCATTCCGTTCCCGTAACGGCGATGAAGGGCGCTCGCCGTCGGGAACTATTGGCAGGCCGGGAGGGAGATTCGCGGGCATGATTCGACTTTAGTCCGCTTGGGCATCATTGGCGCCGTGCGTGATGGGAGATACTGAACTCAATCCTCCTTTCGACAGACACAGGAACCGCATGACCGGCACCGCTTCCCTCGCACCTGAGCCCCTCGACGTCGTCGTTGTGGGTGAGGCATTGATCGATATCGTCCAGTCGGCTGACGGGCAGAAGGAGTACCCGGGCGGATCGCCGGCCAACGTCGCTTACGGCTTGGGCCTGTTGGACGTGAAAACGGGCCTGCTGACGGCCATTGGCCGGGACGATCGAGGCGATGCCATCGCCGCGCATCTGCAGCGCGCAGGTGTCGTCCTGCTGCCTGGGTCCATGTCGGCTGGCAAGACCGCGACGGCGACCGCTCGGATAACTGCCGACGGTTCGGCCGATTACACCTTCGACATTGACTGGGCACTGGCTCCACTTGCCCTGCCCTATGCGCCGAGGATCCTGCACACCGGCTCCATCGCGACGTTCCTGGAGCCTGGCGCAAGTGTTGTGAGAAGTTTGCTGGAGCAGGCGCAGGGCGGATGCATGGTCACGTACGACCCCAATATCCGTCCGGACCTCCTTGGAAGCCACCACGAGGCTTTGTCCCTGTTCGAAGAGATGGTGCCGCTGACCGACGTCGTAAAAATGAGTGGCTCGGACGCCCGCTGGCTCTACCCGGGCAAGTCGTTGGAGGATACGGCGAACCATCTCTTGGCCCTTGGTACGGGGCTTGCAGTGGTGACTCAAGGGGTTAAAGGGGCGCTCATGGCTACCAAGCACATCCACCTCAATATCCCGGCCGTCCCGGCTACCGTGGCAGACACCATTGGCGCCGGTGATTCCTTCACGGCTGCGCTCATCATGGGGCTGCTCTTGCGGGGCAGCGATGGAATGGCGCCTACTGTGTTGGAACGGATCGGCACCATCGCATCCATGGCCGCCTCAATTGCTGTTGGCCGCTCGGGCGCCAACCCTCCCACGCACCGTGAACTTCTGGTGGGCATGGCCCGCTAGTCGCGGAGTCAGCGGGTCCGGCGTCGAGTCAACCCAACGCCGACCAAGCAGATGACGCCGCCAATCAGCCCCCAGATGGTTGGTACTTCCTGAAGCACAGCCCAGGAGATCAAGATCGTGGTGCCTGGAACCAGATACGTTGTGGCAGCCAGTTTTCCGGCCGAGATCAGGGATAGTGCGTAGGCCCAGGTGGTGAACGCGATGGCCGTCGGGAAGATCCCCAAGTAGACCAGGCCGAGCGTGGCCGGAAGCGGCGCCGCTTGTACCTCGGAGATCAGCTGCCCGGTCCACGGCAAGCAGCAGACCGCGCCTACCATGATGCCGAACCATGTCGCTTGGCCTGCAGTGAACTTCCGGAGTACGGGTTTCTGCAGGATTGCGCTCACCGAGGCGAGTACAGCGGCAAGCAAGCACAACAGCACACCGGCCACGTCCGCCGTCGAACGCTGTCCGGAACCCAAAGCGATCATCGCGACGCCGCAGAAGGCCACTCCGCTGCCGATCAGCAGCCAGCGTGGGAAGCCCTCTTTGAGGAAGACGCCGGCAAGGATGGCGATGAGGATGGGCGAGACGTTGATCAGCATGGCGCTGGTGCCGGCGTCGAGCATGTGCTCCGCGGCGTTCAGCGCAACGTTGTAGCCGCCAAACCACATCACCCCGTATGCCACGATCGGCAACCACTCGCGGCCGCTGGGCCAGACCTTCAGCGTCGGCAGCACCACGATGCCAAGCACGACGGCGGCAACCGCCAACCGTCCGAGCGTCAGGGAACCGGGGGAGAAGCTGGGGCCGACCGCCCGGATGCCTACGAAAGCCGAAGCCCATAGGACCACCGTGATGATGACGGCGGCGATGCCGAGTTTGCTGATGGCTGCTCCCGGCGCGGGGGTGGTGCGCGGGGGCAGGCCCGGGGAAGGCTGGCCGGGTTCGGCCGGGGTGGTGGTTGTCATGAGCCAAATCTATCTGTCGGGGGCCGGGCGCGGCTGGCGGTTTTCGGACGCGTCAGGACAAGATCCTGCCAATGTTCGGCTGGCACCCTCGATGGGCCCGTCGAGGGCCCTGATCTGTGGTCCGGGACACCATGCAGACCTCGATTTGGGAATATCGCCATCTATGCTCTAAAGTTTTAGAGTCCAGTTCGGACGAGCGAGACACGGAAAGAACGCGTAAAGCGTCCCTTTTCTTTGCGAAATCCGAATTGAGTTCAGGCCCCCATCGTCTAGCGGCCTAGGACACCGCCCTTTCACGGCGGCGGCACGGGTTCGAATCCCGTTGGGGGTACGCAAGGAAGTGGTAAACCGGATGAAAAAAGTCTGGTAAGCTAGAAGCCTTGAAAAAAACGCGGTAGAGATACTGCAAACGCAAGGCCCTGTAGCGCAGTTGGTTAGCGCGCCGCCCTGTCACGGCGGAGGTCGCGGGTTCAAGTCCCGTCAGGGTCGCTCTGAGCGCCGAAGAAATTCGGTTCTCAAGGTGACATGTCACCTAGGCTCTGTAGCTCAGTTGGTAGAGCGTTCGACTGAAAATCGAAAGGTCACCGGATCGACGCCGGTCGGAGCCACCACTGGGAAGCATCAGTTCTTCGGAACTGGTGCTTTTCTTCTTTAACGCACGATCGCACCGAGGGTCCCGGGCTCAGCTGTAGTTGACGACCACGTTTACTATGGTCAGGCCAATGGCGATCATGATCGGCGCGATGGAACTGCCAGGTACTGCTTTTCGGGCGACCACGGTCCGCCCGATGACGTAGATGTTTGGGAGAAACCCCCAGGCCCAGTGGAAGGGGCGCACGACGCCAAGGCGTTTGAGTCTGCGCCGGTCCAGGTAGGCCATCACGACATTGGCCGCGCACGTGGGCAATGCGACACCGCCAACGATGAGATCACCAAGGCTAAGTTCGAGATCGGGATCAGCGAGCTGGGCTCCGTCTGGTCCGATGGCGTAGCCATGAAGAGACTTCACCACAATGTCCAAAATGAGAAACAAGGCAGATAGCCACAGCAGCGCCCACAAAAAAGGCGTAGATGTGGGCGTCCCTGGGGGCAGGAGGGGCCTACCTTTCGATCCTTCTGCGGGCAAGTCGGTTAACTGGTCTGTCCAGGCGGCACCGTCCCACCAACGAAGCCTCATCGTTCCGGCTGGGTCCGCGTACCAGCCAGATGGCGCGGTCACGTGGTTGGGTGGCTGACTAATGGTTCTGGGAGCCCCAAATCGATCCTGAAGTGATCACTCTTTTGAAGGCATCGGTGCTTGGACTCGACTCCTAGATTCCCCGACCCAGCGCAGCCCGGGATCTCTCGTTACTGGATCGAAGCGAGCGACGCGGTCAGCATTTCGCCTGCTCGGCCAAGTGCCCGGTTGAGGATCCCACAGCGTGCATTGGAGGATTCATTGGTTCCACCTAGGCCCAATGTAGCCAGCGGTGCCTCATCTTCCTGAGCGCGCGCACGCCAAGGACACCGGTGAGTAATACAGGCATAAAGACAGTGGCTGGAGCTAAGACGACTATTACTCCGATGAAGTGAACGACCAGTACAGCCAGCATCACTACAGCGTGGGCGTCGACAGACTCCATGGGTTACTTTTCTTTCTGTGAGTAGGGATGTTCACGGGGTTCTGGTTCCGGTTGGAGCTGCAGGCCCGGGGCCGACGAGTTGCGTCCTGAGCCGGACAGGAATGCCATAGTTGGCAAACTCGGCGTCCATTGCCTCTTGCGGGGTGGTGAACTTGTTGGTGGGGTTGTTCTGGACTGAGTTGCTGTGGGAGTCCCAGTTCGAGACACTGGCCCATGGCTGAGCGAAGTCGGTAAGGTACCGGCCGTTGTCTTGCAGCCTGGCGATGTTGTACCAGGCGTTGCCGCCGTCCAGGCCGATCACTTTGATCCCTTCATCTGAGATGGAGTACGCGAGCCAGCCTTCGGCGCAACCGAGGACGGTGTAGTACTGCTGCTGCTCGGCCGGGATGGGTTTGATTGCCCGAACCGTATCGTGGCGTTGAATGTCGATGTTGGCCGGGGTGCAGGCGCCGGCAGCTGGGCCAGCGGGCGCCACAGATTGCGGAGCCGTGGTCGGCGTCGGGGGCGGAGTAATGACCGTGGTCGGGGTTGGTTCAGCGCTCCACACCGGGGTTTCCGTTGGGGTGCTTGTCGGCTTGGGGCTGGCTGTCGCGGAAGGGGTAACCGTTGGCGAGGCGGTGGGCGTTGGCGTGGGGGTGGCCGAGACAGTAGGGGTGTCGGTAGTGGCGGGCGCCGGCGCCGATTGCGGGACCAGGTTGCCAGCTACAACGACTGCACCGACGACGGTGGCAGCGGCCAGGACCACTCCCGCCGTCGCCGCCCAACCCGTCCGGCGGGACTTCCGGTCGGCGAGGGAAACGACGTTGGGATCATCGGAGAAGACATGCGACCGCCCTGGCAGGACACCCGGAGCAGTGCCGGGTTCGGGGACGCTAGGTTTTGCGTTTTTCATGAGTTGTTCGATGCGGTCCACGGTTAGACTTCCCGTTCTGTCATGAGGTGTTGTGGTGCGGCTTTCGCAAAGGCCTTACGGGCTCGGTGGAGCCTGACTGCGGCAGCCGAGGGTGTGCATCCAAGGCTTTCAGCCAGTTCTGCCGCGGTCAGGTCATCCCAATAGGAGAGCATCAAGATTTCCCGGTCACGGTCCTTGAGCCTGGAGAGGATCTCGGCAACGCTGGCCTGCTGCTGCTCATCATCGTTGGTGGTGACGGCCTGGGCTCGGGCTTCTTCAGCCAGACGCTGCATGAGCTGATCGCGACGGCTCCGGCCTTTGTACTCGTTGCCGAGCACATTCCTGGCTGTTGCTATCAGCCATCCGACGCCGGGCGGCTCCGGCGGTTGCTTCTCCCACACGATCCGGAACACGTCATTGGCCAATTCCTCGGCCCGTTCGCGGTCGTTGATCCGGTACGCGATGTACTGGTAGATGCGGCTGAAGTGTTCAGCGTGAAGAGCAATCAGTTCCTGCTCTCTGGTAGCCAACATCCTTGTTCTGTTCCCCCGGGCTAGTGCGATGTGATGTGTCAACCACTTAGTGTCCCGGGAATCGGCATTTCTTACACAACCGGAGAAAATGTTTAGGCAATTGTTCCGGCGGCCAAGGGAACACAGCGATACCCGGCAAACTCCCGCAATGAGAGTGCCGGGTATCTGGAGTGCTTGGTGGTCAGGCAGCGTAGCGAAGACTGGTCAGCAGCGCCCGGAGTTTGACGTATTGGTCAGTTTTCATCCACGCTGCAGCGGTTTCAGGCGTCATGGACGCGTCGATTTCAGCAACCGCGGTTGCTGCCCCGTTCGGCATGATCATGAAGCTGTTCACGGAGGTGCTGTCGGGACCTTCTGTCATGAAGTAATCAGCCACAACCCCCATGTAGTAGCGGACCGGAAATTCAGGGAAAGGATATTCATCCCGCACGAAAGCGAAGTGCGAGGCACCGTCACGGCTGTCGAACGCGCTGAGTTCCTGGGAGTCGAGGATGGTGCGGTTGACCGGCCCGCCGACCAGACCTCCGGTGCCTCCACTGGTGATGTGGGCAACTTTGTCACCGGTTCCGTCAAAGATACTGGCACCCAGTGAGTTCTCTTTTCCATCGGGATGATTGGCATTTTCGTTGTACGGTTCCTGCTCCACCTGTACAGACCATCCGGCGGGCACATCGAAGGAGATATGGCCGTCCGGGAACGTGAAAGTGCCATTCCCGTAGTCGGGCGAGACGTGCGGGGTTGAAGAGACAACGGGAGTAACGGGCGTCACCACGGGTGCCGATGGCGGAGTGGTCTGGGGCGCGGTGACTGTGGGTTCGGCAGGAGCGGTTGGTGCTGCCGGCGCGGATACGGGTGCTTGCCGCACAGGATTGGCAAGGACCGGGGCCACGACAGCGGGTGCAGGAACAGTGACCTCGGCCGCTTCCCTGTCCTGGGCGGGAGCACTGACGTCAGGGGAGGGGAGCTTAGCCTCCACAGGCGCGGCAGATGGCTGTGCGGGGTTCGAGACTTCAGCTGATGCTGCGGGTGTGAACGAAGTACTCGCCTCGGGTGCTGCCGGTGTGCAGGCGACGAGAGTGAGTGCCAGCGCAATCGATGTCAGAGTCGCGTACTTGGCATAGTCAGATCGGCGGTACTTCATGGTTGGGTTCCTTCCCCCTTGGATGACAGAGCGGATTGCCTGCTCATGCATGTTGTTTCCAGCAAGGGACGGATGATTACATCCGAAACCAAGAATCTTTCAGCGGTTTTTCTTCCCGCACGGGTTGCGGCCCGGACAGCAGCCCCAGCGAAGCCGAACGCATCGTCCATCGCGGGCTAGCTGATGAAGATCATGCGAATGGAGTTCGGCGCGAGATTAGCCACGGTGCAGCAGGAATCGGGTCAGTGGGTGTACCACCAAAAGAAGTGCCGTTTCCAAGGAAGTGGGACTGGTGCGCGTGTAGCGTTTACGTGAACCTTTACCGGGCAGTTTGCGGGCGGGCGTCGCCGCAGAGGTTTGGCGGACATTCCGTGCAGTTGAGCCGACTTCTGAAATTCCCATGAACGGGGATGTCAAACGGCCCACCACGGTCGCTGCCGGGCAGCCGACGTTTCGAATCGGAAGGGTGCGCGTCGGCCGGCTCGCAGCGGTTCAGGTGAATACTTGACTCTGACACTGTGGAAGGCGAGAGAACAGAGACATGTTATCCATCGGAGCTTTCGCGCAGATCGGGCAGGTGACCCACCGGATGCTGCGGCACTGGGACACCGCAGGTCTGCTCGTGCCCGCCCACGTTGACAGGTTCAGCGGCTACCGATCCTATGACCCCTCTCAGCTTGAGCGTTTGCATCGAATCGTTGCGCTGCGCCAACTCGGCTTCGGCCTTAACGACATTTCGTCGATTCTTGACCAGGGCGTCGAGGCTGAGCGCATCGCGGCTCTGTTGCGGATTCGCCGCGCAGAGGTTGAGCAGGAACACCGGCTCGCTGCTGGCCGACTCGTAGACGTGCAACGGCGGCTCCATCTCATCGAGAAAGAGAATCACATGTCCCAGATCGAGATCATTGAGAAGCCCCTGCCCGCTGTCCGCCTCGCAGCCCGCCGCACGGTGGTAGCAGACCCACCTGAGATCGCAAGTGTCGTTGGTCCCTCCTTTGATGCCGTTTCCGAGATTATCGGCGATGAACGTGGAACTCTGGAGACGCCAGTCGCGCTGTATGAGACGGTTGAAGACGGCCTGCAAATCATCGCCGGTTACGCATACACGGGACCCGCCCGGGACGGCTTCGAGATCATCGAGTTGCCCGCGGTGGAAAATGCCGTCTGCGGCGTCCATCTCGGCTCCATGGAGCACATCGCAGAAAGCTGGCAGGCGCTCCACGCTGAGATCTTCGCTCGAGGGCTTGTTCACTCAGGGCCATGCCGGGAACTATACGTCCGAGCCATTTCAGAGGATCAGTCCGACTGGGTGACCGAGCTGCAGCAGCCTGTTCGCCGCGGGTGACTAAGCCAAGAAAAGTGCCTATTGGATTGGTTTTTCTCCTTGTCCGGCAATTATAAGGATGCTTATGATTAAGTACCGGCCCGGTTCCTCGGCAGTCTCCCTGGGAACCGGGGCTGGTCCAACGGCACCAGGAACTGAGACGATCATGGAAATGAGCACACCGGAGCCTCTGGGAGCAGGAGGGGAACAGCGGCAAAGTAGTCCTCGTCCGATGGCTCCCTTGGCGCACCATAACCCGGTTACGGAACAGTTGCGCGTGGTGGGTAAACGCCGTGAGGCGGCGGAAGGCCAGCTTGAACGACGACTCCGTCTACACAGTGAGAGCAATACCAGGACCAACCCTTAGGGATGACCGAACCGGCGGAAGGGAAACATTGGTGAAGCCAGGGGGTGAGACCTACAACCGAGACGGGCAGTGGAGAAGCCGACGTCAGGGTTCGGACCAGCCCTTCGCCGTCGGCGGGACCAAAGCTGAGCAGCAACAGCGCGGACAGGACGCGGCCCGGCGGGTCGGTGTTGAACACATCATCAGAAACCTGGACGGCACAATTGATCAGACACACTCTTACGGCAACGACCTTAACCTGCCCAAAGACTCCTAGCGCCGAGCGGAACTCATCAACTACGCGACGGGTGACCCCACGGCGGTGACCGTGAGATCCTATACTGCGGATATGCCTGATGCAGAGGTTTGGCTGACCTGCCGTCTGCTGTCCCCGGCAGGCCCATGACTTGGAACGTGCTGTCTTTGATGGTCTTGACGTGGACACAAACCGGTTGCGCGAAGAGCTGCAGATCATCGTGCGTCAGGTGCACCTGGAACCGCCGACACGCGCATTTTAGGGCCTGCGTACAAAACTTGACCCAGCAGACGCGATTCAGCCGCCCTTGATTGAGCTGATCACGGCTATCTCTAGTTTCCGGCTGTCGCGGCTGCTTAGCTTGGGAGTGGCAACGCTTCGGGCATGGGAATGCGTGTTCAGCGGGCTTCGGAACGGAGAGCGCCATGCTTAGGAAGCTGATGTGCAAACTGAATCTTGGCCATCATTGGCACGTGGAGAGCACGGACGACGGTAGCCGCTACAGGCGCTGCACCCGCTGCGGAAAATACGACAGCGACAGTGACGCCGGTGGCCATGGGGCCATTATGGATCTGGGTGGTGGTGGCTGACTCCCGCGGTCCCGGGGGGCTTCTAAAGCTACTTCTGCTGAACTTGGTTGCTGGTGGGTTCTACGAGCGTGGTTGGCAGGATTGTGCAGGGCCGCAACGGAACCAGTCGGGGAGGGCAGCTGTGAAAGCGTCGCGAACGGCCGGGCTGTTGGTCACCGTCCAATCCACGCGCCCTTTGACCTCGACTTGTGTTTTGTCCCATTCGAACCAGTTGATCATTTTCAGCTGCGGAAATTGTTGATGCGTTGAGGGGGAGAAGAGCTGGTTCCACCAGGCCTCCTTGATGGCCAGTTCCGCCTCGCCGCCGACAGTCGGGGCAAACAAAGACGCTGTTTCCGGAATGGCGACGGGCTTGGAATGCTGTGCGCCATAGATGCCGTAGAAGTCCGGTAGCAGGCCGTCATCACCATTGGTACCCACGTAATTCCCGGTGAGCTGATCGGCGAACTTGTTGGCCTCAGGCAGTTCGTTTTCGCCCCAAGGGTAGGTGCTGCCCCAGTGGCCCGACCCTGAGCTGCCCGAGGACGAACCCGAACGGTGGCTGCTGACCTGCACCGCCCTGACTGCAGTCACCCCAGGATGCCCTGCGGCACGTCCATGACCGGTCATCATCCCGAAACACCTCTCTGTGGAATGGCTCCGCCCGGACCCAACCGATAAATCCGACGTCCAACACCTGATGGAGTCCCTGCCGGAACCCACGCTAACTCCGCGCATCGTCACCACCCGGGTGAACAGCGTAGGCAACAGCGCCCCCAGCCGACCAGCTCAAGGGGGTCCTGCAGGCAAGATGACTGCGTTAGGGCAGCCTTTACGGCGCCCTAACTTTTCAATGCGCCGCAGCAACTCTCACTCTCCCCAAAAAACCACCTCCGCCTCACCTATTGACGCCCCCGATTCCCCATGACACTATGATGACCACATCTTGATACCGGTATCAACATGTTTCAACAATCTCAGGCGTCATATCGAAAGGACCACCCGTGCTTGGCTTCAAAGAAGAGGAATTCCTCACGCAGACCCGCAGCGCACTGGCGTTGCAGGGGCAGATCGAATCGGTTGTTGACTCCATCCAGGAGCGGGAGCTGACCAACCTGTTCCTTATTGGTGCCGGCGGAACCTACGCCGCGATGCTGCCCTACGAGCACTTCATCCGGTCCCGCTCCACCCTGCCTGTCCGTGCGTCCATCGGTAAAGAACTGATGCTGACCGAGGATCCCACGTTCGGCTCCGGTTCCGTGGCCGTCTTTGCCTCCGTTTCGGGCACCACGGAAGACGTTATCGAGGCCATCGAGTTCGCGAAGGCCAAGGGCGCCTACACCGTAGGGTTCACGGGATTCGGAGATAGCCCGTTCGCCAAGGCCCTGGACGTTGCACTGGTTACTGAACCCAAGACCTGGCCGTTCGACATTCCCATGATTCTCCTGAGCACCCGCCTTCTCGCGGTGCGGGGCGAATTTGAAGGGTACGAAGAACTGGCGGCGGAACTAAAGACCGTTCCCGAGAGCTTGGTTGGCGTCGCCCGTCAAGCAGAATCCGTGGCGGAAGCCTTTGCCGAGAAGAACAAGGACGCTGACTACCATTTCCTTGTCGGCACCGGAAACCTCTGGGGCCTCACGTACCTCTATTCCATGTGCATTCTGGAAGAGATGCAGTGGCTCCGGACTACTCGCGTCCACGGTGCTGAGTTCTTCCACGGGTCCTTGGAGCTCATCGAAGAAGACACCAGCCTCATGCTGCTCCTGGGCGAGGACGAGACCCGCCCGCTGATGGACCGTGTGGCCAAGTTCGCCGAAAACTACAACAAGAACACCACCCTGCTGGACAGCAAAGACTACGAACTCCCCGGGGTCAGCCCACGATTCCGTGCACTTCTTGCGCCGCTGATTCTGGACACGGTTCTTGACCGTTTCAGCAAGCACCTGGAACGCGTCCGCAACCACTCCCTGGACCTGCGCCGTTACTACCGGGTGGTCGAATACTGACCAGCACAACGCCCGCAAAGGCATAAGGCCGCGCTGCGGGCCCGGCTCTGCCCGGGCCCGCAGGTTCGAGACAGGAAGAGCATGAAAGTAATCGGGTTCGGGGACAACATCGTGGACCGTTTTCTCGACCGCAAAGTGATGTACCCAGGGGGAAACTGCGTCAACGTCGCGGTCTTTGCCCGCCGGCTGGGCGTTGAGTCTGCCTACCTCGGCGTCTTTGGCTCGGATCCGCTGGGCGCTTTTGTCCGCGATGCCATTGATGCGGAGGGTGTCGACACCAGTCAGTGCATCATCCGCGATGGCCTCAACGGGGTCACTGAAATCAAGGTGGTGGACGGCGACCGGATCTTCCTGGGCTGGAACGAAGGAGGCGTCACCACGAGCGATCCCTTCGTGCTGCAGGATGAACACCTGAAGTACCTGGCCTCAGCCAATCTGGTGCATTCCAGTGTCTATTCTGCGTCCGAGCCCCAGTTGCCTGCCGTTCGAAGCACAGGGACGCTGGTCAGTTTCGACTACTCGTCGGAGCCGGAGCGTCGAACTGACTCCTATTTGACGCAGACGGCGCCCTACGTGGACCTGGCGCTTTTGTCGTGCGGAAACATGACCGTCGCCGCCGTCGAAAATGATCTCAGACGAGTACACGCGGCGGGCGTTTCGCTTGTGGTGGGGACGCGCGGTCAGTCAGGCGCAATGATGTACGACGGCGAACGCTTCCTCACGCAGGCGGCGGCACCTACCGACCCGCTTCGGTTCGCCGACACCATGGGTTGCGGCGATGCCTTCCTGGCAGGACTCGTAGTCAGCCTGCTTGGCTCCGGCTGGAGACGGGCGTACCGGCCGCTGACCGACGCTTTGCAGAAAGCCCTGGTCCGTGGGGCGGAGTCGGCCGCGGCTCAGTGTTATGTGGAGGGCGCCTTTGGATACGGCAGGGCAGTCGAGGTAGCGGCCGGGCAGCCGCGGTAGCTACTAGGATCTGATGCAGAGACAAATCAACGGACGGAACCGCAAACGCGGATTCCACAACTGAAGGGGGCCGGATGGCGACGGATCATCAGAACCACCCGGCTGCCCCCACCATTACCGAAGTAGCAGCAGCTGCGGGAGTGGGGAGGGCCACGGTTGCCCGAACACTGGGGAACTATGGTTCGGTCAGTGAAGCCACGCGTGCCAAGGTGATGCGGGCCGCCGAGAAATTGGGCTACCAACCCAACACGCTGGCTCGAAGCATGACCACAGGGGTTACCAAAACCCTTGGAATTGTGCTGGCGGACGTGGCCAACCCGTTCTTCTCAGGCGTGCTCAAAGGCATCTCGGAAACGGCGAAAACGGCCGGCTATGACGCCATCATCTTGAGCACTGACGAGAAGCTTGAGCTGGAGCGCGATGCCATCGCCGTCTTGTTGGCAAAGCAAGTGGATGGCCTCGTTGTGGCCTCCGCGGCCGGCCGGAGTGACGACGTCTCGCATCTGTCCAATGCCATTGACCGCGGAACTCCTGTAGTTCTTATCGACCGTTTGGTGGACAAGCTGGAGACGGATTCGGTGGTGATCGACAACAGGGAAGCTGCGCGATCAGCCGTCGCCTCGCTGATTCACAACGGTCATCGGCGCATTGCATTCGCGTGGGGGCCCGTGACCCTGAGCCCGGCGACGGATTTGAAACAGATGCACAGCATTCTGGATGAAGCGCTCTGGAGTGATGGTGAACGGCTGAGGGGTTACCTCGACGCGCTCGAAGAGGCCGGGATTCCTTTTGACACTGCTCTCATCACCCACGTTCTCAAGAACGAGGGCCAGGCGACACGGGCTGTCAGTGGAATGCTGGCTCTTGCCGACCCCCCAACTGCCATCTTCACTACCGAGACTGAGGCGACGGTTGGGGCGCTGCATTCGCTCCGTGCCAAAAACCTGCGCCTGCCAAAGGACGTCTCCCTGATCGGGTTCGACGACAGCCCTTGGGCTGCCGTCATGGAACCGCCGCTGACCATGATCCAGCAACCCATGCGCCAGATGGGGGCTGTCGCTTCCCAGCAGCTCATTGCCAGGATCGACGGCGATACGTCTGCCCCGAAGAAACACGTCCTGCCTTCCCTGCTCGTCGCCCGCTCCTCGGACGGCCCTGTGCGGGCTGCCCGCGGCGACTAGAAATTCCTCCCTGTAAATTTCTCTAGCTCTCTTCCCCGCTGCCGCAAATCATGATTCACTGTGGTACCGGTATCACAAGTTCCATCCCCAAGTCCCATCCCAGGAGTTACCCCTTCAGCCCGTCTCCGTGAAGCACATCCCAACGGCGGGCATGACTTCTTACTCCCATAGAGGAGCCCCCGGCTGATCGGCCCTTCGACCGAAAGAAGACACGATGCGTAAAAGCACCCAATCACTGATGGCATTGATGGCCGGCGCCGCTTTGGCGCTTACCGGCTGTTCCGACGGCGGTAGCCAACCGGCTGCTGTCCTGGACCCCAACGCTGAGCCACAGTACACAGGAACCCTCAGCATCCTCACGAAGTTTGGCGGAGACCCGCTGGAACCGTACTTTGAGGACTTGGCAGCGGAGTACAAGAAGCAGCACCCGGAAGTGTCCTTCGATCTCATCCAGGAAACGGACCAGAGCATCAAGGACAAGACCAAGACGCTGACTGCGTCCCAGGCAATGCCTGACATCTACTTCACCTGGGCTGGCAGCTGGGCCAACAACTTCATTGATGGAGGACTCGCGGCAGATCTGACCCCGGTCATTGCCCCCGGCACAGAATGGGGGAACAACTTCGGCGAATCCGCATTGAAGGCATTTGCCAAGGACGGCAAGTACTTCGCGGTGCCGCTCTACAACAACGGCAAGTTCATGGGTTACAACCAGCGGATCTTCAAAGAACTGGGCCTCACGCCGCCGTCCACCTTTGATGAACTTATCTCATCGTGCTCCGTGCTCAAGGGGGCCGGCTACGAGCCGATCTCGTTCGGAAACAAGGACGGATGGCCCGGGCTGCACTATCTGCAGCAACTTTTCGCCTACGAGGTGCCGGCCGAGACGCTGCAAGCCGACTTCAGCCCGGAAACGGCCAAGCTCGAGGACAAGGGTTACCTCAAGGCCATGGACCAGTTCACCACCCTGGTCAATGAGTGCACCGGCAGCGGCAAGGATTCCAACGGTGTTCTCTACACTACGGCGCAGCAGGCATTGGCTGAGGGGAAGTCAGGTATGTACTACCAGGAGATCCTGGAGTTCGACTCCACCGCATCTGCCGAATCAAAGCTCAAGCAGGATGGATTGGGTATCTTCAAGCTTCCGGCGGCAACAGACGCCAAGGGCGATCCGAAAGCAATTGAAGGTTCCCCCGAGGGCTACATCATCAATGCGCGTTCCAAGAACGCCGCACTGGCAGCTGATTTCATGAAGTTCGCCACCAACAGCCAGAATGCTGCCAAACTCTCCGCCCCGCCGTATGGGCAGCCCAGCGCAGTCAAGGGCGCAGTTTCCACTGAAAATTCTTCCGGACCTGTCATCGAGGGCATCAAGCAAGTTAATGAAGCGTCCGCGGCGATAACCTGGCTGGACTCCGTAACTGTTCCCGCGGTGGCTGATGCCTGGCTCGCCGGCGGAGAGGCCTTGGTGGCCGGAACTCAGACCCCCGATCAGGTTCTTGCCTCCGTCCGAGCAGCTTCCAGTGCAGCAAAGTAGCAGGCGAAGCCATGACCGTTTCCGATACTGCCTGGAAGCCGGCGGCCCCGCCACCGGCGCCCGTTTCCACTAAGTCCCCGAAAGACCGGGCTGCGAAGTCTGCCCGAACACGTCGCTGGCGCAACGTTGTGTGGGTGCTGCCGGCTGTCCTGCTGCTGGGTGTGTTCGCCTACCTGCCCTTGGTGCAGAACCTTGGCTTCAGTTTCCTCAAGTGGGATATCTACAGTGGCCGCCAAACCTTTGTGGGAGCGGACAATTACGTCCGCATGTTCAACGACCCCATCTTCTGGAAGTCACTCCTTAACAACACGCTCTACGCGATCATCTCCATCGCCTTCCAGGTATTCGGGGCGATGATCCTCGCTGCGATGATCGAGGGACTACGAAGCCAACGTTGGAGGGGAATCCTTCGAGCCGTCTACTTTGTACCCTCCGCGATCTCTCTGACAGTCGCTGGTCTCTTGTTCTACTTCATCTACGAACCCGAGATGGGCATCCTGAACGCTTCCCTGGACTTCCTGGGCCTCGGAAACTTCACTCAGGCCTGGCTGGGCCAGGAAAACACGGCGATCTTTGCCATCATCGCCATGAGCCAGTGGCAAGGCTTCGGGTATTGCACGCTTCTCTTCTCGGTGGCACTCCAGCGGATCCCCTCGGAGCTGTATGAAGCCGCATCCATCGACGGCGTTGGTCCCTTCCAGCGATTCTTTTCGATTTCCTTGCCGCTCGTCAGGGAAATGACCGGCCTGATGATGATTGTCACGGTGTCCGGAGCCTTCCAAGTGTTCAACGAGGTCATGGTGATGACCAGCGGAGGACCGAACAATTCCAGCCAGGTCCTCGGCACCTGGCTCTACAGAAGCGGATTCGTCCGCAACGACTTTGGCTACGCGGCCGCCGTCGCCACTGCTGTCTTCATCATCACGCTGGTCCTGGCCGTCATTCAGCTTCGTATCTCCAAGAAAAGGAGGGTCCAATGGTGACGCGCTCAGCTGTACTGCTGGTACTCGGACGGGTTCTGATCAAAGCGTTCCTGGTTGCCCTCGCCGTCGTCGTTATTTATCCGTTGGTCTGGATGATGCTGAACGGAGTGAAGTCCAACTCCGAGCTATTCTCCAATCCCTTCGCCCTGCCCATAGCCTGGAAATGGGATAACTACGTCACTGCATGGAATCGGGGAGTGGGTGACTACCTGACTACCAGCGTTTTGGTCACGGTAGCTTCCACTGTTGCGACTGTATTCATCAGTGCTTGGGCAGCCTACGGACTGACAAGGGTGAACATTCCCTTTAACAGGGTGGTGCTCGTTCTCATCCTTGGTGGCCTGATGCTTGCCCCCACGGTTGCCCTGATCCCGCTGGTCAAGATGTTCCAGAGCTTGGGGCTCTACAACAATCTCTGGGCGTTGCTGATTCTGTACACGGCGTTCCGTGTTCCGTTCACAACGTTCCTTATCCGGGCTTACATGATGGACCTGCCCGCAGAGGTGGATGAGGCAGCATCAGTGGACGGCGCTTCCAAAGCCCGGGCGTTCTGGCAGGTCATTCTGCCAATGTGCAAGCCAATCCTGGTATCGACGGTCCTCTTGAACATCCTGTTCACATGGAACGAGTACCTGTTTGCCATGGTCTTCACCAGCGGGGGAGCGTTGCAAACCCTGCCCGTTGGGTTGACGAATCTGATGTCCAAGCACGGCACCGACTACCCCGTGGTGTTCGCGGGCATGGCCATCGCGGCGATTCCAGTGATCGTGCTGTTCTTCGCCGGGCAGCGGTACTTTATCCGTGGCCTCGCCGATGGAGTTGGTAAGTAGAAATGAGCGTACTGGGCTTGGATCAGGTCAGTGGCTCCAACTTCGCGTACCAGCACCACACGCTTGAGCGTTGCCTCGATGACATGGCCGACCTCGGAAGGACCAAGGTTGAGCTCTGGGGTATCGCCCCGCACCTTCACATCCCCCAAGCTGATTCAGCACATCTGCGAAAAATGAGGGGACTGCTGGTGGAGCGGGGGCTCGCGGTGTCCTGCCTTACCCCGGAACAGGTCGCTTATCCCGTCAATATTGCTTCGGCGGAAGAGTGGCTTCGAGATCAAAGCCTCCAGTTCTTCTTGCGGGCGGCGGAGGTGTGCAGTGAGCTGGAATCTCCGCTTTTGTTCCTGACGGCTGGACGAGGCTACGAGGACGAACCAGCGGAGGGTGCTTGGGTCCGGTCTGTTGAAGCCCTCCAAACCATTACTCAGCGGGCTGCCGAACTCGGCGTCGCGTGCGTCCTCGAGCCCCTTCAACGTGTCGAGTCGAATCTGGTCACGGACGTCGGCTCACTCCATTCAATGCTCGACGACGTCGGATCCTCAACTTTGGGGGTGGTGATTGACACTGTTGCAATGTCAGCAGCGGGCGAAAGCATCAGCGACTATGCCAAGGCTTTCGGCGAGGGCATCCGACATGTTCACCTGGTTGATGGGGTTCCCACCGGACACCTCGCTTGGGGCGACGGTTTCCTGGATCTAAATGAGATTCTCCGCGAATTAAGTCAGTTGAACTACAGCGGAGCGCTGACCTTTGAACTCTTTGGCGATGGCTCCTACGCCTTGAAGCCCCGCGCTGCAGTAACGCGATGCCTCGATGCCGTTGAGGTTAGCTTGGCGCAGATGGTGGCTTAGCCGGGTCCCGTGCAGGGCCACCTCAGGAGCGGGTTTTCCATCCGCCAGGCGAGCGTCGCACACCCTAAGGTTGGCGACGCCCGCGCGGTACGGCACGCGATGCTAGGCCTTTAGTTTGGGCTTCACATCCTTGTTGTAGATACCTTCCAAGGTTCCTCTGAGCTCAGTGAGAGTCGATTTCACCTCGGCTTTTTCGTTCATGATTTTGGTAGCAGCCTTGGCCAACTCCTGGTCTCCGCCGGGGAGGAACGTTCGTGCGAAGTCCTGGGTCCTGGTGACCTTGAGCTGGTCCACCACGGTTTGGAACTCCGGTGTCTGCGCAACAATCGACGAGATATCTGCTGCTGCAGCCACCGGAAGATATCCGGTAGCTGCAGACAAAGCCGTCGTGCTTTGCGCGTTGGTCATAAAGGTCACAAATTTGGCGGCTGCCAGCTGACGTTCCGGTGAAGTCTTGCTGGCCACCACCAAGCCTGAGCCGCCGGTTGGGCAAACTTGCGTACTCGCGGCGGAGCCTCCCGGCAAGAATCCGACGCCGATCCTCATGTTTGCTTCCTTCGCTGCCTTCAAGGTGGCGGCCAGATCTGCAGACGAGCTGATGGTGGCACTTACGGCCCCTGCCTGCAGATCCGTGATGGCGTTCTTGGACGAGACTCCCGCCCAGCCCTGTTTCACAATGGAATCCTGCACCCACTGCATTGCAGCGACTGACGCCTCGGAATCAGCCGTAATGTCCCATTCCTTTGACCAGCTGCCGCCTTGTCCCCAGAGAACGTTCTGCAACGTCCACCCGGCATAACCCGCGATCGCCGGGTATTGATAGGCGTTCTGGTAGCCGGAGCCCGACGAGTTTGCCGCCTTGATTCCAGGCGCCCACTCGGCGAACTCCTCCCAAGTGGCAGGTGCGCGTTCAGGCACCCCGGCAGCTTTGAAGTGGTCCTTGTTGAAGTAGAACAACGGAGTGGAGCGGGCATACGGGACGGCCCACTGCTGGTTAGCGTGTTTGTAATCGCCGATCAGGCCGGAGCTGTAGTCGGAAGTGCTCACACCGACGGCTTTAAGGAGATCGTCGATGGGCAGGATGGCGCCCGAGACGGCGTATCGGAACCACCACACGTCAGAAGCGACAACGACGTCCGGTACTTCGCTACCTGCCTGGGCGGTTTGGAACTTCTGCGCCACCTCCTCGTAATTTGAACCGCCCGTGATGAGGTTGACTGTGATGCCCGGGTTTGCTGCTTGGAAGGCTTCAATCAGCTTCATCTCCGTGTCCCGGGATTTCCCTGGGTGGCTGGACATGAAGCTGATACTTGAGGCTGGCTTGACCTTGGACCATTCGTCCGCGGAGAGCGTCTTGAGGGCCGTGCCGGCACCGTTGGTGGAAGGGCCGGCGCACGCTGCCATAGCGGCGGCGCCAAGAGTGGCTCCGGCCAAACCGAGGAAGTGCTTTCGGGTAAGTGATATGGACATGTAAAAAATGCCTTTCTAGTGGTCAAAGCGAATTGAGCTGAACTTCGATGTGTTGGACTTCAGCCTGTAACTGAGCCTTGAGTGAGGCCGGAGACGATGTATCGCTGCAATGCAGCAAAGATGACCAGAATCGGCAGGAGGACGATCACGGCGCCCGCCATGAGCATGCCCCAGTTCTGGGTGCTGCCATCGCTATTGACCAGCTGCGTCAGCCCGACAGGAAGGGTCATCATGTCCGGGTGGTCCGTGACGATCAGCGGCCAGATGTACTCGTTCCATTCGGAAACGATGGTTACCAAAGCAACGGTCGCGATGCTGGGCACCGACACCGGCACAACAATCTTCCAGAGCTTTCGCCAATGTCCTGCGCCGTCGATTTCTGCCGACTCCATGATTGCCTGAGGCAGGGTAAGGAAGTGCTGGCGCAGGAGGAAGGTGCCGAACGCGGTTCCCAGGCCGGGAAGGATGATCCCCCAATAGGTGTTCAGGCCTCCCATCCCGGCTATCAATACATAGTTGGGAAGAACGGAAACCTGCGGTGGGACCATCAGCGCCACCAGGATCAGCAGGAAGATGACCTTCTTGAACGGGAACCGGACGAAGACCAGTGCATATGCCGTAAAGACGGCCAGGATGCATTTGATTGTGGACCCAACAACGGTCACGATGACGCTGTTGAGGAAGAACCGCGCGAATGGCACGGTGGATGCTGCGTCCGCATAGTTCTGCAGATTCGGGTCTTTCGGAAGCAACGTCAGGTTTGTTGTGACGATTTCCCCCGGTGCCTTCAATGACGACAGCATCATCCACAGGAGGGGGAGGAACACAATGAGCGTTGCCAGAAGGAGTGGAATGTAGCCTCCCGCGATGGTCCTGCCCAAGTTGTGCCAGGAGAATGGACGGTCGCGGTTGGGAGGAGCTTCAGTGGTATCGGTGCTCATGAGTAGTGAACCTTTCGCTCCACAAACCGCAACTGCACGGCTGTCATGATGAGCAGACCCACGAACAACACAACGGAGATAGCCGCCGAGTATCCCGCCCGGTTGTAGGAACCAAACGCTTGAAGGTAGGAATCAAAGATCAAAGTGCTGGTTCCGTTGCCTGACGGAGTCATGATCCGAATGATGTCGAAGGCCTGCAGGGAGCTTAGTAATGAGGTGATCAGGAGGAAGAACGTAGTGGGGGACAGCAGGGGAACCACAATCGACAAGAAACGCCGGACATTGCCGGCACCGTCCAGGGCCGCGGCTTCCATGAGCTGCGTGGGAATGGACTGCAGGCCAGCCAGATACACCACAGCGCAGTAGCCGAGGTTTTTCCAGACATAGACGATGGTGACCATGACAAGCGCAAGCTTCGGATCATTTACCCATTGCGGACTTGCCTGCCCCACACCCCGAAGGATCCAGGAAAGGACGCCGTACGTCGGATCGAAGATGAACAGCCATACCAAGCCGACGCCCACGCCTGAAAGGACGTAGGGGGCGAAGACCACAGCCCTGGCAAAGGTCCTGCCCTTGAGTCTCTGATTCAGCGCAAGCGCCACCAAAAGACCCAAAATCATCGCCCCACCAACTGTTGTGATGGTAAAGACGGCCGTTACACCCAAGACGCTCGAAGCATCCGGGGAGGTGAAGAATTCCACGTAGTTGCCTACGCCCACGGCGGTGGCACTTGCGGACCCAAGGGTCCAGTCCAGAGTGGAGTAGTAGATGTTCGTGATGAGCGGACGGTAAGTGAATAGAAGGATGAGCAGGACATTGGGGGCCGCAAAAGCGGCAAATACCCAGGCATCCTTTTGCGTTCTTCGATTCCAGCGTCGCCTCTTGATGCCGGCTATTGGTGGTCTGTTAACCGACATCCGGCTTGATTGCGCTCCGCGGCTTTCCGTGTGAACCCGTTCATGCATTCCACCCGGCGCCGTAGAGGCGGCGGCCGGTGCGCCATTTGTGTTTGATCTGCCCATAGAGAACCCTCACGTTGACCCCCTCGTCATCGCTGTCCGGGCGATTTAGCACTTGCTGAAAAGCATCTGTTCACATTTGACCTGACAACTTAACATCAGGTCGTTTATCAACCTACACACATACGGGTGTCATCACAAGACTCATTTTTGGAATTGTGGATACCGTCGCTTCCTTGCCAGTTCGGGGTTTCTGCCGCCGTGGCAGCACTGAAAATATCATGTACTTACATTCTTACAAAGATCTGTTGAACATCTGCACAAACGTGCAGACCCATTGACTGGAACGTCCACATGTTGGAAGCATTACAGCCAGACCGGCTCGCGCCGCGTTTTGAACAGCTTCTGCCTGGAACATCCGCTATCGGACTGGGTCTTCCACTTGGACTACAGAAGAAGGGGGTCCAACCGAATAACAGGAACAGGAGCATGAAGTGATCTTCAGTGCTGATACGCAGTGGTGGCATATGTGCTTGGCCTTGGCCGTGGCGCTCGTATTGTCCACCGCCATTGGATTTGAACGTCAAAGCAAAAACAAATCGGCGGGTATGCGAACACACGCCATGGTGGGTTTGGGTGCTGCGCTGTTCATGGTGGTCAGCAAATATGGGTTCAGCGACGTGCTGACGGTGGATTTGGTGAGGTTGGATCCTTCCCGCCTGGCGGCACAGGTAGTGTCCGGCATTGGGTTCATCGGTGCTGGGCTTGTATTCGTAAGGCGAAATCAGGTGCGGGGCCTCACCACGGCCGCTTCCGTTTGGGTGACTGCAGCTGTAGGAACTGCCGCCGGAGCTGGTTTGGTGTTGCCCGCAGTGTTCGTTACTGCAGCCCATTTCGTCATCGTCTACGTCTACCCTGTGGTGACCGGGAAACTTCGCTTCGGCTTTCCGAGTCAGTGGCTGCTCAGAGTTAGCTACGTTGATGGGGTAGGCGCCCTGAGGGATGTTCTCCATACATGTACCGAGCAAGGATTTCGCGTTCAGGGCTTTGCCACAATGCGGGGTTCGGGAGAGTCCAAGGGCGTGATGGACCGATTGATGCAAGGCTCGGTAACTGCTGTGGCTGATCTCGTTGAAATAGAGCTGGAAATTGAAGGAACCATGGCTGCATCGGACATCGTCGCCAGGCTCTCCCAGCTCTCCACCGTCACTGAAGTTTCCGTCGTTGACGAAGCCGAGTAGGGAGCACAAGTGATTGAGATTCAAGGACATCGGGGCGTATTGGCCGATCGTCACGGCAACACCTTGGCGAGCTTCGTCGAGGCGCTCCGTCTCGGCGTCGACGCCATTGAAGTAGATGTCTGGCTCACTTCTGATGGCCAGCTTGCGCTGCGCCACGATGCAGTCATTGATGATAGGGACATCAGGCTTGAGACGCTTCGTGAAGCCAACGTAGAGAAGCACCCTGCAACGACAACCGACGTCGATATCGAAACCCGTGTGCCATCACTTTCTGAAACCTTGGCCCTTCTGCGTTTTGCCAACGCCAGTGACGTCATTTTGGACATTGAGGTCAAAACCGATGGGGCAGCCTGGGACGGGTACGGTTATGGGATTGTGACGGTACTGTCCAAGGTCTTGGCGGCTCATCAAGATGAACAAGCTTTGCGGGTCCGCAGCTTTGATCCCCAAATCGTCAGGGCAATGTCCGGCATATTGCCGGGAGTCCCTTTGGTGGCACTCAGCAGGGCGACCCCGTCCCGGGCTCCCGGACTCTACCCGTCGACTGCCCAAGACCTGATGGACGCGGCCTTGGCCACCGGGGCGTCCGCCGTTGCCCCGGCCGTTGGAATTCTGGACGCCGGTTTGGTCGCCGTAGCCCACGGCGCTGGACTGAAGGTGTTTCCGTGGACGTTGGAAACAGAGGAAGAGATCAGTGCCGCAGCCGGTCTTGGCGTGGATGGTGTCTGCGTGAACGACGTCGCCATGGCCCGGCGGGCCTTGACTGAGCTGGGCAAACCGCTTCCAGCGGCCCGCCCCATATCGCTGCCCCTTCTGCACCCTGTTCCGTCGGCCTGATTGGGAGGGAGCCGCTGGGCTCAATGTCAATGGATTCCTGTGCCGGGGCAGCCCCAGGAGTTGGGGTTTTCCTGGCAGGTGTCGGCGACGAGTGCTTTTTCTGTTTTCCAGACTTGGATGGTTTTGGCGGGTGTGGTGATGTCGAGTGTTCCGTTGATGGGTAGTGGTGGTCCGTTGTTGACGGAGTAGGTGCCGGTGAAGCTGGTGGTGAGGTTTGCTTGGTAGTTGCCGGTGTCTGTGTAGGTGTGGCTGGTTCGGGTCTCGTTGTTGAGCCATTCGGCTTCGGGGATGGTGTAGCCGGCGGCCGGGGTTGGTCCTAGGGCGGTTCCGTCGCCGTAGGTGTAGGTGTAGTTGGCGGGTGTGGCGGTCAGGTGGACGGCTTGGCCGAGGATGGTGACGTCGAAGCCTTGTTCTCCGGCGGTGGCGTAGAAGTTGGTGGGTCCGCCTTTGAGGGTGTGGGGGAACGGCTGGGCTTCGAGGCTTCCAGGGTTCACGGGAAGTTGCCGGAAGTCGGTGAGGATCCTGGCGGCGATATTGGCCAGGACGTTCTCCGGCTCGGCGTCGTACAGGCAGGTGGGCCCGCTGACAGGAATCCAGTCTGTCCAACCGGGGTTGGTAATCGCCTTTGGCGCCTCCTTCCAGATGACCGGTGTGCCTTCTTCGCCTGCGGACGTGGTGGCCGAGCAGTCGAGAGCGTCGCAGCCAGGATCCTTAGTGTCTGGTCCGTCGGCACGGCAATGGGTATCGGCCAAGTACTGATTCGGATCGTCGACTGCAAGGGAGCTTGATGTTCCACCGAGACTAGGCGCCAGCTGCCCGGTCGCGGGGTCAATCTGAAACTTGCTCGCAAGGTCAAGGGCGTCCTGTTGATTGTTGTAGCCCGCCCAGGAGGTTGTGTCAGCCCGCGCTGGACTATATGACGTGAGCACGAATGCCGCGGCAGCCACCGCCAGAACCGAAAAAACGCGCCTGAGCCAGGAGGAAGGACTAGTTGATGACGCCAAGATCGGTCACCGTCCAGCCCAATGAGCCAAACCTGGCAAACAGGCCAAAGGCAGTGTTTGTAGCTGCCTCGGCGGGTCGACCCGGAGTTCCGTCACTATTGAAGTAGTCGATCTGCTTTTGGATGACTTGGACCTTCGCCTGCTGGACGATGGCTCCTTGCACCCAGATGGGCTCAACGACAGGGATAGAAATGTTTCCGCCAACCGACCATCGACCGTTGACGTGGCTATCACTAATGCCCTTCTCAATCCGTTTGCAAGTCTGGCACTCAGGTGCGCTGCGACTGGACCAGACCGACAGGTCGCCGGTTTCGGCCGAATAGTTCTGCTGCGCGTACCAGTACCTTATAAACGCCTCCAGCCCCGCCTTCGAGTTCTCCTTCGCCAGCTCGGGCATCACAGGCACGGGCACATTCTGTGCTTTGCCTTGCGCGTCAGCTGGCTTGTAAGCGGCGGGCGCTGACGGAGTAGCCGAAGCCTCGGGAACTGAAACGCTCAAGGTGGGCGTCGCCGTCGTCGTGCGTGTTTCTGTCGGTGAGCTGCTGGGTGTGGCGGCGCCCTGGCAGCCGCTCAAGAGCATCGCAAGAGCGAGAACCAAAACCACTGGCCGGGCGCGAACAAAAGACGAAGACATGAACGAGTGGCGTGGCATGACAGGCTCCCCAGCAGCTGTTTTGGTGGTGTGTCGGCCAGTCTAGGTGGGCCGAACAACCGCGTCCCAGTCAGGAATTGGGGCTTGTGGATAACCCGCCGATGTGGGTGCAAGCGCGAGCCTCAATGCAAGCACGAGCCCTGACGCACCCACGGGAACGGGCGGTGTCTATGGCGAGTTCGGGTCCATGTCGGAGGCCTGTCTTTCGGTAAGCGCCACCATGCTCAGCGTCACCATCCTGCCGTTGGCGGCAATGGCAGGAGGCAAGCCCGAGGACATCGAGAAAGCCAAGCAGGAGTTGTCCCGAATGGAGGGCAAAGTGCCGGAAGAACTGAAGCCGGCCTTCGAGAAACTCCGGGCCTTTACGGAGGATGCGGGCTCGGACTTCAGCAAATACGGAGACGGGCAGTTTGAAGAACTGATGAAGCCCATCCAGGACTGGACCGAGAAGAACTGTAAGTAGCCGCCACCGGGCGCGTTCCCTTCTCTCTGACGCTTCTCCCAAAGCGTCGGAGCTAGACGCTAGGGTGGTACTCAAGAGAAGGGGAGTGCTCCGTGGAAGACCAGAACGTGCAGCTTGATCCCGTGCCCGGGGGCGAAATCCCTGGAACCGGACGCACCATCATTTCCGAGGCGGCCGTCGCCAAAGTCGCGGGTATTGCTGCCCGCACAGTGCCCGGCGTCTACTCCTTGGGCTCGGCTCCGTCCCGTGCGCTGGGCGCTATTCGAGACGCCGTCGGCAGCTCGGACCATGCAGCAGGCGTCCGTGCTGAGGTGGGGGAGACCCAAGTGGCGGTGGACATTACGTTGGTTGCTCTTTACGGTCATCCCCTGCATGGCGTCGCCAACCAGGTCCGGGCTGCGGTCTACCGGGCTGTGGAGGAACTGGTTGGCCTTCAGGTGATTGAGGTCAATATCGAGATCACTGATGTCTTCATTGCACCGCCGGCCAAACCTGCTGGAAGCAAGACAGTGGTAGTGGAAAGGGAGGCTCTCCAATGAGCATGACCGTGGTGGGAATCGCTATCGGCGCTTTCGTGGCTTTCATGTCCTTCTCGTTCGGACTATGGGGCTTCCTGATCTCGCTGCTGTTCATGGGCATCGGCGCGCTGTTTGGCCGCGCGGCTGAGGGCAAGCTGGATCTCCGCAGTGTGCTGGACGCCATTACGGGCCGGCGCTCTTCGTCATGAGCGTGGCTGAGGCTGTGGAGTACACCACCAGCCTGGCCGGCCATAACCGGATCAGTACCCAGGCATTGACATCGCTGGCTCAGGCCGCTGCAGCGGAGGCGCTCGGCGTTGAGGCCCACGACATTCGGGCTGATTGGGCGGACGACGACGGCCTGCTGGCTTTGTCCATCGTGGCACCTATCAGCATCCCGGCTTTGACCGAGGTGTTGCGTGATCCGCAGCGTGTCCAAGGATTTGGAGGGTCCATCTGGGATCGTGCCGTAGCGGCCAAGGCTTTCGTTCTTGAAACCGTAACGCGGCTTAGCGGTTCCCAACTCAGCCGGGTGGATATCAGGATCAGTGGAGCACACGTCACTGAGGGAGGCCGCGTCCAGTGACCCAGGATCAGGAAACACAACAATTGAAGTCAACGGACCCGAACCCGGGAGCCAGCCCGGTGGCCGGGGAAGACCCCGAGATGAGCCGTATCCTGCGCCGTGAGACGCATTCGTCCCGCGCTGGAGCATCCGTTATCGCAGCCGTCCTGGTCATCGTTCTGTGTGTCTACGCACTCCTCGAAGCGGGTGTCCGTGCCATCGGGCAGCCACCCTGGCTCATCGATCCCACCACTGCGGCGGAGCGCATCATCGCACTCCCGGACGGCATCTCACCCCTCCTGCTCGGGGCCAGTGGCGCAGTCATAGCCATGGTCGGGCTTTTCTTCCTCCTCCACGCTGTTCTGCCGGGCCGACGCGCCCGCCACTTGCTCCGGGACCCGCGGACCGCCGTCGTGGTTGATGACGAAGTCCTGGCCTCAGCGTTGGCACGTCGTGCACGAACTGCCGCGAACGTGACCCAGGAACAAGTCATGGTGGTTGTCTCACGACAATTGGTTGTGGTGAACGTGCGACCCACCTCGGGTAGCCGGGTCAGCGAAGAAGCAGTGCTGACTGCCGTGCAGGCTGAACTTGAAGAAATGTCGCCGGTGCCGATGCCCGCTGTCAAGGTAAACCTGGCGTCGTCGGGGGTGATCGGAGCGTGAACGGAACACCCAGGGCCCTTAACCGTGTACTGCTCTTCATCATCGGTGTGAAACTGCTTGCCGTCGGGCTGCTTCTCCTGATGTTGGCCACCGTCCCGGCTGTGGCCACGTGGTGGCATGGTTGGTCGGCTTCCGTGTGGGCAGGCGCCGAAAATGCTTTCCGGCAGACGCACCTCCCCGGACGCGAAGAAAGCTGGTTGTGGATTGTTGCAGGCCTGATCCTGGTGGCAATCATCATTGCGATGATCGCCTGGCTGTCACAGCAGGGCAAAGGTAGAGCCAATTTGCTGGTGGTCAGCGACGACGACAGCGATGTGGACGGTGAAGTCCGGATCGGTGGTGGCGTAGCTGAACAGGCACTACGGGCCGCCTTGTCTGAACGGACCGACCTCGCTGGTGCATCCGTGGCGACCCTTGAGGTAAAGGGCAAACCGGGCCTGCGTATTCGCATCCAACCCAGGCAAGGTGTGGCGCCTCATATCCTCGCGGCGGAGGTATCGCAGCTTGTTGAAGCATTGGACCTCGTGATCGGACAGAAGACCCCGGTGCTGGTCCACATGGTTTCCGGTGCCCGATCCAGGTTTACCAGGGCCGAAAGGGTCCGCTGACAAGACGGACACAGAGAAACATACAAAAAATACAGCGCATCCGCATCCATGGCCTGCCTTGTTTCGGTAGTAGGGGTATCAGCAAAATCCCCGCACGTCGGGCCGATTGAGGAGAAGGATATGCGCAGCAGAATACTTACGGCAGGAGCAGGAGCCAGCGCCGCAGCACTGGCAGCAGCAATCGTCTTGGCTGTCCCCGCGCAGGCGGCGGAGGGTGACGCCCACCTGTCTGTACTTCACGGAGTGCCTGGGCTGACCGTTGACGTCTGGGTCAACGGAGCACGAACCCTGGACGACTTCACTCCCGGCACTCTGGCCGGGCCATTGGCACTTCCGCCCGGTGCCTACGATCTGGCCATTACCGCCTCGGACGCCGCGGATGCCTCTGCCCCTGTTATCGGGCCAGTGACGGTGACCTTGGCAGCGAACGGCAACTATACCGCCGTCGCCAACCTCGATGCGGCCGGGAAGCCCACCGCGAACTTCTTCACGAACGACGTCTCGCGCATCGATGCCGGCAAGGGCAAACTGACGGTCCGGCACACGGCCGCAGCGCCAGCTGTGGATGTGCTTGCCGGCGGCACAGCTGTTGTGACCAATCTGGCCAACCCCAATGAGCAAACGCTAACCCTTGACCCGGGCACGGTTTCGGCCGCAGTGGCCGCAGCAGGTACCACGGCACCTGTCATCGGTCCGGCCGATGTGACGGTGGCCGAAGGCACACACACCATCGTCTACGCGTGGGGAAGCCTCACTGACAAGAACCTTCAACTAGCGGTGCAGACCATTGACGGACTGCATTCGGCTCCCGGATCGGTACCCGGCGCCCTGGACGGCTCATCGGGCAGTGTCCCGACAGAACAGATGGTTCTGGGCGGCGGACTCGCGGCGGCAACGTTGCTGCTGATCGTCGTCGGGCTTGGAAAGGTCCGCACTTCCGCCGCAAGGAAGTCCTAAGGCCCAGGCAACAGCATGACATAAGGGCGGAACAGGTCCTGGTCGTCCGCTAACGCCGGCCAGGACCCCGCATCAACCACGGCAACCGGAGCATCCTGCCGTAGACCGCCAGGAAACAACCGCTATGAAACCAAGTGAGCCAAGCCAAAGCCGCCGGATGCTGGCGCTCGCCGCGATGGCAGTGCTCGTTCTGACGGCATGCGGAACCGCGACGCCGTCGACGGCCGGAAGTGCTTCCAATGAGACCAGCGGCCCAACCCCCAGCGAGCAGCAGACCCAACAGTCGCTGCCCCCTGCCGAGCCTTTTCGACCGCCTGCTGAAGTCTCACTAAAGGGCACAACTCCCACGCAGCTCGCCGCGGCTCCCCCTCCCGTGTCGCTCCAGGTGGCCGGAACGTCAATTGACATGGCCGTTATCCCCGTGGGGGTCGCACCCGGTGGGGCTATGGAGATACCTGAGACCTTCTACCAAGCCGGATGGTATCGATTCGGCTCCGCCCCTGGAGCCGCGGAAGGCACAGCTGTGCTGGCCGGTCACATTGACACCACCTCCGACCAAGCACCGTTCTCGCAGCTGAAGTCCTTGCCAGCCGGAACCTTGATAACCGTAGGACGAGAGGGTGCTCCAGCACTGAACTATCGCGTTGTTTCCGTCACGCTGATGGCCAAGGACGCTTTTGACGGCGACTCGCTGTTCCGCCGGTCCGGACCGCACGAACTCAAGGTGGTCACCTGCGGCGGCAAATGGCTGGACGAACGATTGGACTACAGCGACAATGTGATTGTCACCGCGGTCCTTGAATAAGCACCCCAACCCTGCCGTGGTCCTCGTCGCTGACGCCGGGAAGGAGTCTCCTTTGGTATCCCCGAACGAGGTTTCTTCCGAGTGGGACGATACATTGACCGCCTCATTCATGGCGGGGGACGAGTCTGCACTTGTGGCTGCTTACAGGCAGTTTGCCCCGCTTGTTCACACGCTCGCTTTGCGGTCCTTGAGGGACCGTGCCGCGGCCGACGACGTCACGCAGGAGGTTTTTATCCGGGTGTGGCGTTCACGGGACACCTTCAACCCCGAGGTCGCGCGGTTGCCGGCTTGGATAGTGGGCATTGCACGCCACGTCATCGCCGACGCCCACTCTGCGTCAAACCGGGAAGTTCGTAGAGTCCTTGCCGTCGCCCAGGTCCAGGACGCTGGCGGGGGAGGTCCAACGGAGGAAGCTGTCGAGGTGCTGGCCGACAGGTTGCTCCTTGACGGAGAACTGGACCGGCTTGGTGAACCGCAGGGCGCCATCATGAAATTGGCGTTCTACGAAGACCTGACGCACGAGCAGATTTCCCGCAGGCTTGAACTACCGCTTGGTACCGTCAAGAGCCACATTCGGCGCAGCTTGATCCACCTAAGAAGCAGACTGGAGGTTGACCATGCCGCACATTGATCCGGAAGAGTTGAGCCTCCTGGCGCTTTACGGTGACTGGCTCGATGAGGAGGGCCGGCAGCACCTTAGTAGCTGCGACGCCTGCTCGGCGGAGTACGCCGCAATGCGTCGCGCCGTTGACGCCATGAAAACCACGCCGGACAACAGCACCTTCGAGGTGCCTGGGCCCGGCGTGTGGAGTGGTATTCACCGGGAACTGGGTTTGCCGGACGCAATCCGGGAAGACCCCTTGGGCTCCGCAGCGGGCTCTGCGACAGGGACTGAAACCAGCAAGCCCGACCTCGCCGGTCCGCCCGAACCAGGGCAGCCACCAGCACCACCAGCGGATATACGCTCGGTCAGGAAACGTCCCCAAGGGTGGCAACGCCGCGGGACGTGGCTGGCGGTCGCCGCAGCAGGTGCCTTGGTCATCGCCGGTGCAACCCTATGGAACATCAACCAGGCGGCAACGCCGTTGGCGCGGGCAGAGTTGTCGCCACTTGCCCAGCACACCGCTACAGGATCAGCGACAGTCCTTGAGTCCTCGGATGGAACGCGAACGCTGGAAGTGAAGCTGAGCAAAGAAGAAGCACAGGGCTACCAGGAAGTCTGGCTTATCGACACGGACCTCACAGGGCTGATCAGCCTGGGAATAATGAAGTCGGACTCAGGTACCTTCCAGCTTCCGGCGGACCTGAATCTGGCCGATTTCCCCATCGTCGACGTTTCGGATGAACCATTGGACGGAAATCCCGGCCACTCGAGCGTGAGCATCGTCAGGGGCTCGCTCATTTCCTGAGAGCCTTTTCACTGGTGTGAATCGCATTGCCGTGTGCTGCCTTCCCACTCTCAGTAGCGGGTAGCCTGAATCCCATACCCCAAGGACAGGAGGCCCCGGTGGCTGGAACAACAGTGGCTTCAACATCTGTGCCTGACAAATCTCTTCTCGAGACCACCGTGGCCGAGCTTATGGCTGAACTGGCGGCACTGGAAGAACCCCGCGCCCGTGAGGTGAATGAGAAGCATGGCGATGACCATGGGGTAAACCTCAGCAAGCTGCGCGCCGTCGCGAAGCGGCTAAAGACCCAGCAGGATCTCTCGCGGGAGCTCTGGGACACGGGTGACACCGCCGCCAGGTTGCTGGCACTCCTGATCTGCCGTCCCAAGGCCTTTGAGCGGCAGGAGTTGGACAGCATGCTGCGCGAAGCCCGGACTCCCAAAGTGCAGGACTGGCTGGTGAACTACGTCGTCAAGAAAAGCCCGCACTCCGAAGATCTGCGGCTGGCATGGTTCTCCGATCCAGACCCCGTGGTGGCAAGCGCCGGCTGGGCGCTGACCTCCGAACGAGTCGTCAAGAAGCCCGAAGGCCTGAACCTCGTCCAACTGCTCGATGCTATTGAGGCCGAAATGAAGGGCGCTGCGGACCGCCTCCAGTGGGCCATGAACCACTGTCTGGCACAGATTGGAATTGAGTTCCCGGAACACCGGGCCAGGGCCCTGGACATCGGTGAGCGCTTGGAAGTGCTGAAGGACTACCCGACGCCGCCTAACTGCACGTCGCCTTTCGCGCCGGACTGGATCAATGAGATGGTGCGGCGAAAGGCAGTCAACTAGGGCTGGTCAGCCCCTGTTCCGGTGCATCATCCGGTAGGTGAGCTCCGCAAGGAGCTCTTCGTCGGAGAGGTGCGAGGCCCGGGCGACGGGAGCACTGGGAACTGTGACGCGGGGAGGTCCTGGGCGTGATTCGTCACCTGAGCGCATGTCGTCAGGGGTGATCATGTCCGGAGCGAAGTTCGACTTACCTTTTAGGACCTCCGATACGGAACCTGCCCTCCAGCCCAAGGCGTGCTCAAGCTTGCGCTGGTTGATCTCCTGCGTCCTGCGGGTCCCTGACTCCAGTGTTCGGACTGTCTTGATGGCAGTACCAGCCTGCTTGGCCAACTGGACCTGGCTCAGGCCTTGGGCCAGGCGTTCTTCTTTGATCAGGCGGCCGATAGTCTGCAGTGCTTCAAGTTCATCCACGATTCCCAGTTTTCCATAGGCAATAGTAGGCAATCAAATCAGGGCTCGCGGAATGGTGGGGCGCTGAGTCTGCCCACAGCCACCTATGCGACCGGAAGAGGTCTGTACGCAGAAAAGAGAAGGCTACTTGGTATCAATGCGGTTACTTTATGTGTAAGCGCTTGCATTCGGTGAAGGATCATGGCTAGTGTGAGCGTCACCACATCAATTGCGCCGCCGAATCTTTGTACTCAGCGAGGAGTCTTTAGCATGAAGAAAACCAAGTACCTGCTACCGGTCGCAGCCGCCGGTGTTCTGGCACTTACCCTTTCCGCCTGTAGCGGAGATGGTGGCGGTGGAGGATCCACCGCCGGCTCGGATGATTGCTCCGCCTACGAAAGCTATGGCAAGCATGACGGCAAGACCGTCTCCGTTTACTCGACCATCGTCGACATCGAAGCCACAAACCTCGAAGAATCCTGGAAGCAGTTCGAAGACTGCACAGGTATCACCGTCAAGTACGAGGGCAGCAAGGAATTCGAAACGCAGATCGGTGTCCGTGCCCAGTCCGGCACCGCCCCTGATGTGGCGATCTTCCCTCAGCCCGGCCTTCTTGCCACCCAGGCACGGGCAGGCTATTTGAAGCCCGCTCCGAAGACCGTCTCTGATCTCGTGGACAAGAACTGGTCCCCGGACTGGAAGAAGTACGGCACCGTGGACGGCACGTACTACGCCGCTCCGATGCTCGCGAACGTCAAGGGCTTCGTTTGGTACGCGCCCAAGACCTTCAAGGACAAGGGCTGGGAAGTTCCCAAGACTTGGGACGAAATGATCGAACTGTCCAAGAAGATCGCTGCGGATGACCCGAACGTGAAGCCTTGGTGCGCCGGTTTCGAATCCGGTGAGGCAACCGGCTGGCCTGGCACGGACTGGATCGAGGACGTGGTCCTGCGCGCCCACGGACCCGAGGTCTACGACCAGTGGGTAGCTCACCAGATCCCCTTCAACGACCCCAAGATCGTTGACTCCTTCAACAAAGCCGGCGACATCCTGCTCAACCCGGACATGGTGAACGGTGGCTTCGGTGACGTTCGCACTATCCTCAGCACCGGTTTCGCCCAGGCTGGCCAGCCGGTTCTGGATGGCACCTGCGCCATGCACCACCAGGCCAACTTCCAGGCAGCCAACTGGCCTGCAGGAACCAACGTTGCTGAGGATGGCGACGTATGGGCGTTCATCACCCCGCCGATTGACGAAAGCAAGGGCAAGGCAGTCACCGGCGGCGGCGAGATGGTGGGCGCATACAAGGACACCGCTGAAGTTCAGTCGTTCCTGGCATACCTGGCCAGCGCAGACTTCGCCAACAACCGCGTAAAGCTTGGTGGCGTAGTCAGTGCCAACAAGGGCCTGGATCCCAACAACGCACAGTCGAACCTTGACAAGCTGACTGTCCAGATCCTTCAGGACCCGGAGACTGTTTTCCGTTTCGACGGCTCTGACCTGATGCCGAGTGCAGTTGGTTCCAACTCCTTCTGGAAGGGAATCGTGCAGTGGATCAACGGCACGTCCTCGCAGGATGTTGCCAACAGCATCGAATCCAGCTGGCCTAAGAGCTAACTCCCACAGTGCTGCCTCCCCTGACTGGAACTGCCAGCCGGGGAGGCAGTGCTTTTCCCGGCACTTAGTGATTCACTCACGCCCCGGAGGTTGGGTATGGAATTTATTGGAGAAAAACTCCTACAAGTAGTGATAGCCCTGGCGATATTCGCAGCGGTTATCGGCCTCATCATGCTGCTGGTGGACAGGGCACCTAAATCGGTCAAGGACAAAGTAACCGTTGCGGGCTTCCTTGCCCCCGCGGCCATCCTGATGCTGGTTGGCCTGGTCTATCCGGCCGTTCGCACCTCAATGCTGGCTTTCACGGATGCCGGCGGCAACGTCAACGGCTTTGATAACTTCGTATGGATGTTCACGCAGCCCGAGGCTCTGACCACGCTGCGGAACACCGTAATTTGGACCGTCCTGGTTCCGTTGCTGTCCACGGGCTTTGGGCTTGCCTACGCGGTGTTCATTGACAAAGCCCGTGGCGAGCGGGTTCTGAAGTCACTGGTCTTCATGCCGATGGCCATCTCCTTTGTGGGCGCCGGCATCATTTGGAAGCTCGTGTATGACTACCGCGGTCCAAACATCGAGCAGACCGGTGTCATCAACTTCTTCCGGGACGCCTTGGGCATGGACCCTAAGCAGTTCCTCTTGGACGCCCCGGAAAACACCTTCTTCCTGATCATCGTCATGGTCTGGATCCAGACCGGCTTTGCCATGGTGATCCTTTCTGCAGCCATCAAGGGGGTCCCCGTGGAACTCATCGAGGCAGCCCGCCTGGATGGGGCCAACGCCTGGCAGCAGTTCCGTAACGTCACGATTCCAGGTATCCGCGGTGCCCTGGTGGTGGTTCTGACAACTATCACGATCGCCACGCTGAAGGTGTTCGACATTGTCCGAACCATGACGGCAGGCAACTACGACACGTCTGTGGTCGCCAACGAAATGTATACGCAAGCCTTCCGCGCCGGTGAGCCGGGACGTGGTGCCGCCCTGGCTCTGGTCCTGTTCCTCATGGTGCTGCCGATCGTCGTGTACAACGCTCGAGTCCTTCGCAAGCAAAGGGAGATCCATTGACAGCCACGCCAGCCCCGAAAGAGGCCTCGAAGGCCACCCGGCAGCGTCCTGGATCCGACCCCACGGAGGACGCCCAACCGATCACGCGTCGGGTCAAAACGAAGCTCACCTCGAAGTGGGCAACAGCGGCAGCCATCATCATCGCCGTCGTATGGTCCGTGCCGACGTTCGGCCTCTTTGTCACCTCGTTCCGTCCGGCAGCCAAGCAAGTGGGTCCCCGCTCCGACGGCTGGTGGAATGCGTTCACTGATTGGCAGTTCACGTTCAAGAACTATGTGGATGTCCTGACTCCCGCAGGTTCACAGTCCGCCAATCTCTCGCAGTACTTCGTCAACTCCATCGCGATCGTCATCCCGGTCACCATCTTTGTGCTGGTGTTGGCGTCCATGGCCGCGTACGTTTTCGCGTGGGGCAAGTTCAAGGGCCGCGACGCACTCTTCATCTTCGTCTTTGCCCTGCAGATCATCCCGCTCCAGATGGCGCTGATTCCGCTCCTGCAGTTCTTCACGCAGACCCTGCAGCTCCCGGCCGGCTCCTACGCGCAGCTGTGGATTGCCCACACCATGTTCGGCCTCCCGCTGGGCATCTTCCTGCTTCACAACTTCATCTCGGAAATTCCCGGTGAAGTCATTGAGGCAGCAAGGGTGGACGGCGCTGGACACAGCACCATCTTCTGGCGGATTATCCTGCCGCTATCGGTTCCTGCGCTCGCCTCGTTGGCTATCTTCCAGTTCCTTTGGGTCTGGAATGACCTGCTGGTGGCATTGGTGTTCTCCGGCGGTACGGCAGATGTTGCTCCCATTACGCAGCGTCTGGCAGAAATTTCCGGTACGCGTGGTGCCAGGGACTACCTGAACCCTGCAGCAGCATTCGTCTCCATCATCATTCCGCTCCTGGTGTTCTTCGGATTGCAGCGCTACTTCGTGCGCGGCCTGCTTTCCGGCGGCCTCAAGGGTTAGGAACTGCAGCCTCGGTTACGCAGCGCGTTACATCGCTGCGTAACCGAGGGCTGCAAAGCACAAGTACACATTTAGGGTGAAGGCGGAGCAACGGCGGCCGGAGAGGGGAGCCTGTGTCAAAAACAACGGGTAGGTCCCAACGCGGCGGTCATACCGGCGTCAGCATTGAGGACGTTGCCGCTGCTGCCGGAGTTTCCACCGCGACAGTTTCCAGGGCGGTCCGGGGACTGCCCCGGGTGTCGCCCGCGACCCGGGAAAAGATCCTCGAAGTAGCCAGTTCCCTAGGGTACGTGGCGTCGTCGTCGGCCTCGGGACTCGCGACAGGCCGCACCCGCACCATAGGCGTGCTGGCCCCCTTCGTCAGCCGGTGGTTCTTCTCCAAGGCCATCGAAGGTGCGGACCGGGAACTACATTCACGCAAGTACAACCTTTCGCTGTTCAATCTGGGCGGTCACGGCAGCAACCGGGAGCGGCTCTTCAGCTCCACCATGGTCTACAAGCAAATCGACGCTCTGCTGGTGCTGTGTATGTCGTTGACCGAGGAAGAGCTGGAACACCTCCACAAGATCGATATCCCGCTGGTAGTGGTGGGTGGTCACGTTGAGGACTGCGCGTACATAGGCATCAATGATTACGACGCCGCGTCCACCGCCGTGCGGCATCTGCTGGACCTGGGCCACAAGGACATCGCGTTGCTCCATGGCGACGACGAAACGGACCTGAACTTCGACGTCCCCCGGGTGCGTATCCGTGCTTTCCAGGAAGTAATGACCGACGCCGGCCTGGAAGTCCGCCCCGAGTGGGACCAATGGGGGGATTTCACGGTGGCCAGCGGACAGCAGGCTTTCAATCGGCTCTGGAGTCAGCCCGGCCGCAAGCCAACGGCCATTTTCTGTTCCTCGGACGAGATGGCGATGGGTGTCATTTTCGAAGCAGCCCGCCACGGGGTCCGGGTACCCGAGGACCTCTCGGTCATTGGGATCGACGACCACGATTTCTCGTCGTCAGTGGGTCTCACCACGGTGGGGCAGCGTCCCGATAACCAGGCCGAGCTCGCCACCAAAATGCTGTTGGATGAACTGGACGGCAACCCGGGAGCGGTGCATTCAGAGGTGGCACCCCACAAACTGATCGTGCGCGAGACAACGGCCCCGCCAAGCTAGTGCCGAAGCCGGGCTAGTGCCGAAGCCAAGCTAGCGCCACGCCAAGCTAGGAAGCGCGCGCCAACTGCCGGATGGGAATCCACCGCGAGGCGAGTCGTCGGTAGGCGGCCGCCGCTCCGGTCATGTCGCCTTCAGCGAGGCACTCGATCCCCAAGCGAACATCCATGGGGGACTCGTCCGGGTACACCTTGTCAGCTACGGCACCGTAATCCAGCTCCACCATGGACTGGACGTGGAAAAGCTCCAGCCATTCCGTAAGCTGCGTCAGGTCATCCAGCATGTCCAAATCCGGTGCGGCCAGCGCCAAATGGGCCACGGCGAACCGCGCCCGGTCCAGGGCCTCAGTCAGGGGCGTCCATACCCGGACGGTCAGGATGCGCCCCTCGGATTCCACCACGTCCTTGCGGTCGGACTCGCTGAATAGCGAGAACCAGCTGAACGGGATTCCCCATGTTGAGGCACGGGTATGCACGCGTTTGGCGGCCTCCCCGGCATTGATGCGATCGATCCTTGCCTGGTGCTTGTCGCGCTGCGAGACCGGAATGAGGAGGTCGGCCAGCGGGCTGTGCACACCGTCCATGAGCGCGTTGGCCGCCAAGCCAGCCCGAATCACCAGCTGGCTGGGGCAGTAAAGCAACCGTCCGGCGTCGTTATCTTCTTTCTCGGACACAGCGGCGTGACGCCCGCTGGGCACACGCGTCATCCGGACCAAGTCCGTGCGGCCCGTGGGGAAAGGATCGCCGCCGGAGCGCGTGATGCGTCCCAGCGAGGCCTGGAGCTCTGCATTCTCGACGGCGGCCCTGGACCCGTTCTTGCTGCCCTCCGCAACGAGTTGGCGCTGCTGTTCAGGCGGGAACGCCTCCAGGGGCTCGTAAATGCGAAGCGACGAAGAGAACGGCAGACCTGCCTGGCCCCGATACAGGTTTCCAGTCATGTCAGCCGCCCCTTTCGTTAGTGACCTTGTAGTTGGTCTGCGAGGTACTTAGCCTGCGAGCTCCACGATGACGGGAGCGTGGTCCGAAGCGCCCTTGCCCTTGCGCTCTTCGCGGTCGATGGAAGCTCCAATGACGCGTGATGCCAGCGCCGGGGAGGCGAGGCAGAAGTCGATGCGCATGCCTTCCTTCTTGGGGAAGCGCAACTGCGTGTAGTCCCAGTACGTGTACACCCCGGGGCCCGGAGTGTAGGGACGGACGACGTCGGTGAACCCTGCGGTTTCGAAGGCGTGGAAGGCGGCGCGCTCGGGTTCGCTGACGTGGGTGTAGTTGTTGTTGCGGAAGAGCTCGATGTCCCACACGTCGTCGTCGAACGGCGCAATGTTCCAGTCACCCATGAGCGCGATCTGGGCGGTCGGATCAGACTTCACCCATTCGGCCGCGTGGCCCTGAAGAACGTCAAGCCACTTGATCTTGTACGGCATGTGTTCGTCGTCCAATGAGCGGCCGTTGGGAACGTAGAGGCTCCAGATTCGGATGCCGCCGCAAGTGGCTGCGATGGCACGGGCTTCCTGCGCGGGATCCTTGCCTGCCTTGCCGAACGCAGGCTGGTCCAGGAAAGTGCGCTGCACGTCCTCCAAGCCCACACGGGAAGCGATGGCAACACCGTTCCACTGGTTCACGCCAAAGTGCGCAACCTCGTAACCCATGCGCTCGAACAGCTCCCAAGGGAAGTTCTCGTCCTTGCACTTTGTCTCCTGGATGGCCAGGACATCACAGTCGCTGCGCTCAAGCCAGGCTTCTACACGGTCGGCACGGGCGCGGAGGGAGTTCACATTCCAGGTTGCTATCTTCACAGCCACTAACTTACCGAACTTGGCGCTAAGCGCATCCCCTGCCGCCCTTTTTGCCGTTCACAACCGGCGCATAACCACCGCGGGCCCACCGCGCAACCAGCGCTCAGCTAGCGCGCGAACAGCGGCGGTGAACTGGCCAGCTTGCGGAGCCCGATGCCTGAAGCGATGAGGAGCAACCCTGTCAGGATCGCGAACCCTGCCAGCATCCACACCAGGCTGAGGAAGCCGAGTCCGGGGTTGAAAAGGACAACAATCCCGAACACCGTAGTGACGAGTCCCGTCAGGAACCAGATACCCCAATTACGAATGAAGCTCCTGGCGGCCAAGGACAGAATGATTTGGGAAAGGCCCAGGACCAAGGCCCACAATCCGATGAGTAGGCCGATTGCTGCTGCGGTAATTCCGGGCAATGCAATGGCCACAATGCCGGCGGCGATGGAGATCAGGCCACCCACTACAGTCCAGCGGGAACGGCCGGCGGGGTCGTAGAAATAATGGGCCACGCTGGTAATGCCGTCAATGATTGCGAAAATGCCGAACATGACAACTACCACCAACGCAGTAGCGCTCGGCAAAACAATGATCAACAGGCCAAAAACTATGGAAAGGGCTCCCCGGACGAGCAAGGCAGTTCCCGGGTTTTTGAACATTTTGCGATCCGCTACGTCCGACATACGGTCAGCGTAACCAACGGCGTGCCTTTACCGCATCCCCTCGCGCCGGATAGCTGTGGCAATTGCTGCGGCCCGCGTCTCCACACCGAGTTTGGCGTAAATGTGGGCGAGGTGGGTTTTGACTGTTGCTTCGGAAATGAACAGGCGTTTTCCAAGATCGCGGTTGCTGAGTCCCTCTGTGAGGAGGCTGAGTAACTCGGCTTCGCGGGGAGTGAGGATCTCGTCAGGGTTCCGCAGTTGTTGGAACAGGCGTGAGGCCACCGGTGCACTCATCACGCTCTTCCCCTGCACAGCGCCGCGCACGGCTGCGAAGATCTCCTCCGGGGCGGCGTCCTTGAGCAAATAGCCCATGGCTCCGGCATCTACTGCGCGGACGATGTCGGCGTCGGAATCGTAGGTGGTGAACACGATGACGGCCTGCTTGGGGTTCCACTGCCTGAGCAGCTTGATGGCTTCGATGCCATCCATTCCAGCGCCCATCGCGAGGTCCATGAGGATAACCGCGGGCGTATGCTCCTGCGCGGCTTCCAGTGCTTCCTCGCCGGAGGCCGCTTCCCCGACGACGGCGATATCACCTTGGGTGCCCAACAGCGCCTTGAGCCCGCTCCGGACTACGGTGTGGTCGTCCACGAGGAGCACGGAGATAGTGTTCACAGCGCCTCCTTCAGGACATTTGCCGGGTCAGCCAGCCGGGTCAGCGGGAACTGCGCCGCAATGATGGTTCCTTCGCCTGGCGAGCTCTCCACAGACAACTCTCCGCCCAACTGTTCCACACGCTGTCGCATGGCCCGCAAGCCGTATCCTCCGTTTGCCGACGGCGGAGGTACCGCTGCGGGATCAAAGCCGCGGCCGTCGTCGAACACGTCCAAGGTGACCGCGTCCGGGAGGTACCCCAAGGTCACACTGGCGTGCTCCGCGTGTGCATGGAGTTTGATGTTGGCAACGGCGCTTTGGGTGACGCGGAGCAAGGCATGCCGCACCTCGGAAGGAAGGGGCCGGGGGTCACCCGTGACCTGAATGTTGACGGTCTCAAAGTACTGCCGGGCGGCGTGTTCCAAGGCCTCCGGGAGCGGGCCTGTCTCAAGGCCCGGGGCGGAAAGTTCGTGCACCAGGCTTCGGGTATCGGCGAGGTTGCGCCGGAGCAAGTCTGTCGCCTTGCGTACGTCTTGGTGGGCGGTTTCAGCGGGCCACGCGCGCTGGGCGGCCTCGAGGAGGAGAAGGCTGCTGGCCAAGCCCTGGGTGACGGTGTCGTGGATCTCGCGGGAAACGCGCTCGCGCTCCGTAGCAATTCCGGCTTCACGTTGCTTGGTGGCGAGCTGCTCCTGGGCTTGGGTGACGTCGTCGAAAAGCCTGCGTTGCAGTGCCGCGTCACGCTCGATCTTGTCGTAGATCAGAGTGAGCAGCGCACCCGCAGCGAGCGGACCGAGCAGCATGGCGATGTCCGTCCAGTCGCTCATCCGGAAGAGACCGAGGGCGGTGGCGGCCGCCGTCGCACCTCCTGCAACATAGCCGGCCCAGCCCCGGAATGCCGTCCGAGTGAGGAAGAAAATGGCGAAGGAACACCACGCGAAGCTCGGGGCGATGACCACCAACGCGGCCCAGGCTGCAACCAACGCCACCATCCACGGAACCCACAGCTGTTGCTTGCGATGGTCCGGGTGCTGACGGTGGACCAACAAGGCGGTTACCGCGTACAGCGCGCATACCGCAATGGCCAGGGCAACAGTCCACAAGTTGTCCGCGGGGGAGTGGCGCATGACGTACCTGACCGCAGAGGCCACCATCAGGACGGCAAAGCCCAAGTGCACAACTGCATCGATGCGGCCATCAATCCGCATGCTGCTCCCATTGCTGGGCTTTGGCCGTGGACGTGCAGTTGGCATGGGTGGTTCCCGTTCCGGGTTTCGGTGGAAGACGTTCTTTCCATGCTAGATCCCGATGCAGCCATTGGTCTCTCCACCTTTTGGCTGATACCGGCGGCGGAAAGGCTGAGGCCGGGAGGGGCGCCCGGCCGATGTGGCAGCGGGCCATCCGCGGAAGCATGGAGCTGTACCCGATGCTTACAACGAGGAGACCCCGTGAAGAAGTCCAACAAGATGATTGCCGCCGCCGCTGCAGGAGCACTGTTGCTCACCGGCGGTGTCACTGCCGTGGCCAACGCAGTGTCACCAGCCGCCGCGCCTGCCGCCGCACCGGTGAAGGTTGCCGCTGACGTTCTTCCTGCCCCGGAGAACGTCGTAGCCCAGAACCGCATCTCCGTGGGGGCGTCCAGCAAGGCCGTCAATGCCGCGCTCGCAAAGTGCCAGGCCGACAAGCTGCCGTTCGTGACCGTGGCACTGGTTGACCGCTTCGGAACCGTGCAGGCGCTTCTTCGGGGTGACAACGCCGCCGAGCACACCATCGAAGCCGCCAAACAGAAGGCCTACACGGCAGCAGCTTTCGGTGCTCCCACCAGCGAGCTTGCCAAGCGCGTCAACGGTAACGGCCCGTCCATCGCCGACCTCCCCGGCACCTTGTTCCTGCCCGGCGGCGTTCCGCTGAAGGTCAACGGCGTTTCAGTGGCGGGCATCGGAGTTGGCGGCGCACCCGACGGTGCCCTCGACGAAGCCTGCGCCACCGCCGGTGCTGATGCGTTGGCTGCGGCCGCGAAGTAGCCTCGACAGTATGGATTCCCTGAAGGGGCGGGGCCTGGCCGCGGGTTCGGTGATCGGCGCTGGTTTGCTGATCGCCGGGCTCGTGGCCGGCTGCGCACCGTCGTCGCCTGCTGATCAGACGTCAGGCACATCCGGCACGCCAGGTGCAGGCACGACGCCGGCCGCCTCCGCTTCCGCCCCGGCCGCCTCCGCTTCCAGCCCGGCCCCGGCTGCCGTACCACCCGGCTCGACCGCGACGGCGAGCGCAAGTCCCGGCCCGACGTCGTCGGCTGCGTTGCCACCCAAACTGTCACCGGAGGCCCAAATCGAAACCGACCGACTCCTGATCCTCGCCGCAAAGGCCAACGACGTTGCCCGTGTTCGCGGACTAATCGCGGCGGGTGGGAACGTCAACGCGAAGGACGACATCCAAGACTCCGCGTTCCTCTACGCCGGCGCTGAAGGCTTCAACGAGGTCCTGCAGCTGACGTTGGCTGCAGGCGCGGATGTTCGCAGCACCAATCGGTACGGCGGCACCGCGCTGATCCCGGCCAGCGAACATGGACACACCGGGACGGTCCGGGTTCTGATCGCAGCAGGTGTGCCCGTGGACCACGTCAACAACCTGGGCTGGACGGCCATGCAGGAAGCCATCCTGCTCAACAACGGCGGGCCCAATCAGCAGGACGTGGTCCGGCAACTCCTGGCTGCCGGAGCCAACCCGGACATCCGCGACCCCCAAGGCCGAACCGCCCTGCAGAACGCAGAGCGGCTCGGGTTTGCCGAGATCGCGGCGCTGATCCGGAACCGCTGAGATGAGCTACCCAACTAGGTCGCAGATCAGGTCGTTCCCAGCGCTGCGAACGACCTGATCTGCTACTTACTTGGGTTAGAGGGCTTCCAGCACACTCACATAGTTGGCGATGCCCACTCCGCCCATGTTCTGGACCGCGCCCCGGCGGGCGTTGGACAACTGCATGTCACCCGCTGTGCCGCTGAGCTGCATCGCGGCGATCACGTGCTGCGACACGCCGGTGGCTCCCACAGGGTGGCCTTTCGCCTTGAGTCCGCCCGAGACGTTGACGGGTAGCTTGCCGTCCTTATAAACCCAGCCCTCCTGGACCGCCCGCGAGCCCTCGCCACGGGGAGTGAGGCCCATGGCTTCGTACATGATGAGTTCGGCGATGGTGAAGCAGTCGTGCACCTCCGCAAAGTCCAGGTCCTGAAGGCCCATTCCTGCCATGCCCAGCGCACGCTCCCACGAAGCCCTGGTGGCAGCGAACTCAGTGGGATCGCGCTTCTCCGCCGGAAAGAAGTCGTTGGCGTGGCCGAAACCAGCCAGGCGCACCGGCGCGGTTGCGCCTCCGGTAGCGGACGTGGAAAGCACGACGGCGGCGGCACCGTCTGAGACCGGCGAACAGTCCGTGCGCCGCAAGGGTTCGGCCACCATGGGGTTCTTCTCGGAAATGGTCCGGCAGAACTCTTCGCCGAAATCCCGATGCATTTGGGCGTAGGGGTTGTCCATGCCGTTGTGGTGGTTCTTGGCAGCAATTGAACCGAGGACATCACCGAGGCCGCCTTCGAATCCCGGACCGGTGATGTCGGCCCCATAGCGCTTCCCGTAATGCTTGGCGACCTCAGCGAACAAGCCTGTAAATCCCGTGGAAGAGGCTTTTCCTGCCATCTCGTATGAAGCGCCGAGCAAGGCCGCCCCCACAACGTCGGCGCCGGCGTCGGTCATCTTCTCCGCCCCGATCACCAGGACGTTGCGGGCAGTCCCGGACAGGACGGCTTTGACACCTTGCTGGAAAGCCGCGGAACCGGATGCGCAGGCATTCTCGGTGCGCGTCGCGGGAACGTTAGCCAGATCTGCGGACAACTGAAGTGCCAGCGACGACGTGAATCCCAGAGGCTGCATTCCGGAGTTGAACTGCCCGAGGTAAATTTCGTCGATGTCCTTGGGATCGAGCCCAGAGTTCTTAATCGCTTCGCCGGCAACCTGGACAATCAGCGACTCCAAGGTGTCATCAGCCAGTTTGCCGAACTTGCTGTGCCCCCACCCAGTGAGCAGGATGTCCTTGCCGAATTGGTCCTTCAGGCTCATGCGCTTGCTCCTTCAAGTGTTTGTTCAACAGAGGCGAGCGCCACTGTGAACTCTGCCTCGGTCTTGCTGCGGATCTCTTCCACTGTGACGCCAGGGGCGAGGCGGGTCAGCAGCAGCCGGGTGCCGCCGTCGGGTGTTTCCGCCGTGGACTGTGTTTCCTCGATGTCGAAAACGGCGAGGTCCGTGATGATGCGGTCAACGCACTTGAGTCCCGTGAGCGGGAGCGTGCATTCAGTGACGATCTTGGCCGAACCGTCCTTGGCGTTGTGCTCAGTGAGGACCACCACCCGCGGTGTCCCGGCTACCAGGTCCATGGCCCCGCCCATGCCTTTGACCATCTTGCCGGGGATGGTCCAGTTGGCCAGATCCCCCGAGCCGGATACCTGCATGGCACCCAGGATGGCCACCTTCACGTGTCCGCCGCGGATCATGCCGAACGACGTGGCGGAGTCGAAGATGCTGCCGCCGGGGGTGATGGTGACGGTTTGCTTGCCGGCGTTGATAAGGTCGGCATCTTCCTCGCCCTCATACGGGAAAGGGCCCATGCCGAGCAGGCCGTTCTCACTTTGGAGGACCACCCGCACGCCTTCGGGCAGGTTGTTGGCCACCAACGTGGGAATGCCAATGCCGAGGTTGACGTAATCGCCGTCGTGCAGTTCTTCGGCCGCGATGGCGGCCATTTGGTCTCGTGTCCATGCCATGGTGATGTTCTCCTTTGCTTCTAAACCGTGAGTGCTTCGCGCCGGGGCCGGACCGTGCGCTGTTCAATGTCCTTGACACGATCCGTGGCTTGGACCAGCCGCTGGATGTAAACGCCCGGGGTGACGATGTGGTTCGGGTCCAGCTGGCCGGGTTGAACAATGACCTCAGCCTCGGCGATGGTCACTGCACCCGCTGTGGCAACCACCGGATTAAAGTTGCGGGCTGTGTACCGATAGATCAGGTTTCCGTCCGTATCCGCAGTGTGGGCGTGGACCAGGGCGACGTCGGCGGTGATGGCGCGCTCGCGGACGTACGTCACGCCGTCGAACTCTTCCAGCGGCTTGCCTTCGGCAACCAAGGTCCCCACCCCGGTTCGCGTGTAGAAGGCTGGAATGCCGGCGCCGCCAGCGCGGAGACGCTCGGCGAGTGTGCCCTGCGGCGTGAACTCCACTTCCAGTTGGCCGGCGAGGTACCGCTCGGCGAAGAGCTTGTTCTCGCCCACATAGGAAGCGATGACCTTCCGGACCTGGCCTGCTTCGATGAGGACGCCGAGCCCCTTGCCGTCTACGCCCATGTTGTTGGACACGATGGTGAGATCCTTGGCACCGGACTCGCGGACGGCGTCGATCAGGTCAGCGGGGATGCCGCTGAGTCCAAAGCCTCCGACGGCGATGGTCAGGCCGTCTGCCATCAGGTCATGTAACGCTTGGGCGGCGCTCGCTTGGATCTTGGTCATGCTCGACTCCTCTTTGAGCTCATTGCCGATGCATCCACTTTGTGGACTGCTCTAACTCCTGAGAAGGAGCCTAGGTTGCCTCTGATAGTCGGTCAACGGACCTACCCGCCACATACTCAGGGTATGGACACTAGAATGGAAGGTGTCCATAATATGGATGAAATCTCTTGTGGAGGGTGCTGTGGTGGTTCAGGGAGCACAAGTGGTGGGCCGGGTGGCCCTGCTGCTTCGGCTAGTGGGACGTAAGCCCGAAGGCATGTCCCTGGCGGGCTTGGTGCGGGAGTCCGGCTTGACCCGGCCGACCGTTCACCGGCTTCTGACCTCCTTGGCCGCGGAGGGTTTACTGGAACACGATGCGGCCTCCGGGAAGTGGGTGTTGGGGCCGGAGATCTTCCTGCTGGGATCAGTGGCCGCTGCACGTTTTCCCATGGAGGACATTGCGCGGCCGTCGCTGCGGAGGCTGGCTGCCGAAACTGGAGAGAGCGCCTTCTTCTCCATTCGTCGTGGCAACGAAACCGTGTGCGTGCTGCGGGAAGAGGGCTCGTTCCCCGTGCGGTCCTTCGTGCTGCACGAAGGCGTGCGCTTTCCGCTGGGGGTCGCTTCGGCCGGCACTGCCATCATGGCTTTCCTGCCTCCCGACGAACAGGAATCGTTGTTGGGCGACTGGGCTGCGCATGCCGGCGACTTTGCGGCAGGCCACCCTGCAGAAGTAGTTCGGGGCAATCTGGAACGGACGCGGCTGGCTGGATACTCCGTCAATCCCGGTTTGATCCTGGAAGGCAGCTGGGGCATGGGTGCGGCTGTGTTTGATAGGCAGGGACGGCCAGCGTGGGCTCTTTCCTTGACGGGAATTGAGCCGCGATTCCGTGCAGACCGCCAGGAGTTCCTCGGGAAACTGTTGCTCGAGGAAGCGCACAGGATGACGGCGCGCCTACAGGGATCCTGACCCAAGTAGGTAGCAGATCAGGCCGTTCCCAGCGCTGAGAACGGCCTGATCTGCTACCTAGTTGGGGGAGTCGAGGTCCAGCCGCATCAGCACTCTCGGGAAACCGTTCAGGACCGACGTCGTCTCAGCCACCTTCTTGAAGCCGGCCTTCTCGAATAATCTGCGGGTACCCACGTACGCCATGGTCAGGTCCACCTTGCCGCCTTTGTTGTCCACGGGGTATCCCTCAATCGCGGGCGCGCCGTGGCTCTTCGCGAAGTCAATCGCCCCGCGGAGCAGCTCGTGGGAGATTCCCTTGCCGCGATGCCCGGGCCGCACCCGGATGCACCAGACCGACCACACCTTGGTCTCATCTACGTGGGGGATCCTGCGGTTCTTCGCAAAAGTAGTGTCCTCGCGAGGGTGGACCGCTGCCCACCCAACTACTTCGTCGCCGTCGTACGCCAGAACGCCGGGAGGCGGGTCTTCGGCCACGAGCTTCTTCACCAACTTCCCGCGCTCCTGTTTCTGGAGCTCTTGGTTCAGTTTCGATGGAATCCTGTAGCTGAGGCACCAGCACACGTTGGCATCGGGGCTCTTGGGCCCCACCATGGTCTTCACGTCATCGAACACCGTCGCGGGCCGAACCTCGATTGCCATGCGGACCATCCTGTCATCGGGTCTGGATGCAGGCAACGGTTTCCGCCGAAGGCGAGAGTCGTCAGCTTCGGAGATACGCGAGCACGGCCAACACTCTTCGGTGGCCCCGGTCCATGGCGGACAATTGCAGCTTTTGGAAGATGTTGCCAATGTGCTTGCTGACAGCAGTTTCAGTAACCACCAACCGCGCGCCGATGGAAAGGTTGTCCAAGCCTTCGGCCATCAGGCCAAGGACCTCGCGTTCCCGGGGCGTAAGCGTGCTGATGGGATCGCTGGCTCCTCGGCGGCTCATTAGCTGGGAGATCACTTCGGGGTCCATGACGGTCGCGCCGCCGGCCACGCGTCGGAGGGTGTCCGTAAACTCGGCCACCTTTCCCACGCGTTCCTTGAGGAGGTAACCCAGGCCGGCGGCACCCTCGGACAACAGATCACCGGCGTAGCGGTCCTCCACATACGCGGAGAGGACCAACACTGGAAAGCCGGGTCGCCGTCGTCGGGCTTCACGCGCGGCCAGCAGGCCTTCATTCGTGAAGGTGGGCGGCATTCGGACGTCCAGGACGGCGGCGTCGGCATCATCCAGGACTGAAAGGAAGTCGACGGCGTTGTCCACAGCCGCGATGACATCGAAGCCTTCGCTTTTGAGGAGAAGTGACAGGCCTTCACGGAGGAGGGCGTCGTCCTCGGCGATTACAACCCGCACGGCAGTTCCACCTTCACAGTTGTAGGCCCGTTGGCCGGGCTTTGAAAATCGAGGACTCCCTCGAAAGCGGCCGCCCGACGTCGAATTCCTGCGAGCCCGCCGCCGGGACGTTCAAACGCTCCGCCGCGGCCATTGTCCTCCACGGAGATCAGAAGTTTGTCTACGGAACCAGGAGTCGCCCCACCGCGTTTGACCATAACGGACAGCCGGGTAGCGGCACTGTACTTATTGGCATTGGTCAAGGCTTCGGCCACGATGAAGTAGCTGGCCGACTCCAGTGCAGCCGGCACCCTGCTCAGATCAGACACCATCAAGTTGCAGGGAATCGCTGAGCGTCCCGTCAGGGCCGAAAGGGCTCCCTCCAGGCCCAGCTCGTCCAGGATTGGCGGGTGGATGTCGTGTACCGCTGTTCGCAACCCGGCCAAGGCGTCAGTTGCGGCTTGTTGGGCCCTGCGGACGTGGGGAAGTGCGTCTTCCGGACTCTTTTCAAGGGTTCGTTCGGCCAACCCGAGCATCATGACCACTCCAACCAGCCGGTTTTGGGCGCCGTCGTGTAAATCGCGCTCTATCCTCTTGAGCTCTGCGGAATGCGCATCCAAAGCAGCGGCACGGCTGGCGGTCAGCGCCGTCACCCGCTCCACGAGGTACGACCTCCCGGGAAGGGACAGCATCTTCGCCTGGAGCCAGGCAAGCCCGGCAGCCGCTCCCGGAATCAACCACCAGGAAACTGCTGCGTACCCGGCGCCAATCAGCAGCATCCACCACGCGCCGTCCCAGGACGTCACGGGATAAAGGCTAACCACCGGTTGGTCCGGAGGAAGGAGGTACCAGTAGGTGGGAATGAGCAACGAGTTCAAGGCTCCAAAAGGAAACGCGATACACAGGAGCGTGACGATCGGCATTCCCAACCCATGGGCCGTCAGCCATAGCAGGTCCCGGCCTGTGCTGCGGGAGAAAACCAACCGGAGCCTCTCTTCGAAGGAAGGGTTCTTGGGGATGGGAACGTAGTTTTCGATCACGGGCATACCGGAGTGGCTGGCTGTTCGACGGCGGGCTATCGCCGCCCACCAGCGCAGGCCGGCCACCGCCCGGGGTGCAATGAGCCATCCGCCGCTGAAGAGGAACAACGGTATGAGTAGCGCGGCAACCATGAACATGGCCATGGAGATGATGCTGGCCAGCAGTTCACCAACAAGGTAGCCGTAGGCGCGCAGCCATGGCCGAAAACGAGTTTTGATCATGCCTTCAGTCTGCCGCAGCGGTATGAGCCTTGGCGGTATAGCCAGCTCCACCTTTAAGAGGGTGGCCCGCACCATCGTGCTCGTTTTCGCCGGTCCGTAGCGTCGAAGACATGAAAAGTGACGCATCTGCAAAAGTGCACCGACCGGTGGAAACCGTCCCCGGAGCCGCCCGAATTTCCAGCAGTCGGGACCCTCGTGGCTCGGGCACTGCGCGTGATGTGAGCGTGGACTTCATCCGAAGCTTCTGTCTTGTGGTTGTGGTTGCCCTCCACGCCCTGATGGTAGGTGTCAGCATTGGTCCGGAGGGACCTGTACTTGAGAATGCCTTGGACGGCAACCCTGGGTTCGCCTCCCTGTCCTGGCTGGTCCAAATCATGCCGCTGTTCTTTATTGCGGGCGGCTTCAGTTCCATCACGCAGTGGCGTCGAATGCAGCTCCGGGGCGGTACCGCCGGCGATTACATCCGGCTCAGGCTGCTGCGGCTACTCGTTCCCGCTGTGGTCCTGGTGGCCGTGGTGGGAGCGGCATTGTTGGGTATGGGGGTAAGCGGTGTTCCTGCAGAAATTGTTGGAACTGCCGGGTATCGGATCAGCCAGCCATTGTGGTTCCTGGCCGTCTACCTGGGATGTTCTGTGCTTGTTCCCCTGATGGCGTTCGCGCACGGGAAGGCAAGAATACGCAGCCTGGTAGGGCTCGGACTTGCCATTGCCGCGGTGGACAGTGGGCGGATGCTCCTGGAACTTCCTGCTTTCGGGTATGCAAATCTTGTCTTTGTGTGGATCTTCATCCAGCAGCTGGGTTTCTGGCTTGCCGATGGCTCCATGGGGCGGATGTTCAGCGCGGCGCGGAAATGGGCTGCTGGATTGTCGCTGATGCTGATGATGTACCTCTTCGCCTCCGGTTGGTACGCAGGGGACATGTTCAGCAACCTCAACCCGCCGACCGGCGCCTTGGCGCTCCTGGCAATCGCGCAATTAATGATCTTCTCCCTTGCCCAAAAGCGGATCAGGTGGTGGGCGGAAAATCCAAGGGCCAGGTACCTCATCGAAGTGGTGGGCTCCAAGGCCATGACGATCTACCTCTGGCACATGCCTGTCATGGTTGGCCTTGCGGGGCTGCTGCTCGTAGTGCCGGTACACCTGCCGGTGCCTGGCAGTGCAGATTGGTGGCTGGGCAGGCCCTTGTGGCTCTTGGCTGTTGCCTGTTTGCTCCTTCCCCTGGTTCGCGCCTTGGGGCGATTCGAGCAGGTCAAGGCCGCCTCCCGTCCCGCTTTCACCTACCCAAGGGCCGTGCTCAGCACCGTGAGCGGTGTTGTGGGGGTAGTGGTTCTGCTTGTTGACGGGATCACGCCGGTCACGGCTGCTGCCAGCGTTTTTCTTTTTTGCTTCGCGCTCCGCGGTCAGCTCCTCCTGAGGAAGTGAAATAGCGGCTGCGGCATGGCGGCCCCGCGAAGAATTTAAAAACTTTTTCAATCCGCACCCATCCACCCCGTCGCAACCTCCGAATAGCTGGTGAGACACAAACCGCTGGTGAAGCAAAAGCAACACTTGCAGCCCGTGTCCCACCACCCACTGGACCCAACGCCCTGGTTCCAAAAACAAGGAGAATGACATGTTGTCCACAAAGCGCCCCGCCCTCGCCTTCGTTGGCCTCACTGCAGCCGCCCTTCTCGGTCTCACTGCCTGTGGTGGTTCAAGCAGCTCCAGCACGCCGGCTGCTTCCTCTGCCGCCCCGGAAACCTCCATGGCGGCACCGTCGCCGTCGGCCTCCGCTATGACTTCCGCCGCCATGGATCCGGCCGCTAACCTTGTGGGCCCCGGCTGCGCCGGTTACGCCGCACAGGTTCCGGACGGTGCCGGTTCGGTAATGGGCATGGCCCAGGACCCGGTGGCCGTAGCAGCGTCCAACAACCCGTTGCTCAAGACCCTGACCGCCGCCGTTTCGGGCAAGCTCAACCCCAAGGTGGACCTGGTTTCCACCCTGAACGGCAGCGAATTCACGGTGTTCGCACCGGTTGACGATGCCTTCGCCAAGATCGACCCCGCAACAATCGAGACGCTCAAGACGGACGATGCCCTGCTGAGCAAGATTCTCACCTACCACGTGGTCCCCGGCCAGCTGACCCCGGACCAGATCGTCGGCACCCACAAGACTGTCCAGGGTGGCGAAGTGACGGTTGGCGGCACCAAGGATGCCCTCACGGTTGACGGAGCTTCCAACGTGATCTGCGGTGGCGTTCAGACCGCCAACGCCACGGTTTACCTGATCGACTCGGTGCTGATGCCCAAATAGGCTTTAGCTTCCACCAGCACTAACAAAAAGCAGGCGCCGGAATCCGGCGCCTGCTTTGTTGTGTTGGAATCAGCGTGTTGTTGCTAGCGGCTGAAGTCAGTGTCGACGTAGGCACCGGCCCTGTTGTGTTCCGATCCGCAGGGGCAGCGGTCAACCTCGATCCGGACTGTCACCGGTTTGGAAGCGTCCAGGGTGAGGGTCACGTCCTCGTTGGCCTGGTTGCCGGGGCTGGCCTGGGTGTTGAGACGGAGAGTGCCGTTGGCAGAAGTGTTGGACATGGTGGACCTTACTGACGTGTGAATGGGGGTCAGCCGAAAAGCTGGGTTATTTGTGGTCGGAATCCTGTTGGGGCTTGCCGACCAGGGGAATGGTTCCCGTGGGCGTTCCCCCGGGGCAATCGGAGTCCGTGCACTTTTCGGCGCAGTCGTGTTTGGTGACGAGGTCGAACTGAACGCCGCCATGTTGCTCAACGCCCGTTCGGATGGCTCGTTGCACCACCGAGGTGGCCAAGCGCTTGTGCAACTGGAGCGGGTCCCGGCGAAGGTCCTTGACCAGTGCGAAACAGAGCAGCAGCATGACGATCACGAAAGGCAGGGCTGCCACGATGGTTACTCTTTGCAGGCCCGACAAGGCTTCCGATGGTTTATCGCCGCCGGCAAGCAGCATGACCGCGGCCACTGCGCCGGTGAGGCTTCCCCAGAAGATCACCACTCCCCGACGCGGATGCTCAGCACCATTGGAGCTGAGGGATCCCATCACGATGGAGGCTGCATCGGCGCCGGTGACGAAGAAGATCGCCACCAGGACCATGGCCAGGACGATGACCGCTGCTGTCAGCCAGCCGGGCATGCCCAGGTTCTTCACGAGGTCGAAGAGTGCGCCATCAAAGTTGATGGAAGGAGCTCCATCCACCATGGTCACAAGACCGGGCGTACCGGCCTTGTCTGCTTCTTGCTGGACGTGGAAGGCGGCACCGCCGAAGATGCCGAACCAGATGACGCTAACGACGCTGGGCACCAGCAGAACGCCGGTAACGAACTGGCGGATGGTGCGTCCACGGCTGATGCGGGCGATGAACATGCCGACGAAGGGCGTCCAGGAGATCCACCAAGCCCAGTAGAAGATGGTCCAGCTGGTCATCCAGCTGCGCAGGGACTCGTCTCCCACGGCTTCGGTCCGTGACGACATTTCAGCGAGGTCCCTGGCGTAGTCGCCTACAGCGGAAGGGATCAGGTTAAGGATGAACAGGGTTGGTCCGGCTACAAACACAATCAGGGCGAGAACAACAGCCAGGACCATATTGATGTTGGAGAGCCACTGGATGCCTCGGCTGATGCCTGACACAGCGGATGCCACGAAGCAGAAGGTCAGGATGGCCACAATGACCACGAGCACGGGAGTGCCGATTTCACCCAGCCAACCATTCGACGTCATGCCGCTGCCGATCTGGAGGGCGCCGAGACCCAGCGAAGCGGCAGTTCCGAAGAGCGTGGCGAAGATGGCCAGGATGTTGATGAACTTCCCGAGCGGCCCTTCCACCATGCGGATGCCGAAAAGTGAGGTGAAGGCTGCCGAAACCAGTTGCTTGCGGCCCAAACGGTAGGTCCCGTATGCCATGGCGATACCGACCACTGCGTACATGGCCCACGGGTGCAGGGTCCAGTGGAAGATCGATGTTGCCATGGCGGTTTGGATGGCTGCCGGAGTGCGGCCGTCCACGGTTCCCGGCGGCGGCGAGATGTAGTGGTACAGCGGTTCGGCCACACCGTAGAACATGAGCCCGATGCCCATGCCGGCGGCGAACATCATGGCCACCCAGGAAATGGTCCGGAACTCGGGCTTCTCGCCGTCCTTCCCCAGTGGGATATTGCCAAATTTGCCGAGGGCAAGCCACAGGACGAAGACGACGAACAGTGAAGCCAGGACCATGAAGAGCCAGCCGGTGTACTCCATAACCCAGTTCAGGGCGCCTTTGGAGGTATCTGACAGGCTGTCCCGTCCGACAAATCCCCAGACCACGAAGGCGACGGCGATGGCGCCCGTGATCCCGAAGGTGACTTTGTCGAGCGTAAGTTTGCGGTTCCGGCGGGCCGAAACGGCCTGCTCGGTCTTGGCGTGGCGCAGCTCTTCCATGATCTGTTCGTATTCCTCAGAATCGGGAAGGGTCTCAGCGCCTCCATCCTCAACGTCGAGGGCGGCCAAGTTTGTGTCGTCGGGGGAGATCCTGATGATTTCCTCAGGGTTCTCCGCGTGGGCAGGTAACTCCTCGGGTGTTAGAGGTTTTGTGTCGCTGTTTATAGCCATGAGCGGGTCCTTTGCTCGGCGAGTCATGGGTTTGCGTTTATACATGGCCCTGGAAGGTGAGGCCGAAGGGAAGGCTGGGGGGCTTCCCCGCTGACCATGATTTGCTGTCCCGGATCTGCACTTCATGAGCGTAGATGGGCAGTTTCATGGGGCACCTCATTGGTCGGACGGGTTGGTTGAACGCTGGGCTCATGGAGCCCTGAAGGGCGTTCCGCATGAATCAACAACATTCGCGCTAAGCAACAGAGTGCGCCCCGTCACACTCAAAGTCAAGGACTTTTCCTTGTTTGCCGACACTTTGACGCAGCGACTGGGAGCCTGAGTGTTTGTTGCGTATGATGGTCTACGTTGCGCCTAGAGCATCTTGAATCCCCGCAGCAAAGGCTTAGCGGTGCCTGTAACCCATCCGCGCACTGATGGTTAGCCCCGCCTCGCGGAGGCCGTCGATAAGCCCCGGCTGGTCCTCGGGCGAGAAGCGGAACGCCGGGCCCGAGATACTTACCGCGGCGATAACACTTCCCGAGTGGTTGAAGATCGGTACGGCTACGGCAGTGAGGCCGATTTCAAACTCTTCATGAACCGTGGCGTAGCCGTTGCGTGCAACGTCCAGCAGCTGCTTTTCCAACTCTCCGCGGTTTGTAACCGTACGTGGCGTTCGGGCGGGTAAGCCCACGGCCTTGAGAACCTGGGTTCTCTCGTCGGCGGTCAGCGCGGCAAGAAGGACCTTGCCACTGGATGTGGCGTGCAGCGGCGTCAGACTGCCCACCCAGTCGTAGGTGGCCAGTGTTGAGGGCCCCATTGCCTGGTCCACGTTGACGGCGTAGTTCGACCGCAGCACAGCCAAGTTGACGGTTTCCTTGTATTCAGCCGCCAGGGCCTCCAGGACTTGGCGCGCCTCATGAACCACGCTCAGCCTTCCAGGGATGGAAGACGCCAGGCGGAGGATTCCAAAGCCCAACTGGTACTTGCCGCGTTCACTGTTCTGCCGGACCAGTTCGCGGTTGACCAAGGAGCCGACCAACCGGGAGACGGTGGACTTGTGGACGCCCATTTCTTCAGCGATGTCGCTCACGCCGGCATCGCCTTCCCGGGCCAGGATTTCCAGGATTTGGAGTGCGCGGTCTACTGACTGGACGCCTCCGCCCTGGGCGTCTACGTCCTTGTCGAAGTCCGGGTTGCTGCGTGCGGCCATGGTGCCTCGTGTCGTTGTCCAGGCAGGCCGCCCTGAGCCGGTAGCCCCGTTCGGCCTGCACCCTCGTCTTTCCTCATCCTAGACGGAGTTTGCACGGACCCTTTCACACCATGGGCGCTCCGGTGATTCACCCACTCATGGCAGCCTCCCGGACAGCCTTTCGCGGGTTGGCCAGGCGCTCCCTTCCGGCATAGACGTTGAGGCTATGTCCCCGGCTGAAGCCAACCAGGGTCACCCCGGTCTCTGTAGCAAGATCGACAGCGAGGCTGGAGGGCGCGCTGACGGCGGCGAGAACCGGAATGCCGGCCAAGGCTGCTTTCTGGACGAGTTCGAACGATGCCCTGCCTGAAACCTGCAGGACCAGTCCTGCCAACGGCAGCAGGTCCTGTCGGAGGGCCCAACCCACCACTTTGTCCACTGCATTATGGCGGCCGACGTCTTCCCGCAGACACAGCAGCTCAGGGCCCGGACCATCCACCCTGAACAGCCCAGCTGCGTGGACTCCTCCGGTTCTGTCGAAGACGGCCTGCGCTTCGCGGAGGCGGTCCGGGAGGTCGGCCAGGACATCCACTGGAACCTGTAGACGGTCCAAGGATGTATCGAAGTGGATGGTCTTGCGTACGGCGTCAATGGAGTCCGTGCCGCAGATGCCACACGAACTCGACGTATATACGTGGCGCATGGTGTCCGGCAGGGGAACGTCCGGCCGTAGCTGGGCTTCCACCACGTTAAAGGTCTGCACCCCGTCCCTCTCGCCTGCACAGAACCGGAGGGAGATCAGCTCCGAAGGGCTGCGGATGATGCCCTCGGACACCAGGAATCCAGCCACCAGGTCAAAGTCGTCGCCCGGCGTCCTCATGGTCACGGCAAAGGATTTGCCCGCAATCCTGATCTCCAAAGGTTCTTCGGCGGCCAGAACATCCTCCTTGAACCGCACGGAGTGTTCGGTGTCCGCTGCATCCAAGTGGAAACGATGGATTTTCCTGCGCTGGGTCATGCGTGCCATGCGTCGTACCCTCCTGGTTGGTCCGGAGAATGGATGGGTGCTGTCCACGGCAGCGGCAGGACGGGTACGGGCGCTCCGGCTGCGACGCCTTCGGGGGGAACAGCCATATATCCGTCTGCCCAGGCAAGCCCGCGCATCATCCCCGGGCCCGTGCGTGAGGCAGGGAGCGCCAGATCGTGGATAAGGGTGCAGGGCATGAGGCGTGTCCGCCTTGGGTCCGGGTCGATGTCCGCCCCGGAGGTCATTAGCACGGCTCTCCGAAGAGGTCGGCTTCCCATAGCGGCCAGCAAGGGTTCCCCAAGGGTCATCAGCGCCATCATCGCGGCCAGCGGATTGCCCGGAAGTCCGATGACGAAACGACCATCAGGAAGTTCCGCCAACACCGCCGGATGTCCCGGCCGCATGGCGATTTCGTCCAGGAGGAGCCGACCCCCGAGTGCCGCAACGGCATTGCGGAAGTGGTCTGTCCCGGATTTTCCCGTCCCGCCGGTAGTGATCGTTACGTCGGGCGGTAAGCCGTCAGGAACGCGGCCAAGCGCAGCCATCCACTCCTGGTACGAGTCGCCTATCCGGAGCTGACCGTTCGGTTCCCCGCCCAGCTGCGAGATCACGGCATCCAGCTGCGGGCCGAACGCGTCGCGGACCTGTCCTGGCGCTGGCTCGCCTGAGGTGACCACTTCAGAGCCTGTAAGTACGACGGCGACCCTCGGCTTGCGCTGCACCTGAACGTGATCGTGGCCTGCCACGGCGGTCAGGGCAATGTGAGCCGGATTGAGGAGCGTGCCCGCGGGTATGAGGACATCTCCGGCTGCGGCTTCTTCTCCGGCGGGACGAATGTGCCGGCCCGGAAGTGTCTCACCCGGCTTGGAGTCGTGCCTGAGTGAGAGGTTCCCGTCCCCGGATGCCTGGCCGCTTTCCTTGCGCAGGACTGCCGTGGCGCCGGCTGGAACGAGCCCGCCGGTGGCGATGACGCTGGCTTCGCCCGGCGACAGCGGCAGCCCCGCCGTCGTTAGTATCCAAGGGCCGCTGCCGTTGATGGCCCAGCCGTCCATGGCTGATGACGCGTAATGGGGCAGGTTCCGTTGAGCGGTGACGGGGCTCGTCAGGGTGCGCCCGATCGCCTCGCCGAGGGTGACTTTCGACGACGGGAGTGGATGGGCGCAGTGGTACGCCAGTTCACGTGCTTCGGCCCACGAGGGTGCGTGCCGCGGTTCATTGCTCAACGAGGACCCTGCATGAGTGTCGGTGACGGTTGCTTGTGCAAGCATGGATGCCCGCTTCCTGGGGTGGTGCTTCCTGTGAAACGCAGATACCGGGGACTGCCCGGCCTTCCCGTAATTCTTGCCGTGCAGTCCCCGGTATCCGTGTGGTGCGTGCTGTTCAGACGTGTATTAGGACTTCACATAACCGTTCGGATTCAGCACGAACTTTGTTGCCGCTCCGGCGTCGAATTCGGCGTAGCCGCGCGGAGCGTCCTCGAGCGGGATGGCTTGGGCGTTGACTGCCTTGGCGATCTGGACCTTGTCATGGAGGATGGCCATCATCAGCTGCCGGTTGTATTTCATGACCGGGCACTGGCCAGTGGTGAAGGACAGGGATTTGGCCCAGCCGGTACCAAGGGACAGCGAAAGTGAGCCGTGCTTGGCTGCATCGTCGATTCCACCCGGATCGCCCGTGACGTAGAGCCCGGGAATGCCCAGGGATCCGCCGGCGGCAGTGATGTCCATGAGGGAGTTCAACACAGTGGCAGGAGCCTCGTGTGAGGCATCCTTACCGTGGCCGCGGGCTTCGAAGCCCACCGCGTCCACGCCGCAATCCACTTCCGGAACGCCAAGGATCTGTGCGATCTGTTCCTTCGGATCGCCGTTGGACACGTTGACTGTTTCGCAGCCGAAGGAACGCGCCTGCGCCAGGCGGTCCTCGTTCATATCGCCCACAATCACGACGGCGGCGCCAAGCAGCTGTGCGCCCACGGCGGCGGCAAGGCCCACGGGCCCGGCACCTGCGACGTAAACTGTGGATCCCACGCCCACGCCGGCAGTGACGGCGCCATGGAAGCCGGTGGGGAAGATGTCCGAGAGCATGGTCAGGTCCATGATCTTTTCCAGGGCCTGATCGCGGTCCGGGAAGCGCAGCAGGTTCCAGTCAGCGTAAGGGACCAGGACGAACTCTGCTTGTCCGCCCACCCAGCCTCCCATGTCCACGTAACCGTAGGCGCTGCCGGGGCGGTCGGGGTTGACGTTGAGGCAGATGCCGGTCTTCTGCTCCTTGCAGTTCCGGCAACGGCCACAGGAGATGTTGAACGGCACCGAGACGATGTCGCCTACCTTGATGAACTCGACGTCGGGTCCCACCTCCACCACTTCGCCCGTGATTTCGTGGCCGAGGACCAGGTCCTGCGGGGCTGTGGTGCGGCCCCGAACCATGTGCTGGTCCGAACCGCAGATGTTGGTGGTCACAGTGCGGAGGATCGCTCCATGAGGTACTTTCCGGCCGACGTTGGCCGGGTTGACGCCCGGTCCGTCCTTAAGCTCAAACGTTGGGTAGTCGGTGTCGATGATCTCGACGACACCAGGTTCCTTGTAGGCGACTGCTCTGTTTCCTGACATGGTCACTCCCTCTTCTTTGGCTATTGCTTTACTGCTGCCCAACGGTCCGAAAGCGGTGCTTCGATGAGGAAATACCTCCCCAGGTTTCAGGCCATCGAAGCACCATTCACGGACAATCGAACAGCTGATATTTCCATCAGTACGTGATAGATATATCAGTCATACTATGTGACGCAGCTCATGGTGTACAGCTGCTCCTAGGCCTGCTCCAACCGGATGATCACGGACTTGGAGGTGGGCGTTCCGCTGGTGTCCGCCACGGAGTCCAGAGGCACCAGGACATTGGTCTCCGGGTAGTACGCGGCGGCACAGCCTTTCGGAGTTGAATAGGAGACGATGCGGAAGTTCTCGGCCCGTCGGTCCGTTCCTTGGAATTCGGAGATCAGGTGCACCATATCGCCGTCGGCAAAGCCCAGCTCGGTGATGTCGTCAGCGTTGATGAGCACCACGCGACGCCCACCATGGATGCCACGATAGCGATCGTCCTTGCCGTAGATGGTGGTGTTGTACTGGTCGTGTGAACGCAGGGTCTGTAGGACCAAGCGGCCAGGCGGGATCTTGATGAACTCCAGCTCATTGCCGGTGAAGTGTGCTTTTCCTGATGCGGTGTCGAACTTCCTGGCATCGCGCGGCGGGTGTGGCAGGACAAAACCGCCCGGGTGCTGAATCCGTGCTTCGAAGTCTTCAAAGCCGTCAAATACCGCTTCAATGTGTTTGCGGATCAGCGAGTAGTCGTCCCTCATGGCCAGCCAGGAAGCCTGCGGGGTGTTGGGCCTGCGCTGGTGGCCGTCTTTGAACAGCCTGTCTGCAAGGTTGCACACAATTGCAACTTCGGAGTGGAGGTGCTCACTTGCAGGCTTGAGGCGTCCCCGTGATGCGTGGACGGCGCTCATGGAGTCTTCCACGGTGACCCGCTGGTCGCCGGTCCGCTGGGTATCCTTCTCCGTGCGTCCCAAAGTAGGCAGGATCAGCGCCCGGCGTCCCGTGGACAAGTGCGAGTGGTTCAATTTGGTGGAGATCTGAACGGTCAGCCGCGTGTTGGCCAGGGCTTGCTCGGTGACGTCGGAATCGGGGGCAGCCCGGACGAAGTTGCCGCCCATGCCCATGAAGAAACGGACTTTACCGTCCCGCATGGCGCGGATGGCTGCCACGGTGTCAAAGCCGTGCTCGCGCGGAGACCGGAACTCGAATTCCTGGTCCAGCCGGTCGTGGAACGTCTCGGGCATTTTCTCGAAGATGCCCATGGTGCGGTCACCCTGGACGTTCGAGTGGCCTCGCACAGGACAAACGCCCGCGCCGGGCTTGCCGATGTTGCCCTGAAGCAGGAGAACGTTGACTACATCGCGGAGGGTGGGTACTGAGTGTTTGTGCTGCGTCAGGCCCATGGCCCAGCACACGATGGTGGCGCTGGAAGCGAGCATCCGTTCACCTGTGGAATGGATCTGCTCAAGGGTGAGGCCGGTTGCCTCCACAATGTCTTCCCACTCCACCTTTTCCAGATAGCGCAGGTAGTCGTCGATGCCCACGGTGTGGTTATTGATGAAGTCATGGTCCAGGACCGTTTTCAGGCCGGGGGTGTTCCGTCCGGAAGCTTCGGCTTCCAGCAGGTATTTGCCCAGGCCTTGGAAGAGGGCCTGATCGCCACCGGCACGGATCTGCAGGAAGTCGTCCGTCAGTTGGGTTCCTTGAATCATGCCGGCAACATGCTGCGGGTTCTCGAAGTGCAGGAGCCCGGCTTCGGGAAGGGGATTAACGGACACGATGACTGCGCCGTTTTTCTTCGCCTTTTCCAGCGCACTGAGCATGCGCGGGTGGTTGGTGCCGGGATTCTGCCCGGCCACGAAGATCAGCGACGCCGTCTCCAGGTCCGTCAGGCTAACGGAACCCTTGCCGATGCCGATGGTTTCCACCAGTGCGGAACCGGAGGACTCGTGGCACATGTTGGAGCAGTCCGGGAGGTTGTTGGTGCCCAGGCCGCGAACCAGGAGCTGGTACACGAATGCTGCTTCATTGGAGGTCCGGCCGGAGGTGTAGAAGACCGCCTCGTCGGGGTGCTCCAGGCCCCGCAGTTCCTCGGCCATGAGGTCATAGGCTTCCTCCCAGTCAATGGCCCTGTAGTGGGTAGCGCCTTCGTCCAGGAACATCGGGTGGGTGAGTCGGCCTTGCTGGCCCAGCCAAAAGTCGTCGCGGGTCTTCAGGTCGGCAATGGAGTGCAGAGCGAAAAACTCCGGCGTGACACGGCGCCGTGTGGCTTCCTCGGCCACTGCTTTGGCACCGTTCTCGCAGAACTCTGCCGCGTTGCGTTTTTCGTGCTCGGGCCAGGCGCACCCCATGCAATCGAAGCCATCCAGCTGGTTCACTGCCAGCAGGGTCTGAACACTGCGCAGTGGTCCCATCTGTTCCAGCGAAATCTTCAAGGCGTTGGCAACAGCGGGGATGCCCACGGCCTTGGTCTTGGGTTTGGTGACGGTCAGCTTTGACTCGTCGATGTTCTCGCGGGGAGCTTTGGAATGCATGGGGAACCCTTCAGATCCGGGAAGTGGAAGCAGTGAGCAGCGTGGTGCGGGACTGTTGCCGGGCGGCTTCAACCGTGTGCAGCAGCAAAAGCGCGGTGGTCACTGACCCGACGCCGCCCGGAACCGGGCTCAGGCCCGCTGCGACGCCGGTGACGCTGGCTTCGTCAACATCACCCACCAGGGAACCATCGGGCAGGACGTTCGTGCCGACGTCGATCACCACAGTCTCCGGGGAAAGGTGGCTGCCCTTCAACAGTCCTGTCCGCCCGGCGGCAACAACCACGATGTCGGCCGGCTGGGTAAAGCGTTCCAGCGGCCCTGATTTGGAATGGCAGATGGTGACGGTCGCGTCCCTTTCGAGGAGGAGTAGGGACAGTGGCTTGCCCACCACGGCGGAACGCCCGACGACGGCCACGTTACGCCCGGCGACCGGAACCTGGAAGTGATCCAGCAACTCCACCACGGCCTGGGCGGTAGCGGGTGCGAAGGCAGGCTGCCCCACAGCCAAGCGGCCGAGGCTGAGCGGATTGGCGCCGTCGATGTCCTTTTCCGGAGCGATGAGGCCCACCAGGCGGTCAGCGCGGACGGCCGCTGGGAGGGGCGTCTGGAGGATGATGCCGTGGACGGATGGCTCGGCGCTGAGGTCCGACAGGACGCTGGCCAGCACTTGTTCGGTGGCATCGTGACCAAGATCGACGATCCTGCAACCGATGCCTGCGCGTCCGGCTGCACGCTCAATGGAACGGACGTACCAGTGCGTCGATTCGTCGTCCGTTGCCACAACAACGGCCAGGACCGGGCGGATGCCCGCGTCATCCAAGAGGGTGGCCTCCTCATTGGCGCGCTGCTGGATGTGGGCAGCGAGCGGCTTGCCGGATAGCACTTTGGTGTTCCCGCGCACTTCGGTGGTCATGAGAGGATCCTTTCGCGGACGCGCTGCACCAGGGCATCGGCGGCGAGAACCACTTTGTCCTCAATCCCGTTCGTCTGTTCCGCCAGGCGGGAACGGGCTTCGCCGTGCTTGATGGCAACAATGTTGATGTCGATGTTGACCCGGGCCGTGGTGGCAGCTGCGCGTGCTGCATCGGCAGCAGCGGCGATGTCGCTGATGACGTTGGGATTCGCCACGTCAAAGAGTTCCGTGGCAAGATCCACCACTTCGCCGGCAACCTTGATGAGCTGCGCGGGGGTATGGGCGGCCTGAACCAAGGCCTCCTGGATGGCGGCGGTCTTTATTGCCTTGAGTTCGTCGGATTCCGAGGGGAGCTTGTAGGAGTCGATGACCGACTGGAAGGCGTGCTCGTCGGCGTCCGCGAGACGCAGGGCCTCAACGATCAGGTGGTCGGCGGCGCTGGTGATCCGGGTTACCAGTGCGGCGTGCTCCTCATACTTGGCACCGGTGGTGTACCTGGCCACCATGGCTACCAAGGCAGCACCTTGGGCGGCATGCAAGGCAGCGGCTGCGCCTCCACCGGGAGTGGGCTGACGAGAAGCGAGCCTGGAGAGGTAATCATGGATGGTTTCTGAACTGATCATGGGTCTTCCTGGCTGAAGGGGGAAAGCAGCGGCCCGGACCCGGTCGGTGCAAGGGGAAGGGTCCGGGCCGCATGCGTTGGTGGCTGCGTGGGCTGTTAGCCCCGGAGCCGGCTCATGGTGGGGTCGTACAGCGGATCTTCGGTAACGGTGGCCTGGATGCGGCGTCCGAAGTACTCAATTTCCACGGAGTCTCCGAGGGACACTGCAGAGGGCAAGTAGGCGTAGGCAATCGGCTTGCGGACGGAGTAACCGTAGGCTGCGCTGGTGACGTAACCCACCGCTTGGTCCTTGTAGAACACCGGTTCCTTGCCCAGCACCAGGCTCCTGCCGTCGTCGACGGTCAAGCAGCGCAGGCGGCGGGCAGAGCCTTCCTCGCTGCGCCCTTCCAAGGCGGCTTTGCCGACGAAGTTCTCCTTGGTCATCTTCACGGCGAATCCGAGGCCGGCCTCATAGGGGTCGTGCTCGGTGGTCATGTCCGAGCCCCAGGAGCGGTAGCCCTTTTCGAGTCGCAGCGAGCTGAAAGCGGCACGGCCCGCGGCGATGACGCCGAACGGCTGGCCGGCCTTCCACAAGGCGTCCCAGAGGCGCTGCCCGTTGTCGGCGCTGGTGTAGAGCTCCCAGCCCAGTTCACCCACGTAGGAGAGCCGCATTGCTGTGACAGTGACTCCTCCGATGGTGACTTTCTTGGCACGGAAGTACTTCAGGCCGTCGTTTGAGAAGTCGTCGCTGCTCACCGTGCTGATGAGGTCACGGGCGAGGGGGCCCCACAAGCCGATGCAGCAGGTGCCACCCGTGGTGTCGCGGACCTGGACCCAGTCTCCGGCGCCTCCATTTTCGGTCTGGTGCCGGGCTGCGCGCTCGAAGTAGGCGGTGTCCATGTTGCCGTTGGCGCCAAGCTGGAAGGTGTCTTCGCTCAGGCGGGCCACGGTGATGTCGCTTCGTACGCCACCGGCTTCATCCAGAAGCAACGTGTAGGTCACGGCGCCGGGCTTCTTGGCAAGGTCGCCGGTGGTGAGTTCCTGCAGCAACTTCAAGGCTCCCGGGCCGGAAACTTCGAGACGCTTCAGCGGCGTCATGTCGTACATCGCCACTGCTGTACGGGTCTTCCAGGCCTCAGCCGCGGCGATGGGCGAGCTGAACATTCCGGACCAGGCGTCGCGGGCCGGCGGCTGCCAGTCGTCCGGCATTTCCTTCAGGAGTTCGGCGTTGGCTTCGAACCAGTAGGGGCGCTCCCATCCGGCGCCTTCCAGGAAGTAGCCGCCCAACTGCTTGTGGCGGGCATGGAAGGGGCTGACGCGAAGGTTGCGGGGAGAAAGCTTGGGCTGGAGCGGGTGCATTACATCGTAGATCTCCACGAAGTTCTGCTGGGAGGTTTCGCTGACGTATTCGGGGGTCAGCTGGACCTCTTCGAAGCGGTGGATGTCGCAGTCTCCCAAGTCAATTTGGGACTTTCCGGTGGTCAGCAGCTCGGCAACTGCCCGGGCAATACCGGCCGAGTGGGTGACCCACACGGCTTCGGCCACGAAGAAGCCGTCTACTTCCTTGGATTCGCCTACCAGCGAACCGCCGTCAGGGGTGAAGGAGAAGATGCCGTTGAAGCCATCCTCGATTTCGCTTTCCCGCAGTGCCGGCAGGATCTGCTTGGTTGCTTCCCACGCGGGAAGGAAGTCTTCCAACGTGAAGTCCAGGCGCGAAGGCATGTTGTGTTCGGTGATGCTGCTCGGCTCGTAGCTTCCCAGTTCATCGAGATCCACTGGCATGGGGCGGTGGGCGTAGGAGCCAATGCCGTAACGGTCACCGTGCTCGCGGTAGTACAGGTCCTGGTCCTGGTGGCGCAGGATCGGAAGCTGGGCGCCGTTGGGAAGTTCGTTCTTACCCCTCTGGGCGGGAACCGGTGTGGTTTTCACATACTGGTGAGCCAGCGGGAGGAGCGGAACGGACATCCCGATCAACTCGCCCACCTTGGCGCCCCAGAAGCCGGCGCAGGAAACCACGATGTCTGCCGGGATCACGCCGTCGGGGGTCTCGACGCCGGTCACGCGGCGGTTGGACTGCTCGATTCCGGTGACTTCGGTGTTGCCGATGTACTTCACACCGGCGGCTTCAGTGCGCTTGATGAGCAGCTGGACGGCGCGGGCAGCAAGAGCCAGGCCATCGGTGGGGACGTGGAGGCCGCCGAGGATGTCTTCCTCATTGATCAGGGGGTACAGCTCCTTGCATTCCTCGCGGGAGAGGATCTTGCCGTCGATGCCCCACGACTGTGCGTAGCCGAGCTTGCGCTTCAGGTCAGCCAGGCGGGTCTCGGTAGTGGCAACTTCAAGGCCGCCCACCTGGTTGAAGCAGCTTTGGCCGTCCTCCGTGAGGGACAGCAGCTTCTCCACTGTGTACTTGGCGAAGAGTGCCATGGACTTCGAGGGGTTCGTCTGGAAAACCAGGCCTGGTGCGTGGGACGTTGAGCCACCGGGCATGTTCAGGGGTCCTTGGTCCAGGACGGTGATGTTGTTCCAACCGCGGGTGACCAGTTCGTCGGCGAGGTTGGTGCCAACAATCCCAGCTCCGATGATGACAATGCGAGGCGTGGATGCCATGGGGGTTCTCCTGCTGAAGTTAATAGGGGTGAGTCTGCTGGTGTTCTGGTGCTTGGTTTAGCGGAAAACCACTGTGCTGGTCTGATCCAGCAGCACGCGGTGTTCGCAGTGCCACCTGACAGCGCGGGACAAGGCCAGGGCTTCGGCGTCCTGGCCGACGGTTGAGAGTGTGGTGGGACCGTAGCTGTGATCGACGCGGATGACTTCCTGCTCGATGATCGGTCCCTCGTCCAAGTCAGCGGTGACGTAGTGGGCAGTGGCACCCACCAGCTTCACGCCGCGGTCATAGGCCTGGTGGTAGGGGCGGGCACCCTTGAATCCCGGCAGGAAGGAGTGGTGGATGTTGATGGCGCGTCCTTCGAGGGCGCGGCACAGGTCGTCCGAAAGTACCTGCATGTACCGCGCCAGCACTACGAGGTCTACGTTGTACTCTTCCACCAGGTCCAGGAGGCGCTGCTCAGCGTCTGCCTTGGTCTCCGGGGTTACGGGAATGTAGACAAAGGGCAGGCCAGCGGCTTCAGCCATGGCGCGGTGGGTCTCATGGTTGGAAGCAACCACCACGAGGTCACCGCCGAGGCTGCCGCCCCGCCAGCGGAAGATGAGGTCATTGAGGCAGTGCCCGAACTTGGACACCATTACCAGGACGCGTTTCTTGGTTTGGTCGTGGAAGCTGAACTTCATCTCGAAGCGGTCAGCAATCGCACTGAATTCCTCTTCGAGCCGCTCCGGAGAGTAGGACAGCGGGCCGGAGAAAGCGGTCCGCAGGTGCAGTGTCTGGCGGAGTCCGTCGTCGAACTGCTGGTGCTCTTCGATGTTGAAACCGCGCTCGAAAAGGAAGGTTGTGACTGCCTGAACAATCCCGGCGCGTTCGACGCACGACAATGTGAGTACGAACTTCTGTGCTTGCTCTTCTTTGAGCGTTTCTGGCTTCGGTAGGGTGCTTACCGGTGAGTCTGTCGCCACGAGGGTCATGTCTCCTCCTTAAGATATATTCCTGGGTCCTGTACTGATATATTAGGATTGGATTCAGCGTATACTGGTGTTCAGGGCAGGTCAATAGATTTTTTGCTTGTGAAGAAAGGGAGAGCGCTGTGGCTTTTGGAACTCTGGCAGTCACTGGCGAGGCCACGAAGAAATCCTTGGCTGACGTCGCGTACGAACGCCTCCGGGATCGCTTGTTGATGCTGGACATCAAACCTGGCGACCTCCTCAATGATGACCAACTCGCCCGTGACTTGGAGATTGGCCGGACGCCGGTCCGTGAAGCATTGAAGCGCCTGGAGTTGGATCGGCTTGTCATCACTTATCCCAGGCGGGGGACGTTTGCCACCCGCGTCGAAGTAACTGACCTGGCCTTTATCTCGGAGATCCGGGCGCAGCTGGAACCCTTGGCTGCCGCGAGGGCTGCACGGGTCGCTTCGGCTGCCACTAAAGAACATCTCCGCGAAGTCATGCGCGCAGTGGAGGACTTTGACGTCAGCGCGGCATCGGTGGTTGAAACCCTGCGACTGGACGCCAGCGTTCACCAGGGCATCTACGCGGCGGCTGCGAACCCGCACCTCGAAGACATCCTGATTCGCTATGACAATTTGGCTACCCGCATCTGGTGCATGGTCTTGGATCGGCTGCCTGATCTTGAGCATCATGTGCGCGAGCACCTTGACCTGCTGAGGGCCGTCATTGACGGTGATGAGGATCGGGCTGCCGAATTGGCCCGCGTCCATGTCAGCGGCTTTGAGCACGCTGTGCGGCAGGCGCTTTTCGCAGCCTAGGTTGGCGCCGATCCCACTGTTGACTCCGGGCTTCGGTGCTTGCATACTGAAGACTCCCACTAATATATCACCCGGATATCACGCGTTTTCTCCTACACTCCGCTGAATCCGGGCGCTTGTGATGCAATCACAGCCTTCAGCCCTTGGAGTATCACGTGACGACAAGACCCCACCTTTTTGAACACATCCCCTTGACTGGAGGCAGTCGCGTCAAGCGGGGCATGGCGGAGATGCTCAAGGGCGGCGTCATCATGGACGTCGTTAACGTCGAGCAGGCCCGCATCGCCGAGGATGCCGGTGCCGTGGCTGTCATGGCGCTCGAGCGTGTCCCGGCCGATATCCGCGCCCAGGGCGGCGTGTCCCGCATGTCGGACCCGGACATGATCGATGCGATCATCGCTGCCGTGTCCATCCCGGTCATGGCCAAGGCCCGCATCGGCCACTTCGTCGAAGCCCAGGTCCTGCAGTCCCTCGGTGTTGACTACATCGACGAGTCCGAGGTCCTGACCCCGGCCGACTACATCAACCACATCGACAAGTGGAACTTCACCGTTCCCTTCGTTTGTGGTGCCACCAACCTCGGTGAGGCCTTGCGCCGCATCAACGAGGGCGCGGCGATGATCCGTTCCAAGGGCGAAGCCGGCACCGGCGATGTTTCCAACGCCACCGGGCACATGCGCAAGATCCGTTCCGAGATCGCAAAGCTCGCAGCCCTTCCCGAGGACGAGCTCTATGTTGCGGCCAAGGAACTGCAGGCCCCGTACGAACTGGTCAAGGAAGTTGCCGCCACCGGCAAGCTCCCCGTAGTCCTGTTCACCGCCGGTGGCATCGCCACCCCGGCTGACGCTGCAATGATGATGCAGCTCGGCGCCGACGGCGTGTTCGTTGGTTCCGGGATCTTCAAGTCCGGAAACCCGGCAGAACGTGCCGCCGCCGTCGTCAACGCAACCGCTTACTATGACGACCCCGACGTCATCGCCAAGGTCTCCCGTGGCCTCGGCGAAGCCATGGTGGGCATCAACGTCGACGATATCCCCCAGCCGCACCGCCTCGCAGAACGCGGCTGGTAAAGGGCATGACGGATCTTGCTATCGTCAAAACCGTTCACGGCCGCGGCCTGCGGAAGGACTGGGCTCAGCTGACCGGCCACACGGTGGAGGTGTGGTTGATGGGGTCCCATGTTCTTACCGGCGTGGTGGAGCAGGCTTCCGACGACGACTCGGTGCTGTGGATTGCGGCGGAAGGCCTTTCCACCAGGCGGCTGTTCGATAAGTCGACGGGCTACCAGATATGGGCCTGAGCAGCCACGACGCCTCGGATGTAACAAACTGACGGGGTGTGAAGCACGCCACTACGTTCTCGTATATTAGTCATCGCACTTCTAATATATTCGCGCTTCCCGCAGCGTCGCGGGAAGCAGGCCAAGGAGAACCATGGGACTTAGCTCCACTCTGGATTCAGCACGTTTTTCTCCCTTTCATCGCAAACTGGTAGTCGGCTGCATGGGCGGCCCGCTCCTCGACGGATACATGCTGAGCATCATTGGCATTGCGATGGTGGGGCTGACGGCGCAATTTGGCGCCAATGAGCTCGAAGTCAGCCTCATCGGCGCTTCGGCCCTGGTGGGTATCTTTTTCGGCGCCCTGTTCCTTGGGCCGTTGACCGACAAAATCGGCCGGCGCTTGATGTACACCATTGATTTGTGGGCGCTGGTGATAGCGTCCGCCCTTCAGTTCGTGGTCCAGGATGCGACCCAACTGATCATCCTTCGCTTCATTGTGGGACTCGCAATCGGGGCTGACTATCCAATCGCCAGCGCATTATTGGCGGAATGGCTGCCCCAGAAGCGGCGGGGGAAGATGCTTGGCATGTTGATCACGGGCTGGTTCGCCGGCGCTGCGCTGGCTTCCCTGGTTGGGTTCATCATGTCCGAGGTCTTCGGCCCTGAAAGCTGGCGGTGGATGTTGGGTAGCTCTGCCGTGTTGGGCATTGCTGTTCTGGCCATGCGGCACGGAATTCCTGAATCACCCCGCTGGCTGCTGAACAATGGCCGGCGGAAGGAAGCTGAGGATGCACTGCGTGTGGGACTGGGCGACCAGGTGGACGCGGCTGCCGTGTTTGCCGCCGAAGCGCAGTCTCCCGCCCGGACAGCGGCCAAGGGAAAAGTTGACTTCTCCTTGTTGCTGCGCCGTCCATACCCCAAGCGACTGTTCTTTTGCAGCGCTTTCTACATTCTTCAAGTGACACCGCTGTTCGCAATTTTCACTTTCGGGCCGGTCATCCTCAGTTCGTTCGGGCTGGGTGAAGGAAATCTGGCCAACCTTGGCTCTGTGATCATCAACGCGGTCTTCCTGCTGGGGTGCCTTCCCGCCCTTCGTTTGGTCGAGACAGTGGGACGCCGGCCGCTCATCATTTGGAGCTTCGCCCTCATGGCACTCCCGCTCTTCGTCCTCGGATTCGCCCCCGGAGCGCCTGTGGCGGTCATCATTGCATGCTTCTGCATGTACGCCTTCTTCTCGGGAGGTCCCAACATCCTCGAATGGGCTTACCCCAGCGAACTCTTTCCCACCGAAGTGCGGGCAAGTGCCATCGGCATCACCACCGGTGCAAGCCGGATCGGCGCTGCCATAGGCACCTTCGTGATCCCCTTCGCCCTGCGGGATTGGGGCATTGGGCCCACCATGCTCGCAGCCGCGGGACTCACCGCGCTCGGATGGCTGATCTGCGTCTTGATGGCCGAAGAGACCAAGGGAATGTCGTTGGCGGCAGCCGCCGGCGGCAAAGAAACAAACCCGGCAGCAGCCAAGGAGAACCAGGTGGACATCGCATCCGTCTAATGGCAGGCGCCCACTAAGCCGCCCGTCCAAGACCTGGTGAGTGGCGCCGTCGGACATTCTTATACGTATTAACGGCCCTTATGCGCCTGCCACCGCACAGTCCGTGTGGTGGCGGGCGCATAAGGCGTGCCCGGGCGTCCCTCAGCGGTCGTCTTCAGGGCGGGCCGTGAGGATTCGGTGGGCACTCTCCTGGAGGATGCCCAGCGACTCCTGGATCAGGGGCGATGCGATGCTGCCCCTGCGCACCGCTGCCACGATGCGTCGCGCAGGCTTTCCCTTGCCGGTAATGCGGAGTCGGACCACGTTCTCGGCATTATGCAGCGGCGCCAGTCGCGGCAGCAGGCCCACGCCCAGTCCAGCGCCCACAAACGCGATTTGGGTTTCCCACTCCACGGCCTCATGGGCAATGCGCGGTGTTACCCCCACGGCCGTGAACGCCGCTGTGAAGAGGGCGTGATAGGTGGACCCGGCGGATTCGGTGATCCACGGTTCGGACGCGAGCTCTTCCAGCGTGACCGTTTCCCGCGACGCCAACGGATGATCAGCCGGAATGATCACGTCCAGGGGGTCGTCGAGCAGCACCGTCTGTTCGAAGCGCGGATCGTCCTCAACATAGGTGTCGGACTGCATGGCAACGATGACCGCAAGATCGATTCGCTCGGCGACCAACAGGTCGAAGCAGCGGGCCGGATTCGCCTCGAGTACCTGCACCTCCAGCAGTGGGCGCGTGGTGCGCAAAGTAGCGGCCAGCGGAGCCAGCAACTGGGCCGCCGCCGTCGAGAATCCGCCGAGACCGAAACGGGACTGTACCTGGTCGCCGGCCTCCATGGCCGCTGCACGCAGGCGCTCCCATTCGGCGATCAGCGTGTCCGAACCAGCTACCAGAAAGCGGCCCGTGGCGGTCAGCCGCACACCCCGGCCGTCCTTGGTCAGCAACTGCATGCCGAGCATCCGCTGGAGCTCCCGCAGCTGCGCGGAGACGGCGGAGGGAGAATATCCGGTGAGCTCCGCGGTGGCACCGATGGTGCCGCAACGGGCAAAAACTCTAAGTGTGATGAGCCTCGCATCAATCATGCACCTATTGTGCACGGTTATCTTCTGAATCTTGCGCTTTTGTTGCGGATCAATGATCCCTAATCTCATGACTATAAGGATTTCGACAACGCCGCTCGCACCCCACGCAGCCGTGGTCCCACGAAACACACATTTACCCCACGCCTCCCGGGAGGAAATACATGTCTGCTCCAGTCTTGCCCCTCAACTCACGCGGAAAACTCGCTTCATCTTTGCCTGCAGAGCAGCTGGCGGAGATCAGCGAACTGTTCGAGTTCCGGCGCAAGGGATATTCCCTCGATGCGCCTTTCTACACCGATGCCACGATCTTCAAGATCGATATGGAAGCCATTTTTGGCCAGCACTGGATCTTCGCAGCCAGCATCGCCGAACTGCCGGAGCCGGGCGACTACGTCACCGTCGACTATGGTCCCTACTCCCTGATCGTGCTGCGCAATGACGACGGCGGCGTGAACGTCCTGCACAACGTCTGCCGCCACCGCGGCGCCCGCGTCCTGACCGAGCCGGCCGGATCAACAGGCAACCTGGTCTGCGGCTACCACTCCTGGACCTACTCCCCGGAAGGCAACCTGATCCACGCCTCCGCGCCGGGGGAGACGAAGTTCGACAAGGGCTGCTTCGGCCTCAAGCGCGCCCACAGCCGCGTAGTTGCCGGGCTGATCTTCGTCTGCATTGCGGACGAGCCGCCCACCGACTTTGACGAGACCTCCAAGATCTTCGAGCCCTACCTCGCGCCCCACGATCTCTCCAAGACGAAAATCGCCTACCAGCAGAACATCGTTGAAGAGGGCAACTGGAAGCTCGTCATGGAGAACAACCGTGAGTGCTACCACTGCGACGGCCACCCGGAGCTCGCTTGTTCCCTCTTCCCCACCTGGGGCCTGACGGAGGGCCTGATTCCGGCCCACCTTGAAGAGGTATGGGACCGCAACAAGGAAGCACAGGCATCGCTCGAGGAGCGCTGCCGCCGCTATGGCCTTCCCTACGAGGTGGTGGAAGAGCTCGACACCCGCATTGCTGGAATCCGCATTTCACGTGAATCGCTGGATGGCGACGGCGAATCTTTCTCGCCCGATGGGCGCAGGCTCTCCAAGAAGCTGCTCGGCGATTTGCGTGACTTCCGGCTTGGCCGCTGCTCGATGCACCTTCAGCCCAACAGCTGGTTCCACTTCCAGAGCGACCACGTCATCACGTTCGGGGTCTTCCCCATCAACGAACACCAGTCCCTGGTTCGCACCACGTGGCTGGTAGCCGACGACGCCGTGGAAGGCGTCGACTACGACCTGGAGAAGCTCACCTACACCTGGAAGCAGACCAATCTGCAGGACAAGGCCTTTGTGGAGCTGTGCCAGACGGGCGCCGGCAGCCCCGCCTACGAGCCCGGCCCGTACATGAAGAGCGAATACCAGGTGGAGGCATTCATCAACTGGTACGTGCAGCGCGTCCAGGAGCACTTGGCATGACGGAACTCCTCACTGAGACGTTAGTCCAGGAGCCACATCGCATTCGCGGTCTTGAGATGCCGTGGAACAGGGTCATGGGCAGCACCGAGGGACCCGCCAGCGCGGCACGTGCGTTGGGTCCTTGGCATCCGCAGGAGTTCATGGCCGAATGCGTCGAGATTGTTCCCGAAGTGGGCGGCATGATGACCTTCGTGTTCCGTCGCACCGATGGCGCACCCTTGGCGTTCCGTGCAGGCCAGTACGTTAATGTTGCTTTCCCGGTGAACGGCGAGGACGAGGATCCGGTGGACCGCAGCTACTCGCTGTCCAGCGCTCCCACCAAGCCGTGGACTTTCGACATCACAGTCAAGCGCGATGCCACGGGCTTGGTTTCACCGTGGGTGCACGAGAACATCAAACCCGGCACCGTCCTGGAAATGCTCGGACCGGTCGGGGCATTCCACCTGCCCGACGCCGATCGTCGGGCCCGGTATCTCCTGCTGGCCGCCGGTGCAGGCATCACTCCCATCATGTCCATGGTGCGGACCATTCACTCCCTGCCCGGACAAGCCGATGTGGTGGTGCTTTATCACGGGGCAGAGGCCGGAGGCTTTGCCTTCAACAAGGAGCTGGCCTACATCGCGTCCGTTGACTCGCGCATCAAGGTCTTCTACTCCTTAGGCGACCGCAGCAAACCCGACGGCTGGGAAGGCCTTAGTGGAAGGCTGACGGCGGCAATGCTGGAGGAGGTTGCCCCCGACGCCAACGGCCGGCAGGTATATGCATGTGGGCCCGAAGGCTACTTGAACACTGCCACCGAGCTTTTGGGCAACGTGGGCGTGGACGATACTTCCATCCACATGGAATTCTTCACGGGAGATCGGCAGACGATCCTTGAGTACCAGGCAGAGCTCGCGCTTGCGGTGGACATTGCCGAGGAAATCGCTGAGGAAATTGCTGACTCCGCTGAGGACTACTACGAAAGCCAGCCCACAGCGTTCGGGCTCTACGAGCCCGGCTATGACGCCGAGGGGCCCCTGAAGGCTTCGGGGCTGCCGCTGGAAACTGTCGACCCAGATGCGGCCGAAGGATCCGAAGACGGTTCGGATGCGGGGGCGAAAGCCGATGCGCCTGATGCATCGAGCTTCGAAACAGTAGGAACGGGAAGCCTCACCCTGTCCTTCATGCGAACGGGCATCAATGTGCGCATCGACCCCACCGAGCACATCCTGGGTCCTGCCCAGCGTGCCGGGGTCAGGATTGGCGCGAACTGCAAAGAGGGCATGTGCGGTTCCTGCAAGGTGGTCAAGCTTTCAGGAGAAGTGGAGATGAACCACCAAGGTGGCATCCGCGCCCGTGAAATCGATGCGGGCAAGTTCCTGCCCTGCTGCTCCACCGCGCAGACCGATATGGTGATTGACGCGTAGTACGACTACCTAAGTCCCGCACTGTGGGCCAACGCAATGGCCTCAGTGCGGGACCGGACGTCAAGCTTCCGGAAAAGGTTCCGGAGGTGAAACTTCACAGTATTTTCGCTGATACCAAGGTCAGCGGCAATCGAACGATTACGCTGGCCGGCAGCCAGCAACTGAAGAACTTCAAGTTCCCTTCCGGCCAGCCCCCATTCTGCTACGTCCCCAGCGGGAGTCGACGGCGGATCCAACGGCAGGACCACGGAGATATCGGCGCCCCATCCCTGCATGACGTCCACGTTCATGGTCCCGTCCACGGCCTGCACACGTTGAAGCAACCGTTCAAGCGTGGGACCTTCAGGGGAAAGCTCCCCGCCGCCGTCATCCCTGACATTGATCAGCAGGTTCTCGCCATCGCAGTCCCATTGCGTCCGGACCCGATGAACATCAGACTGCTCGGCGATAGCCAGGACCAATCCTCGAACCACAGCCCTGGCGGCGTGGGCCACCTCGCCGGGCAGTGCCCTTCCGTTTGCGGGCGGTTCGATGAACTGGATGTCGATGTTGCTGAAGTGCATGAGTGGCCTGAGGTCTTCCCGAAGCCTCTCGAACGCCTTGGCGACAGGCTCTTCCACAAGGTTGCTGGTGCGGTCACTGAGGGTCCGGAGGCCAACCAGGGCCTTGGCGGTTAGATCGGTCACGACCGTACGGGCCGCACGATCGTCCAAGGAGTTTGAACGTAACGCCGCGAGCACAGTTTCCAGGGTTGTTGAGTGCTGGTCCACCAGCTCGCCGGTGACGCGGACACGTTCCGCCGATGCGGCCCGCGACTCCAGAAGATACGACGGCGGCGCGTCGCTCACTTTCTCTTGGATCCGCGCCGCTGCAAGCTTCCAAAGGTAGGTCACCATCCGGAAGGATCCACTGTCCGCATCGACGGCAGTGGGCACCGGATCGGTGAGGACCAACAGGGCGTTGCTTGGTGCGTAGCGGAATGCGAGGACGTCCCGCTGCTGCCCGCCAATCATGGCGGACCCCCGCCACGGTCCTTCCCCGTCCACTAAGGCACGCAAGCGTTCCAGTTCCGGGATGGAGACCCTGCTGACGATGTCCTCGGCACCGGCCTTCTTCTGTGGGCGGCCCGTGCAGTCCTCAGTGAAGATGACCAGGGCGCTCGATGTGAGGAAGGGAAGGGTGGCCACGCGAAGCTCGTCGGCAATGCCCATCAAGGGCGCTTTAGCGATGGACGCGACCGCATCCAGAAGGGGCCAGTGGAACTCAGTGGGCTGTGGCATGCCACTAAGCCTAAAGGACTTGCATTCACCTGCCTACCCGAACGGGTGGTTATTACTGTCCATTTTTGGCGTTACCCCTACCTGAACTAGCCGGAACAATTGTTGTAGGCCCCTTGAGGGAATAGGCACACCCACCTGCAAAAGGAGTGAACATGAACCTCACCGCAGAAACAGCAACGACCACCAGTGACGACGTAGCCAGTAACGTATCCCTGATCTTGGGCGAGATGGGACACACAGCCTCCGGCATTGACTACGGACAAGTGTCCCGCCTTGCCGAAGAGATCAGTGGTGCTGAACGCGTCTTCCTCGCCGGAGCCGGTCGGAGCGGCTTGGTCTTACGGATGGCAGCCATGCGCCTCATGCACCTCGGAAAAACCGTACACGTTGCGGGTGACACCACAACACCCGCCATCAATGCAGGGGATCTGCTGATTGTCGCTTCCGGTTCGGGTACTACTTCAGGGGTAGTCAAAGCGGCTCAAACAGCGCTCTCGGCGGGAGCCCAGGTTGCTGCAATCACCACGAACCCATCTTCCCCGTTGGCTGGTCTTGCCCAGGCAGTGGTGGTTATCCCGGCGGCCCAGAAGACGGACCACGGCTCAGATGTTTCGCAGCAGTACTCCGGCAGCCTGTTCGAACAGTCGCTCTTCCTGGTGACCGAGGCGGTTTTCCATTCTCTCTGGGGCGCCACTGACGAACCCGCGGAGCAGCTCTGGTTGCGTCACGCCAATCTGGAGTAGACCAAACACCCTGAGTTTCCCGCACCACCCTCATAACCACCCGATTCACCAACCATTCCAAAGAAGGAAAAAACACCATGAAACTGCAAGTTGCGCTCGACCTCCTCACCATCGAAGACGCCCTGGAACTCGCCGGCAAAGTAGCCGAGCACGTTGACATCATCGAGCTGGGCACCCCGCTGATCAAGGCCGAGGGTCTCTCAGCCGTCACGGCAATCAAGGAAGCCCACCCCACCAAGATCGTGTTCGCGGACATGAAGACCATGGATGCAGGCGAGCTTGAAGCCGACATCGCCTTCAAGGCAGGCGCCGACCTGGTGTCCGTCCTCGGAACGGCGGACGACTCCACCATTGCCGGTGCAGTCAAGGCGGCACAGTCCCACAACAAGGGCATCGTGGTGGACCTGATCGGCGTAGCTGACAAGGTTTCCCGCGCTAAGGAAGCCCGCGCCTTGGGCGCAAAGTTCGTCGAGTTCCACGCTGGACTCGATGAGCAGGCCCAGCCCGGTTACGACCTGCGTGGACTGTTGAACGCCGGCGAGGAGGCCCGCGTACCGTTCTCTGTGGCAGGTGGAGTGAACGCATCTACTATCGGAGCCGTGCAGCTGGCCGGTGCCGACGTCGCGGTCGCTGGCAGCGCAATCTACAGTGCAGCTGATCCGGAACTGGCTGCAAAGGAACTCAAGGCAGCAATTCAGTAGTTCCTAGGGTTCTGTCCGCCGCAGCTCGGCCTTTTCCACAAGCTCAGTGATCCAGGGCCGTTGCGCACGGTGGAGTGTCAGGCCCTCCGGAAGTCCCTGAACCTGGGATGTAGAGCCGGTGACATCAATGGTGATGCGCCCGCTCCCCATGGGGGCATTGCTGATGTGCAGGTCACCGTATGATTCCGGCATTACGGGATCCAGCCAGACGCCGCCCAACGAAATGTGGGCGTCGTAGCGCATGAGCCCGGTGATTAGCTGGATGGGAGTGGTGGCAGCCCATGCCTGTGGGGAGCAGGCAGTCGGATACGGCACTGGTTCCCTGAACTGTCCGCGGTCAAAACCGCAGAACAGTTCGGGGAGCCTGCCGCCCGAAAACTCGGCAGCTTCGAGGAGGGCAGTGGCAATGCGCTGCGCTTCCTCCACATAGCCATAGCGGAGCAGTCCTGCCGCTATCAGTGCGTTGTCATGCGGCCAGACCGACCCATTGTGGTAGCTGGCCGGGTTGTAGGCGCCCATGTCACTGGCCAGTGTCCGGACGCCCCAGCCGCTGAACATTTCCGTGGACATCAGCCGTTCGGCCACGAGGGGTGCCTTATCCTCATCCACCAACCCAAACCACAGGCAGTGACCCATGTTTGAAGCACACGCATCCACGGGTCGCTTGTCCTTGTCCAAGGCCACCGCGTAATAGCCCTCGTCCGGGAGCCAAAACTCCTCGTTGAACTTCTTTTTGAGGCGATCCGCGCGTTCCCGAAGCTCGGCTGCCAAGGTGAGGTCGCCGTCGTCGTAAGCCATCCAGGCGCGCGCCATATAGGCGCCATGCACGTACGCCTGGACCTCGCACAGTGCCAGTGGCGGCTCGGCAATGGTGCCGTCGGCAAAGTTGATGCCGTCCCAGGAGTCCTTCCAGCCCTGGTTGATGAGGCCGTGCTCGTTGGGACGCCCATATTCCACAAAGCCGTCGCCGTCCCGGTCGCCATAGTCCCTGATCCACTCGAGCGCGCGATCCGCATTGGGGAGGAGCTCCGCAATCACGTCCTTGGCGAAGCCCCACCGGCTGACGGAACCCAAGACGATAACAAACAGGGGAGTGGCGTCCACGCTGCCGAAGTACGCGGACTTGCCGCCCAGGGCCAAGCCGCTGGACACGTCCAGCCGAACTTCATGCAGGATCTTGCCCGGTTCTTCCTCGCTGTTGGTGTCCACTACCGTTCCCTGACGGTCAGCCAGCGTGCGGAGGGTTCCCAATGCCAGTGACGGGTCAACGGGAAGTGCCATCTCTGACGCCCACAAGGAATCGCGGCCAAACAACGTCATGAACCAGGGTGCCCCGGCGGCAACAACCACCCTGTCCGGATGGTCCGGGTCCTGGATCCGCAACGCGCCCAAGTCCTCGTAGCTGCGCCTCAGGGTGCGTTCGATGGAGCGGTTCCCAACCTGCAGGCGGGGGATCTTGGCCACCCATTCTTCCCGGCGACGATCGCTGGGAGACAACTCGCCGCGGGCCGGATGGGCGAAGGGCGTCCCTGCACCGTCAAGGGTGGGGACGACGCTCACGCGGGTGCTCCAGCTCCCGGAAGGCGGAATCTTGGCCGTGAAGCCCAATGCTCGAGCCCCTGCGCCGGCGCCCTCGGCCCGGATCGCCACACTCTTCCGGATTCCCTCCCACTTTCCGCGGATCTCCAAGGTGTCGCCCTCCGGAATGCGGGTTTCCGTCCATTCCCTGGTTATTCGAGCTTCCTTCACTTCAAAGAGGTCAGCGAAATCCGATTCGGCAGTCAGCAGGATCCGGCACTCTGCAGGCCGCTTGGAGTAGTTCCGGACTGTAATTTCTTCCAGGATTCCCGCCCCGACTTCCCGCAGCCGTTCCACCAGCAGCGGGCTGTCCGCGTACCCGTCCGAACGCGGTACCCGGCCTGCGAACAGGGCACGGTAAGGTTCCCGGGTTTCAGCTGCCAGGGGTTCGATCATCTGCCCGTTGACGGTCAGCTCCCAACGGGAGAGTATCCGGGTGTCCAAATGGAAGACGCCATGGGGAAGTTCGGGGTGGATGTCCCCATTGGCAGAGGAAATGCAGAAGGACGAGCCCTCCACCAAGGTGACCGTTCCGGAGCCCAGTGGCCCCGCTGCGGTGTCTGCATTCCATCCAGCCACTTGATGCTCCTTACCAGTGAGCTTGCGGATCGCTTGAGCCCTAGCGGCCGCTCAGCGGGCGGCCTTCTGCATGGATGTAAATGACGGTACGCCGGAGTGGGTGCGCACACCAGAGCCCGGCCATGCCCGGCGCATATGCCGAGGGCAAACCCGTCCGCAACCCAGAGTTAATCTGTTTTCCTCGTCCGGGCAACCAGAACGGGTCTATAGTGAGGGATAGGACATTCGCTGATGCAGCCCGGCGGCCCGCATTTCTTCCGACGCCGGAGGCCCCGTAATGACCGACACCCAAATTGGCAGCTTTATTCGCGACTGTGTGGTGTTTGAGGACGACACTGAGAACGGCTTGGACTTTGACACTTTCTACGGCCTGTACATCAGCTGGTGCGTTCTCGGACGCAAAATCCCCATCCCCGACTCCGCTTTCAAAACAGCCCTTGAACTCCAGGGACTGAAACCCATCAAGGTCAGTGGCCAGCGAATTTACCCCGGCATGAGCATGGTAGGTGCAGCTGCGCGGGACTACGTAGTTAACAGTGTTCCCATGTGGAGCGAAACCGCCACCGACATCCCGGTTTCCGAAATTCGCCAACAAGCAGTGGCATCCATCGCCTGATCCCATTCCAGCAAGCGTTCAGCCCATGCCCCTAGGATTCTTAGGGGGCATGGGCTGTTCCTGTTTCCGGAGGTTCTCGCTGAAAGGCTCTAATGAAACCGTCCATCGTTTGGTTTCGCGACGATCTGAGGGTCGCCGATAACCCGGCCTTGCGTGCCGCCGTCGACGACGGCGCGGCCGTTGCCCTCTACGTTCTTGACGAAGAATCGCCGGGAATCCGCCCCCACGGAGGCGCCGCGCGCTGGTGGCTCCATTACTCGCTGACCGCCCTCCGTGAGGATCTGGACAAGCTTGGTGTTCCCCTGCTGCTCCTTCGTGGACCAGCAGCTGACGTCGTTCAAAAGTTCACGACGGCGATTGGTGCCGGCGGGCTGTATTGGAACCGGCGGTACGGTTCCGCTGAGCGAACGGTCGACGCCGGCATCAAGGCTTGGGCGGGCGAGGCTGGACTGCATGTCTCGAGCTTTCAGGCTTCCTTGCTCCATGAGCCGTGGGAAGTGACCACCAAGACCGGCGGGCAATACAAGGTCTTTACCCCTTTCTGGCGGACCGTTTCTGCGCAGGACTTCCGCGAGCCGTTGGCCGTCCCGGAAGCGGGCCACGGATTCACCGGCAAACTGCCGGCCCATGACCAATTGGAATCGTGGCAACTGGTTCCCACCACACCGGACTGGTCCGGCGGACTGGCCGAAATGTGGACGCCAGGCGCTGCCGCAGGGCACAAGCGGCTGGCCAAGTTCGTGGCGGAAGGTCTTTCCAATTACAGCGAGGGCCGTAACCGGCCGGATACGGATGGGAGCAGTTGCCTGTCGCCGTACTTGCGCTGGGGTGAGCTAAGCCCGTTTGAGGTGTGGCATGCCCTGGGCTCCAAGCGATCGGAAAGCGCCTCCATCTATGCTTCCGAATTGGGCTGGCGCGAGTTCTGCTGGCACCAGTACTTCCACAATCCAGGGCTCGCAACGGCCAACCTTCGCCCGGAGTTTGATCGCTTTCCGTGGGCGTGGCCGGGAGTTACGCGTAACGGCGGCAGTAACAGCAACGGCGGGCACCCCGGCCACGAGTCAGCGCCGGAGGAATTCCTCGCCTGGCAGCAGGGTCGCACCGGCTTTCCCATGGTGGACGCGGGGCAACGGCAGCTTTGGCATACGGGCTGGATGCACAACCGTGTCCGTATGGTTGCCGCGAGTTTCCTGGTCAAAAACCTCGGCATTCATTGGCAGTTGGGGGAGCAATGGTTCTGGGACACCTTGGTGGATGCCGATCCGGCGTCGAATCCAGCCAACTGGCAATGGGTAGCAGGCTCCGGGGCGGATGCTTCGCCGTTCTTCAGGATCTTCAATCCGGAGGCTCAGCGTGTGAAGTTCGATCCCCAGGGGAAGTACATTGCCCACTGGATTCCCGAGTTCGGAACACCCGAATACCCGGAGGAAATCGTGGACCTGAAGACAACACGGGCGGAAGCGCTGGAAGCGTACAAGGAGATGAGGGAGGTCCACTAAGGGCTCCCCGCGGTTCAGCTGGGCCGACTATAGGCTTGGGGGCATGTCAACCGAGCTCATCCTAAAAATCGTCATCGGGGCACTCGTCGCAGGGCTCCTCGCAGTGGGTACTTGGTGGGCCCGGAAGCACCCCAACCGGTCCAAGGAGTATCCGGAACGGCTGCGCCTGCCTAAAGTGGTGCCGTTGATTGGCTGGCTTTTCCTTGGACTCGGCCTCCTCATGATGCTGGTCTCGTTCGCCTATGCTCCTTCTCCTCTGGGTGCCCGAATCACCGCGGTTGCCATCTTCCTGGCCGGCCTTGCTTTCGTGCTGATGTACCGCAATTGGTACGTGGCCCCGCGCGCCCATGACGTTGCCTTCCGTACCGTGCTCGGCAAGGAGCATGTAGTTCCCTACAGCGACATTGCGCACTACCAGGTGCAGGTGATGAAAGGGCAGCCGATCCTAACGGTCAAGTCGGTCAATGGAGCGAAACTTCGCCTGAATATCCGCAGTTTCAACGTGGCAACCCTCATGACGGCCATCGATTTCCACAAGGTGACCGGCCATTGGCCTGCCCGGGCGGACGAGGTGGGCGGTGGTCCCGAGGCAGAAAAATACCCCTCTGGAAATTAGTAGGAAGTCCGAGTATATTCGGATTCAGAGATGACCTGGATCACAGTTGGTCACGTGTTCCGCAAGGGTCCCAGCACCCGGCGGCACGGCAGTCATTCACGATGCAAAGGAGCATTCCACCATGGTGCGCGAGCTTTCCCACTACATAGACGGCCAGAGGATCGAAGGCACGTCCGGTCGGTTCAGTGATGTCTACGATCCCTGCACGGGCGAAGTCCAGGCCCGGCTTCCGCTGGCCAGCGCGGACGAGGTCCGCAACGCCGTCGCAAATGCCGAAAAGGGTCAGCTCGAATGGGCGGCAATGAACCCGCAACGCCGGGGACGCATCCTGCTCAAGTTCGTGGACCTGGTCAACCAGAACATGGATGAACTCGCAAAGCTCCTTTCCTCCGAACACGGCAAGACCTTCGCCGACGCCAAGGGGGACATCCAGCGCGGCATAGAGGTAGTTGAGTTCTCCGCCGGGGCACCGCATCTGCTCAAGGGTGAGTTCTCGGACAACGCCGGCCAAGGGATCGACGTCCATTCGCTGCGCCAGCCACTGGGTGTCGTCGCGGGCATTACGCCCTTCAACTTCCCTGCCATGATCCCGTTGTGGAAGTCCGGACCGGCGCTCGCCGCCGGCAACGCCTTCATTCTCAAGCCCTCCGAGCGGGACCCCTCTGTTCCGCTGCGCCTTGCTGAGCTGTATAGCGAAGCCGGTGTGCCGAACGGCGTCTTCAACGTGATCAACGGCGACAAGGAAGCCGTGGATGCGCTGCTCGAAGATCCGCGGGTGAAGGCCATCGGATTTGTGGGATCCACACCCATTGCCCAGTACATCTATGCCACGGCAGCTGCGCACGGCAAGCGCGCCCAATGCTTCGGCGGTGCGAAGAACCACATGGTGATCATGCCCGACGCCGATTTGGACATGGCCGCCGACGCCCTGATTGGTGCCGGGTACGGATCCGCAGGCGAACGATGCATGGCAATCTCTGTTGCCGTGCCTGTTGGCCAGGAAACCGCAGACGCATTGGTGGCCAAGCTGACCGAGCGTGTGAAGGACCTGAAGGTAGGCCACAGTCTGGACAAGGATTCGGACTTCGGTCCTGTGGTGGCTGCTTCTGCCAAAGAGCGGATCGAAGGCTACATCCAATCGGGCGTGGACGAAGGCGCAACACTGGTCACCGATGGTCGAGGCCTCACCGTGGACGGCTACGACGGCGGGTTCTGGGTGGGCCCAACGCTCTTCGACAACGTCACTAAGGACATGAAGATCTACAAGGAAGAGATCTTCGGTCCTGTCCTCAGCGTGCTGCGCGCGGCTGACTACGACGAAGCGCTGAGGCTCTGCAGCGAACACGAGTTCGGCAACGGCGTCGCCATTTTCACCCGCGACGGCGACTCCGCCCGTGACTTTGCCAGCCGGGTAGAGGTAGGCATGGTGGGCATCAACGTGCCGATTCCGGTGCCGATCGCATACTACACATTCGGCGGCTGGAAGGCGTCCGGTTTCGGCGACCTCAACCAGCATGGCGCCGATGCCTTCCGCTTCTACACCAAGACCAAAACCGTGACGTCGCGGTGGCCTTCCGGCATTCGCCAAGGTGCCAGCTTCATCATGCCGGCAGGCAGCTGATGGGGGGCTTGGAAACAGAAGACGTTCTCTTTGAGCGTCGCGGCCACCTCGGCATCGTGACCCTCAACCGCCCGAAGGCAGTCAATGCGCTGAACGATGGAATGGTGAAAGCCATGCTCCGGCAGTTGACCGCTTGGGCTGACGACGACTCCGTTGCCACCGTCCTGGTACACGGCGCGGGCGACCGCGGGCTGTGCGCCGGCGGCGACATTGTGGCCATCTACAAGGACATGCTGCACGGTGGCACCGCGACAGCCGGGTTCTGGGCTGACGAATACCAGCTCAACGCGCTTATCGCGCACTACCCCAAACCGTACGTCGCATTCATGGACGGGCTCGTCCTGGGTGGCGGCGTGGGCATCTCCGCGCATGGCTCGGTTCGCGTGGTCACCGAGCGGACGCGCACCGGCATGCCGGAAACCACCATTGGATTCGTGCCCGACGTCGGCGGGACCCTTCTGCTTTCACGCTCGCCTGGGGAGGCAGGAACGCATGCCGCGTTGACCGGGGCGCATTTGTCCGGCGCGGACGCACTGTTCCTGGGCCTTGCGGATTATTTCGTGCCGTCGTCCGAGCTGCCCGCGCTGGCGGAAGCGTTGGAAAGCTCGACGGCGGAGGCCGCCGTCGAGCGCTTTGCCCAAGCCGCGCCGGAGTCAGCGTTGGCGGCGGAGCGGGAGTGGATCGATGCTGCTTACGCCCATGAGGATGCCGAAGAAATCGTCCGGAACCTGCGCGCTTTGGGCGGCGAGGCAGCCGCTGCCGCAGGCACGATTGAAGCCAAATCGCCGACGTCGGTAAAGGTGGCGCTTGAGTCGCTGCGGCGGGTCCGGGGGCTCTCTTTGGAGGAGGCGCTGGATCAGGAATATCGGGTAGGGCTCCGCTGCCTGGCCGGACCCGATTTTCGGGAGGGCATCCGCGCGCAGGTGGTGGACAAGGACCGCAACCCGCAGTGGAAGCCGCCGACTCTCGCCGAAGTCCGGGAGTCCGACGTCGAGGGCTACTTTGCCTCGCTCGGCGAGCGGGAGCTGGGGCTTTCAGCCAGTCCAGTCCAGTCGATTTGAAGGAGACGAGCATGACAGAGAACGCAGCCGTGCCAGATATCCAAGCCCCGGCAACGGGACTCATCGCTTTCCTTGGCCTGGGCCATATGGGGGGTCCCATGGCGGCCAACCTGATCAAAGCCGGGCACGATGTGATTGGCTACGATCCCGTTCCGGCGGCCGTTGAGGCAGCCCGGGCTCACGGAATTCCGATGGCATCGACGGCTCATGAGGCTGCTGCGGAAGCGGCCGTGGTGTTGACAATGCTGCCCAGCGGTAAGCATGTGTTGGAGGCCTACCGTGGTGTTGACGGCCCTGGGCTGCTTTCTGTTGCGAAGCCGAACACTTTGTTCCTGGACTGTTCCACCATCAACGTTGATGAAGCCCGCGAGGCCGCTGTAATCGCGTTGGAAGCCGGTCACCGTTCAGTGGACGCCCCTGTCTCGGGTGGTGTGGTGGGGGCCGAAGCAGGCACCTTGACCTTCATGGTGGGCGCTTTGCCGGAGGACTTTGAGACCGTGAAGCCCATTTTGGAGCTCATGGGTAAGAGGATCGTCCACTGCGGCGATCACGGTGCAGGACAAGCTGCCAAGGTCTGCAACAACATGATCCTGGGGGTGTCCATGATTGCCGTTGCCGAAGCATTCGTGCTCGGCGAGAAGCTCGGGCTCACGCACCAGGCGTTGTTTGATGTAGCCTCCAACGCGTCCGGCCAGTGCTGGGCGCTGACCACGAACTGTCCCGTTCCCGGCCCGGTTCCCACAAGCCCCGCTAACCGCGACTATCAGCCGGGCTTTGCCGGTGCGTTGATGGCCAAGGACCTGCGCTTGGCCGTGAACGCGTTGGAAAGCACGGGCGTCGCAGCGGAAATGGGTCCTTTGGCCTCGCGTATCTACGACGCCTTTGCCGCGGGTGAAGGTGCTGGAAGGGACTTCTCGGGCATCATCACGGAGATCCGCGACAAGTCCGTGTGAGAGGTTGGAACTGAACTTATGACGAGCATGGTGGAGAGGGAGAGCATGACTGAGCAGTACCAGAACATCGTGGTGGAACGCCGGGGACGGGTTGGCTTGGTGACGCTGAATCGGCCGGAGGCGTTGAATGCGCTAAATACCGCCCTCATGAACGAACTCGTGGACGCAGTGACGGCCATGGACACTGATCCCGACGTTGGCGCCGTGGTGATCACGGGATCCGCCAAGGCCTTTGCTGCAGGTGCTGACATCAAGGAAATGTCCTCCAACAGCTATATGGAGATGTATGCCGCGGACTGGTTCCGGCGTTGGGAGGACCTCACACGCCTGCGCATCCCGGTTGTTGCTGCCGTGTCCGGTTTTGCCTTGGGTGGTGGCTGCGAACTGGCCATGATGGCCGACTTCATCATCGCTGGGGACAACGCCAAGTTCGGCCAGCCCGAGATCAACCTCGGCGTGATCCCGGGAATGGGTGGCTCTCAGCGGTTGACCCGGGCCGTGGGCAAAGCCAAAGCCATGGACATGGTTCTGACTGGCCGGTTCATGGACGCCGATGAAGCCGAACGCTCCGGTTTGGTTTCACGGGTGGTCCCTGCAGCCGAGGTGATCGACGAAGCAGTCAAAGCTGCCGAAGTCATTGCGTCCAAATCCAAGCCCGCCGCGATGGTGGCAAAGGAAGCCGTGAACGCAGCCTTCGAGATGGGCCTGGCACAGGGTGTTCTGTTTGAGCGCCGGGTGTTCCACTCGCTCTTCGCCACCGAGGACCAGAAGGAAGGCATGGCCGCGTTCAGCGAGAAGCGCCAACCGGAGTTCAAGCACCGGTAGGGGGTGAATGGACTAGACGGCGGCGAGTGGCTGCTGTTTGAGTCCGGCCAGCCGTATTTGAAGTTCGTCGGAGGTCGGAGGGTTGGCGCCGGGCCGACTGACGGTGATGGCTGCGGCCGCGGCTGCGGTCTGTCCGACGACCTCTAGGGCTGTTGGTGCAAAGGCCTGTTCGGCTCTGGTCACCAGCTCGGCGATGAGTGCGGACATGTAGGAGTCACCGGCGCCGATGGTGTCTGCAACGGTGGTCTTCACTGATGGGATGTTGAGGCGTTTCCCGGGCGTGGCAAGTAGAGCACCTTCAGCGCCTCGGGTGATAACGGCCAGCCGGGCCCCCTGTTTGAGCAGACGGGATGCTACGTCGTCCGGCGAGGACGTGGGATACAGCCAATGAGCGTCTTCGTCGCTGAGTTTGACGACGTCAGTAAGAGGGAGCAGGTCCTCGAAGATCTTCTTTGCTTCGGCGTGGCTCCCAAGGAGGGCCGGGCGGATGTTGGGGTCGTAGGTGATCAGGCAGGAGTCGTGGCATTGTTCGAGGAGAGTGCGCACGGTAGTGGCTCCCGGGGCCAGGAATGTGGCGATGGATCCGGTATGGACGATTTTCGGAATCATGGCCGGTGCTACAGGGGCAAGTTCCCATAGGATGTCGAACTCGTAGCTGGCCGAACCGTCCGTTGCGAGGGTAGCCGTGGCGGTGGCGGTGCGGGTAAGGGACTTTGCCCCGGCTAGTAGCTGGACGCCTGCGCTTTGGAGGTGGGTGGTGATCGCGGCTCCGTGTTCGTCCTCACCAATCGCTGTGAGCAGCCCGGTCCGTACCCCGAGGCGCCCAAGGCCGTAGGCGACATTCGCGGGGGAACCGCCTGGGTAGCTGATGGTTCCTTCCCGGGTATTCACAATGTCGACCAGGGCTTCGCCGATGACGAGAACGTCCAGCTGGTTAGGGGCAGAGGCTTCCGGGTGAAGGTTGTGCATCTCGGTTCTTTCGTTGGTCACCGGTAATACGGCGGAGGTATGGGTCCGTCCGCGGACCTGTCGGCAGGTCCGCGGACGGAGATAGGGGGCCGAATGGACGGAAGGTCCGGCGTGCCAGTTAGGCCTTGGCCGCACCTGTCATGATGGCGACGGCGTCGGTCATGGTGTGGGACTGCGGGGTGATGGTCGCCGCGCATTTGCCTAGTCGCTGAATGTGGATGCGGTCTGCGACGTCGAACACGTGAGGCATGTTGTGGCTGATCAGGATGACCGGCAGCCCTCGGTCACGGAGGTCCCGAACCAGCTGGAGCACCTGGTTGGATTCACGTACGCCCAAAGCGGCTGTCGGTTCGTCGAGAACCACCACCTTGGAGCCGAAGGCCGCTGCGCGGGCCACTGCGACGGCTTGACGCTGGCCGCCGGAAAGATTCTCGACCGGTACAGTGACGTCCTGCAGGGTGGAGATGCCCAGCCGGGTCAACTCTTCTTTGGCCTTCTTGCGCATGCCCTTGGTGTCGAGTATCCGGAACAAACTCCCCAACGGTCCGGGGAGGCGCTCTTCCCGGCCCAGGAACAGGTTCGAAGCGACATCGAGGGCCGGTGAAACGGCAAGGTTTTGGTACACGGTTTCGATGCCGTGGACGCGTGCGTCCTGTGGCCGTTTGAAGTGCACCTGCTGTCCGGATACGAACAGTTCGCCGGTATCCGGAACTTCGGCGCCGGTGAGGCATTTGATGAGCGTGGACTTACCAGCGCCGTTGTCGCCGATAACGGCCAGAACTTCGCCAGGGTAGAGGTCCAGGCTGACGCCGTCGAGACCGACGACCCGGCCGAAGGTTTTGACGAGGTTCCTGGCTTTAAGGATGGGCTCGCGGGTTTCGGTGCGGCGGGCTTCAAAGTCTGTGGTGGTCATGACTTGACCTTTCGGATCCATTGATCGACGGACACGGCGATGATGATCAGGATGCCTACGGCGAGTGTCTGATAGAGCACGTCCAGGCCGGCGAGGGACAGGCCGTTGCGGAAGACACCAACGATCAACGCTCCAAGCAGCGAACCCCAGATCGAGCCGCGGCCGCCGAAGAGGCTGGTGCCGCCAATCACGACGGCTGTGATGGAGTCCAGGTTCAAGTCGACGCCGGCATTAGGGCTTGCGGCGTTGGTACGCCCGATCTGGATCCACGCGCCGATGGCGAGGACCGCACCGGCGGCAAGGTAGACGCTCATCAGGACCCGGTTGACGGGAATGCCGGCCAGGCGGGCGGCTTCCTTGTCATCGCCGACCGCGTAGACGTGCCGTCCCCAAGCGGTCTTGCCCAGAATGAAGGCCACAGCCACGTAGAGGAGGAGCATCATGACCACGCCGGTGGAGATCCGGACGGGGCCGATCGGGAATGTGCTTCCCAGCCAAGTGAGCATGTCCGGCATCGCGGAGCCACGCACGGTGCTTCCGCCGGAGTAAAGCAGCGTCAGAGCGATGAAAATGTTCAACGTTCCCAGCGTGACGATGAACGGTGGGAGGCGGAACCTTGTCACAAGGAACCCGTTCAGTGCCCCGGATCCCAGCCCGACCGCGAGACCGGCCAGCAGCGCGATGGGCCCAGGAATGCCGTTGCTGACCGCTAGCTGGGCGATCACCATTGAGGACAGGATCATGACCGCGCCTACGGAGAGGTCAATTCCGGCGGTCAGGATGATCAGCGTCTGGGCGATGGCCAGGGTACCTACCACGGCAACCTGTTGAGTAATCAAGGACAGGTTCTCAACGCGCAGGAAACGGTCGTTGAGGAGCCCAAAGACCACCACGGCGATCAGCAGAACAATGGCCGGGCTGAGGGCCGGGTATCGGTGAAGGATGTTGCGGATTCTGCTGAGGGGGGTCTGGCGGTCGAGGAATTCCTCGGCCAAGTCAGCATGCCCGGCGCTCGGAGGGCCGGCGGTCTGTTGCTGGGTCACTTTAGGTTGCTCCTGAACTTCCATGTTCTGTAACTGCTGGTACGCGGGGAGACGCTATTTGCTCGTCTCCCCGCGTTCTGTGAGGTTTCTACTTGCCCCAGCAGACCTGGGATGCCTCGGTAGTGGTGATGCTCTTCACGCCGTCGGCCGGCTTGTCAGTGACGAGTTCCACGCCCGTGTTGAAGAAGTCCAGGCCCTCAGAGTTGGCAGGCTTTTTGCCGGTCTTTGCCAGCTCAACGATGGCCTTGACGCCCATCTCGGCCATTTTGACCGGGTACTGCTGAGCCGTTGCGCCGATCACACCGGACTTGACGTTGTTTACGCCTGTGCAGCCGCCGTCAACGGAGACGATCAGGACATCCTTTTCCTTGCCGGCGGACTTCAAAGCCTCGAAGGCACCTGCGGCAGCAGGTTCATTGATTGTGTAGACAACGTTGACATTGGGGTTCTTGGCCAGCAAGGTCTCCATTGCGGTACGTCCACCGTCTTCGGCTCCCTGGGAAGCCTGGCTGCCGACGATTTCGTATTCGCCACCCTTGCCGCCGGTGTACGTTCCCGTCTTGGCTTCGTCGCCGTTCTTCTTCTTATCCGCGGTGTCGATTCCCAGGCCCGTCAGGAAGCCCTGATCGCGGTTGTAGTCGACGGAGACCACCTTGTCGTCAAAGAGGTCAATGAGGGCGATGACGGCCTTCTTGCCTGCCAGTTGCTGAGCGGTCCACTTGCCAATGAGCTCTCCGGCATTGAAATTGTCGGTGGCGAACGTGATGTCAGCGGCATCGGCCGGGTCCGGCGGCGTGTCCAGCGCAATGACGAACAACCCCGCATCCTTGGCCTTCTTCAGGGCGTCCACCACGGAGGGGCCGTTGGGGGTGATCAGAATGCCCTTGTCACCCTTGGAGATTGCATTCTCAATGGCTTGGATCTGGGTGTCCTCGTCACCGTCTACCTTGCCGGCTGCGAGCTTTAGGTCGACGCCGTCCGTCTCGGCGGCCTTCTTGGCGCCATCCTGCATGGATACGAAGAACGGGTTGGAGGTGGTCTTTACGATCAACGAAACACCGATCTTCTCATCGGCGCCTCCGCTGGATGCAGGGGTGGAGCTGCCTCCGCAGGCTGTCAGGCTAAGTGCGCCGAGCGTCAGGACTGCACCGGCGGCGAGAAAGCGGGTCCGGGCGGACCGCGTGACTTTGGAACTCAACATTGAAACTCCTGTTTTTGTGGCTGTTGGCGGCGCATGTTCTGCGGCTGACAACGTTGTCAGGTAACATGTAAGCAAGCTCACACGGTAGAGTCAAGTATTAAATCGAGGTGAGGAGCAGCAAGTTGACAACGATGTCTAATCGTTACCAGTCCGACTCCGGACGCAAGCGCCCGACGATGAAGAATGTGGCCGATCTCGCGGGGGTTGGGATCAAGACGGTTTCCAGAGTGGTGAACGACGAGCCGGGGGTCTCCGAGGCCACCCGTCAACGGGTGTTGCGGGCGACGGAACAGCTGCAGTATCAACTGGACATCACAGCGGGCAGCCTCAAGCGTTCCGGACGCAAGACCCAGTCCATCGGCCTGCTGCTCCCGAGCGTGTCCAACCCGTTCAGCGGCGAGATTCACAGGGCCATGGAAGATGCCTTGGCTGTGCGCGGAATTGCCGTCTTCGCTGCAAGCCTGGATGACGATCCTGATCGGGAGAGGAAGCTGATCTCAGCTTTCTTGGGCCGTCGGGTAGACGGGCTTGTGCTGACTACCATCGCCAAGAGCCAGGCTTACATGATCCCGGAGCACTCCCGCGATCTGCCGCTGGTATTCATCGACCGCGAGCCTGTAGGCATTGAGGCCGACGCGGTAGTTACTGACAATGAAGTTGGCGCGGCAAAGGCTGCGGCCCATCTCATCCAGCATGGACATACCCGGCTGGCTTACCTTGGCGACCGAACGGATATCCAGACCGCCGGAAAGCGTCGGGCAGGATTCCTCGACGGCGTCGGACAAGCAGGCATTTCCACCTCCGGCGTCGCTGTTCGGGAGAACCTGCATGATGAAGAAACCGCATTTCGGGCGGCTCGCGAACTGCTCACCTCAGAGAACCCGCCGACGGCGATTTTCTCCAGTCAGAACTTGGTGACGTTTGGTGCCATGCGGGCATTGAAAGCCCTTGGGCTGCATCACAAGATTGCCCTCATTGGATTTGATGATTTCACCCTGGCCGACATGATGGACCCCGGGATCACCGTGATCGCCCAACACCCTGAACGCATCGGCAAGCTTGCAGCTGAGCGGATCCTTGCAAGGATCGATGGTGACCAGAGCCCGGCCCAAACATATGTCATCCCCACGGAGCTCATACAGCGAGGCTCCGGTGAAATCCGCATCCCGGGCTAATACGAACAGATGAAAGAACAAACCGAAACCTACCGAGCAAAGGACCGGCCATGACCAAGACACTGTATGCAGAGTTCACCGTCAAGGAAGGCAGTGAAAGCCGCGTCGCGGAGATGATGGCAACGCTTACGGAGCACGTCCGTAAAGAACCGGGAAACGTGACGTTCCTGCCCTACACGCGTGAAACCAATCCGCGGGAGTACTTCGTCTTCGAGGTCTACCGTGACGAACAAGCCTTTCAGGATCACATCGGCGCCGATTACGGCCGGGAGTTCAACGCCGAACTTGCCGATCACATCGAAGGTGATGGTTCTGTCCTGACTTGGCTGAAGCCACTGGTTTAGCTGCAAATGCAAGGGAAGGCGGCCGGCGAAAGCCGGCCGCCTTCCTTGCTGTGCGTGGTGCTTTACTTCTTTCCGGGAAGGAACATTGATCCTTCCATGGGGGTCACGGTGAGCGACTTTAGCTGCGCTGTCCCACCTTCCGCGAAGAGCGCCATCTTGTCCGCTCCGGCATTGGGAAATACTTGATCTGTGATGGTCCGGAGACCGTCGCCGGAGAATACTTCCACCGATGAGCGGTCTACATAAACCCGCAGGGTGACATTGCCCTTGTTGTCCAGGGTGATAGGGGCGTCCTCAACGGAGGCGAAGGCCGGGTGGAAAGTGGTGTCTCCCGAGTTTGTTCGGTCAACGAAGACTTTTCCGGTGGTGGAGTCGTAGCCGATGACGGTGGAGGAGGTGCCGTCGCCCAGTACGGTGATTCCCGACTTTTTCGCCGTGCCTGGTGCGAAGGTGATGTCCACGCGCTGGACCTGACCTGAAGCAGCCGCGGGCAGCGGGGTTGTTCCGGCCATGATGGCGCCGCCCTTCTTGTCCGCGTAGCTGGGCTTTGTTGCAAGCTTGTCCACTTGCTTGACCACATTTTGGGCCAGGCGTGGTCCGTCGGGTGTTTGAGTCAACTGCACCTCCCGGGGCAGTGACATGGCGCTGCGCCAAGGGTTGGTGGGTATGTTGTTGGCGTAGTCCCAGTTGTTCATCCAGCCGAGCATGACCCGCTTGTTGTCGGGCATGTTCGAAAAGGAAACGGCCGCGTAATAGTCGCGTCCATAGTCAAGCCAGTCATAGGACTCCAGCCGGGACTTCGCTGCGGTGGAGCTGGCTGTGAACTCGTCCGCGAGTATGTGCCCCCACCCGAATCTGTTGTTATCCACAACCTTGATTTGCGCCTGCTGGCCCACGAATTCCTTGACATCCCATGAAGCCCAATCCAGGGTTTCACTGTCGTTGCCGGTGGCGGTACGAACCACTTGTCCGTTGACCACCAGGTTCACTGTTTCTTCATCGGATCTGGGAACAGCGGCAGCGTCGGTGAGCATGACGTGGTCAAGGGTCAGATGGCCCCAGCCGCCGGTTGCTTCGTCAACGATCCGCAGCTGTGCGTTCTGTCCTGCGAACTCCGAAACGTCCCAGCCCTTCCAGTTCAGCAGCCCCGCGTTATCGCCCGCCAGGGAGCGGACCACATTGCCGTTGACCAGTAGCTGGACGGCCAGGGTCTGCCCGGAGTCAGCAGTACGATAACCGCCTCCAACCAGCATGGACATGAAGTCCTTTGTGATGGGGAATTCGGGGGAGGTCAGGGTGCCTTGGCGGTCATCGCCGGGCACGGCACCGGTTTCGAACGTGTTGATTCGCTTTGCGCCAATGTAGTAGTCCCCGCCACTGGTGGCCGGTTGGAAATTGGGGGTCAGGTCTCCTGTGCCGGTCCAGTCGGCGTCGGCCAGCGTTGTGCCTTCGGGAATCTCGAAGCCAGCAAACTTCAGTTCTCCTGGAGGCGGGGTGTTGTCCAACTTGTCGGAGACGCGGGGGTGCTTGCCGCCGCCGATCAGGAAGTTCAGGTAGTCGTCGGTCACGGTGAAGGTTGGTGACTGCATGGAACCCATCGGCCAGTCGCCGTCGTTGAACGAGTTGACCAGTCCTGTTCCGCCGAATCCAGTCACCGGACTCTGGCGGGGGAGGGAACCAGCGGCGGGAGCGTCGCCAAACGGTCCGTTCTTCCAGTTGCCTGGTTCGTTGTTCAAGGTCCATCCGTTGTAGGTTCCGTCGTTGAAGCCTGCCAGGACAGTTCCGGCAGGTACCTCGGCCACTGGTTTGGTGGTTTCGGAGGTGAAGGTGGTGCCGTCGAAGTTACCCACGAAGTACTGTCCAGCCGAGCCTCCGGCCACTCCGCCGGGATTGATGTTGACCACCATGACCCACTTGATATTGTCCTGATCCCCATCCACAGCGAGTGGGAACAGATCAGGGCATTCCCACTGGCCGCCGGTCGCGTTGGCGGGTCCGAATTCGCTCAGGGCAGTCCAGTCCTTGAGATTGTCGGACTTGTGGAGAAGAACCTTGTGATCCTGCGATTCGACCGTCGTCATGACCCAGTAACCACCGCCGGCCGGGTTGCCGTACCAGAAGACCTTCGGGTCCCGGAAGTTGGCTGAATTGCGATTCAGCACAGGATTTCCTGAGTACTTGGTCCAGGTCTGTCCATCGTCCAGACTGTAAGCCAGGGACTGGGCCTGCAGCCCCCGGTGCGGGGAGGGTTCCTTGTAAGCGCTGGTATAAATGGCCACAAGCGCGGGGTTTTCCTTCGTGCCGAAGCCCGTGGTGTTGTCCTTATCAACCACAATGCTGCCGGAGAAGACATCTTCCTGCGCATCAGTGGACAGGGCAAGAGGCTCCTCCTCCCAGTGCACCAAGTCCTTCGACGTCGCATGACCCCAAGACATGTTCCCCCACGTGTTGCCGGAGGGATTGTGCTGGTAGAACAGGTGATAAACGCCCTTGTGGAAAACCATCCCGTTGGGATCATTCATCCAATTCTTTGCTGGCGTGTAGTGGTAAGCAGGTCGAAACTGCTCACTGCCTACTTCCGGTGCCGCAGAAGCCGGCGCCATGCCGGCCATGATGCCCGAAAGCGTCAGGCCCGCCAGCGTCAACGCAGACGTCGCCGCCCGCATCCTACTCATAGTGGATCTCGTCATTGTTCTCCTCGTTCGCCCTTCATCGCGCGTGCCCATCCCCAAGTAGACAACGTTGTCAACGAGTGAAAAGCTACGATAAGTCCATCGGACAAGTCAACGGTTTTTCCGAGTGGTTGTCAGTCGATTCTTTAAGACTCAACAGAGGGACATCGTTGTCAGAGCCTTCGGCAGAAGGGTCCTGACGTGTTCGGTGACGTGGGTTGAGTGAACGACCTACCTGTCGAAGAACACGGGAGTTCTCCGTGAGGGAGAATCAGATTCCCGCTGTAGCGTGGTGTTCCTTTCGCTCTTTGCCACGGAGGACCAGAAGGAAGGGCATGGCCGCGTTCAGCGAGCGTCAGCCGGAGTTCAAGCACCGGTAGATCCCCGGGATTCGGGCCCGGCGCGGATAGACTCAGGGCACTTACGAATGGGGAGAGAACATGTCAACGGAGATCGTTCAAACCGAGCAAGCTGACACGTCCGTGCAGCCGGTCAACCGGCAAGCCATTGTGGCCGCCGCCATGGCAGCGCTTGCCCTTGTGGGGCTGTTCTTCGCGGGCATGGCGGTCATCGCAGTCTTCGTCGTGGGGGCTGGCCATGTGGCCTTGAACCAGATACAACAACGCGGTGAACGGGGACGGGCCTTCGCCATCGGAGCCTTGGTTGTGGGCTACGGCATCGGTCTCCTTTCCTTGGGCTCAGCGCTGATCTTCGCTGTTACTTCCGCAACCCAGTAGGGGCAGCGCACTTTCCATCCCTCGTCACGATCCCGGTGATTGTGCCTCCTAATTAGGAGACGCAAACACGACGACGAGGAAATCAATGGCTGCGCAATTCTGCGATAACGATGACTGCCTGGACAGCTGGCACTGGACGGACTTTGCGGACACACCCGAAGGCTGCCGGGAGGCTGGGAACGAGAAGAACGGTGAAGGGGTTGTCGGGTCATTCTTCGCGGCGTAGGCTCCTTCGGGCCAGCGCCGGATCGAGGAGTCGCTCATGGGACAGCTAATAGTCCAGGATTTTGTTACCGCTGACGGATACGCCGCCGACACCAACAACGAGTTCAAAGCCTACGAACTGCTGGAAGGCGGAACGGCCGGGTTTGACCGTGCACAACTCGAATGGCTCGGCGGCGTGGAAGCGATGGTTCTGGGGGCCAACACCTACAGGTACTTCGCTGAATACTGGCCTACTCCCGCCTCCGTGGGCGAGATCATTGCACCCGCACTCAATGGCCTGAGGCGCCACGTGTTTTCACGCCACCTGAAGGAGGCCCCTTGGGGCGACTTCCCGCCGTCGACCGTTGAATCCGGCGACGCGATCCAGGCGATCCGACGCATCAAACGGGAGTGCGCAAAGGACATCGTTCTCTGGGGGAGCCTGTCGCTCGGCGAGACATTCTTCGCTGCGGGAGAAGTGGATGCGGTCCGGCTTGTGGTGATGCCGGTGGGCCAAGGATCCGGCAGGGGTGTGTTCCCGGCGGGACATGACCCTGCCCTATTGAAGCTGGTGGACGTGAACAGCTATGACCAAGGCTTGGTGGAGCTCAGCTACACAGTCCGGAAACGGTCCTAGACCGAGGCATCCGCTGGAATCAAAGCAGCGTCGAAGAACGCCCGCTCCAGCCGCACCGCTTCAGCGAAGGTGGCGGCTACGCGCTCGCGTGCAGCGCCGTCGGCAGGCTCGACGGCGTCGAATTCGGCGCGTAGCCACGTCACCCATGCGTTGTACTCCGGGTTGTTGTGGAGGCGGATCCACTCGGCATGCTTTGCGTGGGCAGGCCATTCACTGGTGTCCCCGGCGCGGGCAGCCCAGTCTCCGTAGAGCCACTCGGCAACCAACAGCACGGCCAAGACTTCCGGGTAGGAGCGGGTAGCGAGGGCGCTGCGCATCAGGTTGTCGAAATCCCGGGTGGCAGATCCCAGCGCGGGTGCGGTTCTATCCGCCTCGGGGACGTCGAGTTCATTGAAGCAATCCTGGAAGTACGTATTCTCGTCCGAAGCGAAAGCCCCGAGAACCCGGGCAAACACCAGCCGCGAAGGCAGCGAAGGTGCCGATGCGACAGCTTGGCCCAGGAGGGCGGTGAAGGCATCGCAGAACTGGTAATCCTGGACGAGGTAGCCACGCAGGTTCTCATCGGGAAGGGACCCGTCCAGCAGTTGGTCCACGAACGGATGGTTGACGGCGGCGTCCCAGTCCTCGGCGTTCCGGTTTCTGAGTTCAATGGCAAAGCCCACGGTCTTTCCTCCTGAAGTGTCGGCATTCGGAGCCTAGCAGTGTGCAACGCTGCAGGCGTGGGCGTTACGCTCTGGTGCCGCTACCGGTGCCAGCGTAGGCTCGGGCCATGACGAACGAGCGCGCATCGAAGACGATCGTGGTTGGCTATGACGGATCCGAAGAATCACACCGCGCCGTCCAATGGGCCGCCAAGCACGCGATCCTGCGGGACTGTTCCCTCCACGTTGTGCACTGTTCCTTGTGGGTTCTGCTGTCCCACAACAGGGGTCCCGTTCCCGGTGTTGCCGATAGCGGTTTGGAACGGGCCGCCCAAAAGGTCCTTGAAGAGGGGCTGGCGCTCGCCAAGGAAACCGTCCCCGAACTGGAAGTCCAGACCACGTTGTTGCATGGGATGCCACGCGATCACCTGGCCCACGTCTCATTGGGTGCGGAGATGTTGGTACTCGGAAGCCGGGGACTTGGCGGGTTCATGGGCTTGCTGGTGGGCTCCGTGAGCTTGGAGATGGCAGCAACCGCAGAGTGCCCGGTGGCAGTGATCCGCGCAGATGACCACCCGGAGGGTCCAGTGCTGCTTGCAGTTGATGACTCCGGATCCCCGGCAGCCCTCGACGACGCTTGTCTTTTCGCGGCAGCAACGGGTGCCGACCTCATGATTGTCCACGTGCTGCACGAACCGGAGGGGTACCGACGGTTGCGCGAGCCCGTGGAAGCTTACCCGGACGCTGAAGCGATGCTTGACGCTGTGCTGAGCCGGGCCCGCCACAAAGCACCCGGAGTCACAGTGGCCGGCGAGTTGCTGGTTGATGCTTCTTTCTCCCGGGCCGTGGTCAAGGCTTCTCAAGGGGCGCGCCTCACGGTGGTGGGGACCAAAGGCCATGGCCTGGTCAAAGGCACCATAGGCTCCACGGCGCATGCCGTGCTTCACCACGCCCACAGTCCAGTGCTGGTTTCACGTCGCAAGGCAACGTCCGAGGCCACGTAGCCATTTTCGGAGGTCCTCGCAGGGACTCCCTTCGGCGACGGTCCGGATCTATGGTGGAATCCATGGACAATCGGGCGGAAGTACGCGAATTTTTGATCTCCCGGCGGGCCCACGTGGCCCCGGAGCAGGTTGGGTTGCCCACAGGATCAAACCGGCGGGTCAAAGGGCTGCGTCGCAGTGAAGTGGCCACCCTTGCCGGGTTGAGCGTGGAGTATTACACCCGCTTGGAGCGTGGGGCCATCAGCGGCGCTTCACCACAAGTACTGGAGAGCATCGCCCGAGCGCTGAACTTGGATGACGCTGAACGGGCACATCTGTTTGATCTCGCCCATGCGGCCAGCCCCGTTGCCCGGCCCCCACGGCGTAGGAATTCGAAATCCTATGTTCCCCACGAGAGCCTGCAGTGGGCGCTGGATGCTGTCACGGCCGGACCCGCTTTTGTCCGGAATGGCCGCATGGACCTGTTGGCCGTGAACCCCTTGGCCCGGGCGTTTTATAAGGACTGTTACGACATGCCGGGGCAGGCCCCCAACATCGCCAAATTCACGTTTCTGGACGATCGCGCCTTGGAGTTCTACCCGGATTGGGACGCCTTTGCGGAGGTGACCGTTTCAATCCTTCGCACCGAGGCTGGACGCGACCCGCACAACAAGGAACTGCACGATCTCATTGGTGAACTGAGCACCCGCAGCGACGAGTTCCGCACACGCTGGGGAGCGCACAACGTCCGGCATCACGGAACGGGCTTCAAGACGTTCAATCATCCGATCGTGGGCGAGATGACTCTCGCATACGAGGGCCTGGAAATGGCCGCCGAACCCGGATTGACCCTGACCATCTACGCGGCGGAACCCGGGTCGCCGTCGGCCGAGCGCCTTCAGTTGCTGTCCTCCTGGGCAGCCAGCGAATACGGACAGGGCGTCCAGCCTGCGTCGGAAAAGACACGGACGGACAGCTGACTGCAGGTCAGCTTACGACGGCAGTGCTGCCGCCCGCCCTGGCGCCGACAGCGGACGGTCAGCGGCCGACTTCCACACGAACTTCCTTGCCTTCGAAGCGCGCAAGCTCTTCCGGAGTCGCGTTGTAGCGGCCCAAATGGATGGTCTGGTCCGAGAATTCGATGCCCGAGGCGTTGTAGTAAAAACCGAGGTTTTCCCACGGCACGAAGTAGATGAGGTCGCCGTCCTCGGGGTCAGACCCGGGCGACCCTTCATAGTGGAGAGGCCGAGGCAGGTCCGCGATCTTCTCCCGGCCAGCGAACTCTTCCATGGTGACGGTGAGCGGCAGCATGCCCAGAAAGTCCCGGGTAGCGGGGTTGTCCTCACCGATGGTCACGTCCAACGACGCCGAGGCGGTGCTGAAGCGGACCACCGTACCTACGACGCTGCCTGCAGCGGGGCTGGATGTCTCCGTGGGACTGGATGTCTCGCTGGCCGACGTCGGGGTGGCTTCGCCGGCGGGAGACGGGCTGCAGCCAACGAGTGCCAACACCAGCAGCAGTATTCCGGTGCGGCGCTTCATGGCCGGGCACGTTCCTTACCATCCTTGAGCATCAACATTGTGAGCGGCACGAAGTAGAGCGCCGCAATGCCTGTTCCCACCAGCACAGGTCCCGTGGCTCCAAGCGCCGACTCCAAGGCGTAACCGGCGATCCACGATCCCGCGGCCGTACCGAGGTTGAACGCCGAGGTGCTGAGCGCCGACGCAAGGGTGGGCGCGTGACCGGCATAGCCAACGGCCTTGCCGATCAGGATCGGATTGGTGGCCATCCCGAAGAGTCCCAGCAGGAAGATCAGGACCACTGTCACCACGGCATAGTGGGAGAACAAAGAGAGAGCGCCCAACACCAGGAACGTCATTCCCGCCGAGATGAACAGTGCCGGATAGGGTTGGTGTGCGCCGAAGTGACCTCCAAGATTGGAGCCCATGAAAGCTCCCACGCCGTACGCCACCAGAACCAACGGCACCACGGAAGCGGCCAGGCCCGTGTTCTCAGTAAGCAGCGGAGAGATGAAGCTGTAGGCAGCCAAGGACGATCCGCACACGATCGCGCAACCCGCCAGGACAAGCCAGACTCTTACGTCACGCATGCTGGCAAGCTCGGCCCGAACGGACGGAATGGGCCCGGATTCCGGGGTGGCCGGGACCAGCCGGTACACCACAACGGCCGCCGCCAGCGCAAGAACAGCCAACGCCCAGAAAGGGCCACGCCAGCCGATCACTTGGCCTGCGAAGGCGCCCAGCGGCACACCGACCACGTTGGCGAGCATGCCGCCTCCCAAGACAACGCCCAGCGCCCGGGACGCTGAAGCCGGACCTGCGGCTTTTGCACCCACGACGGCGGCTACCGCCCAGAAAGCGCCAGTCGCCAGGGCCGTTACGAAACGGGCCATCAGAATCAGCGTGAAGTCGGAAGTAAGTGCAACAACCACATGCCCCACAGCGAACACAGCCAACGCGAGGCTGAGCGTCAGGCGGCGCGGCAGCTTAAGGGTCAGGATGGACATTGTGGGGGTGCCGACAATCATGCCCCCCGCAAAGACCGTGATCATGAGGCCAGCACTTGCCACGGACACCCCAAGATCGCCCGCAATCTCCGGCAGAATCCCCGCCACAATGAACTCGGTGGTTCCCATGAGGAACACTCCGGCCGCCAGAACGTAGGTCACCAGTGGCAAACGCCGTTTCTTGGTGGAGGAAATGGTTGTGGTCATGACTTCAGAACATCAGGTTTAGAGAGTGTTAGGGAGACCCGCTTGAGGGAGGTCCTCCGAGGGACTCCCTCACATGGTGGTCCGAAAGGGCGGCGCTAAAAGGTCATTGGGCTCTCTCCTTGTAATCACTGACGCTATATTGTCGGTGCCTGCTGCCAGAGTTAGGGCATGGAACGGATTGGGGATAAGCAGGCGGGCGCGGTGGTGGCGGATGCGCTTGTTGCTGCCTCGTCTCACGGACTGCCGCCCCGGGTCCCTGCGCCGCCCGGCGCGGTTCCGGCCGGCTCTGTGTGTGGGGACTTGATCGAGCAGTTGCGGGTGTTGGAGGAGATGAAGTCGGCCACTACGGCGTTGCAGGCGCGGGTTGCTGTGGCTTTTGATCTTGCCCAGCGCGCGGAGCAGGCCGAGGCGGGTGTTCCTTTGTCGGAGCGGGGGCAGGGGGTGGGTGCTCAGGTGGCGTTGGCGAGGCGGGAGTCACCGAATCGGGGGTCCCGGTTGCTGGGTTTGGCGACGGCCCTTGTGATGGAGATGCCGCGGACGTTGGCTGCTTTGAAGGCGGGGCAGTTGAATGAGTGGCGGGCCACGCTTTTGGTGAAGGAGACGGCGTGTTTGTCTGTTGAGGACCGGTGCGCGGTGGATGAGGAGCTTGCCGCCGATACCGGGACTTTTGATGGTGCAGGGGATAAGGCGATCGTTGCGGCGGTGAAGGCTGCGGCGTATCGGCGTGATCCGCGGTCGGTGGCGGGGCGTGCCAGCCGTGCGGCCGCTGAGCGGATGGTGAGCCTGCGTCCGGCGCCGGACACGATGACGTACCTGACCGCGTTGCTGCCGGTGGCCCAGGGGGTGGCTGTTTACGCAGCTCTGTGCCGCGCGGCTGATTCGGCCCGTTCCAGCGGTGACGCGGTGTCTGGTGTTGTCCGGACCCGGGGTCAGGTCATGGCCGACACCCTGGTTGAACGCGTCACCGGCGCACCCGGCGGGATTTCGGGGATCAACCTGGACCTCGTCATGACCGACCGCACCCTCTTCCAAGGCGACAGCGAACCAGCACGGCTCAAGGGCTACGGAATCGTCCCGGCCGAATGGGCAAGGGAACTTCTCGGACCAGGGAAAGCCAGCCAGATCACGCGAGAACGGCGGGTACAGAGCTCTCTGTCTGGCTTCGGCGGCTCTACACCGCGCCGGCCAGTGGCGAGCTGTTGAGCATGGACTCCAAAGCCCGGCTCTTCCCGACGAGGCTTCGGCGTTTCATCGAAACCCGCGACGATACCTGCCGCACGCCGTACTGCGATGCGCCCATCCGGCATATTGACCATGTGCTTCCGTGGCGTTCCGGAGGGACAACACACCTCACCAACGGTGCAGGGCTGTGCGAGGCGTGCAACCACACCAAGGAAAACCCCGGCTGGGCCAGCAAAACCGTACATGCCGACGTGCACGGGGGGACGCACACCCTGGAAATCAGCACCCCCACCGGACACAGCTATCAATCAAAAGCCCCACCCCTGCCCGGACACCGCCCTCCAGAACGTAGAAAGCTCATCTAGCGTCTATTCTTCGGTGAAATCTCCGGCGTCCCTGCGGAAGGTGCCCAGTACGCGGATGAGGTGATCGACGTCGTCGGGCCCGAAGCCTGACTTGCCGAAGACCTCTGCGTTGAGGGCCGCCGTCGCTTTTTTAGCGAGGGTGCGTCCCTCTGCGGTGAGCTCGATCAGGGTAGTGCGCCCATCGGTTGGATGAGGTGAACGCGCCACCAAGGCGGCTTTCTCCAGGCGGTCGACGGCGTTGGTCACCGACGTTGGGTGGACCTGCAGGAGCGCGCTGGCTTTGTTCATGGGCAGCGCACCGCTGCGGGCGAAGCTCAGCAACGCCAACAGTTCATAGCGCGCGAACGTCAGCCCGAACGGCTTGAGCACCGTTTCGATGCGCGCCAGGAGGATCTGCTGCGTGCGCATGATGGCGGTGATGGCAGCCATGGGCGCAGCGACGTCGCCCCAACCATGCCGTTCCCAGTTTCGTTGGGCATCGGCAATGGGGTCGCGGGGGAGTGGCGTGCCCATGGGCCTCCTTCGTTGCTTGCTTGGCCTACTGCTCGGTTGGCTAGTCTTTCAGATTCGGGAACTCTTCCTCGGTGTATTCGACGCCCAAACCTGCGGGCAGCGGGCCGTCGCCGTGCCGGGCGACTTCCGTCCCACGCAGCTCCACCCGCCTGATCTTGCCGGAAATCGTCTTGGGCAGTTCCCCGAATTCGAGCCGCCGGATGCGCTTGAACGGCGCCAAATGCTCACGGCAGTACTTGAGAATGTCCTCCGCGACCGCCGGCCCGGCTTCATAGCCGGCAGCCAACACCACAAACGCCTTGGGAACCGACAGCTTTACAGCGTCAGGCGAAGGCACGACGGCGGCCTCCGCCACTGCCGGATGTTCGATCAGGACGCTTTCGAGTTCGAAAGGCGACAAGCGATAGTCGGAGGACTTGAAGACGTCATCATCCCGGCCGACGTAAGTAATGACGCCGTCGGAATCCCGGCTCGCCATGTCGCCCGTGTGATAGTAGCCGTCCCGGAAGGCTTCGGCCGTCTTGGCTTCGTCACCGAAGTAACTCTTCATGAGCCCCACAGGCCGCGGTTCCAAGCGCAAGCAGAGTTCGCCGTCGTCGGATTCCTGCCCGGTGACCGGGTCCACCAGGACCGCGTCGTATCCCGGCAGTGGGCGTCCCATGGAGCCGATCTTCACTGGCTGCGCGGGCGTATTGGCGATCTGGACCGTGGACTCGGTCTGGCCGAAGCCGTCACGGATGGTGACTCCCCAGGCTTCCTCCACCTGGCCGATGACCTCGGCGTTGAGTGGTTCGCCAGCAGAGACCACCTTGAGCGGCGGAGTGGAGAGTTGGGTGAGGTCGGCCTGAATGAGCATGCGCCAAACCGTGGGCGGGGCACAGAAACTCGTGACGCCTTCGCGGCCCATCTGTTCCATAAGGGCGCCAGCGTCGAAGCGTTGGTAGTTGTAAATGAAGACGGTAGCCTCGGCGATCCACGGTGTGAAGACGTTCGACCAAGCATGCTTTGCCCAGCCGGGGGAGGCGACGTTCAGGTGGACGTCGCCTGGCTCCAGGCCGATCCAGTACATCGTGGACAGGTGGCCCACGGGATAGGACGTGTGCGTGTGCTCCACGAGTTTCGCCCGTGAGGTGGTGCCGGACGTGAAGTAAAGCAGCAGGGTCTCGTCCGCCTTGGTGGGGGCGTCGGGCGTGAAGTCCGTGCCGGCGTCGTAAGAGTCCGCGTACTGCCTGGCGTCCGCGTTCGTGGTCTCCGCACCGACCTCAATCAACGTGTAATCACCCTCAACGTCGGCAAACTTGCCGATGTTGGCGCTTCCTGCAGCCACCCATCTGGCCCCGCCGCGCTCCACCCGGTCCTGAAGATCGCGGGCGCCCATGAGGGTGGTGGTGGGGATCATGACGATGCCCAGCTTGATGCCTGCCAGCATGAGTTCCCACAGCTCAACCTGGTTGCCGAGCATGATGATCATGTGCTCGCCGCGCTTGACGCCTTGGTCCCGCAGCCAGTTGGCGAGTTGGGAGGACCTCCGGGAGAGGTCCTTGAAGGTGCGCCGGGTTGAACTGCCGTCCTGTTCCACGATGACCAGCGCGGGCTGGCTACCCCTGGTTTCGTCTGCGGCGACCTGGTCGAACCAGTCGAGCGCGAAGTTGAACTCCTCGAAGCGGGGCCACCGGAATTCAGCGTGTGCCTGCTTGTAGTCCTCGCGCAATTCCAGCAGCCGATCGCGGGCCGCACGGAAGTCTTCTGTGACTGTCATAGTCCGCCTTTCGCCTTCGGGTTTCCCGGCACCATCGCCGGGCTGCCCGTCTAGTGATCCACATCACCTTGCAATATACTAGGACATCCAAGGGTTTGGAAGAGCCCATGCGGGACATGACGAAGGGGTCTAATGCTCGACGAAAAAGCTGCCGCCACCGTTACCAGCGGTACGGCATCAGAACGCGTCTTGCCTCCTTATCCGGAGGCGGACTTGATGCACGTCATTGACCTGCTCCCAGTTGGGGAGCGTGCGCGGTATCTCGAGATCAGGGAGTTCCTGCAAACACGGATCCGGGCTGCGAGCATCGACTACTGGAACCGGGAAGAATTTCCGTTCGGACTGCTGGCTGACATGGCCAAGTTCGGGCTGGGCGGGCTGCAAACGGACGGCTCCTCCAAGCTGTTCAAGGGCCTCATGTACACCGAGGTCGCTCGGGCGGATGTGTCCCTTTCGGCGCTGGTGGGCATCCACAACGAGCTCATCGTCGGGATGATTGACGAGCTCGGTTCCCCTGAACAGAAACGCAAGTGGCTGCCCGGGCTGGAGGCTTTTACCCAGCTGGGTGCCTTTGCGCTGACAGAACCGGATCACGGATCGGACATCGCCGGAGGACTCTCGACGACGGCGCGACGCGACGGCGGCGAATGGGTCATCAACGGTGCCAAGCGGTGGATAGGGGCCGGCACGATTGCCGACTTTGCCTTGGTCTGGGCGCGGGATGAAGCCGACGGGCATATCAAGGGCTTCATCGTCGAGACGGACCGGCCCGGCTACTCAGCCACCAAGATCTCCAACAAGATCGGCCTGCGCATCATGCAGAACGCCGACATCGTGTTGGATGAGGTACGCATTCCTTTGGAAAACCTGCTGCCAGGTGCCACGGAGTTTTCCCGCGCTAATGACCTCCTGCGTGATTCCCGTGCGTGGGTGGGCTGGCAAGCTGCGGGAATTCAATTGGCCGCCTTTGACATCGCCCGTTCATACGCGCTGGAGCGCCGGCAATTCGGCAAAGAGTTGGCCCGGTTCCAGTTGGTGCAGCAGCAGCTCGCAGACATTCTGGGCAATGCCAATGCCTCACTGTCCATGATGGTTGAACTCGCCCGGATACAGCAGGCCGGGAAGCTTGAGATGGTGCAGGCCGCCATGTGCAAAGCGACCACCACGCGGCTTGCCCGTTCCTCAGTTGCGATGGGCAGGTCCCTCTTGGGCGGGAACGGGATCACCACCGACTACGAGATAGCCAAGCTCTTCGGTGACGCGGAGATCCTGTACACCTACGAGGGCAGTTACGAGATCAACTCCATGATCGTGGCCCGAGCGGTGACAGGTAAATCGGCATTCGTCTAAGCATCCCTTCGCCGTTGAACGTCGGCGAAGGGATGCTCGTTAGAGGTGAGATAGCCGCGTGGGTTAGGAGCTTTGAGTTACCACTTGGGGAGACTCCTCGGGCGTGACCAGTGCTGCGTGTTCGGCCAGGACCCCGGTCCGATGCCTGATGCGGAGGCGGTAAAGGAGCGTTCCGCCGATGATCACCGTGCCAACGAAGATCACGCCGCCCCATTGCAGATACCACTCGAACGGCGGAACCGAGTTGTAAATCTCCGGCCGTGGCCACACCAGGTTCAACGTCATTGCGCCGCCCCACAGTACGGCAAGGATGTTCACGGGCAGCCCCCATTTGCCGAGGCTGAATCCCGGTTCCGATCCGTCGTCCTTCAAAGGCCACTTCTTCAGGAACCTTCGACGCAGCATCGGCACCGTAACCAGAAGGTAAGACAGGTAGATCAGAACGATGCTGATGCTGGACAGGATGGTGAAGATGGCTGGCTGCGAGATGTTGACGATCAGCGGAATCACTGCCACTACGCCAATAACGATGGCAGCCACTGTGGGGGTTTTGCGGGTGGGGTGCACTTTGCTGAGCTGACGGCTGAAGGGAAGGTTGTTGTCCCTGGCCATGGCAAACATCATCCGGATAGCCGCTGCATGGACGGCCAGAGTACACACCACCACAGCTACGACGATGCATGCCAGGAACGCCTTGCCGAAGGGGCCACCCAGCACCGACAACACAATGTACTGCAGTCCGCCATCAGCGGCTCCGAGCTTGGGGTCGGCAAGATCCGGCGCGGCCAGAATTCCGCCGAGGAGGAGCAAACCTCCAAGGATAAAGGACGCGGTAACGGCGCGTAGGATCGCCCTGGGAGCCGTCCGCTTTGGGTCCTTGGTCTCTTCGCCCAAGGAACTTGCGGTGTCGAATCCGTACATGACGTAACCGGAAGCCATTGCGGCGATGAGGAATACTCCGAAGAAGCCCAAGGGATGCTCTTCGCCGAATCCAGCGGTATCCAGGAGGACTTCAGGTCCGCGCACGGAATGCCAGATGAGTGCTGCAATGAGCAGGACGGCCGCAACCAATTCCACGAACACGCCAACGCTGTTGATCATGGTCATGAGCTTCACGCCGAATGCGTTGATGAGTGTGGAAATGCCGATCATGATGCTGGCCAGGATGACCCCGTTGACGGCAAAGTCGTAAGGTCCTGTTCCATCGCCCACCAACTGGAAACCGCTCCAGATCTGCGGCAAGGTGATTTGGAGGGCCAAGGCCACGGAACCCAGGGCCATGATCGAGGACAGCAGCAGCAACCAGCCCGCCAACCAGGCCCATGTTCCGGTGGAGAGCCTTTTTGCCCAGTTGTAGACCGATCCGGCCACCGGATAGCGTCCGGCTAGTTCCGCAAAGCAGAGGGCGACCATGAATTGGCCGACGAAAACGATGGGCCACGACCAAGCGTAGGCGGGTCCCGCCGTCGAAAATCCGAAGTAAAACAGTTGAAAAACGCCGGTGAGGATGGAGATGTAGCTGACGCCGGCGGCGAAGCTTGCAAACTTACCGATGCTGCGGTCAAGGGTTTGGGCATAGCCAAACTCGTCCATTCCACTGGCATCGCTTTTACACGGTCCTATTTTGCTGGGTTCTAACATTCGAACTCCTAATTCAGACATGCACGAATGGTGATTACCTGCGGCCGCCGTTGGACGCAGTCGAAATCAAAGGCCGGGCACCACGATGTGCCTCGGGTTGTTCCCCCATTGTTTGTTGCGTGGGTCTAAAAAGCAGGGTGCCTGTTCAGGCGAGGGACAAGCTGAAGTCGGCTTCCGCCGTCGTGGTTTCCTCCGTCCGGTTGGCTCGGACGAGGTCAGACTTAATGAGGTCGGCGCAACGTTCGCCAATCATCATTACTGTGATGTTGGGGTTCACAGTGACGTGTTCCGGCATGACGGAGGCATCGGCCACGCGCAGCCCGGTGACGCCCTTGACCCGCAGCTCGGGATCCAGGGGTGACATGTCGTCCTCCACGGGGCCCATGCGGACTGTGCCGACCGGGTGGTAGACCGTGTTGTGCGTTTTGCGGATGTAATCCTGCAATTCCTCGTCGGTCTGCGCCTCAATTCCGGGGGAGAGCTCCCGGCCGGTCCATTCAGCCATGGCGGGCTGCGCGGCGATTTCCCGGGCTTTCCGGATGCCGGCCACCATGACGCGCATGTCGTGCCCTTCAGGATCGGTGAAGTACCGCGGGTCCACCATGGGCTTGTCGCGGAAGTCCCGGCTACGCAGCCGGACCGTCCCGCGGGAACGGGCATGGGTGACATTCGGTGTGAGGCTGAAACCGTTCTCCGTGGTGGGGTAGCCGTACCGCAAGGTGTTCATGTCGAAGGGCACGGAGCCATAGTGCATCATCAGGTCCGGACGGTTGAGGCCCTCCTCGGTAGGAGTGAAGATGCCGATCTCCCACCACTGCGTGGAGGTCTGAACCATGGGCTGCTTGGCCTCGAACTGCACCACGCCTTCCGGGTGGTCCTGCAGATGCTCACCAACGCCGGGGGAGTCCACCAGGACCTCGATGCCATGCGCGGCTAGATGTTCGGCCGGGCCTATGCCGGAAAGCATGAGGAGCTTGGGGGAGTCGATGGCACCGGTGGACAGGATGACCTCGCGATGCGCCGAAAGCCTATGCGTCCGGCCGAAGGCCGAGTCAACAACGTCGACGCCGGTGCAGCGCTTGTCAGCGTCGAACACCAGTTGGCGTGCCCGTAGGCCGGTCAGCAGCGTGAAGTTCTCGCGATCGACGATGGGGTGGATATAGGAGACAGAACTGGAAGAACGTGTCCCGTCGGAGCGGCGGTTGATCTGGAAAAAATTGGCGCCTTTGATCACGGTATTGCCGTCATTGAACTTTGCGCGGGGGATGCCGGTCTGCTCGCAGGCATCAAGGAGCGCGACTCCGGCGGGATCGTTCGGGGGAACGTTCATCAAGTGCACAGGACCGGAATCGCCATGATGGGGAGCATCCGGGCCGGCGTCCTCATTGGTTTCCAGGCGCTTGTATAAAGGCCATGCGGCAGCAGCGTTCCAGCCGGTGGCGCCGTACTTTGACTCCCACTCATCCAGGTCTTCGCGGGGAGCCCAAAAGGCGATGCAGGAGTTGTGGCTGGAGCAGCCACCCATCACCTTGGCGCGGGCGTGACGCATGAAGGAGTTGCCGTTTTCCTGCGGTTCCACCGGGTAGTCCCAGTCGTAGCCGGATTCCAGCAGCTCCATCCAGCGGTCCAGCTGCAGGATCTCCGGCAGATTCCGGTCATCAGGTCCGGCTTCCACCAAGGCAACGGTGACGGCAGGGTCCTCGCTCAGCCGGGCGGCGACGGCGGCTCCTGCAGATCCTCCGCCGATGATGACGTAATCGAACCCGCGCTCGCTGAGGTCCTCAATGTTGTCAACGTGCATCTATTTCTCCTTGCCGTGGTCTGCGAACCAGCCGGTCACCTGGGGGCTGGTGTTTTGGTAGATGTGCTTGGCTTCCTGGTATTCACCCAATCCGGTGGGCCCGAGCTCGCGGCCGACGCCGGACTGGCCGAAGCCGCCCCACTCGGCCTGGGGAAGGTAGGGGTGGTAGTCGTTGATCCAGACCGTGCCGTGCCGCAAACGGCCCGCTACGCGCTGGGCCTTGCCGGCATCCTGGGTCCATACGGCGCCAGCCAATCCGTAGATGGTGTCGTTGGCGGTGGCGACGGCTTCGTCCTCGGTGCGGAAGGTTTCCACTGTTACTACCGGGCCAAAGGCTTCGTCGATGACTACCGACATTCCCCTTTGAACGCGGTCCAGGACGGTCGGCTGGTAGTAGAAGCCGGCGTCGAACTTCTCACCTTCAGGTACTGCGCCACCACAACGCAGCCGTGCGCCTTCCGCGACGCCGCGCTGGACGTAGGCGTCCACCTTCTCCCTGTGGGCAGCGGATATCAGAGGTCCGGTTTCGGCAGACTCATCGAAGGGGCCACCGAGGCGAATATCCTGTGCCTTGCGGACCAGTTCGTCAACGAAGCGTTCGGCGATGGATTCTTCCACAACCAGCCTCGCCCCGGCCGAGCAGACCTGTCCTGAATGCACAAAGGCGCCGTTCAGCGCATTGTCGACGGCGGCGTCGAAGTCAGCGTCAGCGAACACGACGTTGGGGTTCTTGCCGCCAAGCTCAAGCGCCACCTTTTTCACGGTGCCGGCTGCGGCTGCGGCAATGCGCTTGCCGGTTTCCAGTCCACCGGTGAAGGAAACCAGATCAATGTCAGGGTGCTCCGAAAGGGGAGCGCCAGCTTGGGCGCCGGGGCCGGTGACAAGATTGGCGACGCCGTCCGGCAGGCCAAGGTCCTTCAGTAACTGCATGGCAAGGATGGCAGTGGACGGGGTCAGCTCGGCGGGCTTGAGGATGAAGGTGCATCCAGCGGCCAGGGCGGGGGCGATCTTCCACGCAGCCTGCAGCAGCGGGTAGTTCCACGGGGTGATGAGGCCGCAGACGCCTACGGGCTCGTAAACGATTTTGCTCACGACGGCGGGGTCCCCGGCATCGACCACCCGGCCGGCCGACTGTCCGGCGAGACGTCCGAAGTATTCGAAGCAGGCGGCTATGTCGTCGATGTCGATGCGGCTTTCGATGATGCGCTTGCCGGTGCCCAAGGATTCGGCGCGGGCGAACTTCTCCCGGCGTTCGCGCAGTTCCGCGGCGACCTTGAGCAGGAACGCGCCGCGCTCGGGGGCCGGGACTGAAGACCAGACGCCGGAGTCGAAGGCAGCGCGAGCTGCGGAAATGGCACGCTCGGCGTCTTCACGGCCGGCTTCGGACACCGTGGCGACCAGCTCGCCGTCGGCAGGGTTACGGATCTCGCGCACCGCGCCTGAAGCAGCCGGCTCCCACGCACCGTTGATGAAAAGAGTGGAGGCGGAATCAGAAAATGTGGCTTGGGTCATACGAAGCAGGCTAGTGCATCTTGAACATCTGTTCAAGGAAAATTATGAACAGATGTTCAAGGAGCGGATTCAATAAGCGGTGCCCGATTGATGAACGCGACATTGACGATGTGGTCGCCGCCAGCTTCCTTTGTGTTCTGGAAAATCACTTGATACGGCGTTCTGCCGATCAGCAGTGCTATCCCGTCGGGGGCTCTGTCGGGCGATTTGGCTACATCGATGAGCATGCGCCGGAAATGCAGATTATGTTCTACTTGCCCGCGAATCCCGGATCTGTCAAAGGACGCCAAGGCAGAGAGCCACACAGTTCCATCGGCCTCGGTTACTCCATGAGCGGGGTAAACGGCATGGCCTGTTTCGGTGGTGAACCCAGAGTCGCCAGGCGTTATTTTGAACCGTGCGCACCATGTAGTGAAGTGTCTTTCCAGCATGCGTTCCGGGTCTGCCGTGACCACGCTTCGCGTGAAGGCCGGGTTGGCGAGAGACATCAGGCCGCTCGTCGGGTTCGGAGCGCAGCCGTCGTTTTCGTGAAATCCGCCCGGGTGGTGGGGACGGGTTCGAAGTCGACTGTCGTAGCTGGAGCAGGCAACATGGTGAGTGCATCGAGGCGTTCACGACAGCGGAAAAGGGCTTCGTAACTTTGAGTGGTGCGCTCCATGATGGCGTGGATACTTCCACGGTGGTAGGCAGCCGAGACGTTGATCGTGGCCAGTTCCTCGCTGCAGATGTTTCCTACGTCCGCAAGCAGATCCCAGCCAAGACCATGGCCTTGGTCGGACCAGTCGAGATGGAGGGACGCGATGGTCTGGGCTTGTTGTGCCCGGGATCCACTGACGGCGACGTCGTAGATGAGTCGTTCAAAGTGCGCGAACGTCGCCAGCCCCGTGCGGACATCGGTGCAGGACAGAGGTTCCAGCCGCTCTATTTCCGTGGTCCATCCCTCTACCAACGCCAGCATGGACGAGTCATCCGGGGGTATATCGGCAACGGTGTAGAAGGCGCGAAGGTCCATCATGGTCTCACGGACGCCCACCCCGTGGTAGGCGCGGGACGCACCCAGCCGTCTCGCCACGTTCTGGAGTTCGTCACCCCGGACTCTCGCCCTGGTGGTCTCCGCGACCTCAGGTACCAGCCAATCGCCGGGAAGCTTCCATCCCGCTTGTAGGCTGCTTTGCTGCCAGCGAAGTTGGAGTCCACAGGATGTAATAACGAGGTCGCCGCTAAGAATCTCTGTTTGGTCGTTCATGTCAAGTAAGTACCGCGGGTACTGGATTTGTGTCGCGACATTGACGAATTGGCCGCCAGTGGTGGTAGGCGGAATGGCGGAGTAATTACTTGGATCCGTTAAGGGCCAAGTGGCGACACGATCCGCGCCCGTTCAGTACTTAACGGATGTGCGAAGCGAACGGGCAGTAGAAGGTAATCGGCAGCTCAGATCCCGATGGGGCCATCTCAAACGGCAGCCTCAACGGTCTGGTTTGGTGCTGATGTATGCCGCAGACAGGCGGTTGGTCAGACCGGGGGAGACGGTAGTTTTCACGGCGTGGATCATCAACGAAACGGGTCGGCGCCTCAACGGCGTTCAACTGGTACCTGGGTCGCATACCAATAAGGGTTTGGAAGTACTTCAGTTCCAGCCGTTGTCCCGGAGGGACGTCCAGCCAATCGGCCATCTCGGAAGGTTCGAGACCGCATATAGAAGCTTTTCCTATTCGGTGACAACCCGAGATCAACTGCACGGCGGCGAACTACTGAGCAGCATGCGGGTGACCGGGCGTTCAGCCTTTCGGGAGTTCCATGACCAGCAAGATGCCCTCATTGCAGTTCGCGGCTGATAGGCGTCTATCAAAAACTTTCTGGAACTTGCGACACATTCCGTTTCCTGCCGCTACTCCCTTAGTGAAGCTTCGCCCTGCTGAGGGTGTGGCTGTCCCTTGTAATTGTTCGGCTCCCCAGCGGAGCAGTTGAGTAAGAGTTCTTGGAAGGACCTCCATTGAAGTTTCCCCGCGGGAGAGCGACGGCCATTTTTGCCGCGTTGATGGTGGTCCTTGGCGGGCTGTCATTAGGCGCGCCGGCTCAGGCCTACGAAGTGGCCACAGCCCCGGCGAACGTTACCGGCGGAGCCGCCGTGCTGACGATGCCGGGATCAGGCCTGACTACCACCTATGACCAGTCCGGTCTGACCTACCTGGCGGGCAGGACGACGCTGGATAGCCGCGGGTATATCGCCTCTGACTATTCGCAGGGCGTCGCCGCCGCTTCTCCCGCCGTCGAGTTCTGGACCGACGCCACGAACAACTGCCCGGCTAGCGGGTCGTGTTCGGGTCTGGGCACTGTCACTGTTGCCTTTAGCCAACCGGTGAGAAACCCGGTACTGAATCTGGCAGGTATGGGCGGGTATGTGTCCCTCGACCTCGGCAACGACGGCAATGTTGATCAGCAGTCGCAATACCATGTTGTCTTGAACCTCGCCACCGCGGGGTTGACCATGAGCAAGCTCTCCGGAAGCAATCTCGCCGTCAGTGGTAACTCCATCACGGCAGTGAATCACAATACCGGTCCTTCGTGCAGCACCACCGCTCAGACCGGCAATCCCGCTCCGCTGAGTGCCCAGGCAACAGCGGCATGCGGTTCGGTGAGAGTCAACGGCGTCGTCACCACCTTGACCTTCGATGTCAGCAGCGTTCACGTTCCGACCAGCAACTCGCTGCCCGGCTACACGGACAACGTCGTCACGAATGCTAATGAGCACAACCAAGACAACTTCCTCATGGCTGTCACTGTTCCGCAGGACTTCGGGGATGCTCCGGCGTCCTATGATCAAGGCAGCGCCGCGAGGGCTGTTACCTCCGACGTAACGCTGGGTGCGAATATCACCGAGGATAACGCGAACGTTGCCAACGGGACGGCGTCCCCCAACGCCGGCGTTACTGCAGCGCTGGACCAGATGGACGATGGCGTCGTCATGGCGCCGATGACGGCGGGGCAAACCAGCTACTCCAGAACCGTGGCGATCAGCGGTGCCAGCAAGGCTGGAATGACATGCGGGTGGATCGACGTCAACAAGGACGGGCTCTTTAACAACACTGCGGAGCGGGCATGCGCCAACTTTGCGGCCGGAGCCACGTCCGCCACGCTCACCTGGTCCGCTGTCCCCGCAGGCATGACAGCCGGGACCACCTATGCGCGCTTCCGGATCAGTTACAACATCACCCAGGTCCAGTTGCCCATTGGACCCTCGAATTCGGGCGAGGTGGAGGACTACATCGTCACCATCGCCCCTGCCGCCGCTCCGGCCATCACGTTGGTCAAGACCGTGGACAGGACCACACTCGTGGCCGGCCAAACCGCCACGTACACGTTCGTGGCCCAGAACACCGGCAACGTCACCCTGACGGGCGTCGTGATTAGCGAAACGCAATTCTCCGGCACCGGCACCATGTCCGTCTTGACTTACATCTGGCCGGGATTGCCCGGTGTGTTGTTGGCCGGGCAATCTGTGACTGCTACCGCCACTTACGTGGTGACTCAGAACGACGTCATCACCGGCGTGCTCACAAACATCGCCAAGGTCACCGGCAATCCGCCCATCGGGCCGCCGGTCACGGCAACGGACGATGCAGAAATCAAGGCACCCCCGGCGTGGAAGATCAAGAAGACGGCGACGGTCAACGGCACGGTTCCGGCGAACGGATCTGTCACGCCTGGCCAGACCATTAACTATGCAGTGACTGCGACCAGCCTCAGCGGCGTTATCACAGGTGTGATCCTGAAGGATAACCTCGCCGATGTCCTGGACAACGCGACCTTCGTCCCGGGCTCAGCAACCCTCACCATTGGAACGGGCACTCCTATTCCCGTCGCAAACCCTGTGGCCCCTTCAACAACACTCACTACGGCCGCTTTCACTCTTCCCGCCGGCCAAACAGCGACACTGCGCTACAGCGTCACCGTTAAAACCAACGCCTGGAACGCCACATTGATCAACACGGTGACCGGCAGCGGCAGCACACCTCCCCAAACCTGCGCCGAACCCGGGTCATCCGGTCCTGGGCCTGACTGCACCACCACACACCAGACTCCCGCCAAAGTCCTCATCGAAAAGGTCGGCGAATCTTCCGATGAGGAATGGGTCAGAATGGCGGGCTCGTCCTGGACGATCTACACCAACAACAACGGCGTCCCCGGAGCTGCCCTGGTAAGCCCAACCGCGGTTGCGGTGGCAGGCGAAACAGGTTTGTTCCAACTCGAGGGAATCAAACCCGGCATCTACTGGCTAGAAGAAACCACCGCACCTGAGGGTTTCAACCTGTTGGCCGAGCCTGTGCAATTCACCGTTGCAGCTAACGGCGCCGTGACAGTCGGACAGGGCAGCGGTACGGGCGTTGTGAGCAGCAGCGACAGCGACGGTGATGGGATCTTCCTCATCACGGTACGCGATGTGCCCGCACTGGAAATGCCAGAGTCTGGCGGCATCGGCTGGTGGCCCTTCACTGCAGCCGGATCGATTCTCGTCCTGACGGCCCTCGGCCTGGGACTCGTCAACATCCGCCGCCGAAACATCACCAGCACTTAGACCTCCTGCTTACCGCTAGCCGCGGCAAGCCCGGAACCCTGAATGTTCACTCCCGAGCATCCGAACCATCAATAGAAAGAAGATACAAAGTGAGTAATCCAAGCTCCTTGCGGCTGTGGAAAACCGCCGCCGCAACTATAGCCGGGGCGGTGCTGGCCATGTCCTTCTCCGTCGCGCCGGCCTCGGCAGCCCCCTTGGTTGATGGCGACCAGACCGGTTCCATCACAGTCCACAAGTTCGAACGCCCCGCCACTCCCACAGGCCTTCCCAACAACGGCACTGCGGTAGACACCTCCGGGTTGACGCCGTTGGGTGGCATTGAGTTCACGATTCAGCAGGTCAATACCATCGACCTGTCGACCAACGCCGGTTGGGATGCAGCCCATAACCTGAGCAGTGTCTTCGCCCCGGCCGATCCTGAAGGCTCCATCACGGGCGCCGGTTACAGCTTGGGTGCAGGGCAGGCCCAGACCACCGCTGCTGACGGCACCGCAGCGTTCGCCAATCTCCCCGTTGGCCTGTACCTGGTCACCGAGACCAACTACCCCGCCGGCGTGACCCCCTCGGCTCCGTTCCTGGTATCGGTTCCCTTGACCGACCCGGATAACCAGGACAACTGGATCTACGACGTTCACGTCTACCCGAAGAACTCCATTGCCGGTGCAGAAAAAACCGTTACGGATGCCCCCGACGTGAAGCTGGGCGACCAGATCGACTTCACCATCACCGGTGACATCCCCAACGAAGCCGTCATCGATGGTTACAAGATCGTGGACGTCCTCGATCCCAAGCTGACCTACGTCGGCGCCACCGCTACTTTGCTTGATGGCACCGTCATCACCGAAGGCACCCACTACAACGTGGTCTTCGACGCAGCAACGAACACGGTCTCCATCGTCTTCACCCCGGCAGGCCTGGCAGTACTGGCCGCACACGTGGACACCCGCGTTCAGGTCGTTGTCAACACCACCGTCAACACCATCGGTGAAATCGAGAACGAGGCTCTGGTTTACCCGAACCTGGGCAGCTTCACCATCACCCCGGGCCAGCCCGGCGGCCCGGTGGTTACTCCTCCGGTCGTGACCAAGTGGGGCGAAATGACCCTGCAGAAGGTCAACGAGAACGGCACAGCCCTTGCTGGCGCTTCCTTCTCGGTCTACACCAACGAAGCTGACGCACTGGCCGGCACCAACCCGGTCGCGCTGAACGGCCAAAGCGTCTTCACCGTCGCTGCTGATGGCACACTGACCATCTCCGGTCTGCGCTACTCGGACTGGGCAGATGGCGCAGCTGTTGCACCGGGTTCGGCCGATTACCGCACCTACTACCTGGTCGAGACCATCGCCCCGGCCGGATACGAACTGCTCGCCGAACCGATCTCCTTCCTGATCAACTCTGCCAGCACCACCGTCGGCATTGACCTGAGCGTCAAGAACATCCCGTCCAACGGCGGCTTCGAACTGCCCCTCACCGGTGGCGTCGGAACCGGCCTGCTCTACGCAGCCGGAGCACTCCTGGTCGTAGGCGCAGGACTCCTGTTCGCACGGAACCGCAAGACCTCCAACGGCTAACACCTTGGGAGTCGCAACCGTGACTCCCATCTAGCCAAAGTGGGGAAGATCGTTTTGGCGATCTTCCCCACTTTGAAGTTTCAGCACTACACACCTCCGCCACAGGACCCAGATGACTCACACCCAAACCACCCCCCGACGCGACCTCGGCCGAGTCATCGGAACGTGGAGCAAACAACGCATCCTCATAGTCCTGATCGCCATATTGGGTGTGGGAATTTTGCTCTACCCAACAGCAGCTGCGTGGTTTTCCGACCGGGTCCACGCCACCGAAATCAGTGGATATGTTGACACCGTAGGGAACCTGAACCCCTCAGCCAAAAAGTCGATTTTTGACGCCGCAAAAAAGTTCAACCAGGATCTTCCGTCAGGACCCCTCAGAGACCCCTACTCCCTCAATGACGACGGCAAACAGACCACCATTGGCGCAGGATCGGATGCCTACCAGAATCTGTTGGACGTGGGTCCCGGTGGAATGATGGGCCGGATCAGCATCCCCTCCATCCAATCGGACCTGCCGATCTTCCATGGCACCGACGAAGACTCGCTGTCCAAGGGCGCCGGTCACCTATTCGGTTCGGCTCTACCCGTTGGGGGAGAGGGGACCCATAGCGTCCTCAGCGCACATTCCGGTTTCGTCAACGCGACCCTTTTCGAAAACCTCCATAAAGTCGCCAAAGGAGAAACCTTCAGCATCAGCGTCCTGGATCAGACCATCTACTACAAAGTGGACTCCATCCAAACCGTCCTGCCGGATCAAACGGACGCACTCCGAAAAGTGCCCGGCAAGGACTACGTAACTCTCATCACCTGCACACCCACGGGCGTTAACAGTCATCGACTGCTTGTCCGCGGCGAACGCACAGAAGCCCCAGGTGCCGAGAGCCCGCAAACTATGCCCAGCCGAGCATCGGACCCCGGTTTCCCGTGGTGGGTCCTCGGCCTCATCGGTGCGGCAACGGTTGCCGTCCTGGTCACGCGCCCTCGTGATTCAACTCAAGTTTCACGCAGGGAAAGGACCACATTGTGACGGCCAACCAACAGATTCTCATCGTCCGATGCATGGACTTGACGCCAGGGGACACCATTGAAGCTTGGTCGAAGGGAGTTCTCGTACATCGCGGTACCGTCACGCAGACCATGCCGAAGGCGGGACTGTTTTGGATCCAAGAAGACCAACTAAATGAGCGCCGACTAGTGGACATGCACGAGCTGGAAATACTGCTCTTCCCATCTGGTCCTTGACTGTGTGTGGGCATTTCCGGCGAGGGAATCCATAATCCCAAAAATTCTTTTCCTTTTTCGCGACACAAACAGCCCCCTGGCCACACATAAGAAGTGCAGCGTTGCATCGATTTGTCGTGAGAACAGGTTGCTGCCGCTGCCGCTGCGATGGCCCTTGATTCAAGCACGTAGCGGAAGATTCGCATTTTGGAACACCGTCCACCATGGCTGATGTGGGCCGACCGACTCGTAACCTGAAGATAGGAACGTCTGTGGCAACGGCGATGGAGACTGTGAGTGATGCTGATCTTGTCTTGAGGGTTCGGGAGGGGGATCAGGGCGCTTTTGCAAGTCTTTTTGACCGGCACCGGGACATGGCGCGGTATGTCGCGGCAGGGCAGGTGGATAACAGGGCCGATATTGAGGACATTGTTTCCGAGGCGTTTGTTTCAATTCACCAGGCGTTGATGCGTGGCAAAGGTCCTGATACTTTTTTTAGGGCGTATCTGCTGACGGCGGTGCGGCGGATCGCGCAGGCCCAGAACCGGATGGCGGCCCGTAGCCTGCCGGTTTCGGACAGTTTTGTGCTGGACCGGGTCGAGGATCCTGAGGACCCGGCCGTGGTCGGGTTTGAGTCCAGCACGGTGGCCGCTGCGTTCAAATCCCTGCCTGAGCGTTGGCAGGAAGTCCTCTGGTACGTGGACATTGAGGGTATGAAACCCGCCGCGGCATCGGAAGTCTTAGGCATCACCCCGAACGGGGTCTCGTCGTTGGCGATCCGGGCCCGTGAAGGCCTGCGGCAAGCCTATTTGCAGGGCCACATCAAAGACTCAACCTCCAAGGAATGCGAAGGGTATCCGGACCAGCTGGGGGCCTACTCCCGGAATGGTCTGAGCCGGCGGGCCCATGAAAAAGTCCGGACCCACCTGGAATCCTGCTCGAAATGCACTGCCCTGCTCCTAGATCTCAATGACGTGCAGTCCGCCATGAGGGCCATCATCTTCCCCCTGATCGCCGGAGTGGCCCTGACCTCCGCCGCCCCGGTAATCACAGGCGGCGCTGCGGGTACGGCTGGACTCACCGGTACTGCCGTGGGCGAGGCTGCTCCAAGGTCCGTGGCTGCAATGGTGAAAGTCGGGGCAGCGGGTTTAGCCGGGGCAGCCGTGATTGTGGGAGCCACCATAGCGTTGGCAGCAACCGGAACCAACAACCCCGGCACACCGCGTGCCGGTGAGGCACCGGCATCCACCTCCAGCCACGATAACCAGAGCACGAAGTCCCCACTTACCGGCACCAACCCTGCCCCGGCGGCACCGACGAATGAACCCTCAAGGACTTCCGATCACGCGGTTGAGGAAGTCTCCGCGGGTTCGGAAGAACTGCCCGCGCTGAACGGCGTGCAACGTAGCCCGGCCGGTTTCCCCGCGCCACACCATCCGGTCGTTTGGCCTGTCCCGTCCCCGGCCGCTCCTCCAAAGACTCCGGGAGTTCTGCCGCCAGTAACCGGGGCGGGCACTACACCCGGTCCAACAACCCCGACACCGACACCGACGCAGAGCCCGAGTCCAACCCCGACTCCGACGCAGAGCCCGAGTCCAACCCCGACTCCGACGCAGAGCCCGAGTCCAACCCCGACTCCGACGCAGAGCCCGACGCAGAGCCCGACTCCGACCCGGCCCATAACGCCAGAGGTCACGGCCACCGTCACCACAAGGCCGGGCTCAGGCGCTGCCGATGTCCAGGCCACGATCATCTTCACCATCGCTGGCCAAACAGCCACCGAAGCCGCTGAAGTGATCTTCTCCGTATCCGAAGGGGCAAGCCTGATCCCGGGAACACTCATCCAACCCGAAGGATGGTCCTGCACAGCACAGAACCAAGACACCAAAGAAGTCCACTGCATGAGCACTGCGGTGGAAACTGGAAACCTGCAATTCACGCTAGGCATCTCACGGAAAGACCCGGCCTCGCAGGCCAGCCTCGACTACCAATTCAGGGGATCGGGACTGCCCACAACCACCTTCTCCAACGCTTTCTGAGCACGCAGCAAAGGTCTCCCCGGACCCGGTAGCTATGCCGAAGGGGCGAAGGCGATCTGCTCTGTGCGGTTAATGCCGCGCTCGATAGCTGCCTTGTCGATGCCCAACAGCGTGGTGAGCCACATGCCGTTCTGCACCACCACGATGTCGGCTGCCCTTTCCCTGCATTCATCCAGGGAAAGGCCCGGAATAGCATTGCCGATCAAGGCCGCGAGCCCTTGGAGGTATCTCTCAAAGGCCGCGGCATTGATGCGTGCAAATTCCTCATCCGCTTGGGCGAGAGCCCACAAGTGGAGACGGAGGGACAGGTATGGTGTGGTCAGAAGTCCGGGGTCCGCAACGCGCCGAAGCGACTCTCGGAGTCGCTCGTCCGGCGTTGAGGTGGGAGCTGGCTCCACCAGCAGGAGGTCGTGCTCTTCAATCTGGTGAAGAACCGCGCGGATCAAGCTCGGCTTGTCTTCGTAGTAGTAGTTCACAAGCCCAAGAGCGACGCCGGCTTCACGCGCCACAGCGCGCATGTTGATTCCCGAAATGCCGTGGCGGGACAGTAGCTCCAAGGCCGCATCGAGAATGCGTTTCTGCCTGTCAACCTGTTCGCCGGACTTTACGGTGCTTGTACCCATTCGGCCAGACTATTGCCTAACTCTGATCAGCGCATCCTGACCATCTACAGGTTCTTTTGAGCGTAAGCCCGCAGGGCATCCCTGACGAAGGTCGCCCCTGATTCGCCGCCGTAGTTGGCCGCGAACCGCGGATCAGCGACGTACATTTCGCCGAGGCCCGTGATGTAGCCCTTGATGTCTCCGCCGGGAGCTGCGGATGGCGTTCCCGGAATTCCGCTAAGCCACTCAACGTGGCGCCGCGCCAGGTCCTGCGCTTCGGCCCCGTCCGGAGAAGCTCCGGATTCTGCGGTGGAGATCCAGTCCGCGCCCAACTTCCGGACCCGGTCCTTCCACTGCTGCTTTTCTTCGGTGCTCATTCCGCTCCACCACGAGTCACTGGCGGCGTAGGCTTCCTTGCCCCAGCGTTCCTCCACTTCATCCTTGTACTGAGTGTGGTCGAAGCCATCAAACATGTTCTGTGCCATGTACTTTCCATCCCCTTTTATCGTGTCAATGGTCTGCCGAACGGAGGCGATCTGCCGGGTCAGCCTGTCCTGCTCCTGGGCAAGCCATTCCAGATGGCTGCTCAGCGCTTTGACGGTATCCGTCTCGCGGTCAAGAACCTCGGCTATGGCCGGCAGCCCAAGTCCAAGTTCCCGGAGCAGGATGATTCGCTGGAGCTGAACCAGAGCCGGACCGTCATAGTAGCGATAGCCGTTATGGCCGGTCCGGCTTGGTTTGAGCAGCCCGATGTCGTCGTAGTGACGCAGCGTGCGGCTGGTGGTCCCTGCAATCTTGGCGATTTCCTGAATTGACCAGTCCATACGTCCTCCGTCCCGTGCTTGTCCTTCGACAGTAGAGGTTGACGTTACGTCAAGGTCAAGGGGATGCTGACCAGCACTTAGTCAGCCAGGATCAGGTACAGAGCCCGGCGGGTTTCGTCCAGCTTTTCGATCGCTGCCTGACGCTGTTCGTCGGTAGCCGCTCCGCGGAACTGGTGGATGACCCCCATCAGCTTGCCAACGCTTTGGTGGAATGCTGCGCCTGTTCCATCGGCCTCCGTGTTCCACGCATTGGCGAGTTCTTCGCCATGCTCAGCGACGTAAGCCTTGCCGTCGTCGGTAAGAGTGAACTCGGTACGCCTACCCTCGCCGACGGCGACGATCAGTTCTTCGTCCACCAGTTGCTGCAGTGTCGGGTAGACGGAGCCTGGGCTCGGGCGCCATGCGCCGGAGGTCTTCTCTGCGATGGTCTTGATCAGGCCGTAGCCGTTGGAGGGAGCCTCAGCCAAGAGCGAGAGAATCGCTGCGCGGACGTCGCCACGATTGGCTCGGCGTGATCCGCCCGGGCCGAAGCCCCGCGGCCCGAAACCCGGGCCAAAGCCGGGGCCAAAACCGCCAGGTCCAAAGCCCGGGCCAAATCCGCCTCCGCCGTGTCCGCCCGGGCCGCGCCGGCCCTTGCCTCGGTTGAAGCGGCCCCGGCCGTGTCCGTGTTCGGGATGCCCGTGGTCGTGCTCGGGGAAGGCGTTGTCGTGTTCATTGATGCCTTTCATAGCAGCATCGTCCTTTCGGTTGTATGGTTCACCGAAGAAGTATCGGCGATAGTTAACGATATATCGGTAACTATCGCATCGTCAAGACTTTGGAGTCGGGATGTGCGAGAGCGCTGGCGGGAAGCCCGTGGGATGTGGGAGAGCGCTGGCGGGAAGCCCGTGGGATGTGGGAGAGCGCTGGCGGGAAGCCCGTGGGATGTGCGAGAGCGCTGGCGGGAAGCCCGTGGGATGTGAGAGAGCGTCGGTTAAAGCTCGACGGCGGGTGCGGACTTCCATGGGAAGCCGGCACCCGCCGTCGTGAGTGGTCCAGCGGTGGTAGTTGCTCTAAAGGGACTTAGCTATTTCCACCAAGTATCGAAGATGGTGACCGGAACGGTGCGCTTGTGGCGTGTGCGGAGGTACTTCTGCTCGATAAGCTCTGCGGCGCCTTCGGCCACCTCGCGCCCCTCAAGATAGTCGTCGATCTGGTCGTAGGTGATGCCCAGCTCGTCCTCATCGGTGCGGCCGGGCTTGTCGTCCAGGAGGTCGGCCGTGGGCACCTTCTGCCAAAGGCGGGCCGGGGCGCCCAATTCAGCCAGGATTGCGCGGTTCTGGCGCTTGTTCAGGCCGAACAGCGGAAGGATGTCCGCGCCGCCGTCGCCGAACTTCGTGAAGAAGCCGGTGACGGACTCGGCGCCATGATCGGTGCCGACCACCAGGTAATTGTGCTCGCCGGCCAGGGCGTACTGCGCGATCATGCGTGCGCGGGCCTTGGTGTTGCCCTTGTGGAAGTCGGAAATTTCCGCGCCGGTGGTCTTCTCGAACTCTTCTTCGAAACCGTCAACGGCGCGGGAGATGTTAAAGGTCCACTCGGTCTTGGCTTTGATGAAGTCCAAGGCGGCCTGGGCGTCGTCTTCGTCGTGCTGTATGCCGTAGGGGAGCCGGACGGCTACGAAGTTCGCGTCCACGCCCTCCGCGTCAAGCTCCTCGACCGCCAGCTGGGCAAGGCGCCCCGCGAGCGTGGAATCCAGGCCCCCTGAGATACCCAGGACGAAGCCCTTGGTGCCCGTCGCTTTTACATAATCCTTCAGGAAGGCGACCCGTTTGCGGATCTCCTCCGCAGGATCGATCCGGGGCTGGACGCCCATTTCTTCAATGATCTTTGCCTGGAGTTCGCGCATGGTCCAACACTAGTCAGCAGGGTTATCAACGCTCAACCATATTGCGCCGTGATTCCGGGGGAATGGCTAGTGGGGGCGGGCCGGACCCGTGGAACCGCGGACCGTAAGGTGCGTAGGCATGACGGAACGGCTGCGGTTTCCGCCGCCGGCCAGGGGATTCAGCTGGGCGAGCAACATGGACACTGCCACGCGTCCTGCCTGCTCAATGGGCGAGGTCATTGTGGTCAGGGGTGGGTTGCAGAAGTCTGCCCCAAAGATGTCGTCGCAGCCCACGATGCTCATGTCCTCCGGCACTCGAAGACCACGTTCGCGGAGGCGCTGCAGCATACCGATGGCGATGAGGTCATTGAAGACGATGCACGCAGTGACGCCGCTGTGAACGGCGGCGTCCGCAGCGGCTGCGCCGGACTGGGTTTTAGGGGCGAAGGGCCCGATGCTGCGGACCTCGACTCCGCGTTCCTGGGCGGCTTGTGACAGTGAGGTCCAGCGCCGGGCACTGGATTGGGAAACGGCAGGGCCGGAAACGTAGGCAACAGATGTGTGGCCGAGCGAAATGAGGTGGTCCAATGCCTGGGGCATGGCCGAGGGGGTGTCGATGATGACTGCCGGGACGCCGTCGACGTCGCGGTTAACAGTGACCATCGGCATCTGAGCAGCGGCAGCGGCAAGTGCTTCGTCGTTGAGGCGGGACGCTGCGACAATCACGCCGTCTGCACTTTTGCGCAACTGCTCCAGCGTGCTGGCCTCCACCTCGTCCGATTCCTCCGTGTCAACAAGCAATTGCGTATAGCCGGCCGCCTTCAGCTGGAGCTGCGTTCCCCTGATGAGGTCGAAGTAGAACGGGTTGGTGATATCCGGAACCAGAACGCCCACGGCCCCTGTCCGCCCGGAGCTCAGCGCTTTAGCTTGGGAGTTGGGAGTGTAATTCAGCTCGACGGCGGCAGCCTGGATCCGTTCCCGGGTGCGGATATTGACGCGCTCTGGATTGGCGAGGGCCCTCGAGACGGTGGAGGCTGCGACGCCACACAGCGCAGCGATGTCATGGATGGTGGCAGGCCGGCCTGTTGCCATGGGTTGCGTCGCCATGGGCGTTCCTCTCTGAACGACGAAATCATCCGGCTGTGACTACTGCCACACCGTTGAATAAGGATGCCACAGCATGGCAGCGAATGGCAATCGGTTGTCAAGTGCGTGCCAAGATGGCTAAACTCGAGGAATAAGACCGCCTGTGAACTGCGTCACCGCGCCTCCGCGTGTCGCTGCAGGACTAACTAGGAGACGTTCGTGACTCAACCCAGTGCCGTGTGGAGCCTGTCCGGTTTCGGCGACGAAGTAGACCCCGATCCCACCGTGCAAGCCGCCGTGCTGTTGGCCCTCGGCGCGAGCCACATTGAAGTCCGCAGCGCATGGGGGACTAATGTTTCGGAGCTCGATCAGGACGCCGTCCAGCGGCTCAAGGCGATCTTGGATGAGAAGGGCCTCCAGGTTTCAGCTGTTGCCAGCCCCATTGGCAAGGTGGACGTCAGCCTTCCGGTCGAGCATGAGGTGACCCGGCTTCGCCGGATTATTTCGGTTGCCAAGACCTTGGAGACTAAATACGTCCGCATCTTCTCCTTCTATCGCGGAGAAGGCCAGAGCCAGGAGGACATCCGCGAGGCGGTCATGGAGCGCATGTCAGCACTGGCTGCAGAAGCTGCAGCGCACGGCATCGTCCTTCTCCATGAAAATGAGAAGGGCATTTATGGGGATACTCCCGATCGTGTCCTGGACATCATGCAGGCGGTGGACTCTCCCGCGCTTCGGGTTGCGTGGGACAACGCCAATTTCGTCCAAGTAGGCGTCAAGCCCTACACCGAGGGATATGCCATCCTGCGTCCCTATCTTGAATATCTGCAGGTCAAGGACGCAATCGCCAGCACGGGTGCAGTAGTTCCCTCCGGTGAAGGCGACGGCGAATTGGACGCGACCATCAGCGCCCTTGCCGCGGACGGTTACACCGGCTTCGCCTCGCTGGAGCCGCATCTGGCCAGTGCCCACGAGCTCGGAGGGTACTCGGGGCCGGTTGCCTTCGGAATCGCGGCCCGCGCCTTTGCGGGCCTCGCTGCCAAGAATGGCGTTTCCCTGGCCTGACGGCCGGCACTCAAGAACCCGGTACTAACCTTCACCCCAGCATTAACCTTCAAAGGAGCAGGTATGCCTACGGCGGCAGTTATTGGTTGCGGCGACATCTCGACTATTCACTTTTCGGCCCTGGCCACCATGGGCAATGCCGAATTGGTGGCGGTCTGCGATACCGATCCTGAGAGGTTGGAAGCGACGGCAGCTGCGCAGGGCGTACCGGGGTACGCGGATTACCTGGACATGCTCCAAAAGGTTCGCCCCGACGTCGTACATATCTGTACGCCCCACCATCTTCATGCTTCAGTTGCCGCTGACTGCTTGGAGCGCGGCGTGAACGTCATTGTGGAGAAGCCGCTGGCCCATACGTTGGCCGAAGGGCGGCGGCTGATTGAAGTTGCGGAGAGGAGCACGGCGAAAATCGCCGTCTGCTTCCAGAATCGGTACAACGCGACGTCGCAAGCCATGCATGAACTGCTCGACGGCGGCACGTTGGGGCAGGTGATCGGCGCTTCGGCAACCGTCATGTGGCACCGCGACGGCAGCTACTACCGCAGCCGCCCATGGCGTGGCACGTGGGCGGAGGGTGGCGGTGGCCTCATGATGAACCAGGCCATCCACACGGTAGACCTGCTGCAGTGGCTGGTGGGTGATGTTGCCAAGGTGGAGGGGCACGCGTCCACCCGTTCGCTGGGTGGCGTGATCGAAGTGGAAGACACCGCCGAGTTCGTAGCCGAGCATGTGAACGGTGCACGGAGTGTCTTTTACGCGACACTGGCCAATGTGGTGAATGCGCCGGTCACCCTGGACATTGTGACAGAGAAGGCAACCCTCAGCCTGCGCGGTGATCTCACGGTGACTTACGTCGACGGCACGGTTAAGGTCGTTCCCGAGAGGGTGGCGGAGACGGGGGGAAGATCCTATTGGGGGGTTTCCCACGAACTGCTGATTGCAGATTTCTACAACAAACTGCAGGACGCCGGGCCGTTCTGGATTGGCCCGGCTGAGGCCGGTAAATCCCTGGCCATCATCAAGGATATTTACGCTCAAAGTTACCCGGAAATAGCTGACCAGGTGGGTTAGGCCCATCGTGTGAGCGCTCCCTGGGAACCCGCTTGGCAACAATTTAAGAAACTTTTGACAATCGGTTGCCAAGACCCCACAAAGTCCGTACTGTAAATCTCATAACCACAAAAATGTGGTGCAGGCCACATACCCCAAGCTCTGACTCGCATCAGGCAAAGACTCAGTAGGAGCCGACAATGAAGTTAGGTCCCAAGGCGGCAGCAGCCGCCATCGTACTTAGCGCCTCCCTGGCGCTCACCGCATGTGGCGGCGGGGGCGCCGGAGCCGGAACCGGTTCGGCTGCCGGCAGCAAGACCGTCACGGCCCTGACGCTGGGCACCCTTCGGGACCTCACCTCCTGGGATCCCGCACAGGCCCACGTCGGCCACGCGCTGCAGCCGTACCAGGCTGCCTACGACTCACTGATCCTCCGTGAACCGGACGGCAAGCTCAGCCCCATGCTTGCAACAACTTGGAAGTACAACGACACCAATACCAAGCTGACAGTGGACCTGCGAACCGATGTCACCTTCAGCGACGGTGCCAAGTTCGACGCCGCTGCAGCCAAAGCCAACATGGATCACTTCAAGAAGGCCAACGGCCCCCAAATGGGGCAGCTCGCCTCTGTTTCAGACATCGCCGTGGTGGACGCAGACACCATTGACATCAACCTCAGTGCACCGGAACCGGCACTTGAGTACTTCCTCAGCCAGGCTGCGGGCCTCATGGGAAGCCCGGCAGCTCTCGGCACTGATGCCATCAAGACCGTACCTGTCGGCTCCGGCCCTTACGTGATGGATAAGGCAGCCTCAGTGAAAGACTCCCAGTCAGTGTTCACTGCCCGCGAAGGGTATTGGAACAAGGACCTCCAGAAGTTCCAGAAGCTGACGCTCAAGATCCTCCTGGACCCTACCGCCCGCACCAACGCGCTGGTGTCCGGCCAGATTGATGCCACTTTGCTCGACCCCAAGAACGGCAAGCAAGCCGAGGGTGCCAGGATGAAGCTGCAGACAAACCAGGTTGACTGGTCCGGGCTGCTGCTCCTGGATCGCGATGGTGCCAAGAACCCGGCCCTGGCCAACGTCAAGGTCCGCCAAGCGATCAACCACGCTTTTGACCGCAAGACCATCCTGGATCAGGTCATGCTGGGCCAAGGCACACCCACCACGCAGCCGTTCGGCAAGGACAGTGGAGCGTGGACCGAGGAGCTGGAGAACTACTACAGCTACGATCCCGAGAAAGCCAAGCAGCTCCTGAAGGAGTCCGGCTTCGAGGGCAAGGTCAGCTTTGAGGTTCCCACCCTTCCCGGTGCTGAAACCTTGATTTCCGTGCTCAAGCAGCAGCTCGCCGATGTGGGAATCGCTTTGAACCCGGGTGCGGCAATTACCAACACCTTCACTGCGGATGTTGCAGCTCAGAAGTACCCCGCGCTCTTCTTCAACCTGTTCCAGGGCGAGCCTACGGTGGCGATTGACCAGATCGTCTCCACCAAGGCCTTGTACAACCCGTTCAAGAACACCACTCCGGAGCTTGAGGCCAAGATCGCGGCTGTTCGCACCGGCGGCGCAGACGCGGGCAAGCTGGCTCAGGAAGTCAACAAGTACGTGGTGGAACAAGCCTGGTTCGCCCCGCTGTTCCGCGTGAACCAGATGTACTACCACAACGACAAAGTGAACGTCACGCCGCAGGTTCAGCAGGCCGTTCCGTCCATCTACAACTACTCGCCCGCCAAGTAGGACCCCATGATCAAGTTCATTGCGAAAAGACTGGGCAGTGGAGTGGTGGTGTTGTTCGTCGTCTCGGTCCTCACCTTCACCCTGCTGTACACCTCCAGCGGAAGCATCGCCCAGAACATCCTGGGCGACCAGGCGACGCCTGAACAGGTTGCCTTGAAGGAACAGGAACTGGGACTCGACCAACCACTCTTTGTCCGCTACTTCGCCTGGTTGGGCGATGCACTGACAGGGAACCTTGGAGCCTCCTGGTTCACGTCGGAGCCGGTGGCCAACTCTTTGGCCACCCGCATCCCGGTGACCATGACCATGGTTTTCACCGCAATGATCTTGATCGCCATTTGCGCAGCACTGATCGGTGTTGCAGCAGCTGTGAAGCGCGGCTGGGTGGACAGGGTGGTCCAGATTGGCGCGATCGTTGGGGACTCCATCCCCGGCTATGTGATCGGCGTGTTCCTGGTGACCATCCTGGCCATCCAGCTCGGCTTCTTCCCCGCCACCAGCACCATCGCTCCGGGAGTGGGGCCGGAGGCGTGGGTCTATTCCATGACGCTTCCGGTGATCGCTTTGCTCATCAACGGTGTCACCGGTGGGGCGCAGCAAATCCGCTCCGCCGTGATCAAGCAGCTTGAGCGTGACTACGTCAGGACGCTGCGAAGCCGCGGCATCGGAGAGCGCGAAATCCTCTTCAAGCACGTGCTTCGCAGCGCCGCACCGGCAGGTTTGACGGTGTTGAGCCTGCAACTGATCGGCATGCTGGGCGGCGTGGTCATTATTGAGCAGATCTTCGCCCTGCCAGGAATGGGTCCGCTGGCCGTCGCTGCTACTACCCAAACCGATCTTCCAGTGGTCATGGGAGTGGTGATGTACACCGTGGTGGTGGTCATCGTCGTGAACCTCCTGGTGGACATCCTCAATGGTTGGCTCAACCCGAAAGTACGTGTGTCATGAGCGATTCCGTAGATTCAGCAGCAGTATCAGCAGACTCCATGGGCCTCGCGGCGAAGCCCGAGGCCGGCCAGAGCGGTACGGTGGTCCGTTCCACCGTGATGCGCCGTCTTCTGAAGAACCCCATGGGCATCGCCTCGCTGGCGATCTTGCTGACCATTGCTGCGCTGGCCATCCTTGCGCCGGTGATCGCGCCTTTCGAAGAGAACTTCGCCAACATTTCCAAGACTCTGGCTGCCCCGGATTCAGTGAATATCATGGGCACTGACAGTGCGGGGCGCGATACCTGGAGCCGATTGCTCTTCGGGGCTCAGCTGACGCTGTTGTCTGCGTTGCTGTGTGCCGGTGTAGCGATTGCCATCGGACTCCCGGCCGGCCTGATCGCCGGATACTACGCGGGCAAATTCGAAGCTGTCTCCAACTGGGTAGTCAGCATCCTCATGAGCCTGCCCGGCCTCATCGTCCTGCTGACCATCCGCGCAGCCTTCGGCCCATCGGTATGGATCTCGATGATCGCTTTCGGCATTTTGATCAGTCCTTCCTACTTCCGGCTTACCCGCACCGCAGTGCAGTCGGTCCGGAACGAGCTCTACGTTGACGCCGCCCGGGTCTCCGGCTTGTCGGACCTGAGCATCATCGCCCGCCACATCTTCTCCGTGGTCCGGGCACCCATCATCATCCAAACTGCCGCCATCGCCGGTGTTGCCATCGCCATCCAGTCCGGACTCGAATTCCTCGGCCTGGGCGACCCCACCAAGGCAACCTGGGGGGTCATGCTCTCCGAGGGCTTCAAGAACGTCTACCTCACCCCGATGCTGCTCCTTTGGCCGGCGCTGGCCATGGCTCTCACCATCGGCGGACTGGTCTTGCTGGGCAACGCCATTCGCGACGCCCTGGAAGACGGCGAGAAGATCAAGCACCGCAAGAAGCGCGCAGGTGCAACGGCAGAAAGGTTAAGTTCTTCTGCAAGCACGACGCCGGACCCCGCCAAGGCGCGCCAGTCACGGAAGTCCGTGGCCGCCGTCGACGCTGGAACCGAGCACCATCTGGTCAAGGTGACCAACCTCGGCGTCGGATATCCGCAGGCGGATGGTTCCATCAAGAAGGTAGTGGACGATGTTTCGTTCCACGTGGACCGCGGCGAAATCCTGGGCATTGTTGGCGAATCGGGATCGGGCAAGTCCCAGACCGCGTTCTCTATCCTCGGCTTGCTGCCGGATAACGCACGCATTGTGGGCGGTTCCATCCAGTTTGATGGCAACTACACCGTTGCCCCGGGCGAGGACCGGGTCAGTCAGGAGCGGTTGTCCAAGCTGCGTGGCAAGCGGATCTCCTACATTCCGCAGGAGCCCATGAGCAACCTGGACCCGGCGTTCACCATCGGTTACCAGCTGGTCACCCCCATGGTCCGTGTCCTGGGAATCTCCAAAGCGGAAGCCCGCCAGCGTGCGCTCAAGCTGCTCACCGACGTCGGAATTTCCAACCCGGAGCGCACTTTCAACGCTTATCCGCACGAGGTCTCCGGCGGTATGGCCCAGCGTGTGCTGATTGCCGGTGCCATCAGTTGCGAGCCGGACCTGGTTATCGCTGATGAACCCACCACCGCCTTGGACGTCACTGTGCAGGCCGACGTGCTGGACCTGCTGCGCGAGCTGCAGCAACGCCTGAACATCGGCGTGATCCTGGTGACCCACAACTTCGGCGTTGTTGCCGATCTTTGCGACCGCGTGGTCGTGATGCAGAACGGCCGGCTCGTGGAAGAAGGAACCGTCCGCGAGATCCTCCGCAACCCGAAAGAGCCTTACACGCAGACACTGCTGGGCTCCATGCTCGAAGGGAAGACCCCCATGACCATGCTTGTGTCCAAGCCTGGATCAGCCATAGAGAAGGAGCCGGTGGCATGAGTATCCCTTTTGACTCATCGCAGGGGGCGCCGCTCCTGTCCGTGGAGAACCTGGTGGTGGAGTATCCCAGCAAGAGGTTCCGCGCCAAGCCTTTCCGGGCGCTGACGGACATCAACATCACCATCGGACAAGGGGAGACCTTAGGCCTGGTAGGGGAGTCCGGCTCAGGCAAGACCACCCTCGGCCGTGCTGTCCTGGGCCTGGCGCCGGTCACCGCAGGAAAAGTGATCTTCGAAGGCAACGACATCAGCAACGCTTCGCGCAAAGAACGCCGCACACTGAGCCGTGACCTCCAAGTGGTGTTCCAGGACCCCTACACCTCCCTGAACCCGGCATTGGAAATCGGCGACATCCTCGCTGAACCCCTGGGCGTGCAAGGCATGGAGCCTGCTGCCGCCAAGAAACGCGTCAAAGAACTGCTGGACCAAGTGGGCCTGCCAACCGACGCAATTCACCGGCTGCCGCGTGAGTTCAGTGGCGGCCAGCGCCAGCGCGTTGCGATCGCCAGGGCCCTGGCACTGTCCCCGAAGCTGATTGTTTGTGACGAGCCGGTGAGTGCCCTTGACCTCTCCACGCAAGCCCGCGTGCTGGACCTGTTCCTGCAGATCCAGAAGGACACCGGCGTTTCGTACTTGTTCGTGTCCCACGACCTCGATGTGGTGCGGCACATCAGCCACCGCGTGGCTGTCATGTACCACGGCGAAATCGTGGAGCAAGGCCCCGCCGAAGTAGTCACCAGGGATCCTGAACACCCTTACACCCAGCGGCTGCTGCTCGCTTCTCCAGTGCCCGATCCCGACCGGCAGGAACAACGCCGGGCGGACCGCCACCGCTTGCTTGCGAACCAACGCAGCCAAATCGAACAGCAAGGTGCCGTGGCCTGAACGGCCGGCATGAAATTAGACATCAGGGTCCGGAAGGGCCCGGAAAACCCCCGGAGGAAAAAGTGGCCACAATAGGCGTCCAAGCCATGATGCTGAAGGACAGTTTTGCTGACGTTGGAGCATTTGAAACGCTCCGCAAGGTCAGCGCGATCGGCTACAACGCAGTAGAAATTTCCCAAATCCCTATGACCCCCGAGAACGTGGGCGAGCTGGAACGCTCGCGAACGGAGTTGGGCATGGACGTCGCCGCACTCTCGGTCTACTTGGAGGGCCGCAAAGGGTTCGAGGTGGAGACATTGGCCGACCACTTCGACAAGATCGTGGACGACGCCAAGCGGCTGGACAGTTCGTTGCTGCGGATCGGCATGCTTCCGTTCGGGGCTATGAAGTCGTTGGATTCGGTGGTCGAGTTCGCCAAGCAAGCCAATGGCTACGCTGAGCGGCTGCAAGAACACGGCCTTAGCCTTTATTACCACAACCACCACATTGAGTTCGCAAAGTTCGATGGAAAATACATGCTGGACATCATCGCCGAAAACTCACCGGCCATGGGTATGGAAATTGATGTCCACTGGGTGCAGCGCGGTGGGCTGGACCCCGTGCGGACCCTGGAAAAGTACGCGGGGAAGACCGCAATGGTGCACCTCAAGGACTACAGAATTGGTCAGATGCCTGAATCTTCCTTCGGGCTCTTGGAGAAGGGCGACTTCCCCGGGTTCAATGCCGAGTTCCGCAACGTAGTGCAGTTCGCCGAAGTGGGCGAGGGCAACCTGGACTTCCCATCGATCATCCCCGCAGCGGTGGAAGCCGGTGCCCGGTACCTCCTGGTGGAGCAGGACGAACTGTATGGGCGGACCGTCTGGGATGCACTCCAGACCTCATACGACAACCTGATGGCCATGGGCCACGCCGACCTTTTCTAGATTTCTACACAGGAGACTGCATTCATGAGCAAGAAAGTACGCCTCGGCATCATTGGCCTGGGCCAACAAGGCGGTGCCTACGCCAAGTTCATCACGGACGGCCTGGTCCCCAACATGGAAATCGGCGCCATTTCCGACATCGATCCCGCCAAGAAGGAGCTTGCCGCATCCCAGTACCCGGATGTCCCGTTTTACGGCGACTACATCTCGATGCTGGAGAGCGGCGCCGTGGACGCGATCGTCACGTGCGTGCCTCACTTCCTGCACCCGGAGATGGGCATCGAAACACTGAAGCGCAACATCCATGCGCTCGTGGAGAAGCCTGCCGGTGTCTATACCAAGCAGGTTAAGGAACTCAACGAGTTCGCTGCCTCCAAGCCGGAGCTCTCCTTCGGTATCATGTTCAACCAGCGCAACAACCCGCTGTACAAGAAGCTAAAGGAAATCGTCGATAACGGCGAGATCGGCAAGATCCGCCGCTCCAACTGGATCATCACCAACTGGTGGCGCCCGCAGGGCTATTACAACTCGAGCGAATGGCGCGCTACCTGGGGCGGTGAGGGCGGTGGCGTTTTGGTCAACCAAGCCCCTCACCAGCTCGATCTTTGGCAGTGGATCTGTGGCGTCCCCCAGTCCGTCTACTCCAAGGTGGCGTACGGCTTCCGCCGTGACATCGCCGTCGAGGATGAAGTCACCGCAGTAGTGGACTATGGCGACGGAGCCACGGGCGTTTTCGTGACGGCTACCCACGACATCGTTGGAACCGACAGGTTCGAAATCCTGGGTGACCAGGGCAAGATCGTGGTGGAGGACAGCAAGGTGGCCACTGTCACCCGTCTTGTGAAGCCGGAGCGGGAAATCAGTGACTCGATGGACATGGAAGGTGTCCGCAAGCTCTTCATGGGCCAGCTGAACCGTGAGGAGTTGTACAGCAGCGAGGTCATCGAGTTCGAGTCTGCGTGGGGCGGCCAGCACGCGGGTGTCCTGGAGAATTTTGCGGCCAACATCCTGGACGGCACGCCTCTGCTTGCTCCAGGCTCGGACGGGATTAATGGCGTCCGACTGGCCAATGCCATCCACCTCTCCAGCTGGACCGGCAAGGAAGTTTCGCTGGACTTTGACGAGGACGAATTCCTTCAGGAGCTCAACAAGCGGATCGCTGAAGAGGGTAAGTTCCCCGAGCGTTCCTAGTCAGGACAGGCCGGTTGCCGTGAACAAGGGATGGCAACCGGCCTGTTTTGTTGCCATGCGGTCTACGATGGAGCGGTGACTGACGTGACGAACTCCGGAGCATCTACTGCCACCACCAAACGTGGACGGGGCGAAAAGTCCTCTGCCACTATTTACGACATCGCCAAGCTGGCAGGAGTGAATCCGTCCACGGTCTCCCGCGCCCTAAGCAAGCCCGGCAGGGTCAGCGCCAAGACGCAGAAGATCATTGAAGATGCGGCGGCGGAGCTGAACTATCAGGTGAATCCGTTCGCTCGTGCCCTCCCCACCGGCCGTACCCAAACCATTGGGCTGATCGTAGCGGACATCACCAACCCCACATTCTTTGACATCATCCGCGGCGCGGAAACCACCGGATCCGCCCGGGACTACACGCTGGTCCTGGCTGAGTCGGCCGAGTCTCCGGAGACCGAAGTAACAGCGGCCCGGCGCCTCTTGAGCACGGTGGACGGCCTTATCCTTGCCAGCCCCCGCATGGATGATGACCAGATCCGCGCCTTGGCTTCGGACAAGCCCGTGGCCGTCATAAACCGTGAAGTCCAAGGCGTCCCGTGTGTCGTGCCGGACGTCAACAAGGGCATTAGCGAAGCAGTACGCAGCCTGGCTGCCAACGGTCACGAAAAGCTCGCGTACGTTGCCGGCCCCAAACAGTCCTGGATGACTGCACGCCGGTGGGATGGCGTCAAAGCCGCTGCAGAGTGGTCCAAGCTCAGCGCGGTGCGCCTTGAGTCGTCCAAACCGACGGTAGACGGCGGCCGCCAGGTTGCCCGTGAAGTGTTGGAAAGCGGGGCAACGGCAGTGATCACCTACAACGACCTCCTCGCCATCGGCTTGATGCAAGAGCTCCAGGCCGGCGGGATGAGTGTTCCGGACCAGATCAGCATTGTGGGCTTCGACGACATTTTCGGTGCCGATTTCACTACTCCTGCGTTGACTACGGTGCGGTCGCCTTTGGGGGAGTGCGGCACCCGTGCCGTCACTATTCTCCTGGACATGCTGCAGGGCCACGAGGCTCCGGACGAAGCCGTCCGGGTTGAGACGGAACTCGTGGTGCGAGGGTCCAGCGGGCGCCTCCTCGCCTAGCCTTTCCATCCGTTTGCACAGCACGTTGCAACGAATTGGCAATTTTTGGCAACCGGTTGACAAAGTGCGGAGCCGGACCGCAAGATTGACCTATGTCACAGTCCATTGCCGCACACCCTGACAGGCTCTTGCCCGCAGATCCCGGAACGCGCAGCATCGCGCGATCCTTGCTGGACCGCGTCCAGGACCTGCCCATCATTTCTCCCCACGGCCACGTTGACGCCGCCGTCATCGAACAGAACACGCCGTTCCCGGACCCGGCTGCACTCCTGGTCAGCCCGGACCACTACGTCACCAGATTGATCCACGCCAATGGTGTTCCGATGGATCAGTTGCTGACGGGTACGGAATCCGCTCCGCAGTCACGCGAAATATGGCGGCAATTCGTTCAGGCCTGGCCCCTTTTTGAGGGCACTGCCTCCGGGTACTGGCTGCGCACCCAGTTCAACGATGTGTTCAAACTTGGCGCAGACCTCAGTGAGATGCCGGCCGAAGCCAGCTATGACGCGATCGCCGCGAAACTTGTGGAGCCGGATTTCCGTCCCCGTCAGCTTTTCAAGGACTTCAACATCGAGGTCCTGGCCACCACGGACGATCCACTGGACAACCTGGCCAGCCACAAGGCGCTCACGAATGACCTCAGCTTCAACGGCCGCGTGCTTCCCACCTTCCGGCCGGATGCCTATTTGAACGTGGCGCATCCCAGCTGGAGCGCCAACGTTGACAGGCTGATCGACACCGCGGGCGACGGGGCAACAGGTTACGCCGGCTACATCGCGGCCTTGGAAAACCGTCGTCGCTATTTTGTGGAGCATGGCGCAGTATCTGCGGACCATGGCGTCCGCACACCTGCCACGCTCAAGTTGGATGCCGCGGAGGCGGAAGCGCTGTTTGAACGTGCCCGCGCCGGCAAGGCTGCAGCGCAGGATCGCGATGCGTTCGAGGCCCACATGATGTACCAAATGGGGCGCATGTCGGTGGCCGACGGGCTGGTCATGACTATCCATCCCGGCTCGTACCGGAACCACCATGGCCCCACTTTCGAGTCTTTCGGTGCGGACACCGGTCACGATATTCCGTTCGCTGTGAACTACACCGAAGCTATCCGTCCCCTGTTGCAGGACTTCGGCACAGCCAAGGATTTCCACCTGGTGCTCTTCACGCTGGACGAGACCGTCTTCTCCCGTGAACTGGCCCCGCTGGCCGGCTTCTACCCCTCCGTCTACATCGGGGCACCGTGGTGGTTCCTCGATGCGCCGGATGCCATGCTGCGCTTCCGCTCTGCGGTGACGGAAACCGCCGGATTCTCGCGGTCCTCGGGCTTCATTGATGACACCCGTGCATTCTGCTCCATTCCTGCACGGCACGACGCCTCCCGCAGGATTGAAGCGTCGTTCCTCGCCCGCCTGGTGGCTGAGCACCGCGTCACTGAAGACCGCGCGCACGAGCTGATTCTCGACGTCGTCGACTCCTCGCCCCGCAGGGTGTTCAAGCTATGACTCCCGAACTTCCGCGCCTTGGCCGCGACCTTGTGCCGGCCCCCAAGGCCCCGGTGCGCATCGTGCATTTGGGCCTCGGTGCGTTCCACCGTTCACATCAAGCCTGGTTCACGCAGCACGCCGGCGACGCGGGGGAGTGGGGCATTGCCTCGTTCACCGGTCGCCGACCCGAAGCCGCCGAGGTCCTTGCCACCCAAGACGGACTTTTCACCGTGGTGGAACGCTCGGATTCGGGCGACACGTTTGAAGTTGTGGGCAGCATTGTGGAAGCCGTGGATGGTGCCAACGTGGACCGTTTGGTGGAACTGGTGGGGGCCTCCCAAACCTCTGTGGTCACGTTGACTATCACCGAAGCCGCCTACGGCTCCAGTGCCGACGACCTTCCGCTGCTGGTTTCAGGCCGAAAACCCACGACGCCGTTGGGCCGTTTGGTCCTGGGCCTCGCCGCGCGCAGGAACGCCGACGCCGGCCCCCTCGCTGTTGTTTCGTGTGACAACCTCTCGGACAACGGCAATGTAGCCCGCAGTGCCGTGGTGGATCTCGCCCGCGGATTCGACGCCGGTCTGGCGGACTGGATCGACGCCAACATCAGCTTCGTCAGCACGTCAGTGGACAGGATCACGCCGCGCACGACGCCTGAAGACGTTGCCTTGATCAGCGAACGGTGCCGATACCGGGATGACGCTCCGGTTGTGGCTGAACCTTTCCGTAACTGGGTGCTCAGCGGTGATTTTCCTGCCGGGCGCCCCCGCTGGGAGGACGCAGGTGCGGTCTTCGTGGATCATATAGAGCCATACGAAAACCGGAAGTTGTGGCTCCTTAACGGCGCTCACTCCATCCTGGCTTATGCCGGTCAACTGCGTGGTCATGCGACTGTTGCCGAAGCCCTGGCTGATGGGGTGTGCCTGCAAGCTGTGGAGGAGTTCTGGGATGAAGCATCCCGCCACCTTGCCGCCGGCGACCTGGGCATTCCCGAGTACAGGGCCGCGTTGCTGGAGAGGTTCGGCAACTCGCGGATCGCCCACCATCTCGCACAAATCGCGATGGACGCCAGCACCAAGCTCCGGATGCGGGCCGTTCCCGTACTCCGGGCTGAGCGCGATGCGGGCCGGAGTGGTCAGGGTGCTGCCCGGATGATCGCCGCGTGGGCCTCCTTTGTGGAGGCGAATCCGGGTTTGCAAGACCCACAATCGGACGCCGTAGTGGAAGCCAACCGGCTGGTGGGCCATGAGCGGGTGGCTGCGCTCTTGGCATTGCTGGATGCTGAACTCGCCCTGGAGCCCGCGATAGTGACCCTTGTCGAGGACCTCAGCGCTGGGTTCCCACGAGCAGAGCTGCCTGCCCGTCCGACGGCGTCGGGTACTGCTGCGTAGGGCATTCACGCGACTTCTTAAGCGGTCCAGGGTGTCCATCCGTAAGGCAACCGGTTGCCACCTACTCCGATCAGACCTAAAATCGTACACATCCCGAAAGGAAAAGCTGTGAAAATCATTGCCGCTGAAGTCTTTGTGACCAGCCCGTCCCGCAACTTCGTCACTCTTCGCATCACCACGGAAGACGGTGTGACGGGCATCGGTGACGCGACCCTCAATGGTCGTGAACTCGCCGTCGCCGCTTACCTCAAGGAACACGTGGCACAGCTGCTCATCGGCAAGGATCCGCACCGGATCGAGGACACCTGGCAATTCCTGTACCGCAGCTCCTACTGGCGGCGCGGTCCCGTCACCATGGCGGCTATTGCCGCCGTCGATATGGCGTTGTGGGACATCAAGGGCAAGGTTGCCGGGATGCCGGTCTACCAGCTGCTCGGTGGCGCTTCCCGCAACGGACTGCGGGCTTATGGGCACGCATCCGGCGCTGATATTCCGTCGCTGTTCGACTCCGTGCGCGAGCATCTGGAATTGGGCTACAAATCCATCCGCATCCAGACCGCCGTCCCCGGTATCAAGGCCGTCTATGGTGTTGCCGCGCAGGCGCAGGCCTCGGGTGAGCGGTATGACTACGAGCCTGCCGGCCGCGGTAACTTCCCGTTGGAAGAGGACTGGGACACACGCGCCTACCTGCGTCACCTGCCCACCGTTTTCGAAGCCGTGCGCAACGAATTCGGTCCGGAAATCCCGCTGCTGCATGATGGCCACCACCGCATGACGCCTATTCAGGCCGCCAAGCTCGGCAAGGCCCTGGAACCTTACGACCTCTTCTGGCTGGAGGACTGCACCCCCGCCGAGAACCAGGAAGGGCTGCGCCTGGTCCGCCAGCACACCACCACCCCGTTGGCCATCGGTGAAATCTTCAACACGGTGTATGACTTCCAGACCCTTATCAAGGAACAGCTGATCGACTACGTCCGTGCAGCCTCCACCCACTTCGGCGGCATCTCACCGCTGAAGAAGGTCATGGACTTCGCAGCCCAGTATCAGATCAAGTCCGGTTTCCACGGCCCCACGGACATCTCCCCGGTGGGCTTCGCTGCACAGCTTCACGTCGGCCTGGCAATCCACAACTACGGCATCCAGGAATACATGCAGCACTCGGACAAGACCAACGAGGTCTTCCAGCAGTCCATGACCTTCAAGGACGGCTACCTGCACCCCGGCGACAACCCCGGTATCGGCGTCGAATTCAACGAAGAAGCCGCCGCCGCGTTCCCGTACCAGCAGGCTTACCTGCCGTACAACCGCCTCGTGGACGGCACTGTTCATGACTGGTAAGTCGGCCATGATTGGTAAATCGCAACTACGGCATCACATCGTGGTCATGGGCGTGGCAGGCTGCGGCAAAAGCACCATCGGTGCCGCCCTCGCCGAGCGTCTCGGCGCTGAATTTCTCGACGGCGATTCGCTGCACCCCCAGGCGAACATCGCCAAGATGGCCTCGGGTACTCCGCTGAACGACGACGACCGGGCACCATGGCTGGCCGAAATCGGCGGGCGGTTTCCGGCGTCGAACTCTTCTCTGGTGATTGCGTGCAGCGCGCTTAAGCGCTCGTACCGGGACATCATCCGCAGCGCCGATCCGTCCGTGGTGTTCGTGCACCTGCACGGCAGCCGCGAGCTGCTGAATGCGCGCATGGCTGCGCGGCCCGGGCACTTCATGCCGGCCTCACTGCTCGATTCCCAGCTGGCCACGCTGGAGCCATTGCAGGACGACGAAGCCGGAATCATCGTGGATATCGCCAAATCCGTGGAGGACATCGTGGATGAAGCAGGCGCAAACCTCAACGGTTTGTCCGCGGCGTCGTCCGGGCCGTTCCTGGTGGACCTCAAAGCGGCCCCGTTCAACCTTGACGACGCAGGGGTGGAATGGGTGGAGAACACCATTGGCTCCATGACTCTGGAAGAGAAGATCGGCCAGCTGTTCATCAACCACAACAACGATTACTCCCCGGAGTACCTCGATGGCGTGCTGGAGAACTTCCACGTAGGTGGCATGCGCTATCGGCCGGGACCGTCCAACGCCGTGCAGGAACACATCCGCTACGCGCAGTCCAAGACCCGGATCCCCTTGCTTATTGCGTCCAACCCCGAGATGGGTGGCGCAGGCAGTTGCGATGACGGCACGTTCGTCTCCACCCATCTCCAGGCTGGTTCTCATCCTGACAAGAGCATCGCCCGGCAGATGGGCCAAGTGGCCGGCGTTGAAACTGCAGCGCTGGGCTGCAACTGGGCCTTCTCGCCGATCGTGGACATCCACTACAACTGGCGGAACACGGTCATCTCCACAAGGGCCTTCGGAAATAGCCCGGAAATTGTGGTGGAACGCGCAAAGGAATACTTCGACGGCATCAGTGAATCACCCACTGTTTGCGCCATGAAGCACTTCCCCGGCGATGGCATTGATGAGCGCGACCAGCATGTGGTCACGTCGTACAACACCCTTGGGTACGGCGAGTGGAACGCCAGCTACGGGCATGTGTACCGCGAAATGATCGGGCACGGAGTGCAGTCCATCATGGTGGGCCACATCGGCGCTCCTGAGGTGTCGCGGCACTTCCGTCCCGGGTTGTCAGATGCTGAAGTCCTGCCGGCGACCCTTGCTCCGGAACTATTGCAGGATCTGCTGCGGGGTGAGCTCGGATTCAACGGCTTGGTCCTCACGGACGCTTCGCTCATGGTTGGCCTGACACAGGCCATGAAGCGTAAGGACCTTGTACCTGCCACGATCGCAGCGGGTTGTGACATGTTCTTGTTCTTCCGAAACCCGGACGAGGACTTCCAGTACATGCTGGACGGCTACAAGTCCGGGGTCGTCACCGAGGGGCGCCTGCACGATGCCCTTCGGCGGATTCTCGGCCTTAAAGCGAGCCTGGGCTTGCACCTTGCTTCCCCGGAATCCTTGGTTCCGGCGGCCGATGCCTTGGCGGTCATCGGAAGTGAGGCGCACCGTGCCATTGCCGCTGCTGTCGCTGACAAGACAGTCACCCTGGTGAAGGATACTGCCCATAATCTGCCGATCACGCCGGAAACCCATAAGCGTATCCGCCTCTACGGGATTTCGGGCGGAGCCGACTTCACGCGGGCCGATCCACTGGCGTACCTGGACGTTGTTCGGGAAGAACTGGAAGCTGCTGGCTTTGACGTGGAGGTATTCAAGACAGCTGAGCAGCGGGAAGCAGCAGGGGAGTCCGGCATGAACTTCATGCGGGTCCTGTCCGAGGAGGCAACGGGGGACTATTCGGAGCGCTACGATGCCGCCTTCGTCTTTGCCAACGTCAAGGGCTTCGCGCAGGAGGCATCCATCCGCATTAAGTGGTCATCACCGATGGCAGCCGAAATTCCCTGGTACGCCGCGGAAGTTCCCACTGTGTTCGTCTCTCTGAACCAGCCCAACCACTTGATTGATGTGCCCATGGTCAGGACCGCTATTCACGCACACGCAGCAACGCGCGAAGCCATCCGCGCAACTATCCAAAAGATCCAGGGCAAGTCCGAATTCCAAGGGACGTTCAACCAGAACGTCTTCTGCGATTCGTTCGACACCCGCCTCTGATTCCCTGTTCCCAGCAGGGAAGAGTTCCTCCCCGCCATCACGGAGGAGCGTTCGAAGCCCGGCACTGCCCACAAAGCAGTGCCGGGCTTTCCTTCTGTCTACCACGGATGAGCCCGCCAATTGTGAACGCTAACAACGTTTCAAGTCAAGAGCTTCAGGAGCGGCAGAAGTCTGCAATCATTTCGTGATCCACGGCACTTGACCGACGGTATTGTTAGCGTTCACAATGGCATTCGCACCACCTTTCGTGGCATGTGGCACCCAGCTGGCCGCAGATCACAAAACGCTTCACCGCCGGACGCGCAGATGCTCCGGCCGCATCAGAGTTCGCGGCAATGCTGCCGCGGAAGGAGAGCATCGTGAGATTGAAGAAACTCCTGGGCGCCGTAGCGGTTGTCCTAACCTTGACTGTCGGAGCCACAGGCTGCGGTAGTCGCGGTGGCTCTGCCGAGTCCACCAGCAGTGCTAATCCCAGCGATTCACTGGTTGGCATTTCGATGCCGACCCAGACGTCCGAGCGTTGGATCGCCGACGGCGCCAACGTTGAGAAGTCCCTGAAGGACCTTGGCTACAAGACGGACCTCCAGTTCGCCAACGATGACATTCCCACGCAGGTTTCCCAGATTGAGAACATGCTGACCAAGGGTGCCAAGGCACTCATCATCGCAGCCATTGATGGCACCACCCTGACGGACGTCCTGGCCAAGGCCAAGGAACAGAACGTCAAGGTCATCGCCTACGACCGCCTCATCAACGGCACGCCGAACGTCGACTACTACACCACGTTCGACAACTACACGGTGGGTGTCCAGCAGGCCACTTCCTTGCTGACCGGTCTGGGGCTGGTGGACGCGAGCGGCAACAAGGTTGAAGGCAAGGGCCCGTTCAACGTAGAACTGTTCGCGGGCAGCCCGGACGACAACAACGCCAACTTCTTCTGGACCGGTGCCATGGACACCCTTAAGCCGTACCTGGATGCAGGCACCCTGAAGGTTCCCAGTGGCCAGACCAAGTTTGAGCAGGCAGCCATCCTGCGCTGGCAGGCTCCGGTAGCTCAGAAGCGCATGGAAGACATCCTCACCTCGGCGTACAGCTCAGGAACCAAGCTCGACGGCGTGCTGTCACCTTATGACGGCCTGTCCATCGGTATCATTTCCGCACTGAGCAGCACCGGCGGTTACTCCACCGGCAACCTGCCCGTGGTCACCGGTCAGGACGCAGAAAAGGGCTCGGTGAAGTCCATCATCGCCGGCGAGCAGTACTCCACCATCTTCAAGGACACCCGCCAGCTCGGCTCGCAGGCCGTAAAGATGGTTGACGCTGTCCTCAAGGGAACCGAACCGGAAACCAACGACACCAAGACCTACAACAACAAGGTCAAGGTTGTCCCGGCCTACCTCCTGAAGTCCGTCATCATCACCAAGGACAACTACAAGAAGGAACTGATCGACTCCGGCTACTACACGGAAGCCGACGTCAAGTAATCACGTCCCCGGTCTGTGGCCCCGAACCCCTGTGTTGCAGTGCGCAGTGCGACGGGGCCACAGCCTCCTTCAGAGCCTCCGAGTCCTCGGCCTGGCCAAGTTTCAACCAGTCAGCGGGAATTGACGATGAACGTACCCATTCTTCAAATGCGAGGAATCACCAAGACCTTCCCCGGGGTAAAAGCCCTTCAGGACGTCACCCTGGACGTAAACAGAGGTGAGGTCCACGCCATCTGTGGCGAGAACGGAGCAGGGAAGTCCACCCTCATGAAGGTGTTGTCCGGCGTCTACGCACACAATACTTTCGACGGAGACATCCTCTTCGAGAACGAACCCTGCGAGTTTTCGAGCATCACGGACAGCGAGAAGCGCGGCATCGTGATCATCCACCAGGAACTGGCCCTGAGCCCGTACCTGTCCATCGCCGAGAACATCTACCTCGGCAACGAGCTTGCCAATAAGGGTTGGGTGGACTGGCGGAAGACCAACCTGGAAGCCGCCAAGCTGCTGGCACGCGTAGGCCTCAGCGAAAACCCGGTCACCCCCATTCAGCACATCAGCGTTGGCAAGCAGCAGTTGGTGGAGATCGCCAAAGCGCTGTCCAAAGAGGTGAAGCTCCTCATCCTTGATGAGCCCACGGCGGCGCTGAACGATGAAGACTCGGACCACTTGCTGGACCTCATCCTGCACCTCAAGGGCCAGGGCGTCACCAGCATCATCATCAGCCACAAGCTCAACGAGATCCGCAAAGTTGCCGACGCCGTGACCATCATCCGCGATGGCAAATCCATTGAGACCCTGCGCCTGGACCAAGGCCAGATCACCCAGGAACGCATCATTCGGGGCATGGTTGGACGCGACCTCGAAAGCCTCTATCCGGACCGGACCCCCAACATCGGCGAGGAAGTCCTCCGCATTGAAGACTGGACAGTCCAGCACCCGCAGGATCATTCCCGGACCGTGGTGAACAACGCCAGTTTGAACGTGCGCAAGGGCGAAGTGGTAGGCCTTGCCGGGCTCATGGGGGCCGGCCGGACTGAGCTGGCCATGAGCGTATTCGGACGGACCTATGGGCGGGCGGTATCGGGCAAGGTCTACAAGTACGGTCAGGAGATCGATACCTCCACGGTCTCCGACGCAATAGACCATGGGATTGCGTACGCCACCGAAGACCGCAAGCACTACGGCCTGAACCTTATTGAAGACATCAAGCGGAACATCTCCATGGCAGCCCTGAACAAGCTGGCCAAACGGGGCTGGGTGGACGGCAACAAGGAGACCACCGTTGCCAACCACTACCGGAAGAGCATGAACATCAAGGCTCCTTCCGTAGCTGCCATCACCGGCAAGCTCTCAGGTGGAAACCAGCAAAAGGTGGTGCTGAGCAAATGGATGTTTTCGGACCCCGACGTCCTGATCCTGGACGAACCGACCCGGGGCATCGACGTCGGCGCCAAGTTTGAGATTTACACGATCATTGCGGAGCTCGCAGCGGCAGGGAAAGCCGTCATTGTGATCTCCTCTGAGCTTCCGGAGCTCCTGGGCATCTGCGACAGGATCTACACGCTGTCCGCGGGCCACATCACCGGCGAAGTCCCCATCGCCGAAGCCACCCAGGAAACCCTCATGCACTTCATGACTCAAGAGAAGGAATAGCGAACATGTCCGCCCTACGAGAATCCCTTGGCTTCCTCACAAGCCGCCTTCGCCAGGTTGGCATCTTCGTCGCCCTGATCCTGATCGTCATCCTCTTCCAGGTACTGACCGACGGCATCCTGCTCCAGCCCCAGAACGTCACCAACCTGGTGGTCCAGAACAGCTACATCCTGATCCTCGCCATCGGCATGGTGATGGTCATCATCGCGGGGCACATCGACCTCTCCGTCGGCTCAATTGCAGGCTTCATCGGCGCTGTGGCAGGCGTGATGATCGTCCATTGGGGCTGGGCGTGGTGGCTCGCCATCCCGGCCTGCCTCCTGGTGGGCGCGCTGGTGGGAGCGTGGCAAGGCTACTGGATTGCCTATGTGGGCATCCCTGCCTTCATCGTCACCCTCGCGGGTATGTTGATCTTCCGTGGCCTGACTCTCATTACCCTAAAGAACCAGCAGATCACCCCGTTCCCGAACGAATTGCGCGCCCTCGGTGGCGGCTTCCTCCCGGACATTTCCGGCGGCACGTCCGTCCTGGAATGGTTGACGGTCATCCTCGGCGTCGGTGGTACGGCTGCCATTCTGTTCCAAGCCATCAAGGAACGTCGGGTTCGCCGCAAGTTCAACCTGGAAAATGAACCGATGGCATGGTTTGCCGTCAAGAACGGGTTCATCGCAGTGCTGATGCTCATCATTACCTTCCTCCTGGCCAGCTACCGTGGCACCCCGATTGTCCTGATCGTCCTGGCTGTCCTGGTGATTGTGTATTCGGCCCTGATGAACAACAGCATCTTCGGCCGGCACACGTATGCGATCGGCGGCAACCTCCACGCGGCCGAGCTCTCGGGCATCAAGACCAAAAAGGTCACCTTCCGGCTCTTCGTCAACATGGGTGTCCTCGCCGCCCTGGCCGGGCTGGTCTTCACAGCTCGCCTTAACTCGGCACAGCCTGCAGGCGGCACCGGCTTCGAACTCGACTCCATCGCTGCCGCCTTCATTGGTGGCGCTGCAGTCCAGGGCGGCATCGGAACAGTAGCAGGGGCCATGATCGGCGGCCTGATCATGGGCGTCCTCAACAACGGAATGTCCATCCTTGGCCTGGGAACGGATTACCAGCAGCTCATCAAGGGCTTGGTGCTGCTGCTCGCCGTCGGCTTCGACATCTTCAACAAGAACCGCACCGGTTCCGGTGGAGGTTCTTCCGTGGGCCGTCGCTTCAAGTGGAAGACCACCCCTCCGGCAACCGAAACGTCTACCCCAGCCAAGTCTGAGCCCGTCGTCGTCGACGCGAAATAGTCGCTGATGTCCAGAGGGGGAGCGCCCCGGCCCAGGGCAACGCCCGGGGCCGGGGCGGACACAGCTGCGAGGCCTGACGAAAAGGCGAGGCCTCCAGTCATGGGTGACGTCGCAAAGATGGCAGGAGTCTCGCACCAAACCGTTTCCCGCGTACTGAACAACCATCCGAACGTCAGCGGCAAGACCAAGGAGCGCGTGGAGTCAGCCATCGCGCAGCTTGGGTATCGCCGCAACACTGCTGCCCGCAGCCTGGTCACCCGGCGGTCCCGGACCATTGGCGTGCTTGCCTGCGAAACAGGTCAATTCGGACCCGCGAACACTCTCTTGGGAGTCGAACAAGCGGGACGTGAAGCCGGCTACTTCGTCAGCATCGCGAACCTCCGGGAAGTGACCGACCACAGCGTCAACGATGCCATCGCGCACTTCCGGAACCAGTCCGTGGACGGGATCGTCATCCTGGTTCCGCATCCCGATGTCCTCGCGGTCCTGCGCGATGTTTCCTTTCCCGTGCCGATCGTGGCCGTCGGGGCGGGCACGGGCAACCAGCTGACGGGCGCATCACTGAATCAGCGGCTCGGAGCGCGCCTCGCTGTTGACCACCTGATCGGTTTGGGGCATCGGCGTATCGCCCACATCTCCGGCCCGCCGCACTGGATCGACGCGGCCGAGCGCATCAAGGGATGGCAGGAATCGCTGGCACATGCTGGGTTGGGCGCGGACATCCTGCTCCAAGGCGGCTGGGACGCGGCATCGGGGTACCGCGCCGGGCTGGACCTCATCAAACAACACACCGTTACAGCCGTGTTCGTCGCGAACGACCAAATGGCAGTGGGTGTACTCCGCGCCGTCCAGGAAGCCGGCCTTCGCGTGCCGGGCGACATCAGCGTGGTGGGCTATGACGACCAACCCGAAGCCGAATTCTTCATGCCACCCCTGACCACCATCAAGCAGGACTTCGAGGAACTCGGCCGCCGTTGTATGGAAGCGGTGCTGCAGCAACTGGATGGCGACGGCGGTATCGACGATCAGATCGTCAATCCCCGCTTGGTGATCCGCGCCACCACGTCGGCCCCACTAAACTAGGAGCCATGACTTCCACGCCTGATACTGCTGCTGCCCGCGCCCGCCTCCTTGAACTCATCAAAGAACTCGCGGTGGTCCGCGGCAAGGTAATCCTCTCCAGCGGTAAGGAAGCGGACTACTACATCGACCTCCGCCGCATCACCTTGCACCACGAGGCCTCCAAGCTGGTGGGCCAGGTCATGTTGGCAATGATCGACGACGCCGGCGTGTCAGTTGAGTGCGCCGGCGGGCTCACCATGGGTGCCGACCCCGTAGGTACCGCTGTGATGCACGCCGCTGCCGACGCCGGCCGTGCCGTGGACGCCTTCGTTGTCCGCAAGGCCCAGAAGTCCTACGGCATGGGCCGCCAGGTGGAAGGCCCCTCGGTTGAAGGCCGCAACGTAGTGGTGCTCGAGGATACGTCCACCACCGGCGGGTCCGCACTGACCGCCGTCGAAGGTGTCCGTAAAGCGGGCGGCAACGTTGTGGCAGTGGCCGTGATCGTGGACCGCAACACCGGCGCCAAAGAGAAGATCGAAGCCGAAACCGGCGTGCCGTACCTCTTCGCCTTCGGCAAGGATGAACTGGGCCTCAACTAGGAACTGCAGGGCTGTAAGGCAGTGCCCACGAAGCCTATGCTTGCTGCGTGGACGTTCAAGTAGGGAAGCTCACGGCGCCGCCGGAGGTGAACGAAAACCTCCCCACGCAGGCGACTCCGGAACCGGTACAGGCCGAGGATCCGGGCTCATGGGCCCGGATCCTGCCCTACGCTGCCCGGCTGAAGAAAACGTCCCGCCGCAATTTCCTTATCACCGCCGGAGCCTCCGGAGCGCTCGCCGCGGACATGCTTTTCACCCGGCGCGTACAGGCCGAGCGGCGGGCCACCAAGATCCTCCGCGTCCCGGATCCGTACTCGGACCTCTACTTCCCCAACGCCAGCTGGATCCTCTTCCCCGGCTACAAAACAAGTTGGGAAGAGGCACAGTGGATCCTCAACTCGCTGCGTCCTGCCCTGCATCAGCGGGGCCGCCTTGCCGCCGTCGGGTATTCAAACCTGGGCCTGGACGTGGACGAAATAGTCCGCGAAATCATCCTGCACGTCCGCGAGCTGAAATTGGAGAAGCTGTACTTTTACGGCCACAGCTTCGGCGGAATGCTCGCCACCCAGGTCGCCGCCCGCCTGCTGGAGCTGCACGGTGTCGAGACGCAGGTGATCGTCCTGGATTCAAGTCCGTTCAGCCGCGCCGACGTCTTGGACCAGAGCTGGTTCGACGGCGTGGTGTTCCTTTACGAGAATGGCTTCCGCATCCCGTCTGTCCTGCGCGGCGGCTACGAGCTGGGGGAGCGGGTGGCGCATAAAGATGAGCGCACCTGGCGCCAGATTCTGGACCAAAGCCTGGAACAGCTATCGCCGATCGCCCCGTCCAGCGTCCTGATACAGACGGAGTCGGCGTACATCTACCACTTTGACGGCCTCCGACTGGCGGGGAAAATCGGGGGCACCAAGATGGCTTTCATCGGCAACGCCAAGGATGCCACGGTGGATTACGAGTCGGCACGTGCGGGGTGGAGCAAAGTCTTCGGCGCCAACATGGCAATGCCCACGCTCAGCACGGAAGGCGCGCGGCCCGCACATGCCAGCCCGCAATGGAACGGCAGCATCTACAGGCCGCTGCTGGAACGTGTCCAGGATGAGCTCCAGCCGCTCCCGCCCGAGCCCCAGGAGCCGTCATACCAAGAGCCCAACGGTAAGGTCATCCGCCCGGCCTAGGTGAACTTTCGTACAAGGCAGCTCTGTACTCGAGTACAGGGTGGATATCCCCGATCCTCCGTAGCGTCGTTCTTGACAGGAAACAAGAACGAATTTCGAGGAGCGAAGTATGAACGGCCTACAGCTCACGGGCATCAGCCGCAGCTTCGGTGACCGCAGGGTCCTCCACGATGTGGACCTCACGGTCCATCGCGGGGAGATCGTGGGATTCATCGGCGGCAACGGTGCAGGTAAGACCACCACCATGCGCGTGATCCTTGGTCTGCTGACCCCGGACCACGGCGAAGTCACCTGGGAAGCCTTGCCCATCACAGCCAAGGACCGGAGGCGCATCGGGTACATGCCCGAGGAACGAGGCCTCTACCCCCAGATGCCGGTGAGGGACCAGATCATTCACTTCGCCCTGCTGGAAGGGCACCAAGCCGGCGCCGCACGTGAGGTTGCAGACGAACTCATCGCCTCCCTCGGCCTGCAAGGCCGTGAGCAGGCTTTGGTCCAGGACCTCTCCTTGGGAAACCAGCAGCGCGTCCAGCTGGCCGTCGCCTTAGTGGGGGACCCGGCACTCCTGGTGCTGGACGAGCCATTCTCGGGGTTGGATCCCATCGCCGTCGAAACCATGTCCCGACTCATCCGGGAGCAGGCGGACCGGGGCGTCGGAGTTCTCTTTTCCTCACACCAACTTGAGCTCGTAGAGCGCCTGTGCGACAAGGTCTGCATTCTCGATCGCGGTCGTGTGACGGCGAGCGGCAGTGTCGTGGAGCTGCAAGACGACGGTAAAAGCCGCTGGCGGCTCGCCTTCTCCCGCACGGCAGATTCGTTCGCCGCTGAAGTCTCGATGGCCCGGGGCGTCAACGTGGAGTTCTCCGCCGCCGACCGCACCACGGTCCTCGTCTCGGTGGACGGCTCAGGACGGGACGTGCCCGGCGACATCCTTGCAGCAGCGCAACGGCACGGCGGGCTGAAGAGCATTGTGTCCGCACAGAGGTCATTGGCTGACCTGCTTGCCGGCAAGTTCATTTCGTCCGGTCCAGGTATCACCCCGGGGGCGGAGCGCTCCCTCGACAAAGTTGGAGTATCGCAATGAGCGCAACAACATTTGATCGCACAACCCGAAGCGCCGCTCCTTCTTCCGGGAGTGGACTACGTGAGACGCGCCTGATCATACGGCGCGAGATCCTTACCCGGCTGGGGAACCGGACCATACTCACTGCAACAGGGCTTCTGGCCCTTTTCGCCGGCGCTGTTGCCGGGATCGGCGGATGGTTCCTTGTGGACTCATTTGGCGGGACCGGGGCAATGAGCTTTGACCCCCGCGCCATCTTCGCCACCGCCATGATCAGCGCGTTGCTGGCATCCCTGGTCTACTCGGCATCGAGTCTGACCTCCGGGGTGGTTGAGGAGAAGTCGTCAAGGATCGTGGAGATCCTGCTGACCAAGATCGGCATCGTCCCGCTACTGGCTGGAAAGATGATCGGCATAGGGCTGGTCACCCTGGTTCAACTGCTGGCAATCGGTGGCACCGCCGTGGTGGGGTTCAGCGTTGTGGGAGGCTGGTCCCTCATCAACGTCGCTGTAGGGCCAAGCCTGCTGTGGTTCCTCCTATGGTTCCTCCTGGGCTACGTGATATTCGCAGCCTTGAACACAACTCTCGCTTCCACGGTGTCCCGGCAAGAGGACCTGGGCACTGCAGTCATGCCGCTGTCAGTCCTGCAAATGGTGCTATTGGTGGTCTCCCTCTACGTCCTGCCAATGAACATGGGGAACCCGTGGCTGGAAGGACTGTCCTTCGTGCCGCTTTTCTCCTCCTACCTCATGCCGATGCGCTTCGCACTGGAAGACGTATCCACTTGGGAGATGGTGCTGGCCGCAGGCATATCGGTGGCAGCGATTCCCGCCCTGTTCTGGTTGGCCACCGTGATTTATCGGAACAACGCACTGCGCACCGGCTCACGAGTATCCCTGCAACAGTCCCTGACCTCCGACGAGATGGCCTAGCCCCAACTCGACACTCAGTCCACGGTCCCGGCTCGTCGGGCTCCAGATAGGAAAACCATGTCTGACAACAACAAGCGAAACCAGTCACTGGCCACCAAGAAGCTCCTCCGCAACATAGCCCTTCTGATTGTCGGCATTCTGGCCGCCTATGCGGTAACCACCCTGCTGCTCTGATGGAGACCCTCATGATGACCGCCACAGCTCCGCACCCGCAGTCCACCACTCCGGCCGCGCGCCACGCAGCCGGCCTGGCGACCACTGTCCTTGCAGGCCACGGCCGAGAAGCAGTGGCAGACATCGCCCCGGCCGCTTTCGCCGGCCGCAACGGCACGTGGAACATGAGACTGCGGAGTGGGGAAAAGGTCTTCGTCAAGCAGATCTCAGCGCAGGCTTCCGGCCCGGTGGCCTTCGGCAGGTCGGTTGCCTTCGCCGCATTCGCCGCGCGGTCCCCGGAATTTGTGCCGGCAACGCCACGGCTCATAGGTAGTGACGCTAAGAATGGCCTCCTGGTTTTTGAACACTGCCCCGGAACCAGCCTGGCGCAGTTGTTGGTGGAGGAGTCCATGCCGGACACCTTTCCGGAGGAAGCGGGCGCATTGCTCGCCCGGCTCCACGCCGGCCCTACCTTTGGGTTGGAGCGCTCGGCACCTCCAAGCCCACCCGTGGAAATGCTCGCGGTTGGCGTTCCGCACACTCGCTACCTGGAGTTCACAGTGGCGGAGATGGCCCTCTGGGCAGAACTGCAGAATGACCGGGAGCTGGTTGCCGCTGCGGACCGGCTGAGGGCATCGGAACGGAAGCACCAAGAACGCCCCATTCACGGCGACTTGCGCCTTGATCAGTTCCATCTCCACAACGGGAGCCTGTGTGTCCTTGACTGGGAGGAGTTTGGACTCGGCGATCCTGCCCGGGACCTTGGAATGCTTGCAGGTGAGTGGATCTACAGGGCGGTCCTGGACACTGTGACTACCCGCGGAGGAGCCTCCGCACCCCCAGCCAGGTTCGACGACGAAAGCGCGTCGGCACGCATCGCCGAACGGATGGCTGCCATTGTTCCCTCAGTTCGCCGGATGTGGACCTCCTATGCCGATCATGCCAATTACGAAGATCCGGATCTGCCGGTTCGCGCTACTGCCCACTTGGGATGGCATCTCGTGGACAGAACCATCACCAGGGCTCCCATGGTGTCCCGGCTCCCCGGCATCGAACGGGCAGCTGCGGGCGTCGGGCGGGAGGCACTGCTTTCGCCCGGCCACTACGTCAGCGCCCTCGGTTTCGAAAGGACACCCCGATGACCGTCACACTCGACGCTCCAACACCGACGTCCTTCGGAAATGTATTGGCATCCCTTGAACACAGGATTTCCGTTGACGCCCATCGGCTCACCGCCAGAATAGACTCCACCACACTTCGTGCCACCAGCCTCACCGAGTTGCGCTCGCAGGTGGCCGGGGCGATCTACACACACCTCCATGTCGGGCACCCAGGCATCGAGACCGTGCCAGGAACCGGCCACCAGGACCTTGCTGGGGCACTTATTGAGGCCATTCCGCACCGCACCGTTATCCAGTCGGCGTCGGCGAGGACACAGGTAGAGACGTCCGTCCAAGGAGTTCCGCACCAGGTGGTGGAGCTCTCCGGAGTGAAGGTCCTCTTTCCCGAGGAGGCCCTGGTACGCAACCCTCTGGACGAAATCGTAGGGGTGCGCGTTCCCAGCTGGCGAAGCCGTGCCACCCCCGGATTCCTTCTTGCGCTCGGGGCCCACGGTGCCGTGAACCCCGCGGCTGTTTCAAGGCTGTACGTATCCTGTGCGACGGCATCCGAAGCGCTTGAAGTGTGGCCAAAAGTTCTTGGTGCCCTTGCCGACAGCGGACTTAGCCATCAGGCAAAGGCCCTCTCGTCATCACGTGCATTCCCACGCAGTGACGCGATGGTCATTTACGTGTCAGCCATTGATTCAGACGCTGCGGCTTCCCTCATTCGCACTGTCCTTGAGTCCTTGTCCTGGCGGGAAACGCCCCTGTCTGTTTTCACCCATGGCGTCGGAAACCGCCTGGCACTTGCCATGGAACCAAGGGATCCTCGTCCGGCGTACCGGGGACTCAGCTTCGGGCAGCACCGCTCGAGGGTATTGGCGGACGCACTTCTCCGTGCGTCTGTGGACAAAACCGACCTCGAACCCGCTTGGTTTGAAGAAGCGCAAACAGCCTGCATCAACCCTCACCGGCCTGGATACAACGCGGGCCAGTGACTACTCCGGGCAGTGGCCCGCCGCCGCCCGGGCACCCAAAGACCTCCAATGAGGAACCCAGAAAAGAAAACCCCTTCCCACTCAGATGGGAAGCAAATCAAACAGGAGACACCATGTCCAACGCAATCGTTAACTTCCACCAGGCCGACCTGACCGATCTTGCACGCGCCCACAGCACCTTTGCCGCAGCTGACGAGCTGGGCGGCGACGCTGCCACCGAAGCTCCCGCAACCTCACCGCTGTGCATCGGCATCATTGTTGGCGCAACGCTCGGTGCTGGCTGCTAACCCGCCCCGGCGGCACTATAAGCAACCGCAGTACAGCCAAAAGCATCACTCTTTAGCACCCCAGACGCACCCACCACGTGGGGCCATTAAAAGGAGACATCATCATGACGAACACCATCACTAACGTTCCGCAGGCCGACCTCACCGACTTGGCCCGGGCGCACAGCACCTTTACGGCTGCTGACGAGCTCGGCGGCGACGCAGCCACCGACGCGCCGGCCACCTCGCCGTTCTGTGCAGGGGTGATCATCGGCGCAACCCTGACCATGGGCTGCTAGGCAGGCCTGAACACGGGGAAGGCGCCAGCGAGGTGGTGGAAACATCATCACGCTGGCGCCTCCTGACCCTTTTCTGTCCGACCCACCCTCCTGAATGCTGAGACCTGCCATGACCACCACTGACAGCAGTCCCCGTCCGATATGGGCGGACCTCACCCTCGAAGCCTTCGGATACTCCAAAGTTGCCCTGATTCTCACAGGCTCGGCAGTCACCCAAGTAATGCCCTTCTGGATTGAATGGGCTGTTTCCGCAGCACCGGAAACCGAGTTCAAGGTGATCATGCGGGACTCCGCGCAGCGTTTTATCACCCGTCACAGCATTGAGTCCCGGCTGAAATCCCGTGTACAGGCCGATACCTGGGGGGAAGAGCTCATTGCTGCGCACATCGATTTGGCAGAGTGGGCGGACCTCATCCTGGTCTATCCGGCAACCCTGGACTATTCATCGCGCTTGGCTCATGGCATCGCTGATTCGCCGTCGTTGCTGGCAGCAATGACTACGGAGGCCCAGGTCTGCATCGCTCCGGCACTGCCGCCCCGAGCAATGGCCAACCCAATCGTTGCCGAGACCCTCAGCAAACTGCGCATGCCGGAGAATTTCCTGGTCATTGACCCCGTCCCTGGCCCCAGCGAGTCCAGCGACGTCGCCATGGCGTGGGTGCCGCCGTCGTTCCCCGCCGTGATGCGCCGCTTGGAAGAGCAGCGGCTTCTTCGTGCCGGGATGACCAAAGAAGCGGCTACTGCATGAGCGCCGCAATGGATTCCCGGAAGAAGTCCGCCATCCGCTCCACCCGGACGGACTTGTTGTCCACGGGTGTTTACGCGGTGGGAGGTGCCTATGAATGGGTGCACAGTCTCGGAGTTGGAGCGCCGATTCCCTTCTCTTCCCTGCGCATCAGCGTCGACTCCGTCCCCGGTGACCTCTTGGTAGTAGGCGTCGGTGGTGACCGCCACCGTTCTTACTCGACGCCGGCAGGTTCCACAGTCTTCGACCTCATCACGGCAGGAGAGCTCGTCAACCTCAGGGTGGCGGGGCGGGAATGGGGAACTGCCCTGAGCAGCCTCCATGAAAGTGCGTCCCTCATCGGCGACTTTCCTGAAAGTACTCCACGTACCGTCCAGCGTTCGGAGGCCTGGCTGGGAGGGACATGGGAGCCGGCTCGCGAAGTCCTGGGCGAAGGTGGCCTGCTGGAGATCCGCCGATGGATCCAGTGCATACTCTCCGGTCCTGACCAAGTGGTGGTTCACGGGTATCCCGGAATGGCCCACTGGGTGGTGACCCCCGATGGCGCAGCCGGCTCGCTCCTTACCGGCGAGGACCTCGGGCGTGCCCACCCCAGCTATGACATTGCCTGGGTGCTCGGCGAGATGGCGGAACTCCACGCCTTCCACCCTGTACTACGGCCAGCCCTGGACGAGATGCGCAACGGTTTCCTGGAGACTTGCGGAGCAGCTCCCGGACCGAGGGAAATTGGCCCGGCGCTGGCCTTCAGGATCGCCCAGCATGCCTACGACTGGCACCATTATGCCGGCGCAGGCGAAGCCCAGGCGAAGGGACTGCTTCGCCTCGCTGGCTCGTACTTGGAAACCACCATGGAGGTGCGATGACTACCCCTTCCGCTCTCGGCACCCTGAACGGCCGAGCTGTGTACGGCATGCGTTTGGACGCCGGGACAAGGCTGATCGCCATCCACGATCCTTCCGCCCGCATCATTTCCATGAGTCTCGGAGTGCCGGCCGGAATGCGCCATGAAATGCCGGGAGAGGAAGGCATGCTGCACCTCCTGGAACACATGGTGTACCAGGACAGCGCCGACATTAGCGCGTCCGAACGGCAGGTTTCCGTTCACAAAGCCGGGGGAGTCCTGGGGGGCAATACGCACATGGACTATTCCGAGTTCTACGAGACCGGTCCCATGGGACACCTCGAACAGATCTCCAAACGCCTGGTTGAGCAGGTGTTCCATCCCGCGCTGACTCAACACCAGATAACGGAGCAAATAGATGCCGTTGCGACTGAACGGGCGCAACGTTTGGCTCAAGCTCCGGGGGGAGTCCTGCCCTGGCCCCACCTGACTTCACGCTATTGGGCGGACCACCCCAACGGTCACGACGGCACTGGCGATATAGACCTCGCAAAGCGGGTTACGAGTGAAAAGCTAAGAGCGCTGCATCGCCGCCTTTACCGTCCTTCGGTGGCTGTGTTGACGGCCGTGACATCGGAAGACCCTTTGAAGACACTCCGGTTGCTGTCCGCGCCGTTCTCCGGAAGTTCAGACGAGGCACCCTTGGTTCCCGCGCTCCAAAACTCCGTCCGCAGGGGCGGTTCGACGTCCACGATCTTCTCCAGTGCAGCCAAATCGACGCGCGTACTTTCCGCCACTGCGGCAGCGTGCGGGCACTCCGCATCCCCGGAGATGCTCGGTGACCTCGTGACAGCTGAGCTGCTCTCCCAGCAGGATGGTATCGACGCCAGCGGCGGCTTGTTCGGACCAGGGGACCTGACCCGGGACGACCTGTTTGTCTTGGTCGACGACACCGGGCAGGCCATTGATCCCTGCGAGAGATACCGGGCCCTGGCTATTGCTGATGATGCAGCCATCATGCTTGCGGCCCGTCGTGCACTGCTCCGGATGGAAAGGTTCACTCACGATGACCAACGGCTCGTGCGGACCGTTACTCGTGACGTGCTTCTGAGGGGGACACCGACGTTCGCCGCTGAGCTGGCGGAGTCCCTCGCCGAAATATCCGACGACGCCGCGCGGCTAAGGCCCGTAGTCACCGCCGCGGCACGGCGTCTTGCCGATCAGGACTCCGTGACATTGACCATCCAGCCCTCCGAGGAGTTTCTCCAATGATCACTATTCGCCGATACCTTGGCCAGGTTGACCGGCGTTCCCGCTTCACCACGGTGTCAATCGGCTGGCGGACTGCTTCCGACGGCGTCCCGCGCCTGCGTGATGCCGTTAACCGGGCCGGGGAACACAGCGGGCCAGCCAAGCAGCCGGTTGCCATGACGTGGACACCCGGAGATGGCGCCGTGGTGATGACCGCGACCCTGCCGGAGGTTGCTGCACGGAGTTGGATCGAAAATGTCATGAACACTGAGCAGTTGGGTGTAAGGGAATTTGGTGACCCTGTGCTCGCTGTTGTGGGTTCTGCCAACTTCCTGGAAGATCTTGAAGGCCGCCTGTCGGAACGCAAGGGAGAAGTGTCTCCCTTTCCTCAGCAAGCGTTCCGGAGCACCATGAAGCAGACCACGGCACAGGGATTTGAGCAGACATTGATCATCGGTCAGGACCCGGCCGCGAACGTCGGGTTCGCCGCAACTTTCCTGGCCATTTGCCTGATAGCCGGAGGACCGGGCACCCTGCTGCCCGACGCCATTGAGAAGTCCGGGTACCAAGCAATCCTTCAAGCCGGACGGGGGCTGCAGGGCCATACGGCAACGGTGACGTGGCAAGTCATCGCGTCGCGGCCCAACGGTTCGGCCGTTCTGGAAACGGCGCTGTCAACAGTGGCTGGCTTCAGTGTTGCGGAGCATGCGGAAGCGGCGGAACAGGCCAGGGAATTTGCCCGCACGAATCTGAATCGCGCGTGGCAGTCCCCGCTTGAATTGGCCCGTTCCCTTGCCCATTACGAGGTGATGGGATGGGGTGGCGAGCTCGTCCGCAATCCGGATGCCGCCGTCGACGATGTGGCCCCAGCTGACATCGAGCAGGCCGTCGAAGGCCTGGTCCGCCCCATCAAGGAAATCCTGGGACGCAGTTAGCTTGTCCGGATCCTCACGAGTCTTGCCCTGTCCTCGAACTGGGGCTGAGGTCCACCAGCCCTCCTTCAACAGCAGTCACAAGGATCTGCACCCGATCCCTTACTCCGAGCTTCTCCATGACGTTCACGAACCGTGCCTTGATGGTGGACTCTGTTACGAAGAGCTCTGCAGCCATCTCGCGGTTACTCATTCCTCGTCCGAGTAGCTGGATCACCTCCAGCTCCTTCTTGGTCAGCGCGTCCACGAGCTTCGGGTCCGGAACGACTTCAGCGGGGACGGATTCAGCCAGCCCCGTCACAACATGCCGTGTCACTTTGGAGGATAGTACGGACTCACCCGCCATCACGGTGTGGATGGCGGCAGTGATCTCCTTGGGCAGCGTGTCCTTGACAAGATATCCCGAGGCTCCGGCGCGTAAGAGGTCTACCACGTAGCGATCGGTGGAGAAGGTGCTCAGCCCCAGTATGGCGATTTCCGGGAAGTCTGCATGGATTTGGGCCGTGGCAGCCACCCCGTCCATCACCGGCATCTGCATATCCATGAGGATCACATCCGGGCGAAGCGAGGCTGCCTGGACCACCGCCACACGCCCATCCGATGCCTCGCCTACAACCTCGATGGACGGGTCCGACGAGAGATAATCACGCAGGATCTCCCGCGCCAACAGCTCATCATCCACCAACAACACTCGCGTCATACTGATCCCCCAATGTCAGTCACGGAGCCAATCCTCCCATAAATGCGATCACGAATTGGCAGACGCCAACCCGTCCAGCGGGATGGACACGGCGGTGGTCCAGCGCCCGTCGCTAAGGCCAACGTCCATGAATCCTCCGAACACTTCACAGCGAGCACTCATTGCCTCAAGCCCGGTCCGGGAAGACATGATCGGCTCCGCCGTGGAGACTGTGTTCTCTGATGCAAGTTGCACGCGATCGGCCCCGACAGCCAAACGCAGATCCACTACCCCGGACGGGTCGGCGTGTTTGAGCACGTTGGTCCCCATTTCCCGTACGGTCCGGCGAAGCGCCTGGCGCAGGCTGGCCGGGATCCGGGCTACTTCGCCTTCGACGACGAGGCTCACCTGGAAGCCCGCGCGATCCAAAGCTTCAACAACTCCGTCGAGATCGTGGACCAAGCCAACGGCGGTGGTGGTTTCACCTGACATCGCTGGAGCATCCAGGAAATCAGCGTCCTGTCCTTCGCGGTCCGGTATCTGTGAACCGCCTCCCAGCTCATCTCTCTCCTCTTCCTTAAGGAGGGTCACCAGGCTGCGCAGATCCTGCAGGGTCTGCTGCGCGGCATTTCCAATGCCCTCCAGGATTTGGGAGGTCTTTGCCTGGTCGTTCACGAACTCAGCGCGTCGCGCCTGCATGGCAATGATGGTCACGTCGTGGGCCACGATGTCGTGAAGCTCGTGGGCCAGCCGTGTTCTTTCCTCACTGCGGACTTGTGCTTGTTGCTCCTGCAAATCACGGATGTGGTGTGTGCTCTGCTCGTAACGATGCCGGTAAACGTTGACGCTGCGCCAAGCCGCGGCCGCCAGGAAGACCACCAGGGCCAGCAGCACTGCCGGTTGGTCGGCCATCTCCGGCGTCGATATGTACAGCCCCAGCAAGACGCTAGGCACGAACAGCGAAAAATTGATGGCCAGCTTCCATGGAAGAAGGAAGGAACAGAAAGCCACCACCACCATGGTGGGGAAGATCATCGCCACCACGAGGGACGCATCTCCGCCCAGGACCGTGATCACGGCCAGGGAGAGGCACCAGGCAACAGCCGCTTGCATGGCACCGAGCAATAGCGCGAGAAGCGGCAAATACGGGACTACCAGCTCCAACCAGCCCTGAAATGACGAAAGATCGTGTTGCTGCCAGCGGACTCCCAACCCCAGAAAAAGCAGGGTGGCCAGAACGATCGCCGAGCGAACAACCCACCCTCCGGGAAGGGGTTTGACGTCCGCGAGCCAGTTCGTCCTACTCATCCACCCAAGTATTACAGAGCCAGCGATTCAACCTCGACGGCGGTGAGGCCCGCCTCGCGCAGAAAGCTCCGCACCTGGCCGAACTCCTGAGCGAACCCGGCCAGGAAATGCCGCATCGCAGCTTCGGGGCTCTGCAGAATCATGAGGTCAGGGCTGAAATACTCTGCCGGTGTTGAGGGGACGCTCAGTCGCCATGTTTCTGCCATGACTTCCAGGACGTCCGGCAGGTTGGCTGTGGTGGCCGCGTAGTCCGCCACCACTTGGTCCTCGGTTCCTCCAGCTGCCAGTAGCCCAATCGCCGACACCACACCCGTTCGGTCCTTGCCCAGCGAACAGTGAACCAGGGTGCGTTTGCCGCGAGCGACCGGTCGCAGGGCGTCACCCACCCATTCGGGCCGCAGCCGGATCCATCCCAGATACAAGTCGCCGAGGTCCTCAGCTGTTTCCACGGCCTGGAGAGACCCGGCTATGGCGTTCGGGTCCAGCGGGTTATGGATGAGCTCGACGGCGGGCGGGACGACGGCGGCAGGCCCGCCGCCGTCGTCGTTCCCGTCCTGAACCAGCCACGGAACCAACGAGCGCTCAAGCTCGCTCCGCAGGTCCACAATTGCCTGGATGCCGTGCTGCGCCAGGAATCCCGACGTTGCAGCGGCATCCAAACCGAATGGCTGGCTTCCCCTGAGTATCCGGCCGCCGGCCAAGGGACGCAGATTGAGCACAGCCATGGTTTAGTCCTCTTTAGATCTGGCTCTTGAGGTCGGCCACCGAGTTCAGGATCTGGTTTGGCCGGAACGGGAAGGAGACGATTTCTTCGCGCTGCGTGATGCCGCTAAGAACCAGGACCGTGTGCAGGCCCGCCTCCATGCCGGCCACGATGTCCGTATCCATGCGGTCGCCGATCATCGCCGTGGTCTCGGAGTGGGCGTCGATCTGGTTCATGGCTGAGCGGAACATCATGGGGTTTGGCTTGCCCACAATGTACGGTTCGCGGCCGGTGGCCTTGGTGATCATGGCCGCGATGGCACCGGTCGCCGGCATGGGCCCGTCCTTGGAGGGGCCGGTTGCGTCCGGGTTGGTGGCAATGAACCGGGCGCCGGCCAGGATGTGGCGGACGGCCATGGTGATGGCTTCGAAGGAGTAGGTGCGGGTTTCGCCGAGCACCACGAAATCGGGGTCGGTGTCCGTGAGGATGAAGCCGGCCTCGTGCAGCGCGGTAGTCAGGCCTGCTTCACCGATGGTGTAGGCACGGTTGCCCGAATCAGAGGACTGGACCTGGTCCTTGAGGAACTGGGCGGTGGCCAGCGCCGAAGTCCAGATGTTCTCTTCCGGGACTTCCAAGCCGGACGCGCGCAGGCGGGCCGCGAGGTCGCGGGGAGTGAAGATGGAGTTGTTGGTCAGGACCAGGAAGCGCTTGGACGTGTCTACCCAGCGCTGGATGAGCTCAGCGGCACCAGGAATTGCTTGGTTTTCGTGAACCAGTACGCCGTCCATGTCCGTGAGCCAGCATTCAATTTCGTGGCCGTTCCGGTAAACCGATGTGGACGTGGTTTCTTCTGCCATATTTGCCTCCGGCTGGGGTTGTACATGCACTGCCACCCAGTCTTTCATCAATCTGGCGGCTGGACATCCTGTTCGCCTACTGGCGTAGGACTATAAACTCGGTGTATAGATGGGATGGTGAATAGTTCACTCACCCTTCTGGGCCTCCTGAATCTCGAGGCCAGCTATGGCTACGACCTCAAGCACTCGTATGACCGCTACTTCGGTGCCGGCAAGGCATTGGCATTCGGGCAGGTGTACTCGACGCTGGCCCGAATGGTCCGCGACGAACTGATCCGCGCCTTGGGGGAGGAAGCCGGAGGCGGCCCGGACCGCAAGAAATACGAGATCACTGTTGCCGGTGAGGCCAAGGTTCGCGAGTGGCTGTTCACCCCGGACATTCCCTCAGAGTCCCTGCAAAGCAACCTTTTCGCTAAGACAATCATCGCTTTGCTCCTCGACGACGACGCGGAGCGCCTTCTCGATGTACAGCGCAGCGAACACATGGCCCGCATGCGTGAACTGACCCGAATGAAGAGTGGTGCCGGACTGTTTCAGGTGCTCATGTGCGATCACGGGCTGTTCCACATCGAGGCTGACCTCCGCTGGATCGACCTCACCAGCGCCCGCCTCACCCAACTCAAAAAGGAGCTGCAGAGCGCATGATCATCAACCACGCTGCAACACCCATCATCAGCGCCCGCGGACTGCACCACTCCTTCGGTCGGACCGAGGCACTGAGGGGTCTCGATCTTGATGTCCACGCAGGCGAGGTGCTCGCCGTCATGGGACCTTCGGGCTCAGGGAAATCCACTCTGTTGCACTGTCTGGCCGGAGTCATTAGGCCCGACGGCGGTTCGGTAACCTACCACCCCGGCGGACGAACTCCTGTGGAAATCAGTGCCCTGCTGGAACCGAAAAGGGCGCGGTTGCGGCTGACTGATTTCGGATTCGTTTTTCAGTTCGGTCAGCTGTTGCCGGAGCTCTCAGCGGTGGACAACGTGAGCATTCCGCTCCTTTTGGACGGGGCCAGACGTCCCGAGGCACTCCGTAAATCTGCGGATCTCCTGGAACAGCTGGGCTTGGACGGTCTCGGTTCCAAGTTGCCCGGGGAGCTCTCAGGCGGCCAGGCCCAACGCGTCGCGGTCGCGCGGGCATTGGTCACCGCGCCTGCCGTGTTGTTCGCGGATGAGCCCACGGGCGCGCTCGATTCGCTCGCATCTGAGAACGTCCTGACATTGATGCTCAACCTCGTCCGTGACTCCGGTACAACGGTGGTGATGATCACCCACGATGCCCGAACCGCCGCTTATGCCGATCGGGAAGTCATCGTCCGCGATGGTGCCATGGGTGCCGGCTACCGGGTATCCGCGTGAATGCGGGACTGTTTCGCCTCGCAGTAATCGGCAGCCGCTCTGCCTATGGCCGGCTTGCAGGAATCGCTGGAGGTGTCGCCGTCGGGGTTTGTCTGTTGCTGTTGCTGTGGGGTGGTGCCAACGGGCTGCAAGGGCGTGACGATCGTGGTGCATGGCTACGGGAACAGGGGATGCCCGCTTTTTCGGACACGCAGGATGGCTCTGGACTTGCCAAACCCATTCCGTTGACACCGGAAACAGCGCTCGTGAAAACCCGAGGCACGGAAATCTTCCGCGACCAGCTGATTGAACGCCGTGACTTTGCTGCCCTTCCCTTAACCGCCGTGAAAATTCCAGGCGTCGGCACCCCTCCGGAGCCCGGTAGCTACTTTGCGTCGCCGGAACTGCAGCGCTTGATCGAGTCGACGCCCGGAGACCAACTGGGGAACCGTTTCGGCGAGTTTGCCGGCACAATTGATGACTCTGCCCTGCCGGGCCCGGACTCGTTGGTGGTCATCACCGGCGCAGAGGAAGCCGAACTCCGCCGGGGCGGAAACGCTTCCCTCGTGTCCGATTTCACCAGCAACCCCTACGGAGGCAGCGCGGCCAGCTACACCACAGTGCTGATCATCGGCGCTATCGCGGTGTTCTTCCCGGTTTTGCTATTGATCAGTATTGTCACGGGATTGGGTGCTGCGCAGCGGCGGGAACGCTTTGCTACCTTGCGGCTTATAGGTGCGTCGCCACGCACGGTCTCGCATATTGCCGCCGTCGAAATTGCCATCCCCAGCTTGATCGGCGCAATAACAGGCGTGGTGGCAGCTGCGTTGCTGAGCCCCGTTACCGCGCAGATACCGGTCAACGGGACGCGAATGTTCGCCGAAGACCTTGAGACCGGATGGCTCGCAGCAGCCACAGTGGCGGCCGTAGTGGTGGCAGCCTCCGCGCTGGTGGCCACAGTCCGTACAGCCAAGGCCGACGTCGGACCGCTGGGCGTGAGCAGGGCGGTGCATGAGAAGCGACCGACAGCATGGCGCACTGTGCCGCTGGTGTTAGGTCTCGCCTGCATGGCCGCGGCAGTGTTCCTCATTCGCATCCTGGAATTTCGGCTGCCATGGCTTGAGTCTCCCTTGCTGGTGGGTGGCTTCCTGATGGTTCTCGCAGGCATTGTGGCGATAGGCCCTTGGTTGACTCGGATGGTGAGCTGCATTGGAGCGCGCCATGCCGGGAGCGCTGCCACGGTCATTGCCGCCAGCCGCATCCAAAGGACCCCGGTTGCGACGTTCCGCTCGGTCTCGGGATTGGTCATCGCGGTATTCGTGGTCTCGGTCTTCGCCGGAGCATCAAGCGTCATCCAGTCCACGGATGCGCCAGTGGCCCGTCCTGGACTCCTGCAGCCAACCAGCCTGCACGCCATTTTGGGGACGGGCCAGAGTGCTGCGACTGCCCTGGACGCCGCCACTGCTGCGAAGGAATTGCCGGGGATCCGGAGCGCCGTCGTTGGCTATGGACTCGATGGGCTGTCCGAAAGGGGTGCCGGATCCGAGCTCTTCTTCAACGCCGGGGACGCCAGGGCATTGGGTTTCGAGGACATTCCAGAGTCGGAGACTGTTGCTGTGAAGGGTGAGTTCCTCTACTTCTGGACAGCACAGCCACTGGACTTGGCGCCCGTTCCGAGCGGAAGTGTGGGAGCACTCGTGCCGGTTGTCATGGTGCTCGACACCGACGGCACACCCGAAGCCGTGGACCGCGCCCGGACCGCCTTGGACAGTTCGGGCATCACTGCCACGCCAGCCGCCTCCACTTCAGATTTTCAGCTCCAGTCATCCCGGCGCCTCATCCACGGACTGTCTGTGCTGGCATTTCTCGGCATGTTTGTGGCTGTCGCCATTGCCGGGCTATCACTCGCGGTCGGGACGGCTTCGGCCATCCTGGACCGGCAAAGAGTTCTCGGGTTGATGCGGCTCATGGGCATGCCTCCCTTCGTCTTTCGCCGGATTATCACCTGGGAAGCAGCTGTCCCGCTACTGAGCGTCCTGGTGCTCTCCATAGGGCTCGGGTTCCTCGCGGCCTGGCTCATGGTTACCGCCATCGACGACAGCTATCAAGTGGCGTGGCCGGACCCTGGATACTTTGCCGCACTAGGCTTGAGCCTCGTGCTCGCCTGCTTTGCCGTGGTGGCAACCTTCGGCCTCGTTCGGGGCAGTACGGCCATGACCGCCACGCGGTTCGAGTAAGGCAGCAGCCCACCAGTTCGACGACGTGACTTGCGTTGGGCACGTCTTGCTCGACTACGCTTGTTGCGGCGCTGGGCTTGTTGGCGCTGGCGCGCCACCACCGTGGGTCGGGGGATCGACATGGTGAATCTTTATGTGCCGCCGCATTGTTAGCAGGTCCCCTCGTTCCGGATCGTCCACCAGGTGTCCCCAGAGACATCCCGGTGACCACCGCATGTGAAAGGGCCTGTCATGAGCAACAACAACGGAGTGCCTCAGCCTCCCTTCAACCCGGAGGGCGTGCCGCAGCCGCGATACGACACCGGTAAGGACCAGTACAGCCAGTACCAGCCCGGGCAGACGCAGCCCATGTATCAGCCGGAAGCCCAAACTGAGGCTTTTCCATCACAGCCCGGCCCGACCCAGGCGTTCCCTGCGCAGCAGCAAGGAAACCAGTCGCAGCAGCAAGGAAACCAGTCGGGGCATCCCGATGGCGAGTACGCCGAAACCGTCCATCGCTATCCCCAAGCGCAGCAGGCACAGCCGGGCTTTCCTTCGCCAGGCGGCGGCTACCCGGGGCAGCCAGGTTACCCGGGACAGTCTGGTTACCCGGGGCAGCCAGGTCACCCGGGACAGCCCGGCTACCCGGGACAGCCCGGCGGACCCGGCCAGAACCCGGGCGACCACAACAAGAAGTCGCTGTTCCTCATCCTGGGTGGGGTGGCCGTCGTCGTGATTATTGCGTTGGTGGTGACGTTCACGTGGCTGATTCCGTCCATGACCAAGCCCACCGCCGTTGACACTCCGCTGCCATCGGTGACGTCCTCCGAAAAAGCGTCCGAGGCCGCAGCCGAACCGTCTGCTGAACCTTCCGGTGAGGCCTCGGCATCCTCCGAGCTTCCCGCTGACGCTATCCCCCTGCCCGCTGGATGGGACGAGTTGGCCGGACCCAGCAATGTACCGGCTGACGGCGATCCGCTGTTCAGCAAGTGGGTCACGGGTGAATCCTCCTTCCAGTACCTGGCCGAGTGGACCCACGACGAGTCGTTCGGTATCACCAAGGACCCCACCACCGGAGTAGAAATCCAGAAGAAGGCCCAAGGAACTGTGGAGGCCGACGGGGACGGAATTGCGCTCGCATACGCTTTCTTCGCAGAGTCTGAGGAAGGCAAGTTCGGTAAGGATCCTGCGGAGATCAAGAAGGCCATCCAGGACATCGAAACCCGCTACAAGGGGATGACCGCTACCGAATTGCCCCAGAACCTTGTCGGCCACAAGTGCACGTCGGACTTCAAGACCACCATGCCGGAAATCCGTGAGTTCCGCAGAGGGGCGGCTGTGGTTGTCGGCTTCACCTGCACCAACGCCCGCGGCGAAGAAATCCAGGCAGTGAACCTGTTCTCCGTGACACCGTGGGGTACCCCGCAGATGCTCGGCGTCAGTGGCCACAAAACGTACTGGGACGCACACCCCGGGCTCTTCGAGCAATTGGGTAACTCGTACCGCATCAACAAGTGGAAGATGGGCTGACAACGGCTCGGCTCAGCGCGCTCAGGCGGGCAACGGGGCAGGGCTAAAGTTGAGGGGTGACTGACCTTCCCCCCAATACAGCCCTGCCCACGCCTGCCGAAACCACACCGGAAGGCGAGGCGGAGGCGAAACCCGAGGTCGGCGTCGGGCCATGGGAGGGCGAGTGGCCGGTTGGCGAGCACTGGGACCCGGACCTGTTGAGGGATGGTGACCGCCGCAATGTGGTGGACCAGTATCGCTACTGGAAGCACGAGGCGATCGTGACCGACCTTGATTCAAAGCGGCACGACTTCCACATCGCGATTGAGAACTGGCAGCACGACCTCAACATTGGCACCGTAGTGCGGACGGCCAATGCCTTTCTCGCCAAAGAGGTGCACATCATCGGCCGACGGCGGTGGAACCGTCGCGGGGCGATGGTCACCGACCGCTACCAGCACGTCCGCCACCACCCCACCGTTGAAGATTTCGTCCAGTGGGCTGAGGATGAGGGTCTTGCCGTGATTGGCATCGACATCTTCCCGGATTCCGTGCCTTTGGAGACCTATGACCTTCCCAAGAACTGCGTGCTGGTGTTCGGTCAGGAGGGCCCCGGCCTGACGCCTGAGGTGCACGATGCCGCCGTCGCCACGCTTTCAATTGAACAGTTCGGCTCCACCCGGTCAATGAACGCAGCCTCAGCGGCGGCCATCGCCATGCACGCTTGGGTCCGCCGGCACGTGTTCCAGCAGCCCGTCTCTTAGCCCTTCCGCCCCGCCCTGCCGCCTCGCGGCAAGAAATATTCACTGAATCGCTAGGCCAAGTTGTTACTCATCAGTAACATCTGGCGTGAACCGTGCTCAACGAGGAGCACGGCTACTACTGGAGGTTCAATGAAGCATCCTTCTCTTCGCCTGTCTTCAGCTTTCATCGTTGCTCTTCTTCTCGCGGCGGGCAGCGGTGGGGCTGCCACTGCGGCCCCGGAGCCCGCCGACTTTTACGCGGCCCCGGCCACGCTTCCACCCACCAATGGCGACGTGATCCGGACCGAGCCGTCGGTCTTCTACGTCGATCCACTTAAGACCATCAGGGCGCAGGCCGCAGTGCAGCGCGTCATGTACCGATCCGTTAACAGCGCCGGCGTTCCCGTCGCAATGACCGGCACCGTCCTGGTTCCGTCCACACCCTGGATAGGTGCGGGCGCGCGTCCGCTGGTGGGGTACGCCGTAGGGACCCAAGGACAGGGCGACCAGTGTGCGCCGTCCCGGGCCATGGCTGCAGGCGAGGAGTACGAGGGCGTGTTCATCGCCGGCTTGCTCGCGCGGGGATACTCCGTTGCGGTGACCGATTATGAAGGGCTGGGCACGGCGGGCAGCCACACATATATGGCTCGCGCATCGCAGGCACACGCAGTGCTCGACGTCGTCCGTGCGGCCCAGCGACTTGGGAACCCCCAGCTCGTGGCCGGGGGACCGGTGGCCCTTGCCGGATACTCCCAGGGCGGTGGCGCCTCGGCAGCCGCCGTCGAGCTTGCAGTGCAGTACGCACCGGAACTGAACCTCAAGGGCGCCTATGCCGGTGCCGTCCCCGCGGACCTTCCGGCAGTGGGGCTCAACCTCGACGGCGGGTTGTACACCGGCTTTCTTCTCTACGCCGTGACGGGCATGAGTGCTGCCGGCGGACTGGATCTTAGCCCTTACCTCAGTAGTGCCGGCCAAGCGAAAATCGCCGCAACGGACCATGAATGCACTGTGCAGTCCATTGCCTCCAGTGGCTTCCTGGACACCACCAAGCTCACAGTGTCAGGGGAAAAACTGAGTTCCCTGTTGGACCTGCCGCAGGTCAAGCCGGTGATCGCGGAGCAGAAAATCGGCAACGGGCGCGCACCCACGGTTCCGGTTCTGCTCTCCCACAGTGTGTTGGACGACGTCATTCCTTACGATCAGGGCCGCCAGTTGGCCAGGCGTTGGTGCGCGGCGGGTTCGTCGGTGTATTTCGACACCACCGCCGGTGCTACCCACGTTGGAGGGTATGCGGCGGCGATCCCGCAGGCCTTCCTCTTCCTGGAGCGCCGCTTTGCGGACAGGAGCCCGACGAGCAACTGCTGGCTGTACGGATAACTCACCTCCCGCCGAACTGGCAGATAACCCCCATGTTCGAGCCCAGCATGGGGGTTATCTGCCAACTCGCGGGGCTGAAGAAAGCGGCACCTGTGGATAACCTCACGGCGCTCCCGGGGGCAGGCCAGAATGAGGAATGCGCAGGACAAACCTTCCGGACCATCTGACCACGGGCTCGTTTTCCTTGCGTGCATCGGACAAGGCCGGCGTACCCCGTAAGCGCACTGCTGCCAAGGACCTGGTGACAGTTTCCCGCGGTGTGAGGGTGCCGGTCCTGTCCGGTGCCTCGGGGGCGGCAGCCCTTCGCGCCTACACGGATCTGGACGATGCGTCCGTGCTTGTCATGCTCAGTGCCGCCCGGCTATGGAACGTTCCGTTGCCCGGTTATGTCAGCGGGGATTGGCGGATTCACCTGGCACGGCGGAGGGGGTTCAGTTTTCCCCGACGGGTCAACGTGGCCGGGCATTCGGATGACGTGGGAGAGTACGACGGCGTCCGGCTCACCTCGCCTGCGCGGACTTGGCTGGACTTGGCTTCCGTACTGATGCTGGAAGACCTCGTTGCAGCGGGCGACTCGCTAGCGTGTTCCCACGGGCCTGAATTCCCGGTGCCCAAGGACGCCCTGTGCAGCATCGAGGAGCTGAGGGCCGTCGTCGGGAAGCACCCTGGCCGGCGGGGAGTGCGCACGGCCCGGGCAGCTTTGGAACTTATCCGGGTCGGCGCCGACTCGGCTCCGGAAACTCACATGCGGTTGGCTTTGATCGACGCGAACCTGCCTGAACCTGAACTGAACCACGTGGTCCGCAATCACCTCGGCCTGCCAGTCCTGTGGCCGGACGCCGCGTACCTCGAGTGGAAAGTCTCGCTTCAGTACGACGGCCAACACCATGGCGGCGCCCAACAACACCTCAGGGACATCGAACGCCAGGAACGCTCCCTGGCCTATGGCTGGCTTGAGGTCCGGATCTCCAAGCACGACCTCGAAGGTGAGAGACCCGCCGTCGTACATAAAGTCCGCCGCGCGCTCCAAAGCCGAGGCTGGAAGCCGCGCCGAGATGGCATTTGAACCCAATGCTTGGCTGCAACATGGGGTTTAAGTGCCAACTCGGCGGAAGTGTTAAGAACCCTCAGTGACCCGAAACACGGCGTCCCGGCGGATATCGCTAGGATGGGTGCTAGCCGTAAGCGGTCTACTCCAGGGTTACCAACCCACAGACGAATTCAGCATAGGAGTCACCATGCCCATTGCAACCCCAGAGATTTACTCCGAGATGATCGACCGCGCAAAGGCTGGCGGATTCGCTTTCCCCGCGGTCAACGTGACGTCGTCGCAGACTCTGAACGCTGCGATCCGCGGTTTCGCCGAGGCAGAATCCGACGGCATCATCCAGGTTTCCACCGGTGGCGCAGCATACTGGTCCGGCGCGTCGGTTAAGGACATGGTTGCCGGTTCCCTCGGCTTCGCCGCGTTCGCCCGCGAAGTTGCCAAGAACTACAACGTCAACATCGCCCTCCACACGGACCACTGCCCGCAGGACAAGCTGGCGGACTTCGTCCTCCCGCTGCTGGCCGCTTCCGAGGAATCCGTCAAGGCCGGCAAGGACCCGATCTTCAACTCGCACATGTGGGACGGTTCGCACGAAGCCCTCTCCGAGAACCTGCGCATCGGCCGCGAGCTGCTGGAACGCGCCGCAGCTGCCAAGATCATCCTCGAAGTTGAAATCGGCACTGTCGGTGGCGAAGAGGACGGCGTTGAGAACGAAATCAACGAGAAGCTGTACACCACCACCGAAGACGCCCTCGCAACCATTGAGGCCCTCGGAGCCGGCGAAAACGGCCGCTACCTTACCGCGCTGACCTTCGGCAACGTGCATGGCGTATACAAGCCGGGCAACGTGAAGCTCCGCCCGGAACTGCTCAAGCAGATCCAGTCCGAGGTTGGTGCGAAGATCGGCAAGGAAAACCCGTTCGACCTCGTGTTCCACGGCGGTTCGGGCTCCACCGAGCAGGAAATTGCTGACGCTGTTTCCTACGGTGTCATCAAGATGAACATCGACACTGACACCCAGTACGCCTTCACCCGCCCGGTTGCCGGCCACATGTTCTCCAACTACGACGGCGTCCTCAAGGTCGACGGCGAAATGGGCAACAAGAAGACCTACGACCCCCGCGTCTGGGGCGCTTCCGCGGAAGCCGGCATGGCCGCGCGCATCGTGGAAGCCGCCCAGCAGCTCGGATCGGTTGGCAAGACCTTCTAATGTCCGACGAATTCCGGAAGAACCTGATGGGGCCGGAGCCCACGCTCCTGCCCGCCGAAACCGAGATCTACCAGCACCTGGCACTCGGCAACGAAGCGCTGGACCTGGTGGCGAAGAACCCCACGTCGTCTCTTCTGTGGGCCATCCTCGCGGAGGAAGCATGGGCTGAGGGCCGGACCATTGAGTCCTACGCCTACGCCCGTGTTGGCTACCACCGCGGCCTGGATTCCCTGCGCCGCAACGGCTGGCGCGGTGTCGGACCCATCCCGTGGGAGCACGAGCCCAACCAGGGCTTCCTGCGGGCGCTCTACGCGTTGGGTCGCGCCGCTTCCGCAATCGGCGAGGCTGAAGAGCCGGAGCGGATCGAGAAGTTCCTGAACGACTCGGACCCGAAGGCCAAGGCAGCGCTCGAAGCCCGCTAGGGACTCAAGCAAACGACGACGGCGACCCTCACCGAAAGGCGAGGGTCGCCGTCGTCGTTAACCCAAGTAAGTAACAGATCAGGTCGTTATGAGAGCTCAAAACGACCTGATGTGTTACCTAGTTGGCTAGCCGTGGCCTGCCTAACGGAACCACCAGCGGTGTGTGCGTCACGGGGTCCTCGATGATCCGGCAAGCCATGCCGAACACTTCTTCCACCAAGGATTCAGTGATCACGTCCGCGGGAGCGCCTTCGGCCACCACCACGCCGTCCTTCATGGCGATGATGTGGTCCGCATAGCGGCTGGCATGGTTGAGGTCGTGCAGCACGGCAACCAAGGTGTGGCCCTTGTCCAGGTTCAGCTCGCGGAAGAGTTCCAACAGCTCGATTTGGTGGGCGATGTCGAGGAACGTGGTGGGTTCGTCCAGGAGCATGAGCGGCGTCTGCTGGGCGAGGACCATGGCCACCCACACACGCTGCCGCTGGCCGCCGGAGAGTTCGTCCACCAGTCGGCCGGACAAGGATGCGACGCCGGTGGCCTCCATCGCTTCCACGACCGCAATCTCATCGGAGACGGACCACTGCCGCAGCAGCTTCTGGTGCGGGTAGCGGCCGCGGGCTACGAGGTCGGCAACGGTGATGCCATCGGGCGCGATGGAGGATTGCGGCAGCAGCCCCAACCGGCGGGCAAGTTCCTTCGCGGGCAGTGATGTCACGGATTTCCCATCGAGCAGAACCTGACCGCTGCGGGGTTTGATCAGCCGGGCGAGGGCGCGCAGCAGCGTGGATTTTCCGCAGGCGTTCGGCCCGACGATCACTGTGAACTGGCCCTCGGGGATGCGCACATTGAGGTTTTCGGAAATGATGCGTTGCTCATAACCGATAGTCAGTGCTTCAGCGTGGAGCTGCGGCGCAGCTGTGGTGAGGCTCATGATTTCCTTGCTTCCCTGGCCAGCAGCCATACGAGATAGATACCGCCAATACACACCGTCACCACGCCCACGGGTAGCTGGATCGGGGCGAACAAGCGTTGGGCCGCGAGGTCGCTTGCCACCAAGAGGAAGGCGCCCATCATCGCGGAGGGCACCAGCGTGATACCGGCGCTTCGGGTAAGACGACGTGCAAGCTGGGGTGCCGCGAGGGCTACGAACGCGATGGGACCAGCCACGGCGGTGACGGCCGCAGTCAGTGCGACGCCCAGGATGAGCAGCAACAAACGGGTAGGTTCTGCCCTGACGCCCAAGGCGCGTGCGGCGTCGTCGCCCATTTCCAGGAGTTGCATCCGGCGTGCGACCGCCAGCGTGGCCAAGCCAACCAATACAACCACGACGGCGGCAGGCGCCGCTTGCTCCCAGGTGATGCCGTTGAGGGACCCCGCTCCCCAGACGGCTGCAGCCAGGGCGGCCTCGAGTTCGGCCTGCAGGATCAGCCAGTGGTTGAAGGCGGCAAGCATCGCACTGATGCCGATGCCCACGATGATGAGCCGGAAACCTTGGGAGCCGCGCCGGTAGGCAAGCAGATAGACGGCCAACGCTGTGAGGATGCCGCCCACCAGGGCTCCTGCAGCAATGCCAAGGTAGCCACCGCCAACGGTCAGCATCACGATCAAGGCTCCCGTGTAGGCGCCTGTGTTGAAGCCGATGATGTCCGGGCTGCCCAGTGGGTTGCGGGTCATGGATTGGAAGATGCCGCCGCTCATTCCCAAGGCCGCGCCGAACACCAGCGCCGAAAAAACGCGGGGGAGCCTCCACTCCATGACGATGGTTTGGGCCAGTCCCGGGGCGTCGCCCGTGAAGGCTTGCAGGACTTGCTGCACGGTGACCTCGTAGTCGCCGGTTGCCAGGCTGACGATCGCCACCGTAAGGGCTGCGAGGATCAAAGGAATACAGACCAAGATGCTGCGGACGTCGAACAGGAGGCTCAGCCCACGGTTGCGGACCAGGACTGTGGGCCGGCCAAAATCCACGCGGCTCCTTGGGTCTAATTGGCTCATAGCCCACTCACCTTCCGGCGCCGAGCCAACGCGATAAGCACCGGTGCGCCGATGAACGCCGTGACCACACCCACTTGGAGCTCGCCGGGCGCGGCAATCCTGCCCACCACGTCCGACACCAGGAGCAGGATAGGGGAGAGCACCACTGTGGTGGCCAATATCCAGCGCTGGTCCGGGCCAACGATCCACCGGGCCACGTGCGGAATCATGAGCCCCACAAAACCAATCGCACCGGCACCCGCGGTTGCTGCTCCGCTGAGGAGGGTAATAGCCACGACGCCCAGGATCCGGGTCCGGTTGACGTTGGCGCCGAGGGAGGTGGCGAGGTCGTCGCCCAGTGCCACGGCGTTGAGCCCGCCAACGCAGAACACGGCGATGATCAATCCCACCACCATGAACGGCGCCACGGTCATGACCGACTCCATGCTCCGGGTGTCCAGCGAGCCGATGCTCCACGAGCGCAAGTGGTCAAAGGCCTTGGGGTTCAGGAGGGTGAGACCCGAGCCGATACCGGTGAGGACCGCGCCCAGGGCAACACCGGCCAGGGTCAGCCTGATGGGATTCACCACGTTCCTACCGGAGGTGCCGATCAGGTAGACCGCTGCGGTGGTCAGGATTGCCCCGGCGAACGCGAACCAAATGTAGCCGCTGAGGGACCCGATACCAAAGACGCCGATGGCAATCACAATGGCAAACGAAGCTCCGGCGTTGACACCCAGGATGCCAGGATCGGCCAACGGATTCCGTGTGATCGCCTGAATGAGCGCGCCGGCCACGCCAAGGGAAATGCCGACGGCGATGCCCATCAATGTACGCGGCAGCCGATTCTGAAGGATGATCGCATGATCCGCGGTGTCCTGGGGGTTGGTGAACGCTTCCAAGACCGTTGTCGCAGGGATGAATTTCGCTCCCACACCGAGGCTCAGGATCGCCGCGCCAAGAAGGACCACTGCCGCGAAGGCCAGAAAGAGGATCCGCCAGCGGGATTTATTGACGACGCCGGAACTGGCAACTGTGCTTGCAGCCGGAAGGGCGGGAGCGGCTACTTGGGACATAACGCCGTCGATGGGGACACAGCAGGGGACCATTTCGAAGAGGGGCAGTAATATGACGGCCATTCCGTGACCGTCGTCACAACGTCACGAATGTGTGTCTTAATTAGGTTAGCCTTACCCAGTGAAAAATGACGATTTTGAAGTGCAGCCGCGTAAGGCATCCCGCGTGCGTAAGCTCGCTATGAAGGTGGCCGGTGTCGCCTTGGTGGCCGGCCTCATTGCGGGCTGCGGCACCAGTGGTGGGTCAGGTTCGGCTGCCGGCAACGCCGATGTTGCCACGGGCGGTTCCAAGTTCACCACCGCCGACCAGGAAACGGCCAAGCTGGGCACGGACGCTGCCCCCGGTGTTTTCCCGCGGACCCTCAAGCACGCCAACGGGGAGACCACCCTGGAGAAGAAGCCCACCCGCGTTGTGGTCCTCGATACCGGCGAGTTGGACGACGTCGTGACCCTCGGCGTCACACCGGTGGGCATGGCCACCACAGAGGGCGCCAACCCTGTCCCCACTTACCTGGCTGACAAGGTCAAGGATGTGGTTTCCGTGGGAACCATCCAGGACCTCAACCTTGAAGCAATCGCAGCTCTCAAGCCGGACCTCATCCTGGGCAGCCAGCTCCGCGCCGACAAGCTGTACAAGCAGCTGTCCGCCATCGCTCCCACGGTCTTCAGCATCCGCCCCGGCTTCCCGTGGAAAGAAAACTTCCTCCTGGTGGGCAAATCCCTGGGCGAAGAGGACAAGGCCGTCAAGGCGCTCAACGATTACCAGACCGAAGCGGATGCCCTCAAGGCAGACGTGAAGGGCGATCCCAAGATTTCCCTGGTCCGTTTCCTGCCGGGCAAGATCCGCCTGTACGCGAACAAGTCGCTGATCGGCGTCATCCTGAAGGATGCAGGCCTGGCCCGCCCGGAGAACCAGGACATCGATGAACTCGCTGCCGAGATTTCAGCCGAGAACATCGAGCAAGGCGACGCGGACTGGATCTTCTACAGCAGTTACGGCGATCCCGCGGCAACAGGCGAAACCTCCGTGGTTGAAGGCGCGGTTTGGCCCAAACTTGGCGCAGTCAAGGCTGGACAGGCAAAGCCAGTCAGCGACGACGTTTGGTTCCTCGGCCTCGGCCCCACAGGCGCCCAGCTGATCCTGAAGGATCTCCGCAGCATGCTGGTCGGCTAAGGCCTCCAGTCCGGCACAAGCACCCCAACGACGACGGCGGCCCTCACCAAAAGGTGGGGGCCGCCGTCGTTATGCGTGCGTTGGTAACTAGGCCTTGCGGGGAATGCCCGTCCGAGCCATTGCCTCGGCGTAGGCGCCGTGGATGGCGTCCAAGTATTCCTGCTGGCGGGCAGGGGTGCCAGCGAAGGAACGGCCACCCAGTGAACGGACCTTGAAGGTCTTGAATCCGCGGCGGGCGATGCTGGCCGGTGCGGCCTTCATGAGCTGATCGGCCAGGCGGTGTGCCTCGTTGCCGTGTGCCACCAGGGCGGACGTGCGCGGCAGGAGCTGCAAGAGACGCAGGAGCGGCTTGAGGCCTTCGGTGATGTTGGCCGGAGTCAGCTTGCCCGGTTCCTCGGACGGCTCGATCCACGGGTACGCGTTCCACGGCATCATGAGCTCGGGACGCAGGCCCAGCTGCCACTGCATGCCGAGCATGCGGGTGTTGGCTTCCTCGTCACCCGGGGTGATGAAACCTTCGCCGGTGTTGGTGCGCTGATTGGAGAAAAGGCTGACGATGCGGCAGTCATCCATGCTGTGGGCGGGGTCGATGTAAAGGACCTCGCTGCCCGGCTTCTGCTCCTTGATGGAGTCGCACAGCTCGTTGACCTCGGCGATGTGCGGTTCGTAGCGGCGGTTCCAGAGGATTTCTTCAGGTGATTCAGTCGCCAGTTCTTGCATCAGGGGTTAGGTCTCCTAGGTGTTACAGCGCACCGTTCCAAGGTGCTGCGGGCATGCCGCAGCCAAACCTCAAAGGGTGCTGTTGGGGGCTAACTAACCTTACCGGACTATGGGGGTGAACGGGTGCCGCTTCGGCGCGCCCCCGAATGCGACACGGCGTGTTGCCCTGGAACGTGGCGGGTGTCTCGCCGGGGTCGAACCTGAACATTAACCCATTTGTGCAGGTCAGAGCCGTTGACTTTGACTTGCTCAGATGATGGGTTGGGGCTATTGGTTTTGGGGGAACCGGTTCTGAAATCCCCTGACTCCATGCACCGGTCTTCGGCATCATCTACCTCGGGGGTAAACGTGGTTGCATCAACAGAAGCGTCGCCAGAATCAGGTCAGGGGCCGGGCAAGGCTCCAAGAGTCCGTGCGATCCTGGCGGGTGGTCTGGTCCTGGGAGTGGGTGCGGCCATCACCTTGGCCGCGTGGAACAGCTCCGAGTTTGCCCAAGGCACCTTCACGGCAGGATCTTTCAATCTCCAGGGCAGCACCAACGGAACCACGTTCACTGAGAATCCAGTGGGCTCGCCTGCCACGTTGGCATTCACCACCAACCCGACAAACTTGTCGCCGGGCGATGTCGTATCCGCTCCGTTTGCTGTCAGGTTGGATGCGGCGTCAAGCTATGACGCCACGGTGACCATCTCCACGGAAGGTTCCACAGGATCCCTGGCAGGCCTGACGTACGAACTCACGCAGTCTGATGCTTTTGGTTGCGCCGAAGCTGTTACGGAAACACTGGTGGCGGCCGGACAAACGGTGGGGACGACGCCGGCAAGCGTCACCTTTCCCTTGACTCAAGGAGCCGATACTGACCCCGGAGCGCCCGTGAACCTCTGCTTCAGGGTGACCGCCGGGGCAGTCGACCAAGCCCAAACCGGGTCCACGACGTGGGAATTCGCCGCGCAGTCGCAGTAATCCATGGGTCATCGACGAGCAAAAACAAGACGCGGTGTAGCTTTCCTTCGTGTCCGGGCACTCCTCGCAGGGGCATTGGCGCTGGGACTCGGCGGCTCCGTCACCCTCGCCTCGTGGACGGACAGCAATTTCGCAAGCGGTTCGTTCGGAGCCAGCGTGTTCCAAACTGAATCCAATGTGACCAAGCCGTATGACGCCTTGGGTACTTGGAGCACCAACGACGTTTCGCCCGGTGCCACGTTGGTGTTCAATGCCACCGCCATGAGCCCGGGCACCGTGTTCTATGCGCCGTTCGCCATCAGGACCAAAGTAAATTCCGTGGCGGGCGAGGTGGTGCTGGGCATTCCCTTGGTGGCCAGCACCGGAACCGGGACCGCAGATCTGGGTGCTGCGCTGCGGTACCGGGTGATCCGATCAGCTACGTGCCAGGCGTCGTCGTTCACGGGGAGTCCGGACTTTGTGGTTGGTAGCGATGGCGTCAAGCCGTTGACCGTGGGCCAGGCCGCAGGCGTCGTGAATTCGCTGGCGGCGGCCACGACCCTGCCGGGAGCAGCCACGCAATTTTGCTTCGAAGTGTCGCTTCCGGCGGGGGCAAACAATGCGTTGCAGGGTCAGACGGCAACCGCGACCTGGCAGTTCACTGCCACCTCAAGCTCATGAGCACACCACCGATCCGGGCTGGCCGGTTTCAGCACCGCTTAAGGGAGATGCTGCTGAACCTGGCTGCCGCAGGCGGTGCCGTATGCCTCATCGCCGTGGTTCTCGCGGTGGCATTCAACATCACCCTGATCCTCTTCAAAACCGGATCCATGTCGCCAACCATCCCGGCAGGTTCGCTGGCCGTGGTTCGCGGGATTCCGGCTGCCGAGGTAAAAATTGGCGACGTTGTCACAGTGGACCGCCCCGGAAAGCTGCCCATTACGCACAGGGTCCAAACCGTTGAACCAGCGGAGGGTGCTGCCCGGGCCATCACCATGAAAGGTGACGCCAACGTCGAGGCCGATCCGGCGCCCTACGTCGTGGAGCGGGTCCGGATTGTGCTCTGGTCCGCCCCCGGGCTTGCGTATCCCCTGGCCGCTGTCGCCAACCCGGTGGTGTTGGGTGCAACTACCGTCTGCGTCGCGGCGCTTGTGAGCTGGGTGTTGTGGCCCCGAGACGGATCCCGGAGCGGCTCAGGGCGCGGACAGCGCCGCAAAAGGGGGCAACATGCTGCTGTCTAGGTTGGGGGCCTTGGCCGGGCTGCCCGCTCTCTTTTTGTTGGCTGCCATTCCGGCCCACGCGCAGGAAGGGCCCTCCGGATGGTTGGAGCTCGACGCCGGTCCGGCCGGGGAGGTGCACCGTCTCAACCCGGGTGGGAGGGCGGATTGGGCGGTAGACGTCTACGCGCGGGGTGAGGCTGCCGGTTCCCTGGAAGTGTGGATCCAGCCGGCCGAAACTCCAGGTCCGGACAGTGAATCCAAGGGACTCCGGGACTTCCTTAGTGTGCAACTACGATCCTGCGAACTGCCATGGGAGGGCACCTCGTGTGCGCACGGCGAAGAGAACTTGCTTGGGCCCACGGGACTAAATCTTGCCGAGGGCTTGCGGATCGACCTCATGAAAGACGGCAGCACCTGGTCCAGGGGGACATACGTCCTTGTGAGCGCGGCGCTCTCGGAGGACGTTCCTGAGGAGGTACAAGGGAGCCGCACGCAGATTGTGGTGGGCGTCCATGGTTCGGGCGACGCCGCTGGAGATGGTGCTGCCACAGGACGCCCGGGCGGGCCGCCGTCGTCCGTTGGCTTGGCTGGTACTGGTGCCAGATTGGCTGGCTTCGCGGCTCTGGGGGTCTTTGCGGTTGCGGCAGGGTTCGCATTTGTGCGGTTTCGGGGTGCGCGGGCATGAGGAAACGGCTCGGCTGGTGGAGTTCCACGGCGTTGGCACTGGCCCTGCTGATCTCCGTCTCAAGCCCGTCACCCGTGACTGAGGCTTCCTGGCAGCGGAGCGAGTTCAGCAGGGGGAGCTTCGGGACCATCACGATTCCGCCCGCAACCCTCAATGGCGCCTGCCAGTACAACGCTGGGTTTCTCGGCACAGACGCTAACGTCAGGGTTTTTTGGAAACCGCCGGCCACGTACCCAAACCTGACGGACGCCCTGATTGATGTTCACCTGCTCACGGCCGGATCCCCGGTCACGACACTCCAGGGATATCCCGGAGCTGCGAATACCACCGGGTCATCATCGACCGGCTACACCACAGAGATTCCGGCTACGCTTCTTGGCGGCATTTTGGGGTTCAACACGCAGTTCCAAGTGGATATCTACATCGCCGCGGCCGGGTGGAAGTCCACGCCTGTGTCGGTAAGGGCCAATGCAGGCCTGATTGCCGGCGCCGGCGGATCCTGCACCAATCTCTGAATCGTCATCCCGGGTAGTCCAAAACTTGGGCAAAACGTCGCGGAACGCCTCCTTGACACCAGAGAAACCGCTGTCATCGGCTAAACTTGGCTGGTAAGAGCCCCGAAACTCTTGCGTATGCCGTGCCTTGCGGCCGGCTGCACCAGCTAAGTCGGGGCATTCTCATGTACGGCGTCCCGTCCTGGTCATCCGGCTGGGTCCGGGCCCGAAAGAATGGGGGAGGATCCCATGCCCGCTATCGTGATCGTCGGAGCCCAGTGGGGCGACGAAGGCAAAGGCAAAGCAACCGATCTGCTCGGTGGCCGCGTTGACTACGTGGTTAAGCCCAACGGCGGTAACAACGCCGGGCACACCGTGGTTGTTGGCGGTGAGAAGTATGAGCTGAAGCTCCTTCCCGCGGGCATCCTAAGCCCCAACGCAATACCTATTATTGGCAACGGCTGCGTGGTGAACCTGGAGGCCCTCTTCCAGGAAATCGACGGTCTTGAAGCCCGCGGTGCAGACACATCCCGCCTGCGGGTCTCGGCCAACGCCCACCTGGTTGCTCCGTACCACCAGGTCCTGGATAAGGTGACCGAGCGCTTCCTTGGCAGCCGGGCCATCGGCACCACAGGCCGTGGCATTGGGCCTGCGTACATGGACAAGGTGGCCCGTCTGGGTATCCGCGTCCAGGATGTCTTCGACGAATCGATCCTCCGCCAGAAGGTGGAAGGTTCGCTGCGCCAGAAGAACGAACTCCTGGTCAAGGTTTACAACCGGCGCGACATTTTGGTGGACGAGATCGTGGAGTACTTCCTGTCCTTCGCCGAGCGCTTGCGCCCGCTGGTCATCGACAGCACTCTTGTCCTCAACAATGCCCTGGACGAGGGCAAGGTTGTGCTCATGGAAGGTGGCCAGGCAACGTTCCTGGACGTCGACCACGGAACCTACCCGTTCGTCACCTCGTCCAACCCCACAGCAGGCGGCGCGTCCGTTGGCTCCGGCATTGGTCCCACCCGCATCTCGCGGTCCATTGGCATCATCAAGGCCTACACCACGCGTGTTGGCGCCGGTCCGTTCCCCACGGAACTGTTCGACGAGATGGGTGTTTACCTGCAGAAGACCGGCGGCGAGTTCGGCGTGAACACCGGCCGTCCCCGCCGCTGCGGTTGGTACGACGCCGTCCTGGCCCGCCATGCTTCCCGCGTCAACGGCTTCACGGACTACTTCGTCACCAAGCTGGACGTCCTCACGGGCATCGAGCAGATCCCCGTGTGCGTTGCCTACGACGTTGACGGCGTGCGCCACGATGAAATGCCCATGACGCAGACCGAGTTCCACCACGCGGTGCCCATCTTTGAGTACTTCGACGGCTGGACCGAGGACATCACCGGCGCCCGTACCCTGGAAGACCTCCCGGAGAACGCGCGCAACTACGTGCTGGCCCTCGAAAAGCTCTCCGGCACGCGCTTCTCCGCAATCGGCGTCGGCCCGGATCGCGACCAGACCATCGTTGTTCACGACCTGATCAACGACTAAGTACTGCTACATCCACGACGACGGCGGGTCACCTTGGTTCCTCATGGAACCGAACGGTGGCCCGCCGTCGCCGTCGGATGACGTACTCGGCCACCGCGAGATTAATGACCCAGGATGCGCCCATGAGCACTGCCCGCGTTGTCTCATCGGTGGGGCCGGCCACCAGCATCCAGGACAGAACCACGAAAGCCTGCGTTCCCGCGCCCAGCGCGATGGCGTAGGCACGCGTCATCCAGGCGCCATGAGCGGCGTAGTCCCGCCGGCGGATGGCTAACAGCCCCGCGATGATGCTCGCAACCATGGCGGTACCAAAGATCAGTCGAAGAACCAGAAGGGCGTCACCGTCACCCTCTGGTAGGGCGTAGAACATTGACATCCACAGACCTGACACGCCTGCCAGCAGGCCCGCCGGCACCAGGATACGTCCGGCCATTTGGTGCCACGTTTTCCTGCCCCGTCGAGGTGCGGAAACTCGTCGAAGTGTGGGGACGAACTGAAAGGCTCCCAGAAGGCTGTACACCGTAACTGTGACGATGTGCGTTACTACCGGGATGGGTGAAGCGAAGAACCGGGCGTTCTGCGGAGTGACGTTCGCGCCACCCGTCAGTTCGGTGAGTCGCGCCGCGCCGGCAAAAACCGGAATGAGGCTGAGGATGATCAGCGCCACGGGCACGGCCCATTTTGTGCGGCTGCGGCCGTGGCTCCGGATGGGTGCGGTCTTTTGAGATGTCATGACTCTGCCTGCGTTCTGGGTGGATGACGAAAGGGAGGGGTGCCAAAACTACAAGGTGTACGCTGTACACCTTCGCGATTCAAACACTAGGTGTACGCTGTATACCTGTCAAGGCATACCCGGATCTTGGCTGTGTGCAGAAGGGAATTTGCATGACCCAGCTAGCGGAGGCAGCTCGGCGCGCACCCCTGAACCGTGACCGCGTCCTCAGCGCCGCAGTCACGCTCGCGGACGAGGGAGGTATTGAGTCGCTCAGTATGCGTCGTCTCGCCCAGGAACTAAGCGTTGTTCCAATGGCGCTGTACAAGCATGTTGCCAACAAGGAAGAACTCCTCGGCGGCATGGTGGACACCATCGTTGGCGAGATCGGCCCACCTGTTCCGGACGTTCCGTGGAAGTCCGCTGTCCGGCTCCGGGTCCTTTCGGCCAGGCAAGTGCTCCTGCGGCATCCTTGGGCACGCCCTGTAATTGAGACCCGCACCAACGTGACCCCCGCAGTCCTCGGGTATATGGACGGCTTCGCCGGGATGTTCCTGGCGGGCGGATTCTCAGTGGATCTCACGCATCACGTCATGCATGCCATGGGAAGCCGAATGTGGGGTTTTACCCAAGAAGTTTTCGATGACTCTGCTGGGCAGGCTGGGAACCAGCAACCACAGGTGCCGGCGGAAGTCCGGGCAACCATGGCCCAACAGATGGCCGAAAACTTCCCAAATCTCTTCAAAATTGCTGCAGCGGCAGCGCATGAGGACGAATCCGTGGTGGGGAACGGCTGCGACGACCAATTCGAGTTCGAGTTCGCGCTGGACCTCCTCTTGGAGGGCTTCGAGCGACTCCACCAGGAGAACTGGACATCAGGCGGGGGCAAGGGCAAATGACTACGGCCACTGACGAAGGGGTCGGGTTCCGTTCCCGGCGCGGGCCCATACTGATTGCGCTGATGCTCGCAACGGGCCTGGTAGCGATCGATGCCACCATAGTTGCTACCGCAGTGCCCTCCATCGTGGAGGACATCGGCGGCTTCGCCTCGTTCCCGTGGCTCTTTTCCGCCTACCTGCTGGCACAGGCCGTCTCCGTGCCCGTCTACGCCAAACTCTCAGACGTCGTGGGCCGCAAGCCAATCATCCTCGGTGGGATTGGCCTTTTCCTGCTTGGCTCGATTCTCTGCGGGCTGGCTTGGAGCATGCCTGCGCTCATTGCCTTCCGAGTGCTCCAGGGGCTGGGGGCGGGCGCAGTCCAGCCTGTGGCAATCACGATTGCGGGTGACATTTACACCCTTGCAGAGCGGGCAAAAGTCCAGGGATATCTGGCCAGCGTGTGGGCCGTCTCTTCCGTAGTGGGACCAACTCTGGGAGGCGTCTTCGCATCATTGGGAATCTGGCGGTGGATCTTCCTGATCAACATCCCGCTGTGCCTGATCGCAGCCTGGATGCTCCTCCGAACTTTCCACGAGAACGTCGAGCGAACCAAGCACCGGATCGACTACGCGGGAGCCGGGCTGCTGACGATTTCTTTGAGCCTGCTCATCCTCGGGGCCCTCCAAGGTGGTCAAGCCTGGCCTTGGGATTCGCCTGTCAGCTTCATCGTCTTTGGCGGAGGGGCCTTGTTGTTCGTTGTATTTCTTTTGGTGGAAAGGAAGGCAGCGGAACCGGTCCTGCCACCGTGGGTTGTCTCCCGCAGGCTGCTGGCGACGACGGCGATGGTAGCTTTCGGTGTAGGCGCGGTCATGCTCGGCATCACAACCTACGTCCCGACGTTCCTGGAAGGGTCCTTGAAGACCTCACCCCTTCTGGCCGGGCTCGCGTTGGCGGCGTTGACCATCGGCTGGCCCATCAGCGCGTCGCAGGCCGGCCGTTTTTACCTCCGGATCGGGTTCAAAAACACGGCCATCATCGGCATCGTGATTACGGTGATCGGCTCGGCCATCCTTGCCCTCACTGCCCCGACGCCCAATATTATTCTGGTGGCAATGGCATGCTTCGTCGTCGGGCTCGGACTGGGGCTGGTGGCAACGCCTAGTCTCATTGCCGCGCAGACCAGTGTCGAATGGAATGAGCGCGGCGTGGTCACCGGAACCAACCTCTTTGCCCGTTCAATCGGGAGCTCCATCGGCGTTGCAGTTTTCGGTGCCATTGCCAACGCCATCTACGCCAACGGTCCCAGCGGCGGTCCCGATCCGCAAACCACCGTGCACGCGTCCACTGCCGTCTTCCTGGCCGTGCTCGTCAGCGCCGTCCTTACTGTTGTGGCGGTCCTGGTGATGCCCGCTGACGAAGGAACGCACAGGACCAAGCAACGGGCTCACAAGCCCAGCTCGGAACCTGCCAACGACTAGTCTCGAACGTATGGAAGAACTGATCGTCGGCACCTTGGAAAAGTTGTTTGAAGGAACCGTCTGGGCCGAAGGCCCTCTTTGGATTCCACAGTCGCAGACCGTTCGCTGGAGCGACATCCCCAACAACAGGATTCTTGAGTACTCTCCTGCCACCGGCGCGACGCGCGAGTATGCCACCGGCGTCGAATACACCAACGGCCGGACGCTTCACCCGGACGGCAGCGTGGTGCAGTGCAGCCACGGACGCAGGCGCGTAGAGCGGGACCACGACGGCGTAGTGACGCCGATGGTTGAAACGTTCGGCGGGCATCGGCTCAATTCGCCCAACGACGTTGTGGTGGCCGGCGACGGCACGGTCTGGTTTACCGATCCTCCTTACGGGATCCTGCCCGGGACGGTGGAAGGACATGAGGGCGAGCAGGAATACGGTGGCTGCTACGTCTTCCGTTTCGACCCCGAAAGCCAGGAAATCACTCCGGTGGTCACGGATTTGGTGCATCCCAACGGCCTTGCGTTTTCCCCGGATGAATCGCTTCTCTACGTATCGGACACGGCGGGTCGGAGCCGTGGAGTGCCGTTCCGGATCGCCGTCCATCCGGTGAGCGATGGCGCGTGCGGAGAGGGCGGAACTTTTGTTGAGCTCGAAGACGACGCGGCTTCGGACGGGTTCAGAGTGGACGTCGAGGGCAGGGTGTGGACGTCCGCGGGAATGTCAGTGCGTGTCTATGCGCCCGATGGCACCCTGCTCACCGCGATGGATGTTCCGGAAAAGGTGTCCAATCTCTGCTTTGGCGGAGTTGACGGACATGACCTCTACATCACGGCTACGACCTCCTTGTACAGGGTCCGGACATCAACGCGGGACACGACCATGAGAGTAATCTGAAGACAGCACCAGCACTGCGATCGAGGGAGTGAATGTGTCCGGAAGCAACCCCGACCCGTATGAGGATAAAATCACCGGCTTGGAGCCGGGCGGGGGAGTGCCCCCTGGAGAAACTCCTCCCGGCGAATCGTCAACAGCCGGTCCCCAAGGCCATGACGAGGGCGGCCCCAGGAAAGGCATGCAGTTCCTGTGGCTCGCAGCAATCGGTGCTGGCGTGCTGCTCACGCTGCTTTTCTTCATCGGCTACATCGTCGGCTTTTTCGACTAGGCGGCAGGTCCCCGTCGTGCCCCAGCGGAATACACGGCACTAAACGGGAGTTGGCGCTCATATGAAGGCAATTACTTATAGCGAATACGGAAGCCCGGACGTGCTGGAACTGACCGAGCAGCCCATGCCAAAGGTTGGGCCGGGAATGGTGCTGGTCAAGGTGAAAGCAGCCTCGGTAAACCCGGTTGACTGGAAGATCATGGCCGGCTACCTGGATTCATTCATGGACCTTCAATTCCCGGCGATCCCCGGCTGGGACGTGGCGGGCGTTGTGGAAGCTGTTGGTATTGACGCTCCCCACTTCAAACCCGGTGAAGAAGTCATCTCCTACGGCCGCAAGGACTACGTCCACGGCGGCAGTTTTGCCGAGTACATTGCCCTGCCGGAGCGGTTGCTCGCCCGTAAGCCGGAGTCATTGGAATGGAACGAGTCGGCAGGGCTTCCCTTGGCTGGGCTCACCGCTTTCCAGGTCCTCAACCGCTTGGGACTCACGTCCGGCGAGACTGTGCTGATCCACGGCGGATCCGGCGGAGTCGGGTCCCTTGGAATTCAAATCGCGGTGGCACGCGGCGCGAAGGTCATCGCGACTGCGTCGGAGAAGAACCACGACTTCCTGCGGTCGCTGGGTGCCGAACCCGTTGCTTATGGCGAGGGGCTCGTTGATCGGGTGAAGGCGCTGCATCCGGATGGAGTGGACGTCGTAGCCGACTTCGTAGGCGGCAATCTTGAGGCAACGTTGGAGGTCCTGGCCGGGACCGGACGGCATGCTTCCATCGCCGACAGCGAGGTGGAAGCCCACGGCGGCACCTGGATGTGGGTCAACCCGGTGGGGGCCGAGCTGCAGCAGCTCGCCGATCTGGTGGACGAGCACAAAATCCGGGTGGAAGTGGCTACCGCATTGCCTTTGGCCGAGGCCGCTGATGCCTTCCGGCTCAATATGGAAGGACATACGCGCGGGAAAATTGTGGTCACCGTCCCTTAGGGCCGATGGGCTGCTGACATAATGCAATCCACTCCCGTACTGGATTGGATGGTGCCCTAGTGGCTTCTCTTGACCTCTCAAGCTTCCGTGCTGCGGTGCAGGATCCGGCCGTTGTAAGTACCCGGGCGATTGATCTCCATGCCAATGCCCATGATGCCTCGCATTTCCTGTTGATTCCGCAGGCGGTGGTCACGGCGAAGAGCGCTGCGGATGTTGGTGGGTTGCTGCGTGCCAGCGCAACCCAGGGAGTGCCGCTCACGTTCCGTTCCGGCGGTACCAGCCTGAGCGGGCAGGCCGTCACCGATGGCATTCTGGTGGATGTTCGCCGGAACTTCAGGGATATTGAAGTGCTCGACGACGGCGGCCGGGTCCGCGTCCAGCCGGGCGTCACTGTTCGGGCACTCAATGCGAGGCTCGCGCGCTACGGCCGGAAGTTCGGGCCGGATCCTGCCAGCGAAGCTGCTTGCACCATCGGCGGGGTAGTAGCCAACAACTCCTCCGGCATGAACTGCGGCACCGTGGACAACACGTACCGCACTCTGGAGTCGCTGACCGTAGTGCTGCCGTCGGGGACGGTCATTGACACCGGGGAGTCGGACGCCGAGCAAAAGCTCCGAACCCTTGAGCCGGCGTTGTACGAAGGCCTGGTGAAGCTGGCGGAGCGGGTCCGGAACAACCCTGACTCCGTTCGGAGGATCCGACAGCAGTTTTCCATGAAGAACACCATGGGGTACGGGCTGAACTCCCTGCTGGACTTCCGGAATCCGGTAGACATCCTGGCGCACCTGATCATCGGCAGCGAAGGCACTCTGGGATTCGTTGCCGAGGCGGTCTTCCGCACCATTCCGCGGCTACAGCACGCTGCAGCGGGTCTGTTGGTCTTCCCGGATCTTGAGGCAGCAAACGCTGCTCTTCCCGCGCTGGTGGAAACGGGAGCCGCGACCATCGAACTCATGGATGCCTTGTCACTCAAGGTGGGCCAGACGCTCAAGGGGACGCCCGCCGTCGTTCATGACATAGCTGTCCAGGACCATGCCGCACTTCTGGTGGAGTACTCCGCAGGAAGCGCCGCCCAATTGGAAGAGCTTCAGGCCGGCGGTTCGGAAATCCTGACGGGCTTTGGTCTGTCAGCTCCTGCGCAATTCACCGCAGACGCCAGGGAGCGCAGTCAATTGTGGCAGCTGCGGAAGGGACTCTATGCCTCCGTGGCGGGGGCGCGTCCCCAGGGCACCACGGCACTGTTGGAAGACATTGTGGTGCCGGTGCCCGTGCTGGGCCGCACCTGCCGTGGCCTGATAGGGCTCTTTGAAAAGTACGGCTACAGCAACAGTGTGATCTTCGGCCACGCCAAGGACGGCAACGTCCACTTCATGCTGACTGATGGCTTTGCTTCCACGTCCGAACTGGACCGTTACAGCGCGTTCACCGAGGACATGGTGGATCTGGTGCTTGCCGAAGGAGGCTCGTTGAAGGCGGAGCACGGCACGGGGCGGGTCATGGCGCCTTTCGTTCGCCGGCAGTACGGCGACGAGCTCTACGACGTCATGCGCACCATCAAGCACCTCTTCGACCCCTCCGGGATGCTCAACCCGGGGGTGGTGATGGAGGAGGACCCCATGGCCCACCTCCGGCACATCAAAACAACCCCACCGGTAGCGGAGGAAGTGGACCGCTGCGTTTCCTGCGGCTATTGCGAGCCGGTTTGCCCCAGCAAGGACATCACCCTCACGCCGCGCCAAAGGATCGTCACGCTGCGTGCCATCGAATCCGCGCGTTTGGCCGGGGACATGGCGTTGGTGAAAGAGCTCGAGCGGGACTACGAGTACGCATCGGTGGACACCTGCGCCGTGGACGGTATGTGCCAAACAGCGTGCCCGGTGGATATCAACACAGGTTCGCTGGTGAAGCGCCTCAGGAGGAACGACGCCGGCAAACTCGCCAATGGTGCGTGGAACGCCGCCGCCAAGCATTGGGAAGGAGTCACCCGGGGAGCGGCTCTTGCGCTGACCGTGGTGGACAAGCTCCCATCAGCTGTCGTCACTCCGCCCAACAAGGCAGCGCGGGCAGTCCTTGGGGCAGATACCGTACCCCTCTACTCCCCGGAACTGCCGGGAGGAGGCTCAGCGCGAAAACGCCCGATCCCTGCAGGGCACGTGGACGCGGTGTACTTTCCGGCCTGCGTGAACACGATGTTTGGAGCGGCAGGGTTCGACTCGCCCGGAGCTACCGGGCGCGGCGTGCAGTACAGCTTGGAGCAGCTTTCCGCCCGGGTAGGCCTCACCCTCCTGGTGCCGCAAGGCATTGACGGCCTGTGTTGTGGAACGCCGTGGTCCTCCAAGGGGATGGCTGACGGCCAGGAAACCATGAGAGCGAAAACCTTGGCAGCGCTTCGTCAAGCAACCCGTGACGGTGACCTACCTATCGTCTGCGATGCGTCATCCTGCACGGAAGGCCTGCGCCATGCGGTGGAATCCGACGTCCCGGCGGAGGGTCAGCTTCCCTTGCGCATCGTGGACGCCGTGGACTTCGCAGTCGAGCGGATCCTGCCTTGCCTGCCTGAGTACCAAAGGCTTGGTTCTCTGGCGCTGCATCCCACCTGTTCGTCTACGCGGATGGGCTTGAACGATGCCCTCAGCGTGGTGGCCGGTGCCGTGGCGGATCGTGTGGACATTCCAGAAAACTGGGGTTGTTGTGCGTTCGCCGGCGACAGGGGCATGTTGCATCCTGAACTGACGGCATCGGCAACCGCACGCCAGGCAACGGAGGTAGCGGACATGCGCGCTGCTGCCCATGCCTCCTGCAACCGGACCTGCGAGCTTGGCATGACGCGCGCCACGGGCTCCCAGTACCGGCACGTGTTGGAGTTACTGGAGGAGCTCTCCCGGTAGTCGACGAGGCAGTTACCTCAGACATCATCAAAATTTCCGATGCGGTTGCGCGGTTTTATTCGCTATGCAGATGCACTTTGTGCGCGTGAGAATGAAATGACCGTCACAGAAAAGGGCCGCAGCGTCCGTCATATCAGCCGGCACTCCCAACGAGGGGAGCGGCAACGGGGACGACACCTTGAAGTCGTTCCCCGTCGATGAGCGCTGTGACCTTTCGCTATATAGGGAGATCACATGTCAAGCCAAGAGGTTGAGGTCCTCGTCGTAGGGGCAGGCCAAGCCGGTGTAGCGATGAGCGAGCACCTGAGCGAGCGGGGAATTCCCCACATCGTTCTTGAACGCCACCGCATTGCCGAGCGGTGGCGTTCCATGAGGTGGGATTCCCTGGTTGCCAATGGGCCTGCCTGGCACGATCGTTTCCCGGGCCTGGAATTCACCGACATCGAGCCCGGCTCTTTCCCCTCCAAGGAGCAGGTAGCCGACTACTTCGTGGCGTATGCCGAGAAGATCGGTGCGCCCATCCGCTGCGGCGTGGAAGTAAAGTCCGTGCGCAGGAACGTCGGTGCGCCTGGCTTTCACGTGCAAACGTCCGATGGTGAGTTCAACGCGCGCTATGTCGTAGCCGCCACCGGGCCGTTCCAGCGTCCGGTGATTCCCGCCGTCGTTCCCGAAACCGCCGGACTTATGCAGATGCACTCAAGCTCGTACCGCAACCCTGGCCAACTGGCCCAAGGGGCCGTGCTGGTGGTCGGGGCTGGTTCATCGGGCGTGCAGATCGCCGCGGAAATCCAGCGCTCGGGCCGGCAGGTATACCTCTCGGTGGGGCCGCATGACCGTCCTCCGCGGAACTACCGGGGACGGGACTTCTGCTGGTGGCTGGGGGTCCTCGGCAAGTGGGACGCCTCAACCCCGGCTCTGGGCGCAGAACACGTAACCATAGCGGTCAGCGGGGCAGACGGCGGACACACGGTCGATTTCCGCGCGCTCGCCGGGAACGGGATCAAACTCGTGGGACGGACAACGGCGTTCCTGGACGGCACAATGCGCTTCGCGGATGACCTCCGCACCAACATTGCGAACGGTGACGCACACTACCTGGAGTTGTTGGACGAAGCCGACGCGTATGTTGAACGCAACGGCCTGGATCTTCCTGAGGAGCCCGAGGCCCGTTTCCTTAGGCCGGACCCGGAGAGCCTCACCAACCCCATCCGCGAGTTGGACCTCGCGGCGGCCGGAGTCACCTCCATCGTGTGGGCAACAGGCTTCGCAGTGGACTACAGCTGGCTGCAAGTGGACGCCTTCGATGACAAGGGAAAGCCGCTGCAGCAACGCGGTGTCTCCACCGAGCCTGGCATCTACTTCCTGGGCCTGCCATGGCAGTCCCGCCGTGGGTCCAGCTTCATCTGGGGTGTCTGGCATGACGCCAAGTACGTGGCCGACCAGATCACCATCCAGCGGAGCTACCTGGTCCACAACGAGCAGGATGCGCTGGTGGCAAGCGGCGCCGTCTGACGTTAGAACCGCAAAAGGGGGACCACGCCACTGGCGTGGTCCCCCTTTTGCGGTGGGTGGCTTTAACCGAGCCCAGCAAGCGACCTGGCCGAAAGGGCCGCCTCCATTTTCTGCGGGTCAAGCAGTCCGCGCTCAATCACCAATTCGGCAATGCCTCGCTGGGTTGCGAGGGCCTCCTTGGCCAGTTCTGCGGCGGCGGCGTACCCGATCAAGGGTGCCAGTCCGGTGACCACGCTGATGGACTCCACCATCCGTTGCTGCAGCATCTGCGTATTCGCCGTGATGCCGTCCACGCAGTGCGTCCGGAGCTGGCGGCAGGCCACTGTGAGCCAGGCGATCGACTCAAGCAAAGCGTCAGCAATGACCGGTTCGAAGGCGTTGAGTTGGAGCTGCCCTGCCTCCACGGCCATGGTCACAGTGGCATCCGCGCCGATCACCCGGAAGGCTACTTGGTTGACCATTTCCGGGATGACCGGGTTGACCTTACCGGGCATGATGGAGGACCCGGCCTGCACTGCGGGCAGGAAGATCTCTCCAAACCCCGTCTGCGGACCGGAGGAGAGCAAACGGAGGTCGTTGCAGATCTTGGAAAGCTTCACCGCCGCCCTCTTCAAGACGCCGGAGACGAGCATGAAGACGCCGGTATCGCTGGTTGCCTCCACGAGGTTGGTCGCGGAGGTGAGCTGCAGGCATGTGATGGAACTGAGCTCGCTGATCACCGATTCCCGGTAGCCGGGGGAGGCCGTGATGCCGGTGCCGATGGCCGTGGCTCCAAGGTTGGACTCCCGCAAGTGGGGAAGGAGTTCAAGGAGCCGGTGGCCATCCTCCCGGAGGGTGTCAGCGAATGCCCCGAACTCCTGTCCCATGGACATGGGTACAGCGTCCTGCAATTGGGTGCGGCCCACTTTGATGATGCCGGCGAATTCCGCGGCTTTGGTATCAAATGCCTGGATGAGCCTGGAGTGCTCCGCGCAGAATTCCGATATTTCCCGCTGCAGCGCAATCTTGATGGCCGTCGGATAGACGTCGTTGGTGGACTGGCTGCGGTTCACATCATCAATGGGATGAAGCGCAGAGTAGTCTCCCTTGCGGCGTCCCATCAGCTCCAGCGCACGGTTGGCAATCACCTCGTTGGCGTTCATGTTGGTGCTGGTCCCGGCACCGCCTTGGATGGTGTCCACCACGAACTGGTCATCAAAGAGGCCATCCATGACTTCCACGGACGCCTTTTGGATGGCTGCGGATTTGTCCGGATGAAGGAGGCCCAGGCTTTCGTTTGCCCGTGCTGCTGAGTATTTCACGGCACCCAGGCTCCAGATGAGGGAACGCAGGGTGCCGATGGTTCGTCCGCTGACGGGGAAGTTGTCCACGGCCCGGTGCGTGCTGATGCCCCAGTAGGAAGCCTCGGGAACGTCCGCGTCCCCGAGGCTGTCGTGCTCTCGTCGTACTCCCAAGCAGGGAGGAGATTCTTGTTGTGTCATGGTCCTGTTCCTGGAAAATGCTCCCGACGCCGGACTCCTGGCTACGTTGCCAGGTAATCCAGTGCCGTGAGCGCCAAGGCGGCTGCGCCGTCGTGAATGGCAAGGTTGGCTGCGTCACCGACGCAATGCGCGGCGAACTCGGGTTGGTGATTGGCCGCCGGGAAGCAGCCAAGTCCTATGTAGGGGTGGATGGCCGGAACCACTTGGGAAACATTCCCCATGTCCGTGGAAGCCCGGTTCATGGTGGCTTGCTCAGGCGGGGCACTGAAATCGCGGCCAAGAGCCTCCGCATGCTTCACATAAAGCTCCAGTGCCCGCTCGTCCGTGCGGAACTCCGAATAGGGTTCGGATTCCGGAGTCACCGACAACTCGCAGCCGGACGCCACAGCCCCGGCTTCGAAACACCGCTGGACACGCTCCTCCAGCTCACCCAACCGGGCAAGTGATTCTGCACGGACGTACCAGCGGCCCTCCGTCTTTTCAGGGATCGCGTTGGGTGCTTCGCCGCCGCGTGTTTGGATTCCATGGACCCTGGTACCGGGAGGCAACTGTTGGCGGAGGAGGCCCAACGCCACCTGCGCAACAATGAAGGCGTCATTGGCATTGACGCCCTGATCGGGATAGGCAGCGGCGTGGGCTGATTTGCCCCTGTATTCCACATGGTTGTGGGCCACCGCGTAAGGGCGGGCCTCGGCGGAGTCGACGGGGCTGGGATGCGCCATCATGGCCAGGTCCAGGCCGCGGAAGGCCCCCTTTTTGAGCAGCTCGATCTTTCCGCCCCCGCCTTCTTCTGCCGGGGTTCCATAGAGTTCCACGGTGAGGTCATGCTCGGAAACGAACTGGGCCAAGGCCACAGCGGCACCACATGAGATAGCCGTGATGATGTTGTGGCCGCACGCGTGGCCCAGGCCTGGAAGGGCATCGTACTCAGCCATGAGTCCAACGCGGCGGGAGCCCGTTCCGAAAACAGCCCGGATCGCAGTGGGGAAGCCCAGGTACTCCCTTTCCACCTCGAAGCCGTGCGCGGACAGGTACTCCGCGGTCCAGCCGGCGGCACGATGTTCCTGCCATCCGAGTTCGGGATTGGCGTGCAAGGTTTCGGAGAGATGGATCAGCTGCGGCTGCTGCTCGCTGACGGAATCCAGTACCCGTTGGCCTTGAACCGCTGGAGTGGTGGTGGTTGCCGGTTCAGCGCTCATCGCCGGCAACTCCATAACTCACGGAAGCTGCGGGATCCAAGCCGCGGACTACGTAGTCCTCCCGCTGCGGAAGCCAAACCCCCAGGAGCTCCTCCAGTTGCGCGATCGGGTGGTCATGCCAGTCCACGCGGAGGTCCGTGTCCCTCCAGCCGTGTCCGGACACCACCGAAATGCCGGCCGACCGCACGGGTCCGGCTTCGCCTCCGGCTGCCTCGGCCGCTCGAAGGGCAGCCATGAGCCGCACTTCAAGTTCTCCGGCCGTGGCTTCGAAGGCGTCGCAGAGGGCTTGAGCAACACCCGGATGAGTGAGCATGTTGCCGGCAGCCACACTGTTGGCACCCCGGCCCTCACCAAACACGCCAAGGGTATGGTCACCACTGAACACTGCGGATCCGCCGCTTGCGTCCAGGACCACGAGCTGGCGATAGTCCACCGCAGGTGATTCCTGCACGACGGCGTCAATCGCCTCTTGTGCGGAATAGCCGGCTTGCAAGCGGTCCAGCAATGCTGTCCCCAGCCGGGGATCAGTGATGTTCTGGGAGCTGACGGCGCCGATTCCGTCGCGCAGGTGCGCGCACCGGGCAGCGACAGCGGGGGAGGACGAGGAGACGGCTATGCCGAACCTTCCGTGGCTGTCCGTGGCGGCAATACTGAACGTCATGCGCGTCCCTCCGAGGCAGCCGTGGAGATCACTGCAGTAGCGTCGATTTCCACGAGCCATTCCGGGCGTGCAAGAGCTTGGACAACAATTCCAGTGGAAACCGGGAAGACGCCTTTGAGCCAACGGCCCATGGTGCGGTAGACGGTCTCCCGGTAGCGCGGATCCACAAGGTACACGGTGACCTTGACGATATCTTCAAGGCTGCTGCCGGCCTCCTTAAGCAACATGTCGATGTTGGCCATTGCCTTCTCCGTCTGGGCTTCGACGTCGCCGATGCCCACGGACTCGCGTGTCTCAAGGTCTTGCCCGATCTGGCCCCGGAGGTAAACCACCCCGTTGGCCACAACGGCCTGGCACAGGTCGTTATCCAAGTTCTGCTCCGGATAGGTCTCTTTCGTGTTGAACGTACGGATACGCTGGTGCCTCATGTCGCGGTTTGCCTTTCAGTTCTTGGACGGTGCTCGTCTTCTTCAGCTTCCTTCGGTGCTCTAAATCTGTCCAACAGTTCTTTTAGAACGATTGCATCGACTTTTCCGATGAATGGCGTAGCCTCTTCTCATGGATGTGACACTCACGCAGTTGCGCTACTTCGTGGAAGCGGCAGCCCAGCTGTCCATGACAGGGGCAGCCGTTCGGCTCAACGTGGCCCAATCAGCAGTCTCGGCGGCCATAGCTCAGCTGGAGCGGCACGTTGGGACCCAGTTCTTCATCAGGCAGCGCTCAAAAGGCCTGGTGCTCACGCCGGCCGGCGAGCTGTTCGTCAGGGACGCCCAAGCCATCCTTGCCCAGGTTGAGGAGAGCATTGACCACGCACGCGGAGAACACCAAAGCGTCTCCGGGAGGATCCGTCTTGCCTGCTTCAGCACGCTGGCGCCTTTCCTGCTGCCCGGAGTCCTGACCAAACTGCGGGAAGACCACCCCGCCCTCGAAGCGGAAGTCATCGAAACCGACACTTCGGGCTGCATCGCCGCATTGCTCAGCGGGCAGGCGGATTTGGCGCTGTGCTACGACCTCGACCTGCCCGACGCGATAGCCAGTTCGGTAGTGGATACTGTCAGGCCCTATGTGGCACTTCCGCCAGATCACAAGCTGGCAGGGTCAAAGGCAGTTCAGCTATCCGCATTGAGCGGTGAACCCTTCGTGCTGCTGGACCTGCCGCACACCCGCGACCTCATGCTCTCCATCGCCAGGCTCGGTGGCCGGGAGCCCGACATCAGGTTCCGTTCGGCCAGCTATGAAACGGTGCGAACTTTCGTAGCCCGGGGCCTCGGCTATTCCATCCTTCACCAGCGGCCACAACACCAGTTGACGTACGACGGCGGCCAGCTGGCCGCCGTCGAAATCCGCGACGACGTGCCGGAACTGAAGACAGTTCTGGCGCACCTTAAGTCCCATCGCCCCACAGCGAGGGTGCGTGCAGTAGCGCAAGCAGTGCGCCACCAAATCGTTGCCGCGCGCTCTGCCCGAAGCTAGGCCGGCTGTTTCCGGACAGCCAACCGCGCCAGCGCACGCTCCACCAGATGCCGCTGCCGGGAACCAGTGACGGCATCCGGATCCAGCATGGAGGTCACGTGCAGGCCCATCATGACGTTCAGCAGCTCATCAGCAACCGCATCCGGGTCCGCCAAAGGTTCGCATTCGCCGTCGTGCTCTGCTTGGGTAAGGAATCCCATCACCAGCCCACGCCAGTGCAACAGGGCCTCCCTGCCCACGGAGCGCAGCGCGTCCTCCGTCTGCGCGCGCTGCCAGAACGAAACCGCAACGCGGGCTTCCACCACCGTAAGGGGGTCGGCCGGAATGATTTCCAGGCACAACCTCCGAAGGGCCGGAAGCCCGCGGCGGCCAGCCGTGCCAGCCGCGATGCGTTCGTTGGTGCGTTCGCAGATCAACTCGTAGGACGCCAGCAGCAGGGCGTCCTTATTGGGGAAATAGTGGGCCAGCACCCCTGGTGCCGCATAGCCGCACTCCCGGGCGATGTCCCGCATGCTGGCGTTCTCGATGCCCTGCTCCGCGATCAGCCGCCAAGTGGTCTCGATGATGGAACGGCGACGTTCCTCGTGATCAACCAAGCGGGGCATGCTGCTCCTTCATTCGGGCGGGTGGACATGGCGGACCGTGAGCACCCTACCACCGCGGGAACGCCGGGGCGCGCGACCCCGCAGGGGCAACCGGGGATGAAACCGTCAGTGTCCGCAGCCGCCGGCGTTCTGCCCTGCAGGTGCGCAGTGCCCGGCGGCAGACGATGGCACGTTGAGCGTGGGGTTCTGGTCGAAGAAGCCGTGCGGCTTCAGTGTGAAGCCGGTGGTGTCAACGGGCATGATGGGCCAGTCCTCTGGACGGGGGAAGTGGGTCAGGCCAAAGGAGTGCCACACCACGAGGTCCTGGCCATCGATGTCGCGGTTTTGGGCCACGTAGCTGGGAAGCCCTGCACCTCCTGGGTGCTGGTTGACGAAGTCGCCTGCGGCGTAGAGCTCGTCTTCGGCGTGCTGGGTAACCCAAAGGTGATGCTTAGCGAAGGCGGCCCGCGAGGCAATGGAGGAATCATCGGCCATTGCCAGCGTGGGGTTGCCCTCCGGGTAGAGGGTGTAGCCCACAGGGTGGCCAAGGTGGTTCAAGGAGCGGGGGTTGCTGATGTGCCACACCCTTCCCTTGGCGCCGTCGGCATCGCGGACTGCCTCCGATTCACGTACCAACACGGTGCGCTTCTGGGTGAAGGCATTGCCGTGCGGGTTCCCGGGGCCTTTGGGAAGGCGCACCAGATCCAGTTCCTCAACCCGGTTCGTGTCGCCGTCGATCATCATGTCCAGCCGGGCGCTGAAGAGGTGCTGGTGGTAGGGGGCGCCTAGTCCAGGCGCGATCTCTGAAGCGTAGGCGTAATCCTTATCCGGCAATGCTGCCGTGAACACGATGCCTGTCGCCTTCGCCTCAAACTCGATGGTGCCGTCCAAGTAGAGGTACCAGTAGAAGCCGTAATCGTAGTTCCCTACGGTGGTGAAGAAGGAGACCACCAGCCTGCGGTTGCGTCGTACCTCGTTGGAGCCGGCCCACTCGTCCGTATGCTTCCACAGGATTCCCGCGTCTTCCTCGTGGATGCAGATGCCGTTGTCGATCACGCGGGGATTGCCGAAATCATCAGCTACCACAGGGGACATGTAAGTGATGTCGCCCAAGCAGTCGCAACCCAGCTTGAGCGAGTTGGCGTCCCGGCCCACCAGGTACTCGCCGGAATCGAAGTAGTTCTGCCAGCTTCGGTAGGGAGACGGATCGCCATACGGGACCACCATTTCGGAGATGGACGCGCGGTGGACCACCGGCCGACGCTGTCCCTGGTGCGAGTGGTGCAGCTGGTGGAGCACCAATCCTTCGCGCGCGTCGAAGCCCACGCGCAGGTCCCAGCCTGCCCACTTCAGGTGATTGCCCTCCAGCGTGAAGCTGGGGCCTTCCGGTTGAGTGATTTCTATCGGCTTCAGGTCCGTGCGGAGCTCGCCGTGAATTGCGGGGTCGGTGTAGTTGCCGTTGACCTCCGGTACTGGCACGGGGCCGTCGTCGATCAAGTGGTTGACTCGGCGGTTTTCCACGTCCACGAAGGCCACCAACCCGTCAATCGGGTGGGCCCACGGGTGGTCCGCGGCGTGGTCCTGTCGGAATCCGAGGCCGCGAAGAAGCCGTTTGCCTTCCTCGTTCCCGTACTCGAACACGCCTGCCGACAGTGGAGCTACGCGGACCTGCGCCGGGGTCAGGCCACGGCTGGCCAGTGCTGCGTTCCATTGTGGATCTACAGCCAGGATTTCCTCGATGATCCCGAATTCCTCCAGCAGGACCGGCAACTGGCCGTCGATTGCGGGGTTGAGTTCACGCGTATCAAGGACGAGTCCTGTGGTCAGGGACAGCCTGACATCGAGGGAGCGCGACTGTGCCGCGTCCCAAAGCATGGTCCGGACCAGGCGGGGGGCATCTGCGGCATCTCCCCGAAAGGCGGTCTTGGGCGGTTCGATCAGGCCGAGGTAGGCGAAGCGTGTGGTCTCTGCGACGAGGCCGGTCTCTGCCAGAATCCGGCGGGCCTGTTGGATCTCCCCCGCCGAGAGCTGCTCAAGCGGATGCTGCCCCAGCGGAGCCTGCGTCGTTGCGGCCAAGGGGGTGGTCTGAAGGGTCATGGCACTTCCTGAAGTCGTTTTTTGATGGTACAACTGTTCAACCAACGCTTTGATTTTACCCACCTCACAGGCTGGCGTAAAGTCCTTGACCCAAACGTCGCCGGCGACCAGGAGAACCATGAACCAGCAATCCCGCCTACCCGGGCGGCTCGGCAAAACCATGCCCATTCCCGCGGGCCTGGTGGGCGTTGCCGCTGCGGGCAGCGCTATAGCCCACGTGACGGCGGCGGCAGGTACTCCGGCAGGAGTCATGGCTTGGTGGATGGCGGCGATGGGTGCTGCGTGCTTGACCTGCACCGCTCCCATGGCTTGTTCTCTCATTGGGCGGAGGTTCCGGCTCTGCGCCCGACAGGCTGCGCCACGTGCCGCCAGCCACCTCTTGGCCATGAGCGCGGCAATGATCCTCATCCACCTGGTCCTTCTGTTGGGACCTGGCGGCGGGCACCACGGTTACACCCGGCGCGCATCCGTTGCTGGGCACCAAGCAGCCATGCTCACCCTCATCGGCGTTGAACTTCTTTGCCTCCTGGCTGCTTCCGCAGCCCTCCGCATCGCCCGCACCTCCACACCACAGCTGAATCCCCACCACTAAACCCCACACCAGGAGTCACCATGAACACCACCTCAACCACGCTGTCCTTGGACTGGCACGGCCGTGCCGACGCCCTCGCGATCGATGGCAGGGCTTTCGTCGATGGGCGCCGGACAGCGTCAAGCGCGGAATTTACCCGCCCTACGATCAGCCCGATTGATGGTCGCGTCCTCGCTGAGTTGGCTGCATGCGGAACCGATGACGTAGACCGCGCGGTAGCGGCAGCCAGGCGAGCATTTTCCGCGTGGGCCCGATCCGGGGCCGAGAAGCGAAAGGGCCTGTTGCTGGCGTTGGCTGCCTTGATGGAGCGCCATTCCGATGAATTGGCGCTCTTGGAGACGCTGGACAGTGGAAAGCCAATCCTGCAGACCACCACTGTTGACGTGCCCGGTGCCATCTCCACCCTGCGCTGGTACGCGGAAGCTGCGGATAAGCAGAACGGTGAACTGCCGGCAGTTCCGCCGGGAGCGACCGCCCTGGTGACCCGCGAGCCCCTGGGTGTGGTGGCCGCAATCGTGCCGTGGAACTTCCCGCTGGAAATCGCGGTGTGGAAACTGGCTCCGGCGCTGGCTTCCGGAAACACCGTGGTGCTCAAGCCTGCCGAGCAAACCTCGTTGAGTGTGCTGCGACTCGCCGAATTGGCCACGGAAGCGGGACTTCCGGATGGCGTGTTGAACATCGTTACGGGGACAGGGCGGGAAGTAGGCGCGGCCTTGGCGCACCACATGGACGTTGATGCTCTGGCCTTCACGGGCTCCACCGCCGTCTCCCGCACCCTTTTGGAAGCCTCGGGTCGCAGCAACCTCAAACGGCTTAGCCTCGAGGCGGGCGGCAAGAGCTCCAACATCATTTTTGCCGATACGGCAGACCTGCGTGAAGCAGCAGCCAAGGCGGCCTTCGGGGCCTTCTACAACCAAGGGCAGGTCTGCTCTGCGAACTCACGGATCCTGGTGCAACGGGATATCCATGATGAGTTCGCAGCCCTCCTCGCCGAGGAGGCGGCAGGCTACCGACCCGCGGATCCGCTGGCCGGCTTGGAGGGCAACGGCGCCCTGATCAGCAGCGCCCACGCGAACGACGTCGAGGGCTGGATTCGGCGCGGCCGCGCCGAAGGTGAGGTGCTTTTCGGCGGTGAGCGGCGCGAGATCCGGGGATCAGATGCTTACCTGGAACCCACCTTGTTGGGCGGCCTGGGTGCGGATCACGACGTCCACCGCGAGGAGATTTTTGGACCCGTGGCTGTGTTGCACGCCTTCGACACGGAGGAGGAAGCGGTGCGTTTGGCCAATGCCACAGACTATGGGTTGGCTGCGTCGGTGTGGACGTCGAACTTGTCCCGCGGGCATCGCGTGGCAGGGGATCTCCTTGCTGGAACAGTCTCCGTCAACACCGTGGACGCGCTGGGAAATACCACACCCTTTGGCGGCTTCAAGCAGTCCGGGTTCGGGCGGGACCTCTCCCTGCACGCGTTCGACAACTACACCGCGCCGAAGACCACGTGGATCCAGTTCGGCTGATCTGATTCATCTGGAAAACCGCTGATATGCATCGCTATTCAATGGTTTACGTGATGCAGTTCACAAGCCTACGCTGGGGCTCAACAAGGACCGGATATGGCGCGTCAAAGAAGACGAGTCCCGACCATCCCTCCCCATCGCACCCGTCGCCAAGACACCCTCCCTTCCCACCCTTCTTGCTCAGTAGCAAACTTAAGCAGTAGCAAAGGATCGATCATGGATCAGCCAGTAGCCTCAACGCGGCTCGCGCAAGAGCAAAGCAAGCATCTGCAAAAATCCCTGGGCCGCTTCGACATCCTGTTGTTGGTGGTCGCCGCGGTCATCTCAGTGGAGGTCCTGGGCCAGGTCTCCGGCTTCGGCGGGGAAACCTTCACCTGGACACTCATCCTGGCCGTCACGTTCATGGTGCCCTATGGACTGATCTTCGCCGAGACCGGCGGTGCCTTCACCGAAGAGGGTGGCGTCTACGTGTGGACAAAGATGGCGTTTGGCCGTGTGGTTGCAGCAATCACTTCCCTTTTCACCTGGGTGACGCAGCCCGTCTGGGTCGGGGGCGCCATGGCCTTCGTCGCAGTGGAAACCTGGTCCGAGTACGTGGGTCACGTGGACGCCGGCAGCCCGGCCGATTACATCTTCAAGCTGCTCTTCATCTGGATCACGGTGACCTCAGCGATTATCAGCTTGAAGCACGGCAAATGGTTGCCCTCACTGGGCGCCATCCTCAAGGTCGCGTTCCTGACCTTCTTTATTATTGTCACCATGGTTTACGGGCTGCAGCACGGCTTCAACGGTTTGGATCTGGGCTTCTTCTCGCCAACACTTGCCGGCTTCCTGGGTGTGACTCCACTCCTGCTGTTCTCATTCCTTGGATTCGAGTCCGGAAACAGTGCCGCCGGGGAAATGAAGAACCCGGCCAAGGATGTTCCCATCTCGGTGGCCCGGTCCTCCATGATTGCCGCCGCAAGCTACCTGCTCCCGATCCTTGCCATCCTGCTCGTGGTACCGCTGGACCAAATCACCGGCATTGGCGGGCTGTTCGGAGCAATAGCCACGGTCTACACAGTCTTCGGTCCCGCCGCTGAAATCATGCTGTCCATATCCGCCGTCGTCTTCTGCTTCATCCTGGTCTCGCAAGGTGCCGCATGGATGATCATCAGCGACCGCATGCAGGCCATGGCCGCGGCAGACGGCTCCTTCTTCGGAGGCTTCTTTGGGCGCTTCCATCCCAAGCTGGGCACGCCCATCCGCGTCAATACACTCTCCGGTGTGGTGGCAACGCTATTCATGCTCGCAGCCATGCAGCTGAGCGGCACCAGCAGCGCACTGTTCGGAGTGGTCCTCTCCATCGCGATCTCAACGTTCCTGCTGAGCTACCTGTTTGCCATCCCGGCGGCGGTGAAGCTTCGGAGCAAGTATCCCCACACTGATCGGCCCTTCAAGGTTCCTGTCTCCGACACGGGTTTCCGCATCCTCGGCTACATCTGCTTCGCATGGATCCTGATCGGGTCCTGGGTGGCAATCTTCCCGGGGACATTGGATGTGCTCTTCGGCTTGCCGTACGACTTTGAGGCAACCTGGGGCGTCTCGCAGTTCACCTTCGAGGCCTTCGCCCTCGGCACGTTGGGATGCATCCTGGCACTGGGGCTCGTGGGTTACGCCCGTGGCAAGAGGGTGCGGGAAGCGGTAGCGCCCAGGAACGAGGCGGCGGAGCTGGTCAACGACTAGCTGCGGAATCGCCGGAGACGCACGAGTTCGCCGGAGGGGCTTCCCCGCCGTGTGCTTCAGCTGGTGAGGACAGCAAAACCTGTCACACAACAGCCTGACACACACGGAAGGCCCAGCGATCTGGAGCCTTTCCGGCGATCTCGACGGCGAGCTGCCGCCGTCGTAAGTCAGCGCGCTTCGAGGTCCTCGAGCGTTTTGCCCTTGGTGTCCGAGGACAGAAGGGTCGCGACAGCTGAAACCAGGCAGATGCCGAGCGTGGTCAGGCCGATGACCATGGGGATGTTCGCTGATCCCGGGGGAGCGATCGCCGTGAACAGGCTCGGGAAGAAGGAAGCGATCATGAGCCCGATGTTCTGCGAGACAGCGAAGCCGGTCACCCTCATCCGCATGGGGAACTGCTCCTGGAAGAACGTGGCAAAGGTGGCATTCCACATCTGGAAGAGAATGCCTTGAACGATCACGACGCAGACGAAGACCAAGGGAAGGCTGCGCTGCTCGATCGCCCACAGGTAACCCACTGTCAGCAATCCGCCGGCAATGCCGCCGGCCACCATCAGTGTTCGCCGGCCAATCTTGTCGGACAATGCGCCGAACAAGGGGATGGTCAGCACCGCGGCCACATTGGCAGCCAAGGTCACCCAGAGGAACTCGCTGCTGGAGAAGCCGATGCCGTAGCCCTTTTGGGTGGCGAAGGAGACGCCGAAGATGAGGGTGGCCATGCCGATGACGTTGGTGAATGTCATGATGATGCAGCGCAGCAAAACCCAGGGGTGGGTGCGCAGGAGGTCCACCAGAGGGAAGCGGCGCTTGGTGCCGGCGTCCTCGGACTGGGCCAAGTAAGCGGGAGGCTCCTCCACGCGGCGACGGATAACGTACCCGGCCACGATCACCACGGCGCTGAGCAGGAACGGCAAGCGCCAGCCCCATGAGTGGAACTGCTCATCAGGGAGCAGGGCGGCGAGCGGAATCAGGACGGCTGTGGCGAGGATCGAGCCCACCTGCGTGCCTTGCAGGCTGAAGCTCGCAAAGAACCCGCGCTTCGCGTCAGGGGAGTGCTCCACGATCATGGCACTGGCGCCACCGAGTTCCCCTGCGACGGCGAATCCCTGGATCAGCCTCAGAATTACCAGGAGGACGGGAGCCAGAAGGCCCACCTGTCCGTACGTGGGTAGGAGGCCGACGGCAAAGGTCGCGAAGCCCATGAGCAGCATTGCGAAAACCAGCACCTTCTTGCGCCCGTGGCGGTCACCGTAGGCTCCCAGGATCACAGCGCCGAGCGGGCGGGAAACGTAGCCCACGGCGTAGGTGGCCAGCGAGGCGATGATGCCGACGGTGGCATTCTCGGTGGGGAAGAAGATCGTGGGAAACAGAAGTGTTGCCGCCAGCGAGTACAGAGCAAAGTCGTAGTACTCCAGCGCGCTTCCGATCCAGCCGCTCATCGCGGCTTTCTTCGGATCCTTCTGACCCGCTGTGTGTTCCGGGGAGGTGCTGAGATCCCTCCGGTGCGTGACTGTCACGTCGCTGTACTCCTCTGGCGTCGTTGGCAAGGAACAAGAACTCTTCCCATCCAGGACTGAACAAAGTGGTCATTCAGCGTGAGGAAGGTTACATCTTGAATCGATTCATAAATCATAACGGCGTGACGTGGGTTACGTCAACGCACGACGGCGGCAGGCCACCTTCGGTTCCACTGGAACCAAGGCGACCTGCCGCCGTCGGTTATTTACTACTTGGCCAGGAAGCGGAGCAGGACTTCGTTGATTTCAGCGCCGTGTGTCCAGAGCATGCCGTGCGGTGCGTCTTCGATCTCGACGTATTCAGCGGATGGAAGGCGCTTGGTGAACTCGCGGCCTGTGGAGTCGATGGGAAGGATGCGGTCGTCAGTTCCGTGGACGATGAGTGACGGAACGGTGACCTTCTCGATGTCGGAGCGGAAGTCCGTGAGCCATGAATCCACAACTGCGAAGGATGCGTACCAGGACGAGCCTGCGGCGACGTTCCAGGAATTCCGCAGTGCTTCTTCGCTGAGGCGGTTGCCCAGGAAGTTATCGGTGTTGAAGAAGTCGTTGTAGAAGTTGGTGAACCAGGCGTAGCGGTCTTCGATTGCGGCGTTTCGGATGCCGTCGAAAACGGACGAGGGAACGCCGGTGGGGTTGTCGTCCGTCTGGAGGAGGAAGGGTTCAAGGGATGCCAGGAACGCGGCCTTGGCAATGCGGGCTTCGCCGTACGTGCCGATGTAGCGTCCAACTTCGCCCGTACCCATCGAGAAGCCAACCAGCACGACGTCCTGCAGGTCCAGGGTTTCAAGCACGGTGTTCAAGTCAGCCGCGAAAGTGTCGTAGTCATAGCCTGTGGTCGGCTTGCTGGACTTGCCGAAGCCGCGGCGGTCGTAAGTGATGACCCTGTATCCGGCGTTCAGGAGGGCGGCTGACTGCTTTTCCCACGAGCCGCCGTCCAGGGGGTAGCCGTGGATCAGGACTACGGGCTGACCTGTTCCGTGGTCTTCGTAGTAGAGCTCAATGTCCGTGGTGTTCTCGGTGCCAACCTTGATGAAGCCCATGATTTGTCCCTTTTCTCGAAGTGGAGAACGATCGTTCTCCCTGTGTGTTCTCCATAGTAGAGAACGTTCGTTCTCATTGCAAGTAGAATGGGTGCATGGATATTTCCGAAGTTCGCGAACGCATCGTTGCCACTGCCGACGAGCTCTATAACGCGAAGGGAATCCAAGCCGTTGGCATGGACGAACTTCGTTCGGCGGCAGGAGTCTCGCTGAAGAAGCTCTACGCGGAGTTCCCGTCAAAGAGCAGCATCCTCATGGCCGTGCTTGAGCGCCGGCACAAGTCATGGAGCGAAGGGCTCGACGCCACGGTGCAACGAGCTGGAACACCCCGGGAGCGTCTCCTCGCCATCTTTGACTACCTTGCGGGCTGGTTCTGCCAGGATTCGTTCCGGGGCTGCGGTTTCATCAACAGCTTCGCTGAACTCGGAGCCATCAGCCCGGACGTCGCCGAGTATGCGCGGAAGCACAAGGAATCGTTCCAGGAATACGTCGCCCGTTTGGCCAGCGAGGCCGGCGCGCCAAGCTACCTGGCGCCGCAACTCGCCATCCTCGCCGAAGGTGCGCAGACCACTGCGGCCATTGCAGGAACATCCGATGCCGCCGGGCAAGCGCGTCACGCAGCAGCGGTCTTGATCGACTCAGCCCTCGCAGCCGACTAGGCTTCTGACACGCGTCCGACGCGGCAGGAAGAAGACTATTCGTGTTTGAAGTCCCCAGCATCTTGTTCCTTTCGGCAGGCATTGCGGTGTTGGCCGCAGCAGTTCTGCCGAAGTTATTGCGTGACATGCCGCTTTCCATGCCGATGGTCTTTCTGGGCAGCGGAATTCTGGCCTTCACCCTGCTTCCTGACTTACCGGACCCGGATCCCATGCAATATGCGGATTTCACGACGCACCTGACCGAAGTGTGCGTCATCATCTCCCTCATGGGTGCCGGATTGGCTCTGGATAGACCGTTCCGGTGGCGCGGGTGGACCACAACATGGCGCCTCCTCGGGATAGTCATGCCATTGTGCATCCTGGTGATGACGCTCCTTGGCCTGTGGGTGTTGGGCCTGGGGCTGGCCGCCGCCATCCTTGTAGCGGCAGCGATCGCCCCCACTGACCCGGTGCTGGCCTCCGAGGTCCAGGTGGGAAAACCCGCAGACACTGAAGACGACCCTGACGAGGACGAGGTTCGCTTCGCCTTGACCTCCGAGGCGGGTTTGAACGACGGGCTCGCCTTCCCCTTTGTTTACCTGGCAATCCTCATCAGCTTGGTAGGGGCATCCCCGGAGGCATGGCTGGGGGAGTGGCTCGGGTTGGACGTGCTGTGGCGCACTCTTGCCGGGGTCCTGATCGGATTCGGAACGGGCAAACTGCTGAGCCTGATCTTCTTCGCTGCCAAAGGTAAAAGCTTCCGCCTGTCTGAACACTCCGAGGGCTTTGTGGCCCTCGCAGCTACGTTCCTTGCGTACGGTGCCGCGGAGATGGTGGAAGGCTACGGCTTCGTTGCTGTCTTCCTCTGCGCACTGACCATCCGTTCTGCAGAGCACAACCACTCCTACCATCAGGTGCTGCACAGCTATGTGGAGCAGCTTGAGCGCCTCATGACGGTGGTGATCCTGGTTCTCCTTGGTGGTGCGATAGCCCGCGGACTTTTGGACGGAATCGGTTGGCCGGAGCTGTTGGTAGCGTTCGCGTTCCTCTTGCTGGTCCGCCCTTTGGCTGGATGGCTTGGGTTGATGGGTGGAAAGACCGGTCCGCGCGAGCGCCTGGCCATTTCCTACTTCGGCATCCGCGGGATCGGGTCACTGTACTACGTGGCATACGCGCTGAGCCATGGCAACTTCGAAGCTGAGGCCCACGAGCTTTGGGCCCTGATCGGCTTGGTGGTTGCACTTTCCATCGCGGTGCATGGGGCCACCACCGCGCCCCTTATGAACCGGTTGGATCGGCTCCGGGCCGCAGAAGCCCGCAAGCAACATGGCGACGAAGGACGGGCGCCGACCACCGCTGTATAGGCGACGGAGCCAGGCCGGTTGCTACGGGCTCGCGGTCTCTGACAGCCATTCCCCAAGGGATTTTTGGCCGATGATCGCCTCGCCCACTGGCACGATGCTGGTTTCCTGGATGGGTATACCGAAGTACCCGGCGTTGGTATCGGCCACCACGGTGCGGGCATCGCCCTTGGCGCTGAGGACTCGCTTGCCGAACTCGTACATCGGCGCCCTCTCGGGGCCCGCTATTTCGACTGCGCCGTTCAAGGCAGGGGAAATTGCGGCTTCTGCTACCAAACGGGCGACGTCGGCGGCGGCCATGGGCTGCATCAAGTGATCGGTGAGGAAAACTGAGCCGTCGCGTGTGCTGACATCGGCGATCATAGGAATGAACTCGAAGAATTGGGTCGCCCGAACCACGGTGTAGGGAACCCCGCCATTCCGGATGGCGTCCTCCTGCGCGGTTTTGCCGGCGAAGTAGCCCACAGGGCCGATCCGGTCAGTGCCAACCACGGAGAGTGCGACGTGGTGCTGTACGCCGGCCTTCTTCTCTGCGGCTACGAGGTTGTTCGTGGAATTTGTGAAGAACGAGACCACCACGTCTTCGTCAAAGTCGGTGGTGTTGGTCAGGTCGACCACCACGTCAACACCTGTCATCGCTTCATCCAAACCCTCCCCTGTAACTGAGTTAATGCCGTTCGAAGGGGATGCCGGGACAGCCTCGTGCCCTTGGTCTTTCAAAATCTCCACAACCTGCCGGCCAATGAGGCCTGTTCCGCCTGCAATCAGAATCTTCATGTCCATGTCCTCCACCCTGGTCATCTCGGACAAACTTTGTCCGAGATGAACATTACGGACAGTTTTTGTCCGAGTCAACTAGTATGGGTACATGAAATTGTCCGGGGGTGTTGAGTGGGCCATCCACTGCTGTGTGGTGCTCAGCAAGATGGATGGGCCTGTGCCTGCCGGCAAGTTGGCCGGTTTGCATGACGTCTCGAGCAGTTACTTGGCCAAGCAGATGCAGGCCCTGTCGCGAGGGGGACTTGTTCGTTCCCTTCAGGGGCATGCCGGAGGGTATGTACTCACCCGTCCGGCTGATGAGATCAGCATTCTGGATATCGTCTTTGCTGTTGAGGGCAAGCAGCCGTTATTCGTCTGTACCGAGATACGCCAACGCGGACCCCTCGGCACGCCTCCGGAGGAATGCTTGGCGCCCTGCCCCATCGCGAAGGCAATGATGACAGCAGAGGTGGCCTGGCGTGACTCGCTTAGCACAATCTCCATCGGCGATCTGGCCCGACAGGTGAGCAGCACGTCAGGCCCGGAAGCCTTTCAATCGATCCAGGAATGGTTTTCCGGTACCCCCTGATCCCCATGACTTGCGAGCGGTGGATACTGGTGCGCACTGCGGTAGGGGACCAGTACATGGAAGACTGGACGCATGTCACCCCGTCCCATGAAACCGCGCCCCCAGTCCGACGCCGCTGACAATGAAGGCCCCACGCCGCTGAGTAAAGGACGCCGTCACCTCGCTATGAGGCTCGACGACGCGTGGCTTGGTTTTCAAACGCGTCTTGCGATCCGGCGTGGCCGGGTGGAGACAGTCATCCCTTACACCGGGTACGGCAGCACTTCCTGGGTCCGGGTCCTCGCACGGATCGTCCGAAGTGACCCCAGGGACGCCGCGGGTCACACAAATCCGTTGCAGGAAAGCATGCGCGGCTGGCGCAACTTCACCAGCGCGCCCGTGGCCCACGCCCAAGTGAACGTGACCATCGCCGGCACCGTTTTTGACGTGAGGGCTGACCGTGGCGGTGTGGTGGATGCTCGTATTCCCGTAGCCCTCGACGCCGGTTGGCACACCATTACGCTGCAATCCGGCGAGTCCGAAGTCGTGGAGGCTCCCGTGGAGATCGTCGCGGACGATGCCGAGTTCGGCGTCGTGTCTGACATTGACGACACCGTAATGGTCACTGCGCTGCCGCGTCCGTTCCTGGCTGCTTGGAACACCTTCGTCCTCAACGAGCACGCGAGGACTCCCACGCCGGGCATGGCTGTGCTGTATGAACGGATCGCCAGGACGGCACCTTCCGCACCTGTGCTGTATCTGTCCACTGGAGCATGGAACGTTGCCCCAACCCTGTCCCGGTTCCTATCCCGCAACTTGTACCCCGCCGGTCCCAAGCTCCTCACGGACTGGGGCCCTACTCCTGACCGCTGGTTCCGCAGCGGCCAGGAGCACAAGAAGACCTCGTTGGAACGTCTCGCGGAGGAGTTCCCCAACATCAAATGGCTGCTGGTGGGCGACGACGGACAGCATGATGAGTCCATTTACTCCGAGTTCGCCCAACGTCATCCCGCCAACGTCAGGGCCATCGCGATCCGTCAACTCTCCGCGGGTGAAGCAGTGCTCGCCGGTGGGCGGTCAAAGTCCGGAGGCCAGCCCACTCCTGGAATCCCTTGGATCTATGCCCCGGATGGAGCGGGAATGTCGGCCCAACTCGAAGAACTTGGCATCATTCGGAATGAGGTTCGGTCCGCCGACGATCCCGAAGAAGGCGAAGTGCACACGGCATCGGAGTGATGACTACGCAACGTCGATGAACACTGGGTTGGCGTAGAACCAGGTATCCGCCCACGGGTCAGCGTCCCCGAGGTTGTCTCCGTGGCGGATGGGCCCGGCGGGGTCCACGGCAGCGCCGTAGTAGCCTGCACCGTGGCGGTTTCCGTCGCTGCCGCGGAGCCGGAAGTAGCAGGATGTCTGCACGTCCTTGATGACGTGCTTGATGGTGAACGTTCCGGTACGCCCGGAAACATCGATCTGCTTCCATACCGCTGTGCCAGGGGCCCTCAAAGTGTCGGGATCTGCCGCGGCACCGGTTACGGCGCCACCGATGACGTCCACGTGGGCGAGTTTCGGGAGGATCCCCGCAAAGTTGCGGTAGTCCGTCGTCCTAATGGTGATGGAAATTTCGACGTCGGCGCCTCGCCTTACCTGCAGTCGGGAGCCGAGGGTGACGCCGTTGCGCCCGTTACTGTTGCCTGCTCCGGCGCCGCGCACCTCGCGGACCCGCACGTCGAGTCCCTGGAGGAGGTGTCCGTGGTCCACCCACATGCGGCCGTTGCGCATTGCTTCCAGGACGCCGGTGTAGGAGCGTTTGGTGACACCCGTGTGAAGGCGGCTGAACTGTCCCGGCCAGTAGTCGCTGCCGCCCTGCTTTTCACCGGTATCAAAGGGATCGGGACGCTTGCCCGTGACGGACCAACGATCGAATTCGCTGGGCAGGCTGAGGTAGGGCTCCTCTGGCGGATACGGTCCGGTTTTCCAGGTGTCCTTCACAGTGAGGTGGTTATCGGAGTTGGACGTGATCCAGAAGGGCAGGCCTTCAGCGAGCATGGAGTCCCAGACGCCACCCACCGTTGCGGTTGCCCAGTCGAAGCCGCCGTAGGGCCGGAAAGCGTCGGCAGGGTAGCCGGGAAAGCTGTACTGGGTAGGGTTGTTGGTGTATTCGCCGCGCTGGTCGCCGGCTCTGGAGAACTGGCTGACGCCGGAGCCTTGCGCACCCGGGGCGCCTTCCATGCCGATCATCACTTCGCGGGCGGCATCGCGCCAAGCCCGGAGTTCGTGCGGGGAGTCGATGCCCAGACGCATGGGGTGGTTGGCCAGCGCTACGACGTCGTCGATGTAGCCGGAGCGCCGTTGGTTGGCCAACCAGGCAATGGCTTCAACTGCTTTTCGCTCGAACGTCTCCACTTGGGCCGTTCCAGGGGTTGGCTTCTCCCATTGGTTCAGCTTTCCGTCCCACACCAGTTCGAAGGTCCGCAGGAGGTTCACTTCATTGGGACCGGGGGCGACGAGCACTGACGCGTGCTCAGCTCCCGGGATGTACCATTCGAGTCCCTGGAAGATCAGGAGGTCGGGCCTCGCTGCACGCTGCGCCTGGATTTCCTTGTTGGCGTTGACTGCTCCACCGTTGTTGGCGTGGCCAAAGTTGCTGTGCTCAGTCAGTGCCAACCAGTCCACGCCGTAGGACTGTGCGGTATCGAGCTGCTGCTTGATCATGTACTTGGCGTCGTGGCTGTACTGGGTGTGGACGTGGTGGTCTCCGACAAGCCACTTCAGCTGGGGGTCGTTGCCGCCCGGGTTCGCCGTCGCCGGCCGTGCCATGGCGGCCGTTGCCGCGCTGCCCGCGGCCAGGATCCCTGCCGACTGCAGGATGTGCCGGCGGCTCAATCCCATGGTTTTCAGCTCAGCATCGGCAAGCTCCACTCGTTGGCTGTGGGTGGTCGTGTTTTCGTCTGCGGTGCACATGGCGCTTTCCCTCTGTAGTTTTGTGATCCCCCCAGCGCGATCAGAGTAGGGAAGCGGAATGGCGCGGAGGTTAACCGGGCGGGAACGGTTGGCCCTATTCCAAGGTGGCGGCATGATTGTCATGTGTCACTTTTCCGAAGAAGAAGTGACTAGACTAAATCAGTGATCAGTCCCTTTTCTGCAGTACGTCCTCTTGCGCAAAAAGCGATTTCCGGAATCCTCGGACTCCCCGCCGCTGACATAGACCCTGTGGTTCGTGAGTCTCAATTCGCCGACCTGCAGCTGAATGCCGCCCTTGCCCTGTCGCGCCGACACGGCATGACTCCAATGGAGCTGGCTGAGCTGATCGCCGATGCCCTGGGCGGCGAGCCGTTGATCGCCGAAGCTACGGCCAGCAAGCCGGGCTACGTGAATATCGTGCTTGCTGATTCGTGGATTGAGCAGCAAATTAGGGACCTGTCGATTCCGACTCGACTTGATCCCAGTGGCCGGCGGGTTGTTGTGGACTATTCGTCACCTAACGTTGCTAAAGAAATGCACGTGGGACATTTGCGGACGACGGTTGTTGGAGATGCACTTGTTCGGATCTTGGATTGGCTTGGAAACGACGTCATCAAGCAGAACCACATTGGCGACTGGGGCACACCTTTTGGGATGTTGATAGAGCATGCTCTTGATGCGAAATCGAGTGGCCAGGACGCCCATGAACTCGCGGAGGATCCAAACGCTTTCTATCAGGCCGCCCGGGAAAAATTTGACGCAGACGAAGACTTCGCCACCCGCGCCAGATTGCGGGTTGTGCTGCTTCAAGCCGGGGACGAGGCAACCCTTTCCCTGTGGAGTGATCTGGTGGGCGAATCCAAGACTTACTTCAACAAGGTCTACGCTGCCCTTGAAGTATCCTTGCGCGACGAAGACTTGGCCGGAGAGAGCACCTACAACGCTCAATTGCCCCTGCTGTGCGAAGATCTTGAGAAAATCGGCCTTGCTACCGTTAGCGAGGGTGCGCTGTGTGCCTTCCCTGAGGGCTTCAAGGGACGGGATAGCCAGCCCGCGGCCCTGATATTGCGGAAGAGCGATGGCGGCTACGGCTATGCAACAACAGATGTCGCGGCCCTAAAGTACCGGGTACAGGAGTTGAAAGCCGATTCGGTGGTCTACGTCGTCGGTTCGCCACAGGCCAACCACTTGGAGATGGTATGGCAGCTGACCAGGGAAGCCGGCTGGCTCACACCGGCCACTGACGTAACCCACGTGAAGATCGGTAACGTTCTCGGCCCTGACAATAAGATCCTTAGGACTCGAAGCGGAAAGAGCTTTAAACTCCTCGATCTTGTTGCTGAAGCGGTGGCCCGGGCGCACAAGGTTCTCGTCGAGAGCAGCTCCCTTGAGAGTCCTGACGAGATGCAAGCTGTTGCGAGAATGATTGGTACAGGCGCCGTCAAATATGCCGACCTCTCAGTCGCTCATGACACCGAGTACATTTTCGACCTTGACCGCATGGTCTCACTCAGTGGAAACACGGCGCCCTATCTGCAATATGCCGTGGCACGCATAAGGTCCCTGATTGAGCGGGGTGAGCGAACCGGCCAAGTGACAAACACTGTCGTAATCAGCCTTCCCGAGGAGCGGCAGCTGGCCATGTCTCTCCTCAATTTTGAAGCAGCAGTGGAGACGGCCGGCGAAAAACTGGAACCGCACCGGCTCTGTGCATATTTGTTCGCGCTGACGCAACGTTTTTCGTCGTTCTACGACGCAGCACCGGTCCTAAACGCCGAAGACGATGCCCGTTCTTCCCGACTGGCTCTCTGCCGTGCCACTGAACAGGTGCTGGTTCAGGGGCTTAGTCTCCTTGGAATTCGTGCACCGCAGCGTATGTAATTCTGAGGGGAGCCTAGGGGTTGCCAGCCTCGGCTGTAACGCGGACAAGCCTGGAAATGGCCAAGCCCTGGATCAAAACCCGGACGAGGTGATAGCCCACGTAGGCAATGAGGGCTCCTGTCAGTCCTAGATCCAGAACGATGCCGAGGAGGAAAGCCAAAGGAACTTGAACAGCCCATGCGGCTAAAGTTGTCGCCACGAGAACTGTTCTTGAGCGACGCCAGGCTCGAAGATACGCGGCCGATTGTGCGCTTAGCCAGATCAGCGGGGACGAAACAGCCACAAGAACCAAGCCGGAGGCAGTCAGAGATGCAAGACTTCCGTCTGTGAACCAGGACGCCACAGTTTGGGTAAAAGTACCCAGCAGAGCGCCGAGCAAGATGAAGATGACAAGGATGAGTACGTGTGGCCTCCAGCTGAAAAGACTGGTTCCAGGCCCGCCGTCCCTACCCTCAAGGATTTGAAACGCAGTAGCTCCTGCTATAGCCAGGGCCGTCAGTACGTCCATGACGGTGATAGCTACTTGGCCCGCGCCCAGGGCTGCGTCGCCCACCACTGCGAGAATGGCTACGAAGGCCACCTCGCTGGTATTGAGGCTGATAACGTTACCGAATTCTGATATGAGAATAGGGCGATAGTCCCGAGGCAAATCATTGCGGATGACATTCCTCCAGCAGCTGCCTGGAGAGCTAATCGGACGCAAAAACGCATAGGTAATAACCATAAATGTGACGCTGAAGGCCTCAGCCAGAATGCTCCCATAAGCGGATCCTTGAACGCCCAACGCGGGCAGCATCCCGAAGCCATAAATGAGGAAGGCTGAAGCAACCACATTTAGAGTGTTCGACGTAATGCTGTTTACTACTGAGTAGATCGGCTTCAGCGATGCTTGCAGATGAACTGAAAGAACCATGGCGACGCTGACCGCAGGCAAGCCCCAAGCCCTGACGCTGATCCAAGCCACGGCTTCGGCTTTACTGGCTGGGCTTGAAAGCATCAACTCCGCCAGCGGTGATGCGAACGCAAGTATAAGAGCCACCCACGTCAGCGACGTAATGAGTACTATGCCGAGCGAGCGCCACAACAAATATGAAGCGAGCAGTCTGTTGTCATCGCCCAAGGGTCGAAGTACAACCACTTGATGCGTAATAGCAATCGCTTGGCTGGAGGTCACTGCAAACATGTATAGGGTGATTCCAAAAGCCACAGCGGGGAGAGCTGCATCGGAGACGTGACCCACCAGTAGGACGTCCGCTATTCCGATCAGGAGTGGAGCGAGCATTCCGGCAGTGAGCGGTAAAGCCAGCTTGGCAAGCTGCCGGGTATGGTTTGTCAGATTGGAACCCGTATTGGCCTGGCTCCTCGTTGATAGCTTCACGACTGAATACGCGATCCGTGTAGTTTGGCGTAGTTGAACCAAGCTGTCACTTCAGTTTGCAGCGATGTTCCCAACAACCTGAGTGACTGGCCTCTCTCCAAAAGGATTGCGGCACGTCTCAATGCTGCCAGCGCCAGTGCTGCGCTGAGGTCCCGTTGTGTGATCCGGGGCTCAGACTGACCCCGTCCGAGAGACCACCACTCAACTATTTTGGATACCGGGGGCCGATTCTCCGCGCCTACGCCCGCAAGGAACGGAGTTAACGCCTCCAAAGGATGGGTGAACGCCACGTGTTCCCAACTGCCGATTCGCAGTCCATCTGCTTCGATGCTCGCTTCGAACGGCGACAAGGCGAGTGTTGAAGAAACGCTTGTCATAGGTAGCAATTGCAGGACAGCTGCTGCGGCATCTCGGAGCGCGTGCATGTCATGGCTGTTAGCGGGGAGTTCAAGGTTTGGGACCCGTGTTGGTCTTTGCGGCGTCATTGAAGAGCCAGAGGTTACCAGCTCTGGCTCGATAAATTGTTCGCCTATCCATCGCTGGGCCCTTGCATAGGCTCTCAGCGCGGTTTCCCAATCGGGTTGCTCACTGAGCCCGCCTCCGAGCGGTGCTTTGTATACCTGCACATTCAGAGAAAGCCACTCCTGCGTTAGGGGACGTTGAAGCATGGACCGAAGCATCGTGTGCGGGAGTGGCGCGGGGTATTCCTTCGAGTACTGCGTTTCTGCACGCACCTCAAAGAATTCGCCTTGATTTGTCGCTACTCTGATGACCAGGGTGTCGCAGCGCAGTTTATGGGGTTGGATAAGGCAGTCGTCCCCGAATGTCTTTTCCAGTTCGGCTTGCAGTTCCCTGATCCATCCTTGGCGAAGCCACGGGACAAACGGCATGGCGGTTGGTTCCGCGACGCGATTTAGTTCACGGACAATGTCCGCACCTGCCTGTGAGAGACAAGTAATCCAGGAGACGTTTTCCAAGCTGATCCAAGTGAACTTTGACCAATATGACTGATCAACCTCGCACAGGAACACACTTTCGTCGCGACAAGCGAACTCCCACAAAGGATAGGCAGTGACGCCGAGAGCAGTTTCCACTGCAGTGGAGATTGCCGGGGCTTCGGCCGAATTTATGGCCGCCACGTCAATTTCCAAGTGATGGCCACCGGCTGCAGCTATTTCAAAGCCTAGCTCGGAGGAGCGTGTCAGTAGGACTTTCATCGCGGGGTAGGGCTTTCTGTGAGCAGGTTGGCGGTTGCTGAAGTGAGGGTTCGGTAGAGGCCCACAACGCCTGGTCCGGAATCGGCAACTTGGAGGAGGCCGGGATCTGTGAACAGACCGCGGCTGGCTGGTGCTGATGAGAGCACATCAAGCCACCGATTAGCGGTTTCAATTGACCCTCCAACGGCGATCAGAGCTGCGATCAGCCCGAACATCTCTTGATAGGTGACAAGCTTCATCGGATCGAGCAGCGCGGACGTGCGGGGGCGCCAGCGCAAGGGACCTTCAAAGGCGAGGGAAGAGGAGTACACACCCAAACGGAAGATGTCAGCGTCCCAGTCAGTCGGGTCCGTACGTGCCGAATGATCGTGGCGGCATCGAATGGCGTATCCCCGAAGCCTGCTATCCACCGGATGCTGGAAGCGCACACGGTGCAGAGCATCCGTGATGATGTCACGGTGATGCATTACACCTACGGGTAGGAGCGCATGTGTTCGTCGTGTGCTGTAACCGTACAAGCGGCTCGTAATCCCGGGGAGCTTCTCGCCCAGAACTTGTGCCTCATCATGACACTCGCTGCAAAACTCAAACCGGACCCTGTCCAGTTCCAGAGGAGTGGATACTGGCAATTCCACAGCCGTATCGACCCTCGCATTCATTGCCCGCCAAGAGGCGTCCATCAGGGTGGTTGAGGGTATGCCCGGAAGTTCGTCTAAGTGGTTCATGATCCTAGCTTTCAGCCCACTGACGCAGATGTTGCACGTGCTGAGAGCGGGCTAGTCGCAGAACACCAAAAAGCCTCGGCCACAAGCTCGCCTGGGTAGCTTCGGTCTGTAAAAGGAACCACGGGCATTTCAGGGATGGACAAAGTACTATCCGAAGCGATAGCAGCGTAAGTCATGGTCTCGATGAGATGACCTAAGTCCAAGTAGATGGTTTGGTAAGCGAGGCTGCTTCGGTACCTGAATTGCACGCGCTCTATGGAAAGGTGGATTCCTATCCTGACCGCGCTTTTGGCAGGACTTTCCCTGACCTTGGGAACCAAAGCACCGTCAATGTGAGCCAAAGCATGTAGCCCGGGATCGTATGCGAAAGAGACTTCCTTCCCGGAACCTTGCTCTGAGGGAAATTTCAAAGTCAGGTCGAAGGGGTGCGATGCTCCATGTGAGGGCACTGCGCGAAGTGTTCGTGGAAGTGCGCCGATCGTTGCATCGGCAAGAACTGCGTGGCACAGGTACAGAAAGCTTCCAAGCTTCGCATGGCTTCCTGTAGCGGCGGCAAGACCTGGAACCGGCAGAGGGATGACGTCCCGACGTTGATGTTGTTTCCAGGCCGCAGGCGGTGCGTCCTCGCTGGCCCACCGATTCATCTCCTGTATGTCGTTTCCGATTGTCGCGGGATCTGTATAGTCGGGGCGCTTGCTGCCTGAACAAAATTGATAGTCGCGTGCCCGTGCGGTGTCACGCTCGCCTTCCAAAAGACACACTTGTTCGTGCAACAGGCCCAACCGAAGCAGTTGCTCCAAACAGTCGGAAATTGAAGCTGGATGTACGTTCGACAGCTGCGCGAGCTTGACGGAGTTGGCGGCATCGACAACCTCCCAGGCGGACAAAACAGTAAGTAACCGCCCCAGCCAAGCCGGTATGGTCGACAGCCTACGAGCAGGTCGTTCGCCCCCCGTCTGCTCTACGACCCACGAGTCGTCAATGCGCACCAAAGCGAACGACTTGCAGACGAACAGCCGCTTATCCAGCATGGCCAGGCGCAAAAGTAGCCCGGAAACCGGCCGCATTCGTTGATTCCAAAGAGAACTTTCTCATGTCTGGAACCCACGTTCGCAGGACATGAAGGCCCAGCGAATCCGTTAGGGAGTTTCCGTAGTCCAAGACCACCGCGTGCACTTCATCGCCCAGCTGGGCTAGGGGTTTGCTGGGTCGGATTTCTTTCAAATGGCATTCTCCAAGGGGGTAATGTTCGTGAAGCTCGTCCATGTATTGAGGCGGAAGCGACGTGGGCGGGTAAGACGGTCCAAAGACCGGCCGGCCATCAACGACGTAGAGGTCGCTTCCGTGACGGAGATGACTCGCTTCATCCACCGCAGCCTTAGTAGCAATCGCGGCATCCGGGCTGGCAGCGGAACCAAAAGAACACGAAATCGTGGACTCGTCGTCGCTCCACCACCATAGGCAACCAGTCACGGTTATCCCTTCCCATTGACTGTGCCAAACGTCCACACCGCTCCCATCAACGTCCAAAGCGCCGAGGCGCTGGGTTGCTGCATGGGAATGTTCACTGCACCGAACGCTGTCAGTGGCCGCCCACCAGTCATCCAGCATGGACCTTTCCAAGACTTCAAGGAGTGCCCGCGCGGCGGCTTCCTCGTACGTATCAAAAAGTGCAAAACCGATGCTGTCGTTCGGAAGTTGGCAGCTCGGGACTGGAACAGTATCGGTTTGACCATCGGAAACGTAGGAGGCCCCATGTAAAGCCCACTCATTAGTGTTCGGAACTAATAGCCGGACTTGACCCCGGGGCCGAGTATGAGCAGATCGACGTTCAAGGCCCTCAAACCAGCCTTTGCATACGGCTTCCATGCGGGTAGGTCCTGCTCCGCCTGCAACAATGGCTGCGTTCCGGGAGCCGGCAGGCAATGTCAACGCAACGTCGGAGAGCCACAAGCCCGAGGCTGGCTGAAATTGCGTTGAACAGCGCAGCACGGGGCCGTAGGGAGGAGCCACCCACTCCAAACTGTGGCCGAAATCGAATGAAGTGAATACATGTGATTCCAGACAATCCGGATGGGCCAGCCCTGGCCTCAGGGGGTCCTTTGCCCTGTCCACTCCTAACCCTGCCCGCGCAGCCTCAACAGTCCAGAGATTTATGCATCCCGGGCAACGCACTCCACGGCCTTTCGTGCCAAACTCCACACTCATGGCAAGGCAATCGTGTATACGGGCAGATTGAGGGAGTCTTTGTCGTGGCCGAGAAGTTCGTTGGCAACTTGGTCATCGAACGCTCCGATGGGACAGGATGCAATTCCTTGTAAGGACAGTGCCAACACCAGGTTTTGGGCAATGTGGCCAGCCTCAAGAAGCATGTACCTATATCCCCGTTCGCCATAGCGCTGACCAACGGACCCCAAGTCCCCGGTAAGCAGGAAAGCTCCCTGAGACGTTGCGGCGGGAAACGCCGACACTCGTAGAAGGTTCTCTCCCGACTCCAAAGTCATTGCCTGCTGGTCCCAGCCGACAGTTCCATCCGGTTGCAGTGTAGCGATACCCACAGCGGGGTTGCCCCTAAAACCGATCCACGCAAGTGAGACGGAATAGGTGCCTCCGGGTGACGGATAAGCCCGCCGGCCGGTGGCGGGAAGCCCTTGTCCTGCAAGCAGTGTGTCCTCAACAAGTTGAGGTGTAATCACTCTCCGTCTGATTCGTTCCGAGGAGCGGAATGCCAAAATCTCTGACAGCCTCTCGAGCCCCGCTCCGTGATGCCTCTCCTGCAGCGGAGGGTGAACCGAATACTCCCCGCCCGAAGGTTGGGGCGGTACCGGGTAATTCCCCTCGCTCGAGGCCGCATGAAAACAAAGTGCGTCTACCAAATAGCTGCGAATCTTTGGCGATGCACACGGGTTGGACGTCAATTTCAACCCGCAGACACCAGATAGAGAGCGGACTCCTCGAGTCTGTCAGTGCCCAGTAGGGCGTCGGCCCGCTCTGCCACATGCGCCGGAGTTGGGAAAGTTGTTAGGCCAAATCCCGTAAAGCTCACAAGGTATCGCTGAGCAAGTTGACCTACCACGGTCATTAGGCCTCGATATGCTCTTGGATTGGACCTGTACTTGAACATCAGCCTGGACCAAACAACTGAGATGATGATCGCGCACCTTCCTTGCCCGGCCGGCGTTTGACCGACAAATGTGCGCTGCAGCAGCTCCCTGTGGTCCCCCTGACGGATCACCCCCAGAGCATGGTCCTTCGGGTCGTAGTGATACAGACCCGGCGCGATGCCATCGATGTCGTGCACTGCTACATAGGCCTCGAGATCTCCGAAAGTATTACGGAGTAGCGCGCCAGGATCACCTTCGTGGTCATCCTCTGCAGCTCGACGAAGACGCAACAGGGGATCGTTCACGTCGCGCAATACCCGGCTCAAATCCTGAGCGCTAAACGCGGCTCCCGTCCACGGCTGGTGCGTCCGCCTTGCGAGGAGGACCTCGGCAAGGTCGCGCACGGGAGCGTCACTAGCCTCTGGCAGGGCCGTATAGTCCTGGGCTCTGTATCGCCAAAACTCAGGTGTCCCGGCAATGGCGATGTCTTCCTTCAGCGATTCCTCGATCGGGACGAAATGTTCCGTCCCCGGGACGTCACTTCGGGGGAACTCATCGGAGAGGCAATGGAAAACCAAGGCATCGGTCCAGCCATAGCTATGCCAGAGCTTTGCCTCATCCAAGAGTGGATTATCCTCCAGCGCATCTTGAAGAACACCAGCTTTTAGCAGGCTGTCTACAAATGTCTTGACATCTGCCGGATTGTGGTTCTCCAGTGCGCTGACAAATGAGCTAACGACGGCCTCATAGGAGCGAGGCTCGCTGCTCTCAAGCAGTGGCGCGATGAGCTCAGCCGACGGTAAAGTGAAAGATTTACGTTCCAACAGCAAATCAATTCCAGGCCGCTCATCAATCCTTATTCTGCTGCAACGATTGAGGGTTATTAGCTCCATGACTTGCTCTCCCTAACGGCGATAAAGCCCATTGATGGCTCTGAAATTCGTGGGTTCCCCAAGAGTTCTGATACCGCATTGTCCATCAATGAGTAGCCGGCAAGAGTGGTGTAACCCAAAGAGTGTGCTACAAGGTTGGTGGTTTCAATAACATGCCCAACGTCATGGTGCAGCGGTCGATAGGTGAAGTTTTCGCGGTACCGATGCATGTTTCGCTCAGCCACACTCGTCAGAATAATCATCATTGACAGCGGTCCCGTGATCCATTCGGGCTTTTCCAGTATGTGATCATCTACCCACTGCTGCGAAACTTCTTTACCCAAGGGCTCCAGAGCGTGATTTCTCACGCTGTAATGGCTGACTGAACCCTGACTATTTTCCGCGAAGAGGATCACGTAAGCCTCAGTGGGGTGTCGGCTGCCTCCACTGGGTGACGTTTTCATCACGTGGGTGCCTGAAACCGGCAGGCGTTTACTGCCGGTTTGTCCAAAGGAGTAGTACAGCAGATCCGATAGGCGTTGCATGGGTGCAACTCCCGCGGGAGGCTGCTGATCGTTCGCGGCACGAAAAACCTCTCCATAATCGACGCTCAGCGTGGATCGCGGCTGAGGGAGCGAAGAGGCCGGATGGTGCAGGAGATCAAGATAGTGGGAGGGGGCCGGGGGGCCAAGCCTGCGCTGTTGGTGCATGAGCCCGACGTCCTGCTGCTGGCCCGTCTGATTCGTATAGTCGAGGCGTTCGGCGCTATCGGATGCGACTTGGTATTCGAAGGCGGCTGCCCAACCGGCCTGACCCCAAATATGCTGGGCCTTTGTCAGTGCGATCATTTCCGGCGTCTCGCGAATGACCAGTTCGGCTCTCTCCAGGCGAGATATTTCTTCGAGGGCCCGTTCATGCGTGATCCCGACCATGCCAGCCAGAGTTGTGGCTGCAGAATCAGGGTGAGTCCACTTGCCCAACTTTGAAAGAAACATCACCAAGCGTGGATCTAATTTCCCTTTATACCATTGCCGGGCTGTGGCGGAGGTCAGCCGTAACTCTCCGCCCATTGATTGAATTTGTAATGCATGTGCACGGGCTATTCGCACGCCGTCGTTCTCCTTTTGAGATGGTTCAGCTCACCCCAAAGGGTGAGCTGAACCATTTAACTGATCAAAGAATGATCACGCATCCCTGCCGGCGTGCGGCGATGGGCTGTACTTCGGAAAGATCGAGCTCAAATACTGAGTCGAGTTTCTCGGCCTCTGCAGTGACAGCCTTCTCGGCTGCTGCGGTTGCAATAGTTTCAGTCATAGATTTCACCCCCTTGATATCTAGATACCGAGAGCCTAACGCATCGATAGGCCGCATGTGCAACAGCTCACACCAGCCCAAGTGCCGTCTCTCCCTCGACTTTAGTAATTCTCGGGAATCAGATTCTCTGCATGGGCGGGGGGTGAGAGGCCGGCTTCGGCGCGAATTGGCGTGTTTCTGCCTCAAGTTAAACGCAAGCCATGATGCCAGCCATTCCGAATTCAACCTTCTTGGGTTGGCGGGCCCAGATTCTATCTCGCACGTAATATTTGTATTAATTGTTGACTTGCAAACACCGCGAATATGTGTTCCATGGATCTATTTGGGGATCAAGTAACGCGTCGGCTGTGTGACTTGCTCTTTATATAATTGCGGATAACATACGGCTGCCACTTTAGGTCTTCAATGCGTCCTGCGTGCTTTGTGCTGGCTTTTAGCCGCTCGCCTGGCTGAGCACCTCAGCCTCCTTGGGCGCCCCGACGGATCCCCGCTGAATCAAAGTCGCCACCAACTCCGGGCCGGACCCAGCGGTTTTCCTGCCCTCGATCTGTCGGATCAGCGCAGAGGCCGCGGCAATACCCATGTCATAGACGGGCTGTGCGATGACGGTGAGCGGTGGTGTGGTGAGGCGGGTCCAAGCGAAGTCGTCGTACATGAGGAACGAGACGTCATCCGGGATGGAGCGCCCTGATTCCTGGATGGCTTCCACAACGCTCAAGGCGATCAGGCCGTCGGAGGCAACAATGGCCGTGGCGGCATCCGGTCCGTCAAGCAGCTCACGCGTAATCCGCATGATGGAATCGGCGTCCCCAGCATTAAGCCGGATGAGGTCTGTGGGGTGGGGGAAGCCCGCATCGTCGAAAGCCCGGCGGATGCCGTCCAGGCGATCTGAGATCTGCGAAGAGTCCAAGGTCATCCCGGCAACATAGGGGGCGTCGGTCCGGACCGTGGAGACAACGGCGATCCGCCGGTGTCCGGCTTGGATCAAATGCAGGGTGGACTCGTAGGAAATGCTTCCCATGTCCACGGCAAAGGTCTCAACATCCACCCCTGCTGCGGCGCGGTCCAGCAGGACCAAGGGGCGTCCGGACTCACGGACCTGCTGCAGATGAGAGGTTTCCACTGAGGATGCGGGAGCCACGATGAGTCCGTCCACCCGCTTGTCCAAAAGCACGCGGACTGCATCCACTTCGGCAGCTCGTTCTTCGTCCGTGTTGATGAGGATGACGTTGTAGCCGCTCTTCTTCGCGGTGTCCGTGATGCCCCTCATGGCGAGTCCGAAGTGGGGGTTTTCGATGTCGCCCACCACCACGCCAATGGTGTTCGACTTGCCGGTGTTCATGCTGCGCGCGAGTTCGTTGGGCCGGTACTCGAGCTCCTCGGCCGCGGCGAGGACGCGCTCGCGAACCTCATCGCTCACGGCGCCGTAATTGCCCAACGCGCGGGCGGCTTGTGCCTTGGACACTTTCGCGGCTTTGGCGACGTCGGCAACCGTCACGTCCCGCCGTCGGGATCCGTCAGTGCTCATGTTCACCTTTCAGGAGGGGTGTTGACGCGGCTTTGTGAGTTCCGCTACATTTCTATCAATCGATGTGAGTCCGGTCTCAATCCTAGGGGCTGAGACCGGACTCAACAAGACCCCGCATCGAGCAATAACTTCAGCGGCTCCTGACAGCACCGCTTTCCCTCCCACGATTGGACAACGCTGTGATCAAACTGAATTTCCGCCCGGCAGCGCTCGCAGCAGCAGCCTTGGCGGCCATCCTCGCCCTCTCGGGTTGCGGCGGATCCACCGCCAGCTCCTCACCTTCCGCGGACAACCCCTACGGGCTGATCGAGCCCGGCACCATCCGTGTAGCCAGCCTCGGAGACTCCAAGCCATACACCTTCACGGACAGCTCCGGTAACTTCACCGGCTTCGACGTGGAACTGTTCAAGGACGTGGCCCACCGCGCCGGCGTAGACAAAGTTGTCTTCACCGGACAGGACTTCTCCGGACTCCTGGCAGCCGTAGCCAACGGACAGTTCGACGTCGGCGTTGCAGCTATCGGCATCACGGACAAGCGCAAGGAAACCGTGGACTTCTCCGACGGCTACCTCGCCGGATACCTGACGGTCATCACCACCAAGACCTCAGGCATCAACGACGCCGATGGCCTCAACGGCAAGCGTCTGGGCGTGGTCCAAGGCACCCTGCAGGAAGCATACGCAGTAAAGAACTTCACCTCGGCGCAGCTGGTCCGCTTCCCGGACAACAACACCGCCATCTCCGCGGTCAACAGCGGTTCCGTGGACGCCCACTTCCTGGACTACGAGGCAGCCAAGGAATACCAGGAGCAGTTTGGACTGGTGAGTGCCGCGGACATTCCGTCCTTCGACGCCCCCGCCGGCTTCGCCATCGCCAAGGACAAGCCCGCCTTCAAGGAAGCCTTGAACAAGGGCCTCGCCGAAGCTATGGAAGACGGCACCTGGAAGAAGCTCTATGAGAAGTGGTTCCCGGGCTCGCCGATGCCGGAGCAGTACCTTCCGAAGGCCGAGCAAACCTCCAGCCCGGCTCCGACCGCCAGCAAGTAAGCCCCAAAACACCTAACGTCTGAGAGCACTCAATGGATTGGCTCAATACCATCAGCCGCACGTTCTTCGACTTTGACGCCATGGTCGAAGTACTGCCCCAACTCCTCGGAGTTGGTCTTCTCAACACCCTGATCATCTCCATCGCAGCAACCATCCTCGGCGTAGTGATGGGCATGGTGGTGGCGGTCATGGGCATCTCGCGCTCCAAGTGGCTGCGTATCCCGGCAAGGATCTACACAGACCTCTTCCGCGGCCTGCCCGCTATCCTTACCATCCTGCTGATCGGCCAGGGATTTGCGCGGTTGAGCCAGTCGGTCTTCGGACCCTCTCCTTACCCGCTGGGAATCATCGCCCTGAGCCTCATCGCCAGTGCCTACATCGGTGAGATCTTCCGGGCCGGCATCCAGAGCGTTGATAAGGGCCAGGGGGAGGCCTGCCGGGCTTTGGGAATGAGCTACTCCAAGTCCATGGCCCTCGTGGTTGTGCCGCAAGGCATTCGCAGGGTCCTGCCGGCCTTGGTGAACCAGTTCATCGCAATCGTCAAAGACTCGTCGCTGGTCTACTTCCTTGGACTCCTGGTCAGCGAGCGTGAACTGTTCCGGGTAGGCCAGGACGCAGCAGTACTGTCCGGCAATCTTTCGCCGCTGGTCATGGCAGGCATCTTCTACCTGATCATCACGGTGCCCCTGACCCATTTGGTCAACTACTTCGACAACAAGTTCCGCACCGGCCGGCGTCGTCCCACGGCACCCACCAGTGGGCTGAAGGAAGTCAAGGAACTCGATGCGGCCTCGCCGCTCATCACCGGGAGCAACACGTGAACCTCACAAGCAGCAGCAGTGCCACCAGCACTAACCAGCCAACCAGCGACATTGAAAAGTTCCACGGCTCCAGCCTGGAACTGCAAAACCTGACCATGGCCTACGGAGACGTTGAGGTTCTCCGCAACGTCAGCCTCAATGTGGCACCGGGAACCACCACCTGCATCATTGGCCCTTCCGGTTCCGGAAAGTCGACGCTCTTGCGCGGGGTAAACCGCCTGCACGAGCCCAAGAGCGGCGACGTGCTGCTGGCTGGCGAAAGTGCCCTCAAGGTCAAGCCGGACATCCTCCGTGCACGTATCGGAATGGTATTCCAGCATTTCAACCTCTTCCCGGACCACACCGCCCTGGAAAACGTGGCATTGGCCCTGTGGAGCGTCAAGGGAATGTCAAAGTCGGAGGCCCGCGAACGCGCCCGGCGACGCCTTGCAGAAGTTGGCCTCGCGGAACGCGCTGACCACCGGCCACGTGACCTCTCCGGAGGGCAGCAGCAACGGGTCGCTATCGCCCGGGCACTGGCCATGGAGCCTGAGGTCATGCTCTTCGACGAAGCCACCAGCGCGCTCGACCCCGAGCTGGTCAAAGGTGTCCTCAACCTCATGGCAGGTCTCGGCCGCCGCGGCATGACCATGCTGGTTGTCACCCACGAGATGGGCTTCGCCCGCAAAGTGGCCGACCAAGTGGTTTTCATGGATGAAGGCGAAGTAGTGGAAATCGGAACCCCCACCGAGCTCTTCGACAATCCACGCAGCGAACGTCTTCAGCGCTTCCTCTCGGAAGTGTTGTAATGGGCGGGACTGTGACGCGCCGGCCAATAGCGGCACCCATCCGTACCGCCGTCGTCGGGTTTGGCGTCTCCGGCAAGGTGTTCCACGCGCCGCTGATTGAAGCGGACCCGGACTACTCGCTTGACGTCATTGTCACGGCAGATCCGCAGCGCATAGCCGAGGCCCGGGGGCTCTACCCGCAGGCAAGGATCGTCCCCACCCCGGAGGACATGTTCGCCCTCGCTGGAGACTTGGACCTGGTGGTCCTTGGAACGCCGCCGCTCACGCATCTTGAGCTCGGTGCCACAGCCATTGCCCATGGACTCAACGTTGTGGTGGACAAGCCCTTCGTCACTACGGTCGCCCACGGTGAGGAGCTGATAGGGCGCGCGTCCGACGCCGGTGTGCAGCTCACGGTCTTCCAGAACCGCCGGTGGGACGCCGACTTCCTGACGCTGCGGAAGCTGCTGCAGGACGGCGCCTTGGGCGAGGTTCGAACGTTCGAGTCGCGCTTTGAATGGTGGCGGCCGGAGGGCTTTGGCAATTGGCGCGATTCGGCCATGCTGGCCGAGGGCGGCGGGATCCTCCATGACCTCGGCGCGCACCTGATCGACCAAGCCATCCAGCTGTTCGGCCCCGTGGAGGAGAGCTACGGCGAGACCGCTAACCATGGCCCCCACCTGGATGCCGCCGACACCGAAGCGTTCGTGTCGCTACGCCACGAATCCGGTGTCCGGACGCGGCTGTGGATGAACGGAATGACCGCGCAAGTGGGCCCGCGCTTCCACGTCCTTGGCTCCAAAGCCGGCTACACCAAATGGGGACTGGACAGCCAGGAACCTGCCCTGGCAGCCGGCATCACGCCGTCGGACGCCACCTACGGCACAGAACCCCAGGAGTCTTGGGGGCTTCTGGGAGTGGACGGAGCAACCACGCCAGTCCCGGCCGAGAAGGGCGACTATCCACAGTTTTACAGGGAACTCGCAGCCTCTCTCCGTGGTCACGGGCCACTTCCCGTGCAGCCGGCGGAAGCGCTGGAAACCCTCAGGATCATCGAAACCATCCACGCGTTCGCCTAGGCGCGTTTTGCAGTATTTACCTCAAAGAAAGGGAGAACCATGTCCTCCACCAAGCACGTCGCCGTCATCGGAGGCGGCATCCTGGGCGTCTCCACCGCCGTCCACCTGCTCCGCCAAGGCGCTTCCGTCACTTTGCTGACCGAGCAGGGCCTGGCAAGTGAAGCCACCGGCCGTTCGTTGTCCTGGCTCAACTCGGCGGGGGAACGCTCCACGCCGTACCACCTGCTGCGGGTGGCCGGCGTTGACCGGTACCGTACGCTCTTCGCCGCGGACCCCAGCCGTGAATGGCTGCAGTTCGGGGGCGGCCTCATGTGGAACGCTGCCGGGCAGAGCGAGGTTACCGAAGCCCGTCACGCTTACGAGAAGTCGATTGGCTACGACTCCAAGTTGCTGTCCCCTGAAGAAATTGCCTCGGTGACCCCTGGCATCGATGCCAGCGCCGTCCCCGGGAAGGCCATCTTCAACCCGGGCGAAGGCTGGGTCAGCCTGCCGGACCTGGTGAACTTCCTGATGGAGGAATTCCACGCCTTGGGTGGCAAGCTGGTCCTTAACGCCGGAAAGGCCTCGGTAATGGTCGACGGCGGCCGGGCTACCGGCGTCGAAACTGCAGCAGGTGAAACCTACCCCGCTGATGCCGTGTTGGTTGCGTGCGGTGCTGCGACGCCCGCCGTCGTGAAGCCTTTGGGTGTGGAAATTCCCAACGGTTCGCCGGTTTCCATGCTTGTGGTCACCAAGCCGGTGGAGCATCAGGTCACGGCGGTGATGAATACGCCCCGGGCTGCTGTTCGTCCCAACCCCGGCAATACTTTCGCCCTGGATCACGACTGGTACGAGGAAGACATCACCGAGCATGCCGACGGTTCCTTCACCATCCCGGATGACGTTGTCCAGGAGCTTGCCGACGAATCCTCCAAGCTCATCGCGGGCAATCCAGAACTCAAACCGGCATCCTGGAAGATCGGTTACAAGCCCATCCCCGGCGACGGCGAACCGGTCTTCGGTGAACTCGGCCAGGTGCCGGGCTGCTTCGTAGCCTTCACGCACTCCGGTGCCACGCTTGGCCTTATCGCCGGCGAACTGCTGTCGGGCGAGATCCTCAGCGGTGAAAAGCACCCGATGCTGGCCACTTTCCGTCCGGGGCGTTTCTCCTAAACCGCTGTTGCCCTAAACCGCCTTTTAAGAGGCCAATGGCCCCGATACGCCATCTGCTCAAGCGTGTCGGGGCCATTGGAGTTTACGCCGGGCCTGATCGGGCTGGGGGAAGGAAACCGATCAGGCCCGGCGGGGCTGTTGTGTTGCTGTGTTTAGTTGGTGGTTTCGGTGCGTTGGGTGCCGGTGAAGGCGAAGGCGATGGTGGAGGTGGCGCCTTGGAAGTCGTTGTTCGCGGTGGCGGGGAACGCGGTGGTGACTTTGAGGTTGTCGGTTTTGGCCGAGGTCAGGGAGGTGAGGTTGTTCAGGACTTTGTTCGCGGCGATCACCGGTGAGGACGCGACCACGGTGGTTTTGGTGCCCGTGCAGCTGTAGGGGGCTGCGGCGCCGGTCCAGGCGACGGAGCAGTTTTCGATGGTCAGTTGCAGGCCGTTGGTGGCGTCGGTGGTGAGCAGGGATGCGGTGGTCCCGGCGGAGGTGGTGAGGGTGACGTTGTTCAGGTCCGAGTTGCCGGTGTTGGCCAAGGTGACGAGTTTTTCGACCTTGTCGCCCGGGAGCAGGCCTGCGACGGGGACGTTGAGGGTATTGGCCGGGCCGGGGGCGCCGAGGGCGATGGTGACGGTCCCGGCGGTGACTGCCTGGGAGGCGGAGGTGGAGGAGGTGAACGCGCCGTAGGTGCCCATGCCGGCCACTGCGGCTGCGGTGCCGACCAGTGCGACCGAGGCGAGGATTTTGCCGGAGGTGGTCTTGAGGCTGATGGCCATCTGAGTATGGTCCTTTCGGGAGGCCACCGCGGGTCCGGCCGGCCGTTCATTTTCCAGCCTCTCTGGCTGACAAGAACTACTGTGCCGGGCCCGGATCAAGAACAAATCCTGTGTTCGGTCAACAATTCCTCAAGAAAACCTCAAGACTTTTGCACCGTCTTCCCGCGCCTGCCCGGGACATTCCCGTTTACCTGCAACTCTGGCGTGATGGAAGGCTTCCGCTGGAGTTGCTGCCCACCGACACCAAACCCTTGGCAGAGATCAACGAAGGCCTCGATGCGCTTACCGAGGGGCGTGTGGTGCGAAGGCTTGTCGTAGCGTGATGACCCTTGAGGGCCTGAGCACGTTGAAATGCCGTGCTCAGGCCCTCTCGGCTGGGGAACCGGTGCGGCCAGGTTGGGCTACGCAATGACCCTGACGGTCGCCTGGGAATTATTGCCCTGGGCGTCGACCGCTATGACTTCCGCTCGGAAACTCGAACCATCCCGTTTGACAGGCAGAGGTACGTCCAGCACGGATGGTGCAGGGACCACATCAAAGCGATTAGCGAGCTTGGTGTCCAGGATCGGGTCGTTGCTTCCTTCGCGCGTCACACGAATCTTGTAGTGGTGCACCATCTCGTCGTCAGCCGCCTGGTTGATGCGCAACGTTAGATTTCCATCCTCTCCGGGCACGGCCGCCAGCGGTTGACCGTTGGGCCACGTTGGGCCGGATGTGTTGCGGTTCGCGTCCGTGTAGGTGAACGTCTCAACAATCTTGTTGCTGTCCCCGCGAGTGCTTACTTCCCACGCCTCACCAGCGAGCGTGCCATCGGACAGGTACGGCGGCTGCCAGTTAGCGGACCAGTTGCCGTCGGTGTAAATGTCATGGAGATCGGCATTGAAATTGATGCGGTTGATGACTGTGCGGCCGGGGTAGACCTCGACGGCAACGGCCTGTGCTGTGGGGGTTTCGAAACGGTTGGCCAGTTGACCCTCAGCCGTGAGCATTTGATAGCCGTGGTCGATCTCAATGTACGACGAGCTGGAGTCATTTACTGCAGTAAATGTCTTTTGGTGGATGGACCGGGGGTCGTTCAAGTTGAGGTGCGAGTGGCCGGAGAAGTAGATCGCGTGAGGAAAAGCTGAAAGGTCCTGGGCTAGTCGTGGATTGCTGGTCTGCTGACCGTCCATAACGGTTCCCGGAGTGGGTCGGTGACCCTGGATGATGACCGGTAGGTCCCGGTATGCCGGGTCGGCAGTGATGCCAGTCAGTTGCTCCCGCAGCCATGCGCCCTGTTGGGTGGAGTAGTTCTCCGTGTTGACGGTGATCATGGGAACTCCGTTGACTTCGGCGCGGTAGTAACCGCCACCGGAGTCCGGGAACCATTCTTTCGGGTACCCGGCGCGGAGCTCGGCCAGCGTTGCGTCATGGTTTCCGTACGACATAAAGACCTGGGTGTCACCCATGCCCTTCCGCTCGAGATTCTCGGCGAAGATTCTCTGCACTATTTTGTGGTCCTGGCCGCGGCCGTTCCAATTGTCGTTGATCATGTCGCCGTTGGAAAGGATGGCATCGGGGGTGCCAAGCACGTTCTTTATGGTGTCGAAATAGGATGCCCAACGCTTTCGATCGCCCTCGTAGTCGCCAACGTGTACATCGGACATGATCATGAATCGGGCTATGGGTTGTTCGCCCTTCCTGATGAGGTAGCCCTCGCTGGAGACAGCTCCGGGCTGATCTCCCTTGAAGGCCCGGGCCGTGAGATTCATGTCCTCGGTGATCTGGATCGGCTTGCCGGCAAAAGTAGGGCTGGCCTTCGTAGGGATGGTTCCGTCCGTCGTGTAACGGATGGTCTCTCCCGGGGCTGCGTTCAACCGGACCGACACTGATTCTTCGTGGCGTCCACCGTCGACGCTGAATGTCGGAGCCTCAGGCATGTCGTGCGGCGATGCCACTGCCGGCGGGGCCAGTGACAGCAAAGCAACAGCCATTAGGGCAGACATTCCTGCGAGGCGAGTCGCACTAGAGGGGTTTCTATGATTGGCAGTGTCTTGATCAGGCATTGATGCTCCGTAAGCCCATGCCGTGCGGGTGCCCGGCTAATTGGTGGTTGTGGTCCTCCCAAGGATTTAGCGGATGGGTATATGCAAGCCGAACCGACGATGAACAGTAATCATGTGTGTGGCGAAGGTTGTATGTACAGGTTTTTCGCTTGCGAGGCATGACCTAGTGCCGTTTCACCTCTGGATTCAGCTACCTTCATCGCGGGGTTGTCGATACTAGTCCCATGCTCGTCAGTCAGATCGAGCAGTTTCGGAGAAGCTGCCCGGGCTGCCGAGCCCTATCGTTGGGGTATCCGCATGAAATCCAGCAGAGAAGAGGGGCCTGCCATGGCTGAGACCGGAACAACTGACAAAGCGAAGTCCTACGACGGCTTCACTGAAGAAGAGCGCGCCGCAATGAAGGAGCGCGCACAGGAACTCAAGAAGGCGCCACGCAAGAAGGCGTCCAAAGCCGACGGCGAGGCTGACGTTATGGCCAAGATCGCTGAGATGCCTGAATCGGACAAGCTTATGGCCGAGCGCCTCCACGCAATCGTCAAGGAGCACGCCCCGGAGCTCACGCCCAAAACCTGGTACGGCATGCCGGCATACGCCAGGGACGGGAAGAACATTGTCTTCTTCCAGAGCTCACATAAGTTCAAGGCACGGTACGCCACCCTGGGCTTTGAAGAGAACGCGAAGCTGGACGACGGAGCCATGTGGCCCACGTCCTTCGCCCTCACGGAAATCACGCCTGAGGTAGAGTCCAGGATCGTCGAGCTCATCAAGAAAGCACTGGGATAGGGCAGCGCTCCTACGTCGGTTGGCTGTTGGCGGGCGGGAGATCAGGATTCATGGGTTCAAGGTCCGGGTCTTCCGCCGTCCAGACTTGAATGATGGCCCACGTGACGGCCGCAATGGGGACCGCCAACACGGCGCCGATGATGCCCGCGAGGATGGTGCCTGCTGTCAAGGCCATCAGGATGACCAGCGCGTGGAGCTCCAGGGATTTGCCCATGACGATCGGTTGGAGGAGGTCGCCTTCGAGCTGGTTGACTGCGATCACCACGATGATCACGATCAGTGCCACTAAGGGGCCGTTGGCCACGAGTGCCACCAGGGCGGCCAAAATTCCGGCCACTGTGGCACCTACCAGGGGGATGAACGCGCCGATGAACACGATGATGGCCAGGGGGATGGCGAGCGGAACCTGCAGGATGAGCAGGGCAGCGCCGATGGCCACCGTGTCCACCAGCGCCACAATGGCCGTTCCCCGGACGTAGCCACCCAGGACCTCCATGGTCCGCTTGCCGACGCGGCGAAGCTTGGCTTCGCGCGTTCCCTTGAAGGGCCGCAGGAAGAATTCCCAGATTTTGGCGCCGTCCTTGAGGAAGAAGAACAGGATGACAACCACCAGGCTGGCGCCGGCCAGGAACTCGGTGACCACCGACAACCCTGTCACTGCGCCGGACCGTACTTGGCTGCTCTGGGCAAACTCCACCACCGCTTCGCGGGCCTGGTTCATCTGCTCCCGGTCAATGGGGAAGGGGCCGGTCAGCAGGAAGTTCTCGAGTTCGTCCAGCCCTTGCGCTGCCTGGCTTATCAGTTCGTCCCATTGGCTGCGCACTGACAGCACGATGACAGTGATAACTCCGCCGAGCACTATTAATAGCCCCAGGAATGCGACGCCGGTGGCCAAGCCGCCGCGCCATCCGCGACGTCGCAGCATATTCACGAAGGGGCCGATGGCGGCGGCAAGGATCAGCGCGATGAGTACCGGAATGACCAGTAGTCGAATTTGCAGCAGCCCGAAGATTGCCACCACTGTCAGGGTAAGGACCAGCAGTATCTGGCTTGCCCGGATGGCCGTCCGGCCCAATGAGTCTTTCCAGAGATCGGGTTTGTATTGCCTGCGGACGGTTACGGGCGCTGTTTGTTTGGACGACGTCATGATGGCTCCTGTTCGTTCGCATCGGGTCAAGCCGACGTGATCAAACATAAGCCTACTGACTATTTTGCTGGCGTGGCGACGTGCCGGGTTGAAATGACCGGCTAGTGAGTCGGATCCGGATGCGGCGGAACCGGTCCGGGATCAGGAACCGGAGATGGACCCGGGGTGGGATTCGGGTCCGGAATAGGGCTCGGCGGGAAGGGTGTGGTGGGATCCGGCGGCGGTGGGACAGGTCCGGGATCCGGGGGAAACGGCTCGGGCTCGTGGGTTGGAGGCAGTGTCATGTCTCTCCTTTGCGTACTCAGGGTATTGCTCCGGCAGATACCAGCAGCCTACTCCCGCTTTCTTGTCAGCCACAGGGCCGACGTCCTGACGGCGCGCGGATATGGTGGTTACTTGTCCCGCTGATGCGCCACCACCCTGATGGTTTTGACTGATGGGTCTGCCGGATCCGGAAGAACCATCCCTGCTGCAGAACCCGTGCGCAGGTAATCAACCACAGCCGCGTTGATTTTTTCACCGGGCAGGATTGCTGGAACGCCTGGAGGGTACGGTGTGATCTGTTCTGCAGCAATGCGGCCAGCCGCTTCTTCGGCCGGCACGTTTTCCACGGGACCAAAAAAGGCATCCCGGGGGAGCACTACGGTGTCCATTTCCAAATCTTCCGGCTCCGGTATTTGGACCTTTGATGGCTCAGGCATCTGTGGAGCGGCATCGATGAGTTGCCGCAGACCCGTCAACAAGCGCTGGCTGGTTTCTTCGTCGTCGGACTGGGACAGTGTTGCCTCGATGCGTCGATGGTCATTGAGACCGACGTCGATTCGGCAGTTGGTTCGCAGCCAGTCCGCGGCCTGGTACCCGCTGATGCCTAGCCGTGCCACATCTATCAGGATGTGCAGGGGATCAAAATCGTGCGACGCCTCGGCCCGGATCAGCTCCGGCCCCAGGACGTGGAGCCCATCCATGCCATCGATGTCGGCCCGCACGCTATCTGCAAGGGTCAATGCCTTTTCCAGCAGGCCCCGTCCTTCCTGCAACATGTGCCTACGCCACCCATCAATTGCCGCATAAATCATTACGTTGGCGCTGGTGGTGGAGAGCAAGTCTGCGCACTGGCTGAGTCGAATCGGATCCACCAGGTCTCCCTGGAGGTGGTAGATGGACCCCTGTTCGAACCCCATACCCATCTTGTGGACACTGACCACGCAGATGTCGGCGCCGGCGTCCATCGCCCAGGTCGGGAGTCGATCATGGAACGGCAAATGCGCGCCCCAGGCCTCATCAATGATGAGCGGCTTTCCGCGAGAGTGGCAGATTTCGGCGATCTTCTGAATGTCGGCACACGTACCGTAAGGGGTGGGGCTCGTGATGAGCGCTGCAGCGGCATCCGGATAGCGCTGCCACATCTTCTCCACCTCTTCAGGGGACGGAGGATGGGCGATGTGCAGCTCGCGGTCCCACTGTGGGCGTATCCAGCGCGGCTGCAGCCCGGACAGGATGATTCCGGCCACTACGGACTTGTGTGCGTCGCGCCCAATCAGCAGGTCGCCGTTGCCTTTGGTCACGGCCAGGATGGACGCCTTGACTGAGAGGGAACTGCCGCAGGTTGAAAAGAATGCCTTGTCAGCCCCCACGGCATCGGCCATGAGCTCCTCGGCCTTGCTGAGGTATCCACCGGAGGACTTGCGATCGTCCAAACCTGCAGTGGAAAGTACATCGGAGCGAAAGGGGTCGGAGCCCATAACCTCCAAGGTCCGGGAATCGGCGCCCCGTCCCTGACGATGGCCTGGCGGGGTGAAGCCATATCGGTTGAGCCGGTGATACTCGGCCAAGGCGTCCAGTAGTGGCGCTTCATTATGGTCCATGGTGTCCTCCATTCCTCACAGCGAGGAAAATAAGTAAACTTACAAACCGTTCATCGAACTCTCCTTTTTTCGTACCCCGAAAGGCGAAAGGTGAATCAGTCGTGACCCTCCAGCAGAAATTGCCGCGACCCGCTGTCGATGCAATCGCCGCAGCGGTGGACTGGAATATGGCCTCATGCATTGAGGCGCTCATGGATTTGGTCAAGATACCGGGAGTGGCATGGCCAGGCTTTGACCGGGAGCCGTTGGAGCTGAGCGCCGCCCATGTTCGCGAACTCTTCCTCGAAGCTGGTTTTCCTGATGCACGTATCGTCCGTGGCTTCGGGGATGGAGGCGTGCCCGGTGCGCCCGCCGTATTGGCTCAACGGCCTGCAGCACCTGGATTTCCTACGGTCTTGCTCTATGCCCACCATGATGTGCAACCTGCCGGTCCAAACGAAGCCTGGTGGACGCCGCCCTTTGTGCCGGTTGAGCGCGGTGATCGACTGTTCGGGCGTGGCGTAGCCGATAACAAGGCCGGAATCATCATGCACCTCGCCGCCGTCAAAGCGATGGACGCGGTACTCGGGTCGGGGCACGGTCTCGGCCTCTGCATTTTCATTGAGGGAGAGGAAGAAGCGGGATCGCCAACCCTTGCCGGGATATTCGAGGACCAAGGGAGTGAGCTTCGTGCACAGGCAGCCATCGTGGCGGATTCCGGGAGCTGGGGGGTCGGAACGCCTGCGCTCACAACGAGCCTGCGGGGCTTGGTGGACGGCATCATCCGGGTTCGAGTCCTTGATCGTGCCCTGCATTCCGGAACCTATGGCGGCCCGGTGCTGGATGCGTTGACCGTGTTGGCGAAGCTCATGGCCAGCTTCCACGATGACGACGGGGCTGTTGCGGTAGAGGGTTTGGTTTCAACTTCCGGAAACGGGCTGGATATGGATCAGGACGTGTTCAGGCATGACGCAGGCGTTCTCGCAGGGGTGGAGCTGGCGGGCAACGGGTCACTCACTTCCCGGCTATGGACTAAACTCGCGCTCTCCTTCGTGGGTTTGGACGCCCAACCCATAGCCACGGCGGGGAATGTTCTGCTACCGGAAGCCTCCGTGAAGTTCAGCCTTCGGCTGCCCCCGGGGAGCGACCCCAACCAAGCGATGGAAGCAGTCAGGCGGCACGCGGCGCAGCACACCCCCTTCGGGGCGGAGGTGACGTTCTCTCCGGGAACGCGGAGCAAGCCCTTCACGGTGGCTCCCGATGATCCCATGATTCAGTCAGCCCTCTGGTCCTTGGAGACAGCCTGGGGGGCCCGCGCCGTCAAGATGGGGGTCGGTGGGTCCATACCGTTTGCCGCGGCGCTCGCGGAACAGCAGCCGGACTGTTCCATCCTCATCACCGGGGCGGAAGACCCCGATTCCCGTGCCCACGGTGCCAACGAATCGGTGCACCTCGGCGAACTCAGGAACGCGATATTAGCGGAAGCACTCTTTCTGGCGCAGTTGCATGTGCGATTTTTCTAGGTCATATGACCTAGAATCAAACTTATGAACGACTTCCTCGAACTCGATACCACCGGTCCCGTGCTGATCGTCGGCGGCTACGGCACCGTCGGAACGGCACTAACGCGCCTCGCGGCACCAGATTGGCCCTTGCTGCTGACGGGGAGGAACCCTGATCGCGGCAGCCATTTGATCAGCGGCAAGATTCCCGGCCAGCAACAAAACGTTTCAGTGCAGAAGTGGGACCTCAACCAGGCGGAGCCGTTTGCCGCCAAGGTCAGGGCAGTCATCAGCGCTGTCAACGATCCGGATGACAGGGTGCTCCGTGCTGCCGTCGGAGCCGGAATTCCGTATGTTGACGTCACCCGTTGGACCAGCCGCGTCACCCGGGCAGTCACGCAGGCCACCCTCCTACGGCCAACTGCTCCTGTACTGCTTAGCTCGGGCTGGATGGGCGGGGTCACCAACATCGTCGCAGCAGCATTGGCCGAGGACGCGGGCGGCGGGGACACGATCGACGTCGCCATCCGTTACGACATCAATGACCAGGCCGGTGTCGATTCAGTGGACTTCATGGACCGGCTGGGACTGGACTTCGAAGTACGCAAAGGCGGTCAGGCCGTCGTCGTGCGCCCCCTGACTGACACGCGCTGGGTGGACATCGCCGGCCGCCGTACCAAGGTGGCGCGGCTCGACACCCCGGAACAGTTCACTTTGCCTTTGGCTATCGGAGCGGGATCGGTAGCAACCCGGATTGGGTTTAGTTCCAATGCGTCCACGACGGCGTTGCTCGCCGCGCGTGCGGTGGGACTGTTCCGCTGGGGTAGCGGGGAACGGTGGGCGCCGCTGCGTCGCTCGTTACTGTATTCACCCGGCTCAGGTGGAACAGCACATATTCGCATTGATGTGAAAGGTCCGGCCGGAACGCGAACTGCGGTTATTTCCGATCCGCAAGGCCAGGCACATCTCACCGCGCTGGGTGGGCTGCTGGGGCTGCGCACAGTCCTCGCAGAAGGCGCGAGGGTCGGAGTTTCCTTCCCCGAATCCGCACCGGATCCGGCATCCCGGCTCGCGGAACTTGAATCACACGGTGTGACAATATTGAGGTCATGACCGAAAGCAAGGGCGCCCTGCGAAAGGCGGCGCTCCTTGACGCTGCAGAAGAAGTCTTGGTCACCAAGGGCAACGCCAACGCGGCAATGCGCGATTTCGCCGCCGCCGCGGGTGTCCGGATCGGGCACTTGCAGCACTACTTTCCTACGCGGGCAGACCTGATCCGGGCCGTCCTTGAGCGAAGCCTGGAGCGCTCGTTGCAGCGGCTTGCGGAGGAGTCCGGGCTGGACCTTGGTGCAAGCCAGGTCGAAAGCCTGACCCGGGATGATTCGCGTCGGCTCTTGACGGCGCTGCTGCATGAACATTCGGCCCTTGAGGACGTGAAGATGCACGTGGAGATCTGGGCGTTGGCCTCCGCAGATCAGCAGGCGGCAAGTGCGCTGAGGAGCTTCTATACGCAGTACTCAGCTCATGTTGCCGGCGTTGTGCGGCGCGGGAGGCCGGAGTTACCGGAGCCGGAACTTCACGGTGTGGCAGCCGCGATCGTGAGCCTCTTTGAGGGGGCGGCTGTGACACGCTCGGACATCGCGGGCTTGCGAACTGGGCCGGGCGACGACGCCATCATCCGCACGGCACAGTGGTTGATTCACGGACAGGAGCCCGCCCAGTGAATCAGATTGAGCCCACTCCGGCCCAGCTCCGGTGGCAGCAGCTGGAGTTCGGCATCTTTGTCCACTTTGGCATCAACACCTTTGCCGGCAAGGAGTGGAGCGACGGCAGCATTCCGGCGTCGGGGTTCAACCCGACAGAACTCGACGCCGGCAGCTGGGTCCGCACGGCGAAAGAGGCGGGCGCGAGGTACCTGATCCTGACCGCCAAGCACCACGACGGATTCTGTCTTTGGCCGACGGCAACCACTGACTATTCAGTTAAATCCGCGCCGTGGCGGGGCGGGGAAGGGGACGTTGTCCGCGAGGTCGCGGACGCCTGTGCTGAGCAGGGGATCGGGCTGGGACTCTACCTGTCCCCGTGGGACCGGAACGCTGATTGTTATGGCGATCCCGCCGCTTACGACGACTTTTACGTCCGGCAACTCACGGAACTCTGCGCGGGCTACGGTCCGCTCATGGAATTGTGGTTCGACGGCGCAGGCTCGGTGGGTCGTGAATATGACTGGGACCGGATCATCGCTGTTGTTAAGGAACACCAGCCCGACGCCATGATCTTCAACATGGGCCAGCCCACCATTCGCTGGGTAGGTAATGAGAACGGACTGGCGTCTGATCCCGTGGATTACGTTGTGGACCGCACCTCCGACACCCAATACACGGACTCCAGCTCCGGGTTGCATGCCGAACACTACTTGCCCCCGGAGTGCGATGTGTCCATCCGTCGCGGCTGGTTCTGGCATCCGGACGACCAACCGAAATCCGTGGAGCACCTGCTCGCCATCTATTACCAATCGGTGGGAATGGGCGCGAACCTCCTCCTGAACCTCCCTCCTGATACCCGTGGACTCATTCCTGACGAGGATTCCGCGAGGCTCAAGGCGTGGAAAGCTGAGTTGGATCGTCGTCTCTCCGGCGCTGTGGAAGCGTCGGTTGAAAATCACGACGGCGGAGCGACCCTGAGTTTCCCGGTTCCGGTTACGTTCAACCATCTGGAGCTGGTGGAGGACCTACTGTCCGGACAGCGGATCACACGACATGTGGTGTCCACTGATGGCGTCGATTTTATTGACGGGATGACTGTGGGTAACCGGCGGATCCACCAGCTGCCGGCTATTACTTCATCAGAACTGCACGTGAAGATCACGGGCGCCGGCGGACGGCTGGTCTCAGCGCGGGTTTATGGCGGCGCGTTGGAGGCTGGAGTACCGGCGATCCCCGAAGGCTACGAAGCCCCAACGGACGCACCGGAATAGATCTCCGTTCGCTCCTGTACCCCCAAATTGCCGTGGCCGCTTGCCGGGCGGCTAATAATGTCGGTGCCTGCTGTCAGAGTTAGGGCATGGAGCGATTTGGGGAGAGGCAAGTGGGCGCGGTGGTGGCGGATGCGCTTGTTGCTGCCTCGTCTCACGGCCTGCCGCCCCGGGTCCCTGCGCCGCCCGGCGCGGTTCCGGCCAACACCGTGAGTGGGGATTTGATCGAGCAGTTGCGGGTGCTGGAGGAGATGAAGTCGGCCATTACGGCTTTGCAGGCGCGGGTTGCTGTGGCTTTTGATCTTGCCCAGCGTGCCGAGCAGGCCGAGGCGGGTGTTCCAGCGGCGGAGCGGGGGCAGGGTGTGGGTGCGCAGGTGGCGTTGGCGAGGCGGGAGTCGCCGAATCGTGGGTCCCGGTTGCTGGGTTTGGCGAAGGCCCTTGTGCTGGAGATGCCGCGGACGCTGGCGGCTTTGAAGTCGGGGCAGTTGAATGAGTGGCGGGCCACGCTGCTGGTGAAGGAGACGGCGTGTTTGTCTGTTGAGGACCGGTGCGCGGTGGATGAGGAGCTCGCCGCCGATACCGGGACTTTTGATGGTGCAGGGGATAAGGCGATCGTTGCGGCGGTGAAGGCTGCCGCGTATCGGCGTGATCCGCGGTCGGTGGCGGGGCGTGCCAGCCGTGCGGCCGCTGAGCGGATGGTGAGCCTGCGTCCGGCGCCGGACACGATGACGTACCTGACCGCGTTGCTGCCGGTGGCCCAGGGGGTGGCTGTTTACGCAGCTCTCTGCCGCGCGGCTGATTCGGCCCGTTCCAGCGGTGATGCGGGGTCAGGCGGGGTTGTCCCGACCCGGGGTCAGGTCATGGCCGATACTTTGGTTGAACGCGTCACGGGTACACCCGGCGGGGTTTCGGGGATCAACCTGGACCTTGTCATGACCGACCGCACCCTCTTCCAAGGCGACAGCGAACCGGCCCGGCTAAAGGGCTACGGAATCGTCCCGGCCGAATGGGCAAGGGAACTTCTCGGTTCGGGGCAAGCCGGCCCAGATCACGCGAGAACGGCGGGTACAGAGTTCTCTGTCTGGCTTCGGCGGCTCTACACCGCGCCGGCCAGTGGCGAGCTGTTGAGCATGGACTCCAAAGCGCGGCTCTTCCCGACGAGGCTCCGTCGTTTCATCGCAACCCGCGACGATACCTGCCGCACGCCGTACTGCGATGCGCCCATCCGGCATATTGACCATGTGCTTCCGTGGCGTTCCGGAGGGACAACACACCTCACCAACGGTGCAGGGCTGTGCGAGGCGTGCAACCACACCAAGGAAATCCCCGGCTGGGCCAGCAAAACCGTACATGCCGACGTGCACGGGGGGACGCACACCCTGGAAATCAGCACCCCCACCGGACACAGCTATCAATCAAAAGCCCCACCCCTGCCCGGACACCGCCCGTCCAGAACGTAGAAAACTCATCTAGCCTTTTCCGCGGACGCCCGAGTGCTGCCCGCCGAAGCCTGATGCTGCCTGCCCTGGGGCTTGTTGCTGCCCGCTCGGAGACTCATTTCTGCCGACCTCGATGGGCCTGCAAAAAATTTCTGAAAAAAGTTCGTACCCCGCGTAACCCTTTGGTGTGCCGCGGCGATTACGTCTTTGAAAGGGCCGAGCTGGAATTTGTCCCCCATCATGTTCCAGCTCGGTTCTTCCTTGTCCCGGGGGCGTTTGATCTCCAGGGAGGTCTCGAAAAGTTTGGTCTCCGGGGAGTTTGTCGGGATAGCGGGTCCTTCTACGGGAGGGCGCGGAGAGCAGTTACCCTTGGTGGGGTCGTCCGTTGGTGACAAGGCGGACGTCCAGGCCCAAGCAACGGACCTGCCGCCGATCGAAAGCCTCCTTCTGTGACCGACGCATTGACCGATGAAGCGCTACATGCACTCAAGGGCAATAACGCGGAACTGTTCGGCGCCGTCTACCAGACGTTTGCCGGCCAGGTTCTCGGCTATCTGACGGCCAAAGGTGTGCCAGACCCGGAAGCAATCACCCAGGACGTGTTCCTGGCAGTTTTGCCCCGACTGGATGACATCAGCGGCGGAGTTCACGGCCTCCGGACCTTCATTTTCTCGGTGGCCCATGCCCGTATGGTGGATGAGCATCGGAAGCAAAGCAGGGCCCCTGAATATCACGAGTTTGACCCGGAGCGGGATACTCGGGAAGTGAGTTCCGCGGAGGCGGAAGCCATGGTTCTTTTGGCGCCCAAAGAGGTGATGAACCTTCTGGACTATCTTGGTGACGACCAGCGGGAGGTTTTGACACTTCGAATCGTGGCAGGCCTGACCGTTGAGCAGGTTGCCGAGATCATGGGGAAATCCGACGGGGCAGTGAAACAGCTGCAGCGGCGGGCACTTATTACGCTCCGTGAGCACTCGGCAGTAAAGGAATACGTGTCGCCATGACGTACAGGGATAGTGAACGCGAAGCAACCGTGGACGAGCTGCTGCTCGATGCCGATGCCGCCAACGGCACAGGTGTCGAGGCCACTGGTGTCGACGCCACGTCCGGCGTCCGTCAGGCGCTCCTCTCCTTGGGTTCCTTCGCCAACCTTCCAGCGCCAACTCCGGGTGCGGAGCTTTCCGCCATGCTGGCTGGTCCGCACGATGAAGTCTCCAAACGTCGCTGGAGGCACAAGCACCGCACCGCCGTAGTGAGCGTAGCCGTGGTGGCAGCGATGGGTCTGGGCGTCAGTGGTGTTGCCGCAGCGAGTTCCGGCTTCACCCGGAACCCTTCCTTTATTGATGAACTTCTGGGCAACGTCCGGCCCCAGTCCGTGGCCGCGTCTCCCGTCCTCCCGGTTCCCGATGCCCCCCGCGTCAGCACGGAACCTGCTCCGGTTGTGGATCCTGCGGCGGTTCCGTCGGTCCCTGCCACTCCATCCATACCCGTGCCAGGCCGCACAGCACCAGACGAAACTCCCGCGCAGGCGCAGGCACAGGCACAGGCACAGGCGCCGGCGCAGGGACAGGACGTGCTCGCGGCCCCCGGTCCCGCCAGTGGCGGGGAAAAGCCTGCTTCTGCCGGCCGCGCCCAGGGCGACTCAAGGCAGGGCGCCCCAATGCCGGGCGACTCCACGACGGGCCATGCCACGCCGGGCAGTGCCACGCCGAACCTTGCCATGCCGAATCTTGCCACGCCGAACCTGCAAACAAAGCCCGCCCCAACAAAGGCGGAGAAGCAGCAATCCGCTAAGCCTGATGCGTCACTTCGAGGGGCCGGGAAGCCTGGGCATGCTTTGCCGGGAGCGGGCGGCATCAAGCCCGGAAACGTTCCTCCCGTTCCGGGCAAGCAACGGACTGACGAGCAGTTAAGGACGGCGGCGGACAAGTGGAAGCAGTGGCTTAAGCAGGCCGACAGTCGCTAGGAAAGGACAGCCTCCTAAAGGAGAACCACGCCTCACGTGCAGAATATTCGGCAAAGCTGCTCGCGGAGGGCCGGGAGTAGGCTTGGCTCATGATGCATGTCAACGACCCGGCCGTCGTCGAGCGGTTGATGCGAACAAAAGGCACCTGGGCCATCGTTGGCCTCAGCACCAACCAGTGGCGCTCGGCCTACGATGTCTCGCTGTATGTCCGGGACAAGATGGGCATGGAGATCATCCCCATCAACCTCAAGGGCGAGGAGGTGCACGGCGAAAAGGGCTATAAATCCCTGGCGGACATCCCCGAGGCCAAGCACCCGATCGATGTTGTTGACTGCTTCGTTAACTCCCAACGCGTGGGCGCAGTGATTGACCAGGCGATTGCGATCGGTGCCAAGGCAGTATGGCTACAACTCGGCGTCTTTGACGACGACGCCGTGCAGCGTGCACGTGAGGCCGGACTCGATGTTGTGGTCAACTCCTGCCCGGCACGCGAAGGCTGGCACTACGGCCTGTGATGGCCGCGCTGATTCCTCTGCTAGATTGCAGCTGAATCATTTCTTGAGTCTTGGGGGACAACCATGTTCGGTGGCCATTCTGCGGTGCCTGTTTCCGCTCCCAGCAGACGGGCCGTCTTCAGTGTTTTAGGCGTTTCCGTGGTGGCCGGATTGACGGCGTGCACTGCCGCTGAAAGCTCGACGCCGGCGTTAACGCCCACTGGCGCTGCCGGCTCGCACGAGGCCCCGGGACCGAACGGTGCGTTGGCCGTCGGAGGCGAGGTACCGACGTCGTCCGCTTCTCCGACGCCATCTCCGACGCCAACTCCGACACCGTCAGCCACCAAACGCATCCGCCGCACGTTCATCCCGGATTACCAGCTGCCCCCGATCGTTGGCGGACTGGCTCCGGTGATTACCAAAATCGAGACCACGCACCCGGTGGTGTTCCTGACCATCGATGATGGCAACATCAAATCGCCGGAGTCGATCAAACTCCTGGCGGAGTACGACTATCCGTCGTCTCTGTTCCTGACCAAGGACACAATCTCGGACAATCCGGCTTTCTTTAACGCCTTCAAAGCCCAGGGCAGCCTGGTCGAGAACCACACGGTCACTCACAACATCAACATGGTGAGGCAGTGGGGTTATCAGCAGCAACTGAATGACATGGTGGGAATGCAGGAGTACGCGCTCCAGCACTATGGCCGCCGTCCTACGCTTTTCCGGCCGCCGGGAGGTGCCTATTCCAACGTGATGCGCCAAGCCGTTGCTGACGCAGGAATGAAGGCAATCGTTACGTGGGAGGCGAAGGCGAACGCCGGGAAGATGGACTACCAGGTGGGCAACTCACTGCGTCCCGGTGACATTGTGCTCATGCACTTTCGGGCTGAGTTCGCCGCTGACCTCGCTGCTTTCCGCGCCGCGCAGTTGGCGGCGGGACTTGAAGTTGTGCTGCTGGAGGACTTCCTGCGCGTGGTGTAGGCGGGCGTTAACGTAGCCCGCTGCCCGGAGCGCCAGTAGGCTCTCCCCATGGATGTTTCCACCCTCCGCGAGATTTGCCTGGGCTTTCCGGGTGCATTCGAAGACTTCCCGTTCGGTCCGGAGACCTCCGTGTTCAAGGTGCGTTCAGCCGTCGCGGGTGGTTCGCGTCAGGAGGCCAAAATGTTCGCTTTGTCCACCATGGATCCGGACAACTGGTCCGTGAGCCTCAAATGCGAGCCCGCATTGGCCGAACAACTCAGGGCCGCCAACCCCGAAATCACCGGTGCCTGGCATATGAACAAGACCCATTGGAACGGTGTCCGCCTGGATGGTGCCCTGCCCGATGACATGATCCGGGACATGGTGGAGGACTCGTACGACCTCGTGGTGGCCACCCTGAGCCGCAAGCAACAGGAGCAACTGGGCTGGGCCAGGCTTGCAAAACCACAAGGCAACTGACACGCGCGCAAACCCCTCCCCACGGCGCTGACATGGGGCTAGATTGATACTGCATACCTAAAGACCTCAGCCACTGGCTGGTCAGGAGCGGTTTGATGCTGGATCAGAAGACACTGGACCACCTATGGAACGTTCGCGATCCTGCAGCCTCGGAGGCCGCGTTCCGCGCGGCGATGACAGAGGAAATATACGACGCCGACGAGCGCGCTGAGCTGGCAACCCAGCTTGGGCGGGCCATTGGTTTACAGGGCCGTTTCGAAGAAGCCGATGCCCTCCTGGACGAAATTGACGACGACGAGCCAACTGTTGGCGTGCGTATCCTCCTTGAACGCGGTCGGGTTCTCCATTCCGGTGGGCGGGCCGCCATGGCTGTGCCTCTCTTGGAGCAGGCGGCGGAGTTGGCGGACCATCTTGGTGAGGAGTTCCTGGCTGTCGATGCCCTGCACATGCTCTCCATCGCAGATGCTGCCAACGCCGAAGTGTGGATGCGTAGCGCCCTTGAATATTCGTCCACGGCCCATGATGAGCGAACCAAGCGTTGGATGATTGCTTTGCACGCAAGCCTTGGTGCGTTTCTGCAGGGTAAAAACCGGCTCACCGAAGCCTTGGTGGAGTTCCAATTGGCCGAACAATGGGCGGAACGACTGGGAACTGAGCGGCAGAGGGCCATGGCGCGGCAGGCAATTACGGAGTGCGGAAAAGCCTTGGCAGAGGGTCCGTAGAAAGATCACGCTTTGACAAATGTTGATCGAAACTGCCAAGAAAGATTGATTTTCGATCATTCGTGGTGAATTATGTCACAGAAGGTTGGTGCTGCCAGAGCGCCAACCCAGACTGTCTGACTGAACGGCTTTCCCGCCGCAACAGTCGACACTACGAGTCACTGGAGGGTTTAGAAATGAACGTTCAGCACCAGTCCGTCGGACGCCGTGGATTCCTGCGCGGAGCACTCGCAGCAGCAGTGCTCGTGCCCATGGGTGGAACCATTGCTTCCTGTGCCGCGGGTGGCGGCGGCACTACCACCGGTCCCACCGGCACCGTTTCCGACACCAACCCCTTTGGCATGGCGGAGAAGGCAACCCTCGACGCCGTGATCTTCAAGGGCGGCTACGGCATCGACTACGTCGAGTTCGCGGGCAAGATCTTCGAAAAGACACACGAGGGCTCCACCGCCAAGATTGCCCCGTCCACGGACATTGCCCAGGAGCTCCAGCCGCGCTTCGTCGGTGGCAACCCGCCGGACCTGATCGACAACTCCGGCGCAAAAGCCATCGGCTTCAGCACCATCCTGGCTCAGCTCGAAGACCTTACCCCCCTTGTGGAGGCAAAGAACCTCGAAGGCAAGGTCATCAAGGACACCCTGTACACCGGCGTACTGGCTCCAGGCACTTTCGACGGCAAGCTTGCTGCCCTGAACTACGTGCTGACCGTATTCGCCATGTGGTACTCGGACTCCCTGCTCAAGGAAAACGGCTGGACACTGCCCAAGACCTGGGATGAGATGTACACCCTGGGCGAGCAGGCAAAGGCCAAGGGTAAGTACCTGTTCGTATGGGGCAAGGAAGCTGCCACGTATTACCAGGAAATGGCGATCGCTTCCGCGGTTAAGGAAGGCGGCGACGAAGTCCGCATCGGCTTGGAGAACCTCACCGCTGACTCGTGGTCCCACCCGGCTATCCAGTCCGTCTTCACTGCGCTGGACAAGATCGTGAAGGCCGGGTTCTTCAAGCCCGGTGGGTCCGGCACCCAGTTCACGGCAGCGCAGGCTCAGTGGACCAACGCCCAGGAGGCCGTGTTCTACCCGTCAGGTTCCTGGATTGAAAACGAAATGAAGGACCAGACCAAGGCAGGCTTCAACATGATGGGCGCCCCCGTGCCCACGGTCAGCGCCAGCCCCAAGTTGCCGTACACGTCCCTCCACAGCGCTGCGGGCGAGCCGTTCATTGTTCCCTCGCAGGGCAAGAACGCTGCCGGTGGCAAGGAACTGCTCCGCATCATGCTGTCCAAGGAAGCTGCGACCAACTTCGCCAAGACCAAACTGGCCCCCACCATCGTCAAGGACACTGTCCCGGCCGACGGCTTCGGTTCCACGGCACTGGTCTCGCAGACCAAGTTGCTCGCTGACGCCGGCGAGGACATCTTCACCTGGAACTTCATTGACCTCTACGGAACCAACAAGGACCAGCTGGTGGTCTGGAACAGCTTCCTGGACGGCAAGTCGGACGTCGCAACCCTCACTTCCGCACTGCAGAACATCTCCGACAAGGTCCGCAACGACAGCTCGGTCAAGAAGATCGAAGTGAAGTGACCTCAGTGAAAACTCAGCAGAGCCGGAACGACGACGGCCTGGCCGCCGTCGTTCCGGCAACGGCTCCACAGCAGCTGGTCAAGCGGCGGCGGAAACCGTTGACATGGGACAAGGTCAGCTTCTTCGCAGTCTTCCTCGGACTGCCGCTGGCGATCTACCTGTTGTTCGTGATTTGGCCGTTCGTGCAAGCCTTCGGTTATTCGTTGACGGACTGGTCCGGATTCTCTCCCAACCAGAACTTCATCGGCCTTGAGAACTACACCAAGATCTTTACGGACGATATTTTCATGAAGGCCATGGGGAACAACATCCTCCTGGTCATCTTCCTCCCCATCATCACCATCATCCTGAGCCTGGTGCTCGCATCATTGGTGACGGTTGGAGGCAGCAGCAAAGGCCAGATTAAGGGCCTGAGGAACTCCAGCTTCTACCGGGTTGTGTCGTTCTTCCCGTACACGATTCCGGCAATCGCGATCGGCATCATGTGGGGGCAGATCTACGATCCCTCCGGTGGCCTGCTGAACGGCATCCTTACCGGACTCGGCTTTGACCAGTTCAAGGACTTTGCCTGGCTGGGTGACAGGAACACCGCAATGATCGCCACCATGTTCGTGATTGTCTGGGGCTTTGTTGGCTTCTACATGGTCCTGTTCGTGGCTGGCATCAAGGGCATTCCTGCCGAGCTTTTCGAGGCCGCCAGGATCGATGGCGCCGGTCGCTTCCGCACCGCCGTGTCCATCACTATCCCTTTGATTCGCGACAACATCCAGACTGCCTACATTTACATGGGCATCCTGGCGTTGGACGCCTTCGTTTACATGGCGGCACTGAACTCGGGCGGCGGCCCGGACAACTCCACGCTGGTCATGGCGCAGCAGCTGTTCTTTACAGCATTCAGCAAGGGACAGTTCGGCCTCGCCAGTGCCATGGGCGTTGTGCTGGCCGTAGCCACGCTGATCTTCTCCGGATTGGTCTTCCTGGTCAACCGGCTCACCGGCGGCGATAAGGACGTGAGCCTGTAATGACTACCAAAGTCTCAACTCCCGAAATGAAGTCACTGCACTTCCAACCGCGGACACCGGCAACCACAACGGGCGACAAAGTGGTCGGAGCGGTCTCGCACACAGCGCTGACCATATGGACCCTCATCGTCATTCTTCCTTTGCTGTGGACGTTCATGTCCTCCTTCAAGACGTCCAGCGAGATCTTCGCCTCGCCGTTCGCCTTGCCGGGTGAATGGAAGCTGGATAACTACGTCAAGGCCTGGAGCGAGGCGGGCATCGGATCTGCCTTCCTCAACTCGGTGCTGGTGGTGGCCGTGGCACTGGTGATCGTCATGGTCCTCGGCGCCATGTGTGCATACGTTCTGGCCCGCTACACGTTCCGGGGCAGCCGGGCCATCTACTACCTGATGCTCGCGGGGCTGACTTTCCCGATCTTCCTCGCCATGGTGCCGTTGTTCTTTGTCCTGAGGAACATGGGCCTCCTGAACACCCTGCCGGGACTGATCCTGGTGTACGTGGGCTTCGCGCTTCCGTTTACGGTGTTCTTCCTGTTCTCCTTCTTCAAGTCGCTGCCCCATGAAATCACTGAAGCGGCGGCCCTGGACGGAGCAGGGGAGTGGCGGACGTTCTTCCAGGTCATGCTGCCAATGGCCAAGCCGGGCCTCGCCTCGGTTGCCATCTTCAACTTCCTGGGCCTCTGGAACCAGTTCCTCATTCCGGTGTCCATCAACGCCGCCGGTCCTCGCGTCCTCTCCCAGGAACTCGCGGCGTTCGCCGGCCAGATGGGCTACGCCGTGGACTACGGCGCGCTGTTCGCGGCCGTCAGCGTCACTGTCATTCCGGTGCTCATCGTCTACGTGATCTTCCAGCGCCAGCTGCAGGGGTCGGTTTCGCAGGGCACCTCCAAGTAACAGGCACCTCCAAGTAGTACAACCAAGCTAAAAAGCGTTCGACGGCGGTCCTCACCTAAGGGTGGGGGCCGCCGTCGAGTATTAATTCTGAAAGGATGGAACGGATTCTGTAGTGCAACGAAAGGCAGCAGTCCGTGATCTTTATTGTGGTCAAGTTCAACGTCAAGCCCGACTGGTCCGAGCGTTGGCTGGACCTGGTGGCCGACTTCACCAAGGCGACCCGCGAAGAGCCCGGCAACTTGTGGTTCGACTGGTCCCGCAGTGTGGACAACCCCAACGAGTTTGTTCTGGTGGAGGCCTTCAAGGATGATGCCGCTGAGGCCCACGTTAACAGCGAGCACTTCAAGAAGGCCATGGCGGACATGCCGCAGGCCCTTGCGGAGACTCCCCACATCATCAGCCGCCAGTTCGAAGGCAGTGGCTGGGACCGCATGGGCGAGTTGACCATCGACTAAGCGAAAACAAAAAGGCGGTGCCAGGCTCAACGAGCCCGGCACCGCCTTCTTAGTCAGTCCTCAGAACATCCAAGGGATCTCTGCATGGCCGAAATCGCTGAACGAGCCGAAACGGCCGGCCTTGAACGCCAACACCTCGCCGTCCCGGTCCCGGCACGTGGTGACCTGGCCGAAGAAGACCTGGTGATCTCCGACGTCGTACTGCTGCACCACCGTGCAATCAGCCTGCGCGAGGGCGCCCTTGATCACCGGAAGCCCGCTGTCCGTAACGTCGAAGTCTCCTTCGCCGAAGCGGTCGCCGCCACGGACGGCGAAACGCCTCGCCACTGACTCCTGCTTGGCACCCAGGATGGATACCGCGAACTTACCACTGGCCATCAGGGCCTCGCCGGTGCGGGTGCCGAAGTTCAGCGAGATCATCAGGATGGGCGGTTCCAGGCTGATGGAGGTCAGCGAGCTGATGGTCATCCCGTACAGCTCGTCATCGTGTTTGGTGGTGACCACGGCAACGCCGGTGAGGAATCGGCCCATCGCGCGGCGCATACCCATGGCATCGGGAATGGTGAAGGCTGGTGCCAGGCTCATGTCAGTTGCTCCGCTCCGTTTTTGCCGGATCCGTGTAGTACCGGACCTCGAACATTTTGGCGCCGTTTTCGGAAACCCATGGTCCGTGCTGCATTCCGGGAGGCCGGGTTGCCCAGTCGCCGGCCTTGAAGGTCTTCCCGAGGCGCTGATCCACGAACGAGCCCTCGAAGATGAAGACCTCTTCCCAGAAATCGTGCGTCAGTACGCCGTTGGGGGAAGTATCCGTCCCCGGCTCGAACTTGAGGATGCGCGTGACGCTGTCATTGTCCGTGTCGCGGGCGAGGATGGCCTCGGAGAGGCCCTCGATGTGTGGGTTGCAGGGTGCGAAGTCCACTGAAGATACAGGTGTGAACTCCACTTCAGGCTTTGCCATGGCTATGCTCCTTCCATGCCGGTGCCGGACCCGTTGACTGTGCTGTCGATGCTGTACGAACCGAGGAAGGTGTCCAGCTCCGCAACCAGTGCGTCATAGCCGTAGTTCCTGTAGGTGTAAGCACCGCGAACCACGAACGGAGCGCCCGCATAGAACATTTCGTACTGCTGGTGGCGACCGGCGAACTCGGAACCGATGATGTCCCAGGCAAGTTTGAACAGCTTGACGCGTTCCTCACTGGCAACGCCGGGGGACTGGACGTAGCGCTCCATGTCCGGCCGGGTAACGCTGCTGGTCATGTCGGCGATGCTGGACGGCAGCTGCAGGACGCCTCCGCCTACCAAGTCGCGGAGGATGGAAATCACGCGCGGGTACGTTTCGGACTGCAAGCCCATGGCCCCGTAAAGTGCGCTCTTGCCCGGAACCCTCATGCCGGCGTCGTCCGTGGTTGCCGTGTATTCGGCGGCGAGGACAGCTGACTCAACGGACTGCACAATGGCGGCGAGCTCGCCGAGCTTCTCCTGCACTCCGGGGATCTTGTCCGTGCCGTTGACCTGCGCAACTTTGCGGGCAACGGAGGCGATGAACTTCAGTTTGGTGGAGAACCGGATCTGGGCCTGCCAGTTGCCCAGGGCGTGGGCGCCGGTGTCGAAGAACTGGCGGCGCAGGGTCTCGATGTTCCGGTTGATGAACACGCGGTCCCAAGGGATGAGCACGTCATCGAAAACAACCAAAGCGTCAGGCTCGTCGTAGTGGCTGGTCAGCGGGTAGTCGAACTCGCTGGTTGCAGCCGGTGCGAACGGACGGCGGCAGTACAGCTTCAGTCCGTCGGTTGCCACCGGGATGGCGAAGCTGACCGCGAAGTCCACATCGTCCGGGCCCAGGGGCTTGATGCAGGTGACAAACACTTCGTCGGCAATGGCGGCGCCTGTGGCGAGCATCTGCGAACCGCGGACAATGATGCCTTCCTCGGTTTCACGTACGACGCCGACCTGCAGGTATTCGCCTTCCCAACCGGACGCTGTGGTTGCGCGGGAAACCTGCGGGGGAATGATCGCGTAGGAGAGGTACAGGTTCTCGGAGAGGATCTTCTTGTAGTACCGCTCCACGTTGCCGGCAAAGTCGCGTTCGTCGTTCTTGAAGACGTCCGGGTGGGAGCCGAACGCGGCGAAGAACGTTCCGACGTGGTCGGGGCTGCGGCCCACCCAGCCGTGAGTGTGCTTGGCCCACTTTTCGATCGCTTGGCGGCGAAGGACAAGCTCTTCCTGCGTGCGGGGAGCGGCGAAAGTGCGGTTGGCCGGTGCGTTGATTTCTTCCGAGTGGAACTGCATGCCGTTGGCAGGATCGGCTGCGATATCGAACAGCTCGGCCATGGTCCTGGCAACGTTCGCGAAGGCCGGGTGCTCCAGGACGTTGCCGACTACCTCGCCGTCGAGGATCACCGTCCGGCCGTCGTTAAGGGACTTCAAATACTGCTTTCCGGTTCTCATCGGAGTGAGCCTTTCTTGATTTTGTAGTTATGTTCAATGGTGGTCCCATTCGGGAAGGAGAGCTCCAACTTCCAGGAAGTTCCGTCTACGAACTTCCCGTTCAGGAGCGGAAGCGTGCCTCCCAAGCACATGAAATCAGCGTCGCCGATGTCGGTTCGTGACAGAAGACGCTCGACGACGTCGGCCGGCTTGAGGAGGCCGCTCAGCGAACCTTCCTGGTACAGGGCGCCGTCAACCCATGAACGGGCTGTGCATGCGTCGAGATCCAGGTCTTCCAGTGATTCGACAGCGATCACCTCGTTTGCGACGGGCTTGGGGCATGCCCGCTTGGAATCGCCGATGTCCTGGGCTTCAATGTCCCGGTCAGTGTGGTCGGAGCCGATGCCGAGGTAGTACTTTCCGTCGTGGCGGATGTAGAGGGGCTCGATTTCACCTGATGTCAGGTTTTCCGACGTCTCGTGCTCGCCCGAGGTCTCGAACAGGTCCGAGTCCATCCGGTAGAACATGGGAACTTCCGGTGGGGGAGCTACGCCGATTGCGGCGAGCTCATCGATGTGATGCTGGACTGCCTTGGGATCGCGGCCCGTGTAACCGGCCACTACTGCGTGGAAGTCGGTGATCACGATTGTCCTGTCGGTGCCCACCACCCTGAAGGTGAGGGGGACTTGCCTTGTGGTTTCCTGTGTTTGCATTGGTTCTCCTCTAAACAGTCAAAGTGTTGTAGGCGGGTAGGCGATCGCCAATGACGGGAAACTCTTCGCGGACTGCCTGAACCTGGCGGGGATCAATGTCCACCATCAGCACGGTTTCGTCAGAGCCTGCCTCGGCGATGACATTGCCGCCCGGGTCTACCACGCGGCTGTGCCCGCCAAGGTCCACGCCTTCCTGGTTGCCCGCGGCGTTGCAGGCGATCACGAAGATCTGGTGTTCCAGAGCCCTGGCAGTGGTGAGCAACCGCCAGTGTTCGCGCCTGGCAGCGGGCCAGGCTGCGGGAACGATCACGATGTCCGCGCCTCGGTGGCTCAACTCCATCCACAATCCAGGAAAGCGGAGGTCGTAACAGGTGATGCCGGCAACGGCGCCGAACGGCAGTGGGACTACTGGAAGTGAGGAGCCGGCAGTGAGCAGGCTGGCTTCCTTGGACTTGTAGCCGAACACGTGGATCTTCCGGTACGTGTGGACCACGTTGCCGTCCGGCCCCAGCAGGATGGAGGTGTTGCTGAGCTGGCCGTCCCCACCCGCCTCGATGATGCTGCCGAGGTGAAGGTAGACACCCAGCTCCGCCGCTACCCGCGAACACATGGAAACTGTTGGCCCGTCCAATGTTTCCGCGAGGTCCTCATAGGCATCGAAGTGGAAGTAGCCGGCGCTCCAGAGTTCAGGAAGCACGATGAGTTCTGCGCCGTTGATGCCCCGAAGGATGGCTTCCACGCGATCAATCCGTTCCTCACGGGTTTCGGAGTCCGGGCTGGCCACTTGGACGAGTGCGATTTTCATGCTTGCTCCTTATCCAGGCTTGGGGTGGGGTCCCTGTCCAGGTCGCTGAGCTTCAGGCCCTTGGTTTCCTTGGCGAACATCACCGAGACCATGGAGATCAGGCCCATGGCGGCGAGGTAAATGCCGATCGCATAGCCGGTGCCGAAAGCGCTGTAGAGCGCCAGGGCGATGATGGGGGACAACGAACCTGCGATCAGCGACGCCAGGTTGTAGGACACTGAGGTTCCGCTGTACCGGACGTCCGTTGGGAAGAGCTCGGAGAAGAACGCGCCGATCACTGAGCTGTACGCCGCAAAGATCAGGAGCCCTCCCACAGCTGCGGCAATGATGCCCCACACTTGGCCGGTGTTCAGCAGGAAGAAGAACGCGAAGGCCCACACCATGGTTGCGATCGAGGCACTAATCAGGATTGGTTTGCGGCCCACCTTGTCTGCGTAGACGGCGAGGATGGGAATGGCGACGACGGCGACGTCCTGGCCGATCATGACTGCGGTGAGGCCCGTCTGCCTTTGCAGCCCCATGATCTGGGTGACGTACGTGATGATGAACAGCGAGTAGATGTAGAAGCCTGCGTTCTCACCCATCCGGCTGCCGGTAGCGATGAGGATTTCGCGCCAGTTGCGGCGGAACAGTATGGCCAGTGGCAGCTTCCGTTCCTTGTTGCCTTCGGCTTCGCGCTTGCGCTGTGCTTCCTTGAACAGCGGGGTTTCCTGCACGTAGAGCCGCAGGATAAGACCAATGACAACCAGCAGTGCGGACAATCCGAACGCGATGCGCCAGCCCCAGGCCAGGAATTCGCTCTCCGGCATGGTGGCGGCCAGGATGGCCAGGACGCCGGCGGCCATCAGGTTGCCCAGGGGCGGACCCATGTTTGGCCAGGAGGACCAGAAAGCACGCCGGGTGCTCTCATTGCTGTGTTCGGAGACCAGGAGGACGGCGCCGCCCCACTCACCGCCGAGGGCAAAACCTTGGATCAGGCGGAGCAGCAGGAGGAGCAAAGGTGCTGCCAGGCCAATGGCGGCGTAGGAGGGGATGAAAGCGATAAGGGTTGTAGCCACGCCCATGAGCATCAGGCTGGCAACCAAGGTGGCTCGACGACCATGCTTGTCGCCGAGGTGTCCCAGGACTATTGCGCCGATGGGACGGGCAAGGAAACCGGCTGCGAACGTTCCCAAGGCAAGCATGGTGCCCACCATTGGATCGTCCGTGGGGAAGTAGAGCTTGTTGAATACCAGCGCGGCCGCGGTGCCGTAGAGAAAGAAGTCATACCATTCGACGGCGGTGCCGGCGAGGCTCGAAGCAGCAACGACGGGCAGGCTGGAGTGCTTCTGTCGCCTCAGTTCTGCTTTCTTCAATTCGGTCATTGTGGGGGTCCTTTTGCGGGGAGGTTCCGGTGCGTGAGCGGTGTCACTAAGAAGACTGTAGACGAGTTGTATACAACCTGTCTATATTTGAATCGGAAGTTTTTTCGGGACCCTCACCGTTCTGAATGCAACTCGTATACTGGGCTAGGCGAGAAAGGCTCTGCATGATCCAGATGACTCCCACTGCACAGTCGCAGCCAGAAGTGGCCTACCAGTGGATGAAAAGCTACATCGCGGCGCTCCCTCGTGAGGAGGAAACCTTCCTCAACGAAGGAGTCCTGGCAAAGACCACCGGCACTTCAAGGACACCTGTCCGTGAGGCCTTGCTTCGTCTTGAAGCCGAGGGATTCGTCAAACGCGTCCCCCACAAAGGCGCCTACGTCCCGCCAATCTCAGACCCCGATGTCCGTGCCATCCTGCAGGCCAGGGCGGTAGTGGAAAAGTGGGCGGTCTCAGCCGTGGAGACCATGCCTGACGCCCAGATCGACGCCTTCCAGCGCATCATTGACCAGCAACAGGAAGCGCGGGAAGACCCCGCGCGGTTCATTGAGCTGGATACCGAATTCCACACCCTGATGGTCCGGGCAGGGGGCAACCCCGTGCTTGCCGATTTCTATGCTTCCCTCCGGCAAAAGCAGCTGAGGATCGGAGTCAAGGCAGTCAGCCAAGGCACCGATCGCGCCGGGGATGTCCTCCGTGAACACCAGTTGATAGTTGACGCCCTCCGCAGCCGAAGCCTCGACGCCGCGCATCAGGCCATTGATGCACACCTCGACTCCACCCGCCTGGCCGTCATCGGCTACTAGTCTCCGCTAGTCCTCGCTGTGCAGCTCCCGCTGCCGCGAGCTCAGCAGCTCAAACTCAGGCCGGGCAGCCACGAACCGTTCAACGGCGTCGAGCACTTGCTGAAGGTGCGCGTGGTCGGCGGCCACCACAGCGGCACCCACCAGCGCCCGCCTGTGTTGGTCCTGCATGCCCGTTTCAGCGGCTGAAACCTCGAAGCGCCGCTTGAGCTCAGCCACGAGGGGCCGTACCAGCGAGCGCTTCTCCTTGAGGCTATGGACATCGCCCAGGAGGACGTCGAATTCAATCCAACCGATCCACATGGTTCATTATCACTGCAGGTCAGAGCCCGGGGCGAGGAGGACTTGATTGAATCTTGAGCCAACTCAACCGGTCTTCTTGAGTTGCACCCGGCAGGGTCTATGAGGTTGGCCTAATACGGCTGACGGACACATCCGCTGCTAGTTACCCAGGACTGCCAACGTGACCCGAACCCCTGCCGCACCCCGTACCCATCCGCGAACCCGATTGCATGCTGCGGCCACCATCGCCGCCTGTGCCGCAACTTTGGCGCTTACCTTCACCGCTGCTCCGGGAGCCCTCGCGGCACCCTCCCAGGGGCCAGGCCTCCAAACCTCGTCCAGCGTATCGGCCCTTGCCGGCCAGGCTGAGCAGACGCTGGTGGCACCGGTGATCGTGGGGCTGGATCCCACCCGGATCAGGGGAACCATCGTGGTGTCAGGGAAGCCGGAAGGGACGGTGCGGGCGACCGTGAACGGCCGGGTGGTCTTGGAAACCAGTGCAGCGGCCAGCATTCCCCTGGAAGCCGAAGTGACAAGCGCCGACGTTGTTAACCAGCAGCTCATCGTGGGGCTGCAGTTCCTTCCGGCCGCGCAAACCATGTGTGTCGTTTCCAACGCCACAGCCACCCTCAACAACCTGGTGGTGGACTTCAGCGGTACAGCCAAAGCTCCCACGACGGTAGGCGAGTTCTTCCCGGCGTCCGTGCCCGCCGTCGTACTTCCCGTCCCCGCGGACCCCCGCGAAGACGTTTCCGCAGCAATTATCACCGCTGCCGCGGCGATGTCCCACCGCTATCCGCAGGCTTCCGTCAGCGTGGTGCCGGAGGCCAAACTTGAGGCACTCGCATCGAGCCTCACCGCGGGCAGCCGGGTCCTCAGCGTGGTTCCGGATCAGGGTGAAACCGGAACCAGGCTCGCCACAGCCGCCGGCCTCCCTCAACTCATCCTCAGTGGCCACGACGAACAACTGCGCACCGCCGCCAGGGCGCTTGCCAGCGACAAGACAGCGCTCGCCGTGACGTCTTCCGTGACCGGCCTGACCTCCGCGTTGCCCGCCTCACCCGGCCTGACACAGAGCCTAAAAGACCTCGGCAGCACCAGCCTTAAGCTGTCCGGCTACGGCGCGCCGGAGTCCTACGTCGGTGTCTCCCAGTCACAGTTCGGCGGCCCGGTTTCCTCCGTGAAAGTACAGCTCAAGGGCACGCACACGGCAGTCCCGGATAACGCCCAGGCGCAGCTTTCAGTCTTCTGGAACGACTACCTGCTGAGTTCCAGGAACCTCGACGGCGGCGACACCTTTACGGTGGACGCTGACATTCCCGCAGGGCAGCTTCAGGCGAAGAACGGCCTGCGGATCCGGCTTGCCGCCCTCCCCGCCGGAGGTGACTGCAGCGGACCTGCCGGCGTCATGCCCATGGAGGTCACTGTGGACACCGCGGGCAGCACCCTCACCGGAATCCGTGGCGGTTCGACAAAAGCCGGCTTCGCACGCTTCCCCCAGGCCTTTGGCCAGAGCGTTCCCGTGGCCTTCGGTGACGGGGACGCCCAAGCGAACACCGTCAACGCTGCCACCTTGGTGACTTCCTTGCAACGGGACAATGCGTCCTTACTGGATACCCGCGTGGTGAGCCTGGACAGTCTGGCTGGCTCCAGTGAGTCGGGTCTGGTGGTTGGTGCCACCGCGGATGTCGCCAACAGGCTATCGGCTCCCCTCCGCTTGGCGGAGTTCCGCACCATCTCGCCGGACGACGTCGAATATGGCGTGGGTTCCTCCGCGCCGTTCGGCGTGTTGGAGGCCTTTGAACAGGGCGGCCGGGATGTGTTGCTTCTGGGTGCGTGGGCCCCGGAAAATGACACGGCCGCGGCGGCTGCCTTGCAGGAGTCACTGGCATCGCATGTCAGTGGCACTGAAGGTGGTTGGGCTTCCCTTTCCCGGAATCTCCTGGTCACGCAGCCGTCAGGGACACCTGTGTTGTTGGAAAGCAATGCGTTGGTTCCCCAAAAGGCTGTCACGGACGACTACCGCCCCTATGCCTGGTGGATTGGTGGGGCGGTGCTGGTGTTGGGCCTCGCGTTCGCGTTGCGTACCTTGCTCAGGACGCGGCGTGCCAAGGAAGCCCGGGCGTATGTGGATGCTGAGGAGCAAAAGGCGGGCAAGCCGGCAGAACAGAGTCATGGCAACTAACGTCACCACTCGCCCGAGGGCTGCCCACCGGCAGCCTGCACTGCGATCCCTGCCGGCGCTGGTCGCATGGGGGTGGGCGCGGCTAGGCGCTCCGGTGGCAGGCCGTAAGGTTCCCGGCACCAGGATCGTGGCTGTGGTGTCACTGTTGGTGGGCTACGCTGCCTGCCTCTACACCATCGGCCACGGTACCAACCTGGACTACTCCGACGCCCAAAGCCACCTCACCATTGCCCGCCGGATCTTCGACAGCAAGGCACCTGGATTTGAACAGTTGGGCACGGTATGGCTGCCCATGCCGCACCTGATGCTGGCCCCGTTCGTGGTGAACATGTGGTTGTTCAGCACGGGCTGGGCCGCGGGACTGCTCGGCATCCTTGCGCTGTCCGCCACCGCTACAGGGCTGTATCTCATCGCGGCCCGACTCGGCTTGGGCCGGGCCGGCCGGCTCGCGACCACTCTGGTGGTCCTGGCGAATCCGGCAATACTTTACGTCTACACCACTGCGCTTACCGAGCCCGCGCTCATCATGTGCATCGTGGGCGGCATGGCAGGTCTGGCGCATTGGGCAACCAGCCGTCGTCGAATGAGTGCAGGCGAACTAGCCGTCTTCGCCGGTATTCCCTCCGCTGCCGCCGTCCTGTCGCGGTATGAGGGCTGGGCGTTGGTGATGACCGGAACGCTGTTCGTGGTGATTGTTTCCAAGCGACGAACCGGCAGTTGGCGCGAGGCCCTGATCATGGCGTGCGGCTACGTCATGATTCCGGCCGCAGCTGTGCTGTGGTGGATCTCCTACAACTGGGCCATCTACGGCGACCCGCTGGAGTTCATGTTCGGGCAGTACTCCGCGTACGCGCAGCAGAAAAACATTACCGACGGCGGCCTGCTGCCTACCAAAGGCAACGCAGGGATCACGCTGACTACTTTTCATTGGTCGCTGCTGGAAACAATGGGCGTCGTCGTCCTCGCTTTGGCGGCGTGCGGCGCCGCCGTACTGGTCTTCAGGCGAGGTTTCGCCAACAGCACCTTACTGGTGGCGGTGACCGGCAGTGCTTATGCGTTCGCCCTGCTGAGCCTGTTCCTGGGCCAAACCGCCATAAATAATGATCATTCGTTGCCATCCACTTGGTGGAACAACCGGTTTGCCCTCACGGCGCTACCGTTGGTGGCACTCCTGGTGGCGGTATTTGTGGAGGAGCTTGTCCGCCCGGTCCGCACAAGGTACGTGCTGATCGGTGCCTTGTTGGCCGGGCTTATGGTGCAGAACTTGTGGTGGGCTGAGGACCCCGCCAATCGCCTCGCCGTGTTGGCGGAGGGACGGATGTCCGCAGAGTCAACCGCGAACTCAACTGCTGCTGCGCGCTGGCTCAATGAGCACTATCAGTCCGGCGGAATCCTGATGGACGAAAGTGCGCGCGGCAATGCAGTGCTTCCGGTCATGGGCATCCCGCTCAAGGAGATCTTCAATCGCGCCTCCGGTGACTACTTTGGGCCCGCCTTGGCGGACCCGGCGAAATATGCCAGATGGGTCTTCGTCAACGTTGAAGCGGGAACCGGGGCCCGTGACTCCGGGCCCACGGACCTGGTGTACCAGGCGATAGTCAAAAGCCCCTCCTTCAACGTCCGCTATTCAGTGGTGTTCTCCACCCCCACCCATCGGATCTATGAAAGGTCCTCCGACACATGACACCCACGTCACGCGCTGCTGATCGGCAGCTCAACCGGCAGTCGATCGGACAGACACTGCTGGCGGCCGGACTGATCACCCCGGAACAGCTGCAGCGGGCGCTGGACCGGGCCGCACGCGAAGGCGGGTTGTTGGGCCGGCACCTCATCCTGGAAGCCGGCCTGGACCGCCGTCGCATTTATGAAGTCCTTGCGCAGCAGTGGGATGCGCCGCTGGTTAACTTGGTGGCCGAGCCACCCGCCGACGCCCTCATGGAGCAGCTCGGTTATGACGAGTTGGGTGAGCCGCAGTGGCTGCCGTGGCGCATGGACAATGACGTCCTGACTGTGGCCACTGCGGTGGCTCCGTCAGCTGGCATAGCCGAGGAAGCAGCTCACCGCTTCCACGCCGCAGGGGTGGAATTCCGTACCACCACCGATTGGGACATCAACCAGTCCATCCAGCGTTCCTTCCGCCGCCATCTTCTCTATGAGTCGGCCGAGCGGTTGGCCGAGGAACGGCCAGGCGAGTCCGCACGGATTGCCTTGACGCGCTGGCAGCGTTTCCTGCCGGTGGTCCTCGTGGCCGGACTCATGCTTGCATTCGTGATCTCGCCCCTGACGGCCGTCATTGTGCTGTTGGCTGCGGCCAACATCGTTTTTCTGGTGAGCATCGGTTTCAAATCATTGGCGAGCCTTCGCTATCCGTTTGACCAGCTGCACTATGCCGCCGTAGTGCGGGCAAGGGACCGGGAGCGTGCCCGGCGTGGCCTTCCGCCGTTGGCCGAGGAGCGGGTTCCGGATGCCGAGCTGCCCGTGTACACCATTCTGGTACCGGTGTTCCGCGAGGCAAACATCATTGACAAGCTCCTGAGCAACCTGGGACAGCTGGATTACCCCAGGTCAAAGCTGGATGTGCTTGTCCTGCTCGAAGAGGACGACGCCGAGACGATCGCAGCCGCGAAGGCCTCGCGGCCTCCGGAGTATGTCCGCATCCTGGTTGTGCCCAGGGGAGATCCGCAGACCAAACCCCGGGCTTGTAACTATGGGCTGACATTTGCCCGTGGTGAATACGTGGTGATCTACGACGCCGAAGACCGCCCGGACCCGGGCCAGCTCCGGGCATCCATCGCAGCTTTCAAACAGGACGAATTCGAGCGCGCGCACCTTAACCCCAGCCGCAAACCCCTGATCTGCGTTCAAGCGGCGCTCAACTACTTCAATGCGGACCAAAACGTCCTCACCCGCATGTTCACCATCGAATACACGCATTGGTTCGACTCCATGCTGCCGGGCTTGGATAACTCGGGCATTCCCCTTCCTTTGGGCGGCACGTCCAACCACTTCGTCACGTCCCTCCTGAAGGAAGTCGGCGCGTGGGATCCCTGGAACGTCACCGAGGATGCGGACCTGGGGCTGAGGGCGGCAGTTGACGGGTACCGCGTGGGCGTCATCAACTCCACCACGTGGGAGGAAGCGTGCTCGCAGGTGCCGGCGTGGATCAAACAGCGAACCCGCTGGATCAAGGGCTACATGATTACGGCGGCAGTGAACACCCGGAACTCCCTGCGCTACATGAAGAGCACTGGAATTGCCGGCACCATCGGTTTCCTTGGCCTGATCCTCGGAACACCCTTGGCTTTCCTGGCCTACCCCTTAGTGGTGGGATTCACGGTGGTGACGTACATCGGGTATGACATCGTGGGCCTCGTGCTTCCCTCATGGCTGCTGGTGGGCGGTGCGGTATCAATGCTGCTCGGCAACGCCATGATGATCATCGTCTCCGGGGTTGCCACCCTGCGCCGCCACGGATGGCGGATTGCGATCTTCGCGTTACTCAACCCGTTCTACTGGGTGTTGCACTCCGTTGCTGCTTGGCGGGCCGCCTGGCAGATGCTTACCAGCCCGCACAAATGGGAGAAGACACCACACGGACTGGAGGCGGAGTATCACGACGACGGCCACTGGGTTGGGTGACAGCGCGCCGCATCTTGAGCCAATCTTGAGCAAACGCCGCATTGAGGTTGAGTAAGCCCCGGGACACTGAACTCAAAGGCCGGAGGGTGACCAGCTGAGGGGGTTGGACATGGAACTCGATGCATTCTCGGTGAGGGTGGCGCTGGGCGTGGTCACAGTGACCCTCCTGATGCTGTTCTGTACTTCATTCCACCGTACGCGCTCGCCTTATGCAGGCTGGTGGAGCCTGGCTTTACTCGAGTTCATGGCGGGCAATGCCGCCTTCCTCCTCAACGGAACCCCCCACCAGCAGTGGGCCAACCCCCTGGGCAATGTCCTGGTGGTGGCAGGCGCTTTCAGCGTGTGGGCCGGAGCGAAGACCCTCCGGGACCGGAAAGCCGCGTTTTGGCAGCTGGCTTTCGGTCCGGCCGTCACGGCTATTGCATCCTTTCTGGAAAACCCCGGGAGTAACGTTTGGTCCGGGGGCTTCGTTTATCTGGCCATGATGACGTTGGGCATAACATTGGCCGCCTATGACCTCTGGTTTATCAAGTCTTCGCATTCGCAAGTCCATAAAGCCCTGTCCATCGCCGCCGGCCTGCTGGCCGCCTATTACTTGGGCCGCTGGATGGTTTATGCCCTCGAAGGCCCTGGCAGTTACACGTTCCGCACGTATTTTGGGCCTGGACCGTCAGCGCTGATATCAATGGTCCTTCTGGTCACGGTGTCTTTCAGCATGACGGCCCTGACCAGCGACCAACTCATCAAAGGCTTAAGGGAACGTGCCACCCGCGACCATCTCACGGGACTCCTCAACCGTGGAGCCTTCCTGGATCTCGCCACAACGGAACTTGAGCGCCTTCATTCCACAGGCTCCGGCGCTGCAGTAGTCCTGGCCGACCTGGACCACTTCAAAGCAGTAAACGACGAACATGGCCACGGGGCAGGGGATGTTGCACTGCAGGCATTCGCTGACGCTTGCACAGCCTCGGTCAGGTCCACGGATCTCATCGGACGCTATGGAGGCGAAGAGTTCGTCCTCTTCCTGCCGGGAGCCACGCAGGACCGGGCCGGGAACATCGCCACGGAAATCAGCCGCCGGATGGCAGCCTTGCCCACTCCGGAGGGTGTTGTGTTCCCCACCATCAGCTACGGAGTCACATCAAGCATTCCCGTTGCGGCCGACCTCAATCTCATGATCGAGGTAGCGGACGCAGCCCTTTACAGCGCGAAAGCGCAAGGAAGAAACAGGATTGTAGGAGCCGACCGCCTTGAGGCGGCCACTATCGCGGATGAGGCAAGATCATGACCTTCAACGAACTCACCACCCGGATCCAGATCCAGCACACCCAGGAATTGTCCGCGTTCCGGCAAGGTATCACGAGCCCTCCATACAAAGCCGGGACACCTACCATGCTGAACGCGGACCGCCGTTCAGTACGGATGGGCCCCGTTCAGTCGGTGGAGGACACAAACGCCAACCTCACCATCGTGGCCGACGTCGAAGGCCTCGCCTGGTTCACGGCGGACAAGGGCCTCCTGGGCAGCTGCATCACAGTCTCCATCGCCGGTCACCGCAGGAACACCGGCACCCGAGTGCACCTCCCGCTCGCAGAATGCGACGCCTGGATTGAGGCAATCCTTGGCGGGGCGTGGATCACCCACGTGTACCGCTCCGGAAACAAGGTAGAGCCCGATGGCAAGCTGGACATTGCCTCATACCGGTTGTTCCTGGACGAACGCCGTAACCCCGTGGCCAAACCGCAGGCTGTCGCCGACGCCAGCCTGCGACGCTTGGAAGAGTCGTGAGAGGCTCCAAGCCTCGAAGGTTGATCCCGGCTGCTTCGGGGATCGAGAAACTGGAACAGCAAGTCAAAGCGCTCATGGAGGAGCTCCATTTTGTGCGCCAGGAACAGCGGCAGGAGGCTCTCACCGATTCGCTGACGGGGCTAGGCAACCGCCTCGCCTTGGTGGACGCCTTTATTGAAGCTCAGGGAGCCACGGCCAACGGCGCCGTCCCGCCGGCACTCCTCCTCCTGAACCTGGATGGGTTCAAGGCACTGAAAAACTCCGCGGGCCACGCTGCGGCGGACCAGATTCTGGTCACTGTTGCCATGCGTATCCGTTCGGCGGTTCGGGAGAACGACGTCGTCACCCGCCTGGGTGGCGACGAATTCGCGGTGCTGTTGCCAGCCACCCCGCAAAGCCAGGCCACCGCCGTCGGGAACCGCATCCTGGCCGCGCTGGAGCCGAACATCGACCTCGGCAACAACAGCATCCGCTGCGGCGCAAGCCTGGGGCTGCGCACCTCGGAACCACATCACAGCATCGAGGACCTTCTGCAAGAGGCCGACCTGGCCATGGAAGAATCCAAAAACGAGGGCAGGAACAAGCTTCGACTTTTTGATCCGGCCACCCTTCACGCCCGGCAGCTTCAGCGACAAATAGTGGGAGAGCTCCGCGAAGCCATACGTTCTGATCAATTGGTCCTCTTCTACCAGCCGATCGTTGAGCTTTCCACTGGCAGGATCGAAGGCTGCGAGGCTTTGGTTCGCTGGAATCACCCCATTCATGGACTGATCATGCCGGACCAGTTCATTCCCGTTGCGGAGGCCACCGGCCTGATCGCGGAATTGGGCAGGTGGGTCCTGCGCTCGGCCGTCGGACAGTTGCGACAGTGGCGGGACAATCCGGCCACCACACAGCACGACTTCTCAATGCGCATCAATGTTTCTGCCGCGGACCTTCAAAGCCTCGAGTTCGTGGACGACGTCGGTGAAGCCCTGGCGGAGGAGAGCCTGGCCCCGGAATCACTGGTGCTGGAGCTCACCGAGAGCGCCATCATCCACAACAACGAGCTGGACCGTTACACCTTGGCAAGCTTGCACAAGCTGGGAGTCGGACTCGAGATCGATGACTTCGGTGCCGGTTACTCGTCCATGGGCTACCTGAGGAAACTTCCGGTGGACCGGGTAAAGGTGGATCGGCAGTTCGTAAGGGACCTGGGCAAGGACCCTTCGCAGCTGGGCTTCCTGGCCGCTATCCAGGAAGTCATCCGTTCCTGTGGCCTTGAGGGTGTTTGGGAGGGGATCGAGACCGCCGAGCAGGCAGAGGCGCTCCGGAGCATCGGCTGCGCAAGCGGGCAAGGGTATTACTTCGGGCGACCGTTGCCGGAGGTGGAGTTCACTGAGCAGTTGGCTCGGCAAGTGGTGTGGCCGGCTTAAACAGGAACGCGGGGCCACATAAGCGGCCCCGCGTTTTGCCTGCTCCTAGCCGAAGTACTTCGGCAGGGTGGCTTCGTGTGCTTCGCGGAGAGCATCCAGGGAGAGCTCATCCACTCCGTTGATCTCCAGCTTTCCGCTGGCAGCGTCAACAACGCCGATACGGAGGTGGGCGAAGCCGCGCGCGGTGCACATGTCCTTGAATCGGACTTCCTCGGAGCGCGGCACGGACACGATGGCCCGGGCCTGGGACTCAGAGAAGAGGGCCGTGAAGAGGTCCACGCCGTCGCGCTCCATAAGTTCTTCAAGGGCGATGCGGGCACCGACACCGTAACGCAGCGAGGACTCAACCAGTGCGGCCGCCAGGCCACCTTCGGAGAGGTCGTGTGCTGCATCAACCATGCCGTCACGTGAAGCGTTGATCAGGATCTCGCCCAAGCCGCGCTCAGCTGCGAGGTCAACCTTCGGTGGCAGGCCACCAAGGTGTCCGCGGAGGTTGGACCATTCCGAACCGTCCAGCTCTGCTGCGGTGGTGCCCAGCAGGTAGATGGCCTGGCCGTCCTCGCGCCAGCCCGACGGCGTACGGCGGGCGACGTCGTCGAGCTTGCCCAGAACTGCCACCACGGGGGAGGGGTGGATCGGCGTGGTGCCGGTCTGGTTGTAGAGCGAGACGTTGCCGCCGGTGACCGGGATGCCGAGTTCCATGCAGGCGTCGGACAAACCACGGATGGCTTCGGCAAGCTGCCACATGACATCCGGATCCTCAGGGGAACCGAAGTTCAGGCAGTCGCTGACGGCCATCGGAACAGCGCCCGAGGTGGCAACGTTGCGGTAGGCCTCAGCCAACGCAAGCTGTGCACCCTGGTAGGGCTCCAGGTAGGTGTAGCGGCCGTTGGCGTCGGTTGCCAGGGCGACGCCCAGACCGGTTTCTTCGTCAACGCGGACCACACCGGCATCGTCCGGGTACGCCATGGCAGTGTTGCCGCCAACGTAGCGGTCGTACTGCTTGGTGATCCAGTCCTTGCTGCACATGTTCGGTGATGCCACCAGTTCGGTGACGGCTGCAGCCAGCTCCGAGGGAGCGGACGGACGGCCGGCGTCCTCAACAGATCCGGTGAAGGAGTTGGCCTGGACCGAGTCCTGCCACTCCGGGCGGGCGAACGGACGGTCGTAGACCGGGCCGTCGTGCGCAACGGTGCGGGGATCGACGTCGACGATTACTTCGCCTTCCCAGGTGATGATGAGACGACCGGTGTCGGTGACCTCACCCAACCAGGAGTACTCCACGGCCCATTTGTCCATAACAGCTTCGAAGGCTGCGATGTTCTCCGGCGTGACAACGGCCATCATGCGTTCCTGCGACTCAGACATGAGGATCTCGCCGGGGGTCAGCGTGGGATCGCGCAGCAGGACCGAGGTCAGCTCGACTTCCATGCCGCCGTCGCCGTTGGATGCGAGTTCGGACGTTGCGCAGGAAATACCTGCAGCGCCAAGGTCCTGGATGCCTTCAACCAGGGAGCCCTTGAAGAGCTCAAGGCAGCACTCGATCAAGACCTTCTCAGCGAAGGGGTCACCCACCTGGACGGCCGGACGCTTGGAGGGCTTGGTGTCATCGAAAGACTCCGAGGCCAGCACCGAAGCGCCGCCAATGCCGTCGCCACCGGTGCGCGCACCGAACAGGACAACCTTGTTGCCCTTGCCGGAGGCGTTGGCCAGGCGGATGTCCTCGTGGCGCATGACGCCCACGGCCAGTGCGTTCACCAGCGGGTTGCCCTGGTAGACGGAGTCGAAGACCATTTCGCCGCCGATGTTCGGCAGGCCGAGGCAGTTGCCGTAGCCGCCTATGCCGGCAACGGCACCGTGCATGACGCGGGCGGTATCCGGGTGGTCGATCGCGCCGAAACGCAACGGGTCCATCACGGCAACCGGGCGGGCGCCCATGGAAATGATGTCGCGGACGATGCCGCCGATGCCGGTTGCGGCACCCTGGTAGGGCTCAACGAACGACGGCGAGTTGTGGGACTCGATCTTGAACGTCACGGCCCAGCCGTCGCCCAGGTTGGTGACGCCGGCGTTCTCGCCGATGCCAACCAGCATGTCCTTCTTCATTTCCTCGGTGACCTTCTCGCCGAACTGGCGGAGGTGGTTCTTGGAGGACTTGTAGGAGCAGTGCTCGCTCCACATGACGGAGTACATGGCCAGCTCGGCGCCGGTGGGGCGGCGGCCCAGGACCTTGACGATCTCGTCAAACTCGTTCTGCTTCAGGCCGAGCTCGGCCCACGGGAGTTCCGTGTCCGGGGTCTTGGCTGCGTGCTCAACGGTATCGATGTTGAACTTCTTGGTGGTTTCCGTGGTCACTTGTCGCCTCCCACAATCTTGGTCAAAACGGAGGTGAAGAAGCCCAAACCGTCGGTGTCGCGGGGTGCGCCGTCGAGCGATTCCGGGCCGAAGCCGGTCTCCACAGCGTGCTCGGGGTGCGGCATGAGGCCCACCACGTTGCCGGCTGCGTTGGAGATACCGGCGATGTCACGGCGGGAGCCGTTCGGGTTGAAGCCCACGTAGCGGAACACCACGCGGCCCTCAGCCTCAAGGGCATCCAGGGTCTTCTCGTCAGCGATGTACTGGCCGTCCTGGTTCTTCAACGGCACAATGATTTCCTGGCCGTCCGTGTAGTCCACTGTCCAGGCAGTGTTGGCATTCTCCACGCGCAGTGTCTGGTCGCGGCAGATGAACTTCAGGTGGTCGTTCTTGATCATGGAACCGGGCAGCAGGTGCGACTCGGTCAGGATCTGGAAACCGTTGCAAATACCCAAAACCGGGAGCTTGGCCTCGGAGTTCGCGGCGTCGATGATCTTGGACATCAGCGGTGCGAAACGCGAAATGGCACCGGCGCGGAGGTAGTCGCCGTAAGAGAAACCGCCGGGGATGATGACAGCGTCAACGTCGCCCAGTTCGGTATCTGCATGCCACAGGGAAACCGCTGTGCCACCTGCAAGCCGCACCGCACGGGCGGCGTCGCGGTCGTCAAGGGTGCCGGGGAAGGTCACGACGCCGATCCTGGCGCCGGCCAAGCGGGGCTCTGCGGCGACGGCCACTGCCTCGCCAATCAGGGGAATCGAAGTCATATCAGGCCTCGACGACCTCGACGTTGACAACATCCTCGATCACCGGGTTGGACAGGAGAGTCTCGGCAGCTTCGCGGGCCTGGGCCAGGATAGCGTCGGTCACCTCGCCATCGACGGTCAGTTCGAAGCGCTTGCCCTGACGGACTGCGCTGAAGCTGTTGAAGCCGAGGCGGGGCAGAGCACCCACGATGGCCTTCCCCTGGGGGTCCAGAATCTCGGGCTTGGGCATGACGTCAACGACGATCCGGGGCATCCGGTAACTCCTGTGCGTGAGTTGGGTGAACCTTAAATAAGGCTGCCGCGGAGGTGCCGTCTCACGCCGTTCAGCCGCATCCAAACAGCGTTTTAGCACAGGGCTAAACACGTTGTGAACTGCAATGTTTGAACGGCATGGGGGGCGCTCCGCGAGCTTGCACACCTATTCTACCGGGATCAAGGCACATACCCTATTCAGGCGGATTGCGCGAGGGCACCCCGCCGTGATGGCAGAAATCGCTGGCCGCGGTTGTCCGCCGTCACTAAGATTGCGGCATGGCTGAGAAACCGAAATCGATGGTGCTGGGCGTAGTGGCCGCAGCCGTTTTTGCAGGTCTGGGCCGGATGGTCATCCAGAAAATCATGGCGGACAGGGCCGCCCGGGAGCATCGCGTCACTGCGCCTTTGGACAAGGAAACGCGGGCCAGGATCAGTGACGCCCTACGCACTCCAAGTAAGTAGGACCTAACCTCCGAAGGGCCGAAATTCGGCGGAATGGCGCGGATTAGGGCACATACAAATGCGCTATTCAAAGCGGTTAAATGTTGTGATTCCGGCGTAGTTTGGAAGGACACCAGGGGTTCAGCCCCCAGTACCTTTCGAGAGCCAGTACCTTTCAAGGGCCAGTACCTTTCAGGATCCAAACCAGGAGGAACAATGACCGAACACATTGCCGAAGTATCCGCCTGTAGCGTTGGCACGTGCGGATTCAACCACAACGGTTGCACCGCATTCGGAATCACCATCGGCGGCAGCCAGGACCACGCTTCCTGCGCAACGTTCATTGACACCAATGCCATGGGCGGCCTTCCCAAGGTCCTCGCCCACGTAGGTGCCTGCCAGCGCTCAGAATGCGTCCACAACAACAACCTCATGTGCGAGGCACATGACGTCAAGGTCGGGCCCGGCCGCGAAGCCGCCGACTGCCTTACGTACGAGCACGCCTGACAATTCACGCGAAGCGGGCCTGACCTCCATGAAGGTCAGGCCCGCTTTTTTGTGCGCTTACCGTAGGGTTAGCCGCCCTTGGGGTTGTTCGCGTCCTGCAATTCCTGCTCGGCCACGGCCTGGATCAGTGCCAGGAGTTCAGGGTCCAGCCCCGGCGCAAACTCTTCCTTGCGCTCTGGTGACATGGTCATAGGGAAGCCATCGGGCATGACATCGGTGGTCAGCTCGGTGCCATCGTTGGAGGGGGAAGCTCCCCGGAAGAGCTTGCCGGCTTCGCTGAGGTTGTCCGCGCTGAAGGTGTACTGGATGCTCTGCAGGCCCTTGTCCAAAAGCTTCTTGACTTCGGGGAACTGCTCAGCGTTGGTCTTCGGAATGGGAAGTACTTTGCCCCAGTTCACGCCCAGGCTTTCCAGTGCCTTGGCATAGGCATTCTCGTGCGCCTGGTCGCGCACGATGAGGTACGCGATGGTGGAGCGGGCTGTCTTGTTCTCCGTCATTTCGTAAATGCGGCACTTCTGGAGCCTGCCCGTGGATTCGAGCATCAGGTTATACAGCAGGTCCAAGACCAGGTTGCCGCTGTTGTAGACGTACGAACCACTCCACGGGTTGCCCGCGGCATCCACCGGCAGTGCACCCTGTGCGCCCACCAGATAGTGGTGGATGTTGCTGTGGTCCAGGGCGATGTTCAGGGGAGTGGCTCCCTTTGCTCCTGGCTCATCCACGGGGTCGGTCTTCTTGCCCTGGTAGCGCGGTGAGCCGTCAAGGAGTTGGGAAATGGTGGTTCCAATAAGTTCCACGTGGCTGATTTCTTCGGTTCCGATGCCCTGAAGGAGGTCCTTGTAGGGCTTGGAAGCCGGGTCGCCGCGGAAGTTCATGCTCTGGAACAGGTATTGCATCATGGTGCGCATCTCACCGAATTGTCCGCCGAGGCCTTCCTGGAGGGCGTTTGCTGCGGCGGGATCGGGCTCGTCAGCGGCGATTTCGTTGATGAGAAGTTGGGTGTGCAGGTACATTGCGATTCCTCACGTTGTTCATGCTGCGTGTTTGGGATGGAAACCCTCTGCTGGCCACCCCGGACCCACCTACCATAAGCATGCTTACTATTTGGAGGCAATGAAAATATCGATTTGATTGCCAGGCGTTAGCCCGCAACCTGATTGGTCAGTGCTGACCCTTCCTTGAGCGCCTTGATGTTGGCCAGGACCAGCTGGGTGGCGCCCTTAGGGCGGTTGCCGGCCACGTGCGGCGTGATAATCAGATTCGGTGCGGTCCACAGTTTGGAGTCGGCGGATAGTGGTTCGTCCTTGGTGACGTCGAGGGCGGCGACGCGCAGCCTGCCTTCTTCCAGGGCCGCCAGAAGGGCGTTCTCATCCACGGTGGCGCCGCGTCCTACGTTCACAAAGATGGCGGTGTCCGGGAGGTGCCGCAGGATGTCTTCGTTCAGGGCATCCTCTGTTTCCGCGGTGGCCGGCAGGATCGATACCAGGACGTCGGTGGTGTGCAGGACCTCCGGGAAATCGTCGTCCGCCACCACGGGGAAGCCGTAACGCTCACCCTTGGAGCTGGCGACGCCAGTGACGTTCGCGCCCAAAGCGGCCAGTAGCGGGGCCAGCCGTCCCGCGATGGAGCCAAATCCCCAGATGGTGACGTTAGCGCCGTCGAGCGTGTAGAGCTGCTCCGTGTCGGGTGCGGACTGGGCTGCGTTGTACGGCTGGTTCCAGGTGGAGCCTTTCTGTGACTCCATTAGCTGGTCCATGCGGCGGACCGCCGCCAAAATCAGGGTCAGTGCATGTTCGGCCACGGGACCATCGTGAAGAGAGCGGCCGGAAGTGATCGCCACGTTGTCGCCAAAGCCTGCTGCCAGCACAGAATCCGGTCCGGCCGCGAGCGTCTGGACCAGTCTGAGCCGGGGCATTTCCCTGGCTGCGTCGGCAAGGTTGTCCGACGTGTTCCGCCATGCCACCAGGACCTCGGCGTCGCGGTGGTCGCTGGGGATGGGCTTGTCCACCTGATACACGAAGGCCTCATCCTCGAGTGGGGAGAGGTCCAATTTGATGGTGTCGGGGACAAGGATTTTCACAGCGGCTCCGTTGCTTAGAGTGTCTTGGCGGTACGCACTCGAGGCTACCGCTCACGCCCTTGGTCCTGTAACGAATCACCGCTCCTATGACAAGACAAAAAACTTGAAATGTGCTGTATGTCATATTTGGCTCTCACTAGGTACTCTGTGACTCGGCTGGTTGCGCGGCTTTGACAGGAACTGTCAAAGGTTCAACCAACTAAAAGTTGACAGGGCATGGGCGATGGAGCCCGGTCCTCCCTCAGTGAAAGGTGCAACCACTCGTGAAATCACAAGGAAAGAGCTTCGTCAGAAGCGGGGGACTTCGAAAGGCTGCGGTACTTGCCGTTGGCCTGCCGTTGCTGCTCTCGTCGATGGCGATGCCGGCCCAGGCCGCTCCCGCCCCGGAGACGCCAGGGAATGTTGCAGGCGTGGCCAAGAAGAACCTTGACCCCAGCGCCTACAAGGACGGCCGATACATGGTGGTCCTGGCCGAAAAGCCTGCAGCGACGTACGACGGCGGCACGGCCGGGCTTGCTCCCACCAAGCCCGAAGAAGGCAAGAAGCTCGACGCCGACAGCGCCGAGGTGAAGGAATACCAGCAGCACCTGCAGCAGAAGCAACAGGAAGTTGCACAGCAGGAAAACGTCACCATCGAGCGCGACTTCACCACAGCTGTCAACGGCTTCAGTGCCAACCTGACGGCGGACCAGGCGATCAACCTTGCCAAGGACCCCAAGGTCCTCATGGTGGCACCGGACACGCAGTACGCTCCGGACTACTCCACCACCGACTTCCTCAAGCTCAGCGGTCCCAACGGAACCTGGGCTACCCAGTACGGCGGACAGGACAACGCCGGCAAGGGCACCGTTGTTGGCGTGATCGACACCGGCTACACCCCGTCCAACCCGTTCTTCGCCGGTGAGCCTGTTGGCCCGTTGGTGGGCAATGCCCAGGTAGGCGTTCCATACCGCACCGCTGACGGCAAGATCGCAATGCTGAAGGCCGACGGCGATACTTTTGTTGGTGAATGCCAGCCTGGTACCGACACGGGTGCTGACTACGACGGCAGCGCCTGCAACTCCAAGGTTCTTAGCACCCACTACTTCGCTGACGCCTTCCTGGAAACCGTTCCGCCGGAAAACCGCGCCCCCGAAGAAGTCATTTCTCCCGTCGACGTGGACAGCCACGGCACCCACACAGCCAGCACGGCAGCGGGCAATGCCAACGTAGACGCCGTAGTGGATGGCCGCAGCTTCGGAACCACCAGCGGCATCGCACCCGCCGCCAAGCTCGCCGTCTACAAAGTTTGCTGGGAAGATACGGATCCTGCCACGGGTGGCTGCTACGGCTCCGCCTCTGTGGATGCGATCGAGCAGGCCATCCTGGACGGTGTGGATGTGTTGAACTACTCCATCTCGGGTTCAACCACGTCCACCACCGATCCCGTCTCGCTGGCCTTCCTGTCGGCAGCTTCCGCAGGCATTTTCGTGGCAACCTCGGCCGGCAACTCCGGACCGACCGCAAGCACCGTAAACCATGGAGCACCATGGCTGACCACGGTAGCCGCGACGTCCTTCTCGCAGGAGCTTCAGGGCACTGTTGAGTTCTCCGATGGCAGCAAGTTCCGCGGAGCGAGCATCATGAACCGTGAGGTGAGCGGGGCCGGCGTCGTGCTTTCCACCAACGTTGCAAGCGGTGAAGGCAACGCGGCGCTTTGTGCTCCGGGCTCGCTGGACCCGGCCAAGGTAGCCGGCAAGGTTGTTGTTTGTGACCGTGGTGTTGTTGACCGCACCGCCAAGAGCGCTGAGGTCCTTCGCGGCGGTGGCGTCGGCATGATCCTGGTGAACCTGACCGATTCATCCCTGGACACTGACAAGCACGTCATTCCTACCGTCCACGTGAACCCGCCCGCCACTCAGACCATCAAGGACAAGGTCACGGCCAACCCGGCCATCACCGTATCCCTCCTGAACCGCGATACCACGGGCCTGCCCGCTGAAGCACAGCCGCAGATCGCAGGATTCTCCTCGCGCGGTCCGCTGCTTGCTACCGACTCGGACCTGTTGAAGCCTGACGTGTCCGCTCCCGGCGTCGCTATCCTCGCCGGCGTTTCGCCGATCGGAACCAGTGGAGATAACTTCGGCTTCCTCTCAGGAACGTCCATGGCTTCCCCGCACGTAGCCGGTTTCGGCGCCCTGATCCTGGCCAAGAACCCGCAGTGGTCCCCGGCCACCGTGAAGTCCGCCATGATGACCACCGCCGGTCCGGTCAAGCTGGCCAACGGCGCCATCAACAAGGATGTCTTCGCCACAGGCGCCGGACAGGTGGACCCGGCCAAGGTCCTCTCGCCGGGCCTGGTGTACGACGCCACCACCGAGGACTACCTGAAGTTCATCCAGGGCACAGGCATGGATCTGGGCATGGAAGGGCTGGGCACCACGCAGGCGCGGGACATGAACGTTCCCTCCTTCGCGCTGGGCAACCTCGCAGGCAAAGTGGAGGTCACCCGTACCCTGACTGCCCTGACTCCGGGAACGTACCGTGCATCGGCCAACGTTCCGGGTGTCAATGTCAAGGTCACACCGTCCGTGCTGACCTTTGGCGCTCCCGGTGAGAAAAAGACGTTCAAGGTGCAGTTCGAAAACAAGAATGGCGAACTTGGCAAGTTCGCCATGGGTTCGCTGAATTGGCAGGGTGCCAACAAGACCGTCACCTCGCCGATCGCCGTCCGGCCGCAGTCCGTCATCGCGGACAAGGCGCTGACGTTCACGGGAACGGGCCCCAACGGCTCCGGAGCCATCAACATCACCTCCGGCACCAACCTGCCGGTAGGCGTCACCGTTGATGGCCTTTCCAAAGCGGATTCCTCGGCAGTCGAACTGGTCCCCGGCCCGTTCGCGGGCGAAACCAATGCGTCCAACTATGTGAAGAAGGTGACCGTTGGCGCGAACAGTGCGCTTGCCAAATTCTCGGTGATCTCTTCCAACGAGGCCGCGGACTTCGACATGCTGGTGGTTACCCCGTCCGGGCAGCAGCTGCCTGCCGCGACGGCGTCTGCCAGCGAAACCCTGTCCGTCCCCAGCCCGGCGGCCGGTGACTACTACGTGTACGCCAACCTGTACGCGAGCCCCAACAACCAGCCTACAAAGGCCACTGTTGATGCCGCCGTCCTGGGTGCCAACCAAGGCAACGCCACCGTGACGCCGAATCCGATCCGCCTTGCCAACGGCAAGACGGGCCAGATCTCGCTGAACTGGAAGAACCTGGAGCCAGGCTCCTACATTGGTCGCCTGACCTTCGCAGGAACCAGCGAGCCGAGCTTCGTCACCGTCCTGGTCAACCCGGGCGGAACCGTGGTGGTTCCGGATGAGGAAGACCCCAAGAAGGACAAGAAAGACAAGAAGCACGGTGGCAAGATCCGCGCCGATGAGCCGACACAGAGCAACAACGCCGGCTAAGGATTTCCTGATTCAGTAACCCGGCGACGCGCAAAATTCGCGCGTGCCAGAGAAACGGGCTGAGGACACCTGAACCCAGGTGTCCTCAGTCCGTTTGCGTGTCACGGGCCTGTCGGGGTGTGGCGGGCCGGACCTACACCGCTCCGGCTGAGCCTCCGGTATTACCCAGCAATGCGGCCAAGGTCTTCCAGCGTGCAATCTCGCAACCATCAGTCCTACTGAACTGGCTGTGCACTTCGCGTCCCCGGAACCACCCGGTGACCACAGCTACCTGCGGGCCGCCGTACTGCTGCGTGCAGATCCGGTCCGGCCGCGGCTCGGGAAAGAAGACTTCCTCACCAAACTGCTCGACGGCGGCCAGCGCCGCAGTTGCATCAGGCAAGTTCGATTCCAGCGAGTCAGGGTCAGGCGACAGGATGCCTGCCGCGGACCGAAGGTGGAAGACCCGGCTTTCAGCGCCAGGTGCCTCCGTCAGCGTGACTGTCAGATCGACGTCGAACCCGCTCTTGTCTGTGCCGTTCTTATCAGTGCCGTTCTTATCAGGGCCTGACTTATCTGCGTGGCTATTGTCTGCGGAAACCATGTTTACCTTTCGCTGGTGGCGGCGGGTGCTCAGGCAGCCAAACCGCTCAGCTCATCCAAGAGCGGCCCTACTGCCTGGAGCACGCGGGCCCGCAACTCCTGGGATTCGGCCGCGAAAGCCCGCTGGTATTCAACGTACTCGGCCTTGCCCTGCGGTGTCTCAATCCTGATGGGCGGGTAACCCCATTCTTGAAGATCGTAGGGGGATGCCTGCATGTCCATCGTGCGGATCCGCCAAGACAACTCGAAGCAGTCCATCACCAGCTCGCTCGGCAGGGCAGGCGTTAGCTTGTAAGCCCACTTATATAGGTCCATGTTGGCGTGCAGGCAGCCCGGCTGCTCCATGGTGCGCTGATTCTCACGGGTGGGCGTCAACTCGTTCAGGGGCGTGGCGTCCGGGGTATAGAACCGGAACGCGTCAAAGTGCGAGCAGCGGATGCGGTTCTCTTCAACAACAGCATCCGTGCCCTCGCCGCCAAGCCTCAGCTTCAGGTATTCATGCCGCAGCTCAAACTTTTCCTGCCGGTACACCATGGCCCACTCATGCAGGCCAAAGCATCCAAACTGTGCCGGTCGCTTGGCCGTGCCCGCAAGGATGATCCCGGCGAAGCGGACAGCTTCGGCGCGGTCGGCGAGGAAGCCGGCCCGCTCAAAGGTGACCGCAGGCGTGCCTGGAGCCAGCCCTACAGAGGTGAGTTCGGCGTCGTCGAGCGCTCTGTAGAACTTCCAGGAGACGCGCTCCAAGGCGCGCTCGCCGCTGAGGACCATGCCATCGCCGGGATGCCAACGCTGCAACTGGCCCGGCTTCTGTGTGTAGTACGTGAAGAGAAAGTCCTCCACAGGATGCTTCTTACCGGCTGAACGACGCGCCAGATATGGATCTGCATAACGCGCGACGCGTGCATGGTGGGCCGCCTCCAGCCCGAGCCATTGCTCCTGGGGGAGGTGCCGCAGCCTAGAGGCCGCCATCTGATCCGAGGACGCTCTTCGCGGCGTCCCATAGGGCGATCTGGCAGCCATCCGTCCGGTTGAAGGAAGCGCTGACTTCCTTGCCGTCCACTGAACCGGTCACCTTGGCCGTTGCCGGGCCCCCGTACTGCATGGTGCAGGCCTGGTCCGTTCGCATTGGGGCGGGGCTCAGGATGGAGGGGCCGTTCTTGAGTGAAGTGCAGGCCACGGCTGCTGACGGGTGGCTGCTTTCGGCGGCGGGCACGCCATTCGTGCAGACGAGCGTGAAGGCCTGGGGAGCGGACTCCGGGGTTTCAACAAGCGTGATGGCGAGTTCGGCATTGCCTGCGCCGGCGGCTGCTGACGCGCTGGGAGCTGCGGTTTTGCTGGGGGAGCTGCTCGGGCTGCTGCTTGAAGTGGCCGACGACGTCGGCGCTTCAGTCGGGCTGTTGGTTGAACCGGGGGTGCCTGAGCATGCGGCGAGGCCGACGACGACCAATACTGCCAGTAAGGGCCGAACAAATCGCATGCGCATTGAGTCTCCTAGGTTGCATCCATTTTACGTGGCACTTTTGGTGCTCGCTTCAAGGACACCACCGAGGCTGTGGGCTTGGCTAGGGAGTCGCGCTGACGGGTTTCTGCTGTTGGGTCGCAGCGATCAGTCCGGTCATGGCCTGGTGGAGTTCAGCTACTTCTTCACGGCTGAGTTGGAGGCGCTCACGGATCTCGCCTGGAACGGCGGTGGCCTGCTCGCGAAGGGCGGCACCCTTATCCGTCAGTTTGACCGCCAGCGCACGTTCGTTGCCCGGAACGCGCTCGCGGGTAATCAAGTCAGCTTCCTCCAGGCGCCTGAGTAGCGGCGAGAGGGTGGCGGGCTCATGGAGGAGGCTGTCGCTGATGTCCTTCAGTGTCCGGGGGCTTCGTTCCCAGAGAGCAAGCATCACCAGGTACTGGGGATGGGTGAGCCCGAGCCGCTCCAGCACAGGCTTGTAGACGCCCACAACACTGCGCGAGGCCACTGTCAGGGCGAAGCAAAGTTGGCGCTCCAAGAGGAGGTCGTCGGTCTCCCTGGTGGACTCATCAAGGGCTGTCATGGCTGCCTCCTGTGCTTGCTGCCTGATCTATTAGCGCACTCCCGGCGATTAGTTAGTGCACTAATGATTAGCGTACTATGGACTTACTGAACCGCCTAAAAGAGGAGTCGATCCGCGTGGCCAAGGAATCCTTCACACGGAAGTTCATGCGCGCGACAGGGAAGTTCCGGGTAATTTTCGGGCCCGCTCACAGCAGTTCCCTCGATCACGAGATGACCGAAGCCAACCGGAAGCTGCTCGCGCAGCGCCAGGCTGAGACCCAGCAGTGGGAAACCCTCCGCCGGCCCGACGGCAGCACCTATGTGGTGCCCCGCAACCCGGAGGACAAATCGCTGCGGTAGGCGCACCTATCCCTCCCGCCGAGGTGGCACCTAATGCCCATGTTTTTGGGAAACATTGGCGTTATATGCCATCTCGACGGGGGATTTGGGGCGTAAAATTGGCCTCACTGAACGGCACGCGCCAGCCCTGCCGCTTTTCTCTCTCCGGTAAGGAAGGAGGTGGAAAACATGGGACGCAGAATGGAAGGCTTCGTCCATGTGACCGAGCGGCTGCAGTCCGTTTTTGGACCGGCAACCCACGGCGATACGGACAGCCCCGTGGTGCACAAGCACGATGATTTCGAGACCGCTTCCGAAGCGGATCTGAAGAATTTCGACGTCGAAACCGATTCTGAGGGCCATCACTACGCAGTCCGGAACAATGATCCGGGGCCAACCAGCACCGACTACAGCCTTTAATGAGGCGTGAGAAGCCGAAGGGTCGGACCGCGAACTCCGGCCCTTCCTTACGTGCCCACCGGCCTAACGTGCCCACTGGCCTGGCACCTTGACCTTCATCAGTTCATCGTGCCACTGTTGAGCAACTAATCAGCATGCTTATCATATGGGTAGTACGGTAATGCTCGTCTACAGAGGGGGCCGTCAATGAGTTTCCAGGATGATGCAGCAAGGATTCCGGGTGGTTCCGCCCGCCCGGACCGAGGAAGCCCGAACCAGGGTAGCTCGGAGCAACAGGAGCGCGTGATCCCGCCAACTTCGGGACACGACCGGCCGACCCGCACGGCTGCTTTGTGGGTGGCGGTGGCTGTGGGCTTGGTGGTTCTGGTGGTGCTGATCGTTTTCTTCGTCCAGAACCAGGACATGATCACCGTCCGGTTCTTCGGATTGGAGGGGACCCTCGCGCTCGGCACCACGTTGTTCATAGCGGCTGTGGGCGGCGGGGTCCTTGTGGCCCTTGCAGGCGGGGCCCGAATCCTCCAACTCAGAATCGCCAATCATCGCCGCAAGAAGGCCGTTGGCGGACCGGGAAGCGGCTACTAGCTTTAACTGCGGAAGGACCGGAGCGCTTGCTCCGGTCCTTCCGCAATTTAATCCCGACGGCGGCACTCCCTGACGATGTTAAGTCCGCCGGGGTGGTGGGCGGTTTTAGCCTTCGCAGTCAGTGCAGTAGGCGACGCCATCTTTTTCGCGTGCGATCTGCGAGCGGTGGCGAACCAGGAAGCAGGAGTGACAAGTGAACTCGTCGTTTGCCTGCGGAATAACCTGGATGACCAGTTCTTCGGCGACAATTTCGCCACCGGGGCCGTTGGCGTCGAGGCCATCGGTTTCGTCCAGTTCAAGCACGACACTCTTGGCCGTGGGAGCGCTGGCGGACTGGAGAGCCTGGAGGGACTGCTCCTGGTTCTCTTTTACATCGGTACGGAGTTCGTCGTAATCGGCTGCCACTTTTTAATGCCTCTTCGTGTTAGGGGGTTACCGGGTATGCAACGTACAGCATGCCACGAAAATTCCATACCATACCCCAGTTCTACAGCTTGTGGCGAAAACCACGTGGGTGGCGGGCAAAAAAACCCGCCATCCAACGTCATTTCGCCCCTGTGTTACCGAAGTTCCAAGTAGTTACCGAAGTTCAATATCCAACGCTTGGAAGTCATCGGACGCATGGCGACCCACCAACAGGCGGAACGTGCCCTGCTCAAACTGCCAGCCGCCGTCGTAATGTGCAAACGCTTTGGCGGGGATGCGTATTTCCACGCTCTCCGTGCCGGCTGGAGCGAGGTGTGTCCCGGCGTAGCCCGCGAGCCAGCGAACGGGGCGCTCCACGGTGGAATCGGCGCGGTCCAAGTAGACCTGGACAACTTCCCGCCCCGTGCGTGTGCCGGTGTTGCGGACTGGCACGTGCACCAAAACATCGTTCCCGGCGGTGACAACCTGTGGGGCGTGGGCCTTGCCCAGTTCAAAGGTTGTGTATCCAAGGCCATAGCCGAACGGCAGTGCCGGGGCGGCGCCCCCTTCGGCTTCCTGCTTAAGCCACGCACGGTAGCCGATGTGGATTCCCTCGGAGTAGACCACCTTGCCCTCAACGGGTGTGGTGTTCAGGACGGGAACGTCTTCCAGGGCGGCGGGCCAGCTCGTGGGTAGGCGTCCGCCCGGTTCTTCGACGCCGAGCAGGATGTCGGCGATTGCGTTGCCGAATTCCTGGCCGCCGAACCAGCCCAGCAATACTGCGCTTACCTTGTTGAGCCACGGCATGAGAACCGGTGACCCGGAGTTCACCACAACCACTGTGCGCGGGTTGGCGGCGGCTACGGCTTCCACGAGCTGGTTTTGGTAGCCGGGCAGGTGAAGGTCCTTGCGATCGAAGCCTTCGGATTCAATAGCGGCGTTGGTGCCAACAACCACCACTGCTACGTCGGAGTTCCGGGCAGCTTCCACTGCGGCGTCAATCTCAGCCTGCGGGTCCGTGACCACTGTCTCCTCACCCAGCAGGATGGCCGTGAACGGAATGACCTGTTGCTTGGGCAGCTGGTACTCGGCTTCGATCCGAACAGTCTGACCGGCTCCGGTTTCGAGTGCGTGGACGGTCTTGGGTGGATCGAACAGGGCGGCGCCCAGAACTTCGGTGTCGTCCTTGATCTCGTTGTTGAAAACTTCGGCTCCGTCCAGGACGAAGCGGATGTGGCCCACGGTGCCAACACCAACGTGGTGGACGCCTTCTGTCTCGGCTGTCCAGTCCGTTTCCATGCGGATGGAGGCCGCGCCGTCGGGAATTCCGATGCCAAACCAGATCAGATGCGAGGCCAGGCGGTCTTCGCCGGAGATCTCCGTGCCATCTTCCGCCAGGAAGGTCACGCGGATTCCGGGGACATCGGAGACGGGATTATGGAGTGATGCCCGGGGGAACGGCTGGATGCCCTCGGCTACCTTGGCGCCACGCGCGTAGGTGACGGTGACGTCGTCGGGCAGTGCCTTCCGCAGGCCTTCCAGCGGCGAGACGGTGTACTTGGGTATCACGGTGGCGCTGCCGCCGCCCTGGGTGCGGGCTTCGTCGGCGTTGTGGCCGATCACAGCCACATGGCTAAGCGCCTTGGCGTCCAGCGGCAGGATGCCTTTGTTGCGGACCAGCACGGCGCCGCGGACAGCCACTTCACGTGCGACGGCGGCCCCGTCCAGTTGCGTCGGGAGTTCAGTGACTGCAGGTTCGAAGCCTTCCAGGGAGCCAACACGTGCGGCGAGGCGCAGGATGCGGGTGACCTTTTCCAGAATCGACTCGCGGCTGACACGGCCATCGTTGACGGCAGCGAGGAGCTTCGGCCCCCAGTGGCCTACCGGGCCCGGCATTTCCAGGTCCTGGTGGGCGTTGGCGGCTTCCACCGAGCGGACGCCCGTCCAGTCGGAGACCACCACGCCGTCGAAGCCCCATTCGGTGGACAGCGGCGTTTCCAGGAGCTTGTTCTCGCTGGCGGTTGTGCCGTTGATGGAGTTATATGAGCTCATCACCAGCCAGGCCCGGGCCTCGGTGATGGCGTCCTCGAAGGCTGCCAGGTAGAGCTCACGCAGGGGGCGTTCGTCCACCACGGAGTCCGCGGTGAAACGCTCGGTTTCGGCCTCGTTGGCCAGGTAGTGCTTGGGGGTCGCACCAACGCCCATGGACTGGACGCCTGCAACATACCCGGCCGCCATGGTTGCGGTGAGCCGCGGGTCCTCGCTCATGCACTCGAAGTGGCGGCCGCCCAGCGGGGAGCGGTGCAGGTTGATGGTGGGGCCCAGAACGGCGTGGACACCCTTGCGGCGGGCCTCCTGGCCCAGGACCTGCCCGTACCGGCGCGCGGTTTCGACGCTCCAGGTCGCGGACAAAGCCGACGACGACGGCAAGGAGACTGAGTCGTGGCGCTCATCAAAGTCTTCCCCGCGGACCCCGGCCGGACCATCGGACATGACCACGCGGGACAGGCCGATCTCCGGGATGGCGTGCGTGGACCAAACGTCCGCGCCTGTCAGCAGTTGGACCTGCTGCTCGAGCGTCAGGCTCCGGGCCAATTCGAGGATCCGGGCTTCCGCATCCTGAGCTCCTGCGTGTGGGGCCGTGACGGCGGCCGAGAGTGCGGGGTTCATTTATTTGACTCCTTTGATACGTGTGACGAGGAGGGTTCCGATGATGCCCACAACGGCACCACCGAGGAACAATGCGGGGTAGCCACCCAGGGCGATGACGGGGAAGGCGATAGCAGGCACCAGGGATTGGGGGAGGGCCTGGGCGATGTTGAAGACGCCGAAGGTCTTGGCATTTTCTGACTGGTCGCTGGGCAGCAGGTCGGTAATGAGGGCTACGTCCACGGCGCTGAAGATGCCGAGTCCCAAGCCCAGGATCCCTTGGCCTACCAGCACCTGACCGGTGTTGGTGCTGGTAGCGATGACTACGAGGCCGCCCATCATGATCAGGGCCGAGATGATGACCATGCTCTTGCGTTTGCCCAGGCGGTCGCTGATCCAGCCACCTGCAAGGCTGGTGACCACAGTGCCCGCGGAGCTCACCAGGGTTGCTTGGAACACCAGGCTGGTGACCTGCGTTTCGGCGACGTGGAGGTGGTCGGTGAAGAAGTACGGCAGGTAGAGAAGGCCGGCGCAGTAGCCCACGTAGACCAGGAATTTGGTGACCCAAGCCCAGCCCAGGCCCGGGTAATCCTTGGGGTTGAAGTAGAAGGAACCCAGGATCTCCTTGAAGTTCAGTGGTGCCGGTTTCTCGGTGAGGACGCGGTCTTTGAAGGTAAAAGCAAAGGCAATGGCTATCGCCGTGCCGACGATCCCCGGGACTACCGCCATCTGTAAGGCGGTTTCGAACATCTGCGCGAAGAAAGCCGCTGCCACCAGGCCAATGGGCAACGTCATGCCGATAAGGCCGGATAGGCGTCCGCGCTCCGTTGGGCCGGCTTGGTCGGGAAGGGTTGCAACCAGGGCGGCCAGGGCGGCGTTGAAGCCCAGCTGTGCTACAACCCAAGCAATCAGAACCACTCCGACGTCCGTGGCCGAACCCAGCAGGAAGAGTGCTGCAAGTCCAAGGAGTGATCCGCCGACAATCCATGGTTTCCGCATGCCGAACCGGGACGTGGTTCGGTCGCTGAGCCGGCCAAAGAACGGATTGGCGAGCAAGGCGACGGCTGCTCCAACACCTGCCACGAGGCTGAGGGCACCAGCGCGGGTATCCGGCGTGGTGATCTCCGAAACCTTGATGGCGAGGACTACCAGTGCCGGGGCGAGGACGGCCATCCAGAGGCCGGCGCTCGCGATGGGCATGCCGATGACGTAGGCACGGGAAGCGGCTTTATGCGGGGCGCTTCCAAGCCCCGGGCCGACGGTTTCCGCGCCTGCTACCTGCTGATTGAGATTGAGGGCCACATTGCCTCCTGATGAACGGGTGACCCACCGTTGGGTCTCGAAGGAAGACTCTAGCGACAAAAATCTAGTGTGACTAGGTTTTGAGGATAAAAGTCGAGTGATGCTCGATTTTTGAACCTTCAAATAGACTGAACGGATGTCAACACCCAGGGCCCGCGGCCAGTACGCCAAGGGCGCCGAACGCCGCGAACAAATAATCCAGACGGCTACTGATGTTTTTGCCACTGAGGGCTTTGAAGGCACTGCCCTCAAGCGCGTCGCCGAACTGGTAGGCGTCAAGGAAGCCACCCTGTTCCACTATTTCAAGGGCAAGCAGGAACTACTGACTGCAGTCCTGGCGGAAAGGGATCGCCGGTCACTTGCAGTTGGTGGCGAGTCCGAGGTGGGCTTGAGCCTCTTGCCCGGCATCGCTGAGCGGAACCGCAACGAGCCCGGCCTGACCACGCTTTACGCGGTGGCCTCCGCCACGGCCAACGATCCCGGGCATGCCTCCCACATGTACTTCAAAGAGCGCTACGAAACAGTAGTGCGGGACGTCGCCGTGGACATCGAGCGGCGACAGAAGGCAGGCGAGGTACGGACCGACGTCGGGGCTGAAGCACTCGCGAGGCTGGTGGTGGCTGCCTTCGATGGTTTGCAGTTGCAGTGGCTCTACGACAAATCCGTGGATATGGCAGAGGGGCTGACGCAACTGGTGGAAGTCCTCCTGGCGCCGGCTCACCCAACTAAGTAGCACATAAGGCCGTTCTGAGAGCTCAGAACGGCCTTATGTGCTACTTAGTTGGGGCGTTGCCCGGGGGTGATCCTAGCGGCCGGTGCCGCCGTAGACGGTAGCCTCAGCGTCGCCGTCGAGCTCGAACGCATTGTGGATAGCGCGCACGGCATCGTCCAGGGCGTCAGCGCTGGTGACCACGGAGATGCGGATTTCCGAGGTGGAGATCATGTCGATGTTGATTCCGGCGTCGGAGAGGGCCTTGAAGAACGTGGCCGAAACGCCGGGGTGCGAACGCATGCCGGCGCCGATCAGGGAAAGCTTGCCAACGTGCTCGTTGTATTCAATGCTCTCGAAGCCGATCTGGCCTTCAGCTGCACGCAAGGCCGCAAGGGCGTCCGCGCCTTCGACGATGGGCAGGGTGAACGAAATGTCCGTCCGGCCGGTGCCGTGGGTAGAGACGTTCTGGACGATCATGTCGATGTTCGAGTGCGCGTCTGCGATCACCTGGAAAATTGCAGCTGCCTTGCCGGGAATGTCCGGTACGCCCACTACTGTGACCTTGGCTTCGGACCGGTCGTGTGCAACGCCGGAGATGATTGGCTGCTCCAAGGCAACTCCCTCTGAAATAGTGAACTTTTCGTCGGCCCCGGGGATGACCCAAGTGCCTTCGTTCTGGCTGAATGACGAGCGGACGTGCAGCGGCACACCGAAACGGCGTGCGTACTCCACGCACCGCAGGTGCAGGATCTTGGCACCGGAGGCGGCCAATTCCAGCATTTCTTCGCTGGAGATACGGTCGATCTTCTGGGCGGAGCTCACAACGCGGGGATCGGCCGTGTAGATGCCGTCCACGTCTGTGTAGATTTCGCAGACATCAGCCTCAAGTGCGGCGGCCAGAGCGACAGCGGTAGTGTCGGAGCCGCCTCGGCCCAAGGTGGTGATCTCGTTAGTGCTGCGGCTCATGCCCTGGAAGCCTGCCACGATCGCGATATGTCCCTTGTCCAGGGCAGTGCGGATGCGGTGGGGGTCGACGTCGATAATCCTGGCCTTGCCGTGAATGCCGTCGGTAATCATGCCGGCCTGGGAACCGGTGAAGGACTGCGCGGAAGCGCCGAATTTGTTGATGGCCATGGCGAGCAGGGCCATGGAAATTCGCTCACCCGCGGACAAAAGCATGTCCATTTCGCGGGCGGGAGCTGAATCGGTGACCTGGCTTGCGAGATCCAGGAGTTCGTCAGTGGTGTCGCCCATTGCGGAGACAACAACCACAACCTCGTTGCCGGCCTTCTGCGCATCCACGACGCGCTGTGCGACCCGCTTGATGCCATCAGCATCGGCAACCGAGGAACCGCCGAACTTTTGAACGATCAGCTGCTTGGTAAAGGCAGCCTCGTTGGAGAGCTCTTCGATTTTCACTTCGGTAGTGGGCATAGTCATGCGCGCACCCTCACTGCATCAATAGGGTTCGAACGCGGCGTGCTGAATCCAAATTGGAGCACACCTGCGTAGCTTATTTGCCCAGTTTATCGCCGCGTGCAGGGCTGGTAGGAATTGTGACCACATAGCGGCCATACGCTCTCACTACCACCCTGCAGTGCCCGTGCCGCCCTTGAACGGACCCACGATCTGGTGGGTGATCCACCCGCCGTAGAAGTTTCCTTCCTGGAAGGTCACCTGCTCGCCGTCAATCTCGCAGGAATCCATATGCTCCGGGTACAGGGCCACCCGGCCGCTGAGGGCCTCGAAACCTCGGGTCGGTTTCGGGTAGGTCCACCCGCCACGGGATACGGCGACGCCGCCGGCAACGACGTCGAAATAGCTCGCTTCGCCCTTGAACTCGCAGAAAGTGGTGCCCCCAACAGGGACCAGCACACCGCTCCGGAAGGCATCCAACGGCACGTAGTAGACAGGCGGATGACTGGTCTCCAGGACCCGCACAGCTTTGGTGGTGTCCACAATCACCTGACCGCCAAGCCGCACCACGACCCGTTCCGAGCGTGCTTCGATCCTCGGCGGGCGCGGATAGTCCCACACCGATTCCTGACCGGGGCCCGGTTTGATGGGACGGGGGCGCCGAAAGACGCCGGAAAAACCACGACTGGAGACCATGAGCCATGGTGGCACGTTCAGCTGGGATCTCGCCCTGAATTCGTGAAATCGGGGCTTACTCCGGAGGCTAGGATTATTGTCCGTGGATGCGAAGGAGAAGGAACACCTCAACCGGGTGCTGAACCGTCCGTACTACTACGGGTACGCCATGAGAGGTAAGACCCTCTTTGCGTACACGAAGGAAGAGTGGGGCATCGGTGCGAGTTCCGGCGGCGGCGACTACAACTTGATCCGCTCCTTCTATTTCAGTCTGGCACTAACGATTCTGATGGCGCCAGTTGCGCTGGCCTGCCTGATTCTTGCGCTTGTCCTCTTGATCAACCTGCAGATCACGGCCCTGATCATGGTGTTTTTTGGGCTCATCTTTGGCTTCGCCTTCCTCCAATGCTGTTTTAACGTCAAGGAAGAATGGCTGGGGAGGAAGGCTCGGAAACTCACGGGACTTCCGAAGCCTTGGTGGAAAGCATCCGATGACCACGCCTATGAATGGTTCTTGAACCATCCACACCCCCACATTCCCATGACGCTGGAGTACTTCCCGGATTCCGTGAAACTGCGGCAGGCAGCAGATAACGCCGCATCGAACTAGAGAGCGCATGACCGCCCGGCGTACCATCCACTTCATGAGGTTTGCGAGTGGCGATGGCCGGCTTACCTGACCACACGGGCGGTTCGGCTCAGGGGCGGAATGAACCCGAATACGAAGTGATCGGCGGCGTGATTGACGATCATCCGTCCAGCACTGCCCGGAAGGCGGATTCGGGGCCGCCGCGCGCCCCCGGAACGTTTAAGGTGACTGCGGGCGAGGCATGGCAGAACACCCGGACGTCCTTCACCTCGTGGTGGTTCTGGCTGGCCTGCGCACTGGGGACTGCTCTCGCATGGGGGATGGCCACAGCCTTGGTTGCGTGGGCAGAATCCAATGGTTGGTTCGAGACCGGCGATGCAAGTGCCACCTACCTGGTCATGGCGGCTATCCTGGCACTCGTGGCAGCGGTGTTGGGGGCCGGTTGGGGCTTCCGGCATACGAAGGGAAGCATCCCTGTTCTGCTGCTGTCAGGAGCCCTGCGGGGTGTGGCCCTGGCCGCCGTCGCGTGCGGTGGCTTGCTCATGGTGGCCCTCAGCGTCGGCGGGCCCATGGCGCTGGCCGGAGCCGCCGTCGTCGTCATTGTTCTTGAAGTAGCGCTATTCGGGCTGATCGGTGCCGGTTCGCGGAGATGCTTCGCCAAGGCAACTCCCGGCGTGGCTTTGGCGGTTCTGTTGGTGGTTTTCCTTTGCATCGGCAATGTGGCGGTAACCATCCTGCTGCTTCCTGCAACCGCGGGAACAGCTCAGGTTTCGGTGCCCGTCAACGTCGAACGGGACGACTCCGGAAGGACAATCTCCTACCTGTGTGTTGGCGACCTTCGCACGGTGCAAGTTCAGCATACGGACCGGATAGCTTGGCTGGCCGCGTCCAATCCAGCGCTGCTTCTGGGAAGCGTCGGTGCGGACTTCATTCCCGCAGAAAATGACCTGCGCTGGGTACTATCAGGACTGCAGTGGGCTGCCGACGGCCCATCACGCGAGGTCCAGTGCATCGGCGGGGAATCGAGCCAGGGGTTTGCGCCATCGATGCCCGTTTCAGTCACCGGACTCGCACTTCAAGCCGTCGTGGCCGCGTTGGTGCTTGCTGCGGCGCATCGGCTGGCTTTACGGAGGCTGCGGGCTAGTTCGGGTTCTGGCTAAACGGCTGGCGCACGTACTCGGAAATTACGACGCCTGAGCCGAAGGCCGTCGTCGACACCTCGCTGAAGGCGCTGGGCTGGTAGGTGCCGGGCGCGAAGAGCGGGACCCCGTTACCAAAGAGCAGCGGGCTGCGTTTGAGTACAAGCCGGTCGATCTCACCTGCGAGCTGCGTTGCCAGGTGCCCGCCGCCACAGAGCCAAATCGACTTCCCGGGCCGGGACTTCAACCGCCGCACAACGTCTACCGGGCTTTCATCGGTAAGCGTCAAATTCGGGTGCTCGCCCGGGATGTCCGCCTCGGTGCGCGTCCGGGAAAACACTATTTGTTCGAGGTGCTGGTACGGGCTGGTCATGCCCGCCGGAAGGCCCACGGCGTAGGTATTCCAACCCATCACCACCGTGTCGAACATTGTCCCGTTCCGTTGGATGCCCATGGCGTCCGCAATCACGGTAGGGATGGCGTCAGGGAAGCGTTGATTCTGCGCGGTCATGTGGTCGCCCTCCACAGGAAACGCGTCGAATTCGCCCCCTGGGCCGGCAATATAGCCGTCAAGGCTCACAGCAACGTAGTACACAAGCTCTCGCACGGGACCCCCAAGGTGGTTGATGTTGTGATTGCGGGATTACAAGAGGGCGTTCCGCCTGCCCTCGAAAGCGCGGCCCAAGGTGACTTCATCGGCGTATTCAAGGTCTCCACCCACGGGCAGGCCCGATGCCAAGCGCGTTACGGTGATTCCGATCGACTTGAGCATGCGGGCGAGGTAGGTTGCCGTAGCTTCGCCCTCGAGGTTGGGGTCCGTAGCGATGATGATTTCCTGGATAGCGCCGTCGTTGAGGCGTGTGAGGAGTTCGCGGATGCGCAACTGTTCCGGACCGATGCCCGCAATGGGGTTAATGGCCCCGCCCAGCACGTGATAGCGGCCACGGAAGGACCGGGTGCGCTCGACGGCCAACACGTCCTTTGACTCCTCAACCACACAAATGACCGACGGATCCCGGCGCTGGTCGCGACAGATGTTGCACGTTTCCTGCTCTGTCACGTTGAAGCAGACGCTGCAGAACTTCACGCGTTCCTTGACCGTGGTGATGGCCGTTACCAGGCGCTTCATGTCCTCGGGGTCCGCCTCAAGGATGTGGAACGCCAGGCGCTGCGCTGATTTGGGGCCCACACCGGGAAGCCGGCCGAGCTCATCAATCAGCTCTTGAACTGCACCTTCGTACACAATGTCCTCGTTAGGTTGAAATCAATGCTGGGGTCAGCGGGGTTGAAGGGGAGAACCGTCCAAGGCGCGCTCTTCGATCAGCTTTCCGCCCAGAATACGCTCCACCGCGGCGCGCCCAAAGACGCGGGATTCCTCGATGGTTTCATCTTCCGGACTGGGAATGTCCTCCGCGACTGACTCTGGCTTCGCCTGGGTCCGCACCGGTGCCTGGACACGGCCCGCTTGGGCTTCGGGGCTGTTGGTCAACCGCTGATACAGGCTCTGACGACCATGTGGACTGCCCGACGGCGCAGCCTCCTCGAGCGTGGCAACGGAGCCGTGCGCTTCCTCGGGTTGAGTCGCCAGAGACGGCCAGGCCGCCGGGGCGGCTGCTTGTTGCGTTCCAGGCCAACTCGACGCCGGTGCGACGTCCCAGCTGGAGCTCGGGTTCTCCTCGGCATTGGTGGGGTGACCGTAGGTTCCGGACGTTGTTGCCGGCGCCGGTGCTTGCGCCGCGGCCGGTTCGTAGTCCGGAGTGTTCGTTGCTGGCGCGCTTACTTCGACATCCTGCGCAGGTTGCTTGCCCACGTTGGACTCCGTGCCTACAACCCAGGTTCCGGGCGCCTGCTCGACTGCGCGCGACCACGGATCGTCGGAAACCTTAGCTGTGGTGCTGTTCGCCGGGGCGGCCGACGTTGTGGCCGACGTGGAGGATGCCACTAATGCTTGCTCGACCGGTGCGACGCCTGCCGCCGACGGCTGGCGCTTTGGGAAGGACTGGCCGTCCACTGCAGTGGCCGCTTGGGAACTCGTGTGGCTGTAGCCGGCCGGTGGCTCCCAGTCCGCAGGAGGCTCTTCATCCAGCGGCGGCGCATCCTCATCGAGCGGCGGACCCCAATCGTCGTCAGGGTATGAGTAGTCGCCGGAAGGCTCGGACACCGGCGGTGCGGCCGGAGTTGAGGCGGGAGTTGGGGCGGCCGGTGCGGGTGCCGGTGCAACTGGGGCGGGAGAAGCTACGGTCGCTGCGGCCGCGGGGGAAGCTACGGGTGCGGCAGCCGGTGCGGCTGCGGGGGAAGCTACGGGTGCGGCAGCCGGTGCGGCCGCGGGAGGAGCTACGGGTGCGGCAGCCGGTGCGAGACCCCATGCGGAGTCGACGGCTGACACCGGTGCCGGCGCGAAAGCTGTTTCCGCAGGCGCTGACGCGACACCTGTGGCTGTTGCCTTGGGTGATCCACCACCAGCCGACGCAGGGCCGCTCGCTGATGATGCAGCAGCCGGAGCTTCCCGGCTAGTAGGTGCTTTTGGGTTTGGCTCAGAGCTCGCTGAGCTGTTGCCGCCGGCCACTGCGACGATCTGGCAATCGATACCGATGGTCTTATGAATCGCCTGCCGAAGGTTCTCGGAGTGATCCGCACGTCCGAACGCACCGGCGAGGCCACCTGTTGTGAAGGCGAGCGTCAGTACCTGTCCGTCAAACTGTGCCACTTGGGCATTCGGTTCAACCAGCGCCCAAGTGCTGCGCTTGATCTTGGTCAGCGTCTGCAGGACATCCGGCCAGGCCCGGCGTAATGCTTCCACATCGCCGGCGCCTCCGGGAGCTGGCACCGGAGCAGCACCAGTCTGGGGAGCTTCGACGGGTGCCTGTTGGGGTGCAGGCGCTTGATGGGCTGCTGCAGCTTGTGCGTGCGGCGCGGCCTCCGCGGAAGGGGACGCGTGCCCTGGACGAACAGCGTCAGTGGAAGGGGTTGCCGGCGAGGCCGTAGGGGCGTGAACAGGCTGGGTCTGCTGTTGTGGAGCTTGAACAGGCTTCGGCTCAGACTGAGCTGTTTGGGATGAGGCAGCCTGCTGCGAGCGACTGGCAGCCGGACGGTCTTCGACGGGCCAATCACTGGTGGACACACGAGGTGCCGTGATGGCGTCCCGCGAACCAGCGTCAGAGGACGGATGAGCAGAGGACGGCTCCGGAGCGGGTGCCGCCGGGGCAGCCGTGACAGCCGGAGTTTCTGCTTGTGCATGCACTGTAGGTGCTGGCGGCGTAGTAGCCGCAGGGACCGGTGGGGCAGCAGCCACAGCCGGGCCGCCGCCGTCGCCCGTGTAATTCAGGCGACGTTCCACGCGGTCGATGCGTGCCGCGATGCCACGTTCGGTCTGCTCGGCGCTGGGCAGGAGGATGCGTGCGCACAGCAGTTCAAGGTGAAGGCGCGGCGACGTAGCACCGGTCATCTCGGTGAGCGCCGTGTTGGTGACATCCGCGGCCCGGGATAGCTCCGCCGCGCCCAGATTGGTTGCCTGATTGCGCATCCGGGCGATCTGGTCTGCGGGCATGCCGCGAAGAATGGCCTGTGCGCTCTCGGGCATCGCCTGGACGATGATGAGGTCGCGGAATCGTTCCAAGAGGTCTTCGACGAAGCGCCGGGGATCGTGACCGGTCTGGATGACGCGGTCCACGGCACGGAACACAGTGGCGGCATCCGCTGCAGCAACGGCGTCCACGATGTCATCCAGCAAGGAAGCATGCGTGTAGCCGAGCAACGCAACAGCGAGCTCGTAGTCCAAGCCGTTGGGACCGGCGCCGGCCATGAGCTGGTCCAGGACGGACAGGGTGTCACGAACGGAACCGCCACCTGCGCGGATGACGAGCGAGAGCACGCCGGGAGCCACAGGAACGTTCTCCTGCTGGCAAAGGAGCTCGAGGTACTGCATGAGCGGCTCCGGCGGCACCAACCGGAAGGGGTAGTGGTGCGTACGGGAGCGGATGGTCCCGATCACCTTGTCCGGCTCGGTGGTGGCGAAGATGAACTTGATGTGTTCCGGCGGCTCTTCGACGATTTTGAGGAGCGCGTTGAAGCCGGCGGACGTGACCATGTGGGCCTCGTCAATGATGAAGATCTTGTAGCGGTCCCGGACCGGGGCGAAGGTTGCGCGCTCGCGGAGATCGCGGGCGTCGTCCACGCCACCGTGGCTGGCGGCGTCAATCTCGATAACATCCAGCGAGCCGGAGCCGCCGCGTGCGAGTTCGACGCAACTGGGGCACTTGCCGCAGGGGGTGTCAGTGGGGCCTTCGGCGCAGTTCAGGCAGCGTGCAAGGATGCGCGCGGATGTGGTCTTGCCGCAACCGCGGGGGCCGGAGAAGAGGTAGGCGTGGTTCACGCGGTTCTTGCGGAGCGCCGTCATCAGCGGCTCCGTGACGTGTTCCTGCCCGATAACGTCCGCGAAAGAGTCCGGGCGGTACCTTCGATACAGGGCAGTTGTAACAGTCACAAGTGAAACCTACCTATAGGGACTGACAGTTAAAGTAAGTGACCCCTCATGCACCCGCCAGAGCCCATCTACCCTTGCTACCTTCCGGTCCTGGGGGAGTTCAACAGGATGACGCCACATGAGGGGCCGTCGACAAGCTTACCCGAACTTGGGTTGGGGTTCGAATCGGCTGGAAGGGCTGTGGATAAGGCTCGACGGCGGGTGGCTGTGTTGCGAGACTCAGCGCCAGCCATTCACCGGCCACGTCGTGAAAGCAGGCTCCTCATAAGGGTGCGCGGCCCGCAAAGCCCGCACGACGTCGTTGAGCATGTCCTCCTGAACAACGCACTCAACCCGGATTTCGGGCACCTGCTCCTCGATCCCCACCTCACCAACAACGGGGCGCGCTCCAGGCAGTGGCGTGAAGCGGCCAGTGCCTGGTGAAGTAAAGGCGCAGTGGGAGTAGTCGCCGATTCGCCCGGCGCCTGCGTCGCCAATGGCCAGGAGGACTTCCTCGATATGCGTCTCAGGAACGTAGGCAACCAGGGCGTGGAGCTGATCCATAAGCACATCCTGTCAATAAACTTCGGCTACAAACAGGTCTCAGCCATTGCAAAACGAGGGACCGCAGCGGACCATGGGTATGTACACCGATTGGGGCAATCTCAAGGTTGTGAGCTGCGAGGCCTGGGAGCGAGGGGCCGGACCCGGCAGCTCAACGGTGATACCGCAAGAATGGGCGCGTTGGGGGCGTCCATTTTTCCGTTAAGCAGCAGTTCGCCAAGCCTGTCCAAGGGAGCCATTTCAGCCCGATTACACGATGCCGAAATTCTCAGGTACAGTAGTATCTGCTTTCGAATCGGAAGCAAGGAGAATTCGCCTAGCGGCCTATGGCGCACGCCTGGAACGCGTGTTGGGTTAACGCCCTCGGGGGTTCAAATCCCCCATTCTCCGCGTTTGGCCCCAGTCCTTGGACTGGGGCCTTTTGCATTCCCGGAAGTTAATCGGCGTCAGCCTGCTGCTCGGCATCCTGCTGCTGTTTTGCCGCGACCCTCTCCAGCACTTCGCGGCAGGCGGCAGTTGCAGGATGGATACGGCCGGCCGTTCTGGTGGACGTAAAGACGGTTCGCTTCGGAAGGCCCGGGAGGTCCAGAAGTTGGACTGTGCGGGTTCTCCCGGTCCAGACGAGGTCCGGCATGAGGGCCACGGCATTCCCGGATTCAATGAGGCGGATCTGGGCTTGGAGGTCGGCCGTTTCGTAGCGAACATCCGGTTCGAAACCCGCCGAGCGGCACGCCTGCTCGGCCCAATGCCTGGAGGCGGCACCGCGAGGCTCCATGACCCACGGCATTGAAGCGGTATCCGCAAGCGAAGAAACAGTTTCCCCACCCAAACCCACCGGGGGAGTGGCCAGGCGGATGGCGTCGCTGGTGAGGATGACGCGGTCCAGGCCGCTGTGATGCGGGGCGGCGTGGCCCGGGTATTGCTCCGCCACCACAAGATCGAAGTCCCGCGCCCAGGTTTCGTAAAGTGCGGTCTCGGGCTCGCGCTGCGTCATCTCGACCCGGACCTCGGGATACTCCTGGCGCATGATGCTGAGGAAATCCGGAAGCAACGCCAACGCGGCGGACTGGAAGACGGCGAGCCGGACAGTGCCTGTGACCATGGAGAGCGATGCTGCGAGCTCAGTCTCGGCGCGCTCCAAGGTCTCCAGCAACGCAGCGGTGTGAGCCACGAGGATCTCCGCCTGCGGAGTCAGCTGCACCCGACGACCGGCTTTGCGCAGCAGTTCCACGCCGGCTTCCTTCTCCAGCAAGGTCAGCTGCTGGGACACCGATGAAGGGCTGTACTGCATTGCATCGGCCACCTCAGCGAGGGTTCCGCGGATCTTCAATTCGTGCAGCAAACGCAGCCTGCGGACGTCCAGCAAGGCGGCCTCCAAAGGTTCGGGATGGGTAATGAATATTCGTCAGAAAAGATCGCTTTTCCTAACGTGATTGTAGATCCATACTGATGGAAACAAACAAACTTCTCCGCCTCAGAAGGAGCCCCCATGACCAGCACCCTCCCGGATGCCACCGCCCCGCAAACCCAGGATTCCGGGCAGTTCGATGCTTTGGCCCACGAAGCCATCGCCTTGGTCCGCCACTGGCTTACCGAAGCCAGCAAGATCCCCGTCGATGTCTCAGCGCAGCGACTCGCGGGCGTCCTGAAGGACCCGAACGGCCTTGACTTCACTGTGGGATTCGTCGACGGCGTCATCCGCCCCGAGGACCTGTCGGTCGCCGGCCGCAAGCTCGCCGAGCTGGCCCCCAAGGTGCCCAAGTTCCTCCCGTGGTACATGCGCAGCGCTGTCCGCGTGGGTGGCGTCATGGCTCCGATCGTCCCGCAGGTAGTCATCCCGATCGCCCGCCGCGTGCTTCGCGAAATGGTGGGCCACCTGATTGTGGACGCCACGGACGCCAAGCTCGGCCCGGCGATTGCCAAGATCCGCCAGGACGGCGTTCACCTGAACGTGAACCTGCTCGGCGAAGCAGTCTTGGGCGAACACGAAGCGCAGCGCCGCCTGGATGGAACACTGAAGCTCCTTGCCCGCGAAGACGTGGACTACGTTTCCATCAAGGAATCCTCCACCGTGGCACCGCACTCCCCGTGGGCCTTCGACGAAGCCGTGGACCACGTTGTAGAGAAGCTCACCCCGCTGTACCGCCTCGCAGCGTCCTTCCCCAAGCCCAAGTTCATCAACCTGGACATGGAGGAATACAAGGACCTCAGCATGACCATCGCGGTGTTCAAACGCATCCTGGACATGCCCGAGTTCAAGAACCTGGAAGCCGGCATCGTCCTCCAGGCCTACCTGCCGGACGCCCTTGGTGCCATGCAGGAACTCCAGGAGTGGGCCACCGCCCGCCGCGCCCAGGGCGGCGCTCCCATCAAGGTCCGCGTGGTTAAGGGAGCCAACCTCCCCATGGAGCAGGTTGAAGCTTCCCTGCACGACTGGCCGCTGGCTACCTGGGGCACCAAGCAGGACTCCGACACCAGCTACAAGAACGTCATCAACTACGCCCTCACCCCGGAACACATTGACGCTGTCCGCATCGGGGTCGCAGGCCACAACCTGTTCGATGTCGCCTTTGCGTGGTTGCTCGCCAAGGAGCGGGGCGTCACCAAGGGTATTGAATTCGAGATGCTCCTGGGCATGGCTACCGGCCAGGCCACCGCAGTCCGCAAGGACGTCGGCAGCCTCCTGCTCTACACACCGGTGGTCCACCCGGGCGAGTTCGACGTCGCCATCGCCTACCTCATCCGACGCCTGGAAGAGGGCGCCAGCCAGGAAAACTTCATGAGCGCAGTCTTCGAGCTGAGCGAGAATGAAGCCCTCTTCAAGCGCGAACAGCAGCGCTTCCTTGATTCTCTCGCCGGAATGACGGACGAGGTTCCTGGCCCCAACCGCCAGCAGGACCGCCGCCTCCCCGCAGAGCCGGCACCGCTCGAGGGCTTCAGCAACACCCCGGACACCGACCCGGCGCTCCCGGCCAACCGCGCCTGGGGCCGCGACATCCTCAAGCGCATCCCCGGCTCCACCGCAGGCAACAAGATCGTGGAGTCCACCAAGGTCTCCGACGCCAGTGAACTGGACCGCATCATCGCCACGGCCGTGGACCATGGCAAGGCGTGGGGTGCCCGTCCGGCAGCCGAGCGCGCAGCCATCCTGCACCGTGCCGGCGACATCCTCGAGGCGCGCCGTGCGGAGCTTCTTGAGGTTATGGCTTCCGAAACCGGCAAGAACATCGACCAGGGCGATCCCGAGGTCAGCGAAGCGATCGACTTCGCGCATTACTACGCCGAGCGCGCCAAGGATCTGGAAACGGTCGACGGCGCCACGTTCGTCCCAGCGAACCTCACCGTGGTGACACCGCCGTGGAACTTCCCGGTGGCGATCCCCGCAGGCTCTACGCTCGCAGCGCTCGCCTCAGGCTCCGCCGTCGTGATCAAGCCTGCAAAGCAGGCCCGACGCTCCGGTTCCGTCATGGTGGATGCACTCTGGGAAGCCGGCGTACCGCGGGAAGTGCTGGCGCTCGTTCAGCTCGAAGAGCGCGAACTCGGCACCCAGTTGGTCTCGCACCCGAGCGTTGACCGCGTCATCCTCACCGGTGGCTACGAAACCGCTGAGCTCTTCCGCTCCTTCCGCCAGGACCTGCCCCTGCTTGCGGAGACCTCCGGCAAGAACGCCATTATCGTCACCCCCAGCGCTGACCTGGACCTGGCTGCCAAGGACGTTGTGTACTCGGCCTTCGGCCACGCCGGCCAGAAGTGCTCGGCCGCATCACTGGTGATCCTGGTGGGCTCGGTGGCCAAGAGCGCCCGCTTCCATAACCAGCTGATCGACGCCGCACGCTCCCTGACGGTTGGCTACCCGGAGAACGCCACAACGCAGATGGGACCGATTATCGAGCAGGCCAACGGCAAGCTCCTCAACGCCCTCACCACCTTGGGCGACGGCGAGACCTGGGCCATCAAGCCCGAGCGACTCGACGAAACAGGACGTTTGTGGTCCCCGGGCATCCGTTCGGGCGTCAAGCGTGGCTCCTACTTCCACCTCACCGAGTTCTTCGGCCCGGTCCTGGGTGTTATGACCGCAGAGACCCTCGAGGAAGCCATCGCCATCCAGAACGAGATCGAGTACGGCCTCACCGCCGGCCTGCACTCCCTGGATTCCGCTGAAATGGGCGTCTGGTTGGACACCATCCAGGCCGGAAACCTTTACGTCAACCGTGGCATCACCGGTGCGATCGTCCAGCGCCAGCCTTTCGGTGGATGGAAGAAGTCGGCAGTCGGTGCCGGAACCAAGGCCGGTGGACCGAACTACCTGATCGGACTGGGCAGTTGGCTCCCCGCCGAGGCCAAGGCCAAGCGCGGCACGATGCTTCAGGGTGCTGCCGCACAGATTCTCACTGCTGCAAAGTCCGCCGACGTGTCCGCTGAGGAACTCCAGACCCTGCAGCAGTCACTCTTCAGTGACGCAGCGGCCTGGGAATCCGAGTTCGGCACGCGCAAGGATGTCTCCGCCCTGTCCGCAGAGCGCAACGTCTTCCGCTACCGCTCCCTCCCCGTCACTATCCGGCTCTCCGAAGGCGAGCGGCTCGCTGAACTGCTCCGCGTTGTAGCAGCCGGTGCCGTAGCGGGTTCGGCACTCAAGGTGAGCTCCGCCGTCGCGCTTCCCGACGCAGTGGTGACCGTGTTCGCGAACCTCGGCGTCAGCGTCCGGATCGAGGACGACGCCGCGTGGCTGGCCCGTGCGGCCAAGTTCGACGCCGGCCGGATCCGCCTGATCGGTGGCGACTTCGCCGCGCTGAGCGCAGCCATGGGTGGCCGTCCGGACGTCGCGGTTTACCACGGTGCTGTGACTCAGGCCGGCCGGATCGAGATGCTGCCGTTCCTCCGCGAGCAGGCTGTGTCCATCACCGCCCACCGCTTCGGCACCCCGAACCACCTGTCGGATCACCTGATCTAAGGGCTTGGCCACGAAGGCCGGGTAGGACGGATTCGCTCCGACCTACCCGGCCTTCATTGTTGTCGATTGACCTGGCCCGTCAGGCCTCGGCGTAGCCGAGCCTCTGCAACCTCCGCCGGGCAGCCTGCTCGCTCGGACCGTGGGAACCCAAAGCGAACCGGACCATGCCCAGCACGGCCCCGGCAGCGGTGATGACGGGCAAGGGAACCGGACCAATCCCGGCACGGCGAATACCGAGCATCTCGCGGTACTTGGGTTCAAGGCTTGCGACTGCGGCTGCGAAGAGGATGCTGTAACCGGGTTTGAGGAGTGGGCTCAGGGGCGGGTAGCGAATGAACGACACCGTCTCGGCCAAGCGCTCATCAGCCCGAAGTATCCCGGAGGCGTACCACTGTTCAAGTTCTTCCTGAACCTCGGCCTCGGTCAATGGCGGGTCCTCCACTCCCATCAGCCGTCCGGCCGCTGCCCATTCGCGAACGTAGGCGTCGGGCCCACCTGGGATGGGCCGGCCCCAGATCCGGTTGGCGGTAATGAAGGAGTCTGCGTAGGTGATGTGGACCCAGCGGAGGAGTTCGGGATCGTTGGCGGCGTACTCGCGGAGGACTCCGTTGCCGTCTACATACGTTCCCCGGACGCGCTCGTGGATTTTGCGCACGCGCGCGGTCGCAGCTTCGGCGGCCTCCGTGGAACCGTAGGTCACCGTGAAAATCCATCGGACCGTGTTAGCCAGCCGCCCCAGGGGGTCTTTTTGGAAGCCTGAGTGCTCATAAACTCCGGCCAGCGCGCCGGGATGCAGGGCCTGCATCAGCAGTACCCGGATCCCGGCCACGATGGTAGCCACATGGCCGTGAACAGCCCAGACAGCCGATCCCGGCAGGTGATATCCGGCGTCGTCCCCTTCCGCGAGGCGCGGCACCCACTCCGGAGGCGTGCCCGACGTTCCGGTGAAGGTGCGCTGCAGTTCGTGCCTGTACTCCGTGAGGTAGTTCCTCATAGGTCCCATCAGACCTCGCAATTGCGCCCATGTACAGGGGAGATTTAGTACGGATCATGTCCCTATGACGGACGCATAAGGGCATGATCTGTATACGAACAAGAACGCCTGGTTAGGAGCGGACGCGCCTCCGGGATGGTGCAGCTGCCACCAGTAGTGCGGCGATGGCGACGGCGGCACTCAAGATGAGGCCCGGACGGTACTGTTCCAGCATGGTTTGGGCGCTGACGGTTCCGGCGGCCTGGCCGTGACCGCTGACCAGTGCTGTGGTGACCGCCAAAACCAGGGCGGCTCCGACTTGCGTACTGGTCTGGATCAGGCCAGCAGCGAGCCCCTGCTCGGAGTCCTTGATCCCGGCGGTCGCTTGGACATTGATGGACGGGAAAGCCAGCGCGAAGCCGATGCCCAACAGGACCACAGAGGGCAGGATATCCAGCACGTAGTTCGGCGTGGTGCCCACCCTGAGGAACAGGACGTAGCCCAGGCCAAGGGCTGTGAGCCCGGTGAGAATCAGTTGCGTGGCCCCGAACTTCTCAATGAGACGGTCCGCAAACGGCGCACTCGTAGCCACCAACAGGCCTGCCGGCAGCAGGGCCAACGCCATTCCCAGCGGAGTCCAGCCCAGCACGGACTGCAGGTACATGGTGACGATGAACTGGAAGCTGAGGTAGGAACCAAACAGTCCCACCGCGCTGAGATTCGCCCTGGCAACCCAGCCTTCCTTGAGGATGCTGAAGCGGATCAGTGGATGCTTGACCTTGTTCTCGATCACCGCGAAGGCTGCCAGCACGGCGATTGAAACTGCGAATCCGGCGATTGTTGCCACAGATCCCCAGCCCTGCTCCGGTGCTGAAACCAAGGTGTACACAAGGCCGAGCATGCCCAACGATAGAGTCACGGCGCCCCAAATATCGTGCCCGCTGTTTTCCGCCGACGGCTTGTCCTTCGGAATGAACTTCATGCCGAGGAAGACAACCACGACGGCGATGGGCACCGAGACCAGGAACGTCCAACGCCAGCTAAGGCTGGTCATCAGGCCACCCACTACCAGGCCCAGCGAGAAGCCGCTTGCGCCGAACGTGGTGAAGATGGACAGCGCCTTGTTGCGCTCGCGGCCTTCGGCGAAGTTGGTGGTGATGATGGAGAACCCGGTGGGTGCGGTGAACGCCGCGGCAAGTCCCTTGATGAACCGCGTGGCGATCAGGATGGCGGGATCGTCCACCAGCCCGCCAAGGAGCGACGCTGCGGCGAATACGGCCAGCGCAATGAGGAAGATTCGACGCCGGCCCAACAGATCGGCGAGACGGCCACCAAGGAGCAGGAGGCTTCCGTAGCCCAGGACGTAGGCCGAAACGATCCACTGCAGGGAATCGGTTCCCAGGTTGAGTTCCTGTCCGATGGACGGCAGGGCAACGCCGACCATGGAGACGTCCAGCCCGTCCAACGCCAGGACGGTGCACACAACCATGAGCAGCAGCCACTGGGCGCGCGTCCAGTGAACGGCTGAAACCAAAGGCGGCTCAGTTGAGGATTTGAGGGTGGTGGGTGATGTCATGGATTTGAATCTACATGACACGTCATTCAATGACAAGGAATATGATGTGGAATATTATGACGTGGATTCTAAAGCCGTAATGAACTAGAATCGGAGCATGGCAACGACGCGTGACCGTCAACTGGTTGAGCAGTGGCGCAGCATCCAAAACTCGTACTTCCGCACCGCAGGAGCGATAGACCGCGCCCTCGAAGCGAAGTTCGACATTGGCCTCAACGAGTTCGAAATCCTTGACCTCGTTGCCGAAAGCGAAGAGTCTGCGTGCCGGATGAAGGCTTTGGGGGAGCGCACGCCCATGACCCAGAGTGCTGTCTCAAAGGTGGTGGACCGGCTGGAAAGAGCCGGCCTGGTGTCCCGCGAAACCTGCGCAGACGATCGCCGCTCCCTCTTCTTGGAACTGACTGAGGCGGGGCGTGCACTCCACGCCAACGCCGCCGTCGAACACCGTGCCCTGCTGAAGGAAAACCTGGGCTCTTAGCGTCCGAAAACAAACCTCAAGGCTCTTGAGCCAAAACTGAGCCAACCTTTCGGTGGATGGCACCCGGGAAGCCTTTATTTCTCCCATGATTCCCGCAACAATGGTGCTTGCACGCCAGGCTGGGGTTTGGTGCCGCTGGCTTTGGGGAGTGTTTTGTGGGCAAGCATCATGAATCAGACCGGGTAGCAGATTTGATCCGCGCCGTAGGCTTCCATCGCGTTCTCATCGCGGGAAGTCTCGCCGTCCTGGCTTTCTTTGCGTTTGGCTTCCAACCCTTGAATTCTGTCTCCAGCAGTTCCGTTGGCGGAGCACTGGCACAGGGGGTAGTGGAACCAACGGCTCTAGGCACCCTGGTGCCGCCGGATGCCGAGACTTTGGTGATCGACTCCATGCCGGAGCCCCCAGAGCAAATCCCGGGCACGCCCATGGTCTACTTCGACCGCGCCATGGTAAGAACTGTCAGCAAGGACGGTTCCACAGGCCTTACCGTTGCCTCGGCCAGCCTGTCCCGGCCCCCCGCCGGCAGTCTCTACTCACCGCTTGAGGTCCTCAATAAGAGCTCGTCTTACGGCTACCGCTACAGTCCCTTGACGGGCCTGGCAGGAGAGTTCCACTGGGGCCAAGACTACGCAGCCGCCTGCGGTACGCGGGTCTATGCCGCAGACGCCGGCGTGGTGCGGGCTGTGGGATGGCATGTGTGGGGCGGTGGCAACCGGGTTGAAATCGAGCATGGCAACGGCTTGGTCACCACGTACAACCACCTCCAGGCAATAGGCGTGACCCAAGGCCAATCGGTGCGGGTGGGCGAGGTCATCGCAGAGGTTGGGACCACAGGCTGGTCGACAGGATGCCACCTTCACTTTGAGACGATCGTCAATGGTCTCCATACAGATCCCGCGAACTGGACTCTCCTGTCCATCCGGCAGACTGATCCACTGCAGACCATCGCCATGGTGAACTACCAGCCGGGTGTTGGCAACGGCGCCTCGGGAACCCCGCAGTGGGCAGTTCCTGTATCGGATGGAACCAACCGGGCTGTCATTGGTGGAGAGCACGAACACGACGAACCGCTTCCTGTTCCACCGCCGGCCCCGTCGGGAACCACTCCGCTGGCCACCACGACGCCGAGCAACCCTGGTGGAACTCAAAGCACACTGCCAGCCACCTCGACGCCGGTTCAAACCACGACGCCCACGCCTTCACCTTCCGTGACGGCGACACCGACGCCGACCACTACTGCTGCGCCGACACCGACACCGACCACTACCGCTACACCGACGCCGACGCCGACCACTACTGCTGCGCCGACACCGACACCGACCACTACTGCTACACCGACGCCGACCACTACTGCTACGCCGACACCGACCACAGCTCCGGAGACCAGCACCGTCCCACCGACGCTGACGACGGCCCCGGTGGCACCCGCCCCTCAGTCGGCCATTGCCCCGCCGCCGCCGGCAGTCGTTGAACCGGCTCCGGTCGCGCCCGCAGTTGTGGAACCGGCTCCGATCGTTCCCGCAATTGTGGAACCAGCTCCGGTCGCGCCCGCAGTTGTTGAACCAGTGCCGGTCGTGCCGGCTCCGGCGCCAGCAGTGGTTGAACCGGTGCCAGTCGTGCCGGCTCCGGCGCCAGCAATCGTGGAGCCTGCGCCGGTAGTTACCCAGGCTGTTCCGCCGGCTCCTGCACCTCCGGTGGCCCCTGCGCCCGCGCCGGTTGCCGTCCTTCCGACGGCGCTGCCGGTAGTCGTGCTTCCGCCCGGATACGTCCTGATCGCACCGGACCTGGTCCAGCGACCTGATGGTGTGATCGTGCCGTTGTCCACGCTCATCCTCCCGGCACCCTAAACCGGATACACGCTAACGGCACGTGAAACGCCGGATGATCCTGCGTTTCGCGGCCCCAAGCCAGCTCCCGTAAGCTCGATGGCGGCAAACCCGCCAGACGACGTCGTCAGGAAGCGAATCCCATGTCCAGCCTTTACAGCATTCCCCTCACCTTCAACGATGGCACCGAAGCCGACTTCGGCCGGTTCGAGGGCAAGGCGGTCCTGGTGGTGAACGTCGCTTCAGAATGCGGTTACACGCGTCAATATGCCGGCTTGGAAGAGCTCTACGGCAAGTATCGCGCGCAGGGCTTGGAGATCCTCGGCGTGCCCTGCAACCAGTTTGGTGGGCAGGAGCCCGGCGCTGACCAGGAGATTGCCGAGTTCTGTGAACGTAACTTTGGTGTGTCCTTCCCGCTGACCAGCAAAGCCAATGTCCTTGGCAAGCAGCAGCATCCCCTGTTCGCCAAGCTGGCCCGGGACGAGGACGGGCAGCCGGCCAAGGTGAAATGGAACTTCGAGAAGTTCGTCATAAATCGCGGGGGCGAACTCGTGGCCAGGTTCCCATCCGCAGTGGAGCCTGACTCCGAAGACCTTGTAAAAGCAGTGGAAGAAGCACTGGCATAAGACCACCAATCCCGAAGGGAGAAAAGTAATTTTCCAACATTCCGCCGGAAGTTAGCCAGTTGTTGGCTTGTTGTCTGGTTGGATTGGAGCTACTGGATTGACACGGGAGGCGCCGTCTCCCACCAAACGCTAAGGCGAAGCTATGGAGCTCATCGAGGCCGAATACCCCAAACCAGGTCATGTGCTTTTGCACCTGAGCGATCTTCACCTGGTGGGTGGTCCGGGCACGCTCCACGGCTCGGTGGACAGTGCAGCCAGGCTCCGGGAGATCTGCGAGCAAATCATCGCCTCCAGAATCAGGCCAGAGGCCATCATTTTCACCGGAGACCTCGCTGACAAGGGCGAGTTGGAAGCCTACAAGCAACTCCGCGAGATGATTGAACCTCTGTGCGCGTCACTGGGAGCCAAAGCCATCTGGGCCATGGGCAATCATGACAACCGGGCGAACTTCCGTTCAGCGTTCGCCGATGCCTCCGCGGCCAGCAAGCCACAGGATCCCGTGGACCGCAGCTACTTTGTCAACGGACTCCGCATCATCACCCTGGACACCACGGTCCCCGGCCATCACTACGGCGAACTGTCGGAATCCCAACTGGAGTGGCTGGCCTCTGAACTTGCCACGCCAGCCCCGGACGGCACCATCCTTGCCCTTCACCACCCGCCTGTCCCATGCGTGCAGGACCTCGCCGTGTTGGTGGAGCTGCGCGGCCAAGCCGCACTGGCCGCCGTCGTCCGTAACACAGACGTCCGCACCATCCTGGGTGGCCACCTGCATTACTCCACGACGGCGAGCTTCGCCGGCATCCCGGTATCGGTCGCCTCAGCTACCTGTTATACGCAGGACCTGGCGGTGCGCGCCGGCGGGCAGCGCGGCCGTGATGGAGCCCAGTCCTACAACATGATCCACGTCTACGAGCACACGATCGTGCACTCCGTGGTTCCGATGTCCGGTGGCGTCACGGTTGGCGAGCCCTTGGATGCAGCCGAGGTTCAGCAGCGCCTGGCGGCGGCAGGTATCCGCATTCCTCACGAGTCCCGGGTGGGGGCCCACACTTCGCCGGGAACGCACACCTCGTCGCTCCCGCTTGTTTCTCCCGGCGGCTTTACTTCTCCCAAGGCGCCTTGACGGGGAAGTACTTCTCCAGGAAGTCGGTCACCAGGTCGGCTCGTTCATTTGCCTCGACTTCGGGGAAGCTGCCGTCGTTCAGGCAGAAGAAGTCCATGTGGCGCTTGGCCAGGAGCTTTGGCAGGTAGTGCAGTCCGGCCCACATGGTGGAGTCCACGTACCTGACTTTGGCGCTGGTCTGCGTGACCGCGCGACCGGTAAGCAGGGCGTAGTAGTGGTAGAACGAATTGGTCACCGAGATGTTGTCCGCGGCCCGGAACCGACTGCCGGCAGTCTTTGCGAACTCGGCAGGGAATTCCTTCTCCATTTGGGCCACCACGCTGCGGCGCAGCGGCGCGGCCGTGTGTTCAAGGTGCCGGGTGGTGATCCGGCCGAAGCGCTCCCAGAGCAGCTTGCGGTTCACACGGGCTGCGTTCTCAAAACCGCTGCGTTCGGCGTCATTCTCACCCAACCCAATGCGGGTGTCAGCTTCGATGAACTTGGTAATGCCACCCGGCGTGAAGAACATGTCGGGGCCCACAGGGCGGCCAAAGAACATGTCGTCATTGGAGTACAGGAAGTGCTCTGATAGGCCCTTGATGTGGTGCAGTTGGCACTCTACGGCCTGCGAATTGTGGGTGGGCAGCACGGAGGGGTCGGCGAAGAACTCCTCGCTGCGAACAATGGTGACCGACGGGTGGTCGGCCAGCCATTCCGGTGCGGGGGAGTCCGTGGCGATGAAGATCCGCCGGATCCAGGGCGCGAACATGTGAACCGAGCGCAGCGCGTACTTCAGCTCGTTGATTTGCCGGAAGCGCGCCTCATGGTCGTCGCCCTCGCCGAGGACAGCCCCGGCCTGCTGGGCGCGCCTCCTGGCGATGTATTCGGGGTCACTGCCGTCCACCCATGAGAAGACGATGTCGATATCGAAGTCGATGTCGCTGGCATGGTCAGCGAACATGTTCTCGATGGTGGGCCATGACAGGCCATGCCGTTGGACTGTGCCCCGCACTGCGTCCTGGCGCAGCATGGTTCGGCGGGTGAGGGAATTCTCCACGGGGAGTTCCAAATGATCGCCCTCGAACCGCCACAGCTCAAGTTGCACGCCCAGGGCCGGGCCATACCAGAGCCCGCCGCCGATCTCGACACGCGGCCGGTACAAGCGGAAGATTCGGGCTTTTCGGTTAGCCGTGAGATCGCCGTCCGCCACCAACATGGAGGTCTTCTTCTTGGCGTCCACGGTCATGGAATAGAAAGGCTCATTCCGGAAGGCCGTGACCAGTGCCTCGCGAACCTCCTTGCGTGACTCCCAGTCAACGGCAATAACGGGCCGCTCATCATTGCCGCGCACGAGGATGAAATCGATACCGGCAGCGTCCAGAGCGGCCCTGACAGCCAGAAGATCGGACACCATGGCCTGTTGCGGAGTCAGGTCGCCGTTGACCAGGGCGTACCGCCCACGGTGACGGACGACGTCGGACCTGTGCTTAAGATGCGCGACGACGGCAGGCGAGATCGCCTCAGCAATCGTGTCCTCTTCGATGGACGGGCTGCCGTGGTAAATCGGATCGACCTGTGCTTGTGTGATGGCTGTATCTCCGGGATCGTGGGGGTGCGGGTTGCGATGGAACTTAGATCGAAAGGGCTTCGCGCCAGCTGCGAAGGAAAGCGCCGCCGGCGTCGTCGTGGATCACGTCATCCGCCAGTTCAAGGTCGGCTGCCGTCAAAATGGTGTAGGGCTTCACCGGCACGCCGTCTGCGGGCCGGACGTCCACGTGCTTCACATCGTGATCGTTGTGGTGAAGCCAGTCTGCCATGGCGTAGTCCGTGCGGGAATCACCCACCGTCCGCCAGGAGAGCGGAGTAATGCCTTGGGCTGCCAGGAGTTCAACCGCGCGGCTGGCTCCGAGGTCCTTGCCCAGCCGGACCGATTCGATGTCGGTGGAGATGATGGTGGGGTCCAGGCGGTAGTCCGCGGTGTCATCGGACTCGGGTGCGTGGTGGTCCAGGATGGCGGCGTTGAGGCCGTGGCGTCCCATGATGTCCAGGGCATCGGCGTCGAAGAGTTTCTGCTCCGCCAGGTAGTCCTCGCTGGCCACGTCCAGGTGCTGCTCCACGGAAACCATGGCGCGCTTGGTCTCATCGAAAAACATGTGTGCTGAATAATCCTCTGCCACGAGCCTGCGGATATCGTCGCCGTAGGCTTTGGGAACTGCGAGTTCGTGGTCTACGTGGATGGGGCCAGGGCCTTCCGCTGTGTAGCTGAACCATACGGCGCCCTTCTCGCAAATAGCGTGAATGACAGTGTCCGCCGGCATGCCAGCGGCAATCATGGGTTCCATGACTTGCTCGCTGATGAACGCATCAGAGCGGCCCGTGTTGAAGATGACGGGGATCCCGGCCGAAGCCAGGGCCACCATGTCCGCGATGATGTCCGGCTTGACGTCGCGCGTTACAGGGCTGGCGATAGGGCCATCGACATCCAGCAGCAACGCCAGAGCGGGCGTAGCGCGGGCAGCGGTCCGGTCAGTACCTTGCAGCGGTTGAGTCATGAACCCATTCTGTCAGTCCCGGCGGTTCCCATCACAGCTATGACGCGCGCGACGACGGTTAGTCACCTTTTGGCTACAACGTGCCTGTGCTGCGGGTCACAAGTTCCGTTAGGGCGGCTTCTTCCATAGGCTTGCAGAGTGATCTTCAAAGCTGTGGGCGAGGGACGCCCGTACCCTGACCATGGATACTCTGCGCCGCGGGACTGGGCTGCCCTGCCCCCGCGTCCTATCCGCCTCGATGAACTCGTTACCACCAAACGGACCCTGGACCTGGAGGCATTGTTGGCTGAGGACTCAACCTTCTTCGGTGATTTGTTCCCGCACGTTGTCCAGTATCAAGGCGTCATGTACCTCGAGGACGGGCTCCACAGGGCCGTCCGCACGGCGCTCCACCAGCGCACGGCAATTCACGCACGTGTATTGGTGATCGATGGCTAGCAAGCGCAGGCGTCCCAAAGATGTGACGCAGCTCCACGGCCACCATGTAGTGACAGGCCCGGAGCTTCGGGCAACCTTTGCCGAGGACGCCCAGGCGCACAAGGGCCGCTTCCGGCGGCGGCTGTTCCACGGAATAGTCCTGGTACTGCTGGTTGGCGTCATAGCGGCCGGAGCCGTGGGTGCCTGGGCGATCATGAACGGGGTGGTCAAAGTTCCAAGCTCGATTGCCAGCAAAGCGCCCACCAGCCTCTGCCCCAGCACCACGTTCGATTACGTCCCGAACGAGACCGTCACCCTCAACGTGTTCAATGCCACCTCGCGCGCCGGGCTGGCCAGCACGGTCGCTGAACAGTTCACGGCGCGTGGCTACAAGGTGGCCTCGGTGGACAACAGCGATACCGCTTACTCTGGCATTGGCGTGGTGGTCTCCGGAGTCAAGGGCCAGGCCGCGGCGTTCAACGTCCAGCGGAATCTTGCTGGAACGGACTACTTCGAAGACAACCGTGAGGACGAGTCCGTGGATGTCATCCTGACGCCTGGTTTCGAAGACTTGGTGGAACCTCAGCTGGTGGACCAGACCCCGGGTGCGCTGCAGTGCCCGCGTGAGGACCTGCGCATTGCGGACAACTCCAAGTGGCCCATCATTCCCACGCTGCCCGCGGATCAGTAGCTGGCTGAGGTCAGTAGCTAGCTGGCGAGGGCATCGTGGGTGGGCGATTCCAGGCGCATCGGCTTTCCGGCCTCGTCGAAGCGGGCTCCCGCGCCCAATTGGATGAACCGCACCGTTTGCGCCGTGTGAAGCTCGAGGGCCGTGTGAACTTCGGGGGCGGCGTGAAGTTCGGAGGCGCTGTGAAGCTCGACGTCGGAGGCCGGCGGCGGCGGGGCGGTCTCGCCGTCGGGCGTTCGGTTGCGTCGTGCGGCGCTGGCGGAAAGCGTTCCGTGAATGAGGCGCGCCAACTGGGCGACGTCCGTGTCCGGAAGGTAGCCCTGCTCCACGCCGTCCTGGAGGATGTCTTGGAGCAGGACGTTGAGGTCGCCCACGTGGTCGGCGAGCTTCGCGAAGGAACCGGGGGAGAGGACGGCGGCCATTGCCGGTCCTGGAGGCAAGTGGCGCCGGCTGAGATCCTCAACCTGGGACCGGACATAGAGGGCAAGCCTGTCAACGGGGTTTTCCAACGCAGCGAGTGAATCGCGGAGGTCAACGATGAAGCGCTCTGTCTCGTCCAAGGCGTACGCGATCAGCAATTGCTCCATGTCTGCGTAATAGTTGTAGACCGCCGTACGTCCGACGCCGGCGTGCCGGGCGACGTCCGTCATGGTGAGTCCCGGGAGGCCATGGGTGAAGAGGAGCTCTCCAAAAGCGGTCAAAATCCGACGTTGGGTCTCGGCGCGTTGGGCAGCGTTCGTGGCGGCCGTGATCCTTGGCATATAGACACTTTACAGTGATCTGTCACTAAGAGCTGTGAGGCCGGAGCGTCAGTTGCCTGTAGGAGCCCCGGCTGTGGTTTTGCGGAGGACCAGATGCGGCGTTCGGACTACGCTGCCCGGTGACTTCGCCCCTTCGATTCGGTCCACGGCACGGCCAACGGCCGAGGCGGCAAGGAGTGGAGCGTCTTGGCTAACGGAGGACAGCTGGACGAAACTGAGCTTTGCGAAGTGGCTGTCGTCATAGCCGAGCACCGATATATCCTCGGGAATCCGGATCCCTGTGGCCCTGAAGCTTTCCATGATGCCGAGGGCCGACCTGTCGTTGAAGGCGATGACTGCCGTGGGCAGGTTAGCCTGAAGAATCTGCCCGGCTCCCATGCCGTCCTCCTCTCCAGGGCCACCAGGAACAACCACAGGTTGGAGCCCGTGCCGCATCATTTCAGTGCAGTACGTCTCCCGGCGTTTGTCCGACGAAACGGCAGCGCCGCCGTCGACGTGGATGATCCGGCGATGACCGAGACTTACCAAGTGGTCAACGGCTATCGCGATGCCTGCGTGATCGTCACTGCTGACCGAATCCACGAGGTCGCCCACATCGTCGCGAAGGAGGCTCACCACCGGCACCTGGCGGGCGTGCAGGGCGAGATCATCCACGCTGAGGGTTGGGGCGATGATGATCAATGCCTCCGCGCCGACATCCAGCAAGGTCTCTATGGCGCGGGCCTCGGGCCTGCCGTTCGCTACGGCGCTCAGCGCTATTTCATAGCCTCTGGCGGAGGCCTCGGCGTAGGCGGCATCCACAATTTCCGCGTGGAAGGGCTGTGAGCTGGAAAAGATGAGACCCAGGAGTTTGGTCCTACTGCTCCGCAACAACCTCGCCCGGGAGTCTGCTCGATATCCGAGTTGGCGGGCTGCCTCCAAGACTCTTTGCCGCGTTGATTCCGCGGCGCCGGGTGCATCCCGCATCACGATGGAAACCAAGGCGCGGGAGACGCCTGCCGCTTCGGCTACGTCCATCAAGGTGGGGCGGCGCTGCAATTCCGACATATTTCCTCCTGGCTGCCCACAGTCTATAGAACGATCTAGACGTACGGCGAACGACATGTCAGGATGGTGCGACTAGAACGATCTAGATCGACTATTTCAGGAGCTTACTATGGGTTACCTTCAGCACCCGGTCACCGAAGACCGGCCGGTTCGTATCGCACTGATCGGAGCGGGATGGATCGGAAGTTTCCACGCTGAGTCGGTTGCGCATCGCATCCCCAATGCCCGGCTTGAGGCAATAGCCGATCCTGCCCTCCCTGCGGTCGAGGCACTTGCCGACCGCCTCGGCGTTGCCAAGATCAGTAGTGACGCCGCAGATGTGCTGAATGATCCTGATGTGGATGCTGTTCTTATCGCGGCGCCTGCGCGTTTTCATGCCGGGCTGATCGCCGCGGCTGCGCGGGCAGGTAAGCACGCTTTCTGCGAGAAGCCGGGCGGCAGGACCGTGGAAGAACTTGATGAGGCACTGGACGCAGCAGGGACCGCGGGCGTGATCGTCCAGTTCGGCTTCAACCGCCGCTACTCAAGCGACTTTGCCGCCGCCCGCAGGCTCATTGATGACGGTGCCATAGGAACCCCTCAGTTGCTGCGGTCCCTGACCCGCGATCCCGGCAATACTGACGGGATTGCCAACCCGGATCGGATTCCGCCGGGCACCATCTTTTTGGAGACCCTCATTCACGACTTCGATACCTTGAACTGGCTGAACCCGGGGGCTGTCCCCGTTCGCGTTCATGCTGTGGCTGACGCGCTGGTAGCTCCTGAAGCGAAAGAGGGTGGCCTGTTGGATACCGCTGTGGTCACTGTGACCTACAGCAACGGAGCAATTGCTGTTGCCGAGGCCAACTTCAACGCGCTTTACGGCTATGACGTGCGGGGAGAAGTTTTTGGCTCTGCCGGAATGGTGACGGCGGGAGGCCCGCAGGCCAGCTCTGCCATGAGCTACACCGCCGCCGGCATCAATGCGTCCACCGTCCGCCTGAACGTGGACCTCTTTCACGATGCGTATACGGCTGAACTCGCCCACTTCGTGGACTCCGTGAAGGCTGACCGTGACGGTATGCAAGCCCCCGCCGCACGAACTGCCGGTGGAGGCGACGCGCGCAACGCCTTGGCCGTGGCCCTTGCCGCGTCCCGTTCAGCTCAAACCGGGCTGCCGGTTGATGTGGCAAGTATTGCCGTACTGCGGCCAGCGGAACCCGCACTGCACACCGTAGGTGATGAAGCATGAGCCTCCGCTTGGCTGTCTGCGCTGAAATGCTCTACGGCGAATTGCCCTTGACGGAGCGCGTGAAGAGGATCCATGAGCAAGGCTTTGAGGTGGAGTTGTGGGACACCCGGGGCCGGGACATCGCGGCCCTGGTAGCAACGGGAGCCCGGTTCTCGTCGATGAGCGGCTATTTCGGCGGTAGCCTCACTGATCCGGGCAGCGCCGATGAGGTGCTGGCATCGGCGGAGAAACTGGTTCCTGTCGCGCTTGAACTTGGTATCGAGCGTATGGTGGTCCACCCTGCAGAGCTCGGGGATGGCGGCCGGGCTGTCCGCCCCGTTCACCGATCCACCGGCGAAATGTGGCTGACCGGTCGGCGCACGCTCGAACGCCTGGCGGCATTGGGCGAGAAGCACGGAGTGGTCTTCGCGTTGGAGAACCTGAACACTGTGCTGGACCACCCCGGCATCCCTTTGGCGCGGGCAAAGGACACCCTGGCGCTGGTCTCGGCGGTAAGCCACCCCAATGTCAGGATGATGCTGGACCTCTATCACGCTCAAATTGGTGAGGGGAACCTGATCGAACTTATCCGTGCCGCGTTGCCTTGGGTAGGAGAAATACAAGTAGCCGATGTCCCCGGCCGGTGCCAACCCGGCACCGGGGAAATCAATTACCCCGGCATCGCGACTGCGCTTAAGGAGGCCGGATACAAGGGGGTGGTTGGTCTCGAAGCGCAGGCTGCCGGAGGGGCCGGCCTGGAAGCAGGGGACACCGCGCTGGCGGCTTTCCGTGCTGCCTTTGAAGACTAGCCAAGAGTGGCCGGCGCTCTTGCCATGGGCGACAGTGCACTGCGTCCAAGGGCAAAATCTCGCGTAGCATCAAGGAAAACCGGTCAACAGCAGCGCCGGCCAACAGCAGCTAGGGGGCGTCTTGCGCGCAACGGTCAAGGACGTAGCGCGCCGTGCAGGGGTCTCGCCTAAAACGGTATCGAACGTGATGAACGGGATCGTGCCGGTGAGCGGCCCCACGCGGCTCAGGGTTGAGCAGGCCATGGCGGAGCTGGACTACGTCCCCAATCTCTCGGCGCGCGGACTGCGCAATGGCCGTTCGGGTGTTATCGGACTGGCGCTGCCGGATCTGGCGACTCCCTTCTCCGCGGAGATCGCCCAAAACATTGTGGAAGTTGCCCATGAGCAAGGCTTCAGCGTGCAGATCGAGGAAACGGGCTCCGACCCGCACCGTGAGCATGAGCTGATGACCCGGGCGAGGGCCAACCTGATCGACGGACTGATCCTCAATCCCGTGGTGCTCAAGGAGAGTGCCGTGCAGGTGGGCGTCGCGCTGCCTCCGGTGGTTCTCCTGGGTGAAGTCACGCAGCAGCTGGCCGACCGCATCTTTGTGGACAGCTTCGCGGCGGCGCGGGACATGACACTCGCTTTGGCAAGGCCTGGACGTCGGCGCATCGCAGTTCTGGGTGTCAATCGCGGAAGGCAATCCGCCACGGCGATCCAGCGGGCAGGCGGCTATGAAGCAGCACTTCAGATGCTGGGAATTGCCAAGGATGAGTCGCTGCTGATTTCCTGCGACAGTTGGACGCCTGCTTCGGCAGCTGCATCGTTGGATGAGTATCTGGACGCAAACCCCGTACCTGAGGCACTGTTCTGTTTCACCGACTCCATGGCTCTTGGCGCCTTGAATACCTTGTGGAAGAGGGGCGTGCGCATTCCGGATGACATCGCAGTAGCCGGTTTCGACGACGTGATCGACGGACGGTTTGCGGTACCTTCGCTGACCACCGTGTCCTTCGACAAGCGGGCAATTGCCGCGGAGGCCTTGCGTCTTTTGACCGAACGCATGTCTGACAGGTCCCATGGGCAACGCTTGGTTGAAATCGAGTACACCATTGTGGAGCGGGACAGCAGCAGAGGCTGAAACGAGAGCCTGCCACTAAATTGTGCGCGCTAACAATTTTCTCTTGCCCTGTACATTACATCGATGTAATGTGAGACCTGCGTCACCCCCGGGCCAACCTTTACCCAAGCGTGGAGATGCACCGGAACCGGACTTTGCAGTGCAGCAGTGACCTTTCAGCGGACCCATCCAAAGGAGTGACGGGTGAAGCAGTTTGAATCTTTGACCGGGAAACAGTTGTCCCGGAGGCAGTTATTGACAGGATCGGCCCTTCTTGGCGGAGGCCTGCTGGCCACCGGCCTCACGGGCTGCGGAGGTGCGGCCCAGGCCGCTGCAGTGCAGGACATCGGGTTCTGGCACCTGCTTTCCGGCGGTGATGGCATCAAGATGCAGGCCATGATCAACAGCGCCAACCAAGCCAATCCTGGTTTCAAGGTGCATCCCACAGTGCTTGCGTGGGGTCCGCCGTATTACACCAAACTGGCCATGGCCTCCGCAGGTGGCCGCCCTCCCGAGGTGGCCATCATGCATGCCAGCCGGGTTCCCGGATACGCGCCGGGCGGACTCATTGAGCCGTGGGACCTGGACCTGCTTGCAGAGAACGGCGTAAGAGCGTCCGATTTCGCCCCCAGGATCTGGGAGAAAAGCCAGCACGACGGCAAGGTGTTCTCCATCGCCCTGGATTCACACCCTTTCGTCATGTTCTACAACACGGATATCGCAGGTAAGGCCGGAGTACTGGGCAGTAACGGCCAACTACAGGAAGTGACCTCACCCCAGGAATTCAAGGCGATGGCCCTCGAAATGCAGAAGGTCACCAAAGCCCACGGCCTGTCCTTCGGCTATCTCGGCAGTGGTTCGCAGATGTGGCGCCTCTTCTACACCCTCTACAAGCAACACGGCACGGACATGGAACTGACACCAGGGCAGCCCATGAAGGTGGACCGGGAAGCGGCCATTGAATCACTGGAGTTCATGGCATCCCTCTTCGATGACACCATTGCAGCCCAAGCCGGAGACATCAGCACGGGCATCGCGGAGTTTGCCCGTGGGGGATCGGGGATGCTGTTCAGCGGCGTGTGGGAACTGCCCACCATGAAGAAGGCCGGAATACCCGTAGACGCGGCCACCATTCCTACGCTGTACGGAACGCCGGCTTCTTACGCAGACTCGCACTCGTTCGTCCTCCCACGGCAACTGAACTTGAATGAGGACAAGCGCAGGGACGTCTACAAGTTCGTCACCGATGTCCTCAAAGGATCCCTGTCCTGGGCAGAAGCCGGACACATTCCGGGCTTCCAGCCTGTGGTCCAATCACAGGCCTACCGCGAACTCACGCCCCAGATTCACTACGCCAATGCGGCGGACATCATTGCCTACGATCCCGAATCCTGGTTCAGCGGTTCCGGCTCGGACTGGCAGACCTACTTCGCGGAGACCGTGCAGAACGTCCTCCTGGGAAGGGACAAGGCAGCCGCGGGATGGGCTGCCTTCGAGCAACGCACCAACACCCTCCTCTCCCGTCCCAACCCCGTCTAACCGGCCCACCCACCGAGCGACCAAAGGAGTTCTTGAATGAGTACCTCTACGCTGTCCCGGCCGAGGCCGGAGAGTCTGCGCAAACCCGGGAGCCGCACCCGAAGCAACCTGAGCGGCTGGGGATTTGCCACCCCCTTCCTTGTCTTCTTCCTCGTTTTCCTCGTCTGGCCCATTCTCTACGGCTTCTACATGAGCCTTACAGGCAAGTCCCTTACCGGCGCCAACGACGATCTGATTGGCTTCGCGAACTATGCCGAAGCCTTGGCCGACGCCGATATGTGGCGGTCCCTGGGCAACACCCTCTACTTCACGGTGATCAGCACCGTCCCGTTGGTCCTCGTTGCCTTGGTCATGGCCGCCCTCCTCAACATCGGCCTTCCAGCCCAGTGGCTGTGGCGGCTCTCCTACTTTGCGCCGTACTTGCTGGCCTCCACGGTGGTTTCACTGTTCTTCACCTGGATGTACAACCCGCAGCTCGGCCTCATCAACGAGTTCCTGACAGGCATCGGCCTCCCACGCGTTGCCTGGTTGAATGACCCCAACGTGGCTATGTGGGCCATTGTCATCGCCACGCTCTGGTGGACCGTGGGCTTCAACTTCCTGCTCTATCTGGCCGCGATGCAGAACATCCCCGCGCAGCATTATGAGGCAGCCTCCCTGGACGGCGCCGGAGCATGGCGCCAATTCTTCTCCATCACGCTTCCGCAGCTGACACCCACCACCGTGATGATCGTGCTGCTCCAGATCCTGGCGTCGCTGAAGATCTTCGATCAGGTGTACCAGATGACCGCCGGCGGGCCAGGTGGATCCACCCGGCCCGTGGTGCAGTACATCTTCGAAACCGGGTTCACCGGATACCGGCTGGGCTACTCGGCAGCCATCTCCTACATCTTTTTCGGACTGATCGTGGTCATCTCGATCATGCAGTTCGTCATCACACGCCGCAGGAGTGCATAACCATGGCAACCCCTACCCTGACCCGTCCCGCCCCCAGTACCACCACCGGCAACAGCCTCAAGCTCCGCCAGCCCCGCAAGAAGCTGACCGTTGGCAGGATCGCGGCCATCGTCGTCGCTGCCTTCATCGCAGTGCTCTGGCTGATTCCGTTTGCGTGGGCCACGGCCACCGCTTTCAAGACCGAGACGGATGCCGCAGCTCCGGACGTGACGTGGCTGCCGCCGTCGGGCTTCACTCCCGAAGCGTTCGTCAAGGTGTTCCAGGATGGCAACATCCCGCTGTGGACCTGGAACTCGCTCTACACCTCGGCGGCCATCACGGCCATCACCCTGGTGATCTCGGCACTGGTTGCTTATGCGCTTTCGAGGATCGATTTCAAGGGCAAGAAAGTGCTGATGACGGTGATCATCGCGTCCATCATCATTCCACCGCCCGTGCTGATCATCCCCCTCTTCTACCAGATGCTGGCGCTTAACCTCATCGATACGTCGTGGGCCATCATTCTGCCGCAGGTCATCCACCCCGCCATGGTGTTCGTGCTGAAGAAGTTCTTCGACCAGATCCCGCGTGAACTCGAGGAAGCGGCCGTGATGGATGGGGCCAGTCGCTTACGGATCTTCACGCAGATCATCCTGCCGTTGTCCCGCCCGATCCTGGCCGCCGTAGCGATCTTCGTGTTCATCGGCGCGTGGAACAACTTCCTGTGGCCGTTCATCGCCACTAATGATGGCAACCTGCTAACCCTCCCGGTCGGCCTGCAGACCATCAAGAGCGCCTATGGCATCCAGTACGCGCAGAACATGGCATCTGCCCTGCTCGCCGCGCTGCCGCTGATTGTCGTCTTCCTCTTCTTCCAGCGCCAAATCATTAAGGGTGTTGCGACGACGGGACTCGCCGGAACGTAACCGGCACCATTCGAAAACCAACAGTTTCAGAACACAACAGTTTCAGAACACAACCAAGGAGATACATGTCCCGCGCACGCATCACCCTCGACCGCGACTTCACCATTGGCGAGGTACCCCGACGACTTTTCGGCTCTTTCGTGGAGCACATGGGCAGGTGTGTTTACACAGGCATCTACGAGCCCGGGCACCCCGAGGCTGACGAGAACGGCTTCCGTCAGGACGTCATGAAGCTCGTCAAAGAACTTGGCGCCACCGTCATCCGCTACCCCGGCGGCAACTTCGTTTCCGGATACAACTGGGAAGACGGCGTAGGCCCGCGCGAGAACAGGCCCCGCAGACTGGACGGAGCCTGGCACACCGTGGAAACCAACGCTTTTGGCCTGCACGAGTTCGTGGACTGGTCCAAGCAGGCCGGCACCGAGATCATGGAAGCCATCAATCTGGGCACCAGGGGAGTCGACGCGGCCCGCGAAATCGTGGAGTACGCCAATCACCCCGGCGGTACCTACCTTTCCGATCTCCGCGCCAAGAACGGCCACAAAGACCCGTTCAACATCAAGCTCTGGTGCCTGGGCAACGAGCTGGACGGTCCGTGGCAGATCGGCCATAAAACCGCCGACGAGTATGGCCGGCTGGCACAGGAAGCCGCCAAAGCCATGCGGTTCGTGGACCCCTCCCTTGAGCTCGTGGCTTGCGGCAGTTCGAGCTCCAGCATGCCCACCTTCGGCGCGTGGGAGCAGATCGTCCTGACGCACACGTACGACGAAGTGGACTACGTTTCCCTCCACGCCTACTACCAGGAACACGAAGGTGACGTCGGAAGCTTCCTGGCCTCCGCCGTCGATACCGACTACTTCATCGAATCAGTGATCGCCACCGCGGACGCCGTCCGCGCCAAGGGGAAGCACAAGAAGCACATCAACCTGTCCTTCGATGAGTGGAACGTTTGGTACCAGCGAGGATTGGACACGGAGGACCAGCCACACAACGTGATCAAGGCCGGTTGGCGTGAGCACCCACGGGTGATCGAGGACAAATACAACGTCACCGATGCCGTGGTGGTAGGGACGCTGCTGAACTCGCTGCTCCGCCACGGCGACCGCGTCAAGATCGCAAATCAGGCGCAGCTGGTCAACGTGATTGCCCCGATTCTCTCGGAAGAGAACGGGCCGGCATGGAAGCAGACCATCTTCCACCCGTTCGCGCGGATGGCCGAGTTGGCCAAGGGCCAGATCCTGCGACTCTCCGTGGACTCGGACAAATACTCGAACAACCGCTTCGGGGACACGGACCTGGTGGATGTCAGCGCTACCTGGAATGAGGAAACAGGGAGGGTCGCACTCTTCTTCGCGAACCGCGGGTTGGAAGAAGCCGCCGACGTCGAGGTTGCCCTGCGCGGTTTCGATGCCCGCCAGGTGCTCCGCGCCGAAGTCCTTGAAATCCCCGAGGACGGCGACCGCTTCACCATCAATTCCCAGGAGCAGCCGGGCCGTGTTGGCCTGACGGCTCTGGAAGGTGTGAAGGCGACCGGTTCCGAACTCCGCCTGACGCTGCCCGCCCTGTCCTGGGCCGTCGTCGAGCTTGATGTGGTGAAAGCCTAGCGGACCCAACTGAGTAACAGATCAGGCCGTTCCCAGCGCTGGGAACGGCCTGATCTGTTACCTACTTGGGTTAAATGCTGCAGCCGTCCGGGCCGCAGGCCTCGGCGTCGGAGGCGCCCACGGGGATCAGCGGGTTGGCTTCCTGCCACGCTTGGTTCAACGCCTGGCTGAAAAGATCAGCCGGCTGGGCACCGGAGATGCCGTACTTGCGGTCGATGACGAAGAACGGGACACCGGTGACGCCAATGGCGCGGGCTTCGTTGATGTCCTGGGTTACTTGGTCCGCGTACTTGTCGGAGGTAAAGAGCTCGGCAACCTCGTCGGCGGGGAGCTCAAGGGCTGCGCCGAGTTCGGTGAGGTACTCCTGGTTGCCGATGTCCTTGCCGTGCTCGAAGTGATCGCTGAGCAGGCGTTCCTTGGCGGCGTCCTGGCGTCCGTGGGCGGCGGCCAGATGGATGAGGCGGTGGGCGGTGAAGCTGTTGGCCACCACTACTTGGTCGAAACGGTAGTCCAGCCCTTCTTCCTTGGCGGTCTCCGTGACATGGCTGAACATCTGCTTGACCTGCTCCGGAGCCATACCCTTACGCTTGCTCAGGTAATCCAGCTCCGTGCCGTCGTAGTGCTCCGGGATGGAGGGGTCAAGCTGGTAGCTCTTCCACTCGATGTCCACCGAATCGCGGTGCGGGAACTGTGCCAGGGCGGACTCAAAACGGCGCTTGCCGATGTAGCACCACGGACAAGCGACGTCTGACCAGATCTCAATCTTCATGTTGGCTGCAACGCCCTGACGTGGCCCGACATTCCGGGAGTGAGCTGTTAGTTTGCTCACCCAACCCCCAGGTGTTGCCGGGGTGGGTGAGCAAGAATATGTTTAGAAGAGGTTGTGCAGTCAGCCTGTGGGTTGGGGGTTTACACGGAGAGAACCTCGTGCGAATCGGACTCATAGTTGGACCTTGGTTTACCGTACCGCCCGAAAAGTATGGCGGAACAGAGCGTGTAGTGGATGCGTTGGCGAGGGCTTTGTCCGACGCCGGCCATGAAGTCCTGCTGGCAACGGCAGCGGACAGCACTTGCCCTGTGCCCCAAATTCCGGGCTTTGGCCCAGCCGTTCCGGAGGACCTGGGACAGAGTTTCAGCGAGTTGGGGCATGTCATTAAGGCCTACGCGGAGTTACGGGACGTGGACATCATCCATGACCACACCCTGGCCGGCCCGCTCTATGCGCACAGACCACCGGGCGTCCCTGTCGTTACCACCATTCACGGCCCTTTGTCGCCCATCTACGCGCCGCTCTACCGTGACATGGCACAGGACACTGCAATCATCGCCATCTCCCACGATCAGTGCAGCCGGGTGGAGGACCTTGAGATCTCCGCAGTCATCCATCATGGGATTGACCTCTCGGCAGTGAGCGTAGGCCGAGGCGCCGGGGGATACGCCTGCTTTGTGGGACGTATGTGCCCGGACAAGGGGCTCATGGAAGCAGTAGCCATCGCCCGGGAAGCAGGAGTGCCCCTAAGGATCGCGGCGAAGATGCACGCTCCGGATGAGCAGGGCTACTTCCGCGACGTAGTGCAGCCCGCTTTGGCATCCAACGAAGAGTTCCTGGGCGAACTCTCCGATCCCGAGAAATACGAGTTGATGGGCGATGCGATTGCGCTGCTCAACCCGATTCAATGGCACGAACCCTTTGGGCTGGTCATGATCGAAGCACTAGCCACGGGAACGCCTGTGCTGGCGACGCCCATAGGGGCGGCCCCGGAAATCGTCAGGCATGGTGTCACCGGTTTTGTAGGGTCTGCCAGGGAGCTGGCCGACTCCGTTGCCCGCATCCCGGAGCTGAACCGTGAGGCGTGTAGACGCTCCGTGGAGGAATCGTTCAGCGCTCAAAGGATGGCATCCGATCATGTGGACCTCTACGCCAAAGTGATCGAACAATTCCAGGCAAAACCTCTTCCCGGCGAAGGCCTGTTGCAAGAGAATCAGAGTCGAGCCCTCTAAGGCTCCTTACCCTCAAGCAAGACCCCCGAGGAGGCCTTCCGGCCATGACCGCTTGGAACGAAGACACCGAAGCCGGGGCGTCCGAACTGGGTGCCGTAACCGTCGTCGAAGGTTCATCTTTTTGTATCTCCTCGCACTCAGGCGACATCCACGGTGGTGGCTCCCAAGGTACCTACTATCAGGACACGCGGATCGTTTCGCGCTGGATCCTGAGGATCAACGGCGCACTTAGGGAACCGCTGGTGGCACGGAACCCCACGGCTTTCCAAGCTGAGTATGTGGGACGGGCATGCTCCGCGGACGGCAGGTTCGACAGCCCCCTGGTAGTTCAGCATCAACGCCACGTCGGGGCCGGCCTGCGGGACGACATCACCATCAGGAACTACTCCGGGCAGGACGCGCCCTGCGAGATTGAACTGCTGATCGACGCCGACCTGGCGGACCTCTTCGACGTCAAGGGCGGCCGGACCCACAAAGCCGGGGCGCCGACGAGGAAAGCGCACAAGAAAGAGCTGCACATCGAATCCTCGCACTCCAGCGGTCAGCGCAGGGGAGTTGCCTTCCGGGCCTCCGGAGCCAAGGTGTCCGAGGACGGTTTGCGGTTCCACATCAACATCCCCGCACGCAGCCAGTGGTCCACCAGCATCATCGCCCACCCGTTGATCAACGGAAAAGGGCCCAACGATCCCTTCACTGAAACCACGCCGCTGCACCACACCCCCGGCGTCCGCCGCCACGTTGCCTGGGAAGAACATGTTCCCCGGATCGCCGTGACCGACCGCAACGTGGAGGAGGTCCTGGAGCGGAGCCAACGTGATTTGGGCTCCCTGCGCATCTTTGACCCCGAACATCCGGACCGCGTGGCCGTGGCGGCCGGAGCGCCCTGGTTCATGGCACTGTTCGGACGCGACTCCCTCCTTGCGTCCTACATGTCCCTTATGGTGGACCCGCGGCTGGCCGCCGGAACCCTGCAGACCCTGGCCGCGCTCCAAGGCAGCAAAGTGGACGTGGATTCCGAGGAAGAACCCGGGCGCATCCCCCATGAGGTCAGGCTCGGCGTCACAGCCGGACTCTCACTGGGCGGAACTGCCTACTACGGAACAGCAGACGCGACACCCTTGTTCGTCTCGACGCTCGGCGAGCTCAGCCGATGGGGTCTGGGCTCGGACATCATCGAGTCCCTGCTCCCGCACGCTGACCGGGCCATCGAATGGCTGGAACAGTACGGGGACCGCGACGGCGACGGTTTCATCGAGTATCAGCGGCCCAACGAGCATGGACTCGTCAACCAGGGCTGGAAAGACTCCTGGGACGGCATCAACTTCGCCGATGGCCGGATGGCGGAAACTCCCATCGCCCTTTGCGAGGTGCAGGCCTACACTTACGCGGCCTACGTGGGACGCTCCCTCCTAGCCCGCGCGGCGGGGGACACCGCCGTCGAACGCCGTTGCGCGGACCGCGCCGAAGCGCTGAAGACCGCCTTCAACGAGGCTTTTTGGCTCCCGGATCAGGGTTATTACGCGCTGGCGCTGGACAAGGATAAGAAGCCTGTGGACTCGTGCACGTCCAACATGGGGCACTGCCTGTGGGTGGGCATCGTGGATGAGGACAAGGCGCCCATGGTGGCGGAGCGGCTGATGTCCCCGGAAATGTTCACCGGATGGGGCATCCGGACGTTGGGATCCGACATGGGCGCGTACAACCCCGTCAGCTACCACAACGGTTCCGTGTGGCCCCACGACACCGCTCTCGCCGCCACAGGGCTCATGCGGTACGGCTTCGTGAAGGAGGCCAGCCGGGTCGCGAGCGGACTGTTCGACGCCGCCGAACACTTCGGCGGTCAGCTTCCGGAGCTTTTTTGCGGCTTCGACCGCGGAGACTTTGCAGAGCCGGTACCGTATCCGACGGCGTGTTCCCCGCAAGCGTGGGCGGCTGCGGCCCCCGTTCAACTCGCCCGGATCCTGCTGCGGTTCGATCCCGATTTCACCCGCAACGTGCTGCACCTGGCGCCCATCCTGCCTGACTCCTTGGGAACCTTCAAAGCCGACAACGTGCTGCTGGGGCGCTCGCGGATCACCATCGAGGCCTCTGGCTCGTCCGGAAGCGTGACGGGGGTACCGGCCGGTCTTGAGCTGAGGTCCGATCCCAGGCCGCCCCTGACCGGGGAAATGTTCGGCTAGTTTCCCTGGAGTTCGTGCTCCATGACGAAGTCGTGCTCCACGGTGTCGCCAAGCTTGAACGACTTGGTGCCCACCCGCTGGAAGCCACTTTTCTTGTAGAAGCGGATGGCCTTCGCGTTCTCGCTGTTAACGCCGAGCCACACCCCTGCTGCGCCCTTGTCCGCGGCGTCGGCCAGCGATGCCTGAATGAGTCGTGACGCGGCACCCTTGCCGTGGTGGTCGGGGTGGACGTAGCACTTGCTTAGTTCCGTGGAGGGGAGCGCCGAGAGCACGGAGGCCACGTCCGGGTCGCTGGCCGGCTTGGCAATCAGCATGGTGTAGCCGTTGAGCTGCCCATCGTCGTCGAGCACCAGGATGGTGATGTTCGCATCGGCGAGGTAGTCCTCGAAGTTGGCCTCGCTCAACGTCTTTTCGAGGTGTGCCTGGATGTCCGCCGACGAGGAGCCGGGCGGGCACGCCAGCGGGAAGGTGACGGCGGCGAGCTCAGCCAGCTTCCCGGCGTCGTGCGTAGTTGCGGTGCGGATGGTTTCAGTCACGTGAGTCAGGATACGGCCGAGACAGTGAGTTTACGTACTGTAGCCGTGCCACCCTCCACGTTGAGTTCCGTGCGGAGGATCCCGGGCTCGGGGAACACCAGATCGGTCAAGACAACTTTGCCGCCTTGCGCGAAGACTTCCACGGAGCCGTGGTCGACGACCACGCGGAGCCTGAGCACGCCGTCCTCAAGGGGCACAGGTGCAGACTCTGCCGACGCGAACTTTTCGTGGAAAGCGGTGTTGCCTGAGTTGCGGCGATCCAGGATGAGTTGGCTCGTCGCAGTATCGAAAGTAAGAAGCGTGGCGGCATCCCCGCCCAACGCGCCGAAAAGACTCAGGGTGGTTGTTCCGGCAGTTCCTGGTCCGATCTCGGCGTCAATCACGTGGATTGAAGCAGGATCTGCGTGCGGCAATGCCACCGTGGAGTCGCAAATCTCCTGGTCCTCCATGGTGTAGATGCTTGGCCCGAGCTCGGCCGGCAGCACGGGGCGCTGTACCAAACGGGGCAGGCCGCCGATGGTAGCCAGCTCAACCTCGCGGGCCAGTGACATGCTGGATCGCCACGGGGACGTGGGCAGGGAGTTGGCGTAGTCCCAGTTATTCATCCAGCCAATCATGATGCGGCGGTTGCCCGGAACATTGCTGAAGGAGACTGCTGCGTAGTAATCGCGTCCCCAATCGAGCCATAGGCACTGCCTCAGGTTGGCATTTCCGTCCTCAACTAATGAATCGCTGTCCGCGGTGAACTGAACCCCATCAAAATGGCCCACGAAGTACTGTCCTCCCGATCCTCCTGCTACGGCACCGGGGTTGATGTTGACCACCAGGACCCACTTGACGTGGTCCGGGTTTCCGTCGACGGGGAGGGGGAAGAGATCAGGACATTCCCACTCGCCGCCCGTGGCATTGGCAGGCCCGAACGTGCTCAGGTACTCCCATGCCTTGAGGTCTGCCGAGCGGTACAGGACAACCTGCTGGTGCTGTGCCTCCACCGCCACCATCACCCAGAATGAAGCCGACGCACCGTCGTACCGGAACACCTTGGGGTCGCGGAAATGCGCCGAGCCTCGATTGAGGACCGGGTTTCCCACGTACTTCTGCCACGTCATGCCCGCGTCCGTGGAGAAAGCGAGAGACTGCGCCTGAGTCCCCTCGAGTCCCGAACCTTCCTTGAAAGCGCTGGTGTAGATGGCAACCAAGGCAGGGTTTTCCGGGGTGCCGAAGCCGGTGGTATTGCCCTCATCCACCACGATGCTTCCGGAAAACACGTCCTCCTGCTCGTCGCAGGCAATGGCTACGGGATGCTCGTCCCAGTGAAGAAGGTCCCCCGAGGTGGCATGGCCCCAGGACATGTTGCCCCAGACGTTGTCGAAAGGGTTGTTCTGGTAGAAGAGATGGTAGACGCCCTGGTAAAACACGAGTCCATTGGGATCGTTCAGCCACGTGCTGTTGGCGGTGTAATGAAGGGCTGGCCGGGCCGTGTGTTCCGCGGGAGCGGCAGTGTGAGTGGTTGTATCAGTCATTGGAGTTCTACCAGGACATCCGTTTCAGGGCAGGAGGGGTCAGGGCGGCTGTGCATTTATGGTCCTTATGGTCGGGGGCGTCCGGGACTGGACGCAGATGAAGTCAGGTGTTGGTACGTGCTGTCAGGTTTGCGCTACTGTCGCCGGCCCCGGACTGTGGGGAGGCAACGGAATGACGCAGGACCAAGGGGCAGGGAAGAACGGTGGGGTGTGCCGCAAACAACTGCAGGTCCGTTTTTCCCTCAATGGCGTCGATCAGGTTCTTCGTAGCCCACGCGCCCATTTCATAGTGCGGAAGGGCAACCGTAGTCAGCGAGGGGTAAAGGTTTTCGGCAATGAGCTGCTGGTTATCGAATCCCACGATTGAGAGGTCCTCGGGTATCCGCAGCCCAAGTTTCCCGGCCGCCCTGTAAGCACCCATGGCCATGCGGTCGTTGTAGCAGAAGATGGCCGTGGGCCGGCTGGGAGATTCCAGGACCCGCAGCGCCGCTTGGTAGCCGCCTGGCACCTCGGATAGTTCCGAGTGGACCAGTTCATCATGAAACGTCAGTCCGGCGTCGGCCAGCGTGTCCTTGAAAGCCTTCAGCCGGGAGTGCGTTGCCGGGACGTCGTCGGTGTTGTTGAGCATGCCGATCCGCGTGTGACCGGCGTCGATCAGTGTTTGCACCGCGAGCCGTGCGCCGCCGGCTTCATCGGGGATGACTGAGGAGACGGAGTGGTTGATGTCCTCGGAGTCCACAAGGACTGCCGGAACCCCGGCCAGGTTCGTGGGTACGGACAGCTTCCGGTGGTACATGGTGGCGTACAGGATGCCATCCACCTGCCGATCCAGCAGATCGGCGACGTCGCTTTCGCGCGAATCCTGTGAACCGGTGCTGGTGGAGTTGATGATCATGATGTTGTACCCACGAGCCCGTGCCGTTTCCTCCGCCCCGAGGATGATCCTGCCCGCGTGCGGAGTGGTGGCAATCTCTTCGCTGATGAAACCGATCATGCCCGAACGTTGGGTGCGAAGGGCTTGGGCCAGCCGATTGGGTCCGTAACCCAGACGCTGGGCCGCTTCGTGGACCCGTTCCCTGGTTTCGGTACCTACGCGGGCGTAAGCAACGTCGTTCAGGACATGGGAGACGGTGGTGACAGAGACACCGGCCGCCGCGGCCACGTCTTTGATACCTACAGATCTTTTGGTCATTGCTCTCCCACGTCCTCATGGTTTTGATGGTTGTTGCTGATCCTACGTTCGGCTTACTCGTCCCAGTAGGCTATCGAGGAATACCCGCTGCCTGGCTCGTTTGGGCGGTCTCTGCGGCCTTGAAACCAATGGTCGGCGTGGCCCTTACAGCGTTGACGCTCCTGTCTGCGATCACCTGCTCGTCATTTCCGGAATCAAGGATGGTATTCCGAGCCGAGGCTGCATCAACCAGGACCGCCGTCACTGCAAGGCCCTCCGAAGCCCCGGTGGTCAACAGCGCATCCACTTGCGCCGAGAAGCAAGAGTCACTCGCCGCAGCGCGAACGTCCATGGCCACCACGTGATTGTTGGAGACGAAGTTGCCTGCACCCTCTGCCAGATGGATGATCACGGGTGTGGCCCCCGATGGTCGAATGCTCTCTGCGTCCACTATTTCCGAGAAGTGGTTGCCGATCACCGAGTTGTTGTTGCCACCGATGCGCAGCAGCCCGTAGAGGTCATCCCGCCCGTTATCCACTCCCAGGAACGGAGTCCAGGGCTCATGGTCCCTAAGGAAGTGGTTGGTTGCCACAAGGTTCTCAGAACTGTTTTCGGCAAGAACCACCATCCCGGGGTAGAACGAGTGCAGGCGGTTGTTGGACACACTTGAGCGTGTGACACCGTCGAAATGGATGCTGCTGGCACCGCGGGGGAATATGTTGTTCGCGGTGATCAGGAGCCCGCCATGGTTCTGGGCGTAGATTGAGTGACCCTTGAAGCCGGCCCCAATCAGGTTGTCGGTGATCTTGGACGCCTGGCCCCAACCGCGGAGTTCGATGCAGCTTCCGCATTCGGCAATGAAATTGTCGTGAAGGGAAAGGGCGTCCGCCTTGTAGATGGTGAGCGCATTCTCGAGGTACACGAAGCCCATCCCGTTAACACGGAAGGAGTCATTGGCGCTGGCCACATAGATACCGGTCTTGCCGTTGACGTAGCTGTTCTCCGCAGGCAGCCCCGAGCCATCGGGGGTGAAGTGCAGGCCATCGATGCAGAAGTTGGAGAATTCCACTGAGCTGATACGGGGGCTCCCGCTACGTTCAATGTAGAAGGCGGCGCCCTTGGATTCGTCCCTGAGTAAGTCGTCGCTGAGGGGAAGATCGACGATGACGTGGCTACCGCCGGGCCACAACTCATGGAGGTCCGGCCATTCTTCCTCAGGAACGTTGAACCGGATGCTCGAGGACGTAAAGCCATGGCCCGAGCCCTGGATCTTGAGGAAGCTGACATCGATGACCACCTGCGTGCGGAGGTGATAGTCCCCGGGCGGAAGGTAAATAACCGCTCCCGGCTTGCCGCCGTCGTTCTCATCCGTGACCGCCTGCCGGTCCTTGATGTCCGCGATGATGCTGTTGATGACTTCACCAACGTCCTCGGACGGGTTGCCGACTGGCCACGTGGTGACGTCGTAGTGGTTGCTGTTGGACATGGGGTCCTCTCTTAGCTTGAAAATTTCCTCAGCCTTGACCGCGCTCTTAGCCCTTGACAGCGCCGAGTGTCATGCCTGCGACGATTTTGCGCTGCAGGAGAAGGGTCAGGAGGATGACGGGGATCGAGTAGACGGCTGCGAGTGCGGTCATGGATCCCCAGTCCAGTCCGAACTGAGTCTGGAAGTTCGCGATAACCACCGGGGTTGTTTGTGAGCGGATGGCGGTCATGAGGAGGGCGAACAGGAACTCGTTCCACGAGGCCAGGAAGGCGAAGATCGCGGTGACTGCAATGCCTCCGGAGACCACAGGGATGACTACCCGCCAGAGCGCGCCGAGCCTGCTGCAGCCGTCAACTGTCGCCGCTTCCTCCAGGTCGCGGGGTACGGCCTCGAAGAAGCTGGACATGAGCCAGATGGACAGCGGCAACGAGATGGTGGTGTGGGCGATTGACAAAGCGATGGGCGCGTCCGCGAGACCTACGGAGGACATCATTGATGCCAGTGGGATGCCGATGGCCACCGGCGGGACCATGCGCGTCACCAGTGCGGCCATGATGAACACCCGGCCGCTGGGTGTCTTGTAGCGCGTGATGCCGTAGGCGGCCGGGATAGCCAGGACCAGTGACAACAGGGTGCTGATGATGGCTGTCTGCACGCTGTTGATGAACGAGGCCAGCACTCCGCTCCGGCCCAGGGCGTTGGCGTAGTTCTCCAACGTCCATTCCTTGGGGAGGATGGTGGGTGGAACGGCGATGGTGTCGATTGGCGTCTTGAACGAGGTGAACAGCAGGTACAGGAACGGGAAGCCGTACAGCACCATGGCCACCGCCAGCAGGATCCACAGGATGGTCCGGGTGCTTCGCCGTCCGGCTTCCAGCCCTTCGCGGTTGACGCCGCGGCGCTTGCGCAGGCCCTGTGTGACTTTCGACGTCGGCTGTGCGGCTTGGCTGGTCACGTCGCCCTCAGTTGCGGCTCGGTTCCGTGAAATCGCCGTCCGGGAGCTCATCAGTTGTCCTTTCCTGGCCGCCAGATGGTGGCCACCGCGAAGAATGCGACGGCGAGCATCGCCAGCAGGTAGATAGTGCCCATGGCGCTGGCCAGGCCGGGATCGCCAAAGCGAATCATGGTGCGGTAGATCAGCAGGCTCATGGTTTCGGAGGCGGACTGGGGGCCGCCGTTGGTTTGTATCAGGATGGTGTCGAAGGCGCGTGCCGCGTCGATTCCCCGGACAACCAGCGCCACTGCGATCACCGGGCGGAGGAGCGGGAGGATGATCTGGAACAGGAGGGCAGGTGCCCTGGCACCGTCCAAACGCGCAGCCTCAATGAGGTCACCGGGGATGTTCTGGAGGCCGGCGAACAGCACGAGGCACATGAAGGAGGTAGTGAGCCAAATGTCCGGTATAGCCACCGAGAACAGGACAATGTTCGGATCTGACAACCACCCGATCTGGTTCGGGTTGGAGAGGATACCCGCCTGGTGCAAGAGGGTTCCGATGAGGCCGAAGTTGTCTATCATCAGGAACTTCCACAGCAAGCCGGCAACAATCGGGGCGATCATCAACGGGTACAGGAAGACGGTCCGCCAAACCTGCGAACTGCGCCCGAGCGTGGTGAACAGGAGCGCCATTCCCAGGCCGAGGGCGAACTCGAGGGTAACTACCACCAAGGTGTAGGCGAGGGTTCGCCACCCTGCCCCCATGAAGGCTTCGGAGGCGAATGCGGTGACGTAGTTCTGGAACCCTACGAAGTCACGCGGGCCACCGGCGATAGGCGAGATCTTGAAGAAGCTGTCTGCGATGAGGCGGAACAGCGGGTAGGCCACGAATACGGCCAGGAACAACGCCGCCGGGGTCATCAGGTATAGGGCGAAGCGGCGATCGGAGATGCGCACGATTTTCTCTTCTGCTGGTTGGGGCCGCGGCCGGCACGGGGTTTATGGTTCCGGGTGCCGGCCGCGGAGTCTTTACTTGAGGAGGTCCTGGATCTGCTTCTTGGCTTCGGCCAGGAGGGTTGCGGAATCGCCGCCGGCCACTGCCTTCTGCAGGAGCGGGACCAGCACGGTGTCAACGATCTGCTGCCACTTGGCTGTTGCCGGGCGGGTGGCTGTGGCTTTGCCGTTGAGGGTTTCGATCAGTGGCTTGAAGCTCTCGTATCCGGGCTGGTCCTGGTACTTCTCGAACGCAGAGATGCGGGAGGCCAGGCCAAGGCTGGATTCAATGCCCAGACCGTTGTGGTCGTACGCGCACTTGATGAACTTCTTTGCGGAGTCTGCGTTCTTGGTGGCCTTCGGGACGGACAGGTACCAAGGTCCCGGAACACCTGCGACGCCGGCGCTGCCGCCAATCATTGATGCAGCTCCCACTTTGCCTGCCACCGGTGAATCCTTGGGGATCTGACGGTAAGCGTGGGCCCAGAAACGGGTCATGGCGGTCTTGCCCTGGTTGAACAGGTTCTGCGCTGCAGCCCAGTCAACTTGTGCAGCACCGGGAGGCGCGGACTTTGTGAGGCTTACGTAGAAGTCGAGTGCTTCTTTATGGGCTGCGTTGTCTATTACTACGTTGTCGCCGTCGAGGACCATGGGGGAGCCGGCCTGCAGGACGTGGGCAAGCCATTCAGTTTCCACGGCGCCCTTCACATCCGTGCCGTACATGCCGTCCTTGGTGAAGAATTCCGAGATGTCCTGGTACTGCTTCCATGTAGTGGGTGCAGCGAGTTCGTAGCCGTACTTTGCTTGGAAGTCGGCCTTGTTTTTGGAATCTTCGAAGAGGTCTTTGCGGTAGAGAATGATCTCGGCATTGGTCCACGCCGGAAGGCCGATGAAGTGGCCATCCACGTTTGCTTCCTTGACCAGCGCGGGGAAGATGTCCTTCTTGGCCTCATCGGTGAAGATTTCGTCGATGGGTTGGACCGCGTCCTTGAAGCTCGGAAGCCACACGGAGTCAAGTGCGGCAACGTCGAAGGAAACGTTGCCGGAGGAGAATTCACTGGAGAGCCGGTTGAACATGCCGTCGTACGGCAGTTCCACGAAGTTGACGTCGATTCCGGTGTCCTTCTTGCACTGTTCGGCAACGCCGGTGAGTTCGGCGTGACCGCCGGCTTCCACCAATACGTTGACGGTGCCTGCGGCGCTACCCGACGTTGGTGCCGGGCCCCCTGCGCCGCATCCGGTAGCCGCGAGTGCGACGGCGGTGCAGATGCCGCCAAGGGTGAGGAGCCTGGAGATGGTGTTTCGAGTGGACATCGCTGTCGACTCACTTTCTCTCGAACGGGATGGCAAGACTATTTGGGGTGAAGAATCGTTTTGCCAAAACGACTTGGCAACACTGTAGGGCTACCGGTTTGGACGTGTCAAGGGTCACTTTGCCGGGCCGTCATTGCCAAAAACGTCACGGGAATTTCGGCGTTGACAGCACTCATCAAGGCCACCTAGTGTTTTTCCCAGTCCGGCGAAGAAACGTTTTGGCAATTTTGGCCGCTTCCACCCGCTCCCATCCAGCAACTGGGTGTGGCAACTCCATCTCGGCTTTTCCTAGGAAGGCCCCACGCACGACGACGGCTGGCCACCAAAGTGACCAGCCGTCGTCGTGCGTTAAATGCCTTTACTTAGTCCGCTTTGACCGCCAGGACCGGGCAGTCTGCCTCCAGCAGGATCCGTTGGGAAACGCTGCCCATGATGAGCTTGCCTACGGGGCTGCGGCGGCGAAGGCCGATGACAATCAGAGCGGCATCATTCTCGTCGGCTGCGTCCAGGACTTCGGCAGCCGCATCATGGCCGCGGACCGGTTGCTTGATGATGTGCTGAATGCCTTGGTCAGCGAGCCGGTCCTCGATGCTCTGGATGTCCGGCTCCTGGGCGTAACGGTTGTCCACCAGGGCGTCGCCCTTGGAGGAGTTGATGACCAGCAGGGTGTCATTGCTCTTCTTGGCCTCGGCGATGGCCTGCGTCAACGCAGCTTCGCCTTCCGGTGTGGGGACGTATCCCACCACGATGGTCATGGTTTCTCCTTGTTGGCTTTGGTTGTTGGGGAGGCGGCTGGCACATTGCCAGGCGCCAGGCTAGCCGTCGCTTCCGCCGTCGCCGTCTGCTGTTCCGTCGGCGCGGTGGCTGCCGTGGCTGACGCCGCCGGCTTCCTTCGGGGCTGTGGCGCCGGAGTTACCCGGGATCACTGTGGCTGCAACGGGACGGTTGCGGCGGATGAGCTTGAAGATCAGCGGCCAGGCCAGGATGAGCGCCACGATGATGTAAACCACGATCGCGATGGGCTCGCTGAACAGGCCAGCGGGATCGCCGGCGCTCAGCTGCAGCGTCTTGCGGAGCTGGCCCTCAATGCGCGGGCCCAGGATGACGCCGAGGATCAGGGGCAGGACCGGAAGCCCGAAGCGCCGCATCATGAATCCGAGGGCACCGAGTACCAGCAGGATCACAAGATCGAAGGCCTGCAGGTTGACCGAGTAGGCACCCAAGGTAGCGAAGAAAAGGATGCCCGCGTAGAGGTAGGGGCGGGGGAGTTGCAGCAGCTTAGCCCAGACAGGCGCCAAGGGCAGGTTGATGAGCAGGAGCAGGAAGTTGCCGATGAAGAGGCTCGCAATGAGTGCCCACACAAGCGGTCCTTCGCTGGAGAACAGCTGCGGCCCGGGCTGGATGCCGTAGGACGTAAAGGCTGCAAGCATGACGGCGGCTGTTGCGTTGGTGGGGAGGCCGAGTGCGAGCAACGGGGTCATGGTTCCGGCGGCGGCAGCATTGTTGGCCGCCTCGGGTCCGGCGACGCCTTCAATAGCGCCCTTGCCGAACTCTTCCGGGTGCTTGGTGAGCCGTTTCTCTGTGACGTAGGAGAGGAACGTGGGGATCTCGGCGCCACCGGCGGGCAGGGCACCGAACGGGAAGCCGAAGGCGGTGCCGCGAAGCCAGGGCTTCCAGGAACGGCCCCAGTCCTTCTTGCCCATCCAAGGACGACCCACCGGGATGACGTGAAGCGGCGTGCGACGCAGGTGGGCCGCGACCCAGAGGGCTTCACCCACGGCGAAGATCGCGACGGCGACCACCACAATGTCCAAACCGTCCACCAACAGCGGCTGGCCGAAGGTCAGGCGGCGTTGGCCGGTCACGGAGTCGATGCCTACCAGCCCGATGGCCAAACCAAGGGCCAGCGAAGCGAAGCCGCGGAGCCTGGACGAGCCAAGCACGGCGGTCACCGCGAGCAGTGCGAGGACCATGATGGCGAAGTAGCTGGGAGCGCCCAGACTGACGGCAAATTGCACCACGATGGGCGCGAAGACCGCCAGTAGCGCGGTGCCGATGGTTCCGGCGATGAACGAGCCGATGGCCGCGGTGGCAAGCGCCTGTGCGGCCCTGCCGGCTTTGGCCATCTTGTTGCCTTCGATGGCAGTCACCACCGACGACGATTCGCCTGGTGTGTTGAGGAGGATGGAAGTGGTGGAACCGCCGAACATGCCGCCGTAGTAGATGCCGGCGAACATGATGAAGGCACTGGTGGGCTCCAAGGCGGCGGTGACCGGAAGCAGCAACGCCACAGTCATGGCCGGGCCCAGCCCGGGGAGGACGCCGACGGCGGTGCCCAAGAGTACGCCGATCACGGCGAACAAGAGGTTCATGGGGGTCAGGGCGGTCGCGAAACCGTCCATCAGGGAGGACCAGACGTCCATTAGAGGATTCCTTCCAGGAGCCCGGCCGGCAATGCGATGCCCAGGCCGAGGTAGAAGCCGTAGAAGGTCAGCAAGGACAGTGCGACGGAAATAAGGCCGTCACGAATGTAGCGACGACTGCCGAGTGCCAGCACGCTGCCCCAGAAGAGGACGGTTCCGGAAATGACCCAGCCGGCCCAGTCGATGAGCAGGATGTTCAGGATGAAAGCTCCGGCCAGCGGAAGGACAGTCTTCCAATCGGCAGGGTGTGCCAGGTCAACGTCTTCGCCGCCCTCGGCCTCACCCTTGCCGCCGCGGAGGACGTTGATGGCAAGCAAAACAGCGCAGACGATCAGCAGACCGGACACAATGAACGGGACGGTCTTGGGGCCTACCGGGTCCGACTGCGAGTACGGGGTGACCAGGCCGTTCGCGTCCAGGAAGACCAGGACGCCGACCACGCCGAGCAGGAGGGCTACCCCCAGCTCGGCGCGGCCTTTCAGGCCTGTGGCTAAGGAGCTCACGCCAACCCGAGCTTGGTCAGGACGTCCGCCACCCGCTTGTCCTGGTCTGTCAGGAACGTCTGGAATTCGTCGCCGGTTACGAAAGCGTCGGACCAGCTGTGGGTCTTGAGCGCTTCCTTCCAGCCTGCGGAGGCGTGCATCTTCTCAAGGGCGGCGATCAGGGATTTCTTGTCGTCCTCGCTGATGCCCGGAGGGGCCACAATGCCGCGCCAGTTGGTGAAGACGAGGTCAATGTTGGATTCCTTCAGCGTAGGAGCGTCCACACCTTCCAAGCGGTTCTCGCCACTGGTGGCCAGGACTCGGATCTCGCCGGACTTGATCTGCTGCAGGTACTCGCCGGCGCCGGAAGCGGCGAAGCCGAGCTTGTTACCGAGGATGGCGGGGAGGAGGTCGCCACCGCCGTCGTAAGAGACGAAGTTGACCTTGGTGGCATCGATGCCAACCGCGCCGGCCAGCTGCATGGGCAGGAGGTGGTCCGGGCCGCCGGGCGATGAACCGCCGCCAACTGCGATGGAGCCGGGGTTGGCCTTCCACGCCGTTACCAAGTCATCGATGGTCTTGTACGGGGAGTCCTTGCTGACCATGATGGCGCCGGGTTCCTCGATGAGCTTTGCCAGAGGGGTGGTCTCCGTCAGCTTCGACTCGGACTTGTTGGTATAACTTGCTCCAACAACGCCCAGGCCCATAAGCATGGTGAGGTCGCCGTTGCCCTTTTCATTGACGATGCGGGCAAGGCCCACCGTGCCGCCGGCGCCGGCAAGGTTGAATACCTCGGTGTTGGTGGAGATCTTCTCGTCGTCCAGTACCTTGGCGGCTGCCCGGGCGGTGGTGTCGTAGCCACCGCCGGGAGTGTTTGGAACCATGATCTGGAGTCCGGTGATAGGTCCTGCTGCACCGGTGCTGTCAGAACCGGTGGACTTACCTGTGGCACCGCAGCCCGTGGCCATCAGGGCGATGCCGGCGGCGACGGCGGCGATTCGCAATGCGCGGATCTGGCGCATGGTGTTCCTCTTCTCATCATCGAAAATTCGGTGTAGGGCGATCAGCGTTGTGCCCCGTTGATTTGATGCTAGGCGCGTAAGTGACAGGGATCACTCTTGTGTTCGCAGTGATCTTTAAGTTCATTGCGTTCACGGGTTTCTGTGGTCTGAGCTGGTCTTTCGTGCCGCTGGGGTATAGTTCCGATACGCCACGGGGGAAGCTGTTGTCCGCCCCTCCGATCACCGGCACCACCAAAGGAACCCAGCAGTGACCCGACTGACTCGAAGAAGAGGCATGTCCCTGGCAGGGCAGTACCTTGTGCTGCAGTTGCTGATCGTCCTGGCAGTTCTTGTTGCCGTTGTCGCCATTTCCTTAGCCCAATCCGCCGCTACCTTCGAACGGAACGAAGGACGCCGTGCACTGCTGGCTGCTGAAGCATTAGGCAGCAACCCCACTGTCCGCGCGTTGCTCCCGGAGGCCGAACCGCGTGTCGGTTCAGCACTCCCTGCCGTGGCCGAATCCGTGCGCACCGTTTCGGGATCATCGCATGTGGCCCTCGCCAAACTTGACGGCACCGTAGTGGCATCATCGGATCCCAGCCTGTTGGGCCAACCCCTACCGCTGGGTGAGAGCCAAGTGATGGAAGGGCGCGCCTGGACAGGTGTCCTGCCAGGCAGCAGCGGCGCCGTGCTGTCCGCCCACGTCCCCGTCCTGGACGATTCCGGAAAAGTTATCGGCGTCGCATCCATCAGCAGGAACTACCCATCCACCATTGAGCGACTAGGCGATGCCGTTCCCAACCTGCTCACCTATCTGGGTGTCGCCAGCGTCCTGGGCGTCGCAGGATCCCTCCTGTTGTCCCGCCGCGTTAAACGGCAAACCCTGGGCATGGAACCGAGGGAGATTACCGGTCTCGTGGAGAATCGTGAAGCGATGCTGCAGGGCTTGAAGGAAGGCGTGGTCGCTTTGGATCCACACGAGCGGATCACGGTGGCCAATGAAAGCGCCAGGCAACTTCTAGGCCTGCCACCGGATTGTGTGGGAAAGAAGTTGCGTTCCCTCCACGTAGACCCTGCGCTGAAAATAGTCCTCACCCGCGAACAGTCAGACGCGGATCAATTGGTCCTCGTGGGGGAGCGGCTGGTGGTCATGAACCGCGTTGCCCTGCGTTCCCACGGACGCGACATCGGTTCCGTCACCACGTTGAGGGACCGGACCGAGCTGTCCTCCCTGGAGAGTGAACTCGGCGCCACCAAGACCGTCACCGATACTTTGAGGGCCCAGGCGCACGAGTTTGCAAACCAACTCCACGTCATCTCCGGCCTGATCCAGATTGGCGAATACGATTCCGTGGTTCAGTTCGTCAACGGAGCCACCGTGGACCGGACGCGGCTCAACGACGACGTCACCAGCCGCATCGAGGACCCCGCGCTCGCAGCCCTGCTGATCGCCAAGGCCAGCCTGGCAACGGAGCGCGGAGTGGAGCTGAAGCTGGACCCGAAGTCCGCGCTGCCACGCGTCAACGAGGAACTGTCCCGCGACCTCACCACCGTGGTGGGAAACCTGGTGGATAACGCGTTCGACGCCGTCACTGGACTTCCCGGGGCCTCGGTCCAAGTGCTGGTGGTTAACTCGGGTGACGCCGTCACGGTAACCGTCCGGGACAACGGTCCCGGTGTTCCTTCCGACTCTGCGGAGGACATTTTCCGGCAAGGCTTCTCCACAAAAGAGCCCGGACCGGGCGACGCACGGGGGTTTGGGTTGGCGTTGTCACGGGTGATCTGCCGGCGCTCCGGAGGTGACCTGACGGTGTCCAATGATGACGGGGCAGTGTTCACTGCACGCTTCAACAAAAACACCTCTAACTCGGACAAACCCGACTCCGTCTCCAACAAGCTCGACTCCACGAAGGGGACAACGCAGCCATGATCAAGGTACTGATCGTCGACGACGATTTCATGGTGGCGAAGGTCCATGCCGGGTTCATCCAGCGGACGCCGGGCTTCGGGGTGGTGGGAGTGGCGCACACGGGGGCCCAGGCCCTGGTGGAAACGCAAAGGCTCCAGCCCGACCTCGTGTTGCTGGACATCCATCTCCCGGATATCAACGGACTGGAGCTCATGCACCAGCTCCGCGATGTTGCTCCGGACCTCGATGTACTGGTGATCAGCGCTGCCCGCGAAGTGGAAACCGTCCGAAAGGCCTTGCGCGGCGGGATCGTCCACTACCTCATCAAGCCCTTTTCCCAAGCTGACCTGCAGGAGAGGCTGGAGCATTACCTCAGTGCTTACCAAGGCTTGGACGCTTCCAAAGTGGAGGCCGAGCAGTCCGACGTGAATCGTGTCTTCGGCTTGGGCGTTTCAGAGCGGACCCTGCCCAAAGGTTGCAGCGTTGAGACACTTGAACTTGTTGAATCAGCACTGAAAACCGCGCCGGGTGACCTCTCTGCCGCCGAGCTCGCCGAGCAGCTGGGTACCTCCCGCGTGAGCGCCAGGCGTTACCTTGAGTACCTCCACGACGAGGGGGCGCTGGAGGTCAGACTCAAGTACGGCGTCGGACGCCCTGAACGGCGATACGTGCTGAAGGGGCGGTGATCCTGGGCTCTGCATTTAGTCGGTCGGTTTCCATCCCAAAGCCGGGCCCAGTTTTGCCGCGATGTCGTTGAGGATCTGCACATAGTCCTCGTGGTCGAAGCTGAAGGGCAGTGCGAACGCCACCTCGTCCACTTCCTGGAAACCAGCATGGGCGTAAAGTTGCTCGGCGATTTCGTCGCTGGTGCCGATCAGATCCTTCGCGAACATCATGCCCTTGGGGCCCTGCGGAGCCTCTGTGCGGGGAGTCCGTTCATCGACGTACCGCTGGTACTTCTCCTTCTGGGTGCTCGAAGCGGAATCGGTAGGGATCACCACTAAGCCCTGCGACGCCCTGGCAGTATTTCCGGACGCGTGGGCGGCGTGGCGGTATGCCCGAATCTGCGATTGTTGGACTCTTGCGAAGTCCGGTTCCTGATCCTTGTCGGGAAAAATGACACTGCTGGATAGTAGGTTGAAGCCGTTTGTCCCTGCCCAAACGGCCGACTTCATGCTTCCCGCCCCGTACCAAAGACGGCTGCGCAGTCCGGGGGAGTGCGGCTCCACCCGGTTGGAGAATTCCTCCACAACACCCTGCTTGCCGGAGAAGTCCCGGACCTTTTCGCCGGCGACCAGGCGGGCGAACCGGTCTACGCGGTCATAGCTGAAGTCTTCGACATCCCAGGAGTCGGCGTATAGATGGTGCTTCACGGTGTCGTAGTGCATCGGTTCACCCACGCTCAGGCCCGGATTAATCCGTCCCCCGGCAAGCAGATCCACGGTTGCCAGGTCCTCCGCCAGCCGCAGCGGGTTTTCCCAGCCCAGCGGGGTTACGGCGGTGCCGAGCTCAATCCTGGACGTGCGCTGGCTGGCGGCGGCCATCACCGCGACAGGGGAGGAGATGCCGAACTGTAGATGGCGGTGGCGTAACCAGGCGCTGTCGAATCCCAATTGCTCGCCGAGCTCGATGATCTCCAACGTCGACCGGTGGCCGGCCGCAGGGTCGGCCGGGTCGAACAGGCCAATAGTCAGAAATCCAAGCTTGCGGAGGGGTCGTTCAGGGCTGGGCATGGCATTCCTTCGCGTTTGGCGGGCGGCTACTGCCCAGAATAAGTGCCGGTACCAACGACGACGGCGGGAGGTTACCTTTTGTGATGGGCGGAGGTCCTATGCCGCGTCCGGGGAGGCGATGAACCGCATCAGTGTGTCCATGAGGTGAAGCGTTTCGCGTTCGGGGTCCAGGAGGAACTGGATGCGGAGGCCGTCCACCATGGCCATCACCATGGTGACTTTGTCATCGGCGGTCAGTTCCTGGCTGTCTTCGGTGGTGGCCAGCTTCTTGCTGGTGAAGTGTTCGCGCATCTTAGCGCGCCGGGAAATGAAGAAGTCGTGCGCCGGGTGGTTGGGGTTGGTAGCGGCGATAGTGATGGCCAGCCAGTTCCGGAGATGCTCCGGGTGTGCGAACTCTTCCTGGAGGATGCTGCTCAGCACTTTTTCGCGGGGAACTTTTGATTCCAGGATGCGGTTGGCGAGTTCGGCGTCGTCGAGGTCCCGCTGGGCAAGGGCGGCCAGCAGGAGCTCGTCCTTGGTAGCGAAGTGGCGCAGGAGTGCGGCGTGGGTGACGCTGGCGCGGGAGGCGATGTCCCTGAGGCTGGCCCGTTCGTAGCCATGCTCAGCAAAGCTGGCCGATGCGGCCCGGACTATTTCGGCCCGCCTGGCCGGAGTGGTGGCGTAAGGTCCGCGACGGCGGGACGCTTGTTTTGTCCCGGTTGCCTGCTCGGTAGTTGTGGTCACTGCGCCAACCTTCTTTCCTAGCTACGGGCAATTTCTCCGGGGGTCTTGTCAATTGTAACCACGGTGACTACTATTCACGAATAGTAACCATAGTGGTTACTCTTTACTTGGTTCGACGATGTCGTCGCAGGGCCATGCTGGAGATGCCACCAGCGGGGCGACCACTTTCTTGAAGGAGTCATTGGTGACTACGAACAATCACGAGGCGCCCAGCCTCGCCGGGGGCGTTGCCGCCGCCCAGCCGGTCCCCGGCAACCAGCCCCCAACCGCGGACCCGAGCACCCAGCTGTTGGAGGAACCGCAGAGTCCCGTCAGCAGGAGTTACATCTTTTGGCTGATGCTCGCCAGTTTCGGAGCGTCCATTGCCATGATGGTGCCGCTTTCCTACGGCATCGCTGTAAGGATCACTGAACTCGCCCCTGGCCAGGAACAGGTACTGGGCTTCATCACTGGCATAGCCCAGCTGGTCTACCTGATTATCAGCCCTATTGTTGGGATCTGGAGCGACCGGACGAGGTCCCGCTTTGGCCGCCGCAGCCCCTTTATCTTCCTGGGTACGGCCATCGGCCTGGCTGGCTTGGTAGTCATGGGTCTGGCGCCCAACCTGCTGATAGTAGGAACCGGATGGATCCTTGGCATGTCCGGTTGGTCGATTTCCGGCGCTGCCATCCAGAACCTGATGGCGGACAAATTGCCGGAAGCACAGCGCGGACGGGTCTCAGCCCTGACAGGCCTCATGACCCAAATCGCCCCCGTTTTGGGCATCGGTGTTGCCTACGCTGTCTCTTCAAACACCCTCTTGGTCTTTGTGGTCCCGGGTGTCATTGGCGCAGTACTCCTGGCACTCTTCCCGCTCATCAAGCCGGAGGGCAGCTCCAAGGACGTGGTGGTTGATTCGCAGGTAACGTTCCGCTCGGTGGTTGCCAGCTACGGCTTCAGCGTCCGGAAGTACCCCGATTTCGCGTGGAACTGGTTGGGCCGTTTTGTCTTCTTTATGGGCCTGTACTTCAACACCACTTTCGGCACGTTCTTCTACGCACAGCGCCTTGGACTCCCTGTTCGTGAGGTCGCCGGAGTGGTGGCGACCATCGGCATGTTGGGCGTCGTGGCCGCAGCAGCGGGTGCCCTGTTGGGCGGGTTCCTCTCCGACAAGCTCCGGCGGCGCAGGCTGTTCGTCATCATCGCGGCGCTGATCTTCGTGGCCGGCGCTTTGGCTGAGGCTTTCGCCTGGTCATTGCCGCAGCTGATCATTGGTGCGGTCCTCATGCAGACTGCCATCGCGGTGTTTGCCACCGTTGATCAAGCCATCATCTTCGCCATCCTGCCCAACCGCACGGAAACTGCCCGCTACATGGCGGTAGTGGCCTTCGCGCAGAAGATCCCCAGCGCAGTGGCGCCCCTGATCGCCTCGGTCATCATCACCATTGGCATCACGGGAACGGACAAGAACTACACCTTCCTCTATCTGGCCGGCGCTGTCCTGGCACTGCTTGGCGGGCTGGTCATCGCCCTCAAGGTCAAGTCCGTCCGGTAGGGATGCGCCGATGAAAACAGCATTGAAGAAGGAAGAAGGAATCACTATGGACACCATGCCTTTCGGGCTCGAGGTGGATAGTGGCGGTGACCAGTTTCCCGTCACGGGACCTGCCCCGCGCTTGTCTTGGAAAATAGCCCCCGGAGTATCGGCTGTTGCCTACCAACTGGAAGCAACGGTCGACGGCGTGGCGCAGCCACTTGCGACTGCCACTGGTCGCCTCTACGTACCTTGGCCTTGGGCTGAACTGCGCAGCAGGCAGCAGGTGACCTGGCGGGTTCGCGTAGCGGAACCAGCGGCCGCTTGGTCGGCGTGGTCCGCTTTTGAGGCGGGACTTTTCGACGCCGACTGGACGGCCTTGTGGGTTTCTCCGGTGGAAGGGGAGGACAAGCCATACGGCCAGCGTCCTGCGCACGTGCTTGCTACGGAGTTTGACCTTGCTGCCGGCGGAACGGACATGACAACCGCCCCTGCTGTGGTCTCGACCCGACTCTACGCCACAGCGTTGGGTGTCTACACTGCCACGATCAACGGCCAACGGGCAGGTACAGCGGAACTTTCGCCCGGGTCGACGTCGTACGACCGTACTCTCTACGCCCAAGCGGCAGACGTGACGTCCTTGATCCGGGCAGGCCGCAACCGGATGGAGATCGAGCTTTCGGATGGCTGGTACCGGGGCCAAGTGGGGGCCTTCCGGCATCCGGCCCAATGGGGAACACAGCTGGGAGCCCGGGCCGAGCTGCACATCGAATTCGCCGATGGATCCCACCGGGTGATTGGCACGGACGACACGTGGACCAGCGCACCTTCCTCCACTACCCGTGCGGACCTCATGGAAGGGCAAACGGTGGACCTTATGGTTCCGTCCGTGGCGCCGTCCAAGGTGTTGGTGAACCGGGTTATCGCTCCGGGAATCGAGTGGTCGCCCGCTCCACCGGTCAGGGTGATCCAGTCGCGTCCACCGTACAGTCTTCATGAACTGCGCCCCGGTGTGTGGATCGCCGACTTTGGCCAGAACGCTTCCGGATGGATCCGTCTTGAAGTTTCCGGAGGCGCGGGTGCTCGCACCGTCATCGAATATGGCGAACACCTTGGCCCTGACGGGGACCTGTCAACCTCACACCTTGACTCGCATCGGCCGGGTGAGCCAGCACGGATCTTTTCGCAACGGGATGAAGTAATAGCCGGGACCGGGGATGCTGTGTTTGAACCACGGCACACTGTCCACGGGTTCCAGTACGCCCGCATCACGCGGGAGGACCCCACACCATTAAGTCCTGCCGCCATCACCATGCAGGTTGTCCACACTGACCTGCCGCGGGCCGGTGAATTTTCCTGCAGCGACGAGGACCTCAATGCCCTGCACAGGATCGGCGAGTGGAGCTTCCTGGGTAATGCGGTGGATGTTCCCACAGATTGCCCCACGCGTGAGCGCCTGGCATGGACCGGCGACTACCAAGTGTTCATTTCCACAGCTACCCGGCTGCGGGACGTGCTGGGTTTCAGTCGCAAGTGGTTGCAATCCGTTCGCGATGACCAGCTCGACGACGGACGCATCGCCAACTTTTCTCCCGATGGCCGCCAAATCAAAAACCATCTGGACGACCAGTTCGCCATGATGACCGGTTCCGCCGGATGGGGAGACGCCATAGTCGCAGTTCCATGGGAGCTGTACGAGGCCTACGGAGACGAGGCGGTTCTTGCCGAAAACTGGGAGGCCATGGTCCGGTGGGTCCAGTGGGCCTTGGAGATGGCACGGACAACCCGCCATCACGAACGCCTGAAAGCGTCGCCTGCACCCGAGCCCTACGAGCAGTACCTGTGGGACGGCACTTTCCACTGGGGCGAATGGACTGAGCCCAAAAAGCGCGACGCCGAGGGGCGCCTGATTGACCCCGTCCAGGACAACCCCATGGCCTGGTTCATGGAAGACAAGGGAGAGGTTGGCACCGCTTACCTGTACCGGTCGGCGGCGACTCTTGGCTGCATCGCTGAGGTTCTGGGACGGACGGAGGATGCAGCGAAGTACACAAACATCGCAGAAGCCGTCCGCGATGCGTGGCGTCTTGCGTACCTTCGGGAAGACGGGACGACGGCCGCCGATACCCAGGCCAGCTACGTAAGGGCGTTGTCCTTCGGGCTGTTTCCCGCAGAGCGGCGCCAGCAGGCCGCAGACCGGCTGGTTGAGCTGATCCGTGCCGCAGGAACCCACCTCGGTACGGGCTTCCTCTCCACAGGCGACCTATTACCTGTCCTCGTCGAAGCAGGGCGACCCGATGTTGCCTACGAGCTCCTTTTCCAGCGCACGGCGCCGTCCTGGCTATCCATGGTGGACAAAGGTGCCACAACCATTTGGGAGTCGTGGGAAGGGCTGGACGAGCACGGGGATGCCCACGATTCCCTCAACCACTACAGCAAGGCCACAGTCCTTAGGTTCCTGCATGAGCACACGCTGGGACTGAGGCAGGCGCCGGGATCAGTCGCGTGGCGCTCCATCGTGATCGCCCCGACGCTGGCCCCGGGAATCACGTGGGCGAAGGGAACGCACGAGTCCCCGCAGGGCACCATCCGTGTGCACTGGCAGCTCGACGGCGACCACCTGCGGATCGATGCCGACATTCCGGCCGAAACAGAAGCGCGCATTGTCTTTCCGGACGGCTCCGAACACCTGGCAGGACCGGGCCGTTTCCGGGCCACCGCGCCCCTACCCACGCACGAACCGCAGGCTGTTCCGGTCGTTTGACCCGGTCCACCCAATCACAGCAAACCCACTGACTTACGAAAGATGAGGACCCTCATGACCACTTTCCCTGAGAATTTTCTCTGGGGTGCGGCAACCGCCGGCCACCAGATCGAAGGCAACAACGTCAACAGCGATTGGTGGGCACGCGAACTGACCATGCCGGGCATGGAGCTCTCCGGAGACGCCTGCGACAGCTACCACCGCTACCGCGAAGACATCGACCTCCTGGCCGACGCCGGCCTGGGCTCCTACCGCTTCAGCCTTGAGTGGTCACGCATTGAACCTGCGCCCGGTGCCTTCTCCAGGGCCGAGCTTGCCCATTACCGCCGCATGATTGAGCACTGCTTCGCCCGGAACGTCACCCCAGTGGTCACCTTGCAGCACTTCACCACGCCGCAGTGGTTCGCGAACGACGGCGGCTGGTTGGCTGAGGACGCTTCGGAAAAGTTCCAGCGGTACGTCACGGCGGCTACCACCATCCTGGACGGCGTGGAGTGGGTGGTCACCATGAACGAACCCAATATGCAGGCCGCGATCATGACGGCCATGCGCCGCATGCAGCAGAGCCAAGGCGCCGAGTGGCAAAGCCCCACCGTCGAAGGAGGCGAGGAAAAGAAACAAACACACAGCGACTTCCTCACCTACGCAGATCCCGAGATCGGGCGGGCATTCACAGCCATCCACCATGCTGCGCGCGACATTGTCCGCGCCCACACCGGTGCGAAGGTCGGTTGGACCATCGCCGCAGGGGCGCTCACTGCCGCTCCGGGCGGGGAAGAGAAGCTTCTTGAGATCCGCTACGGCAAGGAAGACGTCTATTGGGAAGGCAGCCGCGGCGATGACTTTGTTGGCGTGCAGGCCTATTCAAGTCAGGAAGTGGATGCCAATGGACTGGTGCCCCACCCGGTCCTCCCGGACAACACCCTGGTCGGCACCTCCTACCGTCCCGATGCGCTCGCCATGGCGGTACGTCATGCGTGGGCGGTGACAGGAGGTGTGCCGGTGATGGTCACCGAAAACGGCATCGCAACGGCCGACGACAACCAGCGGATCCGGTACACCACAGAGGCGCTGCAAGGTCTGCACCAGGCAATGAATGACGGCATCGACGTCCGCGGCTATCTCCACTGGTCCTTGCTGGACAACTTCGAGTGGGGCCACTGGGAGCCCACCTTTGGCCTGATCGCCGTGGACCGGGAGACCTTTGTCCGCACACCCAAGCCGAGCCTCGCCTGGCTGGGAAGTGTCGCCCAAGCCAACCGACTCGATCAGGCCAACCAGCTCACTCCGGCAAGTCAGGTCAATGCGGCGGCGACCGTATGAGCACGGCCTTTGCTGATGCCTCACTGACCCCTGTCAGGGACCTGCTTTCCCTCGCTGGACGCAGGGCTGTCATCACCGGTGCTGCCCAAGGACTGGGCAAAGCGATCGCGTTGCGCCTGGCCGAAGCAGGGTCGGACGTTCTTGTCGGAGACCTCGACGGCGAACGAGCGCGGGAAGCTGCGGAGGAGATCGCTGCACGTTTTCCGGTCTGTTCCTACGGAGTCGACATGGACGTGGCTAGTTCGGAATCCGTGCGCACTGCCGCTTCAGCTGCCGTTGCTGAACTGGGAGGCATCGACATCTGGGTCAATAACGCGGGGATCTTTCCCAGCACACCGGTCCTTGAAACTCAGGACGAAGAGTGGGAGAACGTGTTCGCCGTCAACACCCGAGGGGTGTTCAACGGTTCCCGCGAGGCCGCACGCCACATGGCCGGTGGCGGGGTGATCATCAACATCGTCTCCACGGCCGGTTTTGAGGGAACGGCCCCGGGCCTTGCCTCCTACGTGGGGTCCAAGCATGCTGTTCGCGGCATGACCAAGCAGATGGCGCTTGAGTTCGCACCCTTGGGAATCAGGGTGCTGGGAGTAGCCCCCACCTTCGTACCCACTGAGGGCACCATGGCCGCAGCCGCCACGCTACGAGCCGGGGACTCTGGTCCGACGCCGGACTCCGGGGCCGCCGCAGTCATGGCCGGCAGCCTCATGGGACGGCTGGGAACACCGGACGACATTGCACGCGTAGTGCTGTTCTGCGCCAGTGATTTGTCCACGATCATGACAGGCAGCACGCTTCTGGCGGACGCTGGCAAGACCATCTGAGGACACCACTTTCAGGGAACGAAGGCCTGGGCGATAGTGCCCGGGCCTTCAACCCTGATACCGCCTTCGGCTGCTGGAACGAAGAGTGACTGCCCCTTGGTCAGGGCGCAGGTATCGGCGGAGGACCGCGTTTCTACTGTCACGTTGCCATCGAGGCACACCAGGACGCGGGGACCGTCTCCCGGCAAAGTGGTGCGGCCTTCGTCAGTCTTCCCGGGATGGGCGATGCTCAATGCGAAATCGGGGACGGGGGGGCGGAAGGTGTGGGTGGTGGCACCTTTTGGTGCGGAGGTGACATCGAAGCCGCTGGAGGAGAAGTCCACCGCCCCCAGCATTGCCTCGATATCGATGTGCTTGCTTGTCAGGCCCAGCCTCAGGACGTTGTCGGAATTGGCCATGACTTCGAGGCCAAATCCACCCAAATAGGCGTGCGGTACTCCGTCAGCGAGGAACATCGACTCGCCGGGTGCGAGGTGCACCCTGTTCAGGACCAAGGAAACCACGGCACCAACATCGCCGGGGTAGGCGTTGGCCAATTCGCCCACGGTGGCACAGGCCGCCCGAACCACAGGATGTGGATGAAGCAAGGCTAGTGACGCAGCAATTTCCAGCACCGTCTGGATGTCCTCCGGGGGCAATCCCACCAGTATCTCCAACATCAGCCTCATGCCATGTTCACCTGGTGTGGTGCTGAGGCGAGCCCGTGCAGGTTCCAGCGGTCCGGCGATTTCCTCAAGAAGCCGGGCTATCTCCTGCCGCGGACGGAATCCTGCCAATCCGTCGAAATTTGAGATGGCGTAAACCATCTCTGGCTTGTTGTTCATGTCCTTGAAGGTGCGGTGGGGAGCATCCAAAGGAATGCCCTGCCGTTCCTCCTCCAGGAAACCCTTCGCGGCCAGCCCGCGGGTGGGGTGCACCTGGATGGACAAGGGCTTGGCGGGTGCCAAGAGCTTCACAAGATACGGCAGGCGTCCGAAAGCGGCATCAACCCTTTGCCCGAGATTGCCGAGGCGGTCCCGGGCCACCCACTCATCCAGGCCCTCGTTTCCTGTGGGCCCGATGATGGTTGACGGCCCCGTTGGATGCGCTCCCAGCCACAGCTCAGCAAAGGGTTTGCCATCGGGATCCGTGCCCAGAAATTCGGGCATGGACGTGGTGGAACCCCAGTCATACGAGCGCCGGGCGCCGGTCAGTAAATGCACTTTATGGTCCTTATGGATGAGTGGGTGGGGGCGGCTACGACAAGCTCTGAAGAGATGCCGAATGTAACTGTGGGTGAAGCGGGTGGTCCGGAGGCAGCATGGCGAGCTGGGCAACCCCGTCCAAGGGGCCACCCAAGGGTGCAAGGATCTCCGCAGACGGCCAGGCCTGTTCAAGTTTGTGTTTCAGGGGCAAAGCAACCCTGGGGTTGGACAGGATCTTCCCCACCCAGCTAATGGCAGGACTGTCCTCCACGGCCCATCCCGTATTGCGCAGGCTGGCTCCTACGGAGAGAGCCAGCTCATCGGTAGCATGACCAACAATCCGGGCCGAGACTTCGTCGTGATCCGAGAGATCGATGATGGCCCGGGCATACGAAGCGACAAAGGAGATTCGTTCGGGATTGGACTGGATGTCGATGTACGCTGTCTCGACGTCGGGAAAGTCACGGCGAAGGATGTCCAGGATCGCGGTGCGACGGCCACGGCCGTCATGTGCCCGCATGGCGGCGTCCAGGCCGACCCGACCGATCCAGTACCCGCTTCCGGCGTCGCCCATGATGTTCCCCCAGCCGTCGACACGCGAGTACCCGGCCGGGCCGGTAGCGAGGGTCACGACGCCGGTGCCAGCAGCCAACGCTGCTCCACCGCGCCCGCCGAGGCAGCCGAGGTAACCCGAGATGGAGTCGTGTGCCAAGCGGATCGCCGTGACGCCTAGATCTTCGCAGGCCCGTAAGACTCCCACGGCGTCGGCGTTATCCGGAGTCAGCCCGGAAAGCGCCGCGGCAACGTGTACTCGTTGTCGCGGTTGGTTGGTGAGGACCGAGCGGATAACTCGTTCGAGCTGGGGCATGAGCGGCGCGCTGGTAAGGAGCGGCGGAAATTCCCGCTCCAACTCGGTGATTGTCCCGGCCAGGAGCCTGGCGCGGATGGAAGACTGACCGCCGTCAATGGCGACGACGGTGGAAGGAGAGATCACAGGAGTTGCTTTCGGTCAGCTGGTGGGGGTGTTCACACCCGCGGGCACGGGCGGAGCTTCCGGAGTGAGGGTGATTTTGAGGGTATTGATGCCGTTCAGGAGCAATGCGCCAACGTCGTGGAATGCCGGTTCCTGGCCGGGGCCGGGCTGCAGGGCATGACCGTTGATGCTTGCCGAAGCAGTAGGGGCAAGGCCGTGGAAGATCAGCTTGGCCCTGCCTTCCCCTGACGAACGCCAGGGGAAGTCCACGCTGTATTCCCATCCACAGCGCGCCACCCAATCCGCAGATTGAACCGACCCGAAAGCTCCCGACTCAGCTGCCCCGGACAGGAGCCCCACGGATGTGAGGTCCTGGGAGATGGCTCCAGGCCTCGACGCAGGGATCAATTGCCCCGATACACCGCGGGGTGCTGGTCCTTCAACGAGGCGCATGTGCCACCCTGAGCTGAGTGCCCGGTTGCGGGCGCCCGTTGTAAGTTCTGCCCGAAATTGATGTGTCATGGTTGGCCTCTATGCGGTGGTTGAAACAGTTGAGGCGAGCACTTGGGTGGGTACGGCCCGCAAGTCGTTGGCCGTCCGCAGCACTGCTGGGGAGATGAATTCTGCCGGGTCCAAACCTTCGATGTCGGACGTTACCTTGAAGGTCCACTCCGCTCCCGCAGGCAAACTGACCAGGGCGTGATCGATGCTGGCCGCCGGATCCACGCGATCGACGTGGACGGTGATGTCGCGGACCAGCGAGTGAGACTTCACGGTGATTTCATAACCACCGGCCACGGCGTTGGCCGAGGCGTCCAACGGGGCAGGGTTGAGTTGCAGATCGATGTCCTCCACGAAAGTGTGAACGGTCAGTTCTGTCCCCATGCCCACGATCAACGCTTCGTTGGACGGGTCCTGAGGTGTCTGGAGTGCCTGCCCAACCGGCAAGGTGAGGACGCTACGGGCGGGGACCTCGACCTGTTCTTCGTGGTGGGACCGGACCTCGCCTTCAAGGGTCTGCAAGGAGAAGGTAAGCGGTCCGGCCCAGGGCTGGTCCGTGTCGTTCACCAATGACACCGACAGCTGCCCGTCACGATCCCCAAGGGAAATGATCCGCGGTGCGTAGGCAAGGCGGAGGGCGTGCCAAAGTGGCTTTGGCCGTTCCTGGGAGTCCACTGCTGCCCACGAGGTCACGGGCCAGCAGTCGTTGAGCTGCCACACGATTGCACCGGCGGTGCGGGGCCACCAGGAGCGGTAGTGCTCAATCGCGTAACGGACCGCCCGGGCCTGGTTGAGCTGGGTAGCCCAGTGCCAGTCCTGGAAGTCGGTAGGGATGCCCAGATGAGGGGCAAGGCCGCGGTCGAGCTTGCCGTTTCCGTCATCAGCTTTTTGGTGCACCAGGAAGACCGGGTCTTCCTTGGGGTCTACGGCGTTAGCCAGCGGTCCGCCGTCGTTCGCGTGCACAAAGTCGCTCAGCGTGCGCCAGGTTGGCGGACCCTGGAAGCCGAATTCCGAACAGAACCTGGGCACTTCGCTTCGGTACTGGGAGTAGTCAATCCTGTTCCAGACTTCCCACTGGTGATGAGTTCCGTGGTCTGGATGGTTCGGATGGATGTCCTCGGGCCGGAGACCGGGGGAATAGGGGCTGTTATCGCAGTAGGGGCGTGTGGGATCGAGTTCGGCCACTATGGCTCCAAGGAGTTCGTGGGCATAGCCGGCACCCCAGCTGCGGCCTGCCAGCTCTTCCTTCCAACCCCAGTCCTCGTGTCCCCACACGTTCTCGTTCCCGCCATTCCAGATCACCAAGGAGGGGTGGGGAGCGAGCCGCACAACGTTTTCACGTGCCTCAGCCTCGATCTCCTCCCAGAGCGGTGACTCTTCGGGGTAGGCGGCGCAAGCAAGCAGGAAGTCCTGCCACACCAGGATTCCGCGCTCATCACATGCCGAGTAGAAGTCCTCGGTTTCGTAGATGCCTCCACCCCATACGCGCAGGAGGTTCATGTTGGCGCCGAGGGCCTGATCCAGCCGGCGGTTGATCCGGTCGCGGGTGATCCGCGTCAGCAAGTGGTCATCCGGGATCCAGTTGGCGCCCTTAACAAAAACAGCTTGCCCGTTGACCAGGAGCGTGAACGCCGTGCCGTTGTCGTCCTCGTTGGTGTCCACTTGCACTGTGCGGAAACCGATCCGCCGTTCCCAGGCATCCAGTTCTTCGCCGTCGGGTCCTTGCAGGATGAGCTGCAGGGACGCCAGCGGCTGCTCGCCGTAACCGGCAGGCCACCATAGCGGAGCGTTGGGCACGTCCAAGGTAATGACCGTTGCGTCACTATCAGCAGGGAGGTGCGCTGCGACTGCCTGCCCCAGCACGGTGGCAGCCAAGGTGAGTGGGCCTGCTTGGCCCAAGCCCGAACGCTCAACAGAAATTCGAAGCTCCACGCGCCCGGTGCCCTCGGCGGTGACCGTCACCAACGGAGTGACCTGGGCGAGCCGCGCCACGGACCACCGCTCGATCCTGGCTTCCTTCCACAGCCCTGCCGTCCGCAGGTCCGGGCCCCAGTCCCAGCCGAAGCTGCACGCCATTTTCCTGACGAAGTTGAAAGGCACCGGGTGGTAAGCGCTCGGCCGATCACCCAGGCGGGAGCGGAGTTCCTCGGCATAGGCAGTGGCTGATCGCAGGGTGACCGAAAGCGTGTGCTGATTGCCATCGAGGAGGGTGCCATCGCCGGCCGCGCGGCAATCGAACCTGTAGGAACGGTGCATGTTGGCCGTGCGTCCCAGCTCGTGCATCCCCAGGGCAATGCTGCTGACGGTGTCCACGCCGTCGAAGACCAGGTCAACGCGTTCTTCCGGAGCCGGAACAGGCAGCGTCAGGGGGAGTTCGTAGCGCCAGTCGACGTGGTGCATCCACTGCAGCTTCTTTTCGTTGTCATCCAAATAGGGATCCGGGATGAGCCCGGCACGGAGCAGGTCAGTGTGTGCTGAACCGGGGACTTCGGCCGGGATGCGTGCCGGAATTTTGGCGGGTACCGGCCCTGCAACGGGTGATACGGTCCATCCTGCGGTCAAGGGCGTGGAGATCATCATGTGTCCTAGCGGTGTTCGAGAGTTGAAAGGTCTGCGCTGATTTCATCCATGTGCACCCACCGTTTGCTGAAGTGGTTGAAGCACACAGTGTTGTCTATGGCGTCGCGATCCGGGGGAAGCTCGCTGGCGGCAACCTTCCCGAGTCGTTCCGGATCGGGGGCAGCCTGGGCCAAAAGCTGGGTATAGGGGTGTTGCGGATTGAGGATGACATCATCCGATGGCCCACGCTCCACCACCCTTCCCCGGTAAAGGACCAGGATTTCGTCGGAGAAGTGCCGGGCGGTGGCAAGGTCATGCGTGATGTAGAGAACGGCAAGATTGTCCTCCCGCTGCAGCCTGCCCAGGAGATTCAATACGCCCAAACGGATGGACACGTCCAGCATGGAAACCGGCTCGTCGGCTATCAGCACTTGGGCTCCCGGGGCCAGCGCCCGGGCAATGGCGACGCGTTGGCGTTGTCCTCCCGAAAGCTCGTGGGGCCGTTTGGCTGCGATGACCTCCGCAGGGGTGAGATTGACGCGTTCCAGCATTTCCAGGACGCGGTGATGCGTTTCGGCGGCCGTCCGCGTCCTGCTGTGGATCTTCAGGGGACGGGCAACATGGTGCTCGATCGAGTGGAACGGATTCAACGACGCAAACGGGTCCTGGAACACCATCTGAACGTGCCTGCGATAGACAGAACCAAGCACGGGCGTCTTGTCATCCAGCTGCACGGAGACGGTGCCGGAGGACGGTTTCTCCATCTTTGTGAGCAGCTTGGCAATGGTTGACTTACCCGATCCTGATTCTCCTACGAGGGCCACTGTTTTGCCCGGCAACAGGTCGAAGCTGACGCGATCCACCGCCCTCAAGTTCCGCCGTCGGATGCCTTCCCGCAGTGCGTAGTCCTTGGTCAGGTTTGTCACCGAGACAGATGTCATGGCTGCTCCTCAAAGTCGTGGTCCTCACGGAAGCCGTTGTCCCGATCAAAATCTGCCTCATCACCCGAACGGATGAAGGCTCCTCTGCCACCGCTAAGGCTGGGAAATGAGGCGAGCAGCTTGCGTGTATAAGGGTGGGATGCGGAACGGTAAAGTGCCTCGGCCGTGTCCAGTTCCACGATTTCCCCGCGAAGCATCACTGCGATTCGGTCGCTGATTTCCAAGAGCAAAGGAAGGTCATGGGTGATGAATATGACGGCAAAGTTCAGTTCTTCCTTCAGCCGCACGATTTCCCGGAGGATGTCACGCTGAACCACCACATCAAGGGCTGTGGTGGGTTCGTCCATGATCATCACCTGTGGTTCCAGCAGCATGGCCATGGCGATCATCACCCGTTGGCGCATTCCACCTGACAGCTCATGCGGGTATGAACGCAGGCGCTTGGGGTCTACACCTACAAGCGTGAGGACCTCTGCGCACCGGTCTTGGCGGGCTGCCTTCCGGAGATCTTGGTTATGCGCCCGCAAGGTGTCATCCAATTGATCGCCAATAGTGCGGACTGGGTTCAGGGCGTTCATGGCACCTTGGAAGACCATGGACAGCTTGGACCAGCGGAAGCGGCGGAGGGCCTCGTCCTCCAAGGCAAGGAGGTCGATGTCCTGGCCGTCGCGATCGTGGAAGGTTACCTGGCCGGCCGAAATGCGGGCCGGCGGCTGATGCAGGCGGTTGATGGCATAGGCCAGAGTGGTTTTGCCGCAGCCCGATTCCCCAGCAAGGCCCAGGATCTCGCCGCGGCCAAGCTGGAAGTTTGCGTTCTTGACCGCAGGCACAGGATGCTCCGTCTCATACACGACACTCAGGTCCCTAACCGTCAGGACAGGCCCGTGGGACGTCAGTTCGGGTGCGTGGTCCAAGGAGAGGTCGGCGCTCATGACGTCACTGCTTTCTTCTGGAGCCGGGCCGCTTGGCGTGCGCGTTTACGGACCAAGCGGGCGTTCTTGAGCTTCGGATTGATGATCTCGTCAATGGAGAAGTTGATCAGCGAGAGTCCCATGCCGAACAAAGCGATCATCAGGCCCGGCGGCAGGAACCACCACCACGCTCCCAACGGCAGGGCGAAGCCGTTCTGCGCGTAGAACAGCATGGTTCCGAGCGTGGAGGAGCTGGATGCGCCCAGTCCGAGGAAAGACAATCCGGCTTCGCCAAGGATCGCGGCAATCACCGCGAATACGAACTGGGAAGCCAGCACCGGCAGGAGATTCGGGAGGATTTCGACGGCGATGACACGCCAGGCGCGCTCGCCGGACACCCGGGAAGCCGCAACATAGTCCCTGTTCCGCACGGACAGTGTTTGCGCCCGCAGCACGCGGGCCGACGCTGCCCAACTGGTCAATGCCAGCACCACGGCGATGGTCCAGAGCCCTCGGCTTTCGCGGGGAACAAAGCCGGAGATGACGATGACCAGCGGGAGGCCGGGGATCACCAGGAATACGTTGGAGAGCAGCGAAAACACTTCATCGGCGAAGCCACCGATGTAGGCGCCATAGATACCGAAGAACGCTGACAGGACGGTGGCAAGAACGCCCACCAGGAAACCGATCTGCAGTGAACCGCGGGTTGCGTGGGCAAGTTGAGCAAGGACATCCTGGCCGGTTTGGGTGGTGCCCAGCCAGTGTTCAGCCGAGGGGCCGCTGAGCCCCACGTTGCTGATGGCTGCGGGGTCGCCCACCAGCAACGGACCGATGGCTCCGAAAATTATGATTGACCCGATTAGTATGAGACCCGTGATCAGCCAAGGCGTCGGGGTGGGGAGCATGAGCCGCCAAGCCGGCTTGGGCCGTTGGCCCCGGCCGCGGGAAATGGTTGCCAGTTCCTCTGTTGGACTGGCTGGGGCCTGCCCTGTCATGGATTGAATGTTGGTCATGTGAATCTGCTCCTTAGCCCCTGGCCCGTGTGCGGGGATCGACCAGGCTGTAGAGGAGGTCGACCAGGAGGTTCGCTGCCAGGACAGCGATGGTGATGTAGAGGAACACGCCCTGCATGAGTGCGTAATCGTTGTTGGTTACGGCTGCCAGCAACCGGGATCCGATTCCCGGGTACGAAAACACCTGTTCGGTCACCACGGAGCCTGAGACGACGAACCCCAACGAGATGGCAAAGCCGGCTACGGATGGGAGGACTGCATTGCGTGCAGCGTAGTTACGGAGGATCCAGCGATCAGGAAGCCCTTTGGCCCGCGCCGTAAGGACGTAATCCTCGGACAACGTGGAGACCATCATGTTGCGCATTCCCAGCAGCCAGCCACCGAGGGAGGCGATGACGATGGTGAGTGCCGGGAGGATGGCGTGTTCTATGGCTGACAGGATGAAGGGTCCGTTGAAGCCAGGGTCCAGGACCACGTTGTAGCCACCCTGTCCGGGGAACAGTCCCAGCCCACGGGACAGGATGTACACCAGGACCAGGGCCAACCAGAAGTATGGGACAGCTGCAAGGAGTGTGGTGGCCGGAACCAACGAGTCCAACCACGTGCCTGGCTTCCAGCCAACCAAAGCTCCGAGCAGGATTCCCAGGAGGGCCGCGATGATGGTGGAAACGCCCACCAGGATCACGGTCCAGGGCATCGATGCTCCGATCACATCAGTAACCTTGGCGGGGAAGTAGCTGATGGATACGCCGAGGTCACCTTGGAAGATGTTGACCAGGTAGGTCCAGTACTGGGCAAGGATGGGCTGGGTGTCGTCGCCGCCCAGGAGGATGGCGTAGGACTTTCGGGTTTCTTCGGTGATGCTGCCTCCCCGCTGCTGGAGCTTTGCCAGCAGGATGTCCACGGGGTTTCCGGGCAGCAGCCTGGGAATGATGAAGTTCAGGGTCAGCGCCGCCCACAGGGCAGCGGCGTAGAAGCCCAGTTTTCGGATGACGTAGTTCACGATTTAGCCTTCGGCAGGCTTGAGTGACTTGAAGACCTGCGCTGCGTCCAGACGGGACCACACAGCAGGGAAGGCGTACATGTTGTCCTCGCTCGGCCACCCACTGAACTTTGCCTTGTTCCAAATACTCGTGGTGCCGCCGGTGACAACAGGGATGTAGGGCAAGTCCTCAACGATGGCCGACTGGATGATGTCGAATTGCTGCTGCCGTTCTGCCTTGTTGTCGAACGAGAGGTTCTTGACTGTTTCCAGGGCTGCGTCAACGGTGGGGTTGGAGTAGCGCGAGTAGTTGGTTCCTGCCGACTGCCCCACGGGTGCGGAGGTGGCGGAGGAGAAGAAGTAGTTGTAGACGTAATACGGATCCGCGGCCGGCCCTTGGTAAAGCGAATCGATGGCCAACTGGAACTTGCCCTTGGTTCGCTTGTCAGTCCACTCGTTCCAAGAAGACTGTGAAGCCTGAACGTCGATTCCTGCCGCCTTGGCCTGCTCTGAAATGGTTTGAATTGCCGTGATGTAGTCGGTCCAGCCGGTGACAACTTCAACAGTCAGAGTCAGTTTCTGGCCGTCCTTGGCGTAGATTCCGTCGCTGCCCTTGGCCCAGCCGGCTGCCTCCAGGGTCTTCTGCGCGGACGACGCATCCGCCGTTTCCGGCGCGATGGCAGGCTTGACCGCCGTCGAGATCCATTCAGACTGCGTATCTGTCAGGGCGAAGGACGGCGAGATAGGTGAGGCCGTGTTTTCGTAGGCCAGCTTGTTGAGCTGGGTCCGGTCGATGGCCAGGTAGAGGGCCTTGCGGACGGCCGGGTCCGTTTGCGGCCCCGTGCAGCCGAGCTGGACGTTGGCGCAGGCGGCCAGGACCTGCTGGCTCTGGGCGACTGTTTGCTTTTCATACTTAGGGAAGTTCTTGGACACGTTTTGGATGTCCGGAACGGGACCCGTCTGCCAGTCGATGGTGCCCGAGGCAATGGCGTCTGCGCCGGCGGTGTTGCCCGAGAGCGCGATGTACCGGACGTTCTTGACGGCGGGTTCGCCACCCCAGTACGTGGGATTGGCCTTGAGGGTGAATGCCTGAGGCTTGAAATCCGCCAGTTGGTACGCGCCAGTCCCCACCGGCTTTTCCACGACGTCGGTTTCGGGGTTGATCTTGGACCAGATGTGTTCGGGGACGATCACGGCCTGGGTGAGGATGTCCGGTCCGGTGACGAAGGCCGGCGTGTCCCAAACGAACGTTATGTGGTTCTGGTCCACCACGTTCACGGTGCCCTTGAAACCCAAGCTGTTCAGTGCAGGGTGCTGCTTGAGGAGGTTGAACGTGAAAGCTACGTCATCTGCTGTGAAAGCTTCGCCATCGCTCCACTTCACGCCGTCCCGCAGGGTGACCGATAGCTGCGTACCCGCGGCGTTCCAAGCAAATTCCGTTCCCAGGAGTGGCTCGGGCTTGGCGTCTGCTGATGCCTTGTTCTGGTAAAAGAGCGGCTCGAAGATGGCTCCCGGCCCGGCCACCTGGGACGGGGAGAAGGGGTTGAAGTTGATCTGGTAGTCGCCGGCTTGGCCGGTGTAGGCGATCAGTGTTGAGTCGTTTGCCGCGGTGGTTCCGCCGCCTGAGCAACCACTGAGGAGAAGGCCGAGTGCGGTTGCGCCGGCGGCCAAAGCAAGCGTGCTGCGCCGGAAGGTGGCAGCCCGGTTTCGAGAGGTGAGGAGCATCTCTGGTCCCTTTCATCTAGCCGGACCGCTGTGACCGGCTGGGGTTTTATGTGCCGTGGATCACGACCTATGAAAAAGTTAGGTGATTAAATTAAGTGAGTCAAGTTATTATTGAAAGTGAATCCAGGACGTCCCACCCAAAGGAGAACGGTGACCACCATCACGACGCATCCACCTCCGGCCGCCTCAACCAAGGCAAAGCTGCTGGACATCATGCGCACCCGCGGAACAGTCAGCAGGGTGGAACTTGTAGGCGCTACCGGCCTGACGCCGGGGACAATCACCAATGTGATCCGGGAACTGCTCGACGATGGACTGGTTCAGGAAGTCGGGCAGGCGCGCTCCACTGGAGGGCAGCCGCGGCGGCTCCTCCGGCTCCGTGGCCAAGCCCACTACGCAGTGGGAGTTCAGATGGACCGATGCACGAGTTCTGTGGTCCTGGCTGACTTCACCGGTCGCTTGGTAGCACAGCAGACTCTTCAAGGCTCGGGGAGCCATGCTCCGGGGGAGATGCTGGAGATACTCGCGGCCCGGATCCACAACCTGCTTAAGGACCAGGACGTGCCGTTCGAGAGCGTTCTTGGCATCAGCCTGGTCACACATGGACCGCAGAACCGTGTTGAAGGAACTCTCCTGGCACCACGTCCTACTCCCCAGTGGTACGGCTATCCGCTGGTGCCCGCGCTGTCACGGCTGACCGGACTGCCGGTCATTCTTGAGAACGATGCCACCGCCGCGGCCATGGGTGAGCAGTGGCTAGGGGACGTCTCCGCAGAGTCCTTCGGAGTGATCTACATGGCGAGTGGCCTCGGCGGCGGGGCTGTGGTGAACAAGGAGGTTTACCGCGGCGGAGGTTCCAACACCGTTGAAATCGGACACATCACCCTCGACGCTTCCGGACCACCCTGCGAATGCGGCAACAGGGGTTGTGTGGAGAACATTTGCGGTACTGCCGCAGTGGTAGCCCGTGCGGTCCGGGACGTTCCGCTTCGCGACAGGCTGGGCCTCAAAGACAGCCGGGTGGAAACGCTGAACGACTTTGACCGTATTTCGTCCGCCGCAGTGGGCGGGGACCTGGACGCCCGGCTCCTGCTGGAGGACGCGGCCCGCGGCCTCGGACAAGCCGCGGTAACCCTGGTGAACCTCTTCGACCTCAGCACCGTGGTGCTGGCAGGCCCGGCCTTCTCCACGGCAGGCGTGCTTCTCCGGGACCACATCTCGGCCACGGTCAACGCCGCCGCCTTCAACCGTGAACTGCAACCCATCAACGTCGTCCTGTCTTCACACGGTTCGCTTGCCGCAGCGATTGGCGGGTCATTACAGGTACTCCGCACCGTCGGTGACACCAAAGATCGAAAGACCGTTCCGCCGTCATTCCTTAGTCGACCCAATCAGCCCCAATTTGCCAGCCTCAACCCTTGAAAGATCCGGAGAACAGCATGACTCAGTCCCTACAGCCCTCACCCGCCATCCAGCAGGTACAGCCGTTCACGGTGCTGCGCCGCGACGGCGTGAGCATCGTCTTGCGGCACCTGTCCGCGGGCCTACCTTCCGTCCTGCACTGGGGCGCCGACGTCGGGCCCTTGGAGGACGACGATCTCCAAGCGATGGTCCTCGCCAGCGGCCGCCAAACGGCCCCCGGAACGCTCGACGCCGCATGGCAGCTCAGCATCCTTCCCCAGGAAGGTGACGGCTGGGCAGGTCGGCCCGGGCTGGTGGTGACCCGGGAAGGAGTTCCGGTCTTTCCGCGGTGGGCCGTTAGCGACGTCACGGTCAACGAATATGAGGCGAGCATCACTGCCTCTGACGAGGGCAACGGGCTGGAAATCCATGCAGATTTCGTTCTCACGCCTGGCGGTGTCCTCACGGTGATGCACCGCGTGATCAATACGGGAACAACTCCGTTGGACGTCCATTGGGTGGAAGCGACCATGCCGCTCCCGAAGACCGCCGACCATCTGACGGCATTTTCGGGGCGGTGGACCAGGGAGAAAGCTCCCTTCACCACGGAAATGCCGCGAGGCGCAGTCAGCCGCGAAACACGGCGTGGACGGGGCGGACACGATGCCCCCCACCTGGAAATTGCAAGCATCGGCAGGCCCGGGAACCGGAACGGTGAGATGTGGGCCGTCCACCTGGGATGGAGCGCCGACTGCACATACCGCACTGACCGGATGACAGATGCCGTAACGCTGTTGGGGGCCGGCGAACTCCTGCGGGCGGGTGAGATCAGGCTGTCGCCCGGTGCAAGTTACAGCACTCCCAAAGCCTGGTTCGCTTGGTCCGATGAGGGGCTCGACGGCCTGTCGGCCCGATTCCATCAAGCATTGCGCTCGCGGGAGCAACACCCCGGCAGCACCAGGCCATTGGTGCTCAACACCTGGGAGGCCGTCTACTTCGACCATGATCCGGCCACTCTGATGCGCTTGGCAGAACGTGCCGCGGAGGTGGGAGTTGAGCGTTTCGTCCTGGATGACGGCTGGTTCATGGCACGCCGCGACGACACCAAGGGGCTAGGGGACTGGACCGTGGATCCCGCCGTGTGGCCCCAGGGGCTGGGTCCTTTGGCCCAACGCGTCCACGATCTAGGCATGCAGTTCGGCCTGTGGTTCGAACCTGAAATGGTGAACCTGGACTCCGACCTTGCGCGGGCGCATCCCGAGTGGCTGCTTCACAATCCGGACCACGTTTGGGCTTCCCCTGACGAACTGTCCTGGCGGACCCAGTACGTACTGGACCTGGCTAATCCGGGCGCCTATGAGCACGTCCGGAACCAGATGAGCGCACTCATCGAGGACCTGGGCATCGACTTCGTCAAATGGGACCACAACCGCGATCTGGTGGAATCCATGCATTCCGGAGTGCCCGGCATCCACGGACATACCCTCGCCACGTACCGGTTGATTCGTGAACTCAAGGAAAGCCACCCGGGACTGGAAATCGAGTCATGCTCCAGCGGAGGAGCCAGGACGGACCTGGGGATACTCGAGTTTGCGGACAGGGTGTGGGCATCGGATTCCAACGATGCCGTGGAACGGCAGGACATCCAGCGATGGACACAGCTGTTGCTGCCCCCCGAGATGGTGGGAGGTCATGTGGGGCCAACGACGTCGCACAGTTCAGGCCGCACCGTCGATTTGTCGTACAGGGCTGCCACCAGCCTGATGGGATCCGCCGGCTTCGAGTGGAACCTGTTGGAATGCACCCCTGACGAACTGGAAACAGTGCGCGCTTTTAGTGCCTTGTACAAAGAGCTCCGTCACGTCCTGCACACCGGAGTTTCAGTGCATGCAGATGTCCTTGATCCGGCCCTGCGCGTCACGGGTGCCGTTCTCGCAGACCAGAGCGAGGGTGTCTGGACCATCGCGTCGGTTGCCACCCTGGAGGATGCCTTGCCCGAGCGGGTCAGGCTGGATGGCTTGGATGCGTCCCGGCGTTACCGGGTGAGGGTGAGGAAGGAACTCGGCGAGGCCCGCCATGGGTGGATAACTCCACCGTGGGTTTCTGCCGGGGAGATCACTCTTCCCGGGAGTGTCCTGGTCCGGGAGGGCCTGCAGATTCCGCTGTTGTGGCCGGCCCAGGCACTGGTGCTCCACGTCAAAGGTGTTTAGTCGGGGCTCCACGGCTAGTCCGGTTCCGGTGCCTTTAGGTGCTGCGAACGTGCGCGGGGTTTGCTGTGCTGCCCCGTTGCACGATTCGTCCTGTGGGGACGTGGACTACAGTCTGGACTGCGCCCGAGTAGGTCTCCATCAGGACCTCGGCCACGGTTCGCCCCAGCTCATGGACATCAAGGCTGAGAACGGACAGGGGTGGGGAGGCGAGCCGGCAACCGGGCCCGTCATCCCAGGCGAGTAAGGACACATCGTGGGGAACTTTCAAGCCCAGGTCCTTGGCTGCGCCCAAGCCAGCCACAGCCATCATGCTGTTGTCATAAATGACCGAGGTTGGAGGGGTGGGACCTGACAAGATCTCCCGTGTCCGCAGATCCCCGGAAGCGGCCGAGTAGTCACCTTCTACTGATAGTCCTATGACACCCCGTCGCTCGAGAGCTTGCTCAAATGCGACACTTCTGGACTTTGTATGGTGGAGGTGTGCCGGCCCGGAGACGCGTCCGATGACCTTATGCCCCAAGCCGGAGAGGTAATTGACGGCCATTTCCATGCCACCCGAATTATCTACATCCACCAGTGAGGCGCCATCCACCGGTGGGCCACCGAGGATGACAACAGGGAGGCCGAGCTCCAGGCAAAGTTGCGCCCTGGAATCGTCTGTTTGTGAGTCCGCTATAACCACCGCGTCCACGTCGCCACTGTCGGCCCACCGGGGATAGGCCTTCAGTTCCTCCTGATACGACGTGAACTGCCGAAGGAAAACGCTGGCCCCCTCCACATCAAGGGCTTCCTCCATGCCTGTCAGGAGATCCTCGAAGAAGGGGTCCGTGCCGTGGGGTCCGTTCTTACTCTGGACGCCCAGACCAAAACGTGGTGGTCGATTGCTTGTCGGTGCGGCATTGTCCATGTGCTAAGTATGGCTTCGACCGGCAATACTTAGCACATGAGCCGAGCCCTGAAACGTCCATGACCGTCCTGCCTTCCTCGTCCATCACACCCACAAGCAGGGCCTTAATCCTTGACCGCGTCAGGGCAGAAGGCCCGGTCAGCCGTGTCCAGTTGGCTGAACGAACAGGCCTGACGCAGGCGTCTATTTCCAATCTGGTCCGCTCACTTCTGGGTGAAGGATTGCTCGTGGAGACCGGTGAGCGGACCTTCACCGGGGCAAAGGGCAAACCCCGCGTACTCCTTGGGCTCAATCCCGGCGCGCGCTGCAGTGTAGGTGTCCAGTTGGGCGCGGACTGGATTGTTATTCTCGTGACGGATGCAGCCGGGTCTGTCCTCGCCCGGACACGGATACGCGGCGCCCGATCGAGGAATCCCCAGGAAGTGGTCCAGGACGTGGCCGGCCATGTGAACGTACTGCTGGGAATGGCGAGCCAAGAGCGGAACATCGTGGCGGGCATCGGCCTGGTGGCTCCCGGCGCCTTGGACCTCGACGCCGGTTCCATCCTGTCATCGCCGAGCATGCCTTTGTGGGAGGGCTTTCCCGTGAGGGAGGCAATGCGGGAAGCCGCCGCCTTGCCGACGTTGTTGGACAATGTTGCCACCGCTGCTGCCATGGGCGATTTCTGGAGCGGCGCCATCCCGGAGGCCACTGCTCATTGCACCTTGTACATGGGTGCCAGCATCAGTGCCGGGCTGCTCATTTCCGGGTCGCTTTATCGTGGTGCCAGCTCGAACGCCGGTCCCCTGGGAAGCGTGCGCTTCCAAGGAGACCGGCGGTCAGGGCTGACGCTGGAGGAGGTGGCTGGTCCACGGGCTGTTGCCGAGCGCGCGCGGGAGGCCATATCAGCCGGTAACGCCTCGATGGTCAAGCTCTCCACTGACAACGATCCGTTCAGTGACTTCGCAGTGATTGCAACAGCAGCCGTCCATGGCGATCCGTTGTCGGTGGCCCTCATCGAAGAATCCGCAGAATATGTGGCCGATGCTGTCCTGGCCTTGGTGAACATCCTGGATCTGGATTCGGTGACCTTTGCCGGACCTTCCTTCACCACAGCTGGTTCGTTGTATTTGCCCGTGGTGGAGCAGCGACTCCGTGAGGAGGCCTTTGCTTCGCTGAAGCACGGCGTCACGGTGCGGTTGGCAACACAAGTAACGGACGCGGCGTCGGTGGGCGCCGCTGCCTTGATGCTTCAACAGAGCATCAACCAGCCGGCGGCCAACCTGCCGGGACAGTACAGCTAGCCGGCTTTCAGCTCATCCAGGTAAATCGTTCCTGTGGTGGTCTTGCCGTCAGCAACCTGGTTCATGAAGATGTTGAACTGCGAGAGATCCTTGAGGTCCTCCGCAGTAATCCGCCGTGCTGCGTTGGCCGTGTCCCAAGGTGCCGGCCGGAAATCGGCAAAGGGGATGCTGATGTTTTGGCCTTCCGTACCATTCAGCGATGGATACGCCTCATAGGCCACCCCGCCGCAGACCAGCTGCAGAACAAGTTTCTGCTGTGATCCATCCGGGTTCAACCACAGGGAAAGAGCGTTGAAGGGGGACCAGTCGCCTTCTATCCGGCGGGTGATCCCGGTGTAATTCTGGAGCCTGAAGTCATAGTCGAAGCGCAACGAACGTTCTCCCCCGCCGACGGGGCTGTTGGACAGCGAAATGGAGTTGGCCCCCACTGCGCTGTACGTGGCTCGGAGTTCACTGTCATCGGCGTACGTTTCAAAGTCGTCCACCACACCCGGAGCGGCAGCTGGCTTAGCGCCAAGGACAATTTGTTGCTGAGCGGTGAGCTGGGCGTTCCCGGCGAGTTCGGCAGTCACAGTAAGGCTGGTCCGCGTATTTGTCAGTGCAGTTTCCGGCACCGTCAGGGTGCCGGTGAAGTATCCGGAAGCCGCATCGTAACTTAGCTGCTGCTTGGCCCCGTCATCGCCCACTGTGAACCAAGCGCGCTTGGCTTTTACGTCGCTGACACGGATGCGGACAGTTGTGCTGAGCTCCGTAATCCGGGCTCCATCAACAGGAGAGACCACATGCAGCGCCGGGGCATGATCCGAGGCCTTCACCTTTCGCTGCCAAACATCGCTCCTGGACAAACCTCCGCTGAAAACAGTGAAGTCATCCGCCGCAAACGCCCGGAAGTCCGGAAGCATTTCGTGCTCCGCCAACTCCCCGGTTGCCGGATATGGCACAAAGAACTGGCCGGTCCCATAGTTGGTCCAGGTCAGCATCCACGCCATCCGCCGGGCGTCGGGGTCGGATTTGAGTGCTGCCAGCACATGGCTGTACCAGGCCGTATCCGCGTTTTGCCCGTTCGCCTTGAGGGCTCCGCTGACACCAACTTCTGTCAGCGCCGCCACCTTGCCCCGCTCATCAGCGAGGCGCGAGATCATGCCCAGATCCGCTACGAGTCCATCCAGCCATTGCTGTGAGCCGCCGGAACTGTCGTAGTTGTCGTACCCGAGCACATCCACGAAGTCGTCACCAGGGTACGTGCGCAGGAAGACATCACTGGTGCCGCTGAAGCCGCCGCCCGGCGAGTAAGAGTAGAGGAAGTTGTGCACTTCTTTTGTGTCTCGAAGATATTCCACGGTGTAGCGGAACAGTTCGATGTACTGGGAGGAGGAGGCGTGGGCTGCTCCCCACCAGAACCACGATCCTGCATTTTCGTGGAACGGACGGAACACGATCGGGATGGGCTCGCCATTTTTGTCAACAGCGGCCTTCGCGATCCTGGCTACCCGGTCAAGGTAGTCCGTGAAAGCTTTGTTTTTGTCCCCACCGGGCATAACCCGCGGGACCACGCCACCGTCAGTGTCGTCAAACGCTCCACCAGTAACGAAGTTGTCCATGTGGGCGGAGAAGGTTTGGATACCTCCAATTTCGTCTGCTGCTTTGACCAGGCTGACCGTGTGCTGGAAGTTTTCCTCCGGTGTGGGGCTGCCGGGGGCAGAACCGTATCCTTCATGGCCAAAATCCCAGCCGAAGACCGCTGGATGCTCTCCGGTGGCTGCCTTGACGTCGGATTGGAAACCGTCGGCGCTCTCCGCAGGGAACGTTACGCCAAATTCCGTGTCCTGCTGGTGGCCGAAGAGGATGCCTTGGCCCTGCTGGGAGCGCAGGTAGGCAAACAGTGAAGCCGTCCGGGGCGTTGCCTCTGGATCAACTATGGAGACGCGCTCCGGAGGCCCGGAACTGCTCGGCGAAGGTGCGGGGGCTGCCGACGCCGACACGGCAGTGGAGGTCGCCAACGCGGCAATGAGTACGGTCAGGCCGCAGGTGCGTAGGCGGCGAAGAAACTCACTTGATGATTTCAATGTGGTCCTGTCTTCTCGGGGGATGCAACGGCGCATCGCCTCGGACCACAGTAAGTGATTAACTTAAGTAGGTAAAGATATTTAAAATTGCTGGGTTGTAAGGGACTTAGACCCCCACCGTTTTCAGATAGTTGCGGATTCCGTCCACAACCATCTGGTGGTCTTGGTCAGACGACAAGCCGGACACCGTGATCGCGCCGATCACGCCTGCGCCCCGTACGCGGATGGGGAACGAACCGCCGTCGAGCGTGTAGTCCTCCGGGGCCAGCCACCCGCCGCCAAGGGGGTTGCGGTCGGCAAACTGTTCACCCAACAGCGCCGTGCTGTGCTCAAACCGCAGCACGGCAGCGGACTTGCGGCGGATCCACTCTTCCTGGTCGGCGGTGGAACCGGGCAGGACGCAACGGAAGAGGACAATGTTGTGCCGCCGGATATCGATCGCCACTCCGAACTCCGAAGCAATGGCGTGGTTGGCGATGAGCGAACCGAGCCGCCAGGCGTCGTGGTTATCGAAGCTTGCGAAGACCAGCTCTTCTTCCTGCTGACGGAGTTCGGCAAGGCGCGGTGAATCACTCATTCTTGGGTTCCTTCCAGGACAGTGTCAGATTCGTAGCGAAGCCCGATTTGCTGACGAATCTCGTCCATGGCAGCCATGATGGCCACGGACTCGCCCGGCGGCAGGACCGTGCCCGCAGTCTCGCCCGTACGGATCAGGCGTTCGAGTTCTGCCGCCTGATACTGCATGCCCCGGCTGTTTACGGGCTGCTCGTAGCGCTCCACAACAGTGCCATCAACCGCGAAAACCGTGAAGGGGACGGGGTTGTACCAGGTGTGCTCGATGTCGATCCACCCTTCGGTCCCGATGACCATGGCACGGTTGGCGCTGGCGGCGTCGAGCTCGCAATCCACAATCGCCTGCGCACCGCTGGCGTATTCGAAGATTGCTGCCGTTTGGCGGTCCACGCCGGTAGCCGACATGGAGGCGCTGGCCTTGATCGACGCAGGCGTACCCAGGATGTCGAAAGCAAAGGAGATCGGGTAAATGCCCAGGTCCAGCAGCGCTCCACCACCGAGCGCGGGATCGTTGAGCCGGTGGGCCGGGTCCTTGGGAAGGCTCTGGTTATGTGTGGCCACCACCTTCCGGACCTCGCCAATAGCGCCGGCGGCAATAAGCTCCCGGAGACGGATCATGTGCGGCAGGAACCGCGTCCACATGGCCTCCAAGGCCACAAGCCCCTTGGACTCTGCCAAGTCAACGATGTCCTGTGCCTCGCGGGCGTTCATGGTGAACGCTTTCTCCACCAGCACGTGCTTGCCCGCATTCAGTGCCAGCAGGGCGTTCGCGTGGTGGAAGGGGTGCGGCGTGGCGATGTAGACCACGTCAATCAGCGGGTCTGCCACCAGATCTTCATAGCTCCCGTGCGCAGTGGTCACGCCGTACTGCTCCGCAAACGACTTGCTTGAGTCCAGTGAGCGCGAACCCACCGCCTGCACGGTGAAGCCATTGTCCTTCAGATCCTGCGTTTGGAGCCCGGCAATAAATCCTGTGCCGAGGATTCCCCAGCGGATCGTTCCGTCAGAGGTGCCATTACTGAGGGTCACGTGCTTAATCCTTGCTGCTGAAGGCGGCGTCGAAGCTGGTTTGGGAGGCCGGGAAGTCGAACTTCTTCAGCGCAGCGAGGGCTTCGGGGGCGCCGTGGAGGCGGTCCATTCCGGCGTCTTCCCATTCCACGGAGATGGGTCCGTCGTAGCCGATGGCGGTGAGGGCGCGGAAGGACGATTCCCACGGCACGTCGCCGCGTCCGGCAGAGACGAAGTCCCAGCCGCGGCGGGGGTCACCCCAGGGCAGGTGGGAGCCCATGACGGTGTTCCGGCCGGTGGGGCGGAGCTTGGTGTCCTTGCAGTCCACGTGGTAGATCCGGTCTTTGAAGTCCCAGATGAAGGACACGGGATCGATGCCCTGCCACATGAAGTGGGACGGGTCCCAGTTCAGCCCGAACGCGGGCCGGTGGCCGATCGCTTCGAGGGTCCGGACGGTGGTCCAGTAATCGTAGGCGATTTCGGAGGGGTGGACTTCGTGGGCGAAACGGACACCGCATTCGTCGAAGACGTCAAGGATGGGGTTCCAGCGGTCGGCGAAGTCCTGGTAGCCGGCCTCGATGACCTTTTCCGGGACGGGCGGGAACATGGCCACGTACTGCCAGATGGAGGAACCGGTGAACCCCACCACGGTATCCACGCCCAGGGCGCGGGCGAGGCGGGCAGTGTGCTTCATTTCCTCGGCGGCGCGTTGGCGGACGCCTTCTGGTTCCCCGTCACCCCAGACGCGGGAGCCGACGATGGCTTCGTGGCGGAAGTCGATGGGGTCATCGCAGACGGCCTGGCCCTTGAGGTGGTTGGAGATGGCCCAGACCTTCAGGTTGTACTTCTCCAGGACAGCGAGCTTGGATTCAACGTAGCCGGGCTCGTCCCAGCGCCAGGCGTCCAGGTGGTCTCCGGAGACGGCGATCTCCAGGCCGTCGTAGCCCCAGCCCGACGCAAGGCGCGCGACTTCCTCGAAGGGGAGGTCGGCCCACTGGCCGGTGAACAAGGTATACGGGCGGGGCATGTCAGGCTCCTTCAGTAACGGATGCGTTGAGCTGGATGAGTGAACTCTTTGCTGCAGCGGACTCTTCCACCGCGGCCAGGATGTGCTGGACGTTCAGTCCGTCTTCGAACGACGGCGACGGTGCCTCACCGGAGGCGATGGCCGTGAGGAAGTCCCGGATTTGGTGGGTGAAAGTGTGCTCCCAGCCAATGATGTGACCCTGCGGCCACCAGGCCTCGAGGTACGGGTGCTCTGGTTCGTTGACCAGGATCCTCCGGAATCCCTGTTCGCGGACAGGCAGTGTGGTGTCCATGAAATTGAGCTCGTTGAGGTTCTCCAGGTCGAACGTCAGCGAACCGAGTGAGCCGTAGATCTCGAGCCTGAGGGAGTTCTTTTGGCCCGTAGCCACGCGGGAGGCTTCCACCGAGGCGATTGCTCCGGAGGCGAGCGTGAGGTTAACCCAAGCGGCGTCGTCGACCGTTACATCCTCCAGCCCGCCAGCGGGACCATCTGCGCCGGGGCGCTGGTCAACAAAGGTCTGAAGACGACCGGAAACCTCGGTAACGGAATCGTTCAGGAGGTACAGGATCTGGTCGATGGCGTGCGAGGCAATGTCGCCCAGTGCGCCGGAGCCGGCCGTCTCTTTGCGGAGGCGCCAGGTCATGGGGGATTCGGCGTCGGTCAACCAGTCCTGCAAGTAGGCTGCGCGGATGTGCCGGACGGTGCCGAGGCGGCCCTCGGCAATGAGCTCACGGGCCAGGGCAAGCGCAGGGACGCGGCGGTAGTTAAAGCCGATCATGGACTGCACGCCCCGGGCCCGGGCTTTTGCGGCGGCTGCCGTCATTAACTGAGCTTCGCCGATGGTGTTGGCCAGGGGCTTCTCCACCAGGACGTGCTTACCCGCTTCCAGGGCGGCAGTGGCGATTTCGGCGTGCATCCAGCCCGGTGCGCAGATGTCCACGATATGAATGTCGTCCCGTTCGATCACGGAACGCCAGTCAGTGGCGGACTCGGCCCAGCCGTACTTGGCAGCGGCTTCGGCCACCTGGGTGGCGTCCCGGCCAACCAGCACTTTCTGCTCGAAGGCCGGGACGTCGAAGAAACCGGCTACGTTCCGCCAAGCATTCGAGTGGGCCTTGCCCATGAAGGCATAGCCGATGACCGCAACGCCCAGCGGCGTGTTTCCAAGGGTTGTCATGGTGTTCTTCGCCCGTTCTTATATGGTCGCTGTTTCGGGTGCCCAGTCTTCGGGGAGGGCAGCGGATACGGGGGCGTTGCTGGTGACGTCCACGAAGGTGCCGGATTCGACGGACTCGGTGATGGAGACCATGGTGTCCAGCACGTGGTAGGCGAGTTCGCCGGTGGCCCGGTGCGGGGCGCCCGTTCGGATGGCGCGGGCCATGTCCAAAGCTCCCATGCCGCGGCCGTTCGCGGGTCCGGTGGCGGGGATGATTTCGGGTTCTTCCGCGCCTGGACGCCAGAGCTTCAGGTCGCCGTCGAAGTAGTTCGGATCCGGGAGGGACAGCGTAGCTTCGGAACCGGTGATTTCCACGAATCCCATCCGCTGGCGCGGGGACTCGAAGCTGAAGACGCTGTGGGAGGACTGACCGCCTTCGAACTGTGCCATCGCGGAGACGTGCGTGGGGACCTCGACGGCGAATTCCTCGCCCGCCTTGGGTCCGGAACCGATGATGCGGGTGGCCTTCGCGGAGGAGCCGACGGCGGCCACCTTGCGGACCGAGCCGAAGGTTTGGATCAGGGCTGTGAGGTAGTACGGGCCCATGTCAAACAGCGGGCCGGCGCCGTGCTGGAACAGGAAGGCGGGGTTCGGGTGCCAGGATTCGGGTCCGGGCGTCTGGAACGTGGTCATGCCGGTCAGCGGGGTGCCGATGTCGCCCCGTTCGATGATCCGGCGCGCCGTTTGCAGGCCAGCGCCCAGGAACGTGTCCGGGGCCGTGCCGAGGCGGATACCCGCGGCGTCGGCTGCCTTGAGCAGGCCGAGCCCGGATTCGCGGTCCAGGGAGAAAGGCTTCTCGGTCCAGACATGCTTCCCGGCGTTGACTGCCGCGGTGGCGACTTCGACGTGCGCTGCCGGGATGGTGAGGTTGATGATGAGTTCGACGTCGGGATGGTTCAGTGCCAGCTCGGGCGTGCCGAATTCGGCGATCCCGTATTCCTTGGCCCGAGCTTCCGCGGTTTCGACGAAGAGGTCAGCGATGACCAGGACATTCAGATCCGGGAAGACCGTGAGGTTGTCCAAGTACTGCTTGCTGATGTTGCCCGCGCCAATGACGGCGACGCCCACGGGGCCTTTGCGGGTGGAAGGGGCGAAGCTCATGCCTGCACTCCTTCTGCGCTGGTTGCTGCTTCGGCGCTGGCTGCGGCGGTCAGGTAGGCCAGGCTCTGGGTGATGCCTTCGAAGATGTCACCGGAGTAGTCGTCGAATTCAACCACGCCAACTTCCAAGGACTTGGCTGCGGCGATGACGTCCAGGACCGGGATGCTGCCCTGGCCGGCGGGCTGTTGTGCTTTGGTGTCCGTGTTGCCTGGTCCGTCCTTGATGTGGATGAGTTTCACACGGTCACCGAGGCGGGCCAGAAGTTCCACGGGGTCTTGGCCGCCGACGGCAACCCAATAGGTGTCTACTTCCAGGACCAGTTCCGGGTCCAGCAAACCCTCGAGGTATTCCAGGGCGGTCTTGCCTTCGATCGTGGACTCCAGCTCCCAGGCATGGTTGTGGTATCCGACGCGGATGCCGTATTCGGCGCCCTTCTTTGCCGCGGCGTTGAGCTTGGCTGCGGTGGCCTGGACGTCCTCGGCGGTCTGCCAGTGCTCCGCGGGAAGGAAGGGGTCGATCACCGTGGTGATGCCCAGTTCCTTGGCCGCCGCGAAGATCTCGTCCTGATCCTGCGACAACAACGGGGCATGTCCGGAAGGAGCGGTCAGGCCGTTCTCCTTCAACGCCGCACCAAGTTCCTTGGCCGTGGCCACGAAGTTGTACGGCTCAACCTGCGTGAACCCGATCTCGGCAACCTTCCTGATGGTGCCCGGCAGGTCCTCCTGAAGAGCGTCCCGCAAGGTATACAGCTGGATTGAATAAGACATTGGATTCCTTTTCCGGGGAGGGTGTTCTGGAATATCGGCGAGATGGCGCCAGTCTAGTGAGCCCTCGGCAGGGGAGCTACAGGTTCCATCAAGCGCAGGTTTGTCATGCACTCATTTCAGCCTAGAGGGACTTTTGCCGAGCGTCTAGCAAAAGTATGTACTTTTCGGATTTACTTCCGCTGAATGACATGCATAAGCAATCGTGCTTCACTAAATGGATGACAACAGCTACCGGATCTGACGCCGGATACACCTCCGCGCCAGAGGCCGGTAATCTCTCTCGCGCCGGTAATCTCTTCCAGCTCCTCCGCGACGGTAAAGCCCGCACCCGTGCTGAGCTCGCCGAAACCACCGGGCTGGCCCGGTCCACTGTGGCCTCGCGCATTGACGCCCTCATCAGCTCGGGGCTCGTCGGGCCCGCCGGTGAAGCGAGCTCGACCGGCGGCAGGCCGCCGTCGCGCTTTGCTTTCAACCCGGCAGCGCGGGTGGTCCTGGCTGCCGACGTCGGTGCTACCCACGTGATTGTTGCCGTCACCGACCTCGGCGGCAACGTGTTGGCGGAGCGACGATTGGGACAGGAAGTCGCCGATGGCCCGGACGTCGTCTTGGGCCGCGTCATAACTGCCGGCCTGGATCTTTTGGCCGAATCCGGACGGGAGTTGGGCGACCTGGCTGGCATGGGCATCGGACTGCCCGGTCCGGTTGAACACGATTCGGGTCGGCCGGTGAAGCCGCCCATCATGCCTGGGTGGGACGGATTCGACGTCGTCACGTACGTTCAGCGCTCCCTGCCGGTTCCTGTTTTGGTGGACAACGACGTCAACATCATGGCGCTCGGCGAGCGCACGGCGTACTGGCCGGACCACGACAATTTCCTGTTCATCAAAGTCGCTACCGGCATCGGCGCTGGCATTATCAGCAGCGGACAATTGCAGCGCGGTGCCAACGGCACCGCCGGCGACCTCGGCCACGTCCGGGTTCCCCGCGGCGACGACGTCCTCTGCCGGTGTGGCAACCATGGCTGCCTTGAGGCGCTTGCCTCAGGTCCCGCCGTCGCGCGCCAACTACAGTCACAGGGGTTGGAGGCCACGGACGGCGCGGACGTCCTGCGGCTTGTTGATGAAGGCAACCTGCAGGCAATCCAGGCGCTTCGGCAGGCCGGGCGTGACGTCGGCGATGTTCTGGCAACCGTGGTAAACCTGCTCAATCCGTCCATCATTGTCATCGGAGGCAGCGTGGGGGAGGCTGGCGAGCATCTTGTGGCCGGAATCCGCGAAGTGGTTTATCGGCGGTCCCTGCCCCTTGCCACCACGCACCTGCGGATCGGCATTTCCATGGCCGGACAGCGCGCCGCGATCCTGGGCGCCAGCCACATGGTTACCCAGCACGTTCTGTCACCGGCAGTGATTGAGGCCACCCTCCAAGCAGCGGGATGAGTGCTCCTTATGGCCTTTCGCCGCGCGGGAGCGTGATAGCAATGAATGTGATGAAAACGCTTCCTGTCACTTTTCGGCCTGTCCCGTGAGCCAATTCCTCGCCAAGATTCCCCGAGGCTGGTTGATCCTTGCGTGCATCGGGCTGATCGCCCTCAACATGCGGGGCCCTTTCGTGGCGGTGGCGCCCGTTGTGGACTCCCTTCAGCAGGACCTTGGGTTCTCCCCGGTTGAGCTTGGACTGCTGACAGGCATCCCTGTACTTTGCTTCTCCCTCGCTTCGCCTTTGGCCTCCCTGGCGGGCCGCCGTCTTGGGGCAGAAGTGGCTGTGATGCTCACGCTTCTTGGTGTGCTGGCCGGCGTAGTGGTCCGTTCCAGCGGCGGTGCCATTTCGGTGATGGTGGGCACAGTCATCATTGGTGTGGCCATCACCATCGGCAACATCGCAGTGCCACTCATCATCCGGCGAGACTTCGCGCCCCGGCGCCAGGCAACGGCAATGGGCGTCTACACAGCAGCGCTCAACGTTGGTTCCTTCCTCACCTCTGTGGCCACGGCACCCCTTGCCGAGCTGGTGGGGTGGCGGCTTGCCTTGGCTGCGAGCGTATTGTTGGCCTTGGCGGCCATCCTGTTCTGGGTACCCACGGTTGGTGCTCGGAAGGCCTTTGTTCCGCTGAGGGTTCCGGCCCCTCCCGCGTCCTTGTCCGGTCGTGTTGCGGGTGTTCGGTGGCTGACCGTGGGCCTCACTCTCGGCTTCGCGGGCCAAGCATTTTCTTACTACGGGGTTACCGCCTGGCTGCCGAGCTTCCTGTCCGACGAACTCGCCATGGGCACCGCCGAAGCTGGTGCAGGCTCCTCGCTCTTCCAGATTTTCGCGATTGTCGGCGGCCTGGGCGTGCCGCTACTGGCCCGTTTCGCCAGTACGACGACGGTGGCGGTCACCTTGAGCGCGCTGTGGCTTACCGTTCCCGTGGGCTTGCTGCTGGCGCCTTCGTGGTGGTGGATGTGGTCCTCCCTGGGCGGTGTTGCCCAAGGTGGCGGCATCACGGTGATCTTCATAGCCATCATCAAGTTCGCGCAATCGCAGGCCGCCGCCGGGAAGATGTCCGCCGTGGTGCAAGGCGTTGGTTACTGCTTCGCTGCGTTGGCTCCTACGGTCGTCGGTTTCGTGCACAGTGTTTCCGGGGGTTGGACTGTCCCGCTGTTCGTGATCCTTGGCTCGGTGCTCGCGTTCTGCGTGTGCACCACGTTGTCCGTGCGCTGGGTTGCCCGGCAGCGCTAGGTTAGGCTCCTGCCCCTCAGCCCCTGTGCCAGCCCGACCCGGCCCAGCCCTGCCCGATTCGGGGGTTCCCTGCGGAGCGTGCCATGCGCACGGCATGCTGTGCAGCTAGGCAGCGAAGCGGAGTGCCGTGGCGCGGGAGGTGGGTGCCGCCGTCGTGCCGTTCTTAGCTCGGGCGCCCAGCCCGTGTGCCGGTTTCGATGGTAGCTGCAGGATAGGCGGTAGGAAGCGTCTTGTGTGCAGCGGGCCGTCGATTCGGAGCTCGGAGGCTCGGAGGCGGGGAGACTGGACGGGCTGTGGCGCTCGTGGGCATGGGAAAGCCCCGTTGCTGGGCTGCCTCCCCGACGGTCGGGGTCACTTGTTGCGAAGAGTGCAGGCAGCCCAGCGTCGGGGCTTGATGTGTCGCTACCCAGTAGACCTAGGCGGCGACGAGTTCCTCTTCCGTGGCCTCTTCTCGGGCCTCGGTGAGGAAACGGGCGTAGGCGGGGATGGTCAGGAAGGTGGGGAATTCTTCGGCCAGGGTGACTTCTTCGAAGATGGCGCGGGCGTCAGCGAAGCGATCCCCGTCGAAGCGTTCCAGGCGGGCGTATTCCTCATCCAGCATGTCTTCCACCCATTCCCGGGTGATGATGTCGCCGTGGTCGGTGATGGCGTGGGAGTGGATCCACTGCCAGAGCTGGGACCGGGAGATCTCGGCGGTGGCGGCGTCTTCCATGAGGTTGTGGATGGCCACTGCTCCGTTGCCGCGCAGCCAGGACTCGATGTATCGGATGCCCACCTCGATATTCAGACGAACGCCGCCCTCGGTGATGGTGCCTTCAGTGCTGGCGATGTCGATCAGCGCCCGGTCGTCCGGGGTGACGTCCTCGCGGGAGCGGTCCAGCTGGTTGAGGCGGTTTCCAAGAACAGAGTCAAAAACTTCCCGGCAAACAGGCACCAGATCCGGGTGGGCCACCCATGAACCGTCGAAGCCGTCGTTGGCTTCGCGGGTCTTGTCCGCCCGGACCTTCTCGAACGAGGCCTGGTTTGCTGCCTCGTCCTTGCGGTTGGGGACAGCTGCAGCCATTCCACCGATCGCCATGGCCCCGCGGCGGTGGCAAGCCCGGACCAGTTGCTCGGTGTAGGCACGCATGAACGGCTGGGTCATGGTCACCTGGCCGCGGTCCGGGAGCACGAAACGCGGTCCGCGGGTACGGAAGTTCTTGATCAGCGAGAAGATGTAGTCCCACCGTCCGGCATTCAACCCCGAGGCGTGATCGCGCAGTTCGTAGAGGATCTCCTCCATCTCGAACGCGGCCGTGATGGTTTCGATCAGCACCGTGGCGCGGATGGTGCCCTGCGGGATGCCCAGCAGGTCCTGTGCCAGGACGAAGATGTCATTCCACAGGCGGGCTTCGAGGTGGTTCTCGATCTTCGGCAGGTAGAAGTACGGGCCCTTGCCCTGGGCGAGCAGGCGGCGGGCGTTGTGGAAGAAGAACAAACCGAAGTCCACGATGCCGCCGGCGATCGGCTTGCCGTCGATCAGCATGTGCTTCTCCGGCAGGTGCCAGCCTCGGGGACGGACCACGATGGTGGGCAGGTCCTCGGCCGCCTTGAGCTTGTATTCCTTGCCCTCAGGGGAGGTGAAATCAATGCGACGCTCCAGTGCGTCGGTCAGGTTCAGCTGGCCTTGGATGACATTGCGCCACGTCGGCGTGGACGAGTCTTCCATGTCGGCGAGCCAGACCTTCGCCCCGGAGTTCAGGGCGTTGATGGTCATCTTCTTATCCACCGGGCCCGTGATCTCAACGCGACGGTCCTCCAAACCCGGGGCCGGGGGAGCCACACGCCACGACGGGTCGTTGCGGATGCCTTCAGTTTCCGGGCGGAACCGCGGATCCTGGCCGGCGGCGATCTGCCCACGGCGGGCGTGCCGAGCCTGCATCAGCTCCTGACGACGATCAGCAGTAGCCCTATGCAACTGGCCGATGAACTCCAAGGCGTCCGGAGTTAGAACCTCGTTCTGCCGGCAGATGGGCTGCGCGGTCAAAGTTATGCCATTGATAGTGAAGTTGTCAGTGAAGCTGTTCATTTCAAAACTCCTAAGAAAAGGTTCGACGGCGGCACTTGCCTGAGATGCGCACGAGGCCGAAGGGCCGGTAATGCGGCAGCCTGCGTAAAAGGGGCCCGGCGTCCCGGTCCGTCCTCGCTCAGCGAGGTCGAAACCGGGACGTGGGGAATAGCAGGCAGAGCATTGCCGCTCCGCAGGCCGGAGGCGACGAGCCGCCGTCGGAAGTGGTTAGTGGAACTGGCCCTCTTCGGTCGATCCGACCAGGGCGAGGGTGGATGCGTTCGGGTTGAGCGCAGTAGCAATGTCGTCGAAGTAGCCGGTGCCGACTTCGCGCTGGTGCTTGGTGGCGGTGTAGCCGCGGGACTCGGAGGCGAATTCCTTTTCCTGGAGCTCGACGTAGGCGCTCATGCCTTCACGGGCGTAGCCGTGGGCGAGGTCGAACATTGAGTAGTTCAGGGCGTGGAAGCCGGCAAGGGTGATGAACTGGAACGTGAAGCCCATGGCACCGAGTTCGCGCTGGAACTTGGCGATGGTGGTGTCGTCCAGGTGCTTGCGCCAGTTGAAGGACGGGGAGCAGTTGTAGGAGAGCATCTGGTCCGGGAACTCAGCCTTGACCGACTCGGCGAACTTGCGGGCCAGCTCCAGGTCCGGAGTGCCGGTCTCCATCCAGATGAGGTCGGAGTACGGGGCGTAAGCCTTGGCACGGGCGATGCAGGGCTCAATGCCGTTGCGGACCTTGTAGAAGCCCTCGGCGGTGCGTTCGCCGGTGATGAATTCCTGGTCGCGCTCGTCAACGTCCGAGGTAATCAGGGTTGCTGCTTCGGCGTCGGTGCGGGCAATGACCACCGTCGGCGTACCGGCGACGTCGGCTGCCAGACGGGCTGCGTTGAGAGTCCGGATGTGCTGCTGGGTGGGAATCAGGACCTTGCCGCCGAGGTGTCCGCACTTCTTTTCGGAAGCGAGCTGGTCTTCCCAGTGAACGCCGGAGGCACCTGCTGTGATCATGGATTTCATGAGTTCGTAGGCGTTGAGCGGGCCACCGAAGCCGGCTTCGGCGTCGGCGACGATCGGGACCAGCCAGTCCTCGACAGTCTTGACGCCCTCGGCATATTCGATCTGGTCAGCGCGGAGCAGGGCGTTGTTGATGCGACGAACAACCTGGGGGACCGAGTTGGCCGGGTACAGGGACTGGTCCGGGTAGGTCTGGCCGGAGAGGTTGGCGTCAGCTGCGACCTGCCAACCGGAAAGGTAGATAGCACGGAGGCCGGCCTTGACCTGCTGAACGGCCTGGTTGCCGGTCAGGGCACCCAAAGCGTTGGTGTAGCCGCCGGTGGGAGCTTCCTCGGTGAGCTGCTTCCAGAGCTTCTCCGAACCGCGGCGGGCCAGGGTGTGCTCTTCGGAGACGCGACCGCGGAGGCGGACAACGTCGGTGGCCGAGTAATCACGGGTGACGCCTTCCCAACGCGGGTTGGCGGACCATTCAAGTTCCAGCGCTGCTGCCTGCTGCTCGGCGGTCTGCTCTGCTGGTTCAAACGATGCGGTCATTGCATGTCTCCTAAGTGGTGCCCGGGGCCGGCCTCCGCTGCGCCTTTGCTGCATCGGCCGGCTTGCCCGGGGTCTGTATTTCTTTTTCGTAAGACCTACTTTTCTGCACTTCCAAGAGGGTTACTAGAGGAAAACTATGGAAAGAAATGCACTTCTTCGCGTATTCTCAAGAAATGTCGCCTGTGAGTTGGAATCGCGAAGTCGCATCGCCGTCGTTGTCCGCTGCGTCTCCTGAACTGGACGTCATCAGCCTCGGCCGCCGTGTGCGCCATCTGCGCAAGCAGGCCGGGCTGACCCTCGACGACTTGAGTGCCGCCGTCGGGACAGCACCAAGCCAGCTGAGCCTCATTGAGAACGGCAAACGCGAACCCAAGTTGGGGCTCCTTCAGCAGCTCGCTATGTCACTGAACGTGACTATCGATCAGCTTCTCGGAGCGGAGCCGCCGAGTCGTCGGGCAGCCCTGGAAATCGAGCTGGAGCGGTACCAGCGTGGGCCCCTGTACGAGTCCCTCAACCTGCCTAAAATCCGCATCAGCTCGCGGCTTCCGCTGGACGTGCTGGAGTCGCAGGTCGGGTTGCTTCAGGAGCTCGAACGCAAGCTTAATGAGCAAGTCGCGACGCCGGAAGAAGCCCGCCGCGCGAACGGCGAGTTGCGTGCCATGATGCGCGAGCGCGGCAACTATTTTCCCGAGTACGAGGCCGAGGCACAGAAGGTCCTCAAGGGGGTCGGTTACACCACCGGTCCGCTGAGCCAGCACGTCATCGCGGACATCGCAGAGAACCTCGGGTTCACCCTGCACCATGTGGGTGATCTCCCCCATTCCACGCGGTCCGTGACCGACTTGAAGAACCGCAGAATTTATCTGACGCAGAACCAACGCCAGGATCACGACCCCCGTTCGGTCCTCCTGCAGGCGCTGGGCCACTATGTATTGGGGCACGAAACTCCGCGGAACTACGGGGATTTTCTGGCACAGCGAGTGGCCACCAACTACTTCGCCGCCGCTTTGCTGCTTCCGGAACAAGCAACGGTGGAGTTCCTGCAAAAAGCCAAGGCCGCCAAGGAAATCGCCGTAGAGGACATCCGTGACGCCTTCGCCGTGTCCTACGAAACCGCCGCGCACCGCTTCACCAACCTCGCCACCAAGCATCTGGGCATCACCACGCACTTCCAGAAGACGCACCAGTCCGGCATCATCTACAAGGCCTACGAGAACGACGGCGTCACCTTTCCCCAAGATCACACGGGGGCGATTGAAGGGCAGCCGTCGTGCAAAGCGTGGACCTCGCGCGCGGTGTTCGACGTGCCGGACAAGTTCAGCGCGTACAGCCAATACACGGACACGCCATCGGGTACTTACTGGTGCACCGCCCGCACGGAGCGCTCCGCTGCCGGCGAATTCTCGTTGAGCATCGGTGTGCCGTACCAGCACGTGAAATGGTTCCGAGGCCGGGAGACCACCGCCCGCGCAACGTCCAACTGTCCGGACCCGAACTGCTGCAAGCGCCCCCCGGAGTCCCTGGCTAACGAGTGGGCCGGAAACGCCTGGCCGTCCGCCCGGGCGCATTCGCACCTGCTCGCCGCCATGCCGCCGGGCGCGTTCCCCGGCGTAGACGAGACCGAGGTGTACTCATTCCTGGCGGCGCACTCCGAACGCTGACGCTCTATCACTTCCCGCGGGTTTGGGCCTGACGCTCGCTCACGTTCCGGCAACATTTGGCGATCCCTCTCTCACTTCGCGTGAATTCCGTCCTCAAACGGAGCACCATGTGAGGACAACGGCAAACAGGGGGATGGGCCATGAAACGAACCCGGAAAGTGACAGTGATGCTCGCGGCAGCGGCCTTGGCGAGCGGCTCCGCGACTATCAGTGCCTGCGCGCCGCAACCGGCCGACGTCGGACTCCAAACGGCCGACGGCGTAACTCGCGTTTCGGTCCAGACGACGGACTACTCTGCGCAGTTTGCGGCGTTCAATGAGTCGACGCGTAAACTCGGCGCCACGCTACTCGCCGATGGCGGTGACTCGGATAACGGCAACGTAGTGTCGTCGCCGGCCAGCCTGCTGATTGCGTTGGGTATGCTTCGAGCCGGGGCATCAGGGGCCACTGCTACGGAGATGGATGCAGCCTTGGGGTTGCCCGGAGAGGGACGTGACGAAGCGATGAACGCGCTGCTCGCCTCCCTCGAAAAATTCGACGGCGACCCCGGTTCCGTGGACGAAGAGAACCCGCCCCGCAAGCCGCTTATGCATGCCGCCAACGGGCTGTTCGTTGATAAAGGCGTGCCCACCGGCGAAGCCTTTCTCACCACGCTCGCCAAACATTTCGGCGCCGGCGTGCACCCGGTGAATTTTCCGGATGAGGCTGTGACCAAACCGGCAATCGACCGGTGGGTCAGCAGGAACACCGGTGGCCGGATCAAGGAGGCACCCGCACAATACGATCCCGATAATACTTGTAGCCTGCTCAATGCCCTTTACTTCGCCGCCGCCTGGCAAACGCCCTTCGACGCGGACGACACGGCGGACGGCCCCTTCACCAAGGGCAGCGGGGAAGTAATCAACGTGCCAATGATGCACTCTTCGCTCACCATGGCGTACGCCGAAGGCCCCGGATGGCAGGCCGCGGATCTGCCTTACGCCGAGGGTTTTGTCATGCGGCTGGTACTGCCCGACGGCGGTGCCTCGGGTTCCGCAGGTGCGTCAGGTGCGGCGGGTCACGCCGCCGTTTCTGCGGCAGTGCTGACGGACGTGGCTAAAGGGCTGGGTGACGCGAAGCAGGGCATGGTCCAGATCAGCCTCCCCAAGTGGGACCACAAGACCACGTTTGAGCTGCGGAAAGTCTTCAAAACGCTCGGACTCAACCAGATGCTGGCCACGGACAAAGATTTCGACGCGATCCAGCAGGGCATGAAGCTGACGCAGGCGGCCCAGGCAGCCAACATCACCGTTGCCGAAAAGGGGACCATTGCCTCCGCGGTGACCCAGATGAATGCGGAGGCCTCCAGTGCCGTGGCTCCGGAGCGGGAGATCGTCCTCGACCACCCCTTCCACTACCAGATCGTTCACGTCGAGACCGGAATGCCCCTGTTCATGGGATGGGTGGCGGACCCGCGAAGCTAGCGGGCCAGACGCTGGACCAGCACCGCGGCGGCTTCGACAACCTCGTCGGCCTCGCGCTTAGTGTGACTGAAGGCCACTTCCTGCCCGGCGACGGTGATGATATCCGTGATCACGGCAACGGTGAGCCTGCCAAGGGTGTCGTCGCTGGCGCCCAAGAGCACGGAATTTTGCCGCACCCACTCGCGCCCACGTTCCCGCCGGAGAACCTCGAAGCCCGGGGGAGTGTCGCCCTCAATGAACACCCGCTCCAAGTGGCGATGTTTCCAGGTGTAGTCGAAGTAGCTGCGGCTGCCCACATTAAACAGCGCGAGGGGTTCGTTCTCGCCGTCCTTGCGCGCCTTCGCCACAGACGCGGCGACCAGGCGCTCATGTTCGTTTTGGTAGTCGTCCCACAGGGCGAGGAAGAGCTCAGTCTTCCCGCCAAAATGGTGATAGAGGCTGCCCACGCTTGATCCGGCCCGCGCCACAATGTCCGAGATACTCGCGTCGGTGAAGCCATGCTCAACGAATACGCTGGCGGCGGCGTCCAGGAGATTGCGCTGTGTTGCCGCAGTGCGGGTCCATTGCCAGGAGCCGGCAGTGGTGGCTGCATCGGATGTTTTGCGAACCACGCTCTCGCTCCTCTCGCAGGCGGAAGAAGACCGGAGTGTTGCCCGGCCATTTTTTGGAATCTTACTCTGGAGAGAATCCACATAGCCAACACCAAGCCTTGACTGGCCCACAGGGAACGGGAAATAATTCTGGAAGTCTGTTCTAGAAATGCATGTTGCGGCGTGTATCCGAATGCTGCGATTTTTGACGTCGAACGCCCCGAAACCCGGGTGCCGTTTTCACCGTCGGGCTGCAACTGGTTGAATCGCTATATAGCGCCAACTGGTCGCAGCCAAACAAGCCAGAGAGGAACGCGGCCTGATGTCCGTTTCAAGCAAGTCGTCCGGGATCACGTCGAACAGGTGGTTCAAACCCGTCGCCGTCACCGCAGGAGCTTTGGTGGTGGCACTGATCCTGGTGCTCGTTGCGCAATGGCTCCGGACACTCCAGCCCGTGCAGCAGTTCCTCACTGACTACCCGGGGCACTCGGCCATTCCTGAAGGCGCCCCTACAGGGTTCCCGGCCTGGCTTGGCTGGCAGCACTTCCTCAACATGTTCTTCATTGTGCTGATCATTCGCTCCGGCTGGCAGGTGCGCACCACCACGCGCCCGGCTGCCAACTGGACCCGGAACAACAAAGGTTTCATCAAGACCAAGAATCCCCCCACCAAGATCAGCCTGGACCTGTGGTTCCATCTGACTCTGGATGCGCTGTGGGTCCTGAACGGCATCATCTTCATTGTGCTGCTTTTTGCTACCGGTCAGTGGTTAAGGATCATTCCCACCAGCTGGGACGTCTTCCCGAATGCCGTCTCGGCGGGGCTGCAGTATGCGTCACTGAACTGGCCTGTTGAAAACGGCTGGAACAATTACAACAGCCTCCAGCTCCTCACCTACTTCATCACGGTCTTCATTGCCGCGCCGCTGGCCATCATCACGGGCATCCGGATGTCCGGGGCATGGCCCAAGAAGGCTGCGATCAACAAGTTCTACCCGATCGAGCTGGCCCGTAAAATCCACTTCCCGGTGATGATCTACTTCGTGGCCTTCGTGATCGTCCACGTAACCCTGGTGCTGGCGACCGGTGCCCTGCGGAACCTCAACCACATGTATGCCTCCAGCGACGACAGCAACAGCTGGTGGGGTTTCGGGATCTTCGCAGCATCCATCGTGTTCACGGCTGCCGCCTGGTTCCTGGCCCGGCCCTTGTTCCTGCGTCCGATCGCTTCTCTCATGGGCAAGGTCTCGCGCTAGCCCTTATGCAAAGAAAACAGCCGCCCCGGAAGAGTTTCCGGCGCGGCTGTTTTCTTAGTTATGAGCTAGGACAGAGCCCCGCCCTGCCATAGGGCATCAAACGGAGCACCCGAGGACACCCGGTTCTTGATGCCAGCGGTAACGAAAGCCTTCGCCGTTCGGGCAGCTTCCAGCGGGGTCGCACCCTTGGCCAGTTCGGCAGTCACTGCGGCGGCCAACGAGCAACCGGCACCCGAGACGGCGACTTCGCCAACCTTCGGGGCGCGCAGGATCTCCAGCGTCTCGCCGTCGTAGTAAACGTCGACGGCGTCCGGGCCTTCCAGCCGAACCCCACCCTTGGCAAGGACTGCTGCGCCACTGATCTCATGGATGCGAATGGCGGCAGCCTTGAGCGACTCCTCATCCGTAATGGTGAGCCCGGACAGCGACTCAGCTTCGAAATGGTTGGGAGTGACGAAGGTAGCCAGCGGCAGGATCTGCCCTTTCAAGGCTTGGTCAGTGTCCAAGGCGTGGCCAGGTTCCTGTCCCTTGCAGATCAGGACCGGGTCCAGCACGATGTGCCGGAATGACGCATCGGCGAGTGCTTTTTCCACGGTGCTGATGGTCGCCGGGCTTCCGAGCATGCCAATTTTCACAGTGTCCAGCACGGAAGGTGCGCCGGAAGCGGCACCATATGCCGCCGTCGTGGCTTCCAACTGGTCTGCAATGACTTGCTGGTCCACGGGGACAAAGCGGTGGTTCCAGTTGTCCTGCGGGTTGAAGGAAACAATGCAGGTGAGGTTCGCAATGCCGAACACTCCGAGTTCCTGGAAGGTCTTGAGGTCGGCCTGCGCGCCGGCGCCGCCGGTCGCTTCGGAGCCGGCGATGGTCAGGGCAATGGCAGGGGCAACAGCTGAAGTCATGTGTTCCATTTTGCCATTGGCTCCGCACAGACCGATTTTCGCGCCTCCCGGCTAACAGTGCGGCCTTAACCGTGCAGCGCCCGGTACGCGGCCTCTGCAGCCGGATGCAAGGGCAGACCAGCTGTGTTGATCAGAGTTTCCGGGCTGAGGAATTGAACGCCAGTACTGGACCTCGGCACCAGATCCTGGGCCTGCCCCACCATCAGCTCCACGGTTTGCCGAACTACGTGATCCGCCAAGTCCTTGCGGCACAGAAGCAGGTTGGCCACTCCCACGGTCCAGACGGCAGGCGCGTTTCCGTAGCTGTTCGCGGGGATGAGGACGCGGTCGTAGAAGAAATCCGACTGGGCCCGAGTTGCCGGGATGAGTTCGGAGAGGTCCAGGAGCCGCACGCGAAGTTCCTGTGCCGCGGCGGCGATGGGCGCCGTCGGGACGCCTCCGGACTGGATCATCGCGTCAATCGAACCGTCCCTCAGGGACGCCAGGGCTTGGTTCAGCCCAAGGTTGACCTGCCTCACAGCCCTGCCCGGCCCAGCCGTTTCACCTGAGAGTCCTGCGGCTTTGATGATCCGTCCCGCTGTGAGGGTTGTCCCTGATCCCGTTTCGCCCACGCCTGCGGTCTTCCCTGCAAGGTCGGCGAAGGTTCGGATTCCGCTGTCCTCGCGAACGATGCAGTGCACGTAGTTCTGATACACCTTGCCCAGCGCCACTAGCTGCCCGTCGTCCGTGCCTGGGGCTGTGGCTGTGGCTTGCGCGGCAGCGTCGGCCAGTGCGATGGCGAGTGTCGCCTCCCCGGATAAGACCCGCTGGATGTTCTCGAGGCTACCGCCGGTGGTCAGCGCGATTGCCCTTTCAGCCACCCGTTCACGCTGTAGCAGGTCCGCCAGGAGGGCGGCAAACTCTAGGTAGAAGCCGCCGGATTCGCCGCCGGCAACGGTAAGTTCCTGCGGCCGTTCCTCCGGTGTGCACGCCGCTGTTGATACAAGCAGGCCACCGCCCAAACCGAGCGCGGCAACCGCCTTTAGGGCGCTTCGCCGGGAGATCGCAGGCAACTCAGGCATGGGCCGACTCCCCAGGCCGCGCGAATTCAAGCCGGGCCGTCAGACCATGTGGTGCATTCGCTTTCAGGACCAGCTTGGCGCCATTCGCTTCCGCCAACCGTTCCACAATGGTCATGCCCAGCCCATTGCCGGGAATCTTGCTGTGCTGCGGTGCCCGCCAGAATCTGGTGGTGGATGCGGCGAGTTGATCGGCCGGGAGGCCGGGACCGTCGTCGGAAATCTCGACGGCGGTCCCTCCTTGCGTCTGCCGGCTCGCCACGGTGATGCGGGCCCCAGGGGCGTACTTGATGGCATTGGCGAGGAGTTCACCCACCATGTGCGCGAGTTCATCCGGATCACAAACGATCTGGTTTTCGGACGCTGGGCCCTCCAACGTCAGATTCGACGCGGCAAGGCGAGCGGCCGGCGTCGCCCTCTCCACTTCGCCCTGGAGGACCGGGAAGGGATCGATGACGGCCAGGCGCTTGTGCTCGGATGCCTGTTCCACCCGGGTAGACCCTTCAGAGGCGCGGTGTTCGGCGGTTGCCAGCTTCAGCACGCCGTCGAGCATTTCTTCCACCCGCTCAAGTTCGGCCACTACGCCGGCTGCCGCTTCTTTCTCAGGCTCCGAACGTAAGGCGAGCTGCAGAAGATCGATCCGCAGCCGCAGCGCCCCGACAGGGTTCCGGAGTTGATGTGAAGTATCGGCGATGAGCCGGCGCTGCGACTCCATGCTCCGGGTCACGGTGTCGGCCATGGCCGTGAAGGAGCGGCTCAGTGCCCGCAGCTCAGGCGGACCGGCTTCGGGAAGCTGGCTGGTTTTGCCCGTGGCTTCGAGCTCGTGGACTGCCTTGCTGAGACGGTGGACCGGGCGCAGAACCCAAGCCGTGATCCGCGACGCGGCCACGAGAAGCAGCATCCCCAGCGCCACCGCGGCAAGCCCGACGACGAGCCACCGCTCCCGTAGCTTCTGCCGTGCTGCGTCGAGGTTGACTTCAACAACCACTTCGCCGAGTACCTGGCTGGCCGTGCCGAAGGACCTGGAGATGAAGTCATTGCCTGTGCCGAATGCCCGGATGGGGTTCAGCGTAGTGTCGCTGAGATTAAGGCTCGCCCGGTTCAGTGCGTCGCTGACCTCTGGTTGGTCGTCGCTGAGGCCCCCGGAGCGAACGGTTTTCTGTTGGAGCCGGATAAGGATTCCTTCACCATAAAGCTCGGAATAGCGGTCCATCTCGCGCTGCAGTTGGGTTGTGTTGGTGTCCTCCACGGCGTCGCTGGCCAGTTGCGCGAAGCGGTTAAGGGCAGCGACGCGGTTTGTCTGCAGTTCCTGGGTGAGTTCCCTGCCGGCCGATGTCAGGATCACACTGGAAACCGTCACCACAATGACCACCACCAGCAGGCTGAGGATGCCCAGGACGCGGACTTTCACGGTTGCTCTACGCGGTAGCCCACGCCTCGGACGTTGATGATGAACCCGGGAAGTTGGAGCTTGGACCTGAGGCCTGTCAGGTGCACATCCAAGGACCGGGAATGTGCCAGGAATGCATCGCCCCAAAGTGCGTCCAGGATCTGCTCCCTGGTCACCACTGAGCCTGCATTCCTGACCAGCAGGCTGAGGAGGTCGAATTCGGTTGCCGTGAGGGCGAGTTGTCGTGTGCCCACCGAGGCCACCCGGCGGTCGAGGTCCACTTCCAACTCTCCGAGGACGACTGTGTGCGGAGCATCCTGGCCGGAACGGTTGGTGCGCCTGGTGACTGCCTCGATTCTGGCGAGCAATTCCACGAGCTTCACGGGCTTGACCAGGTAGTCGTCGGCGCCGGATCGGAGGCCCAGCACCACGCTGCGTTCGTCGTCGCGTGCGGTCAGGATCAGGATAGGAATCTGCGTGACCTGGCGGAGTTTCCGCAGGACGTCCAGGCCATCCAGATCCGGGAGGCCGAGGTCGAGCAGGATCACTTCGTGTTGGCGGTGGGCCAGGAGTGCGTCCTCGCCGCGGGATACCCGGGTGCGCTTGTGGCCGGCGGAGGCGACGGCTGCGCTCAAGGCCGACGCCATGGCGTCGTCATCCTCGACGATGAGCACGTGCACTGTCTGGTTCCTTTGGCTTGCTGTGGTCTGGTTCGCTGGGCTGGTCCGCTACTAGAGCTTAACGTTGTGAGGCCCGCTCTGCGCTCTTCGGAGTGTCCAAAGGGCGCAAAGCGGGCCTCACAAGGCAGCCAGGTCAGGCGTTGACCAGGTCCTTCTTGTCGTCGTCGTCCTTCGCGGTGCCCTTCGCGACGCCCTTCGCGACGAAGGCGTTGCCCTGTTCCGCGTCCAAGTGCGTCGGCTTCTTGTTCTTTAGCGCGAAGATGTACACAAGCAGCGAGATGAAGATTGCGGCAGTGACGTAGGTGAAGAACATGTCCACCTGGCCCGATTTCTGCAGGGCCGCACCGATCAGCGGTACAGTCCCGCCGAACAGCGAGTTGGCAATCGCGTAACCGAGTCCGACGCCGAGCGCGCGGATGGATGCCGGGAACAGTTCAGCCTTCACCAACGCGTTGATGGAGGTGTAGCCACCCACCATCAGGAGGCCGCCGAACATCAGGAGGAAGGCCACGAACGGATCCTTGGTTCCGGCCAGCGTGGAGAGCAGCGGCCAAGTGAACAGCACACCCGTCACGCCGAACCAGATCAGCAACGGCTTCCGGCCAATCTTGTCGGAAAGCATGCCGTACAAGGGCTGCAGCAACATGAAGATGAACAGCGCCCAGAAGTTGATCACGGAGGTATCGGTCTTGGCGATGCCGGACGTATCGTTCATGAACTTCAGGATGAAGTTGGTGTACGTGTAGAACGCCACGGTGCCGCCCAGGGTGATACCGATGCAGATGAGCAGCGGCTTCCAGTGCTTGGTGAACAGCAGCTTCATGGTGCCGGGCTGTGCTTCGCCAGCAACCTTGACGTGCGCAGCGCGGAGCTGGTCAGCAGAGAGGGTTTCCTCCATCGAGCGGCGAAGCCAGAGAACAACCAGTGCAGCGGCGCCACCAATTGCAAACGGAATCCTCCAGCCCCATTCGGTCAGGTCGTCCTTGCTCATGGTGTTCTGCAGGATGACCAGCACCAGGAGGGCCAGCATCTGACCACCAATCAGCGTGACGTACTGGAAGCTGGAGAAGAAGCCGCGGCGCTTGGCCGTAGCGGCCTCGGACATGTAGGTGGCGCTGGTACCGTACTCGCCGCCCACCGAGAAACCCTGGACCATGCGGATAAACACCAGCAGAATCAGGGCCCACAGGCCGATGACATCCTGCGTCGGCAGGATGGCGATGGCGAAGGAACCGGCGGACATCATGGTCACGCTGAGTGTCAGCGCAGCTTTGCGGCCCTTACGGTCGGCATACCGGCCGAAGAACCAGCTGCCGATCGGGCGCATGAGGAACGACGTCGAGAAGACGGCCATCGCCTCAAGGCCCGCCTGAAGATCGTCCGAGGAGTTGAAGAAGTGCGACTGGAAATACGCCGCGAAAACCGTATAGACGTAGAGGTCGAACCACTCCACGAGGTTGCCCGCGGAGCCCTTGAGGATGTTGCTCACGGCTTTACGTGTCTGGGCGGCTTCGCTCAGAGGTGCAGCTTGTTGGGTGCTCATCAATGAACCTTCCTGGACGGCGCCTGGGACGGCAGCCGTGTCTTGCCTGAGTTCGTTCTGTCCATGAAGCTGGTGCTCATGGCGTCCTTGCGCATGGCTCTTCGTCGACTAAGAAAGGCCCTCCAAGGTGAAGAGGACATGTTCCAAACTATGGGTGATGCACGGCACAGCCAACGTGGGAGCGGATTTCCTAACACTTCCTTAGGTTTCCGCCGGCTCGGGTTGAGGTGCGACGACGGGGACTCGCCTTAGCGCCCGACGGCGGCTCGCACCTTAGCGCCCGACGGCGGGGACTCGCCTTAGCGCCCGACGGCGGCTCGCACCTTAGCGCCCGACGGCGGCGGCGCGACCCAAGGTTTTCGGCCGCAGCTTCCGCTGTGGCTTTCCCGAACAGCCGGAGTTATCTTCAAGGCATGGGTGCAGTTCCACGGGTAGCCCGCGTCTTGAAGCATGAGGCAGCAAATATTCCGCTCCCACCGGGTCAGGTTGCCGGTCTGGTGCTGGACGTCGTCCTCGATCGCCTCCATCCCGTTCCCGTTGCCGGGGACAGGGTCCGACGCAGGGCTGCCGGTTTGGCCTTGGTTATGGCTGGTGCAGGACTCACCGGGTGGGCGGTTTCGGAGCGCCGGCGTGAAACGGCGGGAAGCTTTCAACTGGGCCATCCCGAGGGGCTGGTGACCACCGGACCTTATGCTGTGAGTCGCCATCCGATGTATCTCGGGTGGTGGCTGATCCACACAGGAGTGGCGGTAAACAGGGGTTCTGCTTGGGCTCTCGCAACTTTGCCGCTGGGAATGGTGGTGGAACATCTGGGCGCGTTGTGGGAAGAATCCATGCTTCGACAGCGATTTGGCGAGGCCTACGCGGACTATGAGCGGGATGTTCCCCGCTATATCGGTTCACCGGCACGGTTGATGCGCACCAGTTTCCAGATCGCAAGGCGGCCAACTCCCGCTGCGACGGCAATCGACGATCCTACCGCGGCACCAACTGCCCAGACTGGCAGCAGGCTGTAAATGAAAAAGACAACGGCCCACTCGGGACCCTGGCTGGACAGCATCACGCAGAACGTCAAGTGCGCCACGGCGATGCCCAGAGTCAGTCCCTTGCCTCCCAGCACCACCCGATCCTTCGGTCCGTAGCGCCATCCAGTGGATGGGCTCCTTGGTGCCAGCGCATACTCTTCATCGATTGACCACGGGTCCTGACTCATGACTACCTCCGAGTGATGTGAGCGAGCGTTCGGCTGAAGGGGTGATGATGTGAGCGAGCGTTCGGCTGAAGGGGCGATTATGTGAGAGAGGGATCGGCTTTGCCCTCGGCGATCTTGTTGAGGGCGCCCGCCAGGGTTGGGTGGTTGAACGCGAACCCTGCGTCGAGCAGTTTCCCAGGCTCCACCCATCGGCTCTTCAGCACCAGCTCTGTTTGTGTACGGATCAGGACGGCTCCGGCCTCAAGAAGCCAGGCCGGTGTCGGAATGCCGAACGGGACACCCATGCTTTGCCGAACCAGTGACATGAGCTCATGGTTGTCCACGGGGTAGGGAGTCGTCGCGTTCACCGGTCCGGTCAGCTCAGTGTGCTCGTGCACGAACAGCACTGTACGGAACAGGTCCTCCACATGGATCCAGCTGAACTTCTGCGTTCCCGGGCCCATATGTCCTCCCAATCCGAGCCGGGCAAGAGCCCGGAGGGGATTCATGACGCCACCGGCACCCAGGACGATCGCAATCCGAAGCGCCACCTTCCGTGTGTCCGGAACGGAAGCTGCCGCCAACTCGTCTTCCCACGCACGGGCAACGTCCACGGAGAATCCGCTGCCCAGCTCACCAGAGGCCTCAGACTGAGGAACGTCATCCGCGTGTCGGTAGATGGTGCCGGTACTCGAGTTGATCCAGGTCCGTGGAGGTTCGGCGCAAGCGGCAACCGCACGGCCCAACGCCCGGGTCGTCAACACCCGGGAGTCCAGAACCTCGCGCCGATGCTTTTCGTCGTATCGGCAATTCACGGAGCGTCCGGCGAGGTTCACCAACAGTTCGGCACCGTCAAGCGCTCGTGTGATGGCACCGCCGTCGTGCCATTGAGCGTCAGCCGAAGCGTCCCGCCCGACCGTTCGCACCACCCATCCTTCAGCATCAAACCGCCGCCGGAAGTAGCTTCCAATGAAGCCACTAGCGCCGGCAATCGCCACCGTTCTTGGCATCACGAGTCTTCCTTGACGCTTCGCACGAGCCCCAAGACGTCGTCGAAGACCTTGCTGACGCCGGGAATTTTCGCGAGCGACAAGCCTCGCGCCACCAGCGGTGCTGCGCCGTCGATCAATTTTCGCGTGCGCCGTTGGCCCTCAGACCGGTCGTAAACCCAGAACAGCGCGACGCCCATGTACGCCAGCCATAGCAGTTCGGGCAGATCTGCACGCAGTTTCCTGGCGACGGCGGGGGAGGAGCCCTCGACGGCGGAACGGAAGATCGCGAGGGAGGCGTTGCGGGCTGCGGAGGACGCCTCACCGAACGGGTTAACAGGCGACGACGGCCGGATCGCCGTCGCGATGAAGTCGGAACCGAACTGGTGGTACGGAGTCATGACGTCCACTCCTGCGTGCAGAACGGCTTTGAGCCGCCCGGCGAGATCCTGGACGCCTTCGAGTGCCTGCGCCGCCACCATGGCATGTTCGTCCTGCACTTGGATGTAGAGCTCCTGGACGAGCTCGTCCTTGGAAGCGAAGTAGTAGTAGGCGTTGCCAACCGAGACTCCCGCCTCCTGGGCAATGGCACGCATGGTGGTCTTCTCAAAGCCGACCTCGCGGAACATCTTCAGCGCCACGTCCGCCACCAGTTGCCGGGTCTGCTCGCTTTTTGCTGCCATGGTTCCGCTCCTCAAACGAGATTTTTGAACGTGTTCAACTAGGAGTATGCCATGATTTCTGAACATGTTCAAAAGATGGGGATCGCACGGACATACAACTACCGGCCCGGAGTGGGAGAATGGAACCGGTGCCGGGCCGGATGCCCCACCAACCACAGTGCTAATACAGCGGGGTTCCCTCACCACGGAGCCTGCGCGAACCACTACGAAATGGATGACCCATGCCCTCGCCCTCAGGCTCCAGTACTCTGAGCAAGCCCGCTCCGCGCTTCGCTTCGATCGGCTCCCCGTATTTCGGCATCATGCTGGCCATCATGGCCGTGGTGCTGATCTTGTCCAACATCGGCGCTTCCAAGGGCGTGGTGATTGGACCGATCATCACCGACGGCGGGTTCTTCCTCTTCCCGATCGCCTACATCCTGGGTGACGTGATGAGCGAGGTCTACGGCTTCAAAGTGGCGCGCAAGGCCATCATTACTTCCTTCGCGCTCTCGGTGTTTGCATCGCTCTGCTACTGGATCATCATCGTGCTTCCCGGCTTCAACGACGAGTACGGCACCGCAAAGCAAGCAGCCATCGAAGGTGCCCTGGGCCCGGTTCCGCTGATCGTCCTCGGTTCGCTGCTCGCTTTCCTGGCCGGGCAGACCATCAACTCCTGGATCCTGGTGAAGATGAAGGCGCGCACGGGCGAGAAGTCACTGTGGGCGCGCCTGATGGGCTCGTCCGTGGTGGGCGAATTCGTGGACACCCTGATCTTCTGCACCATCGCGGCGTCGGTCATCGGCATCACGGACTTCGGCTCGTTCTTGAACTATGTCCTGGTTGGCTTCGTCTACAAGACGGCCGTGGAATTCCTGTTCGTCCCCGTCACCGTGCTGGTTGTTGGCTGGATCAAGAAGCGCGAACCCAGCTATGGAGTGGCGGCGGCCTAGGAGCTGCGAAGCCTGAGATCGCGGGAACGCTGCGAGGTCGCCGGAACTGTCCATGCGATCTGACAGCCTCCTTCCCGCGATCTCGGCGCGCTACGAGTAGTACCGGCCCAGGGTCTCCGCCTTGAACTCGAAGAATTCCCCGGATTCGATGGCAAGACGCGCATCGTCCACCATCTTCACCACGAAGCGCTCGTTATGGATGGAGATCAGGGTTGCAGAGAGCATTTCCTTGGCCTTGAACAGGTGATGGATGTAGGCCCGTGAATAGTTCACGCAGGTGTAGCAATCGCAGCCGTCCTGTAGTGGCCCGAAGTCCTTCTTGTACTTGGCCCCGGACAAGTTGAACCGGCCAAACGGAGTGTAGAACGCCGAGTTACGGGCAACACGGGTAGGGGAGACGCAGTCGAAAGTGTCGGCGCCGTTCTCGATGGCCGTGAAGATGTCGTCCGGTTCCGAGATGCCCAGCAGGTGCCGCGGCTTGTCCTCGGGCAGTTCCTCGTTGCACCAGCGCACAATCGTGCCCAGGTTTTCCTTCTCCAAAGCACCGCCGATTCCGTATCCGTCAAAGGGCATGGCGCCCAGATCCTGGCAGGCCTTCCGTCGCAGATCCTCATACTGGGCCCCCTGAATGACGCCAAACAGCGCTTGGTATGGCTTACCCGCCCGGGAAGCGGTCAACGAAGCGTGTTCCTCCAGGCATCGTAGGGCCCACAGCCGCGTTCGCTCCAACGACTCCTCTTGGTAGGCCCGGGAGTTCTGCAACGTGGTGAGCTCATCAAAGGCGAACATAATGTCAGCACCGATCTGGTGCTGGACCTGCATGGAAATTTCGGGGGAGAAGCGGTGCCGATCCCCGTTGAGGTGCGATTTGAACCAGACCCCGTCGTCGTCAATGTGAGCCAGCCGCTCCTTGCCGGGCGCTACTGCATCGTCCGGCCCTGAGCTGTCCACGTTCTTCATATCGATGACTTTTTTGAACCCGGAGCCAAGGCTCATCACCTGGAATCCGCCCGAGTCAGTGAAGGTGGGCCCCGACCAGTTCATGAACGCGCCAAGCCCGCCAGCGGCGTCGAGAATCTCCGGCCCCGGCTGCAGGTACAGGTGGTAGGCGTTGGCAAGTACAGCCTGAGCGCCGAGCTCGGCGATTGACTCCGGCAGCACTGCCTTCACGGTTGCTTTGGTCCCGACGGCGATGAACGCGGGCGTCTGGATGGTCCCGTGCGGTGTGGTGATGGTTCCGGTTCGACCCAGGAAAGCGCCGCCGTTAGCCTCTACTTGTGCGTCCGACGGCGAGCACGTTTCAGTCAGGCGCTTGCCCACCGAGAACGAGAATTCGGATTGCCGGGCAGCCAGCCCGGGCAACTCATGCAGCGCATGCGGGGTGGAAGCTGGAACAGCAGAGGGATCGGACAATGACGCAGAAGCAGGAAGGGAAGCTGGCACGCTACCAAGTGTGCCAGCTTTACCGCGGGTAACCTGCCCAAAAACTCCTACGAACGGTAGTTCTCAGCCTTCCAGTTGTCCCACGAGGACCGGATGTCCGCCAACGTGTGGGCACCCAAATCGTAGGTGGAGGCAATCACCATGGAGCCGCCGTCGGGCCTTTTCTCCGGAATGGGCAGTTGCTCCGCTACGATCAGCAGTCCGTCCCCATGCTCGGCGTAGCTGTGCACGGTGAGGCCCACCTGGTGCCGGCTCTTGAACCAGACCTTGCCGGAGATCTTCTCACCGGTGGCAAGAGTGAGTGAGTACTCTTCCCCAACCGGCGGCAAATCCCCGAGCCCCAGCTTCTCAATCGCTGGCCCACCCTTACCCGGCAGGGAAATGAAATGGGTTCGCCGGAGCCCGTGGGGGTGCCGTTCCAGCGCGAACCGCAGCTGATGCAGGAACGTGAGCCAACCCTGGGTGATGTCCTCATCCCACTCGGCCCATTCCGAGTTGTGGTCGAGGGCGGCCCTGGTGACCCGCACTTCCGTACCACCGGAGACGGGGTGGAGCTCAAAGACGTCGCCGCCGTTGACGGTCAGGCTCGTGTGATCGGGCCCCTCCTCAACATCGGTGTTGAAGTAGATCTGTTTTATTTCGTCGGCGAGATCGTCGGCTTCCCAGCCGTGCCATTGAGCCACCAACGACGGTTCACGCAGCATTGTCCAAACCTGCTGCGCGTCGGCATTAATCACAACGCTCAGATTGTTCGTCATGGCCCCGAATCTACCGCCGTTGGCGCCCACATAACAGGTCTTGATATTCCCGAATATGCGGTACAGGGAAAGCTAGGCGCGCACCGACTCAAGTTCATTGCCGATCCGCCGGGCCAGCTCGTCCTCGTCGATGGTCTTCGATCCACCGTGGGCGCGCAGGAACATCAGCGCTTCGAGCCGGAGGAACCGCCATTCGCGCTCGGCTTCGTGGTTTCCGTTGTCGATTGCCCGGAAGATTTCCTTGTCGTACAGATTGGGTTCGTTCAGCGAACGCTGCCTGACCCGGGCATTGATGCGCGCCTTGAAGGGGTCTTCTTCCTGGGACTCCGGCGCGCGCAGCAGTTTCTCATAAACCGCAGCCCGTTCGGTTTGCCCGGCCTCGCGGCAAATGAAACTGGATAGCGCCAGGGCACGTTCGATCGATGCCCAGCGGTCCAGGTTGCCGTCAAAGGGCAACACATTCAGCAAGTCGGCGACAGCCAAAGCATGGTCCGGATCGCGCAGAACAATGCAGAGATCGAAGGCGAGATTGCTGAGGTCCCGCAGGCAGCTCCCCGACTTCGTATTGATGCCCTTCGAGAGCCGATCCGCAAGGACCTGCACGCCGTTCTTGCCCTTATGGTTGGCGGCGGCCGCACGGACCACGGCTTCGGGTGTGCCGTCTGGTTCAGGGATGAGGGCCAGCTCCTCGGCGCTGGGACCGGTGTGCGTAGGCGGCGTTTCCGGGCGCGGAGGAACGACGACGACGGGCTCCGCGGGAGCATCGGCGTCGCCCCCTGTGGAGGTGCTGGAGTCAGCGGTGCTTTCGTCCGCAACGTTGGACTCAGGAACTCCGTCACCCACCGGAACTCCGTCACCCACCGGAACACTGGACCCTACAGCGATCCGTAACGTGCCGCCGTCGGCCATCGTCACCAGCAGCAACGCTGCCACGCCGTAATCGTCTTTCTCCACCTCAATGGAGGCAATTTCCTCGGCCGGCCCGTCACCGGGTGGGAACACAAAATCCCCGGGTCGCAGGTCCCCAGCCTGCTTTTCCATGTATTGCTGTGTGGCTGGGCTGTGAGTCATCGGAAGTCCTTTGGTTCTCGTGGGGTCCGCCGTCCAGTCTACAAAGACCAGCTGGGGAAGGGGCCGGGACCCGCTAGAGAACGATGCCCGAGAAAGCCAGGGCCTGCCGGACGAGGTTCCCGCGACCTCCGTCGAATTCCTGCTGGACGTTCTCGCTCAGCACCTCTTGCGGCGTCATCCACGTGAGTTCCAAAGCGTCCTGGCGGGGTTCACATTCGCCGGTCACAGGAATGATGTAGGCCAGCGAAACGGCGTGCTGGCGGTCATCCGTGAAGCCTGTCTGCGACGGAGCCGGGAAATATTCGGCCACCGTGAAGGGAACAGGGCTGATGGGCAACTGCGGGAAAGCCAGGGGGCCGAGGTCCTTTTCCATGTGTCGCAGGAGCGCTGCACGGATGGTTTCGCGGTAGAGAACACGGCCGGAAACGAGGTAGCGGACCATGTTCCCGTCGGCGTCGCCCTGAAGGAGGGTGCCCACCTCGTTCACATAACCGAGCGGATCCAACCTGACCGGAACGGCCTCCACGTAGACCATGGGGAGGCGGCCGCGGGCTTCGAAGAGGTCTTCATCTGAAAGCCAGCCTGGATACGGGTCGGGTGTACGTACGCTCATGGTTAAGTTCTACCGCATCCCCAGCCGAACTTCCTTGGCAGCGGCGCCGTGGCTGCGGCGTTACGCTCTCGGCTGTATTACACGGCCGTGACTGGTGACTTCCTCACCACAATCGACGCTGGCGCCGCGCCGCCCACAGCATCCGGGTTGGCGACGTACAGGACGTCTTCGATGATCCTGGCCTCGATGTCCGCAGCCTTGAGGCGCTCATGCAGTGGTTCCAAATCGCCGTCGTACTCAAACGCGAGGTCCCCGTTGGTGGCGTCCGCGCCGTGAATAATCTGGAGGATTCCGCCGTTCTTGGTGGTGAACGTGGCCGATTCGTCGTCTTCTGTGCGCTGCCGGGCGCCGACGTTGCGGAGAACATTTGCGGAGAACGCCACCAAGGGGCTGACCCACGTTGCTACCACCGTGAGTGCTGGGTCGGCATGACTTGATGTGGCCCAGCTGCCATCTGCTGCCCGCTGCGCGGGGAAAGCAAAGAACTCGAAACCGTCATCGGCAGAGATACGCACCGTTGGCCCGTAGGAGGCTTCATGGAGCTCCGCTTGGGTACCGTCTTCCTCGGTGCGGCGGGCGAACTCCTCCAGATTCCCTACCTCGACACTGAAAATCGTGTAACCATCCAGTGGGTGGCCGTGCTCCAGCCGGCCCAACGCGACGCGGCCCGAACCGGCGTCGAACTCCTGCCAGTCGCCGTCGTCCACCGTCTTCACCAAACCCAGCACCTGCAGAAGCGTGGCCCACTGCTCAAAGTGCGATGTGTAGTGGATGGGGCGGGCTCGCAACATTGGTCCTCCTGGGCTGGGTCCTCGCGGTTCGGGTGTCCGCTCCCAGCCTATGCCGCGTGGCCTTGCGGGGGACGGTGCGTTTCACAGGAGAATGAACCCATGCCCATTGAACTTGAGGAACTCCTTGTCTCCGACGGAGCCGCTTGGCGCTCCTGGCTTTCGGAACATGCCGCTGAGAGTCCCGGCGTGTGGTTGATCCTGCACAAGAAGGGCGGCAACGTCACTGAGTTGGACTACGACGCCGCTTTGGATGAGGCCCTGTGTTTTGGCTGGATCGATGGCCAAGCGAAGAGCCGCGACGCCGAAAGCTACTTTCAGCGAATGACGCCTCGAGGCCGAAGGAGCATCTGGTCAGCACGGAATGTGGGCCACATTGCGAGACTGGAATCCGAGGGCAGAATGACCGATGCCGGACGAGCGGCCGTCGAAGCCGCAAAGGCCGATGGACGCTGGGAAGCTGCCTACGCCGGGCCAGCCGATTCCGTGGTTCCGGATGACCTTGCGGCAGCCATCGCCGCAGTCCCGGAGGCCCAGGCAATGTTCGATTGCCTGACCTCCCAGAACCGCTTCGCCCTCATTCACCGCACCAACGGTGTCAAGCGGGCAGACACCCGCGCACGCAAGATCGCCGGTTTCGTCGAGATGCTTGCCCGCCACGAGGCCCCGTACCCGCAAAGAAAGCGTCCCGTTTCCGACGACAGCTAGAGCGTGGCGGCAGCTTCCAGCGCCATCCATGCTTGAAGCTGCGTGGAAAGCTCGACGGCGGCCCCCACCGGATATGTTTCGCTCGCCGGTCGCTGGGGGTCGAAAGAGAACACAATGGCTGGAGTTCCCCTACGACCCTTGGCCTGGTCCGGGTTCTCGCGGCGCCCGGCCCAGAACGCTTCGGCTGTGCTGCGAACCAAGGACCTGGCCGTTTCCCTGGTTGTGGCCGTGAGCCTGTTGTCCCGGGCTGCCAAAGCGAGATAGCGGAGCAGGATACCGGTGAAAAGACCACCATCGCCCGTGCCATCACCGCGGATGACCTGCGTGCCGGGAAGCGTCAGCTCGCGTTTCACGGCGTCCACAAGGAGGGCAGCCCTGCGCAGGTTGTCGTCACCGCCCAGTTCCAGCAACGCACCCAGGACCGGGCCTTGGTTGTAGGTGTAAATGGCCTCATCCACCACCACGTTGCCCAGGCTGATCCGAAGCCCGTCCCGGTACACGCCACGTTCCGGGTGGAGGAGCTTGCTGTTGAGCCAGTCCACCAACTTTTGTGCGCGCTCTGCGTGGTCGGTCCGAGCATAATAAAGTGCCACGGGGGCCGTGGCAGGGGTGTTCTTGAAGTCCCTTTTGGTGCTCCAGTAAGTGCCGCCGCCAAGGTCGTCCGTAGAAGCTGAATCGAACTGCAAGGTCAGGCTCTTCCGCACATACGCGTTGCGCCGCCTGCCAGGTTTCTTGGTTTCCTCCGCCAGCTTCTCCAAGCGAAGCGTGGCGAGTGCCAGCCACGCCATGTCGTCGTAGTAGTCGTTGACGAATCGCAGCAGGTTCCGCAACCGGATTGTGGTGACCAGCCGGGAAGCGAGCCGGCCCGCGCTCGGGCGGGAGTCGCCGTCGAACTTTGTTTTACTTGCGAGTTCGCGCCGGCCCGCATCCACCAGGCAATCGACGTAGTGCGCTTGCCACCAGTAGTGCCAAGGGCCTGAGACGCTTTTGACGGTGTTGCTGGGAAGGCTCACTGCACCGATATGCGTACCTGGCAGGAACAGCAGCCGCCTGCCGAAGCTTCGGGACACTGATCGGGCCGCTTGGTTGGCCCGGGCTGCCCATTCGGTGGCGTTCGTGGAGGGGGCAGGCGTCCCGTGTGGTTCGATCTGGCTGGTCATGGAATTAGCCTAGCGGGGCGGGAAGTGTGCGCTTGCCCACAATTCCAGTTAACATGCATTAACGGATTTGGGTCTGCATCAAGGAGGATGAATGGACATCAAGGGCACGGTCGCGCTGGTAACAGGCGGGGCATCAGGGCTAGGGGCCGCTACAGCGAAGCGCTTGTTCGACGCTGGAGCTTCTGTGGTGCTGGTGGATTTGCAGCAATCGGCTGGTGATGAATATGCGGCCGAGCTGAACTCGGCACGTTCGGAGGTGGGGGAGTCGGGCCCACGCGCTGTCTTTGCTCCGGCCGACGTCACCAACGAATCTCAAGTCCAGGCCGCCGTTCACGCCGCCATGTCCATGGGACCACTCCGGATCGTGGTCAATTGCGCAGGTATCGCAACACCAGGGAAAGTTCTTGGCCGCGACGGCGTGCTGCCGCTGGATAACTTCAACAAGGTCATCCAGATCAACCTTGTGGGCACCTTCAACGTGATCCGCTTGGCCGCTGCTGCCATGGTGGAAACCGAGCCCGTCTCTACGGAACTGGGCGGGCCTGAACGCGGCGTCATCATCAACACCGCCTCCGTGGCCGCCTTTGAAGGCCAGATCGGCCAGCCAGCCTATGCCGCATCAAAAGGTGCTGTAGCAGCCATGACGCTCCCCTTGGCAAGGGAGTTTGCCCGTTCACTGATTCGCGTAGCCACCATCGCCCCCGGCATCTTTGAAACGCCCATGATGGCCGGGCTTCCCCAAGCGGCCCAGGACTCGTTGGGGCAGCAGGTCCCGCATCCCGCACGCCTGGGCCGTGCTGCGGAGTACGCAAACCTGGCGGCCCACATCGTGGAAAACGCCATGCTCAACGGGGAGACCATCCGACTCGATGGCGCCATCCGTATGGGACTCAAATGATGGGCGATTACAGCGGCTCTCCAGGGTCATTGCCTGGAACGGTTGTGCCCGGTAATTCCGGTTCGGGCGGGCCGGGCCCGTCGTCGGTAGCCGACCTCCCCACGGCTGACTTCTTCGACTTCGAATCGCTGCTTAGCGTCCAGGAACAACGGAAGCTCAACGAACTCCGGGCTTTCCTTGCTTCCGAGATCGCCCCGTACGCCGGGCAGTGGTGGGAGAAAGCAGAGTTTCCCGAACACATCCTCCCTAAGCTCGCGGCCCTCCGGCTCAGCGCGCCCGCCCAGCGCGGATATACCCACCTTTTCGCCGGCCTGGTCATAGCCGAGATGACACGCGTCGACACCTCGATCGCCACGTTCTTCATGGTTCACCACGACCTCTTCGTGGAGTCGCTGTACAACTTTGGCAGCGACGCCCAGCAGGACCGCTACCTCGACGACGCCTCCAACCTCCGCACTACCGGCGCCTTCGCGCTTACGGAACCGGATCACGGCTCCGACGTCGCCGGCGGCATGGAGACCACTGCCCGCCGTGTTGAGCGGGCAGATTCCGACGGCGGCGATTACTGGGTGATTAACGGCGCCAAACGCTGGATTGGGAACGGGACGTTCTGCGACTACATGTTGGTGTGGGCCAAGGACGAAACAGACGGCGCCGTGCGTGCCTTCATCGTTGACGCATCCTTGCCGGGCATCACGCGGAGCCGCATCGAGAACAAGATTGCCCTGCGGACCGTGCAGAACGCCGACATCGTGTTTGTGGACGTGGAGGTAGCTGAGGCAGATCGCTTCGCCGGCATCAGCAGCTTCGTGGACACCAACCACCTGCTCCGTGGCTCCCGCATCATGGTGGCCTGGCAGGCCGTTGGCCAACAACTGGCAGCCTTCGACGTCGCCCGGCAGTACGCCGTCGAACGCCTGCAGTTCGGTAAGCCGCTGGCCAAATTCCAGCTCATTCAGCAACACCTGGTGGACATGCTGGGAAACGCGGTGGCCAGTATGGGGATGATGGTCCGAATAGCGCAACTGCAGGAGGACATCTTCACAGATGCGCAAGGAGTGCGGCATGGAGGCGCAGGGATGGCGCAGGTGGCGCTCGCCAAGGCCTACTGCAGCGCCAGGATGCGGGAAACCGTGGCGTTGGGCAGGTCAATCCTGGGCGGGAACGGAATCGTTACCGATTACCGCATCGCGAAGATCTTCGCCGACGCCGAAGCCATCTACACGTACGAAGGCTCCTACGAAATCAACTCGCTGATCGTTGGCCGTGCTGTGACAGGGGTTTCCGCAATCGCTTAGACCTGCGTGGCTCGGACCGCCGTGGCTGTCCGGGCGCTAGTCTTGCGGAAGCTTCTCTCCGGCTTCTACCCGAACATCGATTGAATTGCCCCGGACGGGCATAGGGCAGGTGCCGTAAGGGGTAAATGCACTCGGGTAGTTGATGGCGCGGTTGAAATCGATCACCACGGTCCCGTCGGGCCGAGGCCGCGGGATGAACACCTTGCGCCATTCGTCCGTGGTCTCTCCGTTGGTTTCATCGTGGAAGGTTACGTTGAGCGCGCCCAGCTTCTCTTCCTCGGCGTGCAGCCGGATTTCGTGGGGAATACCCGGTACCCGGAACGCCACTTCGCCCACTGACCTGTGGACACCGTCCACCAAGGGGTTCGCCGTGCCGATGGGAACGTCCTTGGGCTCATCGTAGGCTTCAAACCGGCCCTCGATAACCCAGCCGGGGTTGTATTCGTACGTGGGGACACCTTTGAAACCAGTCAATACCGGGGAGCTGTTATCGCGTGTGCGAACGGCGTATTTGTCTGCGCGCATGGCGAGCTCCACCACAACTTGCTTGCCGTCCTCGCCTCCAAACTGTACCCACATGAGCGATTCTTCGTCCTGCAGTGTGGCCGGGATGGTCCCATCGACGCTCTGTCCCGTCTCAACGAGCGTGAGCCCATCTGCAGCGCCCGCTGTCAGGAAAGCGGTTGTGCCGTCGGTGGACCAGAGGCCAGGGACGAGTTCGACCTCGGAAGGTTCGGCCTCAAGCCATTGGAAAGATGTGAGCGTCAGCCAGCCGTGTTCGATGGCAAGAGCTGCATTTCGACCTGCACGGAACCGCTCCCAACGGGCGAGTTGGGCGTCGGTTGCGGTGGTGGGCGAGCTCATGGTTCTCCTCGGCGGGTCGCGTCAGTTCGTGGCGGTTGCACTTGCCTCAACTATGCGCCGGGCCTTGGCATTCCCGGAATTCACACGCCCTGAACCGGACTTTATCTTGGATCGGCTCGCGCTGGCCCTGACTCATGCCAGCGCGAGCCGGGATTGATGGACGGAAACGATGGGCCGCGCACCAAATGCCCAACCCATCGTTGTCGTCTTGCCCGGAAGATCGCTGTCCGGTCGGACCCTTAGTGCGACCGCTGCCCGTACTTACGGGCACCTGCGAAGGCGAGCAGGGATCCTACGGCAAGAAGGGCCGCAGCAATGAAGATGAACGCCTGTCCTTGGGCGCCGGTGTTGGCCAGTTGCTCAGAATTGTCCTCGTCGGTGGATTCTGCCGGTTCCTCTGGAATCACCACAACAATGGGATGGCTGATGCTCGGACTCGGTACCGGAGCCGAGGTACTGCTGGTGCTGGGGCTTGGTTCTGGTGTTGCCGGGGGTGTGGTTGTGCTGGGGCTTGGGCTCGGAGTCGGAGTAGCCGAAGGTGTGATGCTTGGGCTCGGTGTTGCCGGGGGTGTGGTTGTGCTCGGGCTTGGGCTCGGTGTTGCCGAAGGTGTGGTGCTCGGGCTCGGTGTTGGGGTCGTATCGACTGTTCCGTCGCCCGTTCCGCTGGCGATGCTGCGGCGCGTCTCGGCACCAACAGAGTGCTGTTCGCCCGAGATGTTGACTGTTCCGTTGTTCTCGTAGATATCCAGGGAAGAGTCGGTCACTGTTGTGACCACGAAGAGCTCCACATGCTCGCCTTCCGGAAGCCCCTGCCAACTTACTGTCAGCGACTGCGGGGTGCACTGGATGCTTGCCGGATATTGGTCATTATCGTAGGGTTCAACAATGTTGCCGGCGGCGCTTACGACCTTGCCAACGCGGGGTGTAACTTGGCTGCAATCGATTTCCATACCGGCGGCGGGGAAGTCCGTCACCACAACATCGTTGGTTTCAAAGGTCATGGGCGGCATGTAGAAGACCGACTCCAGTTTCGTCTGGGCGGGGTCTGCCCACCACATGGACTTTCCGACGGAAGTTGGCACACCAGGATCACAATCTTCTGTGCAGGGTTCAGTGGTCACGGGAACGCGAACCACTCTGTCACCAACAACGAAGTTCAGCTCCTCCGTTCCTCCGTTGGTGAGCTCACGCGAGTACTGGGTGGTGAAGGAACACTTTCCGCCGACATTCAAGGGATGCGATGCCACGAATTCGGTAAGGGTAAAGACCACCAGGCCGGCGTCATTCGCGGCTGCGATGGCGACTGTACGGCCATCCGGGTTTTTCAGGTCAAAGGCAGTGTCGCCAAACCAGCGCAGCTCAGCGGGGAGTCGAAGACTGAAGGTGTCCCCGGGCTGCGATTTGTCGGGGACAGACCAATTACATTTCACATCCACTTGGTCCCATTGCTTGGTAACTACTGATTCCGTGCTGATGGTGATCTCCGCGTCCGGAATATTTGCCGCAGTGGCCGGAAGAGCGGTCAGCCCCAAGCCCAAGACAGCCGTGACTACGGCCAGCAGCGCAGTCACCAGCGACACAGTTTTTAGATGGATCTGATTGTTCATTTTCTGGATGGTCCTTCGAATCCTTGGGTGTTGTGTTCCGTCAAAGAGTCAGTGTTGGCAGCGGAAGGTTCGTGACGTTGCAGCACGGATTCCGGACACGATAAGTTCAGCGGGGGTACCGTTCCGCGGCAATGGTTGTTGTTGACGTAGGCGTTCCCGCTTCAGAAAGCGGGTAGAACACCATGCGCGCAGGGTTCAGCGTCCCTTCCCACAGAGCCTCCAGCACCGCCTTACATCCCAGTAGCCGGGACAAGCTGCGTTCTCCAAGAGGGAAGAGGATATGGACAGCAGAATTTTGGTACATGGCCGTGGATCCGGTTCCGTGCAACTGGTCTTTGACCGCTTCCCCGAGCCGCGCAAGGAGCGTCCAGCAGTGTCCGCGGTTATGGCGGGGCCCGGGCAGCCGGATGACCGCCAAGGCATGCGATCCCGGGGACTCCGGCCCTAACGTGGATACCTCGTGCATCCGTCGCTGAAAATGCGCGCGGGTGACCAAACCTGTGTAGACATCGGTGCATGAGAGTGGCGCTGCTGTTTCGGCGACCTCCGCCCAACCTTCCGCCAGTGATTGAAGAGCGTCGATGTCGACGGGCTGCTCCGCAGCCACAAACAACGCGCGGAAGTCATTCATGGTTTCATTGATGCTCACGCCATTCGTGGCGCGGGCCGCTCCGAGTGATTTTGCCCTGCAGACCGGAATCGCTGTGCCAGTGGCGAGCGACCTTACGATTGTCCGGACTTCAGGCACAAACCAGTCCGCACGGAATCGCCACCCCATCTTGCAGCTGGCAGTTTGCCATCTTCGCTGCAGTAGATACCGTGAAAACGTACATTCTGCGAATGATTTGGTCCGAAACAAGGTCATATCCGAATAGTGCGCTGAGCAGTCGGTTCGTGACGAAGTGCTTACTTCAAGATTTGATAAAGACTCTGTAGGAAAACGCGTCACGACCTGCCCCTAACCCCCACTCCATATATATGGGCAGGGTTCTTGACGGTTTGGGGATGCCATAGATGGCACAGAGTTCACATGTAGGCAGCAAATCAAAAATCGACGACGATGGGCGTCTTATTGAGTTGGTCCGCGGCGGAGACATGTCCGCGTTCGATGGTCTTTATGAGCGACACCTGTCCATTGCATCCACCGTTGCCCGACGCAACGTGGACAATCCAAGCGACGCCGAGGATGTAGTGGCAGAGGCTTTTCAAGCTGTGCTGCAAGGCCTCGTGGCTGGGAGGGGGCCCGATACATTCTTTCGCGCCTACCTATTATCAACAGTTACCAGGTTGTCCCATCAGCGGAACCGAAAAGCCGGCAAGGTCCTGCCCAGCGGTGATGATTCTGTTCTTGATCACGCCTTGGCGGATTCAGATGCCGCCATCAATGCCTTCGAGTCCCGCACCGTGGCCAAAGCCTTTCGCACCCTGCCGGAACGGTGGCAGGCGGTGCTGTGGTACTTGGACGTGGAACGCATGAAGCCTGCAGCCGTTGCGCCCATTCTTGGGCTTTCTCCCAACGCTGTTTCAGCGCTTGCCCTCCGTGCGCGCGAAGGCCTCAGGAGGCAATACCTCCAATGCCATATCGCAGAGCAGCCCGATGGCAGGTGTTCCGAGTTTGCTTCAAAACTCGGCAACTTCATCCGCGGCGGACTTTCAGCAGCTACCGAGCGCAAGGTTAGGGACCACCTGAACGGCTGCTCTACATGTACGGCTGCCCTCTCGGAGCTGAAGGACGTTCAAGGGAGCATGCGTGCCGTGCTCCTGCCGTTGGTCACAGGTGTTCCCATTACGATCTGGGCGGGAAAAGGCGCGGGACTGGGCGTTCTGGGCGCGGTTTTTCCCGCTAAAGCTGCATTGATCGCACCAGCGCTCGCTCAACCAGTAGTCCTGGCCGTAGTCGCGGCGGCCGGGGTGGGTCTTGTGTTGGGGTCCATAGGAATCGTTGATCACCTGACTTCGGAGACCTATTCGCAGCAGCGCGCTCTGCAGACTGGCAGTCCACCCTGGGAAAGTGATCCGGTGATGCCCACCGCTACATCCAAGCCAAGCAGCACACCACTCCCTGCATCTTCCTCTCCGGCAGGGGTGCCCGCAGCCTCGGAAGAATCGCCTTCAGCCTTGGAGGAATTGGCCCCAACTCCGGTGGAGTCACCTTCAGCCGTTCAGGCACCGCAGCTGCCTGCACAGGATAACCCCGCACAGGATAAGCATGCGCAGGATAAGCCCGCTGCGTCTTCAGCAACCCCATCGCCGGGCGCGCCACCAGCCCCCGCACTCTCTGCCGGCCCGAACATCACCGTTCCGGCGGATGTTCAGGGCTCTGTGCGGCAAAACTCAGGGCGGGACGCAGCGAACATCACCATGGAAATCAACTTCCACGTCTCAGGTGCAAGCCCCCTGGGTAGCGGTAAAGCGGTATTTTCGGTTGCTGCGGATGCATGGATAGTGGAAGGTTCCCTTCAAGCTCCGGATGGATGGACCTGCGCCTTGGAGGGCCGGCGCGTTGCTGTTTGTACCAGCAGCTCTGTGCAGCGGAACGATCTTCAATTCCGTGTAGTCACCGACTCCAAGGGCAAGAAGAAAAACCGCGATCTGAGCTACACCTTGAGCGGCCCGGGGTTGGCTTCTAACCAGTTCTCCTACACCTACTGACATGGGACTCCGACTGCGGAAGGCGTCGCCAAAATCTGAGACACATTCTTTTGTTGAGTTCCGTGCGGGTAAGATCCCGTAGGAAACATTAGTAATCCGGCTCACAGTATCCAGCGCAGTGTACGGGCCAAACCAGATGACGAAGGTAAGTATCAATGGTTCACACTGCCCATCAAGACACCGATCTCGCAGCAGAACTGCGTGCGGACGTGCGTCGCGTATCAACACTTCTCGGCGAGTCCCTGGTACGACAACACGGTCCGGAACTGCTCCAACTCGTGGAGCAGGTTCGTTTGCTGACCAAGGAGTCCAAGGAAGCCGCGCGGGGCGGCGCGGATGCCACCGGCCCTTGGAGCGCGCACGACGTCGTTGCCCAGGTCCGCGAGTTGCTCGCCTCCCTGCCGCTGGACCAGGCTACCGATTTGGTCCGCGCCTTTGCGTTCTACTTCCACCTCAGCAATGCGGCCGAGCAGGTACACCGCGTTCGTGGACTGCGTACCCGGCAGGAAAAAGACGGCTGGCTGGCAAAAGCGGTCTCAGAGATAGCCGGCCAAGCGGGCCCACAGGTCCTGCAGGATGTGATCAACGAACTCGACGTCCGCCCTATTTTCACGGCGCACCCCACAGAAGCTTCACGTCGCTCGGTGTTGGATAAGGTCCGCAAACTATCGGACGTCCTTGCTGAGCCCACTGCGGAGGGGACTTCCGCGCGGCGCCGACAGGACCGACAACTCGCTGAGATCATCGACCAGATGTGGCAAACCGACGAGCTCCGCCAGGTCCGCCCCACTCCTGTGGATGAGGCTCGCAACGCCATCTACTACCTGAACAGCATCCTCACAGACGCCATGCCGGAAATGCTGACCGACCTTTCAGAACTCCTGGCCGAGCATGGCGTAACGCTCCCGGCGGCCGCCGCACCCCTGAAGTTTGGTTCTTGGATCGGTGGAGACCGTGACGGCAACCCGAACGTTACTGCTGCTGTCACCCGGGAAATCCTGCAGTTGCAGAACCAGAATGCTGTCCGCATCAGCATCGCCCTCATCGACGAACTCATCTCGGTGCTCTCCAATTCAACGGCCCTTTTTGGGGCCGACCAGGAGTTGCTGGATTCGATCGCCAGGGACCTCAAGAACCTCCCCGGACTGGACAAGCGCATCCTTGAACTGAACGCGCAGGAGCCTTACAGGCTCAAGCTGACCTGCATCAAGGCCAAGCTCATCAACACGGGACGCCGTATCTCCGCTTCCACATATCACGAGCCGGGCCGTGACTACGCCACCACTCCTGAGTTGCTTGCGGAGTTTGGGCTGCTTGAGGCCTCGCTGCGGAACCACTCGGCCGCCTTGGTGGCAGACGGCGCCCTGGCCCGCGTCCGCAGGGCAATCGCTGCCTTCGGCTTGCACCTGGCAACACTGGACATCCGCGAACACGCAGATTACCACCACGATGCTGTGGGGCAGCTGGTTGACCGGCTCGGCACTGAAAAGCCCTATGGTGAACTGACGCGTGAGGAACGCTTCATGTTCCTTGGGGCCGAGTTGGCTTCCCGCCGCCCGTTGTCCGGACACCCGATCAAGCTTGACGGCACTGCGGACGGCACGTACGACGTCTTCCGGAGCATCCGCCAGGCCCTGCATACCTACGGCCCGGACGTCGTGGAGACCTATATCATCTCCATGACCCGTGGTGCTGATGACGTCCTGGCTGCAGCGGTGCTTGCCCGGGAAGCTGGCCTGATCGATCTCTTCAGCGGCAAGCCCCACGCCAAGATCGGATTCGCTCCACTCCTGGAAACGGTGGAGGAACTCCGGGCTTCGGCGGAGATCGTGGACCAGTTGCTCTCCGATCCGTCTTATCGGGAACTTGTCCGTCTCCGGGGCGACATCCAGGAGGTCATGCTGGGTTACTCCGATTCCAATAAGGAATCCGGCGTCATGACCAGCCAGTGGGAGATCCACAAAACCCAGCGCAAGCTGCGTGACGTAGCTGCCAAGCATGGCGTCCGCGTTCGCCTCTTCCATGGCCGCGGAGGATCTGTTGGACGCGGTGGCGGACCCACTTATGACGCCATCATGGCCCAGCCGAACGGCGTGCTTGAAGGCGAGATCAAGTTCACCGAGCAGGGTGAGGTCATCTCGGATAAGTACTCCCTGCCCGAACTCGCCCGCGAAAACCTTGAACTGTCCCTGGCTGCGGTGATGCAGGGTTCGGCCCTCCACCGTACTCCGCGCACCTCGGATGACGAGCGTGAGCGGTACGCCAACGTCATGGAAACCATTTCGGATGCAGCTTTCGCCCGCTACCGCACATTGATTGACGATCCCCAGCTTCCGGCCTATTTCCTCGCGTCTACGCCGGTGGAACAGCTGGGTTCATTGAACATCGGCTCGCGCCCCTCCAAACGTCCGGATTCAGGTGCCGGTCTCGGTGGCCTGCGGGCAATTCCTTGGGTTTTTGGTTGGACGCAGTCGCGCCAGATCGTTCCGGGATGGTTCGGCGTGGGTTCCGGTTTGAAAGCCGCCCGCCAGGCGGGAGACACCGATCAGCTGCTGGAAATGATGGACCGCTGGCACTTCTTCCGCTCTGTGATCTCCAACGTGGAGATGACCTTGGCCAAGACGGACATGGAAATTGCGGGTCACTACGTTTCGTCGCTGGTCCCGGAGGAACTGCACCGGCTGTTCCACATGATCCGCGACGAGTACGAGCTCACTGTGGCCGAAATCGAACGGCTTACCGGCGAGATCGAACTCCTCGATGCCCAGCCGACACTGAAGCGTTCACTCGAAATCCGCGATCAGTACCTGGATCCGATCAGCTACCTGCAAGTGGAACTGCTCCGCCGCGTGCGTGAGGAGCAGCTTTCGGGAGGCGAGATCGACGAGCGGCTCCAGAGGGCCATGCTTATCACCGTCAACGGTGTAGCTGCAGGCCTGCGCAACACCGGCTAGCAAACCTTCTCTCACATCCCTCGGGATTCTCCGGATGCCTCTCTCATCACGTGAGAGAGGCATCCGTCCAAGGGCGTGGGATGTGCGAGAGCGTTAGGGTAGTGGGATGCCGTCGTTCCAGACCAAGTTGAAGATCACTGGCCTTAAGCCGGGCAACGCACCCGAATCGGTGATGGCCGCAGCGGTGGAAGCGTTGGAAACCCGCCACCATGTCGAATCGAACCAGCTCGACATCGTGGGAGGTGTACCCCAGATCAGTTTGCGCTTCACAGTGGGCGATCGGGATTACTCCGGCGAGAACGACGAAGCCCGGACGTCGGCAGCCATGATGCGTGACGCCGTCGAACGTGTAGCGGTCACCGGAAGCCTTTACGTGTTGCGCCGCAGTCGCGGCCGCTGGTCGCCGGTTTAGACCGGTTTGGAACAGTTAGCCAGCCCTACTCGGGTTGCGGCACGTCGCCGGGCTTGTCGGCGTCGAACGGTTCGTCTACCGGGGATCGGCTGCCGCGGCGCCGGGTGACGATCAAACCGACCACCACTCCGATGACCAATCCCAGTCCCACCCCAATGAGTGAGCTGGCCCAAAAGGGAAGTTTGGTGGTGGAGCCCGTGAAGTATCCCAAACCGACCTGCCACACGGCCCACAGCACTGCCCCCAAGCCGGCGCAGAGACTAAACCCGCGGACTGAAACGTTGGCGATGCCTGCCGCGGATGATGTGGCGAGCCTGCCGCCGGGGATAAACCGGGCGCCGATGATGGCGCCGTAGGTTGACGAGCGGCCGGCTTTGGCGATGGCCTCGTGGATTCCGCGGTGGACCCGGCGGCCCCACGACCACCGGTCCAGAACGTGGCTGATACGCCGTTTGAACAGCAAAAACACGGCCATGTCGCCCAACCAGGAAGCGAATGCAGCCAGGAACAGGATGAGCCAGAAGTTTGCGTGGCCGTCGGCTGCCAGTGCCCCGCCAGTGATCACCACCATCTCGGAGGGGATGGGTGGGAAGATGGCATCGCCCAACACAATGGGAATGATCCACAGGTAGATCGCGGATCCCCAAGTCTCCGGAGCGATGATGTCCATGGGCAAAAGGTACCGCACTTGCCGCGTCCCCCGCTCTGGGGTGAGACTGTCGCCATGCGAATCGAGATCCAGCGCGGTGACATCACCACCCGCGGCGTTGACGCGATCGTCAACGCCGCCAATTCGTCACTGCTGGGTGGAGGGGGAGTGGACGGCGCCATCCATAGGGCCGCGGGCACGGAACTTCTTGAGGCATGCCGCGAACTGCGCCGGACGCAACTGCAGGAAGGACTTCCGGTGGGTGCCGCCGTTGCTACGCCCGCCTTCCGGCTCCCCGCACGGTGGGTGATCCATACAGTGGGACCCAACCGGCACGTGGGCCAAACCGATCCGGCGCTGCTAGCGTCGTGCTTCCGCGAGAGCATGGAGGTTGCGGCCGGGCTTGGTGCCCGATCCATCGCTTTCCCTGCGATCAGCGCCGGAATCTACGGCTGGGACGCCGGCCAGGTTGCGGAGGTAGCGTTCGACGCCGTGAGATCGTTTTCGTTGTCGTCTTCAGCCCCCGGCGCTGAGGACAGCCCGCTTGAGCTGGTGGAGTTCGTGCTGTTTTCGGAGGAGACGACGGCGGTTTTCCGGGCTGTGTTTGATTCCTCCCCGGGGGTTGACTCCTAGCTGAGGGCTTCGCTGAGCTCCAGCTGGCTGCGATATTCCACACGTTGCTTGCTGATGGGGTCCACAAATGTGACGCCGCGGGCCAGCAACTGAAGGGGTTTCGAGTAGTCGTCAGGGGCTTTGTCCAGCAGGTCCGGGTAGAAGGCGTCGTTGACGATTCCCAACCCAAGCGAGGCCATGTGCACACGCAGCTGGTGCGTTTTCCCGGTGTGCGGTTCCAATCGGTACAACGCGCGCTGGTGAGTTCCGGCGTCGAACGTTTCTGTCTGTTCAATACGGGTTTCCGCGTTCGGTTCTCCGTCGATGACTTCCGCGAGCAGGTAACTGCGGGACTTGGTCATGCGATTGCGGACAATCACCGGAAATTCGACGGCGGGATACCCTGCGGCCGGTGTCGCGGCGGACACGCACTCGTATTCCTTCCGGACCTGGCGCTTCTCGAAGAGGACCTGATACTTGCCGCGTGTCTCCGGGTTGGTGGAGAGCAGCAGCAGGCCGGCCGTCATGCGGTCCAAGCGGTGCATGGGGATGAGGTCGGGGAGGTTGAGCAGGTTCCGGAGCCTGACCAGCGCGGATTCCTGGATGTAGGTGCCGCCGGGTGTCGTGGGGAGGAAGTGCGGTTTGTCCACCACCAGGATGTGTTCGTCTTGATGGAGGATGTTGATTTCCACGGGCAGGCGGGTCTCGGGCGGGAGTGTGCGGTAGTACCAGATGAAGGTGTGGTCCTCCAGCCTGGTGCTGCGGTTCAGCGGTACACCGCCTTCGCCTACGATCTCGCCGGCGTCGAAGCGGTCCTCGATGCCTTGCGGATCAATGTGGCCCCAGCGGTGCATCATGTAGTCCATTGCGGTGGTCCACGGTCCCTCGTCCGGCAGGCGAAGTCGGGTGGCGTTAACGCCGTCGCGCACGGGGAGGGGGGATTGCATCACCGAACAATTCTACCGGCGTCGCGTTGTGAGGCCCGCTCTGCACCCTTTGGCGGCTCCGAAAGGCGCAAAGCGGGCCTCGCAACGCGAAGTGGCACCGACGATATTAAAGTTCTTGACAATAAAAGTTGTCGGTACCCATACTTGAAGCATGTTGGACATCGAAGTGATCGAGGACCCGGCCGCAGCGGAAGCGTCGCTGGATCCGATCCGCACCCGAATCCTGCAGGAGCTCGTCGAACCGGCGTCCGCCACCCAGTTGGCTGCGAAGGTTGGACTGCCCAGGCAGAAGGTGAACTACCATCTCAAAGCCCTGGAACGGCACGGGCTGGTGGAGTTGGTGGAGGAACGACGCAAGGGCAACGTCACCGAGCGCGTACTCCGCGCGACGGCAGCGTCGTACCTGATCTCGCCGGTTGCCCTGGCGTCAGTGGCGCCGGATCCGCGGCGCTTCTCTGACCGGTTCTCTGCCTTCTGGTTGCTGTCACTGGCCTCCCGCACCGTGCAGGAGATGGGCAAGCTTATCGCCGGCGCTGCCGTGGCAAAGAAGAAGCTGGCAAGCTTCGCGATCGACGGCGAGATCACCTTCCGCTCGGCCGCCGAACGCGCGGCATTCGCGGAAGAGCTTGGTGTGGCGGTGACCAAGCTCGTGGACAAGTACCACGACGGCGGTGCTGCCGCCGTGGCGGGCGGAGCCCGTAAGCACCGCCTCGTCGTAGTACTTCACCCTGCGCTCAAGACCGGGGCGCTCAAAGCCCCTTCAACTCAGCAAGCCTCAAAGCAATCAGCGGAAAAGGACCAAAGCAATGACTGACAATCGGAAATTTGAAATCGAGACGGACGTCGAACTGCCCGGCACTCCCGAGCGTGTGTGGCAGGCAGTCACCAAGGACACCCCCGCGTGGATGTTCCCCACGGATCAGTGGCCGGACGTCAAGACCACCGAGGAATACCCCAGCCATCTTGTGTCCCGAATGGACGGCCCAGACGGATGGTTCAACCAGTTGGAGCACATCCTCGAGCCGCTTGAAGGCGGCCGAGCCAAGCTGCACTACGTTCACAGTGGGATCTTCGCCGAGAATTGGGATGAGCAATACGACGGTGCCAGCAAGCACACCGAGTTCTACCTGCACACATTGGGCCAGTACCTGCAGTACTTCGATGGCAAGCCCGTGGTTTTCACGGACATTCAGGGCCCTGCCTCTTCGCAGACGGCGGACGGTTTCGTTCGGCTGAAAAAAGTCCTGGGTGTGGATGGCGTAACCGCCGGAACAGCAGTGGAGGTGGACGCCGACGGCGTTGGGCGGCTGGCCGGCGTGGTGGACTTCTCCAACGAGAACTTCCTGGGCCTCCGGACCGCGGACACGATGTACCGCTTCTTCGGTCGGAACGCGTTCGGTGCTCCGGTCGGGATGACGGTGCACGAGTTCAGTGGCACCGCCGATGAAGAACTTACGGCCAAGGCCTGGGGTGCGTTCCTGGAGAAGGTGTACGCGTAGCAGTTTCCGGTCAGGCCGCCCAGGCCCGCGCTACTGATTCCAGGGCGGCCTCGTAGATCGAGGCCCAATCGGTGGCGGGATCATTCATCTGCGCAAGCTCCAGCCCGACGAGCCCATGGACCTGTCCCCATATGGCCATTGCCATGATCGCGGGGTCGTCCTTGCGCAGAGAGCCCGCTGACTGGGCGGCAACTACCGCCTCCACGAGGGGGAGCATCGAATCGGAAGCGACTTCCGGCGTCGGGCTGCAATCAACATAGGCGGCCAGCGCCCCGCCGAACATGAGGCGGTAGAGGGCCGGGTGCTCCAGTGCCCAGATGCGGTAAGCCCGGCCCAGTCCCAGTAGTCCGTCCTTGGCCGCAGCGCGTTGGGACTCACCAAAGGAGCGGAAACCGTCGTCGACGGCAGCCGTCAATAGTTGCGCTTTCCCGCCAAAGAGGGAGTAGATCGCCGTGGTGGACGTTTCTGCCGCTGCTGCTACGTCCCGGAGAGTGACGCGCGCCGGGCCCTCGCGGTCCACCAATTCGGCGGTAACCGCGAGGAGTCGATCCTGGACGTGTTGATCATGAACTACAGGTCTTGCCATACCCTCAAGTGTTTCATAACATTGTTTCATAACAACGTTATGAAACCCCGGACTCTAGGAGTCAGGGGTTTCCCAACTGAAGGATTCTCATGGCACAGGAGATCTTCCCCGGCCGCTTCACTGCGGACGTCGGGCGCGATACGGTGACCGTCTTCCTCATCGGGATGCGGGCAAACCGGTGGTGGAAGGTGGGACGCGTCGCCAAAGTGGCGTCGGCCATGCCCACCATGATGCAGCACCTCGCCAGGAACCCGGACGCCGGTCTGTTGGGCAGCGAGCAATGGTTCGGTCGGACCACTATCCTGCTCAGCTACTGGGAAAGTCCCGAGCATCTGAGGCGCTTTGCCGCAGATAGGGATTCGCCGCATCTGGGCCCATGGCGGAAATTCATGAAGGAGTTCGCGGGCAGCGGCGACGTTGGCGTGTGGCACGAGACGTACCAGGTCCCGGCGTCGGGTATTGAAGTGGTGTACAACGGCATGCCGCTCTTCGGTTTGGCCAAGGCGACCACGCATACACCGGTCGGGCCCGGCAACAACACAGCGAAGCAGCGGATGGGCGGGACCAGGCGGGCGGCAGCTTAGGCGACCGCGACGGCGGCTGGCCGCTCAGCCCTAAGGGTCCGGCGGAGGTGGGGCGAGGCGTCGAGCTTGTCCTGGGCGGAGCGGAGCGCGCCGACGGCGAACTCCAATTGTGCGGGGGGCAAGGTGTAGGGAACGCGCAGGTAGTGTTCGAATGCGCCACCCACGCCGAAACGGGGTCCGGCAGCCAAGCGAAGGCCAAAGTCGGGCGCGAGCACGGTCAGGGCCGTGCTTGAGGCAGACGGCAGACGGCACCACACAGTGAGTCCACCGCGGGGCCGCTCCACCTCCCACAAGGGCAAGTGCTCCGCGAGCAACCCCAACAGCGTTTCCCGGTTGTGCCGAAGCTCCTCGAGGCGGGCATCGAGCGGTTCCGCGAAGGACCGCACCAGGCGTGCCGCCGCCAGTTGTTCAACCACCGGACCGCCCAGATCCATGACTGTCCTGGTAGCGATAAAGCGGGCAATGAGGGACTCGTCTGCCCGGATCCACCCGGTCCTGAGGCCTGCCCAATGCGATTTGCTCAGCGACCCAATGGAAACCACCGCAGGACTGAACGACGACATCGGCGCGGTGCGGACGCCGTCGAGATTCAACCCACGCAGCGTTTCATCTACCACCAGTACGGTTCCGGAAGCAGCGGCCGCCCGGGTGAGGCGTCGTCGTTGGAGATCGGACATGATGCGCCCGGTCGGATTGTGGAAGTCCGGCACCAGGTAGGCGATGGCGGGGCGTTGCTGATTCATGGTGGCCACCATCGCATCGATGTCCCACGCGGGCGAGGTGCCGGCGGGCAATGCCACGGGCAGGGGCTTGCTGCCGGCCGAGCGGATGGCGTCCAGGGCGTTGGGGTACGTGGGGTGTTCCACCATGACCCGGTCCTGCTTTCCGGCCAAGGCGCGCAGCACAATGTTGAGGGCATGCTGTGCGCCGGACGTGACCAGGATCTGGCCCGGTGTCGTTGGCACCCCTTCTGCTGTGTACTTCTCCGCGATGGCTTCGCGGAGGGCCGGCACTCCCACCGCGTCGTACCCGAACCCGGGCAAGAGGGCAGGCAACTCGGTCAACGCTTCCGCGAAGGCGCGATGCACTACCTCGCCGGCTGCCGGCAATGACGCATAAGCGAGATCCAGAAGCCCCTCTGGCACCGCGAGCCCAGGCACGCTTGCTGGTTCGGTGCGGTGGGGAATGCATGTCCGTCCGCGGCTGCCCTGACCTGCCGTGAGGAATCCCTGTTCGCGCAGGCTCGCATACGCGGCAGTGACCGTGGTTCGGCTGAGTCCGAGTGTCTGGGCGAGTGCCCGCTCGCTTGGCAACGCGACGTCCAAGGGGATGCGTCCGTCCATCACCAGCAAACGCACGACGTCGGCCAGCTCACGGTAGGCGGGCAGGGCGCCGGAGTTCCAAGAGCCGAGGAGGCGAACAAGTGCGGTGGGATTCAGGGAGCCGGACATAAGACCAGTATTCCAAACTGGCTATGGAATACAAGGCCAGTTCTCTTGGATGATGTACTTCATGATGACCCGAAGAATCACTCAACTCCTCATTGGCCTCGCGATGTACGGCATCTCCTTGGCCATCTTTATCCGCGCCGGCCTGGGCTTGGACCCTTGGGATGTGTTTCACCAAGGCGTATCCGAAAAGACCGGCTTCAGCATGGGTGTTGTGGTGATCGCGGTCAGCTTTCTGGTTCTCCTCCTGTGGATCCCGCTCCGGCAGATGCCAGGGATCGGAACCATCGCCAACGCAATTCTTGTGGGTCTCTTCGCCGATCTGGGACTGTGGCTCATCCCGGAGTTCTCACACCTGGGCGGACAGATCGCCATGCTCGCCGGTGCCGTGATCCTTAACGGCATAGCGTCCGCTTGCTACATCGGTGCCCTCCTTGGACCCGGTGCCCGTGATGGCCTGATGACTGGGCTTGTCCGCCGAACTGGTTGGTCCGTGCGCCTGGTCCGCACCGGAATCGAGGTAGTTGTCCTCGCTGTTGGCTTCCTGCTGGGCGGCTCCGTTGGTGTTGGCACGGTGGTATACGCCCTTGCGATCGGCCCGATCGTGCAGGTGTTGCTGCCAAAGTTCATGGTCCCGGAGCGGGTAAAGGCAACGGCCCCCACGGAAATCGTGGAGGCCGCGCCGGCTGCCTGACCCGTCTATGGAGCCGGTTGGCAGCGCGGACAGAAGTAGATGTCCCGTTCTTCCGTGCCGTCCGGCCCTGCAAGGAGGCCGCGGCGTACAGCAGTGCCGCAGCGCCTGCAGGGTTGGCGTTCCCGGCCGTACACCCAATACCCGGGACGCATGGCCCGCGGCCCCAGTGTGGTCCTGCGTCCGGGGCCCAGGTTTTCGCCGAGGAGCCGCTTGGCGTCGTTAACTGTATTGGCAAGGTCAGGGACCTCTCCTATGGGCAGGGCAGGGTGAATGCCGGACAAGAAGCACGCCTCGCATCGATAGATATTGCCAATGCCCGCAAGCTTCCGCTGGTCCAGCAACGCGAATCCCACGGTGACGTCCGGTTCGGCGTGAAGCCTGCGCAGCGCTTCTTCCTCGTCCCAGTCAGGGCCGAGCAGGTCCGGCCCCAGGTGTCCGACGATCTTGTCTTCCTCAGCTGTGGGCACCACTTCCAGGATGCCCAGCGAGAATCCGACGGCGTCCACGGAATCCGTGCGGAGCACACACCGGGCAGTGTGGCCGGGTTTGGTCCAGCGACCACCCGCTGGGTAGATCATCCAGTTGCCCTCCATTTTGAGATGGGAATGGATGGTCAGGGCACGTGGTTTTCTGCTGGCGCCGGGTTCTTCGTCGGCAGGGCCCGTCAGGCGCATGAGCAGGTGCTTTCCCTTGGGAACAACCTCATCCATGGTCCAGCCCGCCAGATTCAGGGTGGCAAATCGTGGCACGCGGAAGTCGGAGGCCTTGATTGTCTTCCCGGCCAACGCCTCGTTCAGCCGTGACGCGGCCCGCCAAATGGAATCGCCTTCAGGCACGGATACGGAGTCCCTTCGGAGTGGAGTAGGCCCCCGCGGCCGCCAGGGCAACGGCGATCGGGGTTTCCAGGAGATCGTGGCCGTTGACTTTCTCCATGAAGAGTTTGTCCACGGCCCCGCGGCGCACCACATCCACCAGCGCCTGGGCCGCAACTGTCAGCACGGCGTCGTCCTGGCTGAAGGTGAGCAGCGTCTTGCCGCCGCGTTCGACGTAAAGGACCAACGCGCCGTCGACCATCACCACGAGTGCTCCGGCCTTGCGCCCCGGCCGATGCCCCGAACCGGCGTCGACAGAAAGGGCAGGCCAGGGAAGGGCAGCGCCGTAGGGGTTGGCGGGGTCGGTCGCGGCAAGTGCAAGCGCCGATGGCTCGGCTTTGGAGATGCGGGCGTCCTCCGTGAAAGACCTTAACCGGTCAACCGTGGCAGGGACGGCGAACTGGGCGGCCCCCAAATGCTCGATGAAGTAGCCGCGGCGGCAACGCCCGGCTTCCTCCAAGCGGGCCAACACTTTATACATGAGCCCGAATCCACCGATGATGTTCTCCGCCATGACCGAACCACGCGTCACCACGCCGTAGCGGTCCAACAGAAGCTCAGCCGTGCCGCGCGCATGGATGGTGGGGTCCAGCTCCGGCGCGGGAAGCGCTGACCATCTGCCAACTGCCGACGGCGGTGCAGGTGCGACGCCTCCTGTTACCGAACCGTACCGACCACCTGTGAGCCCCGGCGAGCCCAGCAGTCCCGTCCCATGGGAACGGCCAAGCCTGCTCATGCGCGGGGCCCGGGCCCTCGGTGCTTTGGCTACTTGCCGGTGCGCGGTTTTCCCGCCGGCGATCATGGCCCTCACGGGAGCGAAAGTATCACCTGTTACGCGGCCGGCCCAGACGAGGTCCCAGAGAGCAGACACCACGGCGTCGTCGCTCAACACTGCGTCCATGCCACCAGCTACATCAGTCAGTTGCCGGAAGAAGTAGCCACCGCCTGCGCTGAAATGTTCCAGGAGGCGCTGCTGGGCATCGCCGGGTTCGAATTCGGGGTCTGGGCTGAGCGTCAGCTCAGCGGAATCCGCTACGTGGAGGCTTATCCAGCCGTCATTGCCGGGTAGAGATCCTGCGCCGGACCAAAGGAGTTCGCCGGCGGCCATGAGTTCGTCCAGCATTGCCGGTTTGTAGTCCGCCACCCTGCTCGCAAGTACCAAGGGTTCCCAAGCGGATGCCGGGATAGGCACGCCGGACAGTTGATCCACTGCAGTGATAATGCCGTCCAACCCACGCAACGCCTGGCTTCTGGACTTACCAGGTGAGGTCACGTTCTGCCATGCCGGCAGGAATCGGCCGTAGGCAGCGGTGTCCACAGGCTCTACCTCGGCCCGCAGCGCGGCGAGCGAGCGACGCCGCAGTCTCCGCAGGACCTCGGCATCGCACCATTCGCTGGACGGTGGGGCGTCCACGCTGATGAGCTCTGAGTCAGCTGCTTCCAAAGCCTGCTCTGCGACGGCGTGTGGGCGGAATTCGCCTTCCACCACCCGGCCGTCGCCAGCGAGTCGCTTAAGGGCAGTATTAACCACCGCGACGCCCAGCCCCAGCCTCGCCGCAGCTTCGGCGGCCGTAAATGGGCCGTGGGTACGCGCGTACCGGGAAACGAGGTCGCCCAAGGGATCGTGGACGGGCTCAATGAATGCGAGCGGCACGCCCATGGGCAGCGGAACACCGATGGCGTCACGGAGGCGTGCCGCATCCTCAATTGCCGCAAAACGTTCGACGCCGCCGATGGTCACCTTGAGTGCGCGGTTGGCTTTCTGCAATGCCGCGAGGTGGGACCCGGCATCCACCACGCTGCCATGTGGCGCTGCCGCCGGTGCTTCTTCGAGGTCGTCTACTCCCTCGAGTTCAGTTTCCTCCGGCCCTTGGAGCCGCTCAGCTACTTCTTCAACGCTGAGCGGACCGAGCAGCCTCAGTAGATCCGCTACGCCTTCCATCCCACGAACCCGTCGGTCCGGCGCAAGGCGCTGCAGTTCCAATTCCGTTGAATCGATGACGGCGGCGTCCAGGAGTTCGCGCAGTTCCACGCGGCCCAGGAGTTCGTTGAGGAGCGTGGAGTCGAGGGCGAGAGCTGCAGCCCGCCGTTCCGCCAAGGGGGAATCGCCCTCGTAGAGGAACTGGGCCACGTAGCCAAACAACAGGGATTTCGCGAAAGGGGAGGGCTGCTGAGTGGTGGTTTCCACAATCCTCAGTTCCCTGCGCTCGACGGATGCTGCAATGTCTTTTAGTGCGGGCAAATCGTAAACATCCTGCAAGCATTCCCGGACTGTTTCGAGCACGATGGGGAACGAAGGATACTTCCGGGCGACGTCCAGCAACTGGGCTGAGCGCTGGCGTTGCTGCCACAGCGGCTGGCGCTTCGCCGGATTCTGCCGGGGGAGTAGCAGGGCACGGGCTGCACATTCGCGGAACCGGGATGCGAACAGGGCGCTGCCGCCTACTTCCGCGGTGACGATTTGTTCGAGTTCCTCCGGGTCAAAGAGAAAAAGCTCAGCACCGGGTGGTTCGTCTTCCATCATCGGCACGCGCAGCACGATGCCGTCATCCGCAGCCATCGCCGATCCGTCCAAGCCATAGCGCTGCTGCAGGCGTTGGCCCACTGCAAGTGCCCACGGGGCGTGAACGGGCATGCCGAACGGGCTGTGGAGCACTACCCGCCAATCGCCGAGTTCATCGTGGAAGCGTTCCACCACCAGAGTTCGGTCGCTGGGCACAATCTCCGTGGCTTCCTTTTGCTCCCTGAGGTATTGGATCAGGTTGCTTGCGGCGAAGGCGTCCAATCCGCTGGCCTGGCAGCGTTCCATGGCCGGGGCTTCGTCTGCGGCCGAGAGCTCCCGGATGAAGGCACCCAGCGCGCGGCCCAGATCTACGGGCCTGCCGAGGGAATCGCCCTTCCAGAAGGGAAGTTTGCCGGGTTGGCCAAAAGCGGGGGACACCAGCACGCGATCGTGGGTGATGTCCTCGATCTTCCAACTGGTGGCACCCAGGGCGAAGACGTCTCCCACCCGGGATTCGTAGACCATTTCTTCGTCGAGCTCACCAACGCGGCGTCCTCCTTTGGCAGCACGGGCCGAGGCAGTCGGTTCATTCCCGTCCGTGCTGCTGGGGGAAGCTGAACCCTCGACTTCTGTGCCGATGATGTACACGCCGAACAGTCCTCGGTCCGGGATGGTGCCACCGGAAGTCACTGCCAGGCGCTGCGCACCGGGCCTGCCCTCAATGGTCCCGGCATGCCGGTCCCAGACGATGCGGGGCCGTAGTTCCGCAAATTCGTCCGAAGGATACCTTCCGGCCAGAAGGTCCAGTGTGGCTTCGAAAGCCGAGCGTGGCAGGCTTGCGAACGGCGCTGAGCGACGGACAGTGCTGAACCATTCCTCGACGTCGATGCTGCCCAAGGCGGTGGCCGCCACTGTTTGCTGGGCCAGGATATCGAGCGGGTTGGCGGGAATGCTCAGCCGTTCAATCTGCCCACTCAGCATGCGTTCGACGGTGACGCTGGTGTGCAGGAGATCCGCGCGGTGCTTGGGGAAGAGCACGCCCTCGGAGATCTCGCCGACTTGGTGTCCGGCACGTCCGACGCGCTGCAACCCACTGGCCACCGACGGGGGTGACTCCACTTGGACCACCAGGTCCACTGCACCCATATCGATGCCGAGCTCCAGCGAGGAGGTTGCTACGACGCAGCGGAGCCTGCCGGACTTGAGGTCGTCCTCGATCATGGCCCGCTGGTCCTTGGAAACCGAACCATGGTGCGCGCGGGCCAGCACGGGATCGGCACCGGTAGTGCTTCCGGCCTGCGCCATCATGTGCGCAGGAGTGGCCGTGGAGGCCGGGAGTTGTGGGTTGGCTTCGGCCGCCCCAGGTGCCGCCCACTCGCTACCGCCCACCGCCATCAACTGGCGTTCAGCGTAGATCTCGTTGAGTCGGGCCGTGAGACGTTCCGCCAAGCGACGGGAATTGGCGAAGACAATGGTGGACTGCTTGGACAGGACCAGATCCACGATCTGCTCCTCCACATGCGGCCAGATGGATGCCTGGGGTTGCAGGCCCGATGCCGGTCCGGAGTCGAATGCTCCCGCAGCGCCCTGCAGATCCGACATGTCCTCCACAGGAACCGTGACCGTCAGGTTCCAGTTCTTCTTGGATGGCGGAGCGACAATTTCCACCGGAGCTTGCCCTGCCAGGAACTGGGCCACCAACTCGCGCGGCTGGACTGTGGCAGAGAGCCCGATGCGCTGGGCAGGCTTCGGAAGCAGGGCGTCCAGGCGCTCCAGTGAAACGGCCAGGTGCGCGCCGCGCTTGGTCCCGGCTACGGCGTGCACTTCGTCGATGATGATGGTGTCCACTTCGCTGAGCGTTTCCCGTGCGCGGGACGTCAGCATGAGGAACAGGGATTCCGGGGTGGTGATGAGGATATCCGGCGGGTTGGTCAACAGCGAGCGGCGATCTGCCGCCGTCGTATCTCCTGAACGCACGCCGACTGTCACCAGTGGAGCGGGAAGCCCTAAACGTTTGGCGGTTTGGGTTATGCCGATCAGGGGTGCTCGGAGGTTTCGCTCGACATCCACACCCAGTGCCTTCAGCGGCGAGATATAGAGGACGCGAGTCTTGGTTTTGGGGCGCTTCGCCCTCCCCTTGCCATTGGCCGGGACGGTCTCCAGTCCCGGCAGCGTGTCACCGGGCTTGGAATGCAGGCGATCGAGGGCCCAGAGAAAAGCAGCAAGTGTCTTGCCGGAACCCGTAGGAGCCACGACCAGCGCATGAGAACCAGAAGAAATCGCGTTCCATGCCCCATCCTGCGCGGGGGTGGGCTCGGAAAAAGCGCCTAGGAACCATTCCCTGGTTGCCTGGCTGAATCGGCTGATGGCGCCATCCGACGCCTGCGGCTCCTGCATTCCTCCATCATGCCCCACGGCTCCGACAGAATAAGCCGGAGCCGTGGGAAGACGGTCAGACTGCCTGGAATGCCGTGATGGTCAGGAGCTTAATACCGGCGTTGCTGCACGCATCGTGGGGCTCAGGGATGAAAAATGACGCCGTGTCGTTCGGCGGGTAGATCCGGAAACCGGCGGCGGGCGCTTTGGTGCAATCGCCGTAGTTTCCGGCTTGGGTGTAGCGGATTTCGGCCCACGCCGACTTTCCCGGAGCCAGTTCAATCTTGGTCACCGGAGTTGTGGTTTCGCGGGTTGCGGGTTCGCCGATTGGTTCACCATTGGCGTCGGCAGTCAGGGAGACGCCGGCGAAGCCTTCCAGGATGCAGGGAGCTGTGCCGGAGTTCGTCAGTATCAGCTTCTCGTAGATGCTGCCGGCCGCACCGCCGCCGGTCGCATCGGTTGCGGCGCTGAGGGACGCAGCCTTGCACAGCGCGGGCGCTGCGGGTGCCGCGGATGTTACTGACGCTGAGGGTGACGGCGTGGCCGTGGCAGAAGGAGGGCTTGACGTCGCCGGGGCCGAGGCCGACGGTGTCGAGGAGGTTGGCGGGGCACTACTGGTCCCCGTCGGGCTGGGGCTTGGCCCGCAAGCAGCAAGGAGCAGCAGCGCAGCGGCTGCCGTCGTCGTCACAAGACCGGTTTTGATGCGCTGAGTCCACATGGGCACCAGCTTTGTTCCGGCCGTGATGCGAGTCAATTCAGCCACGGCTGCAAGCGCGGATTGGCGCCCGGATTGTGATCTTCCGGGCACCAATCCACCGTCAACTACTTCGTGTCGGCTTTGGCTACTGCCGGCTTGGCAGAGCGGCTGCGGAAGAACGCAGCACCGCCCAGGCCCAAGCCGGCAATGCCGGCGATCAGGCCGGCCCAGCTGCGCGCCTGCGAGCCGTCGTCCGTTACAGCGGAGGCCTGCTCGGTGGATTCCGTCGTTGCTGCGTGGTGGTCGCCTGCGGCATCGGCGGGAGTGATGGTTACCGACGGTGCGGGAGCCTTCAGATCGTGCGGGTCCTGGCCTTCCTTGGCGATTTCGGACCAGTCAGTCTGGCCCTGTTCGCAGGTCTGCAGCGTGGGGAAGTAGATGGTCTTACCCGCCGCGTCCGGGAGCTTGACCGACAAAACCAGGGCGTCCCGCAGGTGCGGATCCAAAGGTGCTTTGGCTGTGTACACAATCTGGCTTGTGCGCTTGGTGATGGAGGTGCCGTCGTCCAGCTTCTTGGGCTCCGCGAGGGTCTCCGTGACCTTCTCCACGGTCCAGTTGGGGTTGACCGTCGGCTGGGCGTCGTTCAGTGCCTCAGGGAGCGAAATGGCAACTTTGGTGGTGCCGAAGGTGTCGCAACCGTGGGGAATTCCGAAGGTCACCAGCGCGTAGGAATTGGCCGCGGTTTTGTCAGGGTCTGCAGAAACGTGCGCGGATGCTCCGGCCAGGCCAGCCATCATCAGGACAGCGGTTCCACCGGCGACGGCGGTTGCGGACAGGGTGCGGCGAATCGAGGATTTCATGGGAAGTGCCTTTCGGGAGCGCCGGGTTATGCGGCGCGGGGTACGGATTTGAGGCCCGTCACCTTGCAAAAGGCTCGCTGTTGCGGCGCGCAATTTGGGGCGCGCAGGTGCCGGGCGGAACTAGGGAAGTTCGACGACGGCGGGCGGGCCGCGGCGGCTGTCTTGCCTAAGGTTCCGCCAGGGGCGGGGGATGAAGACATCGGGTGCGCCGATTGCGACAGGTGAGGCCCCGGCGTCGGGCCTGACCACCAGCGTGGGCAGGGCGAGCAGCGGCCGCAACCAGGCGGCGAGCTGCCACAATGCATCTTCACCCTTTGCCAGGACGACGGCAGAAGCAATGGTTGCCAGGACGTGGCCCACAAACATCATGGTGCCCAAGGCTGTACCGAGCTCATGGGTGTGCGTCGCTGCAATATCCAGCCCGGGGCTCAAGGTTCCGCTACCGAGGTGGTGGTTTGTTTCCTGCTTGCTGGCAGCTATTGGGCTCAAGGTTGTGAAAGCTTCGTGAAGTGCCAACTGCCCCGCGCCCAAGAGCCCCGCCATGGTGAAAAAGTTCAGCTTGAACCGGGTGGCGAGTGTGGCAGCAAGAGCCGTCAGGGCAACGAGCGCAAGCAGGACCGGTGCTGTGGGAAGTTCCCCGCCACCCACCACGTGGGCCCCTGCAGCGAGGAGAACCACCACAACCGAGATGGCTCCCGACCGCAGCGCATGAAAGGGCGCCCGGGACTGCGATGCGCGCACGGGCCCTCCCTCATTTGTGGCTGCTTGATTATCGGCGTCTTGATTCTATCGGGAGTTCGGTGCCGGTCAGGACCCGGATGGGCGCCTATGTGGATAGCTCGGCCTAACCCCTCGAAGACCGGACGAAAGTCGGTTTCGGCGGCTCCGGCACATTCGCCGCCGATCCGGACCGTCGACGGCGGAGCTCAAGTTTCAGGCTCTCCTCACCGCGAGCCATAGCCCAGTGATGATTGGCGGAGAAAGCCGGTTTGAAAAGCCAGCTCAGCCTGTGGAGCAAGGGCTTGGCTGCCCTGACCCGCCAGTCGTAGGAGATGACCACTTCGGGTCCATCGGTCTCGAAGGTCCAGCGACCGGTGCCGTTGAGGTCCCCCTCCGCGGTGAGCGCGAAGCCGTCGAGGGTCACCGGTTCGGTGATAGTGAGTCGCCAACGAAGGGTGTAGGGGAGCCAGCCCTTGGTATGAAGGTCAAAGCATGCACCAACTCCATCCGGTCCGCCTTCGGCTACGGGCGCGACCGTGAGGTAGACGGATGGCCACCACTGTTTGAGGGCCGCGGCGTCGCGCAGGACGTCCACTACTTCCTCGCGCGTACCTGCCACCCGCCACACTGTGATGAACGCGTAGTCGGTGCTTTTCTGTGTGCGCCTGGCCATTGTTGCCTCCGCTTCCCATGGTACTCACGGGTCCTTGACAGGGCTTTAGTGGCCCCGAAGCAGCGTAATCCCACTCTGGGGCGGCAGCGGAGCTACTCGCCGGAATTCTCACGGGAGGTGATGCCGAATGGCGCGGACTGGAGCTCGGTGAAGTTTCCGACGCTGGCCCGGACGGTGCACTGGGGCGTGATCTGCAGGGCTGTGACGGTGAGTCCCGAACTGTCTACCGCCAACGCTCCGCCACAGCCGTCGGCGAACCGGACGCCTTTCTCCCCGCCGGTCACGGCGGCCAGCATCTGCGATGGTTTGCCCGAGGCAGGACTCACGTAAAGCGGATTGAGTTCATCAGCGCCGCTTGCCCACACCGGGACCAACGTGATTTTCAAGGGACTGGGGGTTACGACGCGGGCGGGCGTGCGAACCTCTACACCCGTCAGGCGCTGTACCGGGTAGGCGGTGCCTTTGACCGCAGTGTCCCGCGTGGCGGCCGTGGTTGCCTCGGATCCGGCACGCAGCCACGCATCAATGGCTTTCTGGTCCGCGGGCGCCACAGCGACCTTTGCGTTCAGTTGCACCGATCCTCCGGCAGGAATCTCCACCCCCGACAGCTTCCAACCGCAGTCAACGTCAAGGCCGGTTATTGAAGCCTGGTTACGGCTCACAGTGCCGCCATCCCACGTCACGGCGGGGCATGCTTCGCCATCAGGAAGACCGGGGATGACCTCAAGGAATTCACCGGACAACGGCGCCTTCTGTGCCGAGTAGGACACCGTCAAACGGATCTGGCCGGAGGAAGGCTCGTACATGGCCGTCCGCGAAATCGTGAGGCCAGTCGGCGTCGCCGGGTCCTGCAGTTGCGCTGACAACTGCTGATCGGGTGGCGTGGGCGCCACCTGCTGGGTGGTAGGAGACAAGAGGATGAAACCCACCACCATTGCAGCGATCAACAGGACCGCAGCGCCGGCCAGAAGCAGCGCTTTGCGGGTCCGCCAAAAGGGAGTTGCATCCTGAGCTTCGGGCCGTTCTTCCGGCTGTGGCCGCACCTCACGGCGCGGCATGGGCCGGGCGATTGTGGCGCTGCCTGCCTGCCCGAGTTCAGGGGCCTCGGCATCCAGCCCGGAAGGAGAAGCAGCGGCAAAGGCTTCGAGATCGTCGTCGGTAAACGAGCCACGCACCACGGTGGCGTGGCGTTCGACGTCGTCGAATTCCGCTGGCGCTTCCCCTCGCGGAATCGGTGCACTGCCGGCAAGACCAGGCGTCAGGCGTCGGAGGGTCGAAGCAGCCTCGCGGGCTGTCGGTCGCTGGTCGGGGTCTTTGGACAACAGCCGATCGAGCACGCCCCACAAGGCATCGTCCACTGGAATCCGGGGTGGTCGCGACGAAACATGGCGGTACGCCACGCTGAAGTCCGTGCCAGGACCTGCAAAGGGGGTGCGCCCGGCAAGGAGTTCGTAGAGCAGGACACCGGTGGAGTAGACGTCCCCGAGAGGACCGGACCTGCCTTGGCTGATGAGTTCGGGAGGCATGTACTGCGGGGTGCCTATCAAACCCGTCGTCTGACGGATCTTCTCTCCCACAACGTCGGATATGCCGAAGTCTGATACCCGAACGTCCCCGGCCCTGCACTCGGACCACGGCTTGGTGAGCAGCACATTGTCGGGCTTGATGTCCCGGTGCGTCACCCCTTGTGAGTGGGCGAACGCCAGGGCATCCAGGATCTCAGCTGCGACGTTAACAGCGTCTTCGGGAGGTAGCGGTCCGGTGTCCTTAACAACGTCGCGCAGCGAGCCGCCCGCTACGTAGTCCATGACGATGGCAAGCCGTTCGCCCTCCACCACCATGTCCCGCACCGTGACGATATGGGAGTCCCGCAGTCCAAGCAGCACGGATCGCTCGCGGACGAACCGCTCCACTAACGACGGATCATCGGCGTGCTCCGGGCGTAGCACTTTGGCTGCCAAGGTCCGGCCGTCCGTGGAGGTGACGGTCCAGACTTCGCCCACCGCGCCAGAGCCCACCCGCTCGCCGAAGCGATAGGACGCGCCCAACGCCTGACCCGTTTGTGCCAACTGCATGTCCGTACTCTCCAAAGCTATCGATCTGATTCCCGGGCCGTCCCGCAGGCCCCTATGACGCGTCCAACGCCGGCTTAGCTCCCGGGGCTTATGGACTGGATCAGCGACATCTGCCCGCCCACACCCAAGTATCCGCGTCCAGCGGTCAACGCCACGGGTGCTTTCCGCGGAAGGGCGGCACCGAGCAGTTCGCCGTCGTAGTTGACGTCGGGCTGGAGAACCACGCCCAGGCGGGATTTTCGGATGGATTTGGTCCAGTGGCTGTAGAGCCCACGAAGATCGGCCGATCGACCGGTCGCGATGATGCAGAGGCCAGGTGGTCCGGAGGCCACGATCCCTGCGATGGACTGATCGGTATCCTCGAAGCGTTCGGCGTCGTCGATCAGCAGGAACACCGGGCCTCGCTCTATCCGCAGTGAGGCCAGCAACGCAGGCACCTCGTCCGTGCCTACGGCTATCCGGTCCAGATCAGCAGTGGCCAACGGGGAGCGGCGGTCGCAGATGCCCCAGACCTGGACTGGCCCGCGGGAAGTGGCTACGCCACGGACAGCCTCGGCCAGAGCCAGCAGCACGGTGGATTTGCCGGAACGGGCCGGTCCGGCAATCAGGGCGTGCTCACCCTCATAAATCTCCAGGAAGGCCGGTGAGAGATCAGTCTCGCGGATTCCCACAGGGATGTGCCACGGCTCGGTCTCCAGTTGCGGCTTCACACCCAACTCCGCCATGGTGACGTTGGTGGGCAGGCTCCTGATTGCCGTGGTCTTGCCAGGTGCATCTGCCCAGTTTTGGCGGACATGGTCCACAGCGGCCTCAAGGCCGATTCCCGGTGTTGCAACATGCATCTGCAAGGACGTCCTCGGATCCACGCAGCGTCCGGGGAGCGCCGCTGGAACATTCTTCGCCCGCACGCCCAGCGATGAGTAGTCGTAGTTGTCGGCGAGCCGGAAAAGCCACTTCTGCAGTGTCACTTCATTCATCACAGAAGGAACGGCTTTGGCGCGGGTAGTGGTCACGGCGAAGGAGAGCCCCAGCGCCGGCCCGTCGGCATACGCCCGGTACAGCAAACCGAGGAGTTGCTGCCCTTCGAAGTCCTGGAATTCATCGCGGAGGGACGCCAGGCCGTCAAGCAGGACCACCATGCGGCGATGTGTGCCCGGTGCGGCCCTGCGACTTTCCAATTCGGTGTTCAAGTGCCGTAGGAAACGCGCTTGTTGCTCCTTGGCGCCGGCACCGGTTCCCACATAGGCCACGGTGTGCGGCAGGCGTTTGAGGTTCTCGAGGTCACCGGAACCCATGTCCAGAATCATGAGATCCAAGTCGGCCGGATCTGCGTCCTTCGCAAGTGTCAGCGCGATGGACGCCAGGGTGGTGCTCGTTCCTGAGCCCGCCACGCCCATCAGCATCAGGTTGCCCACGGACAGGTCCCATCCAGCGGCGGACTGGCGCTGCAAGTCAGGTTCGTCCAGCAGGGTCACCAGGACGGTGGACCCTTGCACGCTTCCGACTGCCGGATGATCCGGCGCGGACGTGCCCGGCGCAGGGGTGTCCCGTGCGAATCCATCCAGTTCCACCCGCTCACCCAACGCCTCCGGCCAGACCTGCCTCGGAGGAGCGTATCCCGCCTCAGCATTGGCGTGGACAACGGCGTCGATAAGGAGGTCCAGGTCGTTCTCGTCCACCGCAGTGGACCGCGGAAGTGCAGGCGCGGGGGCCGGGACGCCGAACTGCCGGATGTCGCGGACATCGACGGCGGGACCGCCGTCGAGCAGTGCCTGTCCGGTGACCAGCGCGGTCTGGACTGGCGTGATGTCGTCCTGGCCGAGTTTCACAAAGGCACGGCCCATCTGGGCCCTGCCGATGGCCGAGGCAGCGGGTACGCCGATCACGTTGTTGGAGTCATCGCGGCTCTGGACGCGCAAGGCCACCCGAAGGTTGGTGTTGGCGAGGATGTCATCGCTCACCACACCGGCCGGGCGCTGCGTAGCCAGGATCATGTGCACCCCCAAGGTGCGGCCCACGGCTCCGATGCTGACGAGGGCCGTGAGGACGTCCGGGAAATCCTTGGCCAGCATGGCGAACTCATCCACCACCAGCAGCAGGCGCGGCATCGGTTCGGCTGGGTTGGTGGCCAGATAGGCGTTGAGGTTATCGATGCCCTCGCCTGCCTCCGCGAAAATCCGCTGGCGGCGCTCCATCTCCGCTTCCAGGGCCACCAGGGCCCGGTCGGCCAGTTGTTCGTCCAGGTTGGAGATGGTTCCGATAGTGTGCGGCAGACGCTCGCAGGCCTTGAAGGCGGCCCCGCCCTTGAAGTCCACCAGGATGAAGTTCAACCGGGTGGGATCGTTGCGTGCCGCGAGTCCGGCTACCAGGGAACGCAGGAACTCGGACTTTCCGGAGCCGGTGGTACCACCCACCAGTCCGTGCGGGCCGTCTTTGACCAGGTCCAGGGTGAGTGGCCCGTTTTCGCCGGTGCCTATGGGTGTGGAAACTCCGGTGGGGGCCTGCCACATTCTGCGAATGGTGGCTGCATCGGGGCGCTCGTAGCCAAGAAGGCCCGGCATCCGCACCAAGGAGGGCAAGGAGGCCCCGGGTACGCTGAGCTCAGGATCATCGAAGTGTGCCAGTCGTGTGGCGCAGCGGAGGGCTTCCTCCTGGTCGAGGCCGGCCAGGATGACATCCTCCACGCGCGTCAGGTCCTCCGGCTGGTCTACGGTGGCTGCAGCATCCTTGCCGACTCTGATGATGGTGGTGCAGGAGGCCGGCAGTTGCTCCTCGGACGTCGCTATGACGATGCCCGCCACGCGGGGTGGGCGCTGCTGCGGGTTGACGTGGCCACCGGGAACGGAACGCCCCATGCCGAGCAAGGCCCGTGCCGGGGCGTCCCTGCCCTCTGTCAGTACGTCGGAGTCGAGGACCACCATGAGCGCTGGGGTGGGTAATTCCTCCACTGAATCCTTCAGCATGCGCAGCATGGCCAGACTGGTCTCACGGTGCGCGGACATCCAGCGTTCGCCCGTGCTGCTGCCGGTTTGGCGTGTGTGGGGGAGCCACGAGGCCCATTCCCATTCATCGGCCCGGCCGGCGTCACAGAAGACGCCGATCGTCAGATCTGCCGGACCAACGTGCACCGCGGCCTGGGCTACCAGTGAGCGGGCCAACGCCAGAGTGCCTTCCCGCGAGCCAACAATGCCGACGACGCCGGCGTCGGTCAGGTCAACCAGTACGGGGGCTGCCAAGAGGCGGGCTGCGGCGAGGGTTTCCTTGACTTTTTCGTCCGGGCGCGAACCTGCCGCACGGTCAACTTCAGGCTTCCAGGGCACATCACCGGTGCCGGCATGCAGGGCCAGGAAGTCGTCCGAGTCCGCACGCCGTTGCCATAGTGACGTTGCCGGAAGCGCAGGACGGCGGATAACCGTAGCGGGATCGGGGACCATCTTGTGCCGCCGGGCGGTTTCAACTTCGGCGGCCGTACGGATCTGTTGCTCAAACTCCTTGAGTGCTCCGTCGAAGCGCTCTGCCTCTTCCTTCAGGCCCCGGGCATGGCGGCGCTTTTGCTCGAACCACATGCCAACCGCCATTACCGGGCTGAGCATGGCGAACATCGCGAAGCGCATGTCCCGGAGGATCATCACCATGGCAACGGCCATGACCAGCGGCGCCAGCACTGTGATGTAACTGAATTTATTGGCCGGCGGGACGTCCTTACGGCTCGGCGGGACCAATGGATCGCCGGCCGGTGCACGGCCAGGACGGGGTGGCCTGTTAAAGGGAGCAGTGGCTGCGGGAGTCAAATTGTGCAGGCTGCCGGGCGCGGGGGCGGGGGTCTCGTCCAGGACCGGGCGGAGGAGGAGAACCGTGCCGCCCGCCGTGATGGTGGCCGTTTGAGTGACGAGAACCCCGTCCTCGCCCACAGGTTCCCCGTTGACCAAGGTGCCGTTGGTGGAACCGCCATCCACCACCCGGAGTCCCTCCTCTTCGCGGCGAAGGCGGAAGTGATCCCAGGACGCGCTCTCAGTAGGAAGACTGAGGTCGGCGTGGGGTGACCTGCCGATGAGCATGTCACGGCCTTGCGGAACGTCCACCACACCACCCGTACGCTGACCCCCGGCCAGTGTGAGGCTCCAACCACGGACGCGGTGCGGGGCGGGCCACGGTGCGCGTGAGATGCGGCTGCCTTCCAGCAGTATCAGCTCGGACAGCGGTGTGGCGCCACGAACCTCTGTTTCGTTGACGAACACAGGTTCTTCAGGGGCGACACGGGGTCCGCCAGCGGCTTCCACTAAGTCGGACAACGTGATGGCGGGCGCAGCATGGGCAACCTCGCACTCAAAACGACGATCGTCCAGGTCGATCAGCACACGCACCGGGCGCTCCTCCTGTAGTGAAACTGTTCCCCTCAGGCATGGGGACAGAAAGGGTTGTTAGGGGCTGGCAGGCGCCGGTACCCAGACGAGCCGTGGAGCGTTTTCGTCTGCCGGACGAAGACCGAGGTCCTGTGGGGACGCGAACACAGGGATTGCATCAGCGGTCAGTGCTTGGGCTTGCGAGAAGTCCAGTGTGGGCCCGGCGAGGCCTTCCCCAGGGCCGAAGGACATGGTGCGCAGCGACGCTGCGACCTTCGCCGGTTCCTTGCTCCCAGCCAGTGCGGCCGCGCGGACCAGAGCCACCACGGCGTCATGGCTGCGTGCGTCCGCGGCCCAGGCATCTGCGGAGAAGGGGGTATCGTCCGTCAGGTTCTTGATCTCCGGATTGCCTCCAGCCAGTCTGATGCCTGAGAGGAAGGCAGACATTCCCCGTCCTTGGGCGTCCTGCTGAAGTGCGATTGCATCGCCGGTCGCAGGGGCAACGCTGACAAGTTGTCCTGAAGCGGTGCCGTCCAGCTCCGCGAGCGAGGATGCGAACGCGGGGGTGATGGCGCCGTCGGGCAGGACCAGCGGAACGGACACGTCGCGTGACTGGAGGGCTTGGACCAGGCGGGCGAGGCGCTGCGGCGTCGCCGCTGAGACCACAACAGCATCTGCGGGGTTGGCAGTCCGTGTGCCTTCGGTGTCCGCCGGCGCATCCTTGGACGGCGGGCGGAGCTGGTCGCCTGTACGGATGGCGGCTTCTTGGGCCAGGCCAGCCACATCGGAGAAGCCATCCAAGGCCAAGGTGTCGGAGATAGTTACAGAGGCAGGGACAGAGCCGCCGTCGCTGACCAGCAGCACCCGGCTCTTGCCGGCAAGTACGGTCCCTAAGGCTGCCTCGACAGAAGCCGCCGATGGGCCCGTGGTCCACGTGGTTTGAGTCGGTTCCGAAGCTTCGGCGTAGGGAAGGATGACCGGGAGGTTGAGCTCCTCGGCCGCCTTCGCTGCCGCGAGGGCCTGGGGTCCGGTGCTTGCTACAACGACGCCGGACACGCCCTGCCCGGCGAGGGCACCTACGGCGGCACGGGCGCCGTCTTCGGTGCCTTGGTCGTTCTGGGTGGGGAGCGCGACTTTCGCGCCACTTTGGCCGAAACGCTGCGCCGCCACCACAGCGCCCTGTGCTGCGCGGTTGTACTCGGTGCCGGGCTCGCCGGACTGACCGAACGTCATGACGACGCCGATGGAAAAGTCTGCAGGCAGGCCGTCAGCCTTCAGCGAAACAGGAACCGTAGCAGCTACAGGATCGGGCCGGGGAGCTTCCGAGGGACGGTTCAGCGTCATCACCAAGACTGCCGCAGCAGCAATGACGACGGCGGCTCCCGCAGCAATCAGGACGATAAGGCGTGCGCGGGGGCTCATGCTGCACCACCGATCTTCAGCGTGTAGAGCGTCTGGGACGTCGCGCCAGCCGGCACTTCCAGTTGGAACGGCGGCAGTTCATCCACCGCAGTGAGCGAGGCCTTGAACTGGGCCTGGCGCAACAGGAGTCCAGCCACGTCCCGGGAACGGATGTTGGCGTAGCCTTCAGCATTCTGGGAGGCCAGGGCCAACTGGAAGTCTGCAGTGTCCGCTTTTGCCGCGCTGGTGGCCATCGAGCCGAGCAGGCCCGAGCCATTGACAGCCCGGTCGCCCAAGTCCAGCATCACCTTATTAAGGCTGGAGGCGAGAAGGGCGCTGGCACCTTCGACATCCCGGGTGGAACCTGATGTGCTGGAGGCGATGTTGTCCAAGGAAGCCTGAGTGCTCTTGGACAGGGCGGCTGTCAGATCACCGCTCTGCCCCAGAAGCTCGTCACGCTGCTTGTTGACCGTCCCTTCGGCGTCCTTCACAACATCGTCCGAGGTGGACTTCAGCCCGGAAATGGACCGGTTGAACGCTGTGGTCACAGCTTCAGAGCTGGCATCGCCGATGTCGGCAACCTGCCGCACTTGTTCGTCCACGGTTTTGAAGACTTCGGCAGCAGTTTCGGCCGAAACGTCGCGGAGTGATTCCTTGATCTTTTCGCCGAGCATGTCCTGCTGCTCTTTCAACTTCGCAAGTGCCGTCGTTACTGTGCCGGAGGAGTCAATCGCGTCAGCGAGTGCGGTATCGAGCGCCTCAAGTCCCTTCTTGGTGCCGTTGACGTTTCCTGTTGCGGCGCCGTCGAGCGTCTTGACGGCGGTCTTGATCGCTTCAAGTTTGGTGTCGGCGTCGTCGAACGTCGACTCCAGGGCCGTGAAGGCCTGGCCAATGGCCTGGTCGGCGGCAGTCGTGTCCGTAGCTGCAAGCACTTCGTCCCAGGCAGCTGACTGCCCCTCGAGCCGCACGTCCAAGGGCTCCTTGAAGCCCGGCGGCGGATTCAGCGCGGGTGACGGGTTGCCGTCTTCATCGGTCGGTTCGCAGGGCACTGATGTCAGGTAGGAGCGCAGCCGTTCAACGTCCTGTGCGGACAGCTTGCCCTTGACCGGGATGAGACCGTTGTCAGTTAGCTTGCAGAGCTCGTCGGCCAGTTTCTGGTTTTGCTGCATCATGGAGCCATTCAGCCAGGTTCCCTGCCCGAGTTCGCCCTTTGCTGCCTTGGCATTGGCAGCGATGGCGAGGAGTTTCTGCCGGAGGGTGTCAATGCTGCTTTGCGCTGCGGTGGCGGCTTGGCGGGTCGCGGCCGCAGTGTCGGCGGCTGACTTGATGGCTGTGTCCAATGCCGCGAGCGCCTTGGTGTAATCCTCCGAGGTCCCGGAGCCTTCCAGCATGGCACCGAGGTCCGTGCGCACTTTTTCAAGTGCGACGGCGGAAGTCGCCTGGTCTTTGATGGCACCTTCCACTACTTGGGGCTGGAGGCCGGACACAAGCCTGTCTCCTTCTTGCACCAGACCCAGAAGCGCTCCGGTGACGGTTACGGCGGAACCGTACAGGGAGCACGTCATGGAACCCTGTTCAGCGCACTCTGCAGCGGTGGGGTTCTCGGGTCCCATAGTGGCTTTGAGTGCACCGGCAACGGTGTCACGGCAACTCGCGCTGACCTTCGCATAGGCGTCAAGCTGTGAGGCCATGGTGAGAACGCTGGAGTACACGGTGGCTGCCGGTGCGGCCTTGGCCACCTCAGCGGTGCAACCGTCACCGGTGATGGGGGTGACCGGCGGTGTGGCGGAAGTGTCGCCCAGCATCGCGTCCACGGCCGAGACCGTCAGTTTCAATTGCGACATGGTGGTGGACTGTGTGGCAGTCGTTGAAGACTCCAAATCAGTGCCGAGAACTTGCAGCTGCTGCTTCAGGTCCGACATCGTCGCGGCAAGGGCCTGCGAGTTGTCCCGTAGTTCACCGGCGGTCTTCGCACCGAGAGTCTGCGAGGTTGCCTGCAGGTTCCGGCGGACATCGGTAATGGTGGATCCGGCTTTCGCCAGGACGGTGTTGACATCAGATACCAGTGAAATGGTGCGGCGCTGCAGCTCCATTTCCGAACCGGTTCCGGAAGAGAAGGCGCTGGTTAGAACCCCGTTGGCACTGAGGTCAGTATTGAGGCCAGGCTGGACTGCGACGTCGAATTCGGGGACCTGGAAATCCTTCACGTCGGCGGCGAGCCGCAGCGTGGTGCTGGCGCCGGAACGCGGCGGAGCCAGAACGGTGGCCCACTGGACTACGGTGGCTCCGTCTTCGGTACTGCTCAGGACTCCGTTGGTACCTGTGGTGCCGTCGGCTGAGCCGGGTGATACGTCATCCGCCCGGATACCGGGTAGCTTGGTCGACGCGGCGATTGTCAGCGGGGCGCCTACCAGAGCGGTATCAGAGCGGGCCTGGCCGGCGGCGTCGTACTGGATGGTCTGTGGTTTGACGGTGAGGTTCTCCAGCGTCAGGTTGATCTCCACCGGACCGGTGTGGCCTTTTAGCTCGGCTAGGTCGGATCCCGACTTTTCACCGGCACGGTATTGAAGGCTCACGCGAACCGGGAGTTCGCCCACTACTTGGGCGGTGTCGTAGCTGGTGTTCTCCGCCGAGGAGTCGCCAGCAGCGGACACGGAGATGGTAGTGCCTTCGATCGTCTGCACTCCAGCGGCCGGGGACAGGCCCACGCGGACGCTCTGCAGGAGTTTGACGGGGTCGGACACCGGCTCCGGCTTGGGAGACTGGGTGCAGGACGTCGTCGCGATCAGTCCCAGGGCAACCAGGACGATGCCGAGTGCGCGGGCCGGGGGGATGCGTCGCCCCGGGCTGTAATGGTTAAAACTAGCCTGCTTAGGCATGGATCGTCCCCCTCTTTCCGTTCACGGTGCCTTCAGTATCATAAGGTTGCGCACACGAATGGACTAATCCCCCCGAGTCGGGTAGCACCGCATGACGCAACGACTGATCCCGCCTTAGGGCAGGTATTTGTCTGTTTGTTGGATTTATTCGGGTGGGGTTGGTATTTTGGGTGTGTTTGGTTGCCTGGGTTTGTTTGGCTTGGGTATTGCGATTGTTCTTATTGGGAGGAAAGTTCTATGTCGCGTGTGTTGTCTACTGAGCAAGCTAAGGCTGCTATTGGTCAGGTGCAGTCGATTATTACCGGTGGGTTTACGGATCAGATTTCGGCGTTGGATGCGCAGGGTCGTGTGTTGTCGGATCCGAATGTTTGGGATGGTCCGTTGGCTGCTGAGTTCCGTGGTTCGACGTGGCCGGAGACGAAGGCTGCTTTGGATAAGGCCAAGGAGGAGTTGGAGCAGTTGCGCGGTCAGTTGCAGAAGATTTCGCAGGATATTTTCTCGGCTGGTGGCGGGGCCTGATTCTTTTGGTTTGAGTGTGGGGGCCGGGTGATCGTGCCGCGCTAGTGCGGTGGGTTGCCCGGCCGTTGCGCTGTGTGGTTGTTGTGCCGTGCTTGTGTGGTGCGGGGTTTTGTGGGTTGTTGGGTTTTGTTCGCGTTCTTGTTCTGTGGGGGGCTTTGGTTGTGACCGAGTTCGTTGAAATGCCGTTGTTGCCGGATTCCGATCTTGCTCATGGTGGGCGGTTTGTGTACGGGGTTGCCGAGGCGGTGAAGGGTGCTTTTGAGTCCGCAGCGTCGCGGGTTGAGGAGCATTCGGGTTCGCGTGCGCCGTTGGTCTCGGGGGCTGGACAGGACTTCCGGGGGCATTTTTCGGAAGTGTTCGCGGCGAACGCGGCAACGGCGTCAGGGGACGCGGAGTCCTTGGCGACGGCGTTGCGGACGGTGGCCGGGTATGTGGGGACCATGATTTCCGAGGCGCGGGAAGAGGATGACCGGCGGCGGCGGAACAACGAGTGGGTGAGGCGGCATAACAACCGGAACTGGCTCGAGGAGGGCTGGGACAACCTTTGGGGTGAGGAGGCCCGGCCGAATATGGAGCCGGGTAGTGCGCCGTCGTTCCCGGCCCAGGCCCCGGGGTCGGGGTCGCGGGAGACTCCTGCGCCGGGTGGCGGGTATGGGGGCGGGGTTTCTTCGGCCCGTCCGGAGTCGTTGCGGAGTTTTGCTGCGGGTTCGCGTGGCTTGGATGACGGGTTGGCCTCGGTGCCGGGGTCGTTGGAGGGGGAACTGTCGTCGTTCGCGGACCGGTGCGGGTGGGGCCGGATCGACGCTGCGGGTGTGGTTACGGCGTTCCGGCAGTATTTGCGGGCTAATGAGGCGGACGCGGCGTGGGCGGTGGTGGTCGCGGACGCGTTCGCTGCTGCCGGTGGTGAGGGTGCGGTCTCGACCCTGTCGGATGCTGCGGTGAATGAGGCGTTGGCGGCAGCGGGGGTCTCGGGGACCCGCACGGGCCTGGTCATTGACCCGCCGACGGCGGCCGGGGCGATGCCCTCGTCCGGGTACGCCAATGATCCGGTGAACACGGCGACGGGTAATTTCATTGAGCCCGAAACCGATCTTGGGTTCGCCGGGGCCTGCGCTGACCTGGCGATCACCCGGATGTATAACTCCCTGGGTTCCGGCTTGGACACCCCTGGGGTGTTTGGTCCGGGGTGGGCATCGGTGTTGGATCAGCACCTGGTGTTCACGGAGGAGGGCTGCCGGTGGGTGATGGCTGACGGCCGGGCGGTGGACTTCCCCCGCGAGGGTACCGGTTGGGCTCGCGCGGTCGGAGAGAATTACTGGCTTACCCGGCACCCGGCCACGGAACTGTGGTTGGCGGAGCTGTCCTCGGTGCCAGAAGGCGTCACTGAGGTGTTGGTGGTGCGGGATAACCAGGGCGGCTGGTGGGCTTACACCACCGCCGGGGTGTGGCTCGGGACCGGGGCGGGGCCCGGACGGACCGTTTCCGTCCACCGCGGTGAGAGTATCGACGGCGGCGGGCTGGGTGTGGTGCACCGGTTGGTGCACGTGCGGGGCCGGTTCGTGGAGGTCGACTACGTTGACGGCGTGGTCGGGGTGGTCCGTGCGTCGGATGGGCGCCGGGTTCAGTACGGTTACGACGATACGGGCCGATTGGTCACAGTCCGGTTGGTCACAGTCGGCACGGAGACCGGTGACCGGGTGTATCGGTGGAACGAGCAGGGTCTGATCGCCTCCGTGGTTTCTGCCGCTGGTGTGGTCGAGGCCGAGAACAGCTACGACGAGCACGGCCGGGTGGTTCTGCAGGTCACCCAGCATGGGCGGCGGACGAGGTTCGCGTATCTACCGGGTCGGGTCACGGTGGTTTCGGATGAGGACGGGTCCCGTTCGAACTCGTGGGTTGCCGATTCGAAGGGCCGGCTGGTGGGGGTGCTGGACGGGGAGGACCGGCGCCAATCCATGTCTTATGACGTGCATGGGAACCTGGTGTCTTTGACCGAGCGTGACGGCGCGGTCACGGTCCATGGCTACGACGCCCGGGGCCGGAAAATCCGCACGGTGACCCCGGAGGGCGCGGACCTGACGTATGGGTGGGATGAGCAGGACCGTCTGACGACCCTGGTCACCGCATCCGGGGCCGTGGTGACGTACGAGTACGCCGATGAGCTGTCCCGGGACCCGTCGGTGGTGGTGGATCCGTTGGGTGGCCGGACCATGCTGGTATGGCGGGACGGGCTCCTGACCCAGGTCACGGATCCTGCCGGGGTGGTTATTGGTTTTGAGTACGACGGGTTCGGGGACCTCATCGCTACCCGGAACGCGGTCGGGGACACCGCGAGGATTGTCCGTGATCAGGCCGGCAGGCCGGTGGCCGCGTACACCCCTTCGGGGGCTGAGACCCGGTTCAGTTATGACGGCGCGGGTGCGCTGGTGCGTCGGGTGGATCCGGATGGGGCGGTGTGGGCGTTCGAGCATGACGCCGCGGGCCGGACCACGGCAATGATCGCCCCTGATGGGGGCCGGACCGTGTTCGAGTACGCCGCCAACGGGGAACTGGTCCGCACCACGGACCCGCTCGGCCGGGTCGTGGAGCGGGTGTTTGACGAGCTCGGCAATGTCACTGCGGCGGTGTTGCCGGACGGGGGCAGGTGGGGATTCACCCATGACAACCTCTCCCGGCTGATCGGGATTACTGATCCTGGCGGGCATGACTGGGTGCGGGAGTACGACACGGTCGGTGCCCTCACGGCCGTGATTGATCCCACCGGGGTCCGGACCGTGGCCGTCACGGACCGGGGGAACGGGACCGCGACCCTGACCAACGCGTTCACCACCAACACCTACAGTTTTGATGCGTTCGGCCGGCCCACGAAAGTCGAAACTGTCGACGGGTCCGCGGAACTGGTCACCTATGACGCGGCCGGGAACCCGGTCGAGCTGGTCGATGGTGAGGGCGGGTTGACCGTCCTGGGCCGCGACATCGCCGGGAAGATCACCTCGATCACCTCACCCACGGGGGCGGTGACCCGGTTCGAGTACGACCACTGCGGGCGACCGTTCCGCAGTGTTGATCCTGTCGGGGCGGTCACGGAACTGTCCTACGACGTCGACCAGCGCCTCACCGCGAGGATCCTGCCCACCGGGGAAATCGAAACCTTCCAGTACGACGCGTGCGGGCGGTTGATCGCCAGGCACACCCCGGGGGAGGGGACGGCCCGATATGGGTATGACCGGTGCGGGCGGCTGAGCTTTTCCCAGGATTCCTGGTACGGGACCCGCCGGTTCACCTACAACGTGGCGGGGGAATTGACCGGGACGATCAACGGGGTCGGGGGCAGGACCGGGTTCGAGTACGACGCCCGCGGCCGGCTCACTAAGATCACGGACCCGGCCGGTGGGGTCACTACAAGGACGTATACGGCCACGGACCAGGTCGAGTCGGTCACTGACCAGCTGGGGAGGGTCACCACGGCCACGTATGACCCGGCAGGGCGGCAGCTCTCGCAGACGGATCCGGACGGGCACACCACCACCTGGACCTACGACGCTCCGGGCCGGGAAGCGACCACGTCGGTGGACGGGACACTCCTGGCCGCCATCGAACGCGAGTCAACCCGCCGGAGGGTCGTCATCACCGACCACACGGGTGGGGCCGGGTACGCGGTGGAGCACGAACTGTGCTTTGACCGGCGCGGGCTCCTCATCCGAAAGTCCAACGGGACCCAGACGCTGGGGTGGGAGTACGACGCCGACGGGAACCGCACCGGCTTCACCGACCCCACCGGCACCACCACCCGCTACACCCGCGACGCCGCCGGGAGGGTCACGGCTGTGTCGAATCCGTTGCTCGGGGATGCGGCCTTCACCCACGACGCCTCCGGGCGGATCACCACCGCGACAGCGGGGAACTACGCCCAGGAATGGGTTTACCGGGACGGGAGCCTTGTAGAGCACAGCCGCACCCACACCAACAACCCCGGCACAGCTGATGTGACCCTGATCGGCCGTGAGGACGGCGGGCGGATCACCGCCCTGACCCGGAACGGGGCCACCACCTGGTACGGGTACGACACCGCCGGGCAACTGATCTCCTCCACCACCGGCACGACCAGCGGTAGCAATGATGCCGGAGCTTCCGCGTCGGTGTCAGCGTGGGAGTACGACGCCGGTGGGCGGCTTCTCCGCGAAACCACCCCCGCCGGGTCACGCACCTACAGCTACGACGCCGCCGGGCAGCTTCTCACCGTCACCGAACCCGACGGGGCAGTCACTGAGTATGTCTATGACGGGCTGGGCCGGCGGGTCCGGGTGATCGGGGCGGACGGGTCATGGACCGAATACGCCTGGGGACCCACCGGGTACCTGTCCGGCACCATCGAAAAGGACCGGGACGGGGTTGAACGCCACCGGCACGGGCTCCACGTCGACGCGCTCGGTGAACTCGCCACCGTGGACGGGGCACGGCTGTGGTGGGACACCGCCGCGCCCGTCCCGACCCTGGCCGGGATCAACACCACCCAGTTACTGTCCCTGCCCGGCGGGGTCGCCGGCATCGGCGAAGCCTGGACCGCGCCGGGCTGGCGGGCCGCCCGCCCCACCGACCAACACGACCCCTGGGCCGTCCTCGGCACCCCCACCACCCCCACACCAACCAGTCCAGGTGTGGTCTCAGGGTTGGGTGCCAGCGGTGTGTTGCCGCCCGGGATTGCCCTGACAGCTGGCGGCGGGATCGACATCGCCGGACTCGAATGGCTCGGCAAACGCGCCTACGACCCCGCCACCCGGGCCTTCCTCTCCACCGACCCCCTCGCCCCCGTCCTCGGCGCGGGCTGGGACGGCAACCCGTACTCCTACGCCGGAAACAACCCCCTCAACACTTCTGACCCCACCGGACTCCAACCCCTCACCGACGCCGACCTGAAAGCCTTCGATGGCTCCTCCCGCGGCGCGTTCGCCGCAGCAGGCGACTGGTGGAAGGACAACTGGGAGTACGTCGCTGCCGGGGCCGCGATCGCCGTGGGTGTGGGTCTGATGTTCACCGGAGTTGGGGGACCAGTTGGAATGGCACTCATCGGAGTGGCTGCGGGTGCGCTGACATCGGGTGGGGCTTCAGTGATCGTGCAGAAGGCCTCTTCCGGAAAAGTCGACATGGACAAAGTATGGAGGGACGTCGCAATTGGCGCCGTCGCAGGCGGGCTTGGTGGGGCCGCCGGCGGTCTTCTGGCGCGTGCTGCGAACGCAACCCGTGTGGCGACGTCAATGGGCTCAACGTCGTCCCTCGTGACCAGGGCAAACACCGTGCTGGGAAGCACGACCGTTCGCAGCACATTGTCAGCTGGTGTGGGCGGCTCGGGTAGCAATGTCGTTTCTTATGCACTTGACGAGAAGGAAGACCACACGATCGGAGGGTACTTCGCTACGGCCGGAACCGGATTCTTGACGGGCGCAGGAGGATCCTGGGTTGTCGGAAAGGCGGGAGCTGCATGGGCCGATGACGTGGCCGCGCGCTTGCCCAATTGGACAGGCCCAATCTCCAGAGGCTCTCACAGCGGGGCACCCTACAATTGGGGTTCGGTCATGACTGAGCAGGTGGTCAATCGGATCGGTGGTGGAATCGTGGGTGCAGTCAATACAGAGCTGCAGCCGGGTACTGCGACTACGAATGACCTTATGAACGGCGCCGTTCAAGGATTTGCCAACGGCGCAACAGGCCCACTGAGCGGACGTCGTGCAAGTGGTTGGTGACGAACAGGAAAATGGATGTCGAAGAACAGTAACGACGCTTCAGAACAGCAAACCCGCAACCGCAGATCCAAGCGGTTCTGGAAACTTACGGGCGTTTTTATTCTGATAGCTGGTTTATTCGTTCTGCTCATCCCCACTTGGGACTCGATCGCCGTCGAGAGCCTCCGTTGCGAGGTAGTTTCTGCATCGCCGAATACGAATTCAGGGGGTTCCAGGGGATCTGCCTCGAGCGCTGGCGTTTTGGTCGAGACGTCGAACTGCGGAACGATCTCCGTGTCCAACGGTGTATCTTTTGAAAATCAGCAGGAAATTGCGTCTTCTTTCGAAGTTGGCAAAGATTACGAGTTTGATATTGGCTGGTTCTCTCGTGTTGTGATGAAGGACCTTAGGAACGGCATTCCGGCGGCTCGCGACTACCGGTTGGTGCGCTGACGCCTCGCCGAGCGCAGCATTACCGCCATTGCGTTCTGCTGGGCATCCGAAATGTCCGCCGACTACTTGGATTATGACCAGTGATCCAATCGCGGACGTTCCCTGACTACTAGCGGCCGGAATGAATGGGTTAGTCTGTTCGATGGATAAAAGGTGCCAGTCCCGGCATTACCCTCCAACAGGAAGTTTGTTCATGAGCCACCCGAGTTACCCCCATTCCGCGCAGTCCGGCGACTCTACGTCCACACCGGATACGCCAACCGGCTTCGATGGGGAAAGCCCGGGGGAATACCCGTCCACTCAAAATCAGCACACTTCCCAGGTGGGAGGCCCGGAAAAATCATTTCTGACGACATGGCTCCTGGCCCTCCTGCTTGGCAACTTGGGTGTGGACCGCTTTTATCTGGGCAAGATCGGTACTGGTATCGCCAAACTGCTGACTGCCGGGGGACTGGGTATTTGGTCACTCGTTGACCTGATCATCACATTGACCGGAAACGCAAAGAGCAAAGATGGGCGTTCGCCGGAAGGGTACCCGCAGCATAAGAAGAAGGCCTGGATCATCACGGCGATTGTGTGGGTAACCAGCATTGTCACGAGCATTCTCGTGGCAACAGCATTTACAGCCGGCGTGGCGAGCAGGATAGAAAACGCCGCTGCCGCTCAGTCCGCTGAGGAGAACCGATCCATCACGCCGGGAGCAGCGGGTGATGCTGGTTCCGTGACCGTTCGCATGGATGATGGCCAAACGGCCCGGGTTACTGTCCTGAAGTCCGAGTACGTCACCGAGTATCCGGGCAAAGAATGGTACACGCCCATGAATGGTGGTTTCCTCATGGTTGAGTTCTCATGGGAGACCCTTACCGGTACTACGTCATCCAACCCCGCGTACTTCGAGGCCACGGACCCTAACGGGCAGAAGCTGACCGGCACAACCCCGGACGAGAATCGGTTCCCACTGGACAGTGAGGTGCCCGCCGGAGAAACCAGCCGTGGGTACATTGTGTGGGACACCAAGAATGTTCCAGTGACTATCGTGATCACCAATGTGATCGGGAACAAGGCTGCTACCTTCACCCTCGCTCCTCCGGCCAGCTAGTCGCCAAGGGCAAAGCAAGAGGCCCTGCTTCCCTTGTGGGCGTTACGAGTCAGCGTGCTTAGTGAGGCGGGGACGCGGAGTGAAAACAGAAAGGGTCCGTAGCCACTGATTGGTTGGGTACTCCCTCCGCGTTGAGGTCCAAAAGGCCAAATGAGTCCACCGTTACCGCTTACCTCGGGGCCGTATCGATGATTGAGATTCCCTGGAGGCAGGCAATTTCCCCATTTGTTGGATTTATTGGTTCGGTGTTGATAGTGTCGGGCTTGTCCGGCCCCGGTGGTGATGCCGCCGGCGGTTTATGTTGCAGAAGATTTCGCAGGATATTTTCTCAGCCGGCGGCGGCGCGTAATTGTCTTTGATGGAAGGCCAAGAAGCCCTTCCTGAGCAGTTCGTAGGGTTTTCTTTGGGGGAGAAGCATTGGCCGTTTCGTTTGATGATGATGCTGCCGCGTCGTTGGTCAGGGTTGCCCGCGAAGTGGATGGGCGGCTTCGTGATGAAGGCGTGTTGCGGCGTGGCGCGGTCGAGACTGCGCTGGAGGACTTCGCTGGTGGGTATGCGGACTTGTTCAAAGAGGCTGCCTCCATTGAGGCTGAGGATCGCGGGAAGCTAGCCTCAGTGCTTGACGATCTTGCCGGGCAGGTCGAAGAAGCACAACAAAAAGCGCGCGAGGAACGTGACCGCCAATCCCGGCTGGCCGTTTGGCGGGAACGGGAGGCCGAGCGTGAAAGCAGGCGCGATAACTTCATCGGAGATGTCGGCACCGCGATAGAGGGCCTCTTTGATCCAAAACCCTCTGAGACGCCGGTCGCGCCTCCAACCATTTCGGCTGCTTTCTCCCCCAGGCAACGCAACCGCACCTCAGGCGGTGGGTCTTCTAACGGGAAAAGTTCTGCTGTTCCGGACCATCTCCGGACGTTCGTGTCCCAGTCCAGGGCAGGTAATACAAGCATGCAGCAAGACCTTCTGCAGCTGGGCAACGCGTGGGCGTCGTTCACCTCATCGTGTTCCTGGGTTCTGCTCGGGTCGAATTCGTTCCCTGGCGGTTTTGAGCGGTTCTTGGGCGAGAACGAGGCAGATGCTTATTGGATTGAACACATCGCCGATGCGTTCGCCGCCGCGGGCGGGGGATCCCTCTCGCACGGTGCGCTCGACCTGGCTCACACAGTTCTCTCGCCGTTGAGGGACCAGGAACTGCTGCATGCGCTCTCGTCCCTGCCCGCGAAGGACCTCGCCGCCATGTTGACGGCCTCTCCAGCGCTGAAGTCACAGCTTCAGTTGATAAACCCTACCGAGATCCACTCGTGGTGGACGGCCCTGAACCCGCCACCGGATGCCACAACCCGGTTCTCGGTCCGGCAGGACCTCTTGCTGACACAGTTCCCTACGGTCTTTGGCAACCTGGAAGGAATGCCCTACAAGGCTCGGGACCACGCCAACCAAACCGCGCTCAAGGCAGCGGTAACCGATGTGAAGGCCCAAATCGCCCAAATACAGGCCATGGTGGACGAGACGACCGTGGGCTATGGCGAGGTGCCTTCGGTGGCGGCCGTATTGAAGAACACGCTCACCAACCTGGAGAAACGACTCGGCGTTCTGGACAACATTCAAGACGCCCTGAAAGGTCCCAGCGGCGGCGATGGCAAACGGCATCTGATCTCGCTCACTCAGGACGACCCTCCCTTGGCGTCGGTGTCGATCGGTGATCTCGACACCGCGAGCAGTGTCACTTACGCGGTTCCGGGCATGGGCACCACCACGGGCGGCATGACAGGGTGGACGAAAGTTGCCCAGAACCTGCATGACCTGCTTCCGCAGGGAAGCGCTGTGGTGTCTTGGATTGGGTATGAAACCCCGCCCGTGCCGGCACTGGATAACAACATCAACGTCGGCGTTCTTGATGTGAATCGAGCAGTAGCGGGTGGGCAGAAACTCGCCGGGGCGCTCGATGGCTTGGCCGCAGTGCGTGGTGAGAGCGCGCCGCAACTCAATATTGTGGCTCACTCCTACGGGACGACCACCGCAGCGGTGGCCCTGACGCAGCCGGGTATCAAGGTGGATAACTTCATCACGCTCGGCTCAGCAGGATTGCCCGACAACGTCCATAGCGCAGCTGACCTCAACGCAGGACACGTATACTCCGGTCATGCGCGTGACAAGATCCCTGGTGAAACCGAAAGCGGGGACCAGTGGGCCTGGACTGGCCGGGAAGGCAGCCGCGACCACCACGTGAATCCGATTGAACCTGGGTTCGGTTCCCACGCTTTCGGCACCGATACCGGAGGCGACGCTGGACGGCCCGTCGCCGACCACAACGCGCTCATGTCCGAGGACGGAGGACAGGTAGGGTACTTTGACCGAGACACCGAATCGCTCCAAAACGTCGTGCGGGCAATATCCGGCAAAACGGACGACATCACCCCGTATGTGCCCTTAGGCCCGACGGATCTGCAAAAGGCCCTACTGGAAGGAATGTCAAATGCCAGCGGCTAAGACGCATATAAGGATTCTCACTGCCGCGACGGCTGTGATCCTGATGGGAATGACAATAACCGCATGCGCTGAGAAGGAGCCAATCACGACAATGTCAGACAAGGCCACGTCGGAAACGACAATCAGTGCCAGAGAAGGGCGGGACCGAGCGGTCGAACTCGTCATCAACACCACCAAACAGCTGGATGTCACCGGTTGGTGGCCCCGCAACGGCGTCGCGTGGGCGCAGGAGTGCTCCCTCGGAAAGGGCGAGAAGGGAGCCAGCTACGGCTACGACCACTGGGCACCCCAGGGAACTGACCATATTGAGGACGCCAAACGCGTAGCCGGGTATTGGGAATCTCTAGGTATGACCGTACGCACCATAAATCCGACAACACACCCGACCGTTTTCGCAGAGGGCGGGCCCGTCCTTCGTGCCAGCTTCGACACAAATGCAGCGGATAACTCCTACAGAGTGGGTGCTACTGCCCCCTGCTCCCTGGGCGACGCGGTTGCCCTCAATGACGAGGACGAAGCAGAACGAAAACAAGGCAAAGTACTCCCCGGGGACGAGGGCGTTGTCGTTCGGGAAGACCCGCCACAATAACCCCGCCCGAACCCGGCCACGATGATTGCTGCCTGACGGCGCCCGGGCGGGTTCTTCGCGAAGGTGAGATCACGCGGAGCTGTTTGACGGCGACTTGGACTCGGTTTCGGACGCTCCAGATCACGCCGCATCTCTAGCGAAGGTGCCCAAAATGTGCCCACCAGCCGGATTTTGGCAAAGTAAAAGGCCCCGCCTCCCTTGTAATCAAAGGGAAGCAGGGCCTTTCTCAATGGCGGTGACGGTGGGATTTGAACCCACGTTGGCTTTTACACCAAACAACATTTCGAGTGTTGCACCTTCGGCCGCTCGGACACGTCACCAACTGAAATAGGCTACCCGAGATGGGCCCGGTTCCCCAAAACGAGCACCCCTGGACCCGCCCTGAAATGCAGGTGGCGCGCCGTTCGATCCACGCCAACTTCCGTCAGCAGCCCCCCACCGATAGATTCGTAAGCACCATGACTATCTCGCGCGAACAAGAACACGAAGCCCAGGCCTATTGGGTCACGGAGACGGGCGATGGCGAGCTGCGCCCGGAGACCCTCCCAGCAAGGCAAGAAGGAGAAGCGCTGGTCAGGACCCTCTACTCAGGTGTTAGCCGCGGCACCGAGCGTGTTGTCCACGAGGGCCGCGTTCCGGAGCGAGTGGCTGACCTGATGCAGGCGCCGCACCAGGAGGGCGACTTCCCGGGCCCCGTCAAATACGGCTACCTGAACGTCGGCATTGTGGAAGAAGGCCCGGAGGAATGGGTCGGCAAGACCGTCTTCAGCCTCCACCCGCACCAAGACTTCTATGTGATTCCCACCAGCCAGCTCACTGCAATCCCGGAGGACGTACCAGCGCGCCGGGCGGTACTCACGGGCATCGTTGAGGTGGCCATCAATGCCCTTTGGGAAGCCGGACCGAGGCTGGGCGACCGTGTCGCCGTCGTCGGTGGTGGCTTGGTGGGTGGCGTCCTGGCGACGCTCCTGCGGAACTATCCGCTGGGCCGCCTGCAACTGGTGGACGCTGACCCTGGCAAGCAAAAGCTGGCGGAAACCATCAACGTGGACTTCGTCCTCCCTGAGGAAGCCAAGGATGACAACGACATCGTCTTCCACTGCTCCGCCTCCAACGACGGCCTCAAGTTGAGCCTCCAACTGGCCGGCGACGACTCCGATGTCATTGAACTTTCCTGGTTTGCCGACAAGGAGGTCACCCTGCCACTCGGCGAGGACTTCCACGCCCGCAGGCTGAACATTCGTTCCAGCCAAGTGGGTGCTGTCGCCCTGCCCAGACGGCACCGACGAACCAACGCCCAGCGCTTGGAACAGGCCGCACTCGAACTGCGGGATCCGCTGTTCGACACTTTCCTGACCAGCGAATGCCTGTTCCGGAACCTGCCCACCACACTCACACAATTGTTCGAACGGCCCGGCGGTTTCTGCCATGTGGTCGCCTACCCAAACCCGGAGGATTAATTCATGTTCAGCCTGACCGTCCGACGCCACTTCATGGTCGCCCACAGCCTTCCCCGGGAAGCGTTCGGCCCGGCCCAGGGCCTCCACGGTGCCACGTTCGTTGCTGAAGTCACCTTCCGCCGCCCCAACCTCAACGACGACGCGATCGTCCTGGACATCGGTGCCGCCGGCGGCATCCTTGAGGAAGTGCTCGCCGACCTGAACTACAAGAACCTCGACGAACACCCCGCCTTCAAGGGCAAGCTCTCCACAACGGAGGCACTCGCGAAGCACATCGCAGATGCCATGGCTGCCCAAATCCAGGACACGGCGGACGGTCCGGCACTCACTGGCATCGACGTCGTCCTCCGCGAGAACCCTGATGCCTGGGCGGGCTACTCGCTGGAGCTCCCGGTCAAGTAAGTGCACATCCGCTTCATGGTTCCTGGGAACGTCCGGCACGGCTCCGGGGGCAACAAGTACAACGCCAAGCTCGCGGAGCACCTGACTGCCCTCGGCGCGAACGTTGAGACAGTAACGGTCGACGGCGACTGGCCCGTTGGGGGCCCGGCGGACCGGCAGCGGTTCGCGCACATGCTCGACGTCGGAACAACAGTGATTGCGGACGGCCTGATAGCCAGTGGTGCGCCGGAAGAGATCGCCGGCGCGGTGAATGCCGGAACCAAGGTCTGGATCCTCTCCCACATGGCTCTGGCGGACCACCACGATCTTGAGGCCAAGGCGCTGAATTCCGCAACCGGGATCATCTGCCCGAGTGCCCACGCAGCGGCGGAGCTGGAGGCAAAGCACGGGACGCAGAATAGCGTCGTCGCTACGCCCGGTGCTGAGAAGGCAAACCCCGCAGAAGGATCCGAACCACGGCACATTGCGGTTGTTGCAGCGTTGCTGCCAAACAAATGCCAAACACTCCTGGTAGAGGCGCTCAGCCGGCTACAAGATCTCGCGTGGACCGCAGCTCTCATAGGCTCCCAAGACGCTGACCCGGGCTACGCAGCGGAGGTGAGGGCCGCCGTCGAGCATTACGGTCTCGAAAACCAAATCAGCATCACAGGAGAGCTGGCCGGCGATGCCCTCGAAGAGCAGTGGCACAGGGCCGACTTGAGTGTTCTGATTTCACGTTCCGAAAGCTTCGGGATGTCCGTTACGGAGTCGTTGGCCCACGGCATCCCCGTGCTCGTTCGGCAGGGAACGGGAGCAGTGGAAGCACTGGGTGACACAGGGGCGGGCGCGGCCCTGGATCTCAGTGACCCTGGCACCCTCGCCAGCACCCTCCGGAGTTGGCTCACGGACCACGCCCAGCAACAAACCTGGCGGAACGCAGCAATGACAGCCAGGGAGCATCTCCAAGGCTGGGACACCACTGCCGCCACCGTCCTAAAGGCCGTCCAAAGCTCACCGAGGTGACAGTAAAAGCCCATCCCAAGACCCGGGATCGTCGTCAAATGCCATTTCGCGGGAGAGGAAGAGGCACGCGGTGCGAGGTGAAGAAGTCCCTGAGCAAGGCAGCGCACTCGTCCTCGCGGACGCCCGCGTAGACCTCCACCCAGTGATTGAGGCGGCGCTCGCGGAGGATATCGAACACTGAACCCACCGCTCCGGCCTTCTCGTCCCAGGCACCAAACACGACGCGGGGAATACGGGCCAACACAATCGCCCCGGCACACATGGCACACGGCTCAAGGGTGACCACCAAAGTGCAGTCTTCCAAACGCCAGCCATCACCGACGGCGCCCACATCGTGAGCCCGCTGACGAAGCGAAGCAGCGGCCTGACGAATGGCCACCATCTCCGCGTGGGCGGTCGGGTCTCCGTAGGCTTCGCGTTCATTGCGTCCGGAACCCAGCACTCCGCCGTCGGGTCCCAACACGACGGCGCCGATCGGTACGTCGTCAGTTTTCAACGCCAACCGGGCTTCGTCCAGGGCAAGGCCCATCCAGGCCATGTGTTCTGCGTGATACGGCTCGGTGGCGCTCATGTCTCAATGATAGTTTTGGGGGATGCGCACACTCGTCGTGGACCACCCGCTGGTCGCTCACAAGCTCACCGTTCTGCGGGATAAGAACACCCCTTCACCGGTCTTCCGGCAGCTCACTGAAGAACTCGTCACTCTCCTGGCTTATGAAGCCACGCGTGAGGTCAAGACGCAGCCAGTCGAGATCGAAACCCCCGTCACCACTACCATTGGCACGGCTTTCACCAAGCCCACGCCGCTGGTGGTCCCGATTTTGCGCGCCGGTCTTGGCATGCTCGAGGGAATGACCAAGCTGGTCCCCACCGCTGAGGTGGGCTTCCTGGGCATGGCCCGGGACGAAGAAACCTTGGACATCATCACCTACGCCGAGCGCCTTCCCGAGGACCTCACTGGCCGCCAGATCTTTGTCCTGGATCCCATGCTTGCTACCGGCGGCACCCTCCGTGAGGCCATTAAGTTCCTCTTCAAGCGCGGTGCCTCGGATGTGACGTGCATCTGCCTGCTGGCCGCTCCGGAGGGATTGTCCAAGCTGGAAGAGGAACTCTCCGACGCCAACGTGAAAATCGTCCTGGCCTCGATTGACGAGAAGCTCAACGAAAAGTCGTACATCGTGCCTGGCCTGGGTGACGCCGGCGACCGCCTCTACGGCGTGGCCGGCTAAAGGGAGACCCCTACCGGTTTCCGGCGCGCCCCGTTAGCCTGTGGCGCATGGACTGGAAACTTGAACTGGTATTTGTCCCTGTCTCCGACGTCGATCGCGCGAAGGACTTCTACGTCAACAAGGTTGGTTTCAACGCCGATTTCGATGAGCGTCCCACGGACGGCATCCGTTTCGTGCAGCTGACGCCGCCGGGTTCGGCGTGTTCCATCGCCATAGGGGAGGGGCTTTCCGACGCCCCTCCGGGTTCGGCACCCAACCTGCAAGTGGTGGTGGCGGACATCAACAAGGCCCATGAGCACCTCAAGGCCAACGGCGTGGACGTCAGCGACGTCGACGTCCAGGATTGGGGTCACTTTGTGTACTTCGCTGACCCGGATGGCAACCAGTGGGCAGTGCAATACCTCCCGCAGCGGCCCAACGGCTAAGTCACACTTCAGCACCACCCAACGAGTGTGCGGCAGGATGGAACCATGAGCCATCCTGCCGCACCTGTCTTGACCGTCCGTGCCGTCCTCTTCGACATGGACGGCACCCTCGTTGACTCGACAGCCATCGTTGAGCAGGTGTGGCTCGAGTTCGCCGAGCGCTACGGCTTGGACTTCAACGAGATCCTGCGCACCTCGCACGGCGTCCAAGCCGGCGATACTGTTCGCCGGTATGCGCCCGCCGGCGCTGACTTTGAAGCCCTGACCGCCGAGTTGGGCGAGATGGAACGCACCCGGACCGATGGCGTCATTGCGCTTCCCGGGGCAGAAGCCCTGCTGGCGGGACTCCCGGATGACGCCATCGCGTTGGTGACCTCCGCGGACCGCATCCTGGCGGATATCCGTATGCAGGCGGCCGGGCTGACCATGCCATCAACAACAGTCACTGCTGAGTCCGTTACCCGCGGTAAGCCGCATCCTGAGGGGTACCTGAAGGCGGCGGCGCTGCTGGGAGCCGACCCGGCCGACGTCGTGGTTTTCGAGGATGCGCCTGCCGGAATCGCTGCTGCTCGCGCGGCGGGGATGCGGACCGTTGTGGTGGGCGACGCCGCTGCCAGGCACAATGCGGAGCTGGAGCCGGGCATGTGGCGGATCCCGGACTACTCGGCGGTCACCGTCACCGCAGTGAAGGACGACGACGGCGGTCATCTCCTGACGATCACCCTTTAGTACCGCAGGGGTCAAGGCTGTTCCAAGCGGTGAACCGGGCGTAGGCTGTGCGCATGTCTGCGATGCCGGAGGCGTACGGTGCTGCATTGGAGCGGGCCATGGTCCACGCCGGTGAGTGGCTTGCGTCGGTTCCCACCCGTTCTGTCCGCCCTTCTTCTGATGCCGACCAAGTGGCCAAGAGCATCCTGCCGCGTCTCCCCGACGGCGCAACCGATGCTGCGGACGTCGTGGACGAGCTCGCCGCGCTGGCTGAGCCCGGCTTGATGGCGATCCAGTCCGGACGGTTTTTCGGGTGGGTCATGGGCGGAACCTTGCCAGCCGCCATGGCCGCCGATTGGTTGGTCTCTGCCTGGGATCAAAACACCGGGCTCCGGTTCGCCACCCCCGCTGCAGCTGCCATCGAGGAATCTGCCGCCACCTGGCTTTTGGACCTCCTGCACCTGCCGGCCACTGCCGACGTCGGATTCACCACGGGTGCCACCACTGCCAACTTCGTAGGGTTGGCAGCGGGCCGCCAATACCTGATGGACGAGGCCGGATGGGACCTCGAGGCCCTCGGCCTCAGCGGTGCACCGCGCATCACAACCTTTGCCGGCCGGGAACGGCATGCCGCAGTGGACCTGGCGTTGCGATACCTCGGTTTGGGGGCCTGTGTTCCGGTAGACGCCGACGACGAAGGCCGGATATTTCCCGACGCCCTGGCTGATGCCATGGATCAGCAACCCGGCCCATCGTTGGTCTGCCTGCAAGCGGGCAACCTCCACTCCGGGGCATTTGATCCCATGGCGGAAGCCATAGCCGTGGCACACGATCGCGGCGCGTGGGTGCACGTGGACGGTGCCTTTGGTTTGTGGGCCGCCGTTAGCCCGAAGCTGCGAGGCCGGCTGGCGGGTGTGGAGGACGCAGATTCGTGGGCAACAGACGCGCATAAAACCCTGAACGTCCCCTACGACTGTGGCCTGGCAATCGTTGCCCGCCCGGAAGCCCTAAGGCGTGCCTTCAGCGTTCACACTAGTTACCTCATTGCCACGGACGCCGGACCCGGGGATCCTTTCGAAAAGGTTCCCGAGATGTCCCGCCGGGCCCGAGGCATTCCCGTGTGGGCCGCACTCAGGCAACTGGGCCGGGACGGCGTGATTTCCATGGTGGAGCGCCTGGCAGCGAATGCCCGGGCTTTGGCTGAAGGCCTGTCCTCGATTCCTGGCGTGGAGGTGCTCAATGACGTCGTGTTCACGCAGGTCTCGGTGAGTTTCGGAAGCGATGACCGTACGCACCGGATCACCCAGCGGCTTATGGCCGAAGGCGCGGTCTGGATGTCCGGTTCGTCGTGGCGTGGACGCGAGATCCTACGGATCTCGGTCAGCAACTGGACTACGGACGCCGGAGATGTCGCGGCCTCCCTTGCCGCCGTGCGGGGTGCGGTGGAGGCTGAGCCGGAGATGTAGAGCTCCTGCGCGGGCTCAGTGCCGGTGAGGTCCTCGGCCCAGTTCGGCGCGCAACTCACTGACGGGAATTGTCCCGTGATGCAGCTCGCGGGCCAGGCGCGCCACTGCGCGGAGGTCCGCCCAGGCTGTGCGTACGACGTCGACGCTCGGGTCGGGATCGTCGGTCCAGTCGAGCGGGACTTCATGAATGCGCAAAGCAGAACGTTCGGCAATCATCAGCAGTTCGGTGTCGAAGAACCATGCTTCATCGCGGGTGTGGGGGAGCAACTGTTGGGCGATGTCGGCACGTATGGCTTTGAAGCCGCACTCGGCATCGGAGTAGCGCGCCCCCGTCATGACGCGCAGCAGGAAGTTGTAGGTCCGTGCAATGACCTCACGGTGGCGGCTGAATGTCCCGTGTGAGGCCTTGGCCAGTCGCGTGCCGACCGCGAGGTCGGAGTGCCCGGAGATCAGCGGGGCAAGTAGGGGCGCCACCGCCGAAAGGTCGATGGTCAGACGGGGGTCCATGTACGCAAGCAGAGGTGAGGGCGAGGAAAGCCAGACCCGGCGGAGCGAGTTTCCGCGACCCCTCTGCTCAAGGTGGACCACCAATAGCTCGGGGAGTTCCCTGGCCAGGCGTTCGGCGATCCGCAAGGTGTTGTCCGTGCTGGCATTGTCCGCGACGGTGATCCGGAATGTGTGGGGGAAGGAACCGGCGAGGTGGCTGTGTAGGCTGCGAAGCTTGTATTCCAGCTGGGTCTCGTCGTTGAGCACAGGGATGATGAAGTCCAGGGTAGGAACTAAGGCGCGTGTGTCCGCGGGGGAGCGCTGCAGCTGATGATTCATCACCGGCTTGGGATCTGTGAGCGTCATACATTCAGCATCAGCTCACTCCATATGAGCCGAATAGGCGGCAACTGTGACCCCACTGTGAACTAAGCGCCGCACCTGTGAAACGGCAAAACCGCACCCGTTCCCGCTATCCGCTCCAGTGGGCACTGGTGCGAACGGCGGCAACGGGCGCGGCAATCAAGCAGTCTGGTTTAGTACCAGTTGTTGGCCAAGTGGAAGCCCAGAGCGGCGGACGGGGATCCGTAACGCTCCTTGATGTAGTTCAGGCCCCACTTGATCTGGGTCTGGTAGTTGGTTTCCCAGTCAGGACCCACGGTGGCCATCTTGGAAGCAGGCAGGGACTGGACGATGCCGTAGGCGCCGCTGGAAGCGTTCATCGCCGTGGTCCTCCAGTTCGATTCCTTCTCCCACAGCGTGTTGAGGGCAGTCATTTCGCCCGGGCCCCAACCGTAGTTGCCAAGGATGCTGAGTGCGTACGCCTTGGCAGCCGCAGGGTCATCCACAGCCTTGGGAGCGGCAGCAGCTGCTGCGGCTTCCGCAGCGGCAGCGGCAGCAGCGGCGTCGGCGGCCTGCTTGGCAGCAGCGTCAGCAGCAGCCTTCTCAGCTGCGGCCTGGGCAGCAGCCTGATCAGCGGCAGCCTTTTCGGCTGCAGCCTGCGCAGCTGCGGCCTGGTCAGCGGCAACCTTCTCGGCGGCGGCCTTGTCTGCGGCGGCCTTATCCGCGGCGGCCCTGTCGGCTGCGCCCTTTTCGGCGGCAGCATTCAGGGAAGCAGAGATCTCAGCCGACTTGTTGGTGTTGACCTGCGCACTGGACTGGGTTCCGGCTACGCGGCTGGCCTCGGGGAGGGTCAGTGCGGCGTTTGCGGCGGTTCCGAGCGATGCAACGCCCAATGCAGCTGCCACAACACCGGCAACTACGGACATGCGGTGGCCGGACTTACCCTGGCGGGCTGCGTTCTTGAGGACGGACTGCGACTTGGTGAGCGGTGCGTTGTGTTCGTCGCTGTGACGCGCGGAAGGGCGCGTCTGATCGTTAAATTCAGACATGTGATTACCTCTCAGCGCCTGCGGAGTTAGCTGTCGGGTTCGGATGAGGTCATCCGGCCGCGCATCATGCTGCGGCTTCACCCCAAGGGCCGGCCAAAAGTGGCCTGGCCCGGAGACTCTGGGTCCCCCGTCTCTGCCTCGGAGAAAGAACGGACTCCGGGAAGTGGCAGAGCTCGGCGCATCCCGGATGTGGGCCTGCTAGGGACGACCCACCCTTTCGACGGTACAGGAGGATTCCGTAGAAGTCACATTTAGGTAACAGAGATCACGATGCCGGTGAGTCGCCTTGCCCGATTCGTTATATGCCTTCGGTGGTGACGGTAGGGAATCGAAGGGCGAATTCGGTGCGCCCCGGCCGCGAGGTCATTTCCACGCTACCGCCATGCGCCGAAACGATGGATTCCACAATGGACAAGCCGAGTCCGGAGGTGCCCTCAGTTCCTGATCTTGCGACATCAGCGCGGGCGAACCGGGAGAAGATCCGGCCCTGGAAATCTTCAGGAATTCCGGGGCCGTTGTCCGTCACCGTGACCACGGCGCTGCCATCGGCGGAGAGCATGACACCTGTAGCCACAGTGGTGCCGGGATCGGTGTGTTTGCGGGCATTGGACAGCAAATTGGCCAGCACCTGGTGAAGTTGGGTGGCATCGCCGCGCACAGTGATGGGCTCGTCAGGGAGCTGGAGCTGCCAGATGTGGTCCGGCGCCATGACTTTCTCGTCACTCACCGTTTCGATGACCAGCTGTGTCAGGTCTACGTTTTCGACTTTCACGGGCTTGCCCTCGTCCAGCCGCGCCAGCAGTAGAAGGTCCTCCACCAAGGTGGTCATGCGTTCGGACTGGCTTTGGACCCGCGCCAGCGACTTCCGGCCATCCTCGGTGAACGTTTCCGTCATCCTCAGCAGCTCTGTGTAGCCCCGGATGGCGGTCAGGGGCGTTCGTAGTTCGTGCGAGGCATCGGCCACAAACTGGCGCACTTTGGTTTCGCTTTCCTGCCGGGCTTCCAGCGCGCTCGAAACGTTGTTCAGCATCTGGTTCAAGGCATGGCCGACGCTGCCAACTTCCGTTCCAGGGTGGGATGCCGACGGCGGTACGCGCACCGCCAGTGCCACCTCACCGGCGTCGAGAGGCAGGCGCGCAACCTTTGTGGCCACCTCGGAGAGCTGCTCGAGCGGACGCATGGTCCGGCGGATGATGACCGTCCCCACGAGGCCGATCACCACCAGGCCACCCAGCGAGACCAGCACCATGGTCCACACCAGCGAGGCTTCGGCGCTCTGTTTGTCCGCGAGCGGCAGGCCCGTCACGATCACATCGCCATAGGTGGTCTTGACTGCCACCAGCCGGTAATCGCCGTTGGACAGTGATCGGTCCACGGGGTGGTTGTTCGTGGGGAGCGACACCAGGACCTGCTCGTCGTCTGCTGAGAGCGAGACGCGGTTACCTTGGGCGTCGATCAAACCCGAGCTACGCACAGCGGAGCCGTCGATCCTCGCGTTGAGCGTGCCCGCCGCCTGCCCGCGCGCTTCCAAAGGGTCCGGCCTGCCGGGGGATGACGGAAAGTTCGACGGCGGCCTGCCGAAGTCATTCGCGCGGCTGGACGCCTGCTCCAACTGCCTGTCGAGCTGCCTGTTGAAAACCATGTCCATGGAGGCGTAGCTGACAACTCCCACCGCAGCGCAAATGGCGATCAGCAGGGCCATGGCCACCAGGACCAAGCGTGTACGCAAGTGCCAAGTGGAGGGGTTGAGCCAACTGCGCGGAGTTTGTCCGGCCGCTCTTGACTTCCTGGCCACTCCTGAGAGGGTGCTCAATGCCTAATCCGCAGGCTTGATGACGTATCCGGCACCCCGGACGGTATGGATCATCGGGGGGTGCTTGGCTTCGATCTTCTTGCGCAGATAGGAGATGTAGAGTTCCACGATGTTGGCCTGGCCACCGAAGTCGTAGTCCCACACGCGGTCCAGGATCTGGGCTTTGCTGACAACTCGTTTGGGGTTCTCCATGAGATAGCGCAGCAGCTCGAATTGGGTGGCGGTCAGCGGGATGTCCTGGCCGGCGCGGGTTACTTCCCGGGTATCTACGTTGAGCGTGAGGTCGCCTACCACAAGCTCCGCGGTGTCCATGGCGGCTACGCCGGAGCGCTGGACCAGGCGGTGAAGTCGCAGGAGGACTTCTTCCATGCTGAAGGGTTTAGTGACGTAGTCGTCCCCACCTGCTGCGAGTCCGACAATACGGTCCTCCACGGCGTCCTTGGCCGTGAGGAACAAGGCGGGAACCTCCGGGGCGAAGGTGCGGATGCGGTTCAGGACTTCGACGCCGTCGAATCCGGGAAGCATGACATCCAGAACCAGCACGTCAGGGCGGAAGTCCTTGGCTAGCTTCACTGCCTCCGGACCGTCGCCTGCCACCGCAACGGACCATCCTGCCATGCGCAGGCCCATGCTCATCAGCTCGGCAAGGCTGGGTTCGTCATCTACCACCAGGGCACGGATGGGGGAGCCGTCCGGGTGGGAGAGCTGGGGAAGGTTGTTGGTCATGGAGTGCGAGGAGGCCATGGGATAACTCTCCATTCTGCTGGTTTGCCAACGCTTTGCCCATCCTGTGAGGACGCTGTGAGATCAGACTATCGAGGAGGGGGCTCCCGACACGCTCACGCGTTCCAAGGTTTCCCGAGACCCAGCTTCAGCCAGGTCTCTGAGGCTTGCAGCCGATTCTGTCCCGAAAATTGGTCCGAAAGACTAGTCGCGATTGGACAACAAGTGTTTCAGATCGTGAGATTCCGTCAGGGGAGGGTTGGTGGGAACGGGAATGCACATCATCCCCGTTATGCCGAATAATATTCACGAGTTGCCGGATTTTGCCTGACCGTACCGAATGAAATGGCATTCATTTACTGCCCTTATTGAATTGTGATTTGCGACACAATAGACCTCTGCGTCTCAAAATGTGGACGGTTCGACGCTTTGTTACTTGCGTGTTGCCATTGTTACGTTGCACACTTCCAATGTGAACAAGAACTCAACAGCACCTGCAGCCGCAGCAACCTGGCCCAGCGCACCCGCTGGCCATGATGACCGCTGTTGTCGAATGCAAGCCTAACTTTCCACCCCAAGAAGTTTCAGGCATTCGCCCCCTAGCCCAGCGTTGGGCGCCCCTCCCCAAACTCATTGCGGGGACAACCAGCATTCGAAGCCGCGATGACGGCTATTCACTTTTGAGGTAAGCACTCCATGTCAGTTGCATCTGGATACGTCCACATCTCCGTCCGTAACGCCAACAAGGCTGCGTCAAACGCAGGGCTTCGCCCCGGCTTCGGCAACCGTCCCGGCTACTCTCCCGCCCCGCAAGGCGCCGGTCAGCAGGCCCCCGGATACGTGCCTCAGGGCTATAACCCCAACTCCTACGGCCAGTTGCGCGCAGTCCCCGCCGTGGAGCCGGCGCCCATGACTGCGCCCACCCCTGTGATTGCCCAGTCGGACAAGCTCCGCCCTGTTGCCAACGACAACGTGGCCCGCGGCTTCGTCCTCTACATGGGCATCGACGAAGAAACCGCAGCTGCCGCCGGAACCTCCATTGCGAAGCTCGCCCAGGAAATCCGGGCTTACGCTCAGTCCCTCGTGACCGGCGCCGAGAGCTATGCCGCCGTCGCAGTTGCCCCCGCCGGGGCACCCGGGTCCGCACTCGACGTCGTGCGTTCCACCTTCGGTGACCCTACCGTCGCCGCACGCCAGCGCACCGAAGCAGCCCGCCCGGCGCCCCAGCAGGAAGCCCGTCCGTCCGGCGTCCTGATCGATCTCGCCCGCCGCGAAGTGCACCTCGACGGCGAATCCCTGAACCTCACGTTCAAGGAATTCGAGCTCCTCAACTACCTCGTCGAGAACGGCACGCGCACTGTGGGCCGCGACGAACTCCTTGAAGGCCTGTGGCGCAACGCCGAGGAAGTGCCGAACGAGCGCACTATCGACGTCCACATCCGCCGCCTCCGTTCCAAGCTGGGCCGCCTCGCGAACACGGTCCGCACTGTCCGAGGCCAGGGCTATCGTTTCTACGAGCACCCAGAAGTTATCGTCTGGGCCGCTCCGGAATACTCGATCTAAGTCGCACTACGCCGAAAGCGCTCGTCCTGTAAGGGCGGGCGCTTTCGTGTTCGCGGGGTGATCCAGCGGCGGACGCTTCCGCTGTAGCGGGACGATCCCTTTGCGCCGGCGCTCATTCTTCGCGCGACAACGGCGCTATCGAGATGCCCCGCTACGCTGCAGCTCCCTCCATAACGCCCCTTGCACTCCAGCGCACGCACTATGGCGGCTTCCCTGGACACGTCGAGGAGTCTGACCTCCGCGGCGGAGGGATCTTAGGGGCTGTGTGCCGCCACCACCCACATTGGCCGTCAAATACCCTGGACACGCCTGTTCCACTGCGTGGCGGAGGTGCCGCGAATTCAAAGTTAGTGACGGCGGCCCGCAGGAAGCAGCTGGGGTCTGCGGCGGATAGGGTTGGGTTATGAGTGACCATCACATTAAGCGCCTGGTGATCATGCGGCACGCCAAGGCAGATTGGCCTATGGGGGTGCCTGATCATGAGCGTCCCCTGGAGGAGCGTGGGCATCGGGAGGCTCCGTTGGCTGGGAAGTGGTTGCTCAAACACGGCGTGGTGCCCGACTTCATCCTGTGTTCGTCAGCGTTGAGGACCCGACAGACCTGCACCTGGGTCTGCGATGAGTTGGGGGACAAGGCGCCGACGCCCAAACTCGAGGACGGCTTGTACTCCGCCTCAGCCAACCGCATGTTGACGGTGATCAACCACGTCCCCGACACCGTGACCACGTTGATGGTTATCTCGCATATGCCCGGAGTTCAGGATCTTGCCATGCATCTGGCTTCCCGCGATTCGGACCACGACGCTTACATGGATGCTGCAACCCGTTACCCAACGAGTGCGTTGACGGTAATGGAAACTGAAAAATCGTGGGCTGAGCTCGACGGCCAGGATGCCAGGCTGACGCACTTTACAGTGCCCCGCAAATAGTCATAGCGGGTTGTTTGAGTCCCCAAAAGCCAGCTGCGGCATGCACATGCAGCGGATCTCGAACACCGGTAGGCCCGCAGCTTCTTCGCCATGCCCTGTTGCGATGAGGTATTCGCCGTCGAACATGTACACCGGCAACTGCGGAGCCATGAATTCGTTGTAGCGGCTGGGGTAGACCCATTGACCGCGGATGTCGAACGCAGGAAGCGCGTACGGATCCCGCCGGTTGTGGGCGCTCGGATAGAGGCCGTCGTCGATCATGATGTAGCTAACCAAGCCATACGTGTGATGGTGGTTCATGTCCGTGGGAAAGAGGATTGCTTCCACAGGTGGGCCCCTTCAAGTGTTTCGACGATCGCGTGCTCCGGGCGGCGCGACTAGGTAAGGTTAGCCTAAGCTAACAAGCGTCGCGGCGTCGAATGTTCCCCAGTGTGACGTTGATCGCTCTTAGTTAGCCTTGGGGCAGCGGTAGCTCAGCCGCTATCTCGCGCAGCATGTTCACGGCAAGTCGGATGTTGGGACTGGCCGTCATCGTTTTGCGATAGACAACACCAACGGATCGTTGCTGGACCGGACGGATCACCGGGATGGCCACCACTCCGTCGGGAAGGGGAGGCCTTCCGAGCCTCGGTACGAGTGCCACAGCAACCCCCTGTTCCACCATGGCGATGTGAGTGGAGAAGTCGGGATCGTAGATACGGATGTTGGGGACCTTGCCCAGTCCAGCGAAGATCTGCAGCAGCGCCTCGTTGCAGATGGCTCCTGCAGGGGTGCTGATCCACGTCTCGTCCAGAAGGTCTTCAGGCTCGACGGCGGTGCGCGCCGCCAGCGCGTGCGTGCTGTTGACGAGGACGTCGGCTTGGTCGATGCAGAGGTCTTCATGCACCAGGTTCTCCGGAATCACCAAGGGCACCGAATTCCAGTTATGTACCACCGCAAGTTCGGCCTCGCCTGACGCGACTCGTTGCACCGCCTCCCGCGGATCTTCGGCCAGCACGGTGATGCCCAGAGCCGAGTGGGCAGCGGCGATGCGCCCGAGCAGGGGTCCCACCAGGCCGCGGCAAGCCGTTGAAAACGCGACAAGCCTGAGGAGTCCCGAAGGCTTCGAGGGATCGGCGAGAAGGGTGGCTTGCAGTTCCTCAAGCTCACCCATGATCCGCCGGCCATAACCTGCAAGTGCCAAGCCGCGCTCTGTGAGGAGCACCCCGCGACCGCTGCGTTCCAGCACAGTGACGCCGGTTTGCTTCTCAAGTTTCTTGATTTGCTGCGAAATTGCCGAAGGGCTGAAGCCCATAACGTCCGATGCCGCCACCACTGAGCCGTGCTGCTCCACGGCGACCAAGGCCCTAAGTGCTGAGATGTCGATCATGAAGCAAATCTACGCTGTTCCATATCAAATTCAACGCTGGTGCTTCAACCTAAAGAGGGCCAGAGTGTACTTGTGAACCTTCGCCACTCTGCCCTCGCCCTTATGGTTGCTGTTCTTTGGGGCATCAACTTCGTTGCAATCGACCTCGGTCTCCACACCAACGGCAGGGAAGTCCCGCCCCTGCTCTTCGTCGCCATGCGCTTCTTGTTGGTGGTCTTTCCCTGCATCCTCTTCATCCGCAAACCGGACGTGGGCTGGAAGGCGATTGTCGGCGTCGGGCTCTTCATGAGTGCCGGCCAATTCGGCCTTCTATATCTGGGCATGGCACTTGGGATGCCGGCGGGCCTGGCGTCGCTGGTGCTGCAGGCACAGGTGTTGTTCACCATCTTGCTTGCGGCGAGATTCCTGGGCGAGAGGCCGAGCCGACGACAACTGGCGGGCGTGGCTTTGGGCATCGCAGGCTTAGTGGTAGTGGCCTTGGGGCGAAGTGCCGTGGCTCCGGTTCTGCCGCTCATGATCGTTCTGGCGGCGGCGTTGTCGTGGGCGGTAGGGAATGTGGTGGCCCGGCACACGAAGGCCGCTTCCGGCTTGGGGTTGGTGGTGTGGTCCGGTGCCGTGGTGCCGCTTCCGTTGGCTGGCTTATCGCTGGTAGTGGATGGGCCTGACATAGTGTTGGCAACGCTCACGGACCTGCAGCCGGCCACCGTCTTGAGCGCGATCTATACGGCCGTGTTCGCGTCGTTGATTGGGTACGGCATCTGGAACCGCTTGTTGTCGCTCTACCCGAGTTCCGACGTCGTGCCCTTCACGCTCCTGGTCCCCGTGGTGGGGATGACGGCCGCGTGGCTGGTCCTGAACGAGATTCCTACCTTGACCGAAATACTGGGCGGACTGATCCTGCTCCTCGGAGTTGCCATCGCAGTGCTCGGTGCCGGACGCAAAATCCATCCGGAAACGCCGGTTGTGAGGCCCGCTCTGCGTCTCTAGATCGGGCGGAAGCTCGCAAAGCAGGCCCCACAACGCCTACAACGCAGGCCCCACGCCGAGAATACTCAGCGCAGCTTGAAGATGGTCCGGTGCCAGTCTTTCTCGGCAATTCCGTCCAACTCGAACATCACGTGCTTCACCTGGGTGTATTCATCAAAGGAATAGGCGGACATGTCCTTGCCGAACCCTGATTGCTTGAAGCCGCCGTGGGGCATCTCGGAAATGATCGGAACATGGTCGTTGACCCACACACAACCGGCCTTGATCTCGCGGGTTGCCCGCAAGGCCCGCTGGAGATTGTTCGTCCAGGCGGACGCAGCCAGTCCGTAGACGGTGTCGTTGGCCAGATGGATCGCTTCGTCGTCCGTTTCGAACGGGAGGACCACCAGAACCGGGCCGAACACCTCGTCCTTGACGATTTCCGAGTCCGGCGCCGCGTCAACAACCAGCGTAGGCCGGTAAAAGGCGCCGTTTTCCAGGCCCGCATCCGTAGGAGCGTAGCCGCCTGCCATCACCTTGCTGTAAGACCGGGCGCGGTCCACCATTCCGGCTACGTGGTCGCGCTGCTTGAAGGATATGAGGGGGCCGAGATCTGCATCAGTGCCCCCGGGCGCACCGAGGACGATCCCGTCAAAGCGGGCTGCCACCGCAGCCACGAACTCTTCATAAATGCTCCGATGCACGATAGCCCTGGTGGCCGCAGTGCAGTCCTGGCCGGTGTTGATCAGCGAACCGGCCACAGCGCCATGAACGGCAGCGTCCAGATTGGCGTCGTCGAACACAACAAAGGGTGCCTTACCGCCCAATTCGAGGTGCACGCGCTTCGAGTTGACGGCCGCGGCCTCCAAAACTGTGCGGCCAACCGCGGTGGACCCCGTGAAAGAGACCATGTCCACGTCGGGGTGCCGCATGAGCGCAGCCCCAACCGTGGCGCCGTCGCCCACCACCACGTTCACCACGCCGTCGGGCAGTCCGGCGTCACTGAGCGCTTGTGCGAACATCAGCGACGTCAACGGAGTGATCTCGGCAGGCTTGAGAACGATTGTGTTGCCTGCGGCAATGGCGGGAAGGATCTTCCATGCGGCCATTTGCAGGGGGTAGTTCCAGGGCGCGATGGATCCCACCACACCGATCGCCTCCCGTCGGATGGAGGAAGTGTGTTGGGGCGAATACTCGGCGGTGGCCTTGCCCTCCAGGTGTCGTGCGGCGCCTGCGAAGAAGTCGATGTTGTCGACGGTGCCGGGGACGTCGAATTCGCGGGTTAACCGCAGCGGTTTGCCTGTCTGCGAACTCTCAACGCGGGCGAATTCCTCCGCGCGGTCTTCGACGATGCGGGCGAACTTCTGCAGGATCCCGGCGCGTTCACCCGGCGCGGTGCGGGACCATGACGGGAAGGCACTGCGGGCCGCTGCCACTGCCGACTCCAGATCCGCAAGTGAAGCGAGACCCACCGTTTCCACCACCTCAGAGGTAGCCGGATTGATGACATTGAGGCTGCTTCCAGAGGTTCCGGACAGCAGCTTTCCGTTGATGAACTGGTGCATGAGGGTACCGTGCTTTCCCTGCCGGGCGTCGCTGTCCGGGCAGTGCTGAATGGACGACGCCGGATGGTGGCGTCGTGCGGGGAAGGGTGCGTTGCGTTGTTGGCTAAGAAGACTGTGAGGCAGGTGGTCAGGCCTGCGGTCGACGGTTGCTTTCGCGTTCGGCGCTGTCCAGGATGGCCGAGAGGCCGGCTTGGAACGCCTTGAGGGAATCAAGGTTTTGCAGTGCAGTGTGGTGTTTCTCAAGGAGCGGGCGGCCGGTGATACGCGTGAAAACCCGGGGGTTGAGCCAAGGGTCGTGGCCCTCGGAGTCCGGGAGCCGCTGGATTTCAACCGCAATGCCGGCGCCGAGCGCGAGGGTGTAGCTTTCCAAGGCCGCGTAATAGTGCACCACGCGGTCATCTTCCAGCCCGGCGTCGGTGAGGCATTGCAGGACGAACTCGATCGCTTTCAGCTCGCCGGGGCCGTAGGTGTCCGTGGCAAACGACTCGCTGCCTAAGGAGGGATGCTGCATGAAGGCTTTAAGGACTTCGTCAAGGTAGGCCTCCAGCCGGGCACGCCAATCGCGGTCTCGTGCCGTGGCCAGTGTGCGCTCAACGGACATCATGAACAACTGGTCCAGTGCTGCCCTGATGATTGCGTCCCGGTTCCGGAAATGCCGGTAGACGGCAGTGGCGTCCACCTCGAGTTCCTGTCCCAGCCGTCGCACGGTCAGCCGTTCCCCGAGTTCCTGGCTGGAAATCCGCAGGACGGCGTCGATGATGGTGGCCGGGTCAAGGCGCGTGCGGCGGTCCGTCGACTGTGCTGGCTGCACCATCAGTTGTCCGCCTTCCATGCGTTCCGGGTTGATTATCAACCTACATGATTCATGGCGTCCTCCTTTCAAGGTCCAGTCAAAGTGTTTGTCAGCATTGATGTCAACACTGTTGACTTAAGTGTGATCCGGCTCATAGTGTGTGTCGCAGAGTTGAATTTCCCCACGAAAGGACTCGAAAGTGCACGCCGAGATTTTGTTTGAGAACGGATGGGTGTACACCGGCAATGACGCCGGCCCCCTCCGCGCAAACCTTGCCATAGCCGAAGGCCGCATCATCGCCGTCGGAACACCCGACGAGCTTCACGGTTCGATCACGCCGGAAACCCGGAGAATGGACCTGCAAGGGCAACTGGTGGTGCCTGGCTTCCAGGATGCCCACATCCATCCCATCTTCGCCGGTATCGAACTTCTTCAGTGCGACCTGACAGAGGCCACCAGCGCAGCAGAGGCAGTGGCAGTGGTTGCCCGCTATGCAGCTGATAACCCCGATGAACCTTGGATCCTGGGGGCCGGGTGGTCCATGGATTTCTTCCCGGGCGGTACTCCCACCCGCGAACTGCTGGACGCTGTGGTGCCGGACAAGCCCGTCTACCTCGTCAACAGGGACCACCACGGCGCGTGGGCCAACACAGCAGCGTTTGAGGCGGCGGGAATCGGCGCGGAAACACCTGATCCTGAGGGCGGCCGGCTGGAACGCGAAGAAGACGGGACGCCCGCCGGCACAGTTCATGAGGGGGCCATGGATCTGTTCAATGCGGTCAAGCCAACGGTGCCGTATGAGTTGGCGTACCAAGGCCTGCTCGCATCCCAGCAACTGCTCCTATCGCGAGGCATCACGGCCTGGCAGGACGCCTGGGTTCCCATTCCCGAGGGCGAACATGCCGATCACCTGGACGTCTACATGGACGCGGCGAAGGCGGGCGACCTGAAAGCCCGGGTCACCGCATGCCAATGGTGGGACAGGACAGCCGGAATGGCCCAGCTGGAAGCAATCACGCAACGCCGGGACAGGGTGGCCGATTCCTTCGACCACCATCAGCTCAACGCCAACACCGTGAAGGTGATGGTGGACGGTGTGGCCGAGAACTACACAGCCGCAATGCATCACGTCTACCTCGATGACCATGGCCACCACACGGACAACCGTGGCATCGAGTTCTTCGAGCCCGAGGTGCTGAAGGAATTCGTCACCGCCATAGATGCCGCCGGAATGCAGGTTCACTTCCATGCTCTCGGCGACCGCGCCGTGACGGACGCTTTGGATGCACTTGAAGCGGCGCGGGACAGCAACGGGACCAACGACAACCGTCACCACCTGGCGCACCTTCAGATGGTCCGTAGCGAGGATGTTCCCCGGTTTACCGGACTGAAGGCGGCGGCCAACGTCCAGGCTCTCTGGGCCTGCCATGAAGAACAGATGGACACGCTGACCCTCCCGTTCCTGGAGCCCGGCGCAGAGGACAGGCATTACCCCTTTGGCGAGCTTGCTTCGGCAGGAGCCCGTTTGGTGGCCGGAAGCGACTGGCCTGTCTCCACCGCGGACCCTCTCGCGGCCATCCACGTAGCAGTAAACCGCATAGCGCCGGGGGAGGACCTGCCCGCACTCGGCCCGGAATCGCAAAAGCTCAGCCTCAAGCAGATCCTGGATGCCTACACGCAGGGCTCAGCGTGGATCAACCACATGGAAACGGAAACGGGAACGTTGGAAGCGGGAAAACTCGCCGACCTCGCCGTACTAGACGTCAACGTCTTCGACCTCCCTGCGCAGGAGTTGCACCGGTCGGTGGTGACGCAGACGTGGATTGGGGGCGAATGCGTCTATGACCGCGCGCTCACCCGAAACAGTCAAGCTCAACCGGCCTCGGTGATGCCATGAGGCTGGACCCAGCGCCGCAGCCCGCCCAAGGGGCGGTGCGTTTGAAACCGCGGACGACGCCGTCGCGCATCACCGCGGTTGGTGTCGCCGCCGTCGTGGCCGGGTTGGTCCTGGGCGGCTGCGGCGTCCGGCCCGCCAGCGTGACGGACGCCGCTGACGGAGCCAAGTTCACCATGTCCGACTCCACGCCGGCTCCCGCTCAGGAAATCGACAACTTCAACTGGGCAATGTACGCGGAGCCCTTCTCCCTGGATTATGCGTACGCGTTCGACTACCCGGACAACACTGTGCTGTCCAATGTGTGTGAGTCGCTGTTCCGCTGGAACGCTGACCTGTCCACGGCGCCGGGCTTGGCCACGGGAGTCGAGAACCCTGATCCACTGACATGGATTTACACCATTCGGCAGGGCGTGAAGTTCCACGACGGCAGTGAGATGACAGCTGACGATGTTGTAGCTTCCCTGAGCCGCCACGTGGACCCCGAAGTGGGTTCCTTCTGGGCATCCGCCTACCAGAACGTGGAGTCTATCGAGAAGACCGGCGACTTCGAGGTCACGGTGACCACTACCCGGCCGGACTACGTGTTCAACAGCTCCTTGGTGGGAGCCACGGGCGTGGTGGAGTCCGCCGAAACTCTTGAAGCTGCCGGTAAGGACTACGGGAACTCAAGCACAGGCGTGAACTGCACCGGACCCTTCCAATTCGAGCAATGGGAAGCCGGTGAAAGCATCACCCTCAAACGCTTCGATGATTACTGGGACCCGGAACTCAAAGCCAAGTCCCAACAGGTCACCTTCAAAATGCTGCCCGATGCCACGTCGCGCATCAACGCCTTCCAGACCGGCGAAATCGATGGCGGCTTCGCAATCCCTTCCAATGCCATGGACATCCTGAAAGCCAATAAAGATGCCGGCTCGCTGTACTTTGGCGAGGACACGTCGGTGCAAAGCCTGGTCTTCACCAACCTCGGCGGCACCTTCCAGGACGTCCGGGTCCGCAAGGCGCTGATGATGGCCATAAACCGCGAAGCCTTAATCAAGGCGGCCGAACAGGGGTACGCGAAAAAGACGGACGCCTTGACCACCAAGAGTGTGTGGAAGGACGTGGCATCGCAAACTACGGATGAGGCTTTTGACGGCCTGCTGTCCACACCCTATGACCTGGAAGAAGCCAAGAATCTCATCAAGGAAGCAGGAGCCGAGGGCAGTAAGTTCGTCTTCGCCACTGCCTCCCTGAACGCAGCCTTCGACATCACGGCACGGGCCATCGCGTCGGCAGCCAAAGAAATTGGGCTGGAGCCCGAAATCCAGACCATGTCCAACGACAAATACACCACGCTGTTCTCAGACCCCGAGTCGCGCAAGAACGTAGACCTCCTGGTGACCTCTTGGTACCTCTCCAGCACCGAGCCCTTGGAAATGTACAGCGTGCTCCGCACCGGAGATTTCAGCAACTATGGCGGCTGGAGCAACCCGGAATTCGATGACCTGGTGAACTCCGCGTACGGCGTGCAGGACCCCGATGCCAGGGGCAAACTCACGGGCCAAGCCGCCAAGCTGGCCAGCGAAGAAGTGGTGTGGGGGCCGCTTTACGAGACCGTCACCTCCATGTGGCTGGGCAAACGCATTACCGGGGCGGATCCCTCCATCAACTACATGTACTTCCCGTGGGCAGCCCAGATAGGAGGTCGCTGATATGACCACAACCGATTACACGCAGGCACCGGCGCCGGCCGCTCCCGCCCGCAAGCGGGAAAACCGGGGGGCAGTCCGCCCGGCGGTGTACATCGTAAAGAAGCTGGTGGCCCTGCTGCTGACGCTGTTTGTTGCCTCCCTGGCCGTTTTCTTCTCACGTTTCCTGGTCCCCGGCGACCCGGCACGCTTTCTGCTGAGGGGACGTAGCCCCAAGCCCGAGGCACTGGAAGAGATCACCCGGCAGTTCGGTCTGGATAAACCGGCTTGGGAACAGTACCTGAACTGGCTCGGTGGCATTCTCCAAGGTGATTGGGGACGTTCGCTGACTTACCGCCAGGATGTATCCGACGTCCTGCTCGGACGGCTGCCCACTACCCTGCAACTCGTGGCGCTCGCCGCGGTGTTCATCACGGTCCTGGGGTTGTTCGCCGGCATTGTTGCCAGCCTGAACAAGGGCTTCGGTGACCGCTTCATTCTCATCACCCTCACCGCCGCGGGGGCAGTGCCTCCGTTCGTGGCAGCCATCGCGTTGGTAGCGCTGTTCTCCGTGGGCCTGGGCTGGTTCCCCTCCTTTGGAAGCGGCGACGGCGGATGGGACCGGATCTGGCATCTCACCCTCCCGGCGCTCGCCTTGGGCATCACTTACATCGCCATGGTGGCCAGGGTGACCCGTTCCTCCATGAACGAGCAACTGCTCCGCGAACACGTGGAGGTCGCCACCAGCCGCGGCCTCACCCGCGGATCCGTGGTGGCACGCCATGTGCTGCGCAACGCCATGGGTCCCATCCTGACCGTGAGCGGCGTACTGGTGGCCGGACTGCTGGTCTCCAGCGCCATCATCGAACGGACGTTCGGCCTCTCCGGCATCGGGCAGCTACTGGTGCAGTCCATCGACAGGCTCGACTTCGGCGTCGTCCAAGCGATCGTCATGGTGGTGGTGGCGGCCTTCGTCCTGGTCAATACCGTGGTGGACCTCATCCAACCCCTTATTGATCCGCGGATCGCGGCCGGAACGGAGTCCCGATGACGTTAGCCATCCAGCTGCCCCAGGCAGGGCTTCGCCGTTACGGCAGCCTCCTGTCACCCATGGCGTGGGGCGCGCTCGCCGTCGCCGCCGCCGTCGTACTTCTCTCACTCTTCGCCCCGGTCCTGGCGCCCTACGACCCCGACTATGTGGACCTGAACAACGTCCTTGCCGGTCCCAGCGGACAACACCTGCTGGGGACCGACGCGCTGGGCCGTGACCTGCTCAGCCGGCTCATGCACGGCGGGCGGACCTCGCTGCTGGGGCCCACCATCGTGGTGATCGGCTCCACTGTCCTGGGTTTGCTGCTTGGCCTTGTCGCCGGCTGGTCTGAAGGCTGGCCGGGCAAGGTTTTGGGCCGCCTTTTCGATCTCCTCTTTGCTTTTCCCGCATTGCTCATGGCCATGCTCGCGATCGCGTTGTTCGGTAAAGGGCTCTTCGCACCCATCCTGGCCATGACCATCGCTTACGTTCCGTATGTTGCCAGGCTCACGCAGTCCCTGGTGGTGGCTGAGCGGGGCAGGCCGTATGTCCAGGCTTACCGCGTGCTCGGGTTCCGGACGCCCTGGGTGGTGCTGGGACGGGTTCTCCCCAACCTGGTTCCGACTGTTGGCGCCCAATCAACATTGAACTTCGGCTACGTGCTGGCCGACCTCGCAGCGCTCTCCTTCATCGGACTCGGGGTCCAACCGCCAACCAGCGACTGGGGCGCCATGATCGAGGAATCCCGGGGCGCGCTGCTGGGTGGCTACATCCTGCCCGCCTTCTGGCCCGCCTTGGTAGTGGTCCTGGTAGTGGTGGCCGTCAACGTCATCGGCGAGGAACTCTCAGACCGCATCGGAGGAAAACTTTCATGAGCCAGCTCTTGCAAATCGAAAACTTCACGCTGGGTTTTCCGGGCAGGCCGCCGCTGCTGGACAGCGTCTCCCTGCACGTGAACGACGGCGAAGCGGTCGCCTTGGTGGGGGAGTCCGGCTCAGGCAAGTCGCTGACTACGCGGGCCGCACTGGGGTTGTTTCCTGGGGGTTCGCAGTCCTCCGGCACCGTTTCGGTTCAGGGCCTCGATACCCTGACGGCCGGCAAACAGCGCCTCATGGAGCTGCGGCGGAAGCATGCTTCCATGATTTTCCAGGACCCGAGGGCGGGCATCAACCCCGTCCGGACCGTGGGGGACTTCCTCACTGAAACCTTGGTGAGGCTTGATGGTTTGTCCCGGGCCGAAGCCACGGAACGGGCCGTGACGCAATTGGAGCAGGTTGGCTTGCGGCGTTCCAAGGAGCTCATGGACCAGCACCCGCATCAGCTCTCGGGCGGCATGCTCCAACGTGTCATGATCGCAGCTGCACTCCTGAACTCACCGGATCTGTTGCTGTGCGACGAACCCACCACCGCCTTGGATGTCACTACCCAGGCGGGGATCGTGAGGCTCCTTCGCGAAGAGCAACAGTCACGGGGAATGGGCATGCTCTTCATTACGCACGACCTCAATCTTGCCGCCAGCTTGTGTGAACGCGTCTACGTGCTTCGTCGGGGCGAAGTTGTGGAGCAGGGGCAAACCCAAACCGTCTTCCTAACGCCCCAGCAGGACTACACCAGGCAGCTGGTGGAGGCTACCCCGGTCATTGAAGTGGGCGCCTTGGCTGCGTCGGTGGTCGCCGGGGCACCCCTGCTGACGGCTTCAGGGCTATCCAAAACGTACCAACTGCCCCGCGGCGAAGTCATCACCGCGTTGGATGACGCCGGCTTCACCCTGCCTGAGGGTGGGTCTTTGGGCATCGTGGGGGAGTCGGGTTCTGGAAAGTCCACCCTGGCCCGGCTGGTGGTGGCGCTGGAAACTGCAACATCGGGTGAACTCACGCTGCGGGACGTCCGCAGGCCGCACCGTCCCCTGAAAGCTTCTGAACGAAAAGTCCTGGCCAAGGATGTCCAGATTGTGTTCCAGGATCCCTACCTCTCTTTGGACCCGCGCATCCCTGTAGGAAACGCAGTGGCAGATGTCTTCAGCCTGCATCAGAAGCAAGGACGCAAGGAAGCCAAAGACAGCGCCCGGATCCTGCTGGGGCGCGTGGGAATCGGACCGGAACGTTTCGATGCACGGCCTCGCGCACTCTCGGGTGGGCAGAGGCAGCGGGTTGCGTTGGCCAAAGCGCTCGCCGCCCGCCCCCGGCTCCTGGTGCTGGACGAGGCCACCAGCGCCTTGGATGTATCTGTCCAAGCCCAAGTTCTGGAGCTGGTGGAGGAACTGCGGGATCAGCTCGGACTGACCATCTTATTCGTCACCCACGATCTGGCTGTGGTTTCACGGCTTTGTTCCGAGCTTCTGGTGATGCATCAGGGACGGATCGTGGAACAGGGGCCAACGGCTCGAATCCTTGAGGACCCCGGGGACGACTACACGCGGAACCTCATCGCCTCCCGTCCCCGGCCATTGTGGGACGCCGAGCCGGTCACTGCTGACCGGTAAGAGACTAACCCTTGAAGTAGGAGAATTTCCCGTGAATACCACCGTTTTCGAACGGAATGTCCCGCAGGCCGCCGTCGTATCCCGTGCCCTGGAAGGCGCGGCCCACCGGTCGTTCTGGATCGACCACCTCAAGGACTCGGCCACGCGCTATCCACAACTCGACGGCGATGCTGCCGCGGACCTCGTGATCGTTGGTGGCGGCTATACCGGGTTGTGGACGGCGCTGCGTGCCAAGGAACGCGATCCCGGCCGGACGGTGATCGTGCTGGAAGGGGAGCGGGTGGCATGGGCAGCTTCGGGCCGCAACGGCGGCTTCTGCGAGGCGAGTCTCACCCACGGCCATGAGAATGGCAAGAACCGCTGGCCTGATGAATTGGCGACCCTCGACCGCTTAGGCATGGAGAACCTTGACCGCATGCAGGAAGCCATTGAAAAGTACGGCATGGACTGCGAATGGGAGCGCACCGGTGAGCTCAACGTTGCCGTTGAACCGCACCAGGTGGCTTGGCTCCAAGAGGACGACAGCCCCGGCAGCGTCTTCTTGAACCAGGAAGCCGTGCGGGCAGAAGTCAACTCACCCACCTACCTGGCGGGCCGCTGGCATAAAGACTCCGTGGCGATGGTCCACCCATACAAACTCGGACTTGAGCTGGCTCGAGTGGCAACGGAGCTCGGCGTGGTGATCTACGAGGACACTCGCGTGCGCGAGCTGAAGGACCACGAACAGGGCGTCACCGTTGTTACGGAGCGAGGCAACGTCGAAGCGGACAACGTGGTCCTGGGTACCAACGTGTTTCCGTCACTGCTCAAACGGAACCAGCTGATGACGGTGCCCGTGTATGACTACGCGCTTATGACCGAGCCGCTTAGCGCGGAACAGTTGGAGTCCATCGGCTGGTCCCGGCGTCAGGGGATTGGGGATGTTGCGAATCAATTCCATTACTACCGCATTACCAAGGACCACAGGATCCTGTTCGGTGGCTACGACGCCCTCTACTTCTGGGGGCGGCGCGTGGACCAGCGGCACGAGCACCAGCCCGCGACGTGGGAGAAGATCGCCTCGCACTTCTTCACGACGTTCCCGCAGTTGGAGGGGCTGAAGTTCACCCACAAGTGGGCCGGACCTATTGACTCCAGCACGCAGTTTTGCGCGTTCTTCGGCACGGCGCGGAAGGGACGGGTGGCGTACGCGGCTGGCTTCACGGGCCTGGGCGTGGGTGCCACGGCTTTTGCCGCCGACGTCCTCCTGGATCTCCTGGCCGGGCTGGATACCGAACGCACCCGCGTGGAAATGGTCCGAAAGCGCCCGCTGCCCTTCCCTCCTGAGCCGCTCGCTTCCCTGGGCATCAACCTGACACGCTGGTCCATGGACCGCGCCGATCACAATCAGGGAAAACGGAACCTGATCCTCAAAGCGCTCGACGCCGTCGGGTTGGGATTCGACTCCTGACCCCCTTCGTTGTGGGGCCTGCTTTGCACGTTTAGGTCCCGCGTTAGCGTGTAGAGCGGGCCTCGCAACGCAGGGCGGGTTCGTTGTGGGGCCTGCTTTGCAGGGTTAGATCCCGCGTTAGCGTGTAGAGCGGGCCTGGCAACGAGAGGGTTGGTTGGTGAGTTAGCGCTTAGGGGTTGGCTTGCGTGGGGTGGAAGCGCTCGACGTCGGACGCTTGGCTGCCGCTGTTGGCGTACGGGGAGCGGGACGCTTCACGGCGGGGGGCTTCGCTGCGCCGGATGCCTTCGCTGCGCCGGACGACCGCGGGACCGTAGCAGCAGGGCGCTTGGTGTGGGTTCCTGCACGCGGAGCGGGTTTGCGGGGTGCAGGGGTGCGCTGAACAGCCGGAGGCCGTCGAACGGGAGCTGCAGTTCGCGAACCGAATGATGGCACCACAGCACCTAGGAAAAGCACGCCCAGCGTCCCCAGCCCTGCCACGGCAGCCAGGTAGAAGTAGATATCTGAATCCTGGGTGCTAACGGCACTCCCCAGAGCATTGGCGTCCTGGTTGAACGCGATGCCCCACATTCGCAGGAAGGCGATGCTGCAACCGATGAAAAGGCTGGTGCCCACTGCGCCAACGAGGACCACAAAGTAGCGTCGCCGGTTGAAGACCTGCACGATGGACGCCAAATAGCAGATCAGTACCGAACCCAGAAACAGGTACAACACCAGTTCCTCCAGCACGACAGCGGCCAGCACCAACAGCCCGAGCGAGACGAACGCGGACACCACCGCAAGCTTCCCACTGTTCCCCATGTGACGCATGAGGTTAATCATCGCCGACCAAGTGGCCACGCCACGCCGTCGTACATTGCAGTTGGATACCGTTGCGCGGCCCGCTCTGCGCCCTAACAGCCAATAATAAGGCGCAGAGCGGGCCTCACAACGGGCCAGGCCTACTTGATGACGTACCCGTGCATGATGGTCATGACGGCAGCGACGCTCTGCTCGCGGGTGCGCTCAGGGTTGTACGTCTGCCGGTCGAGGCCAACCACGAAAATCGCTCCGAAAATCGCTGCCTCGAGGGACCCCCGGGCAATGCTCTCGTCAACCTTGTAACCGGCCGCAACGCTCTCCACGGCCGAACCAATCACAGCCAAGAGCTCAGCGCGAAGCTCTGCAAACACGGCGCTCCACTCCCCGGGAGTGCGCCAGTTTTCGCTGACCCATAGGCGGGCGAAGGAGGGGTAATCGTCCATGAACTCCATGGCCTGCCCCACCATGTTGGTCATGGATTCCAGGGGGTCGTTGGCCTGTCCGCGGACATCCTGGAGCCGGACCAGCATGATATCCACACCATGCCGCAGGAGCTGGGCGATGAGGTCGGACTTGCTGCCGAAGTTGTAATACACGGTCCCCTTGGACACTCCGGCGGCGGCCGCAATTTCATCCACGGTCACCCCCGCAGCGCCGCGCTCGCCGATCAGCTCCATGGAGGCTTCGAACAGGCGTTGCTTAGTGGCGTTAGTGCGCCCGGGCCGAAGTTTCTTCTCCGCGGGACCGGGTTCCCGCGAATCTGCCTGGAAAGGAACCGGCTCGGTGGTGCTCATACTGCGATCTCCGGCTTCAGCGTCTTAAGGGTCCACATCTTGTGTTTGCGGACGGCGAGCGTTGATAGTGCCGCTCCCAGCAAAGTGTATCCAAGCAGGCCAAGTACGGTGGGCCAGATCATGCTGAGCTCACCGCCGTAGATCAGGTGCCTCATGCCGGTCACCACGTATCCCATGGGCAGGACCTCGTGGACAACATGGAGCGGCATCGGGGTGGTCTGCCACGGGAACGTACCGCCCGAAGACACGAGCTGCAGGACCAGCAGGATCAGCACCACGAACTTTCCGGGCGTACCCATGAGCGCCACGATCCCTTGGATGATCGCGCTGAACGCCATCACGGCTGCAAGCATGAACAGCCACATCCCGATGGGGTGCGCAGGGTTCAGGCCCAGGCCTAGATTCACCACGAGAGTGAGGATGGTGGCCTGCAGCACGGAGACCACGAAGAACGGTAACCAGCCTCCGACGGCGATTTTCCAAGCGGGGGCGTTAGAGGCGAGGGCCCGTTGGGTGATGGGACGCATGGCCTGGACCAGCATGAACACGCCGATCCACAGTGCGAGGGTCAGGAAGAACGGTGCCAGCCCGGCGCCATAGGAACCTGCCTTCGCCTGGGAAACGTTGTCCACTGCCACTGGATCCGCGATCACCTTGGACACGCTGCTCTTCTGCTCGTCGTTTGGGTTAGGGATGTCTCCCGCGCCCTTGGCGAGCTCGGTGGCCAGGGTGTGGGCGCCGTCGGAGGCTGTGACTCCGCCGCTGGCGAGCTGACTGGCGCCGCTGTCCAGTTGGCGTGCGCCGTCGTCGAGCTTGGCGGCCCCGTCCAGGGCGGTTTGCTGCCCGGCGGCCAACGTTGATGCGCCCGTGCTCAGCTGTCCGGCGCCGTCAGCAGCCTTCGAGATCGCATCGGTCAGAGCCGGTGTCGCGGCGGCGAGCTTGGATGCTCCGGCACTGACAGCAGCTGAACCGTCTGATAGCTGCTGGATCTTGGCAGCATTGCCAGTGATCTTGGTCTTCGCGTCCGTCACCGGGCTCGATGCTGCGGCGGCGTCAAAGTCCGCCAGAACCTTGTCGGCCTGCTCCTGTGTCAGGACACCGGCTGTCACCAGTCGTGCGTTCGATTCCACAACCCGATTGCGCAGGCCTTTGTCTGCCGCCTCGAGCTGCCCGACGACGTCCTGGACTTTCGCGTTCAGCTCGGCGTTTCCGGCGGCTACTTGTGCTGCGCCGTCGGCGAGTTTCTGCGAATCAGTTGGAAGGGTGGCGGTCTTGTTCTTGAGCTCGGTCAGGCCCGAACTTAGCTGGCCGGCACCGGTGTTCAGTTGTACCGCACCGTCCCGCAACTGGGTCTGTCCGACTACGAGTTGGTCGGCACCGGTGACCAATTGGGTGGTGCCGTCGTGCAGGGTTGCGGCACCGTCACTGAGTTTGCCAACGCCAGTGGCCAGTTCCGAGGCGCCATCAGCAGCCTTCACTATGGACGCATGGATGGTGCCGAAACCGGTGAGGAGCTGGTTGGCTGTTTCCTCGCCCACCTCCTTTGCCACCGTTGAATGCACGGCTGTTGTGAGCTTGTCCACGATGGTGCTCAGGAGGTAGTTGTTGGCGTCGTTGGTGGTGACGTGCAGCATGGCCTGGTTGGCGGCGTCGAAGCTGCCGGGCGAGACCAGGTTGGCGGAGAAATCCTTGGGAATGCGCAACGCGAAGGCGTATTCACCTGTACGGACACCCGCGTCTGCGTCCTCCGCGCTGGACACCTGCTTCCAGTTGAAGACGTGGCCCTCAACCAAGCTGTCCGCCACCTTCCTGCCGGCCTGCAGTTCAGTACCGTCCGACGACGTTGCTCCCGTGTCCTCCACCACCAAGGCGGCGTCGATCTGGTTCAGGTTGCCGTACGGGTCCCAGTTCGCGTAAAGGTACACGGCGCCGTAGAGCAGCGGGACCATGGTCAGGGCGAGGATGGTCAGCTTGGGCAGCAGCCCGCCGGTCATGCGCTTGAGTTCGGAGCGGGCGAGCCGCAGAACAGTCACTTTGCAGTCCTTTGAAGGTTTTCGTATTCGGTTTCGGCAGCGGCTGTGGTGGCTGCGGATGTTTCAGCTGCCCCACATGTTTCCGGTGTTGGCTTGGCCGCGTGCTTGGCTTTGGGCTCGACAGCGACTGCCGGCCTGGGCTGGGCAGGCGCGGTTGGGGTTGGCCTGGCCTGGCCTCGCTTGATGTGGGCGGGGGCCGGTTCCGTTTCCGGTTCAGGCGGGTGCGAGACGGAGTTGCCAATCACAGCCGCGGGGCCGGTCCAGTTCTCAGGGAGGGCACCCACGACGGCGACGACGGCAAGCGGCCGCCCGGCGTCGGACGCCAATGCCTGAAGCCGGGGTAACCAAGACGAGGCATCAGCGCTGTGGCGATCCGGGGAGTCGACAACAAGGAGGTCGGTAGCCGGATCTGCCAAGGCGAGCGCGGTGAGGAGTTCGAGCCGGCGAGCCGCGGGAATTTGTTCTATCCAGAGGCCTGCAAGGTCTTCGAAGCTGTTGACCTTCAGCCACGGCTTGCTCAGCAGTGCGCCGCGGTAACGGCGGGGGATGAGGGAGAGGTCTTCTGTGACCAGATCGCGGACGCTGAGGTGTTGCTCGGGTTCGTTGACGCCGGGGGAGTCCACCAAGGCGCTTGCGAGGCGGATTTTCTTGGTCTTGGTGGTGTTATCCCAACTCAGCACACCGTTGCTTGGCTTCATCCGGCCGCTCAAGGCCAACGCCAAAGCGGTCCGCTGGTCCTGACCCTCTCCAGCGACGAGCAGGAGTTCGCCGCGGCGGACTTGGAGGGACGTTGCCGGTAGGAGATCGTCCCGGCGGCCGTTGATCTGGAGTTGCTGTACGGACAGCACAATGAAGCCTTTCGCAGAAATGGTGTCTGCTGAAAGTCTAACTAAACTGACCAGTCAGTTCAAATAGAATACTTAGAGGCCGTACTTCTCCAGAAGCCTGAGCCATACTTCACTGATCGTGGGGTACGACGGAACTGCGTGCCAGAGGCGGTCCAGCGGGACTTCGCCCACGATCGCGATGGTTGCAGAGTGCAGGAGCTCGGCGACGCCGGGGCCCACAAAGGTAGCGCCGAGGATCACCTTCCGGTCTTCATCCACCACTATCTGCGCCCAGCCTTTGTAATCGGGGGAGTGCAACTGGGAGCCGGACACATCGATGGGCAGTTCAACGCCGGTGACGTTCTTGCCACGCAGCAGCGCCTGCTCCAGGCTCGGGCCAACTGAGGCAACTTCGGGATCGGTGAAGACCACGCTGGGGACTGCATGCTGGTTGGCAGTTTGGGCCCAAGGGCTCCAAGGCTGCGGCGTTCCTTTGAGCTTGCCGTTGGCGCGGGCGACGATCGCGTCACCGGTGGCACGGGCCTCGTATTTACCCTGGTGGGTCAGGAGGACCTTGCCGGCCGCGTCACCGGCAGCGTAAAGCCATAGTCCGCTGGTGCCGTCACTGGCAGGGCCTTCCACCAAGCCGCTGGCTTCGGTGGTGAGCCGAAGGGGTTTGCCGTCCTGTGCTTCGACTCCTACATTTTCCAGGCCCAGATTGGCCAATGCGGGGTGCCGTCCGGAGGCGACCAGCAGTTTGTCGGCAGTGGTCTTTTTGTCGTCGAACGTGACCGTCACCGAGCCGTCGTCGTTCTTCTCCGTTTTCTCCACATCAGTGTGCAGATGAACAGCGACGCCGTCGGCCCGAAGCCCGGCCAGGACCAGATTTGCGGCTTCCTCCGGGTAGCTGCTCAGCAAGCGGCCGCGGGCGATCAGCGTGACATCCGAACCGAGCCGGGCAAATGCCTGCGCCATTTCCACGCCCGCCACGCCGCCGCCGAGAACCACAAAACGCTTGGGAATTTCCTTGGCCGCCGTCGCGGCGCGGGTTGTCCAGAAAGGTACGTCTTTCAAGCCGTCAATGTCCGGAATGGTGGGGGTTGAACCTGTCGCGATCACCACGGCATGATGGGCCTTCAGCGCGTAGCTGTTGCCATCGAGCCCATCCACCTGGACCTCGCGCGGGCCTGTGATACGGCCGCGTCCACGAATTAACTCAATGCCGGCGCTGTCCAGCCATTCAACCTGACTGCCGTCCTGCCAATTATTGGTGAACCAATCCCGATGTTTCAGAGCGGCCTCGGGATCAATGGTTCCCGTGATCGCCTCTTTCGCGCCCGGCACCACTTGGGCGGCGTGGAGCACACTCCCCGGACGGAGGAGCGCCTTGGACGGGATACACGCCCAGTAGGAGCACTCACCGCCCACCAATTCGCTCTCGACAATCACCGCCGTCAGTCCGCCGCGAACCACCCGGTCCGCCACGTTTTCTCCTACGGCGCCCGCGCCGATCACGATTACATCGAATTCCCGGGAGCTCTCGGCAGTCATGGGGAAAGCCTACGCCGCCTCCTGTGCGTTGTGAGGCCCGCTCTGCGCGCTTTGGGCGGGTCTTAGGGTGCAGAGCAGGCCTCGCAACGTGCCCCCCGTTCGTTGTGAGGCCCGCTTTGCGCGCTTTGGGCGGGTTTTAGTGTGCAGAGCAGGCCTCGCAACGCAGGAACTACGGTTGCATCGCGCCCTTGAACCAGCCCGTGATGCTGGCCGGGTGCGTGATCGCGGTGCCAACAACGACGGCGAAGGCGCCGGCGTCGAGGGCTTGGCGGGCGTGGGCCGGGGTGTGGATACGGCCTTCGGCGATGAGTGGTTTGCCAAGGTCCGCCGACGCGATGAGTGAAAGCAGCGCCAGGTCCGGGCCCTCCGTCTTCGGGCGCTCGCCGGTGTATCCGGAAAGGGTGGTGCCTATTAGGTCTGCCCCAGCCTCGACGGCGGCAACCGCGTCGTCGAACGAGCCACAATCTGCCATGACCAAAGCGTGTGATTCGGCGTGAATACCGGCCACAGTTTCAGACAGCGACAGGCCGTCCCGCCGCCCCCGCCGGGTTCCATCAATCGCCACAACATGCGCTCCGGCATTCGCAACGGCCAGGGCATGGCGAAGGGTTGGTGTGATGAAGACGCCGTCGTGACCGTCTTTCCAGAGGCCAATGACAGGGACCTCGACGGCGGTGCGCGTGAACTGCACGTCGGCCAACCCTTGGACGCGGATCGCCGCCGCGCCGCCGATAACCGCGGATGCGGCCACCTGTGCTGTGGTCCGGGGATCACGCATGGGCTCTCCAGGGTATGCCTGGCACGAGACGATCAACTGGGAGCGGAGTGCTTCCAGGCCATCGGGCGTGAGAATCATGATGTTTCCCTTACTTAAGGACGAGTTTTGCGGCGCCAACAATGGCAGCGGTGTTGCCGAGCGTTGCCTGGAGAACAGGGACGGAGACCAGAGGCGAGAGCAGTTCCTGGCGCAAGGCCGCTTCCATCGGCTTCCACCAGAGTTCGCCGGCGTCGGCCAAGCCACCGGAGATCACCACGGTTTCGGGGTCCAGGATGTTGATGAGTCCGCCCACGGCTTGGCCCGCGGCTGCTGCTCCAACCTCGATGGCACGCAGTGCGGCGGAGCGGCTGCCAGCCAAGGAAGCGCCAGCACCGCCGTCGAATCCAGCACCGCCGTCGAGCCCATAAGCAACGGAAGACGCCAGCCCAAACACCTCGCGCGTATCCACCGCATCCATAGTGGAACCGCCAAACCGCAGGTACGACTCATAAACCGCGGGCCCCGAAGCGATAGCCTCCACGTGCCCGGAACCACCGCACACGCACGGCAGCGGAACACCGTCAGAGTAGGCCAAAGGAGAAGCAAAGTGCCCCACATGCCCCCCGACGAAACGGTGACCCAAAACCGGGGAACCATCCAGCACGAAACTGCCGCCGACGCCGGTACCAAAGGCCACCATGAGCGAACTCGAGGATCCCGCAGCCGCGCCCAGCCAGGCTTCGCCGAGGGCGTGGGCGTGGACGTCGTTGACGGCACGGACCATCGACGGAGCGGGCGAGAGACGGGCAGCAAGCCCGGAAACAAGGGAAGTTCCGGCCCAACCATGAATCGCATCGGTCGCGGACACAACGGTCCCGGCAACAGCATCAATAACCCCGGCGGAGCCGATTCCGACGCCGGAAACCACGATTCCGGCGTCGGCAGCGCGCTCTATCAAGCCCGAGATCAGCGCAGCGGTGGCGTCGAGGATTGCTTCACCACCGGCCCGGTTCAACGTCGGAATGGTTTCCGACATCAGCACCTCGCCGGACGGGGAAACAACCCCGGCGGCTGTTTTGGTGCCACCGAGGTCAACGCCGATCACGTGGTTCATGGAAGCAGTCATGGACAACCTAGGCGAGACCGTTCCGCTCCAGGATTTCGCGAATCGAGGCCGTCTCGGATTCATTCAAAGACAGCATTGGCGAGCTCATGGTATTGGACTCGATGACGCCCATCACCTGCAGCGCGGTCTTGAACGCACCGAGACCTGCAGCGCCACCAGAAACGCGGCCATTGGGGGCGTAGACGATCTCGAAGACGTCGGCCAGGCGGTCCTGCTCCCTCGCGGCGAGTGCCCAGTCTCCGGCTTGAGCGGCATCGAACAGTCGGCGGTAACCGGCCGGATCGACGTTGCCAAGGCCCGGAACAACACCCTGCGCGCCGCCCAGGAGGGCGCCGTCCACCACAACTTCGTGACCGGTGAAGATATCAAAGTTGGGAATCTCCTTAGCCGTGAGCAACAGTTGGCGGAAGGAAACGTCGTCGCCGGAGGAGTCCTTGACGCCGGCAATCACGCCGTCGCGGCCGAGCCGGACCAGGAGGTCGGTGGGCAGCTTGAAGTGCGTGCGGACCGGTACGTCGTAGGCGAAGATCGGCTTCTCGATAGCGGCGTGGATGCTGCGGAAGTGCGTTTCGGTCTCCGCGGCATTGCCGATCGCGTAGTACATGGACGTGACTACGATCGCGTCAGCACCGAGGTCAACCACCTTGCGGGCTTCTTCGATCACGCGATTGGTAGTTTGCTCGTTGGCGCCCACGATCAACGGGACGGCACCGGCGTTGGCGTCGGCGATGGTGGAGACCACCAGCTCACGCTCGTCGTTGGTCAGGTAGGGGACTTCGCCGGAGGAGCCGAGGACGAAAAGTCCGGACACACCGCCGTCGATCAGGTGTTTGGTGACGTTCTTCAACGACGCGGTGTCGATGCTGCCGTCTGCGTGGCGGGGGGTGATGACCGGGGGGATGACGCCCTGGAACTGAGTGGACACAGAATTCTCCGTTGTTTGTAGCTTGTGAAGGGAAAAACTAGATGTGAAGCAGGCTTGGCGCGGCGCCCAGCAGCTTCTTGGTGTAGTCATTACTCGGGTTGTCGAAGACCTGCGCAGCTGACCCTTGTTCGACGATCTTGCCGAAGTACATGACGCAGATGCGGTCAGAGACGTAGCGGACGGTCTGGATGTCGTGCGAGATGAACACCATGCCGAGGTTCAGCTGGGTCTTCAGGTCGGACAGCAGGTTCAGGACCTGCGCGCGGACGGAAACGTCCAGGGCCGATGTCGGCTCGTCAGCCACGATGATGTCCGGGTCCAACGCCAAGGCGCGGGCGATAGCCACACGCTGGCGCTGACCACCGGAAACTTGCGACGGCGTCACCTCGGCTGCCGATTGCGGCAAACCCACAAGCGCCAACAGTTCCTTGACCTTGGCAGCACGGGAAGAAGCGTTGCCGATGCCGTGGATCTGTAGCGGATCCGTGAGGATGTCCTGGATGGTCATGCGAGGGTTCAGCGCCGTTGCCGGGTCCTGGAAGACCACGGAGACTGAGCGGCCGAACTGCTTGCGCATGGCTGCGTTCCGCTTGATGGCGGGCTTCCCATGGAACAAGACCTGGCCCGACGTCGGCGGCTGAAGTCCCACAAGCACTGACGCGAGTGTGGACTTGCCGCAGCCGGACTCACCGACGATACCCACGGTTTCGCCGCGGCTGATGGTGAAGTCCACGCCGTCCACGGCTTTGACGATGTTCGGCCGGAAGAGGCCACCGGTCCGTGCGTGGTGGTAGACCTTGACGTCCTTGAGCTCGATGACCGGCCTTCCGGTTGATTCACTCATTTCGCATCCTCCTTCAAGTGGCTGGCCCAGTAGTGGTCGGCATCGTCGCGGTTGACGGAGTCAACCGAAGAAACGGTGGTGAGGACCAGCTTCTGCTTGGGGTCGGCGTCGGCGCGCAGAGAACGTGCGGCGAAGCGATCTCCCGTGGCGAAGTCCCGTGGGGAGGGGACGGTGCCGGGGATCTGGTGCAGGCGGACGGCGTCGGCCTCGATGGAGAGGACGGCACCGAGCAGGCCGCGGGTGTACTCGTGCTTGGGGTTTTGCAGGAGCTCGGATGCCTGAGCGGATTCCACTACCTGGCCGGCGTACATCACCGTGATGCGGTGGGCCAGCGAGGCCACCAGTGCGAGGTCGTGGCTGACGAAGACCATGGCGAAACCAAGCTGCTCACGCAGTTCGTTGAGCAGATCCACTACCTGCTTCTGGACTGTCACGTCCAGGGCAGTGGTGGGCTCGTCGGCAACAACGATCTTTGGTGAGCGGGACAAGGCCATGGCAATCAACACACGTTGGCGCTGGCCACCGGAGAGCTCGTGCGGGTAGCTGGCGAGCGTCCGGATCGGATCCAGCTTGACCATTTCCAGCAGCTCCGCAGGAGTCTTGCGGCCACCGCGCTTGGTGAGCTGCTCCATCTGGTCCTTGATCTTCATGGACGGATTCAGCGAGCTCAGCGCGTCCTGGTAGACCATGGCGATCTGCTCGCCGCGCAGGCCTTCGTAAGCTTTTGGGTTGCTGTGTTGGGTCTTGGCGTCCAGCAGTTCCTTGCCATCGAACTTGATGGATCCGGTGACCTGCGCCGTTTTGGGCAGCAGTCCCATCACCGCCAACGAGGTGATGGATTTACCGCAACCGGATTCGCCCACCAGACCCATGGTTTCGCCTTCGCGGACTGTGAAGGAGACATCATCCACGATTGCGATGTCGCCGAAGCGGCCGGGGAAACGGATGGACAGGTTCTTCACTTCAAGGACATTGCGGGCCTCGGGAGAGACCTGCGGGAGCCGGTCGGTGCGCTTCGCTTCGATGGCTGCCAGCAGTTCCAGTTCGCGGTCCAACAGGAGGTGCGGGTTGGCGGCGGCCAGCTTCACATCGGTGAGGACGGCTGAAGTGCCGACATCAGAAGTGACGGTGTCGCCGGAAGTTGCGCGGACGCCGTCGAGCTCGTGTTCCTCAACCACCGAAGGCTGGGCCACGGAGGTTGCAACCTCGGTGTCCACGGCCAGAACTGCTATGGAGCCGTCGTCGTCCTTCACCACCGGTGCGCGGCGCAGCTTGGGGTTCACCATGGCGTCCGTGAGGCCCTCGGCCAGGATGTTCAGGGACAGTACGGTCAGCAGGATGGTCACACCGGCGAACGTTGTGGCCCACCAGCCGCCGGACAGGACCAGGTTGCGGCCGTAGGAAATGACGTTGCCCCAAGAGGGAGCGGGGTCCTGAACACCGGCACCCAGGAAGGAAAGCGAGGCTTCGAGGATGATGGCGTCGGCAACCATGACCGTGGCGAACACCAGCACAGGAGCTGCGGTGTTGCGGACAATGTGCTTGACCAGGATGTAGAAGCGGCCGGCACCGATTACGCGTTCAGCACGGACGTAGTCTTCGCCGTACTGTGCCAGCACGTTGGCGCGGACCACGCGGGCCAGTTGGGGAGTGTAGATGATGGCGATCGCGATGATGATTGTCGGGACCGAGTTGCCGAAAGCGGCCAGCAACACAGCAGCCAGCGCGATGCCGGGGAATGCCATGAGGATGTCCATGAGCCGCATGATGATCTCGTTCACGGACTTGCTGGACGTCGCGGCGAAGGACCCGAGGAGCGCTCCGGCAAGGATGGCCAGCGCAACCGCGCCGAGGCCGATCAAGAGCGATGACTGTGCACCGAAGAGGAGTCGCGAAAAGATGTCGCGGCCCAGTCGGTCGGTGCCGAAGAAGTGCTCAGCGCCAGGCGGTGTGGCCGGTATAAAGGTCTCCAGCGGATCATGCGGGGCGATGACCGGCGCGAAGAATGCCGCCAGGACAATCATGATGAGGAAGAGCAGGGCGATGCGGGAGCCCCAGGGCAGGGCCTTGAAACGAATGCCCGGGGCACTTAGCCGTTCTGCGAGCTTGCTGCGCATGAGCTATACCGTCCTGATTCGAGGGTTGATGAGCAGGTAGAGAAGGTCCACCACGATGTTCACCAGAACGAAGGTGACCGAGATGGTGAGCACCACACCCTGGACCAGATTGACGTCCAGGTTGGTGATGCCGTTGAGGATCAACTGGCCCATGCCGGGCAAGGCGAAGATCATTTCAATCACGACGGCGCCACCCAGCAAGTAGCCCACGCGGAGTCCCAGCACGGTCACCGGGGTGACGAGCGCGTTGCGGAGGACGTTCTTTGAAACCACTTCGCGGTAGGGGACGCCGTTGCCGATGGCGGTACGGACGTAGTCGCGGTCGAGTTCTTCCACCATTGAGGTGCGGACCACGCGTATCAGCGACGCTGATACAGGAATGCCGAGCGCCAAAGCCGGGAGGGCCATCGAGTTGAGCCAACCGCCAAAGCCGGATTCCGGCGTCGCAATTCCTCCTGAGGGGAACATCGGGTTGGCACCGAGCGCGAACCACTGGATGAGGAGGATGCCGAGCCAGAACGACGGTGTAGCGATCGCCGCGATGGAGAAGACGCGGACCAACTGGTCCTGCCACTTATCGCGATAGAGGGCGCCGAGAATGCCGAACGCGAGCGAGAGCACTATCGCGATGAGGACACCCAGGAAGGTGAGCTGCAACGTCAGGGGGAACGCCGAGCCGATCATGGAAGCCACCGACTTGGCCGGCGGGGTGGTGACGCCCAGGTCGAACTGCAGGAGCTTGCCGAGGAAGCGGAAGTACTGCAGGACCAGGGAATCGTTGAGGCCATTTTCCTGGCGGTACTGCTGCTTCGCTTCTTCACTGGCACCGTCGCCGAGCGCCGAGCTTGCCTGGTCGCCGGGAGCGGCCTGCAGGACGAGGAAGACGAGCAACGTGATGCCCAGGATCATCAATGGCAATGCTGCAAGCCTGCGGCCGAGCAGACGCAATATCGTGACCAATTTGTTCTCCGGTTGGTTGGGTGCTGCTGGTTGTGGGGCCTGCTCTGCGGGCTATTTGAGGTATTTAGGCCGCAGAGCAGGCCTCGCAACTCGAAGGGTGCTTAGGCAGTTCGTCCGACGTCGATGAACGACAGGCCGGTGGTGGGCAGGGGCTGGAAACCGTTGAGTTTCTTCTCGTCCCAGGCGCTGGGTAGCTGTCGGTGGAACACCGGATACAGCGGAACTTCGTCCGAGACCATGTCCACGATTTCGCCGACGATCTTCTTGGCCTCGTCACCGGAGGCCTGCGAGCCCTTGTTCATGAGTTCCTGCAGCTTGGTGCGCTCCGGGGTGGTCCAGAATGCGCGCTTGTCCATCCAGGTTGCACCTGAGTAGAACCAGCTCAGAAGAAGGTCTGCATCGTTGCCAAACACCGAAGGATCGCCCGGAGCCGCCACCACGGAGAAGTCGCCCTTGCCAACGCGGTCGCTGTACAAAGCGCCGGACTGGATGCTCTTGACCGTGACCTTGACGCCTGGGATCTTGTTCCAGGATTCGAGGATCAACGGTGCAACGTCCTTGACCCACGCGGTGTCCGTGGTGAGGAGCTCGAACTCAAGGTTGGTGACACCCGCCTGCTTCAGCAGTTCCTCAGCCTTGGAAGTGTCGAAACCGTAGACGTTCTTGGCCTTGACGTAGTCCGGATGGCCTTCCTGGAAGTAGGAAGTCGCGGCCTTCGCATTGCCGAACAGGGCCTTCTTGATGATGGATTCTTTGTCCATGCCGTAGTGAAGTGCCTGCCGGACAAGCTTGTTGTCGAACGGGGCCTTGGCGCAGTTGAACATGAGGAACAACAGGCCGAAGGACTGGACTGATTCAACCTTGACCTTGGACTTCAGACCGTCGACGTCCAGGTAGGGAACGTCTTCGATGGCTTGGACGCGGCCGGATTGAACTGCGGTAACGCGGGCTGCGGCGTCCGAGAGCAGCAGCCAGGTCATGCCCTTGGCCAGTGCAGGTTTGGGACCGTTGTAGTCGGCAAATGCTTCGAAGACGATCTTGTCGTCCTTGACAGCTGAAACGAGCTTGTAGGGGCCGGAGCCGACGGGTGCGGCGTCGAAGGCCTTTAGATCGGTGGCGAGTGCTTTGGGGACGATCTTCACTACAGAGATGCGCGGTCCGAAGCCGGGGAAAGCGTACTTGAGCGTGAACTCCACTGTTTTTGCATCTAGTGGCTTGACGTCCTGGATAAAGGGAATGAACTGGGAGAACAGTGACTTGTTCGCCGGGTCCATGACGCGCGTAAAGGAGAAAGCGACGTCTTCGGTGGTAACGGGGGAGCCGTCGTGGAACTTGGCACCGTCGCGGATGGTCACACGGTAGGTGGTGTCGTTGACCTTCGTGGGATCCGTAGCTGCCAGGGCGTTGTAGGGCTGACGCGTGGCCGGGTGGAGTTCAATGAGCCCTTCGAAGATGTGCAGGTTCGCTGCCATCGGTGTGGCTCCGGACGAGCTCAGGGGATCGAAACCGGTGGACAGTGCGTATGAGATGCCCGCCTCAATGATGAGGTCCTTGTTGACGGCCGCGGTGTTGGCGGTTGACCCGGTGGTGGTGCTGGCAGCGCCGCCGCACGCGGAGAGGGTTGCCGTGAAGGCGGCTGCTGCACCAACTGCGCCGCTTAGCTTCAGGAAATTCCGGCGGCTGGCGTCGTTGACCAGCGGCAGGCTTTGGATCGTCTTGCTCATAAGGTGCCTCACCATTCGCATTTCGTGGGTTATCGGATGTAGGACGTCCGATGCTCGTAGTGAAACTGTAAGGGCGGTCACAACGGAACGTCAAGTGAGAAATGGTGCTGGCCTTGGGGGCTGTGTGTCCGGGGATTTGCCGGCTGCGGCCGGTCCGTGGGGAAATCTCAGGGAATTCCCGGCTGTTAGCTATCGGGGAGGTGGGACATCCGATATTGTATGTTGCGAGTCGCTCATTCTTGGGCGGGCACTAGGCTCGCCTCAATATTAACACCGCACATGCTTCCGAGCTGGCTATCACCGGACCCCGGGGCAGGTGCATCGGCAAGGAGAAAGCCATGACAACTTCCGGTGTGGTTCCGCAGGCGCGGTTCAGCGCACAGGCCCGCCTGCGTGCCTTGCAGTCGGACATTATGGAATTGATCCTTGAGCGTGAGCTTGAGGCAGGCGACCCGTTGCCGACTGAAAGTGAGCTCTCCGCCGCCCTTGGCGTGGGGCGAAACACGCTCCGCGAATCCCTCAAAGTGCTCCAGGCTCTAGGTGTCATTGAAATCCGGCATGGCTTTGGCATGTTCGTGGCACCGAGCAACTTTGACGCCCTCGCGGACGGTCTGACGTTCCGCGGTCGGCTTTCGCTTCGCCATCAGGGACTCGAAGCCTTGCAGCTGGTAGATGTACGCCAGGCTCTCGAATCCGGGCTGATTGGTTCCTCCATGGATGTCATGACCAAGGAGCAGCTCACCTCCATCGAAGAAGCCGTGAAGCAGATGGAAGAGCTGGCTGCCGCCGGCGAGAACTTCGTCGCCGCTGATGCCGAATTCCACCGCCGGCTCTTCGAGCCCCTCAACAATGAACTCCTGATCAACCTCATGGGGGTCTTTTGGAAGGTCTACCGGAAGATCCACGTAGAGATTGGCCCGGGCAACGAGGACTTGGCGAAAACCGCTGCGATGCACCGCAGTATCTATGCGGCAGTTGCTGCAGGCGACAAGGCTTCGGCTTCTGAACTGCTCAACCGCCATTTCGATGGCATCCGCCGCCGCATCAGCGAGGCCGTGGGGGAGTAAGCGCTCCTTATTAACGCGAGGGCCGCCGTCGTACTTCTTTGAAAAGTACGACGGCGGTCCTTGCGTTTCTGCGTGCACGTCACCTTCCGCCGCGCTCGCCCAAGTAGGTAGCAGCAGATGCCGTTTAGAAGGCTCAAAACGACATCAGCTGCTACTCAGTTGGGCTTGGCCGGGCATAAAAAAGACCCGCACCGGCGAACCGGTGCGGGTCTTGATCTGTGCGCCCAAAGGGATTCGAACCCCTGACCTTCTGTTCCGTAGACAGACGCTCTATCCAGCTGAGCTATGGGCGCATTTCGTGTGATTCTCGGCGGTCTGTTTCTCTGACCCCCTCGAACCTCAATAAACTTTACAGAAGTTCATGTGAAGTTCCAAATCGAAAAGCTGTAATCTGCGCAACTAGACCGGTCTACGTGACCTTCGTCACTTAAATTCCGCTTCTATGATCGTGAAACCTTGATTTCTAGCGGTTTTCACTTCCTTTGCCTCTGGATGTCCGATGTCTGACAGCGGATTGGTCTGGTCCGCGGCCCCTATCGTTTAGGACACACCACTGAACCCGAGGAAGGGAACCGCAATGGGCGATCTGGCGCGACTGCCGCTGCTTGAGAAGGCACCTACTACGCATGCACGCCTGCTGGCCTGGGTTGAGGAAGTTGCCGAGCTGACTCAGCCGGACCGCATCCACTGGGTCGATGGCAGCGAAGCAGAAAACAAGAAGCTCACCGACGAACTCGTCGAGGCCGGCACGCTGAAGCGGCTGAACCCGGAAACGTTCCCGAATTCCTTCGCGGCTTTCTCTGACCCCGCTGACGTTGCCCGTGTGGAAGAGCAGACCTTTATTTGCTCCGAGAACGAGCGCGACGCAGGCTTCACCAACAACTGGATGGCCCCGGCCGAGATGAAGCAGAAGCTGCGCGGACTCTTCGCCGGCTCCATGCGCGGCCGCACAATGTACGTCATTCCGTTCGTCATGGGCCACCTGGATGCCGAGGACCCGAAGTTTGGCGTCGAGATTACCGACTCCGCCTACGTTGTTGCCTCCATGCGCATCATGGCCCGCATCGGTACCGACGTCCTGGACCGCATCACGCAGACCGACGCTTTCTTTGTTCCGGCCCTCCACTCACTCGGTGCACCGCTGGAAGCCGGCCAGGCCGACGTCGCATGGCCGTGCAACACCGACAAGTGGATTGTGCACTTCCCCGAAGAGCGCTCCATCTGGTCCTTCGGGTCCGGCTACGGTGGCAACGCCCTCCTGGGTAAGAAGTGCTACGCGCTGCGCATCGCTTCGGTGATGGCCCGTGACGAAGGCTGGCTTGCCGAGCACATGCTCATCCTCAAGCTGACCTCCCCCGAGCAGAAGACCTACTACGTCTCCGCCGCATTCCCGTCCGCCTGCGGCAAGACCAACCTCGCGTTGCTCGACCCCACCATCAAGGGCTGGAAGGTTGAGACGCTTGGCGATGACATCACCTGGATGCGCTTCGGCAAGGAAGGCGAGCTCCGCGCCGTCAACCCCGAAGCCGGCCTGTTTGGCGTTGCTCCGGGCACTGGCTGGGGCACCAACCCCAACGCCATGCGCGCCATCGCCAAGGGCAACAGCATCTTCACCAACGTCGCACTGACCGACGACGGTGGCGTCTGGTGGGAAGGCATGACGGAGGAAACTCCGGCACACCTGACCGACTGGCGCGGCGAGTCCTGGACTCCGGACTCCGACGCCCCCGCTGCGCACCCGAACTCGCGCTTCTGCACGCCGATCGACCAGATCGACATGCTGGCCGAAGAGTACTTCAGCCCGGAAGGCGTGGAACTGTCCGCGATTCTGTTCGGCGGCCGCCGCAAGACCACCATCCCGCTGGTCACCGAGGCACGGGACTGGTCAAACGGCATCTTCATGGGTTCCACGCTGTCCTCCGAAACCACGGCTGCTGCCGCCGGTGCCGTCGGCGTGGTCCGCCGCGACCCGATGGCCATGCTGCCGTTCATCGGCTACGACGCAGGCGACTACCTGAACCACTGGGTGAACCTGTCCGCCAAGGCCAACCCGGAGCGTCTGCCTAAGATCTTCCTGGTCAACTGGTTCCGCCGCACGGCTGAAGGCGGCTTCGCCTGGCCTGGCTTCGGAGACAACGCCCGTGTGCTCAAGTGGGCCATCGAACGCCTCGAGGGTAAGGCTGACGCCGTGGAAACCGCGATCGGTTTCGTGCCGACCGGGGAATCCATCGACCTCGAGGGCCTGGACATGACCCCGGCGGAGGTTGAGTCGGCCGTTCGTGTCGACCCCGAGGAATGGGCAACCGAGCTGGCGTCCATCGAGGAATGGTTCGCCAACTTCGGCGAGTCGCTTCCGGCGGCACTTCAGTCCGAGCTGGACGGTCTCAAGACCCGCCTGGGCTAGACCTCTTAGGAACAACGGCGTTCTTAAGCGAACGACGACGGCCCGTCACCTTTCGAATGAAAGGTGGCGGGCCGCCGTCGTGCTTGGGGCTATTGTCCCCGTTGAAGTACGTGCCCTAGTTGGCGAGCCAGACGTCCGGGCCGAACACTTCGTAGTGAATACGGGTGGCCGGAATTCCGGCATCGATGGCTTCGTCGCGGATCTTCTTCATAAAGGGGAGGGGGCCGCAAAGGTAAAGCGAAGCATCCGCGGGCATGTCCAGTTCACGCAGCGACATGAAGCCGTGGTTGGTTCCGGGATGGGGAGACTCGAGCCAAAGCTGCAGGTCAGCGTCGATGCGCGCTGCGTCCGCGGTCATCTGGCCGCTGAGTGCCCAGTTCTCCAGGGTCTTCTCAGCGTGAAGGACCAAGACCTGCCGATCCGTGCCAGCCTCCGCTAGCGACCGCAGAATGGAGGCCGTTGGGGTGCAGCCAATACCGGCAGAGGCCAGGATGACAGGGCCGTCACCGTTTCTGAGCGTAATTTCCCCGTACGGGTTTGAAATTTCGAGAATGTCGCCGGGTTCGACGCTGGTGTGAAGGGCGGTGGACACCTCACCGCCGTCGTTCAACTTGGTTGTGAAGGTCCGGCTGGTGCCCGCGTCGCTGGATAGCGAATACTGGCGCACCTGGCGAAGGCCATCCGGAAGTTGGACCCTGACGCTGACGTACTGACCGGGTTCTGCTGGCGTAACCGGGGTGTCGTCGGCCGGTTCCAAGGTGAACGTCACCGCATCATTGCCTGCTGGTTCCTTGCTGGTCACACGCCACGGCATCCACATTTTGTGGTTCGCCTGCGAGGCGTACAAGTCCTTCTCCAGTTTGATCAGGGCGTCTGCCATGAGCCAGTACACCTCTGTCCATGCTTCGGCGATCTCCGGAGTGATGACGTCGGCCAAGTCAGCGGCGATGGCTGCAAAGAGGTGCTGGTAGACCACTCCGTACTGATCCTCAGTGATTCCCAGGGAGGCGTGCTTGTGCGCAATCCGGGAAAGCACCTTTTCCGGAAGGGTGTCCGGGTTGTTGATGAGATGGGTTGCGAACGCGGCAATACTCCCGGCAAGCGCCCGCTGCTGATCTCCGGAACGTTGGTTGGAGCGGCTGAAGAGTCCATCAAGGAGCTCAGGATGCGCCGCGAAGAGCCGATTGTAGAAGTCGACGGTTATCGCGCCGATCCGGGAACCTACCAACGGCAACGTGGCTTCAATGATGGGGCGGGACTTTTCCGAGAGCATGGTTCTCCTGGCTGTAGGGGTCGGTTTGGCGACCAAATATATAAGCATTTGGAATGCATATATCTATATCCCAATTTCTACACTGTGTAGAAGAGTTGTGCAAACCGGACAGAACCGGCCTTTGGGGGGTGTTGTTGTGCCTTGTTACGACTAGGACTGAGTCGCGGGGGTCCTGAACTCCGGCCTGAGTCCTATGGATTGGAACACCGGGTTCATCTGCCGGGCATGGGGAAGGGAAGCGATAACCACGGCATCGAGCTCTGTGTAGAACGCTTCCCTGGCCCGGTTCATTGCGTGGCGCAGCCCGCACTCATTGATGAGAGGGCAGTTCTTAGTGGGGGATTGGCACTCAGCCGGATCCTGTCGACTGTCCAGATGCCGAAGGACTTCGCCGACGGTGGCCCTCCGACCGGTTTCATTGAGCCGGGAACCGCCCAGCCGTCCCCGTTCAACGTCGATGTAACCCAGTGCACGTAAGCGGACCATTGCCTTGCTGACATGGTTGTACGGTGTCCCCACCGCATCCGCCACCGCTTGGGTAGTCAGCAGCATGCCCTCTGGAGCCGCGGCCAACACCATGATCGCGCGGAGGCTGACATCTGCGAAGGCGTTGATTTTCATGGGATCAGCTCACGGATAAGGTCTAGTCCACCCAGATGGATGGTTCGTGGGTATCGGGCTCCATGGCACTGAACGCGAAACCGTCCGGTGTGGGAGTATACGGAATGATTGCCGCACGGACTTGGCCGTCCCGGTGTTCGGCGGCACCATGGATGCCGTCAGAACCATGATCCGGCAAGCTGACGTCACTCACAACTGCTACAGCCTTGAAATCATCGCGGCCTTGCCGTAGCAGTTCATGGATGTCGGTCAACATCTGTCCGGCATCCACATCGCCGTTTTCGTCAGGCTCACCCGGGGCAATCATAACTAAGCGCAGTTCATCATCATTTGAGAGCGTGACACCAAACGGGAAGAACCCGCCATTCTGTTGGATGTGCTCCTGGGCGGTCCCAAGTGCTGTGCCCAGCGTCTCGCGGAGTTCACGGTCCTGGACTGATTCGCCCTCAACCGGCGTGCTGGTGGGCTGTTCGCTCATGCGGCCCACACCCGTGCAGGAGCTGGCATCACTGCTGTCTGGCCGAACGCGACGGTCCGGGACTGTTCATCGATTTCATAGGGCTTGAGAAGGAGCATCGAAAGACCTCCTGTGTGTTCGATGTGGGGCCTGAGGGCGTCAAGGGCAACGCCTTCGTCGTTACTGGGCGTCATGGCGGCCCGGTCCTAGGCCCGGACCAGCGAAAGGACGCGGTCACGGATTTTCTCCATGGTTGCCTGGTCCTTGGCTTCGGCGTTCAGGCGCAGGAATGGTTCGGTGTTGGACGGGCGAAGGTTGAACCACCAGCTGCCGTCCTTGGCCGTGAACGTGCTGCCGTCCATGCGGTCGATGTCGATGTCTTCGGTTTCGAAGTCGGCTCGAACCCGCTCCACGGCACCGGCTTTGTCTTCGATCTCGGAGTTGATCTCGCCAGAGGAAACATAGGGTTCGTATTGACGGCCGAGTTCGGAGAGCGGGCCGTCTTGCTCACCCAAAGCAGCGAGGACGTGCATGGCGGCAAGCATGCCGGTATCAGCGTTCCAGAAATCCCGGAAGTAGAAGTGTGCAGAGTGCTCACCGCCGAACACGGCACCTTCCTCGGCCATGACGGCCTTGATGAAGGAGTGTCCCACCCGGGTCCGTACAGCACGGCCGCCATCCTTGGCTACGAGCTCGGGCACGGCTTTGGAGGTGAGGAGGTTGTGGATGATCACCGGGGTCTCTTCGCCTGCAGCCTGGGCTCGGGCGATCTCACGGCGGGCCACCATGCCGGTGATTGCGGACGGGGAAACGGGTTCGCCCTTTTCATCAATGACGAAGCAGCGGTCCGCGTCGCCGTCGAACGCGAGGCCGATGTCGGCGCCGTGCTTGACGACGGCAGCCTGGAGGTCGCGGAGGTTTTCCGGCTCCAAGGGGTTGGCCGGGTGGTTGGGGAACGAGCCGTCGAGTTCGAAATAGAGGGGAACGATTTCGAAGGGCAGCGCCGGGAGGAGTTTGTCGCCGAGTACGGCAGGGGTGGTGAGGCCGGCCATGCCGTTACCTGCATCGACCACGATCTTCAGGGGGCGGGAGCCGGAAAGGTCAACGAGGTTCCGCAGGTACTCGGAGTAGTCCTTCAGAACGTCATGGACGCCGATCTCGCCCCGGGTGGCTGCCGCCGGGATAACGCCGGTGTTCAGGTACTGCTCAGCCAAGGCCTGGATTTCCTTGAGCCCGCTCTCCGAAGAGATGGGCTGAGCGCCGGCCTTGGCCATCTTGATCCCGTTATAGGCGGCCGGGTTGTGACTGGCCGTAAACGTTGCGCCCGCAGCGTTCAAGGCCCCGCATGCGTAGTAGAGCTCGTCGGTTGAGATGAGATCCAGCAACTGGACATTCGCGCCACGCGTGGCTGCCCCGTTGGCGAAGGCTTGACTGAACTCCGGAGAGGAAGGACGCATGTCCCCGCCAACCAGTACCGTTTCGCCCTCCAAGCCCAGGACGTCGATGAAGGCAGCACCAACGGCCTCAACGATCTCAGCCGTGATGGTTTCACCCACGATGCCCCGGACGTCGTACGCCTTGAAGGAAGCCGAGAGGTCGAATGTCTTGTTCTGCTCGCTAGTCACGGGCTCAATCCTACTGTGGCAAGCCAGTTGGGGTTGAAATTGAATGGGTGACCTGTGGATAGCCGTTATCCACATAGCAGGACACCCAGGTTCTGGCTGTCAGGGTCGGCTGGAATACTGGGATGATGGCCAACAACTCCCCAAACACTGCCGTTTCCGTGAAATCACCTACCCATCAGCAAGCGCTGGAGTGCCTTCGTGAGTTGGTGGGCCACCCCGAAGCGCGGTTCCACGATGGACAGTATGAAGCCATTGAGGCGCTGGTGGATGCGGGCCGCCGGGCGCTGGTTGTCCAGCGCACAGGTTGGGGGAAATCAGCGGTTTACTTCGTGGCGTCATTGTTGTTGCGCCGGCGGGGCGCCGGTCCAACGTTGATTGTGTCGCCGTTGCTTGCGCTCATGCGTGACCAAGTGGCTGCAGCTGCCCGGGCAGGAGTGCGGGCCGTCGCCATAAACTCCGCCAATGCCCTGGAATGGGACACGGTCCTGGCCCAGCTTGCCGCGGATGAGGTCGATGTCCTTTTGGTCTCCCCGGAGCGCCTCACCAACCCCTCTTTCAGGGAGAACCAGCTCCCGGAGCTCATTCGTCGCACCGGACTCCTAGTGATTGACGAGGCACACTGTATCTCGGACTGGGGACACGATTTCCGCCCCGATTACCGCCGCATCGCGGACCTCATTGCACAGTTGCCAAAGTCAGTTCCCGTTCTGGCCACTACCGCTACCGCCAATTCCAGGGTGGTCCATGACATTGAGGAACAACTTGGTGCCGGAGTCCTGACCATACGTGGCGCACTCGGGCGCGAATCGCTGCGGCTAGGTGTCCTTACCCTGCCCGATTCCAGGGATCGGCTGGGCTGGCTGCTGACACACCTCACCGACATGCCCGGCAGTGGCATCATCTACACCCTGACCGTCTCGGCGGCCGAAGACACTGCACGGCTTCTTGCGGAGGCCGGGCACAACGTCCTGTCCTACACGGGGAGGACGGACCCCGCGGACCGGGAACGTGCTGAACAACTGTTGAAGGACAACCAAGTCAAGGCTCTCGTGGCTACGTCCGCCTTGGGCATGGGGTTTGATAAGCCGGACCTGGGCTTCGTCATCCACCTTGGGGCTCCGTCGTCACCGGTTGCCTACTACCAGCAGGTTGGCCGTGCAGGCCGTGGAGCAGCCAACGCCGATGTCTTGCTGCTGCCGGGCTCCGAAGACCGTGAAATCTGGCAGTACTTCGCCACAGCGTCCATGCCCTCGGCAGAGAAGGCCGAGTCTGTGCTGAGGGTGCTTGGGGAAGCAGGCTCAGCCCTGTCCACCGTTGCGCTGGAAGCCAGAGTGGACCTTCGGCGCACGCCATTGGAACTCCTCCTCAAAGTCCTGGCAGTTGATGGTGCCGTAGAGCGCGTTGGAGGCGGTTGGCGATCCACCGGGAAGCCGTGGAACTATGACGCCGAACGCTATGCCCGCATCGCCGAGGCCCGTGTGGATGAGCAGGATTCCATGGTGATCTACCAGGACACGGCCGGCTGCCGCATGGAATACATCACCTCGGTTTTGGACGATGAAACGGCAGCAGCTTGTGGACGCTGCGACAACTGCGCGGGCCGCTGGTTCCCGGTGGACGTTGCGGCGTCGGCAGCCGACGCCGCAGGTCAAACCCTCCGGCGTGCGGGCATAGCCGTGGAGCCGCGCCTTCAGTGGCCCAGTGGCATGGATCGGCTCGGTGTGACCGTCAAGGGAAAGATCAAGCCCGACGAGAGCGTGTCCGAAGGACGGATCCTGGCCAGGCTTACCGACTTGGGCTGGGGCGGCGCCCTACGGGAGCTGTTCGCGGCCGGGGCGCCGGATCGGGCAGTGGATCCTGCCATGCTGCAGGCCTGCGTCCAAGTACTGCGCGAGTGGTCGGGAGCCGATGGCGGAACTCCGTGGAGCGGCGTCGGACGGCCCGCGGCGGTGGTCAGTATCCCGTCCCGGAGCAAGCCGCAGCTGGTGGAGTCCTTGGCGCAGGGAATTGCCGGGATAGGACGGATGCCGTATCTCGGCCAGCTGCAGCCCCAGCACGGAGGACCGACGGGAGCACGCGGAGGCAACAGCGCTTACAGGCTGGCCGGGGTCTGGGACAGGCTTGTTGTTGGTCCGGAACTTGCCCAGGCCTTGGCAGGTACGGGTGGGCAGCCTGTGTTGCTGGTGGACGATCTCATAGACAGCCGCTGGACCATGACCGTATCTGCACGTGCCTTGCGCCAGGCGGGCGTGGGCGCGGTTCTGCCTCTCGCCTTGGCCCAAGCCGGTTAGGCCACAACGTGGGCCAGTGCGAGCAGGCCCAAGGCGTTAGAACTACGTCATGTTGTGATCGCTCCCACCCTGCGTCTATAGGATCGAGCAAACACGCCTGCTCGCCTATCGCGGGCCACCAGCCAGAACTTGGACCGGAGCCATGAGCACAAAACCCAACACGGATGTCGATTCGGCCAACGAGACCAGTTGGCGACCTCGGCTGGCCTTGTTGGTGGCGGCAACGTTCTTCATGGAGTTCCTCGACGGAACCATCCTCACCACTGCCATTCCCAGCATCGCCTCCGATTTCCGGGTAGCGCCGGCAGACATCAACATCACCATGACCGCATATTTGGTGACGGTGGCGATGGGGATCCCTTTGAGCAGCTGGCTTGCCGAACGGTTCGGTGCCAGGCGGATCTTCTGTCTGGCGATATCGGTGTTCACCATTGCCTCCTTGCTCTGCGCCATAAGCACGGACCTGACCATGCTGACGCTGAGCCGCGTGGCCCAAGGCATGGGCGGAGCCATGATGGTTCCGGTTGGCACTCTGGTGGTGCTGAGGGGCACTCCCAAGTCGGAGCTTCTCCGCGCCACCGCGTATCTTGTGTGGCCGGGCTTGCTGGCACCGGTCCTGGCCCCGATGGTGGGTGGTGCTCTCACCACCTTCCTGTCATGGCACTGGATCTTCCTCATCAACGTCCCTCTCGGCCTGGCCGCCTTCATTGCCGCCCTCAGGCTGGTGCCGCGAACACAACTTGATGCCAAACGACGGTTGGACTGGTTCGGGCTGCTGCTGACCACCCTGGGCGTGGGTGCCTTGGTAGTGGGGCTGGAGACCTTGGGCGGCCATGCGTCCAATGTTCTTGCCGCGACGGTGGTTGCTGCCGGGGTGCTGTCGCTGACTGGTGCTGTGTGGTGGATGAGAAGAGCCCGCGTCCCCCTGTTCGTTCTCAGCGTCTTTGGCACCAGGACATTCAGGGCGACTTCCACCGGTGGTTTCATTTATCGGCTGACCATTAGTTCTGTCCCTTTCTTGCTGCCGCTGATGTTCCAGGACGGCTTTGGCTGGGATCCACTCAAAGCCGGAGTCATGGTCGCCGCAGTGTTCGTGGGCAACATCGGAATCAAACCGGCCACCACGCCACTCATAAGGCGATTTGGATTCAAGCCGGTGCTTGTCTTTGCCTCGTTTGCTTCAGCCGTGACGTTTGCGCTGTGCGCCTTCCTGGACGCCCAAACACCGGAGCCGCTGATCTTTGCGCTGCTGCTGTTCAGCGGCGCATTCCGTTCCATCGGGTTTTCCGCGTACGCCTCGGTCCAGTACGCAGACATCGTCCCGGGCCAGCTGCCCTCAGCCAACGCCATCTCCGCGACGCTGGTTCAATTGGCGACGGCGGCAGGCATAGCGGTGGGTGCCCTGTTCCTGCGCCTGTTCGAAACAACCCAAGTGTTCGGGGCAGACCAAGTGGCAGCTTACAAGGGCGCGTTCATTGCCATGGCCCTCCTGATGCTGATCAGCACGGGCGATAGCCTTGCCCTCCATCGTCATGCCGGTGCGGAAGTAAGCGGCGGAGCGAAGCGGGCTTAACGCAAAAGGTCCCGGTTCGAAAACCGGGACCTATTCGCGGAGACGGGGGGATTTGAACCCCCGGTGGAGTTGTGCCCCACACTTCATTAGCAGTGAAGCCCATTCGGCCGCTCTGGCACGTCTCCCTTTGCTATTGCTAGCCCACCAAGGATACGCAGAACGTGCCGTCCAGCGCAAAACAGACGGAGTGTCAGTTACTTCCAGCCAGGGAACGCCACAGGAAGTGATTGCTCCGCGCCTGTAACGCCGCCGCCTGTCGGTTGTCCGAGGCGCCCGCGTGGCCGCCTTCAAGAGCCTCATGGAACCAGACGTTCGGGATGCCCATGGCCTGCATGCGCGCCGCCATCTTGCGGGCTTGGACAGGTCCCACACGGTCATCGGAAGTGGCTGTCCAAATGAAGGTTTCAGGGTATTCCACACCGTCGTGTAGCAAGTGGTACGGCGAGAAAGTGCGGATGAACTCCCACTGGACCGGAACATCAGGGTCACCGTATTCGGCGATCCAGGAGTATCCGGCAGAGAGCTTGGTGTAGCGGCGCATGTCCAGGAGTGGCACCCCGCAGGAAACAGCCCCGAACAGTTCCGGGTACTGGGTAAGCATGTTGCCCACAAGGAGGCCGCCGTTGGAACCGCCTACGCAGCCGAGCCGCCGGCGGCTGGTGACGCCTCGCGAGATGAGGTCTTTCGCCACGGCTGCGAAGTCCTCGTAGGCTCGGTGCCGGTTCTCCTGGAGTGCTGCACGGTGCCAGGAGGGACCGTATTCGCCGCCGCCGCGGATGTTGGCAACCACGTAGACGCCACCGCGTGAGTGCGCGGCAGCTCCGCCGTCGGACGATACGCCCAAGGTGCGGCGCTCCAGCCAGGCACGCCCAATTGTTCCGCTGTAGGCCGGAGTCCTGGAAACTTCGAAACCACCATAGCCGGAAAGCTGGGTGGGGTTTTGGCCGTCCAAGACCAAGTCCTTGGACGCGACCTGGAAATAGGGAACCTTGGTTTCATCGTCAGAAACAGCGAAGTGCTGCTGGACTTCGTAGTCGGACTCGTTGAAGAACGACGGCGACCGCTTCACCTCGGCGTGCCGGCTCGCCGCGCCGGCAACAAGTGTTCCCCTGGTCAGGGTGGTGGGCGTGGTGAAGCCGGTGGCCACCAGCCAGAAATCGTTGCCCTCTGCGCCCGGGTCTTCGTCATCCACGGCATAGGCATTGACGTCATGCAGGGGAGGGCAGGCGTCCAGCACGGTGGAGGCCCAGCTGCCTTCAGAATCGGGACGGGCTGGATCCAACACCCGGATTTCAGAGGACACATCGCGCAGGAGGTTCAGCAGGAGATAGTCCTTGGTCCAGCTCCAGGACTGTAGCGACGTGTGCGCATCCGGCGTGAACAGGACCAGCAATGACCGGGAACCTGCCAGGTAAGACTCGAAGTCCGCGGCCAGCAAGGACCCGGCAGGGTAGAGAACACCGGCAACATCCCAGTCCTTCTGCGGACGGAACAACAGCCAATCCCGGTGGGCGCTGATGTTTACATCCGTGGGAACGTCGATGACCACCCAGGAGTCGCCACGCAGCAGCGACGTACTCCGGTTGTAGAAGTCGATGTAGTCCACGGCGAATGTCCGCTCATAGCCTGGGGTGGAATCATGGGCCACCATGGCCAACATGTGGTCCTCCGGGATTTCGAAGAGGCGCTCCGCCTCGGACAGAGATTGGCCGCGGCGCAGCTTCACCCCGGTGCGGGCATAGGAGGACGTCGTTGCGGGGAGCCCATCCGCCGTGCTGGACACAAGCAAAGTGTCGGCATCCAGCCAGCTGACGTTGCCCTTGGCTGTCGGCACGTCAAAGCCACCCTCCACGAAGGTGCGGGACTCGACGTCGAACTCGCGATGGCGGTCAGCGTCGCCGCCGTCGGGGGAAAGCGAAACCATGGCCAGCCGGTACTCGGAGCCATCGGCAGGACGGAGGAAGCCGACACCATGGAAGACCCACTCAACGCCTTCGGCGGCGGCAAGGGCGTCTATATCCAGCAGGACATCCCACTCCGGCTCCTCGGTGAGATAGCTTTCCCACGTCGTTCGACGCCAGAGGCCCTTGGGGTGTTCCTGGTCTTTCCAGAAGTTGTAGTAGAAATCGCCGCGTTTGGAGACCATTGCGATGCGATCGGTGGAGTCGAGGACCTCCAGGATGCCAGCCTCAACGGCCGCATACTCTGAGTCCTCCAGTAACTCCTCGGTGCGGGCGTTCTGCTCGCGGACCCACGCCAACTGCTCTTCGCCGTGGATGTCCTCAAGCCAAACGTTTTCATCCGTGGGCTCAGGCGCGACGTCCGCTGCATGCCGCGGGCCGGGGGCCGGCGCGGTCTCATTCTCGGGAAGTGGCGACTGATCAGCTTCGGTGGTGGTCATCGCCCCATCCAAGCAACACTCTTCAACAGTAAGCAAGTCACAGGAAGTTAGGCTTGAGCGTGGCTAAATCGCAAACCAACCGTGTTGCCCTGATCGGGGCCGGCCCTCGGGGCACCAGTGTCCTCGAGCGGTTGCTCGCGAATTGGGCTGCGGAAAGCGCACCAGGAACCACCCTTCTCATCGATGTTGTTGACCCTTATCCGGCCGGTTCGGGGCACGTGTGGCAACCGGAGCAGTCACGCCTCTACTTGATGAACACCCAATCGTTCTATCCCACCCTCATCCCCGAAGACCCCCACCTCGCACCGCCGCTCGCGGGTGGTTCGTTCGATCAGTGGCGGGAGGCACGTCGTCGTGACGGCCAGGGACTGAACGATGCCGAGAAGGCGGAACTGGCCACCCTTGAATCGCACGACTTCCCCAGCCGCGCGCTGTACGGGCGGTACCTGCGCCAAACTTTGGCAGGGCTGCTGGAACGGCTTCCCGACGGCGTCGAGGTCACCTTTCACGAGGCGCTCGCCGTCGCTGCGCAGCCACTGAAGGGCGAAAAGGAGGACGGGTTCGACGTCGAACTCGACAACGGAGAGACGCTCACCGTCAGTTCCGTGGTCCTCGCGCTGGGCCACATCGAGTCCCGGCTGAACCCCGAGCAGCGGGCCTTCAAGAGCGCCGCGGAGGAACAGGGCCTGGTGTACTTCCCGCCCGCCCCGCCTGCCGATGTTGATTGGCAGGCCGTGCCGGACAACGAACCCGTGCTGGTCCGCGGCATGGGTCTGAACTTCTTCGATGTCATGGGCCAGTTGACGGAGGGGCGCGGGGGCAAGTTCGTCGAGGCTGGGACGCCCGGCGCGGGTATCCTCGAGTACCGGGCTTCGGGCCGGGAGCCCAGGATCATTGCAGCGTCCCGCAGGGGCACCCCCTACCGCGCGAAGGCCGGGCTGGCGGGCTACTACCCCAGCAGCATCACCATGCGCTACCTCACAGAAGACGCCGTGGACCGTTTCCGTGCAGCCGGTATCCAACCGGGGTTCGATCATGACCTCTGGCCGCTGCTTCACCGGGATGCACTTTGGGCCTACTACACAACGCTTGCACGCTCCCAGCCCGCCGCGATCAAGGACCCCGCACAGTTCCTCGCCGACCTTGAGGATGCGCTCCAACCGCATGCGCACACTACCGCGAACTGGGAAGTCGAGGTGGGAAACGTCGTGGAAAAACATGTGGTCGCCTCCCGCCGGCTGAACCTGAGGGGGCTCGCGGCGCCGCTCGCTGGGCGGACCTTCGCTTCCCGGCGCGAGCTGGACGCCGCCATCACGGCCTATCTTGATGATGATGCCCGACGATCAGCACTGGGCGAGGCGGACCCTGTCAAAATGGCGATCGGTGCCCTCCACACCGGGAGGGCGATCCTCAAATCCGTAGTCGCTGACGGGGGAATCACCGATGAATCGTGGCTGGGTGGTTTGCGCGGCTGGTTCGAATCTTTTGTTGAAGGACTGGCAAGCGGAGCGCCTGCACTGCGATCGGAGCAGCTAGCCGCTTTGGCGCGCGCCGGCGTCGTGAGTTTCGTGGGACCGGACCCGAAGTTCAGCGTGGACCGTGGAGCCAAGGTGTTCCGGGCGGTTTCGCCATGGGTGCACGACGCTCCGGTTGAAGCCAGGACTCTTGTGGAGGCGATGTCGCCGGCCAACAGGGTGGGCATCAACCTGTCGCCCCTTCTCGAACAGCTCATGGCCGACGGGCTGGTGCGCACAAAGATCATGATGAGTGTTGAGGGCACGCCCATGCAGACCACAGGCCTCGACGTTGAACCGCATCCTTACAGGCCTCTTGCGGCGAACGGTTCCGTCACCAGGAACTTGTATGTCCTGGGCCTCCAACTGTCTGCGTCGCAGTGGGGGACAGCTATTGCGGCTGAGGCCCGTCCGCGCACCGGACCTGCGTACGCGAGCGGCCAGCGGACCCTCCGCGATGCAGATGAGATAGCGCGTAGCATTCTCGGACGATGACGCACATCAGCTGGGCCGTAACCGCCATTAAGCTCAGAAAACGCTGGGCCCCTCACGAAGAAGATCGTGAGGGGCCCTGCTGTTGCTTCTGGAAGGTCGGATGGCCTAGGGGTTAGCCCTTGAGGCACCTCTGATACTCCAACCACGCAAAGGCGTATCGGAGCCACCCTGCGATGTCATACCACTTGGACGGCTTGGTAGGGGCGGTGCACTGCGGCGGGTTCGGACCGCTCTCAGCCACTGTCACCAAGGCCTTCACCACGGTTCCACTTTCGACGGCGGTGAGGACCGCTGTGCCGGTGCCTGCGGCCGCCGCGGCGGGAACCTTAAGATCCACTGTGGCCGCCCCTGAGATCACGGGGACTGAACCGAGCGCCACGGCGGCGCCCTTGGCGTCCACGTAGACGGCGTTCAGCGTTGCGTTGGCCGGGCTTCCGATCGAGGTGAGGTTCAGTTTGGTGACGGCCAAGGTAATGGAGTCGCCGGCCTTGACCTCAGCCGCTGTGGTGTTGGCCACGGCAACGGAACGGCGTGCGAAGTCCGGTGAAACAGGATTGTGCTCGCGCAGGTACTTGATCCACGCATCGCGGTCCACCAGGCCTGTGTCCTTTGTGTCCGTGCCCTCCTTGAAGATCCGGAAATTGTCACCGCCGGTAGCCAGGAAGCTGAACGTCCCGATCCTGTACTGCTTGGCAGGATCGATCACAGCGCCGTTGACCCAAATGCCGGTGATGCGGTCACCAGCCGGGCGGGCGGCGTCATAGGTGTAGTTGACGTTCTTGGACACTCCAAGCTGCTGGTACGGGCGGCTGGGGATGGTCCCGTCAGCATTTGTCTGCCACTGCTGTTCGAGGAGTGTCTTGAACTGCGCACCCGTGAGGGAGGTGGTCCAGAGGTTGTTCACGAAAGGCAGGACCGCATTAGCCTCGGCGTAAGTGATGGTGCCGTCCGGCGCGTAGTACAGCTCGTTACGCAGCCCGCCGGGATTAACGACGCCGATCTCCGCGGCACCCAGTTCGGGCGCCTTGAGCGTATCCACCAAGGAGTCCGCCACCAAGTTGCCGAGCGTGGATTCGTTCGCACGATCGTCCCGCTTGGGGGCGCCGCCAGCCGGATCCGGGGTGAAGGCTGTGGTGATATCAGCGGTCACTGCGCCCACCGGCTGGTTGCCGATCACGGCAGCCTCGGCGAGTGCCTTGTCCACGATGGTCTTCACAGTCGCCACACGTGGGTAGGCAGCGACGAGGCTTTCAGCGGTATCGGTTGTCCGGTCCACGATGGCGGCCTTGTAAGCAGTGACTGATTTGCTTGCGGTATCCACTGTGAGGGTCACGCTGCCCACGTTCTCGCCGTAGTTGCCGGTCTGAACGATGGGTCGGGTCTTGCCGGTCGGCTGGCCGTTGGCATCCCGTACCGGGGCGTCCCAGACGTACTCCTTGTGCGTGTGACCCGTGAAGATCGCGGCCACGTCCGGAGTGGTTTCGTTGACGAGCTTGGCGAATGGCCCGCCGGCTGCAACTTCCTGCTCCAACGTGGCGCCCTCAGGCGTTCCTGATGCAGCGCCGTCGTGGTTTTCCACGACGATGAGGTCGGCCAGGTTTTCGGCTTTGATCTTCGCGGCCACGCGGTTGATTGCTTCCACAGGGTCGCCGAACTCAAGATCGGCGATTCCAGCCGGGGTCACCAGGGAAGGAACTTCCTGCGTGACAGTACCGATCACTGCCACCCGCATGCCGTTCATGTCCAGGACCTTGTACTCCGGCAGGACAGGAGTGGTGGTGCCCTTCTGGTAGACGTTCGCGCCGAGGTAGGCGAACTTCGCGTTGGTACCTCCAGCTGCGACGCGGTCGCGCAGGTCCGCCCAACCGCCGTCGAACTCGTGGTTGCCCACAGCCGAAGCCTGCAGCTCGAGCGCGTTCAGGACGTCGATGGTTGGCTGGTCCTTCGCTACCGAAGAAGCGAAAAGGGAAGCGCCGATGTTGTCTCCGGCAGAAATGAAGGCCGTAGCGCCGGGGGCAGCAGCCGCGCGGAGTTTCTCAACCGTTCCGGCGAAGAGGACTGTGTTGGAGTCGATCCGGCCGTGGAAGTCGTTGATACCCAGGAACTGCAGGTCGACGGTTGCTGGCTCGTCAGCAGTAAGATTCAGGCCCACCACCACAGGATCGTGATCGCTGGCCCGGAACTCGTCCCCGGCAAAATAGTTGGTCACATTGTTGTTATACCTGCTGTACTCCAGTGCGACGGACTCTACGGAGTTGATGTTCCAGATGTCGGTTCCAGTGACCACCTTGTGGGCGGACGGGGATGCCAGGATGTGATCCAAGGAGCCCACCATGCCCCCGAAGAGGTAGGAGTGCTTGCCGGTGCCCGCCTCGAGGTCGGTGTAGCCGGCTGCGGTGAGGACGTTAATGGGGTCTTCCTTGGCGTAAGCGTTGAAGTCACCTATGAGGAAGACCTTGTCCGTTCCCTTGGAAGCCTGGAGATCCTTGGAGAAAGCGAGGAGTGATTCAGCCTGCTTTGTGCGGGCAATGTTCGAGGCGCCCTGGCCCTTGTCCGTGTCATCCGGGGTGGCCGCGGAGCCCTTGGATTTGAAGTGGTTCACGATCGCGATGAACTTCTTGTCGTCATCTCCGTCAACCGGCTTGAAAACCTGGGCCAGTGGCTTGCGCGCACTGGCAAAGGCCACGGTGTCGTTGTGGATGATGGACTCGCCTACGGGCTCGGCCACTGCCTTCTTGTAGATGAATGCAGTGCGAATCATGTCTTCGTCGCTGAGCGGGGGAGCGTTGGCGGGAGTGCGCACGTAGTCCCAGACCCCGGGGGTCTTGACATTAAGGGCGTCTACCAGTTTGGAGAGGGCATCGTCGCGGTTCTTGCCGAACTGTGCTGAGTTTTCGATCTCTTCAAGGGACACGACGTCGGCGCCGGATTTGGTGATGGCGGCGACGATCTTGGTCTGCTGGCGCTCGAAGTTCTCGGCGTTGGCAGCACCTCGGGCGTTGCAGCCTTCCTTGACCGTGATCGGGTTGCCGTCGCGGTCGGTGTAGAAAACACAACCGGCGAGCTGGTCACCGGTGGTGGGGAAGTAGTTCAGCACATTGAAGGAAGCCAGTTTGAGGTTGCCTCCTACCTCCGCGGGACCTTCGGGCCGGGTTGCGGTGAAGCTCGCCGGCTGGACCGACTCGGCGTTGGCCGCAGTGAGCGCGGTGAGGGGCTGGAACTTCCAGGAGTTGTTGCCATAGCCCAGGATGACGTCGGTCCGGAACGTCGCTGGGGAGCCAACGCGTACGGGATCCGATGTGGTCAGGTACGGCAGCTGCTGGGCTTTGGTGGTGGCGTCCTTGAGGAAGTTGGTGGACGCGCCGTCGTCGACTTTGATGCCGCGCAGCGCGTTGTCGGCAACCACCGCGGCGTATTCGGGCGAACCGTAGGGGGCCACCGCCGTCGGCTGTACCAAGGGCGACGTACCGGCCGCAAGGCCGATCTCGCCGTACTGATTCAGGGAGTAGTTGTCCGTGACAGTAAAGGCACCTTGGGGAGCCAGGAGCATGCCCTCCAAACTTTCCCGGGCGGCCTCATTGGCGGGCAGCGCAAACGGCGTGGACTTTACCTCCGGTGCCGCCTCGGTGAGCTTCTGCAACCCTGCCGCCTCAACGGTGAGCTGGGTCTGGTTGGCGAATTCGCTGACGACACCGGTGAGTTGCACGTTGTCGCCGGGCTGGACCGCTGACGTCGTCGAGGGTGAATAGACGAACAAAGCGTCCGACGCCGTCCTTGCCGCCCCCGGGCTTTCACCGCCGGTTCCGGCAGTTTGGACGTAGTAGCCGTTGAAGCCGCCCGTTGCGTAGACAGCGGTGACCTTGCCGCTGGTGGTTACGGTGCTGCCCACGAAGGGACTGGCCGGACCGGTTCCTTGGATTTCTGCAATGGCTTTAACGCCGGGCTCCGGCTGGGGGTCAACCGGCGGGGTTCCGCCACCGTTGGAGGAAGTGGGGGTGATGGTTGCGCTGAGGCTGAAGTCAGCGGCGTTGGAGTCGGTGTCCACGCCGTTGGCGCGGTTCAGGCTCTTGACGTCCGCGTTGCTGGCAGGTGCTGTGGCTGGGGCGGTCTCAAAGGTGTTGGAGGTGCCGTAGCCCAAGAGGTCAGCGATGGCGGCATTGCCCGTCACCGACCCCGGCGGAAGCGGAGAGACAGCGGTTGGCTGCTTGGCCAGGACCAGGGTTCCGGCAGTCCCGGCGGGGTTCAGCGTACCCGTTGCCTGGACATCCGCGGCGGGCAGTTCCGGTGCCGTGGAAGTACCGCTGTTGGTGGCGCCCTTGACGAGGAAGTATCCCTTGGCGGGAATGCTGCCGGTCAATGGGGTGATCCCCGTGGGTGCCGCCGTGGCCGTCGCGGACCGGTACTGCAGCGACCAGCCAGCCAGGCTGACCGGTGCGTCCGAGGAATTGTAGAGTTCAACGAACTTATTCTTGAAGGCGGCACCGCTGCTGCCACCGCTGAGATAGGCCTCGTTGATCACCACCGGTGAGGTGCCGGCCACGGAGGGATCGTCCGCGGCCAGGGCAGGGACAGCCGTCAGTGGTGCTGCGAGCAACCCGACTGACAGGACTGTTCCTGCAACTAATTTCCAATGCTGTTGATGCATCCGCTCTAACTTTCATTAGGGAGCCCTGTAGGGCCCTGTGGACAACGCACGCTGTCTTGTGAAGCGGGCGTTCCGGAAGTTACTCCGGGGTAAACCTTTAGCTCGGGCATAGCGAAACACGACGGAATGAATGGGAGATGGACCGGTGGTGGCCGGCGGGTTCTCTGGCTGTCCACGCTGCTACCTGGCAGCGCCCTTTGATGGGCCCGATAATGGTTAGGCGGTTTGGCCCAAATCCTGAATGACCTTGAAGACAGCTCCCGTGGGGTCCGACAATGTGGCCAAACGCCCGAATGGTGTGTCCTCAGCGGGCTGCATGACCGTGGCGCCGAGGGCTGCGGCCTGCTCGACGGCAGCATCCGTATCCTCCACGGCGAAATACACGCTCCACATGGACGGAACCTGTTCAGGCAGGAACCCGGAAGCGTCCATGATGCCTGCCTTGGCGTCGTCACCGGCGCCGAGGGTTGTGTAACGGAACTCCGGAGTATCGCTCATGACCTCTGTGTCCCAGCCGAAGACACTCTGGTAGAACGTGACCGCGGACTCGTAGTCCTTGGCCAGAAGTTCATGCCAAGCGGGAGCTCCGGCCTCCGCCGCAACTTCGTAGCCCTTCATTTCTCCGAACTGCCAAGCGCCGATAGCGGCGCCTGAGGCATCCCCGTACATGGCCATGCTGCCTTGCTCAGGTACCTCCATGGGTTCCAGGAGCACCTGGCCGCCATTGGCGGCAGCGGCCTCGGTGGTCGCTTTGATGTCATCCGTACGGAGGTAGGTAGACCAAACGTCCGGCATGGCGCCCATGTCCGCCTGCTTCTCCATGATGCCCGCCACCATCCGGCCATCCTTGGAAGCCGTGATGTAGCCGCCGTACTTCTCCTGGTCTCCGGTTTCATATGTCCAGCCGAAAAGAGCCGTGTAAAAGGCCTTGGCCTTCTCCGTATCGGACGTCATGAGGTCGATCCAGCAAGGGGAACCGGGAGTGATGTCAGGCGTGGGCATAAGTGAGACTCCTGTTGTTATGCCGCGGTCAAAGCTGCGGCTGATGTCTGCGGTGTGGAGACAGGAAGAACACTATGCGGGGCCTCTGACAGTTTCAACGATTTTCCGGTTGTCAGTTCTCAGTTCCCGGCATCTTCGCGGCAGATACATGCCCACGGGACCGGCCCTGGACGCAAAAATGCCCCGGGTCCTGGAACCCGGGGCATCTCATTCGCGGAAGGTAAGGGATTTGAACCCTTGGTACGGGGTTACCGCACACTGGTTTTCAAGACCAGCTCCTTAGGCCGCTCGGACAACCTTCCTCGCCTAGTAGTGTTTCATAGGGAGTTGGCTGTTCCAAAACATCACGTATTCCAGCCCCTGCCCCGGGGTTGGAAAACAAGCAAGAAACCGGGAGTTCTTCATGAAAGCCGTCTATATCTCAGAGCCAGGCGGACCCGAAGTCCTCGAAGTCCGCGAGGTCCCGTCGCCGGTGCCGGGCGAGGGCGAGGTCCTGATTGACGTAGTGGCAGCGGGTTTGAACCGCGCCGACGTCCAGCAGCGGCGCGGCTTCTACCCTCCGCCCCCAGGAGCGTCGGAAGTTCCCGGACTGGAAGTCTCCGGCCGCATATCGGCTTTCGGCCCCGGCGTCACCAAAGCGTTCTCCGTTGGAGACAAAGTAGTGGCACTTTTGTCCGGTGGTGGCTACGCCCAGCAGGTCGCCGTTCCGGCGGAGCAGGTACTCCGCATCCCTGAAGGCGTGGACCTGGTTACAGCCGCTGCCCTGCCCGAAGTTGCCGCCACCGTGTACTCGAACCTGATTATGACCGCACAGCTGCAACCCGGCGAGACTGTACTCATCCATGGTGCCACCGGTGGCATCGGCACCATGGCTATCCAGCTGGCCAAAGCCTATGGCGCAAAGGTGGCCACCACGGCCGGCACTGACGAGAAGGTCGGCACCGCCAAGGCCTTCCTCGGCGCCGATATAGCCATCAACTACACCGAAGAAGACTTCGCTGAAAGCCTCAAAGCGCACAACGGAGGCAAAGGCGCCGACGTGATCCTCGACGTCGTGGGTGCCAAATACCTGCAACAGAACGTGGAGGCGCTCGCCGATTACGGACGGCTCATCGTCATCGGCCTCCAAGGCGGAACAAAAGCGGAGCTCAACTTGGGTCAGCTCCTCAGCAAACGTGCAGCCGTTATCGGAACAGCCCTCAGGCCTCGACCGGTCGCCGAAAAAGGAATCATTATGTCCGCGGTGCGCGAGTTCGTGTGGCCCATGCTCACCGATGGCAGGATCAGGCCGCTCGTCGCAAAGTCCTTCCCCTTGGCGAATGTTCGGGAAGCGCACGAGTATTTCGACTCCGGGGAGCATGTGGGCAAGGTGCTCCTTCTCCTCTGAATCGTCCGCACAACTGTTTTCATCCGCCCGACTGCAGCGAGGAGCCATATGTCCATCCGGCACAGCCTGCTGGCCCTGCTCCAGGACCAGCCGCGGTACGGCTATGAGCTGCGTGTCGAATTCGAGGACCGTACCGGCGCCGCCTGGCCGTTGAACATCGGGCAGGTTTACACAACCCTGGACAGGCTTGAGCGCGATGGCTTAGTCAGCAAGGACGGCGACGACGGCGGTGGACACGTCGTCTACAGCATCACTGACGCGGGGGCTGAGGAAGTTGAGGCCTGGTTCGCTGGTGCCGTGGACCGGGGCAATCCTCCAAGGAACGAAATTGCCATCAAGCTGGCGCTCGCAGTGACGCTTCCCGACGTGGATACCTCTGCGGTGATCCAATCCCAACGCGAGGTCTCGGTCAAGGCCCTGCAAGAGCATACCCAGGCGAGGAAGGCGATCTCCGCCAACCAAAGATCGTCGGATACTGCCTGGCTGCTGGTGCTCGATTCATTGATTTTCCAGGCAGAGGCGGAAGTCCGCTGGTTGGATCTTTGCGAGGCCCGCATGGTGCAAGGGCGCGGCAACGGCGGGGGCGGCACTGCTTAGCAACCGTTGATCGCACAATAGCTACCGTTCACCGCGGGGAGTTCGTCCTGTGGTGAGTTTCGTCATGCAACAGGGAACCTCTTTGCTAGCTTGCCCGTGACGCGCGTTCGTGCCACGGCAGCGCAGCAGCTCTCAAGGAGGAGATATGGGAAAGATTCCTGACCAGGCCGGACTCGCGGAAGGACTGGATCATACGCTGCCCGCCCCGGCTGTGGACGATGCGATGCGTGAAGCGGAGGAACGCAGGTGGACCCCCGCCAAGATCGGTCTTTGGGTTGCTATTTCCCTGCTGGGAGCGGTGGCGTGGTTCATGCTCGCCCTGGTGCGCGGTGAAACCGTCAACGCCATCTGGTTCGTTTTCGCTGCTGTCTGTACGTACCTGATCGGCTACCGCTTCTACTCCAAAGTCATTGAGCGCTACCTGCTCAAACCGGACGATCGCCGCGCTACCCCTGCCGAGTACAAAGCCGATGGCAAGGACTACGTCCGTACTGACAGGAACGTGTTGTTCGGCCACCACTTCGCTGCCATTGCCGGCGCGGGACCGTTGGTGGGACCCGTTATCGCGGCCCAGATGGGCTACCTTCCCGGCACTATCTGGATCATCATCGGCGTCGTTCTTGCAGGCGCCGTACAGGACTATTTGGTCATGTTCTTCTCCATGCGCCGTGGTGGCCGTTCACTCGGCCAGATGGCGCGCGAGGAACTCGGCGTCATTGGTGGCACGGCAGCCCTGGTGGCCACGCTGCTCATCATGATCATCATCGTGGCCATCCTCGCCTTGGTGGTGGTCAACGCCCTCGGTGAGAGCCCGTGGGGCGTGTTCTCAGTGGGTATGACCATTCCCATTGCGTTGTTCATGGGTGTTTACCTGCGCTTCATCCGTCCGGGCAAGGTGATGGAGGTGTCCATCATCGGCTTCGTGCTCCTGATGGCATCCATCATTGGTGGCGGCGCAGTCGCCGGTACCGAGTGGGGTGCGGCCTTCTTCCACCTGGATAAAGTCACCATTGCCTGGGGCATCATCGTCTACGGGTTCATCGCCGCAATCCTGCCCGTATGGCTCCTCCTGGCTCCGCGTGATTACCTCTCCACGTTCATGAAGATCGGCGTGATCGTGATGCTCGCGGTAGCCATCATCGTGGTGCGCCCGGAGATCACTGTCCCTGCGTTCAGCGAGTTCGCCAGCCGGGAGAACGGCCCCGTGTTCTCCGGCGCCCTGTTCCCGTTCCTGTTCGTCACCATCGCCTGTGGCGCCCTGTCCGGGTTCCACGCACTCATCTCCTCGGGAACAACCCCCAAGCTGATTGAGAAGGAACGGCAGACCCGCTTCATCGGTTACGGCGGAATGCTGATGGAATCATTCGTGGCCATCATGGCGCTGGTTGCTGCGATCTCCATCGACCGTGGCATCTACTTCGCCATGAACGCGCCTCTGGCCCTTACCGGCGGCACCGTGGAATCCGCAGCGCAGTGGGTGAACAGTCTTGGTCTGGCCAATGTGAACATCACACCCGACGTGCTGGCCCAAACGGCAAAGGACGTCGGTGAGGAAAGCATTATTTCCCGCTCCGGCGGCGCTCCCACTCTGGCAGTCGGTTTGGCGCACATCATGCAGCAGTTCATCGGCGGACCGGGAATGATGGCGTTCTGGTACCACTTCGCCATCATGTTCGAGGCCCTCTTCATCCTTACCGCAGTGGACGCAGGCACCCGTGTTGCCCGCTTCATGCTGCAGGACTCCATCGGCAACTTTGTTCCCAAGTTCAAGGAAGCCTCATGGCGGCCCGGAGCCTGGCTCTGCACCGCCATCATGGTGGGTGCCTGGGGTGCGGTCCTGTTGATGGGCGTCACCGATCCGCTGGGTGGCATCAACACGCTCTTCCCGCTTTTCGGCATAGCAAATCAGCTGCTGGCGGCCATTGCGCTGGCCGTGTGCCTTGCCATCACGGCCAAGCGTGGAGTGTTCAAGTGGCTGTGGATCGTGGCAGTTCCGCTGACGTTCGCGGCTGTAGTCACCATTACTGCCAGCTTCCACAAGATCTTTTCGCCAGTCCCGGCAGTGGGCTACTTCGCCAACAATCAGGCGTTCTCCAAGGCACTCGCTGACGGCAAGACGGAGTTCGGTACAGCCAAGACCGTTGCAGCAATGGAAGCCGTGGTCCGCAACACCATGATCCAGGGCGTGCTTTCCGTCATCTTCGTGACCCTGAGCATTATCGTGATCGTCGCCGCCGTCTTGGCAACCATCAAGGCAATCCGTGCCGGAGGCGGTCAGGACCATGAAGACCCGCCTGTTCCTTCCAAGGTGTACGCACCGGCTGGGCTCTTCCCGACGGCTGCCGAGAAGAGGTTGCTCGCAGAATGGAACTCCCTGCCTGCGGAGAAACGTTCACAGAAGGCCGGCCACCACTAATGAAGGCCAGCACTGATGAACCCGGTCGTTAAAGGCCTTCGGGGTTTCGCCACCTACATGGGCTCGCTCATGGGGGCGGACGCGTACCAGAAGTACTTGGAGCATTTTGAAACTACGGCCCATTCCGGTCCTGCCATGACTGAACGTGAGTTTTGGCGGGACCGGATGGACCGGCAGGACAGCAACCCGCAAGGCAGATGCTGCTGAGTCGGCGTTCGGGACGAAGTTTCGCTACGAACGAAGTCCAAAACCAAGGCTTGGACAGGGGTTCCCTTGAAGCACGTGAGAGTATGAACGAATGAGCGATCTGAACAACATTCAGCCCACGGATGAGGCTTCGGACGACACCCCCGTGGAGGGAACCACGCTGGACGAGGGCCTTGAGAAGCCCGGGGCACAGCAACCTTTGGCGGAAGAGGTGGCGAAGGATGCCAAACCCAAGGGAGGTAACCTTCACGAACTCGTTGATGAGCCGGCCAAGGTCATGAGGATCGGCACCATGGTCCGGCAGCTCCTTGAAGAGGTGAAGGCCGCACCTTTGGACGACGCTGCACGCGGCCGCCTTGCGGAGATTCATGAGCGCTCCATTAAGGAACTCGAAGACGGGTTGGCTCCGGAACTTATTGAGGAGCTGGAACGAATCAGCTTGCCTTTCCCCGACGAGAAGGCGCCTTCCGATGCGGAGCTTCGCATTGCGCAGGCACAACTCGTTGGCTGGTTGGAGGGTTTGTTCCATGGCATCCAGGCCGCGATCGCCGCTCAACAGGCTGCCAAAGAGCACGCGGCCGCACAGATGCAGCTCCGTCAGCTCCCGCCGGGAACGGTGATTGCACCGGGCATCATCATTGGTGAAAACGGACAGCCCCAACGGGCGGCTGCCCCCGGTGCGCCCGGCGCTGCCGCGCAAGGCCGCAGGGAAGACCCCGACCACGGTCCGGGTCAGTACCTCTGAGTTCCCGGGTGGGTTTCTTTGGGGCCGTCAGGCAAGGGCGGAAGGACGATCTGGAGCTTGGCAAGGGGCTGTGGCGCCGTGCCCATGACCGTTTTCACCGGGGACTGGATCGATACCACCAGGTCCTTGAGGGCGTAGATGATGAGCAGCTCTACAACGAGCTCGTGCAAATAGCCAACGAGCTCGCCGAATTGTCGCCCCGGGTCAGGACCATCTGCGTTGAAGCACAGAAAAGGTCTCCCAGCGACGGCTTGGACGTCCCGGGAGGACTTGCCGGTGTGCACCGGGCTTTGTCCAAAGCAGGAAATTCCCTCGCTACCACGGCAGAGGCTGCGGCCATGTTGAGGTTGGCTGTCGGACCCGTCCCAGTGGGTGCTTTGTCGGTTCGGCGGCGGGCTGAGTCGGTCTTTGAACAGGTTGCTGACGCGGAGCGCCAACTCGCCGCCTGAACCCCGGTTGAACTAAATGCGGCGCGTTGGCAACTACCCGCGTACGCCTTTATTCCTTGCATGCAAGAAGTTAAGCGCATAGCTGATCTGCGTAACATTCGGCGCTTTTGGGGACCGTGTGCTGGCAGGATGGCAAACATGACTTCGTCACCAACACTTACTTTCAACGACGGCAACACCATCCCCCAGCTCGGCTACGGGGTGTGGCAAGTTGAAGACGATGTAGCCGAAAAGGTAGTCCGCCAGGCTTTCGAAGCCGGGTTCCGCCACATCGATACCGCCAAGATCTACGGCAACGAGGCAGGCGTCGGCCGTGCCATTGCTTCCTCCGGTCTCTCCGCCGAGGAAATCTTCATCACCACCAAACTGTGGAACGCCGACCAGGGCTACGAATCCACACTCACTGCCTTCGAGGAGTCCATGGACCGTCTAGGCCTCGAAACGCTGGACCTGTATTTGATCCACTGGCAGCAGCCCAAGCAGGAAAAGTACGTGGACACCTGGAAGGCCCTCATCGAGCTCAAGAAGCGCGGCCGGGTCAAGTCCATCGGCGTCTCCAACTTCACCAAGGAAGGCCTGCAGCACATCATCGATGAAACCGGCGTTGTTCCGGCCATCAACCAGGTTGAGCTGCACCCGTTCTTCAACCAGGCTGACCTTCGTGAGTTCAATGCTTCCAAGGGCATCCTGACGCAGGCATGGTCCCCGCTGGGCCAGGGTGGCGAACTCCTCGAAAGCGCTACCGTGGCTGAGATCGCCGCCAAGCATGATGCCACTCCGGCCCAGGTCATCATCGCCTGGCACCTGGCTATCGGCAACGTGGTAATCCCTAAGTCCGTCACTGAGTCCCGCATCCAAGAGAACTTCGCAGCTCTCAACGTCACGCTGGACGCCACCGACGTCGAGGCCATCAATGGCCTGGATCGCGGTGCTGAAGGCCGCATTGGACCGGACCCGGCAGTCTCCGACTTCGCCTAACCCCCCGAGCTTTATCGCGGTGCCCCGTCCCCCTGGGGGCGGGGCACCTGCCGTTAACGCTCGACGACGCCACTCGCCTCGGCGGCCAGGCTCCGGCCTGATGGCGCAGGAGCCGGAGAACTTGATCCCGCATTCCGGTTCCAAAAAATGGGGTCGCCCTAGGATGGGCCCATGGGGGAAATTGTAGGTCTTTTTGACGGGTCTGCATCCGGGCTTCCTGCACAACTGACAAGCAAGGCTGCGCTTTACGAGCCAGCCACGGAGAAAGAGGCGCCGGTCAAGCACCTTGCGGGATACTCGCCGTTTGTGGTGTTCTGCGAAAACAGCGGCGTTCCCGCAGGGGAGCTTGCTACCGACGTAGTCAAGCTGCTCGCCTTCCTGAGAGCCAACATCGATGACATCTTGGGCGACCCCAAGCTACGCGATGCGGCCACCATATTCGTGGGGAACGTCATTGTGTCAATGCGCCCGGAATCGCACTGGAGGGTCATGGCGGACGGATCCCGCGAAGTAGGGACCCGGGATATGCAGATCACAGTGGATCGCCTGTTTGACGGGTTGGCGGAAGTTGACGACGCCGTGGTGGCCGGACTGGTCACCCGTCTTGGGGAGTGGTCAACTGACGAGCCGGACGAATCTGCGCTTCCGGAATTGCGGCCCTTTCCTGTGGTCCAGGCCCATGAACCTTATGAGCGGCCGGAACTGCCATTGCCCGAGTATCACGAGGTTGACGGCCACGTGGTCCATTACGGGAATCGGTGGGGTGCGGATAGCCCTCCGGAGGACTCCTACAGCGTGGAGACTCATGTGGAACGCTTTGAAGGTCTCCACAAGGTAGCCCGGGCGCTGATCGACTATCTGACGAGAATTTACGACGTCGACGTCAGCTTGGATCCCGCCCACGCGATGGATGTCTCCACGAACACTGGCGAGGTGATCGACGTCGCGCGCGTGACACCGCGCGACCCGCTCGCGGCGCCATTGACCTTCGTCTGGACCAGTTTCCCGGGCGTAGTGGTCCGTGCGGGTGTGCTGCACGACTTTCCGTTTCCCATCTGCGGCTGTGACGCTTGCGATGAAACGGCTGAGAGTGAAGCGTCCCGCCTGGAGGAGCTGACCCTTGGCGTTGCAGCAGGCGGGTTTGGCGAACGCTACCCGGTAGGACGTGAACGGTGGGCTGAATACGCGCTCTTTGCTGCTGACGGATCCGGGCGCCGCAGCGGAAAGGGCCCCCGGGGATCCATACCGGAAAAACTCGCGGCCGCGGAGGAACAACTGAAAGCTGTCCAGGATGGCTGGCGGCCATGGCCGCCAAGGAAGACCCGGGGTGCCCGCGACTGACCTGATCCGCAACCGCCGTTGTGGTCTTCGCCGCGGGCTCACTGTGGTTCATCGGGATTCTCCCCGTGGGCTGAAAGGCAGCAAAAAAGCCCCGCTGGTTCGGCGAACCAGCGGGGCTTTCTCTCTGAGCTTCCTATCAGAATCGAACTGATGACCTTTTCATTACGAGTGAAACGCTCTACCGACTGAGCTAAGGAAGCACCGCGTTCATCACCGGTTTCCCGGGCGATCACGCAAGACATAACTGTAATAGAGGCACCGTACCCGGGTCAAAACGAGGGGCGGTGGCGGTCGTTGCGGGGATGTTCACCCACTCGTCGGACCGGGTTCAGGCGGTGGTTTCCCGGCAGCCGGAAGCTGGGGAATCAACTGTGGTGGGATCTATCCGCCATGCACACAAGCGAAGTCGAATAACAAGCCGAAGGAGCCGCTCCATGACAGGTGATGCAATGACCGGGGACGAATTGACCGGGGGCGCCAGCCATACACCGAACCGGCTGAAGCTCGCCGTTGTGGACATGGTGGGCACCACCATCACCGATGATGGCCGCACAGAACGGGCCATGTCCAAGGCACTTGTGGAGCACGGTATCGAACCAGGTACCAGCCGGTTCGAGAGCATGCTCGGCTATGCCCGGAACACCATGGGCTTCTCGAAAATGACAGTCTTCAGCCACCTCTTCGAGGATCCAGCTGTGGCCGAAAGCGCCAACAAAGTTTTCGAAAACACCTATGACGAGCTCATTGAAGACGGCGGTGTACGCGCCATTGCCGGGGCGGAAGACGCCATTCTGTGGATGCGTGAGTCCGGCATGCAGATTTGCCTGGCCACGGGATTCGGCCGCCACACACAAAACATGGTGCTGGAATCGCTCGGGTGGATGGGCCTGGCGGACCTTAGCCTCTGCCCTGCCGATGCCGGGCGTGGACGTCCCTACCCGGACATGATCCTGACTGCCGTGCTCGCCCTGGACCTCGATGACGTGAGGGAGGTGGCAGTGGTGGGCGATACCAGTTCGGACATGCTTTCGGGCGTGCGTTCCGGAGCATCCCTCGTGGCGGGCGTCCTCACCGGCTCCCACTCGGAGGCGACGCTACGCGCGGCCGGAGCTACCGTCGTCGTGGATTCCATCAAGCAGCTCCCGCTCCTGGTGGAGAAGCGGGAAGCCCGGCATCTCTAGCATTTGAGGCCGTCCTGCGGCAGCTTTCCATCTACGAAATAGTCGTCGACGGCGGTGCTGACGCACGAGTTCGCGCGGCCGTAGGCTGTGTGCCCCTCACCTTCCCACGTGACGAGCGAAGCGTTCTCAAGTTGCTTGCGCAGCGACTGGGACCACTCGAGCGGGGTGGCGGGATCGCCGGTGGTACCCACCACCACAATGGGCGCAGAACCGTTGTATTCCACGGGTGCCGGTGTGCGGGTGCTGGGGTAGGGCCAGTCCTTGCAGGTGACGCCTCCGTAGGCGAAGAACGCACCGAACGTGGGGGAGTCCTGCAAGAGACGGACTTCCTCGGCCCGCATACCGGCAGTGTCGGTAACCATCGGGTAGTCCAGACAGTTGATGGCCTGGAACGCGAAAGCGGAGTTGGAGCTGTATGTGCCGTTGGGTTCGCGGTCTGCACCGAGGTCCGCAAGCCGCATCATCTGCGAGACGTCACCGGAGAAGGCGCTCTCAAGGGCCTGGGTAAGGGCCGGCCAGCTTTGGTCGTTGTAGAGGGGCAGGATGAGGCCGTTGACGAAGTCGTTGGACGTCACCAGTCGGCCGTCCTTGGCGGTCTGGGGATTCTGGTCAACGGCGTTGATGAGGTCACGGATTTCCTGCACACCGTTGTCCACGGATCCGCTCAGGGGACACTGTTGTTGTCCCTGGCAGCTGGCCACATAAGTGCGGAGGGCCTTTTCGAAGGCGCGTGCCTGGCCGGCTGTTAGTTCCTCGTTGCTGATTGCTGGGTCCACGGCGCCGTCAAGGACCACGCGGCCAACGTTGTCCGGGAAGAGCGAAGCATAGGTGGATCCAAGGAACGTGCCGTAGGAGAAGCCCAAGTAGTTGAGCTTGGCATCGTTCGCGACGGCGCGCAGGATGTCCAGGTCCTTGGCGGCGCTCACGGTATCGATGTGGCCCAGGACGTCTCCGGTCTGCTGGGCGCACTGCTCAGCGAACGCTTTGTTGAAGGCGAGTGCGGCAGCCAGTCCTTCATCGGTGTTCTTGCGGAATACCTTTTCGCGGGCGGCATCACGTTCGGCGTCCGTCATGCAAGTAACAGGAGCGGAGCGGCCCACGCCCCGGGGATCAAAACCGACCACATCGTAGTTGGCCCGCAGCTTCTCGGTGAAGTGGGTGTTGCCGGCGTCCTTGATGAAATCGACGCCGGAGCCACCGGGTCCGCCGGGGTTCACCAGGATTGACCCCTGTTTGTTGCCGGTGCTGGGCAACTTGATGACGGAAAGCGTGATGTCCCCGGACCCCGGATTAGCGTAGTCCTTAGGCACCTGAACCTTGCCGCAGTGGTAGCCGTCCTCGCATGAACTCCACTCCACCGACTGCGAGTAAAACTTTTCCAAGCCTTCAGGAGCCGAGGCAGCGATTGAAGGATCCACTGTACTGGTGGATGGCTTGGCCGTTGGGGTTGGCAGGAACGGAATGGTGCAGGCGCTCAGTACCAGCATGGAAGCAAGGGCAACGCATAGTGCCGCAAACCCGCGGCGGGATCCTCGCCCTGAGAAACCCCGCCCTGCAGCGCCGCGCCCTGCGACACCCCGGCTTGCCGCATCACCACCCGCATCAAGCTGGGCAGACCGGTCCCTTGAAGGGGTACCGGCGGACCGGCGGGGTGCGGACTTCATGCATTCTCCTATTGCTGGATGAGGCTGGTGGCCATGGACTCGACCGCCAACAGCGGCGCCACGTTGGTGGTGGTGATTCGGACACGGGCTTTGTTGATGGCGTCCATCCGGGCCAGGGTGGTTTCCGGCGTTGAATGGCCCGCGTATTCTTCCAGTTCGCTCTTGAGTTCAACGTTGACCAGTTCCACTGCGTTCCCCAATTGGATGATGAGGACATCCCTGTAGAAGGACAGCAGATCCGTCAGCGTGCGGTCCAACGAGTCAGTAATGGAGCGCTTGGCGCGCCGCTTCTGGTCGTCCTCAAGTTGCTTGACCTGGCTACGCATGGAGGGCGGGAGCGTGCCGGATTCGGGAGCGCCCAGGCTCGCCAGGAGCGCGATCTTCTCCGCGGCGTCGCGTTCGTCGTTGGAGCTGTTGGCTTCTTCGGTGGCAATCTTGACCAACTTTTCGGCCATCATTACGGCAGCGGTGACGCCTCGCAGGCCAAGCGGGATACGAACGGTATCCAGCCGACGTTGCCGCGCATCGGGGTCCCGGGCCAAGCGCCGGGCAATTCCTATATGGCTTTGCGCTGCACGCGCCGCACGGTCCGCGAGTTGGCGTTCGACGCCGTCGCGCCTCACCAAAAGGTCAGCGACGTCGGAAGCTGGCGGCAGTCGCAGGCTCACGGGACGGCATCGCGAACGGATGGTGACCAGGACGTCGGCGGGGGAGGGCGCGCACAGCATCCAGATAGTCCTGGGGGTGGGTTCCTCGATGGCTTTCAGCAGAACGTTGGTGGTGCGCTCGGCCATGCGGTCAGCGTCCTCCACAACGATGATCCGCCACCGTCCGGTGGCTGGCCGGTCGCCTGCTTTGGACACGAGTTCGCGGGCTTCGTCGATGGTGATGGTGACCTTTTCGGTGCGCACGAACGTCACATCTGAGTGCGTCTCACCGAGGATCGTGTGGCATGCCGCGCAGTCGCCGCAGCCACGCATGGTGACGTCGTCCTGCTCGCAGTTCAACGCGGCGGCGAAGGCCTTGGCAGCGTTCGAACGGCCGGATCCCGGCGGGCCGGTGAACAGCCATGCATGGGTAAGTCCGGTCTCACCTTGCGCAGCCTGCTTGAGTTGGGCAACCACGGGTGCTTGCCCTTGGAGGTCGTCCCAGACGCTCACGGGCGGTCGCCCGAAATGGTTTCGCTTTCCAGCGACGCGGAATTAGCAGGCACGCCGTTGTCAACGAGCAGCGACTCCACCCGCTCCAAAATCCGGGCGGCCAACGTTTCAATGTCGGCATTGGCGGGCAGCACCAGATAACTGGACGGTGCAGCTGCTGCAAGGTCCAGGAACGCGTGCCGTATGGCGGAATGGAAGTCGTCAGGCTCAGACTCCAGCCTGTCCTCGGTGGCGTCCCCTGCGGTGCGGCGTTGGCGACCATCGGAGGGGTCGACGTCGAGCAGTACCGTCAGGTCCGGATGCAGGCCTTCGGTGGCCCATTCGTTGAGTGACAAAACGCCCTCGGCACCGAGGCCGCGGCCGGCACCCTGATAGGCGACGGACGAATCGATGTAGCGGTCCGTAATGACAACGGTTCCGTCGGCTAAGGCGGGACGAATCACCTGGCTGGCATGGGCCGCGCGGGCGGCTGCGAACATGAGGGCTTCGGTGCGGGGATCGATGGTGCCGTGCCCGTGGTCCAGGACCAGGGAACGCAGTTTCTCGCCGATGGGGGTGCCGCCTGGCTCGCGGGTGCGCAGCACGGAAAGGCCCCGTGACTCGAGGGCGTCCGAGAGCCGGGCTGCCTGCGTGGACTTGCCCGCTCCGTCTCCGCCTTCGAAGGCGATGAAAAGGCCTGGGCTCTTAATACTCACTGGACTAGCCTACCGATCACCGGCATACGAGACGCCTTTTATCCACAGCATTGCCCACGACTACGCTGAAACCATGAGCCTTTCCGATCAGCACGCCGCCGATTTGTCACCGGAAACCGTTGTCGTTGCGGCCGGTCGCCCCGACCGCGCTCACGACGAGCCGGTGAATCCTCCAATCGTCCTGTCCTCCACATACTTCGGAACGGGTTCATTGGGCGACGGCGACCGCGGCTACGGACGCTACGCGAACCCTACTTGGGACCCTTTCGAGGACGCGCTGGCCAAACTTGAAGGCGCCACCCTGCCGGGCCTGCTCTATGCCTCCGGCCTGGCAGCTGTCAGCTCCGCGTTGTCGCTGGTTCCCGCTGGCGGTGTGGTGGTGATGCCGTCGCACAGTTACGCAGGTTCCCTGGTGATGGCCACTGAATTGGCGGAGAAGGGTTTCCTTGAACTTCGCACCGTGGACATCACGGATACGGACGCGGTGAAGGCGCTCATCAGCCCTGAAAACGGCAAGAACGCGGACCTGCTCTGGCTGGAAAGTCCCACCAACCCGATGCTCGGCATCGCCGACGTCCGCGCGCTCACTGAGGCCGCACACGCAGTGGGCGCAATCGTGGTCACGGACAATACCTTCTCCACGCCCTTGGTGCAGCAGCCCCTCAGCCTGGGTTCCGACGTCGTGCTTCACTCAGTGACCAAGTACCTGGCCGGGCATTCGGACGTTGTCCTTGGCGCGTTGGTGACATCCAACCCGGAACTGCGCGCCACCCTGCTTCACCACCGGATCATCCACGGCGGTATCGCCGGCCCCTTTGAAGCCTGGCTGGCACTGCGCGGCCTCCGTACCTTGGCGCTGCGGATCGAACGTTCCCAAGCCTCTGCATCAACCCTCGCTGAACGCCTCAACAGCCACCCTCGCGTGGAAGCCATCCGGTTCCCCGGCCTCCCCACGGATCCGGGCCATCAACGCGCAAAGGAGCAGATGAAGGGTTTCGGTTCCATCCTCTGCATCCAAATCGCCGGCGACGAACAACGCAGCGGTGCCGATGCCGCAGACGAATTGGTCCGCGCATTACAGCTTTGGCTTCCGGCGACGTCCCTCGGTGGGGTCGAGTCGCTGATTGAACGCCGACGCCGGCACACGGCTGAGCCGCTCAGCGTTCCGGAGAATCTGGTCCGGTTGAGTGTCGGGATCGAGAACGTGGAAGACCTCTGGTCCGACCTTGAGCAAGCGCTGAAGTCGCTGGACGGTTAGGCTGGAGAGCGTGGACGGAAAATTCTTGATCGCGATTGTCACCAACGCGGTGTACTTCATCCTTGGCCTGGTTGCCCTTGCCTTGGAACTGTGGGCCTTCGCGGACTGCCTGCGCCATAAGCCGACGCTCTTCGTGGCGGCCTCCAAGCGCACCAAGACTTTTTGGCTTGCGCTCACTGGCGTGGCGCTGGCGATCGGCGTCCTGACCGTCCTCACCGGCGGCAGCGGCCTGGGGTTGTTCGGCATTGCTGCCGTCACCGCTGCTTGCGTCTACCTTGCCGATGTCCGTCCTGCCGTGCGTGAGGCCGGCAGTGGCGGCAACCGAAATGTCGGTCCATACGGTCCCTGGTAAAGGCGCTATTGGTAAATTGGCCTTAGCGGGGCGCTACGGCGTCCCACGCTACCGTCACTTCACCCAAGCGCCACCGGGCCGGACCATCTTGGAGCGGCCATCCGGCGTCGCGCAGTGAACGGCACATACCCGTCCAGCGCTGCCGGTTTCCGAACGACGCCAAGGGTGCCGCTTCCAGCCACGCCTTATCCATGGCCTGTAGGAACGCGTGGATCGGTTCGGCCGGCACATTCCTGTGGATCAGGGCTTTGGGCAGCCGCTCCGCCACCTCGGAAGGCAGCTCGAAACTGCCGAACCGCACGGAGAAACTCAGGCTCAAAGGACGTTCTTTATCCAACGCCACCCACGTGACGCGCCGGCCGATTTCATCACAAGTGCCATCAATGAACAGGCCGCCCGGTGCCAGCCGTGACTGCACCAACCGCCAAATCCCGGCGACGTCCGCTTCCTCATATTGCCGCAGCACGTTGAAGGCCCGCACCAACACCGGGTCACCGGGTACGGGGACTTCGAAGCCGCCTATATGGAAGCTCAGCCCGGGCCGCTCCAGAGACTTGGCAGTCCGTACGCGGTCCGGTTCAATCTCGACTCCGCAGACCCGGACATCCGGCCGCACGGCCTGCAGCCGTTCGAACAGCTCGACGGCGGTGGTCGGCGAGGCGCCATAGCCAAGGTCCACAACAAGGGGGTCGACGGCGGCGCGCAGCCGCCACGCTTGGGGTCCCGCCAACCAGCGGTCCAAGCGGCGCATGCGATTGGGATTCGTGGTGCCGCGAGTGATGTTGCCAACCGGCTTGCCGCCCCGACTTCGGGGAGAGCCCACCCGTTCCGCTTTTTGCACCACGGCCCCCACTTTATCCCTGCCTGCTTTGTCCCTGGCTGTATCTATCCACGGATTCGTTGCCGGACGTAACGCCGGGCAGGGCACGTAACTGCTCGGCTAGGATGAAAACCATGACTTACAAGCTGATTCTGCTGCGCCATGGCCACAGCGAATGGAACGCCAAGAACCTGTTCACCGGTTGGGTGGACGTTGACCTGAACGATCAAGGCCGCGAAGAAGCAGTGCGCGGTGGAGAGCTCCTGGTTGAGAACGAGATCCTCCCGGACGTCCTCTACACCTCGCTCCTGAAGCGTGCCATCAACACCGCCAACATGGCCTTGGACAAGGCCGACCGCGGCTGGATCCCCGTCAAGCGCGACTGGCGCCTGAACGAGCGCCATTACGGCGCCCTGCAGGGCAAGGACAAGGCCCAGACCCTTGCCGAATTCGGCGAAGAGCAGTTCATGGAGTGGCGCCGCAGCTACGACACCCCGCCGCCGCCCCTGTCCGACGACAGCGAATTCTCGCAGGCACATGACGTTCGCTACAAGGACCTCGGCGACGCACTGCCGCGCACCGAATGCCTCAAGGACGTCCTGGTCCGCCTGCTCCCTTACTGGGAATCGGACATCAAGGAAGACCTCAAGGCCGGCAAGACCGTCCTGGTCACCGCCCACGGCAACTCCCTGCGTGCCCTCGTGAAGCACTTGGACGGCATCAGCGACGACGCCATCGCCGGGTTGAACATCCCCACGGGCATCCCGCTGGTTTATGAACTGGATGAGGACTTCCAGCCCATCAACCCGGGTGGAACGTACCTGGACCCTGACGCAGCAGCACAGGCCATCCTCGCAGTGGCCAATCAGGGCAAAAAATAGGGCTTCGCGATTCTTCGCCGGATGCTCGGTCGTTCCTCCCTTAGACGCATTCCGGCCGAAGAACGCGCTGCGCCGCAGTTAAACGAAGGCGGCCGGTCACCTTAGGTGACCGGCCGCCGTCGTAGTTAATTCAGGGCTAGAAGCCTTCAGGCTGCCATTCGCCCGTCACCAGGTAGGTGACTTTACGGGCGACAGAGACGCCGTGGTCGGCGAAGCGCTCGAAGTAGCGGCTGGCCAACGCGACGTCCACAGTGGTGGAAGGAGTTTCATTCCACTCGGGGGAAGCGATGGCCTTGAAGACGCTGAGGTGGAGGTCGTCCACGGCGATGTTGATCTTGAGGATGTCGCGGGCTACCTCAAGATCGCGGGTCTCCAGCAGTTGGATGACCTTGGCGGTGATCTCGATGTCGTGCTGGGCCATGGCCTTGAAGGTCTGGGTCAGCGAAGCGGGGATCACGGTGGCCGGGTAGCGCAGGCGCGCCAGCTGGGCAACGTGGCGGGCCAGGTCTCCCATGCGCTCCAGCGACGCACTCATACGCAGCGATCCCACAATCATGCGGAGGTCGCTGGCGACAGGACCCTGCAGGGCAAGGATGTCGATGGCGCGCTCGTCGAGGCTGTTCTGCAGGAAGTCGATCCGGGCATCTGCCGCGATGACGTCCTGGGCAAGATCCACGTCGGCGCCTTCGAAGGACGTAGTAGCCTTCGTGATCGCTTCGTGAACCAGCTTGGAGATCTCGATGAGGTCGTCACCTACCTGGGTGAGCTCCTCCTGAAAAACCTTGCGCACTAAGGCGTCCTTTCCTTGGAAATCCTGTTCCCATGATGGGGGTCGGATTTCAAAACCATTGACAGTCCAACCAGTAACTGTGTCAGGGGCCAGTGAACTGTTCGGCTCCTTTAGATGAACGTTAGTTGAACCGTCGGCGTTTGGCGCCGGATCACTGCTTGCCCGTGTTTTCACAGCATAAGCTGGACACGTGGATCCATTGCTCATAGGTGTCGTCGCAGGTCTCGTAGGCCTGTCGTTGGGCGTCTTTGGCATGCTCGCGTTCAGGATCAGCGAGCGGCAACGCAGCATCGTGGACCTGGACGTAACTGAGCCCCTGCTTCCTGAGGGCGCGGCGGAAGTACTTGCCGTCGTCGGGCGCGCCTTTGTCGTGGTGGACGCCATCGACGGCGTAGTCCGTGCGAGTCCGGCAGCGTATGCGTATGGCCTGGTGCGTGGCCACACGGTAGTCCACAAGCAACTCCTGGACATGACCGCCAAGGTTCGCCGGGACGGTGTGATCCTGGAGGAACAGTACGAACTCCCGCGTGGTCCGCTGGGCAAAGGCACCATTGTGGTTCAGGTCCGGGCGGCCATGCTCGGTTGGGAATACATCGTGCTCCTGGCCGACGACCGCACTGAGATCACCCGCACCGAGGAGATCCGCAACGACTTCGTGGCCAACGTGTCCCACGAACTCAAGACACCCGTCGGCGCCATCTCGCTCCTGGCCGAGGCCTTGGAAGCGTCGCCTGATGACGAGGAAGCCGTGCGCAGGTTCGCCAAGCGTATGCACAAGGAGTCCGGCCGGCTGGCGGCCTTGGTCCAGGACATCATCGAACTTTCCCGCTTGCAGGGCGCCAACGTTGCCCAGCAAGGTCACGCGGTGGATATCAATACGGTGATCACCGAGGCCGTGGACCGCTCGCAGCTGCCGGCTGAGAGCAAGAATATCCAGATCGTGGTGGGCGGGCACTCTGAGTCGCTGGTTTTCGGCGACCGCGACCTCCTGGTGACGGCCCTCCGCAACCTGATCGACAACGCAATTCGCTATTCACCGGAAAACACGCGTGTAGGTGTCGGCATCCGAACCCGGGAGGGCGTCGTCGCCATCTCCGTCACGGACCAAGGTGAGGGACTGACCCCCGAGGACCAAGAGCGTGTGTTCGAGCGGTTCTATCGCGTCGACGCGGCACGATCCCGGCACACCGGTGGCACTGGCCTGGGGCTCAGCATCGTCAAGCACGTCGTGTCCAACCATGGTGGCGAGGTGACCGTGTGGTCCCAGCCGGGCCAAGGGTCCACCTTCACCATCCGCCTGCCTGAAATGGAAGGCCAGGACGACGACGCCGGCCTTCCGGCTTCCGCTGCGGCCGCCTCTTCCGAACATCCGGCGGCTACTGCCGCCGTCGAGCCTCATCACGCGATTCAACAACCCCATCACGTGAATCATCAAGGGGGCGCCAGTGGCGCCCAAGAGCAAGGAGCCAGCGCTTGAGCCGGATTTTGATAGTGGAGGACGAAGAGTCCTTCAGCGACCCCCTGTCCTATCTCCTGGGCAAAGAGGGTTTTGACGTCGAGGTAGTAGACAACGGCAGCGACGCCTTGGTGGAATTCGACCGGAACGGTGCCGACCTCGTCCTTTTGGACCTGCAATTGCCGGGAACACCGGGCACCGAAGTATGCCGACAACTTCGCCAGCGCTCCAGTGTTCCCGTCATCATGCTGACGGCCAAGGACTCGGAAATCGACAAGGTTGTTGGCTTGGAGTTGGGCGCGGATGACTATGTCACCAAGCCCTATTCTTCCCGGGAGCTCGTGGCCCGCGTCCGTGCGGTGCTGCGCCGGCAGGGTGAGCCGGAGGAACTTATTACGTCCACTGTGCAGGCCGGTCCTGTCCGCATGGACATCGAACGCCACGTGGTGAGCGTCAACGGTGAGCAGGTTTCGCTGCCGCTCAAGGAGTTCGAGCTGCTGGAGATGCTGCTCCGCAACTCAGGCCGGGTGTTGACGCGTGGTCAATTGATTGACCGTGTCTGGGGTTCGGACTATGTGGGGGACACCAAGACCCTCGATGTCCACGTGAAGCGGCTTCGCAGCAAGATCGAGCCCGATCCGTCAGCACCGCGTTACCTGGTGACAGTGCGCGGACTGGGTTACAAGTTCGAGCCGTAAAGGTCGGCAGACTCACGTAAGACAACAAGGAAGGGTCCCGCCGAGGCGGGACCCTTCCTTTTGCTGCAAGGTTGTTTGAGCGTGCCTAGTGGCCGGCGGCCGGAGCCTCCGACGACGTAGCCGTAGACGTCGACGTCGACGTCGGCGTTGCTGTCGGGGTCGGCGTGGTGGGCAGGTACTTGGCGTACTCGGGCAGTGTGCCGTCAAGCACCGGAACGTTGACGGTAGCTGAGTCGGAACCGCTGCGGACGGTGATCGGCACCAGACCACCGGGGATGACGCCCGCGGTGCTGAGGATCGCCGCATCGGCGGTGTCATTCAGGAACGTCTCCCCATTGGCCTTGACCGGGATTTCGGTCTGGGCGCCGTTGGCGCCACTCACGGTGAGGGTGGCGTCGGTGGCTGAGGTGTTGAAAACGGCGCCGATAACGCGGCCGGGCTCGTTCTCGCCCGAGGCAACAATCAGGATGTTGCGCAACTGCAGGGGACCGAGATCAGCTTTGATCCCGTCCGATGCCGAGTACTGGTGGGTAGTCTGCTGGGCGTTGACGAATCCGCAGCCGGTGACGGACAGAAGACCGACGCCGATTGCAGCCGCCGCAATTGCCAGCTTGCCGCGCTGGACAGGGTTCATCGCAGTATTGCGCACGACACCTACTCCTCAAGAGTCATTGGAACACTTTTCAGCCATAGCCTATCGGCAAACCCCCGGAAATATGGATTCGGGAAGGCTATGTGGCGCCGTTAACGTAGGAGAACTTGCTCGCACGTTCCTTGCTCGAAGCATCTTTACCGGAATACGTCAAGACCTTGGAGGAAGTCGTTTAAGGCCTCATTCCCTTTATTGGCGCGGCAGAAGGCCCTGTCCGATGCCAGTCGTATGCCTTAATCGTGATAGACTAATCTGCGGGAAAGGGGAAAGTCCACATGGTTTTTGAGGTCGGCGAGACAGTAGTTTACCCTCACCACGGTGCAGCAAAAATTGAGGAAATCAAGATGCGCACCATCAAGGGCGAAGAGAAGATGTATCTCAAGCTCAAGGTGGCTCAGGGTGATCTGACCATTGAAGTTCCAGCAGAGAATGTTGACCTTGTTGGGGTCCGGGACGTAGTGGGCAAAGAAGGTTTGGAGCACGTGTTTGACGTTCTCCGCGCCGAGTTCACTGAAGAGCCTACCAACTGGTCACGTCGTTACAAGGCGAACCTGGAGAAGCTTGCTTCAGGCGATGTCATCAAGGTGGCAGAGGTCGTTCGCGATCTTTGGCGTCGTGATCACGATCGCGGCCTTTCCGCAGGTGAGAAGCGGATGCTGGCCAAGGCGCGGCAGATTCTGATTTCAGAACTGGCCCTGGCTGAGAAGACAGACGAAGAGAAGGCTGCAAGCGTTCTCGACGAGGTCTTGGCTTCCTAAGAATTGAGCCCGGTGGTGCGAAAGCGCCGCCGGGTTTCTTTTTGCCTAAATACAGCCGGACGTGCTTGGTCATCAAGTATCTTCAAGTACTTTCCAAGTAACCTTGGGCGCATGAGTATTCCTTCCAAGCGCGCCGTCACGGCCGTGATCGTGGTTGCTGCCGGCTCCGGTGAACGACTCGGCTACGGCATGCCCAAAGCCCAGGTTCCGCTGGGTGGTGAAACCATTCTGATGCATGCCCTCCGTGGGGTGGTTGCCTCTGATGTTGCGCGCCAGATTTGCGTCGCCGTACCCAAGGGGGACACGGCCCTGCGTGAGTCGATTTCCGAGTTCACCATTGACCTGGTGGACGGCGGCCCCGAAATTTCAGTTGTCGACGGCGGTTCCTCCCGCGCGGATTCCGTCCGAGCCGCCATGGCTGCTTTGGAGGACGGAACCGAACTGGTCCTGGTCCACGACGCCGCACGTGCCCTTACCCCCGAGCGGGTTTTCCAGCGCGTCGCCGATGCCCTGGCTTCAGGCGCGAAGGCCGTCATTCCCACCATGCCTGTGGTGGACACCATCAAGACCGTCGCCGAAACGAACGGCTCGGACTCCTCCATCGCCCCGGAAGTTGTCACGGGAACAGCCCCTCGGGAGCAGCTGCGCGCCGTGCAGACTCCGCAAGGTTTCGAACTGGCCGTGCTGCGAAAAGCACACAAAGCCGCTGAACTTTTCGACGACAAGCAGTCCGCAGCTGTCACCGACGACGCCATGCTGGTTGAGCTCCTCGGCGTTCCGGTCCACGCTGTTCGCGGGGCCAGCCAGTCGCTGAAGATCACCACGCCCTTGGATCTCATCATTGCCGAGGGATTGCTGGAAGGGCCGCTGGGAATTCGTTGGGTGGAAGGCTGATGACTCCTAACCAGAACATGGTGCTTCCCCGCACGGGCGTTGGTATCGATGTCCACGCATTTGCGGCAGAAGATGACCCGCAACCGCTGTGGTTGGGCGGGCTTTTCTGGGAAGGCGAACAGGGGCTTTCAGGGCATTCCGACGGCGATTGCGTTGCTCACGCCGCTGCCGACGCACTCTTTTCCGCGTGCGGCATTGGTGACCTGGGCACCCACTTCGGCACTGACCGCCCCGAGTTCGCAGGTGCCTCAGGGGTCAAGCTCCTTGGCGAAGCGGCACGCATTGTGCGCGCGGCCGGATTCGAGATCGGCAACGTGGCAGTGCAGTTCGTGGCCAACCGTCCCAAATTCGGTCCGCGCCGGGAAGAGTCCCAGAGGGTCCTGAGCGAAGCTGCCGGCGCGCCGATCAGTGTCACGGCAACCACAAGCGACGGCCTCGGCTTCACCGGTCGCGGCGAAGGTATCTCCGCTGTTGCCACGGCCCTGGTGTACCCGGTCTCCGGACACGAGACGACGGCAACGGAGCCCGGTCCCGCAAAAGGTGCGCCACATGGTTAAGCCACGTGCCGGCGTCGTGCGTTCCGCTATGGTGTCCGCAGGCTTGGCTGCATCGCTCCTGCTGAGCGGCTGCAGCGGGACCCAAACGATGGACGTGACAGCCAGCTGCGAGTTCCTGAACAACGACACGTTCAAGCCCGACGGCAATCAGCAGCAGCAGTCCAAGCAAATCGCAGAGCACTATCACCAGATCGCAGGCAAACTCGCTCCGGAGATCGGCAACCCCATCAAAGAGATGGCTGCGATCATGGACGACGCGGCGTCGTCGTCCCTCGGCGCGGCCACCCAGGACCAGCAGGAGAAGCTCAAGGTGCAGTTCAACAAGATCGGCGAATACTGCAAGTAGGCAGGTCATGCCGCGTCATCGGCTAATCTGGAGCGGTGACCCTGCGCTTCTATGACACCGCCTCCGCCGAAGTCCGCGACTTCGTTCCCCTCGAAGACGGCAAGGCCAGCGTGTACTACTGCGGGGCCACCGTCCAAGGAATGCCTCACGTGGGCCACGTCAGGTCGGCCATCGCCTTCGACCAACTGACTCGCTGGCTGGAATTCCGCGGCCTCCGGGTTACGGTGGTGCGCAACGTCACGGACATCGACGACAAGATCCTGGCCAAGTCCGCGCAGTCGTTCGGTCCGGACTGGGACGCTGAACCGTCGGCGCGCCAAGCCGAAGAGTGGTGGGCCTTGGCCTACCGCTACGAGCAGGAGTTCGAGAACGCCTACGAATCCCTCGGCGTCCAACGGCCCACTTATGAACCTCGTGCCACCGGCCACATCCCGGAAATGCACGCGCTCATCCAGCGCCTCATCGATCGAGGCCATGCCTACCCCGCACTGGACGATTCCGGCGACGTCTACTTCGACGTCCGTTCCTGGAGCAAGTACGGCTCGCTGACGCGGCAGAACATCGATGACATGCAGGGAGCGCCCGACGCCGACCCCCGAGGCAAGCGCGATCCCCGCGACTTCGCGCTGTGGAAGGGTTTCAAAGACGGCGAACCAGTCACCGCCAAGTGGGAGTCCCCTTGGGGTGCCGGCCGTCCCGGATGGCACCTCGAGTGCTCAGCCATGGTCACCAAGTATTTGGGCCCGCGGTTTGATATCCACGGTGGCGGACTGGATCTTCGCTTCCCGCACCACGAGAACGAGATGGCGCAGTCCCAGGCTGCCGGCGACGAGTTCGCCAACTTCTGGATGCACAACGGCATGGTCACGTACGAGGGCGAAAAGATGTCCAAGTCCATCGGGAACACCGTGAGCCCGGCCGAAATGCTGGAGCTCGCCTCACCGCGCGTGGTTCGGTATTACCTCGGCCAGGCACACTACCGCTCCATCCTGGACTACCGGCCTACCTCGCTGCAGGAGGCTGCAGCCGCCGTCGAGCGCATTGACGGTTTCATTCACAAGGCATCCGCCAAGGTGGGTACGGACGCCTCGGACGTTTCCCCGCAAGCCAACATGCCCGCTGCTTTCATCGCGGCCATGGATGACGACCTCAACGTGCCCCAGGCCCTCGGCGTGCTGCACGAAACCGTGCGGGCAGGAAATACTGCTTTGGCTTCCGGCGACTTGGAGAGTGCGAAGACTGCGCTCTACAGCGTGCTCTCCATGACCGAAGTTCTTGGCCTGGATTCGGTGAAACGTCCGGAAGCTGTACAAGGACGCGAGCATGCCGCTCTGGAAGTGCTGATCGAAGCTCAACTCGAAGCCCGTGCCGCGGCCAGGGCCAACAAGGACTGGGCAGCATCCGATGCTATCCGCGACACACTCGCCGCGGCCGGCGTCGTCGTCGAAGATGGTGCGGATGGCGCCAGCTGGAGCCTCAAACGCGACTGACAAACCGGCGCGGCGGCCGAATTGCATCGGGTCAGTAGACTTGATTCCAGACTTACTCACAAAATCAAGGATGGAATCTCATGGCCAACAATGGTCGCCGGTCGGTCAAACAGAAGAAGGGCCCCACCACCGGAACCGGTGGCCACGGCCGCAAGGCCCTGGAGGGCAAGGGTCCCACGCCCAAGGCGGAGGAACGCACCTACCACAAGGCATACAAGAACAAGCAGCTGGCTGAGCGCTCGGCTGCCAAGCGCGGAACGGGCACCCGTCCCGGTGGCGCAGGCGCCCGCTCCGGTCCCAAGGGCCGTGCCACTGAAGAACTGGTGACGGGCCGTAACTCGGTGGTGGAAGCGCTCCGCGCCGGCATTCCGGCCAAGGCCCTGCACGTCGCCATCCGCATTGAGATGGACGACCGCGTCAAGGAATCCCTCAAACTCGCGGCCGAGCGTGGCATCCCGCTGCTCGAAACCGGCAAGGCTGAGCTGGACCGCATGACAGAGGACGCCGTCCACCAGGGCCTCGTTCTGCAGATCCCGCCCTACGAATACGAGGACGCTTACGACCTCGCCGAGGAAACCCTCGCCAAGTGGAAGAAGGGGCACATCTCCAACGCCCCCATCTTCGTTGCCCTGGACGGCATCACTGACCCCCGCAACCTCGGCGCGATCATCCGCTCCGTATCCGCCTTCAGCGGCCACGGCGTCATCGTCCCCGAGCGTCGCTCCGTCGGCGTCACAGCATCCGCATGGAAGACCAGTGCCGGCGCCGCCGTGCGCGTCCCCGTTGCCCGTGCTGCGAACCTCAACAACGCGCTCAAGCAGTTCAAGAACATGGGCATTTATGTCCTTGGCCTGGACGGCGACGGCGACGTCTCGCTGCCCGACCTCACCGTTGCCACCGAACCCGTCTGCATCGTGGTCGGTTCCGAAGGCAAGGGCCTCAGCAGGCTGGTCCGCGAGAACTGCGACCAGATCGTCTCGATTCCGATCGACTCCGCCATGGAGTCGCTCAACGCATCCATGGCCGTCGGAATCTCGCTGTACGAAGTGTCGAGGCAGCGCGCCGCCAAGTAGTTCTCGCTAAGGCGCCGCAAGCGCCATCCTCCTCGGATGGTGCTTGCGGCGCCTTTTGCGTGCCTGAGTTGCACGCTCTCTCACATCCCGCGTGCTTGCGCCTAACGCTCTCTCACGTCCCGCGGGTTTGAGCTGAACGCTCGCTCACGTCCCGCGGGTTTGGACCGGACGGTCTCTCACGTCCCGCGGGCTTGCGCCTAACGCTCGCTCACGTCCCGCGGATTTGGACCGGACGTTCTCTCACATCCCGCGGGCTTGCGCTGAACGCTCGCTCACATCCCGCGGGCTTGAGCTGAACGCTCGCTCACATCCCGCGGGCTTGCGGCCGATGCTCTGCCGGAGACCTTCAACGCCGGCACGGCGGCCCCCGGACTGGTTGGCCTTCTCCGCTTAGTTGAACTCATAGAAGCCCTCTACTTTTGCTTGACGGCAAAGAAGGCGCCGACCTTTTCTCACGAAACGCGGCACCGTATTTTCTTCTGGGCGTGTTCGTCCGAAGCGCAATTTCCCCTCAAGCTATCCCGGAAAACCATACGACCGCACCTTGGGAAGGGCTAGGGATGTGAGCGAGCGTTGGTGGGAAGGGCTAGGGGTGTGAGAGAGGGTTAGAAGTCGCGGCGGTTGGCCAGCACTGGGAGCTTGGCGCGGGCTTCTTCCACAGCTGCGGGGTCGAGATTGTAGAAAATGACACCCGGTTCGCCTTCGAGGGCTTCCAACACCTGACCGAACGGGGATACGACGGCGGAGTACCCGACTCCGGTGGGCGCTGTGCCTTTGACCTCAACGCCCTGAGTGGCGGGATCGCCCTGGCCGCAGGCAAGCACGAACGTGGTGGTGTCCACTGCGCGGGCTCGGGCCAGGAGTTGCCACTGCTCGGCTTTGCCCGGACCGGATCCCCACGAGGCAGAAACGATATTCACAATGGCTCCACGCTGTGCGTTGGCCGTGAACAGGGCAGGGAAACGGATGTCGTAGCAGGTGGCCAAACCAAAGGTGAGGCCACCGACGTCGAACGTCACCGGATCTGTACCCGCCTCAACGGTGTCCGATTCCGCGAAGCCGAACGCGTCGAAAAGGTGTATTTTGTCGTAGCTTGTGTCCACGCCGGGTCCGGTGGCGAGAAGCGTGTTGCGCACGCGCGGGGATCCCGAATCAGAGAGAGTGCCCGGCGTGAACATACCAGCCACGATCACCAGCTGAAGTTCGTCAGCGAGGGAGCGCACCCGGCTCGCCCACGGCCCATCCAGTGGTTCGGCGATGTCCAGTAGCGAGTTTCCAAACGCGCGCATCATCGCCTCGGGGAAGACCACCAGCTCGGCTCCGCCGTCCTTGGCCCGGCGGGCGTACTCCTCCAGGAGCCGCAGGTTCTCGGCCAGATCCCGGCCGGTGATGACTTGGGCAAGTGCCACGCGCACGATAAAACCTCCAGTTGTCTCCGTCCCAGTATGCCAAGCGGACTGGGACGGGGCAGTAGAACGCGACACAATCGATGCCAACCAGCTCAAAGGCGGACAGCGCGGATGCAGTATTGCAGCACGTGAGCGGCGGATGAAATCCCGCCATCTTCGGGCAAGTAATGAAATCGCGACGCTGAACGTCGTCACATGGCAGGCCCGCACGGTACATACTTGGCGTGGAACTAAACTTGCAAGCAATGGTTATGCCTATTTTTGACACAGAAGCTGCCCTGGATGCGTCCCAGCCCAGGCCCCTCGGACTGAGCACGCCCCAGCCCGGAGTTTTCGACGCCGAAACCACACAGAACCATTCGGTGAACGTAGCCGTTTTCGCTCCTGACCTGAAACGGGTGGAGGTGGTGTTCCAAGCCCCAGGCGAACCTTGGCGCGCGCGTATTCTGTCCAATGTGCAGGACGGCGTTCACTTTGGCCTTGTGGACGGCATGCCGCCGGGCACCCGCTATGGTTTCCGAGCTGCCCCCAGCGAAGGCGGCCTCCCTCTGTCCATCCCCGCTTTGGACCTGGACGACGACGGCGACCAGCCGCTGCTGCTCGATCCCTACGGCCGCGCCGTGGACCAGCGGGGCGAGTTCCTCACAAGCGTCCTCGTGGAGACAGGGTTTGATTGGGGCGATGATCATGCGCCGCGAACGCCTATGCGCACTTCGGTGATTTATGAGGCACACGTCCGTGGCCAGACGATGCTCCACCCGGACATCCCGGAGCACCTTCGTGGAACGTACGCGGGGATGGCGCACCCTGTGATGATCCAGCACCTGACTGAACTCGGCATCACTGCTGTCCAGTTGCTCCCCATCCATTTCCACTTGGATGAGTCGCACCTCCAGGACCTGGGCATGACCAACTACTGGGGCTACAACACAGCAGCCTTCTTCGCCCCACATTCGGCCTACGCAACGGAAGCGGCGCAGAATGCTGGCCCCCACGCGGTGCAGGATGAGCTCAAGGGGATGATCAAACTGCTCCATGCGGCGGGGATCGAGGTCATCCTGGACGTGGTGTACAACCACACCGCCGAGGCGGGGCCTGACGGACCCCCGCTGAGTTTCCGCGGACTGGCAGAGAAGCGTTACTACCGGCACGATGCTCACGGGCGCTACCTGGATACCACCGGATGCGGCAACACCTTGGATTTCAGTGATCCCGTAGTGGTGGACCTGGCGCTGGATTCCCTGCGGTACTGGGTAAACGACTTCCATGTGGACGGTTTCCGCTTCGACCTCGCCGTGACACTGTGCCGGGATGCCGGCAACACTTTCGATCCCCAGCACCCCTTCTTGCAGGCCATCGCCGAGGACCCGGTGCTCTCTGAGGTCAAGCTGATCGCCGAACCTTGGGATGTTGGCTACGGTGGCTGGCAGACCGGCCGTTTCCCGCAGGGATGGTCCGACTGGAATGACCACTTCCGCGATGGTGTCCGAAGCTTCTGGCTGTCCGACAGGGCTGCCATTGAGGCTGGTGGCCAAGGTGGCTCGGTGGCATCCTTGGCTGAGCTCATGGCGGGCTCTGCCAATCTCTTCGCATCATCCGGCCGCACCCGCCTGGCCAGCGTCAACTTCATCACCGCCCACGATGGTTTCACCCTCAAGGACTTGGTCAGCTACGACCGCAAGCACAACGAGGCCAACGGCGAGCAAAACCGTGACGGACACGGCGACAACCGAAGCTACAACCATGGTTTCGAGGGTCGGAGCGAGAACGAGGCCATCGTGGCTGCCCGTGCGCTGTCCATCCGCAACCTCATGGCGACGCTGCTGCTGTCCATTGGCGTTCCCATGATCACGGCCGGTGACGAAATCGGGCGTACGCAGCAAGGCAACAACAACGCCTACTGCCAGGACAACCCCACGGCATGGCTGGACTGGAGCCGGACGCAGGAAGCGAACGCCATGTTCAGGACTACCCGTGAACTGGTCCGACTCCGACGCTGGTTCCTGCGTCATCAACCTGAAAGCTTCCCCGGGCAGGCCAACGACTCGAGCCTTCAGTGGTTTGACGATAAGGGTAAGAAGATGACTCCGGCGCGCTGGAATGATCCCAACGTCCGCTCGGTCCAGCTGCTCATGGGTCACGAGGACAGTGAGATCCGTGGCTTGATCTCGGTGAACGGCAGCAATCAGGACGTCAAAATGGTCTTGCCGGAGATCCTGAGCGAGTCGGGCATCGGAAAGCGAATGTTTGAACTCCGCTTCACAACTTCGGTGTTGCACGACCGTCGGAAAGGCGCGTTGGTGGCCTCGGGCGAGCGGGATATCCTGCAAGCCAACACCATCAACATCTACCGCACGTAGCCAACCAACCATTGAGGGGAGCCCACCGGATGAACCGCAACCGCAACAAACTGGTGGCCTTCGCGGGACTGGTGATCGCCGTCGTCGTCCTGGTGGTCGCCATGGTCGGCGGCGGCTCACTGACGACGCAAAGCACGACGCCGGCACCTGGCTCTACGCCAGCGTCACCAGCCGTAGTCAGTCCGACATCTACGAACCCGGCCAGCACAAACCCATCCACGCTGCCCACCATCAATGCTTCGCAGTTGCCCCAGGAAGCGCGCCAAACCCTTGCCCTGATTGCGAAGGGCGGCCCGTACCCTTACGACCGCGACGGCGTGAACTTCGGCAACTTCGAAGGTTGGCTGCCTAAGAAGTCCGGCGGTTTCTACAAGGAATACACCGTGCCCACGCCGGGAGAGTCTGACCGGGGTGCCCGCCGGATCATTGTGGGCAAGGACTCCGCCAAGTACTACACCCCTGACCATTACGAGTCGTTCATGTTTATCGTCGAAGGCAAATAGAGGAGCCCATGAAAATCTACTCCGCGGACACCTGGACCCTCGAAGAACTGCAAGAGCAGATCTCCGACGCCGGACGAAGGACCCTCCTGGTCCCGCCGGCAAGCACAAAGCAGGCAGTCCTCGAGGTCTTCGGCCAGGTCCTCGATTTCCCCGAGTACTACGGCGTGAACCTCGACGCCCTGAACGATTCCCTGCACGACTACGCTGATGCCCTCTCAGAGGATGATGGCAGCCCCGTCACGATGATCTGGCAGGTCCCGGCGGCCTACCGTACGGACCGGTCCTTCGGTGTTGTCTGCGAAATCCTTCAAGACGCCGAGCGCTACGCCGGCCGGGACCTGGCAGTCATCGCGGTCTTCGAGAATTAGTCGGTCCAGCGGGGCCTAACTGCACCGGCGTCCTACCCGTGTGGGCAGGCGCCCTAAGAGGCAACTTCCTTGGCTGGTATTACGGGCAGCTGAGATGTAATCAGCGTTGGTTCCCACATGAGCTATGACTACCGCCGAAATCCGCTTAAGTGGTGCTTGCGACCTGATCGTGATGCGAAATATTGAATATTTCTTTAATTATCCCGATCATTTCAAAAGTTTGAAATTCAAAGTTTCCAGTGCAAGGCTGACCCAGTGAACTAATGCATATTATCAACGAAGTGCTACGTTTCATGCGGGCTTGCATTCGAGTACTTCAGTTGTCTTTTTTATCAATTTTGACTTGTATTATTCGATACAAATTGACGATGTGGCTACAAACCCTGACACCGGATTCCCAAGGGCAACTACTGTGAGGAGAATCAAGAAATGATGTTCTCTTCCAGCCGTCCTTTTCGAGTTCAAGGCTTCCTTCGGACACCAGTTGCCACGTTGAGTGTGCTGATCATTGCCGCGGCATTGTCAGGATGCAACTCCTCCTCCCAAGGGCAGCCCCCGTGTCTCCCCCCTGATTTTTCCGTTACTCCCTCGCCCACAAGAATCGGCGAAGAGGTCACCGTGAGGGCACAAGATGCGAGATGCGATCCCCGCTACGGAAAGAACGCCCGAATCCTGATAACAATCAAAGATGCATCCGGACGCAAAGTCCTTGACACTTTGGCGCCAATGAATGACGCTGGTGGGTTTACTTACACTTTTAGGGTTCCACCCGAGACTGCGCCAGGGGAAGCCGCCGTCGTGGCTTTCCCATTCGATATCGACTGGTGCGACGACACAGGCAAGAACAGGCGGGCAGGACAGGCAGTCTCCGCTAGTCAGCATGCAAGTTGTACGCCTCCGACGCAGACGATCACGATCGCTATATAAGTTCCTTAGGTTCCCTCTGGGGTCTTGTCCTTGCTTGTGGCCGGACCTCTGAACGCGAAAAACCTCCGCAGCGCGCCACGGACGAGGCCCTCTTCGTTGGACCACAACCTTCACCGGCCCGATTCTGTGGGATGGCCGTGTCCGGCTGTCTTCAACGGGCACAATCATCGAAACAGAGTTGATTCCTGCTGGCTCGCTTTCACGCTGACCCGGCAGACGGCTAGAGGAGTGGGACCCCTTCAAAGTGCAATACACCGAAAAGTGGTCCCAGAACAGATTGTCAGGCACCGCTTTACTCTGCTGCACGTCACGCCAGTAGTTAGCATCCCGGCCGGGATCAAGGCGGCGAATCGCCACGATTGAAGCCGACGGCAATCAGGAAGTACGTTGAGCCAGCCTTCGACGTTCCTGGCCCGCTTATCCGTTGTTGGGCAACAACGGATAAGCGGGCCAGGAACGTCCGGGCGGACAACGGGCTAGGCGTTCGCGATCAACCCCAGCTCAGCCTTGGAAGCCAGCGCAGAGTGCTTCGGGAACACGCGGACGGTGTAGCCGAAGGACCCTGAGCGGTTGATCACCAGGGAGCCGCTGAACAGGTGGCGTCCGCCGCCGAGGTCTTCCAAGGAGTCCAGTTCGGCCACCACGATGTCCTCGAGCTCGTCGGTGTCTTCCGCGCGGCCGAAAGCCACTTCCACGGAGACGTCGTCCGGGGTGAGGTTGTTGAGGGCCACGTAGGCGTTGACTTGGAGTGAGTCGCCCACCTGGGGTTCCTCAGAGACGCCTACGGAGTCAACGTGCTCCACCACTACCTCGGGCCAGGCGTTCCGGACCTTGGTGGTCCAGGCCGCCAGTTCCTTGGCTTCCTTGAAGGACTCGGCAACAGCGCGCCGCCCGGACACAGCGGCGGGGCAGTAGAGGTTGTTGACGTAGTCGTGCAGCATGCGTTCCGCCGAGACTGCGGGGCCCAGGTTAGCCAGGGTGTGCTTGATCATGGACACCCAGTGGGTAGGCACGGTTTCACGGCTGGATTCGGAGGGTCCTGCTGCTCCGGCGCCTTGGGCAACGGTGGTTCCGTAGAAGCGCGGTGCTACCTGGGTTTCCAGCAGCTCGTAGAGTGCTGATGCCTCGATGTCGTCGCGTTCCTCGGATGATGCATTGTTGTTGGCGGTGGGGATCGCCCAGCCGTTTTCGCCGTCGTACATTTCGTCCCACCAGCCGTCCAGGACGGAGAGGTTGAGCGAACCGTTGATGGCGGCCTTCATGCCGGAGGTGCCGCAGGCTTCCAGCGGTCGGAGGGGGTTGTTGAGCCAGACGTCGCAGCCGGGGAACAGTGTCCTCGCCATGGCGATGTCGTAGTTGGGCAGGAACACGATCCTGTGCCGGACCTGGGGGTCGTCCGTGAACTTGACAAGGTCCTGGATCATCTTCTTGCCGGCGTCGTCTGCGGGGTGGGACTTGCCAGCGATGACCAGCTGGATGGGGTGTTTGGGGTCCAGCAGCAGGGCCTTCAAACGGGCAGGGTCGCGCAGCATGAGAGTGAGCCGCTTGTAGGTTGGCACACGCCGGGCGAATCCGATGGTGAGGACGTCGGGGTCCAGTACGGAGTCGGTCCAGCCGAGTTCGGCATCAGCAGCGCCGCGCTTCTTCCAGGAGGCCCGGAGCCGGCGTCGAACGTCTTCTATGAGTTGTGCGCGGAGCTCCCGGCGGAGGGCCCAGACGTCTTCGTCGCTGACGTTGTACGCCAGGTCCCAGCGTCCCAGGGCTTCGGCTTCCGCGCCGAACTGGTTCCGTGCCAGGGAGGAGATTCGGGGGTCCACCCACGTGGGCACGTGGACGCCGTTGGTAACGGAGGTGATGGGGATTTCGGAGTGGTCGAATCCCGGCCAGAGACCGGCGAACATTTCGCGGGAGACCACACCGTGCAGCTTGGCCACACCGTTGGCACGCTGCGCCAGCCGAAGGCCCATGACTGCCATGTTGAACACGGACGGGTTGCCGCCGTCGAAGTTTTCACGGCCGAGGTCCAGGATGCGGTCCGTGGGCACAGCGGGCGCGAGGCCGGCTTCAAAGAAGTGCTTGATCTGCACGGTCTCGAAGCGGTCGATGCCGGCGGGTACGGGCGTGTGCGTCGTGAAGACAGTGGACGCGCGGCCGGCGGCGAGGGCCTCGTCCCAGCTGAGGGGCGAGTTGGCGTCGGACATGGCTTCCTGGATGCGTTCGATCCCCAGGAACCCTGCGTGGCCTTCGTTGGTGTGGAACACTTCCGGAGCGGGCGTGCCGGTGAGCTCCTGGTACACGCGCAGGGCCTTGACGCCGCCCATGCCCAGGAGGAGTTCCTGCTGGAGACGGTGGTCGCCGCCGCCGCCGTACAGGCGGTCGGTGATGCCGCGCGCGGCTTCATCGTTGGAGGGGACGTTGGAGTCCAGCAGCAGCAGCGGAACGCGTCCGACGTCGGCACGCCACACGTGTGCGTGGAGCTCGCGGCCGTTGGGCAGCGGCAGGGAGATGTGGACCGGCTTGCCTTGGGCGCCGTCCTTGGCCGGGTGGCGCAGCAGCGTCAGCGGCAGGCCGTCAGGGTCCAGTACAGGGTAGGTTTCCTGCTGCCAGGCGTCGCGGGAGAGCGACTGCTTGAAGTATCCGGCCTGGTACAGAAGCCCGACGCCGATCAGGGGCACCCCGAGGTCAGAGGCGGCCTTGAGGTGGTCGCCGGCGAGGATGCCGAGGCCTCCGGAGTATTGCGGGAGTACTTCGGTGATGCCGAATTCGGGGGAGAAGTACGCGATGCAGGCCGGGGCGTCTTCGCCGAGGCCTTGGTACCAGCGCGGTTCGCTGAGGTATCGGTCCAGGTCGGCTGCGGCGTCCTGGACACGGTTCACCAGCTCGCCGTCATTGGCCAGGTCCTGTAACTGCTCGCGGCTGATCGACCCCAGCAGGGCTATGGGGTCGTGCTGCGATTCCTCCCAGAGAGCCGGGTTAAGGCTCGCAAAAAGTTCCCGTGTGGGCCGGTGCCAGGACCAGCGCAAATTTGTTGCCAGACGGGCCAGGGGCCTGATGGGCTCGGGGAGGACGGTACGGACTGTAAACCTTCGAATAGCCTTCACGAGCGCCACACTAACGGACTCACATGGCAGCCGGAACTGGATTGGGTTTCTTTTAGGTAAAAGTCATCTTGCGTCGAGGAGATAGGTCGTGTGCTTAGCATTCTGTGATTTTTGTCGCTAACGTCGTGGTTGTGACGAAAACCGCGCGAACCATCACCGCTCTGAAATCCAAGACGACTACGGACATCACCGAGGGACTTCGCTTCGGCCGGTTCCCCATCACGGCCGTGCAGCCGGTGGTTGAGGGTGGCCGATTCCCGGCGAAGGCATTGCCAGGCGAGGACCTGGTTGTCGGCGCCACGGTCTTCCGTGAAGGCCATGACCAGCTGGGCGTCTCCGCTGTGCTGCTCGATCCCAAGGGCAAGGAGCGTCAGCGAGTCCGCCTGACCCCGGCCCAAGGCGAGCAATGGAAGGGCCTGGACCGATGGGAAGGCCTGATCACCCCCACAGGCACCGGCGCCTGGTCCTTCGTCATTGAGGCCTGGCATGACCGGTACGGCACCTGGCATCACAACGCCGAGGTCAAGGTAGGGGCCGGCATTGACGTCGAGTTGATGCTCGCCGAAGGCGCTGCCCTCCTCGCGGAGGCCGCCGACGACGCCGGGCGCAGCGCCGTGGAGAAGCGCACCTTGCGTGCCGCTTCCGTCGTGCTGGCCGACACCACCAAGACTGCCGAGGAGCGCCTTGGCGCCGGTTTCAGCCCTGAGGTGCTGGCCGCCGTCGGACGCGTTCCGATCCGCGAACTGGTGACCGTTTCCGAACGTTTCCCGCTGCAAGTGGAACGCGACCTCGCGGGCCGCGGTTCCTGGTACGAGTTCTTCCCCCGCTCAGAGGGCGCCGTCCTGGACCACTCCACTGGCGTGTGGACCTCCGGCAACTTCCGCACGGCAGCCAACAGGCTCGACGCCGTCGCGGAGATGGGCTTCGACATCATCTACCTGCCGCCCATCCACCCGATTGGATACCAGCACCGCAAGGGGCGCAACAACACGCTGACTCCGGGGCCGCAGGATCCGGGTTCGCCGTGGGCCATCGGTTCCAAGGACGGCGGACACGACGCCATCCATCCGGAACTGGGTACGTTTGAGGACTTTGATGCGTTCGTGGCGCGCGCCAACGAGCTGGGCTTGGAAGTTGCCCTGGACTTGGCGCTGCAGGCAGCTCCGGACCACCCCTGGGTGACGTCCAACCCTGAATGGTTCACCACGCGCGTTGACGGTTCCATCGCCTACGCAGAGAACCCGCCGAAGAAGTACCAAGACATTTATCCCCTGAACTTCGACAATGACCCGGCCGGTCTTTCCAAGGAAATCCTGCGGATCGTACAACTGTGGATCAGCCACGGTGTCAAGGTTTTCCGCGTGGACAATCCCCACACCAAGCCTGTGTGGTTCTGGGAATGGCTGATCGGCAAGATCAATAAGAAGAACCCCGAGGTTGTCTTCCTGGCGGAGGCCTTCACACGCCCGCCGATGATGCACGCTTTGGGCCGCGCAGGATTCCAGCAGTCGTACACCTACTTCACTTGGCGGAACACCAAGACCGAGCTGGAGCAGTACTTCCACGAGGTCAGCCACGAGACAGCTGCATTCTTCCGTCCGAACTTCTTCGTGAACACCCCGGACATCCTCACCGAGTACCTGCAGTACGGCGGCCCGGCCGCGTTCCGCATCCGGGCTGTGTTGGCCGCTACCGCGAGCCCGCTGTGGGGCGTCTATGCCGGTTATGAGCTGTACGAGCACGTGGCCCGCCCGGGCGCCGAGGAGTACATCGACAACGAAAAGTACGAGTACAAGGCGAGGGACTGGGAAGGCGCTGCCGAATCAGGGCGCACCCTGGCGCCGTACATCACCAGGCTCAACACCATCCGCAAGGACCACCTGGCCTTGGGCGATCTGCAGAACCTGACGCTGCACAGCAGCACAGACGACGCAACGATTGTGTACTCCAAGCACAAGACGCTCCCGGACGGCACCAAGGACACTTTGATCATTGTGGTCAACGTGGATCCTCACAGCACCCGGGAAAGCACGGTGTCCCTGGACTTGGCCGCCCTGCAGCTGGACCCCTCGGACTTCAACGAGGACGGCCGCTTCCGGGTGGATGATTTGATCAGCGGCCAGAGCTGGGAGTGGGGCGAGCACAACTACGTCCGGTTGGACGCCCACGTTGAACCGGCACACATACTGAGCATCCGGAGGCAGCCTTAGTGAGTTTTTCTCCGCAGAACCCCAGCCAGTACTTCACCCCGAAGAACACCTTCGAGTTGAACGCCCCAGGTCTCCAGCATGATCCGCACTGGTACCGCAAGGCAGTCTTCTATGAGGTACTGGTGCGGGCCTTTGCGGATGCCAACGGGGATGGTTCCGGCGACTTCCACGGCCTGATCGAGAAACTGGATTACCTCCAGTGGCTTGGTGTCGATTGCTTGTGGTTGCCCCCGTTCTTCCATTCCCCGTTGCGCGATGGCGGCTACGACATCGCGGACTATACGTCCGTGCTGGACGAGTTCGGCACCATCAGCGACTTCAAGCGACTGGTTGCCGAGGCCCACGCCCGTGGCGTCCGGGTGATCATCGACCTGCCTTTGAACCACACCTCGGACCAACATCCTTGGTTCCAGGAGTCGCGCAAGGATCCAACGGGTCCCTACGGCGATTTCTATGTGTGGAGCGATACGGACGAGAAATACCAGGACGCCCGCATCATCTTCGTGGACACCGAAGAATCCAATTGGACGTTCGATCCCATCCGCCGCCAGTTCTTCTGGCACCGCTTTTTCAGCCACCAACCGGACCTCAACTTTGAGAACCCCAAGGTGATCGAGGCGCTCTATGACGTGATCCGATTTTGGCTGGATCAGGGGATTGATGGCTTCCGGGCCGACGCCATTCCCTACCTGTTCGAAGAAGACGGCACCAACTGCGAGAACCTGCCGGCAACTCACACGTTCCTGCAGGACCTTCGCCGCATGGTGGACTCCAATTACCCCGGCAGGGTAATCATTGCCGAAGCAAACCAACCTCCGCATGAAGTGGTGGAGTACTTCGGCACCGAGGAAGCCCCGGAATGCCACATGGCCTTCCATTTCCCCATCATGCCGCGGCTCTACTACGCCCTCCGGGACCAGAAGGCCGCCCCCATCATTGAGACCCTGCGGAACACGCCGGAAATTCCGAAGGGTGCGCAGTGGGGGACATTCCTGAGGAACCACGACGAACTGACGTTGGAAATGGTGCCTGCGGAAGAACGCGCCGCCATGCTTGGCTGGTATGCCCCGGATCCCCGGATGCGGGCCAACATCGGTATCCGCCGACGTTTGGCTCCGCTGCTGGATAACTCCCGCTCCGAGATCGAGCTCATCAACGCGTTGCTGCTCTCCCTGCCGGGAAGCCCCTTCCTGTATTACGGGGACGAGATCGGTATGGGAGACAACATCTGGCTCGACGACCGCGATGCTGTCCGTACCCCGATGCAATGGAACCCCGACCGCAACGCCGGGTTCTCGGGGGCCGATCCGGGCAAGCTTTACCTTCCGGTCATACAGTCGCTGGTTTACAACTACAGCATGGCCAACGTTGAAGCCGAAGCCGCGCACTCCGGTTCGCTGCTGCGCTGGACCCGCCAGATCCTCAGCGTCCGGAAGAACCACCCGGTCTTTGGCTTGGGCGGCTTCCGGAATATCGAGGCGGACCATGAAGTGGTGTTGGCCTACGTCAGGGAACTGCCGGCCGGCAACCCTGAAGGAGAGGACGGGGAGACCATTCTGTGCGTTTTCAATCTCTCACAGCACCCCGTTGCGGCAACGTTGGACGTGCCTGAGTTTGCAGGCCGCGGCCTGCGCGATATTTTCGGCGGCCAGCCTTTTCCGGCCGTCGGCGACAACGGTCAATTGACCGTGATGCTGGGGAGCCACAGCTTCTATTGGCTGCGGGTGCGCTCGGCATTTTCGAATCCCTCGTCGCCTTTTACCCAGGCGATTCCCGTGGTGACCTCCAAAGGATGAGATGAGCAAGGAAAACTTGAACCCCTCCATTGAAGGACTTCTTCGGAACTGGCTGCCAGGCAAGCGCTGGTTCCCGGTTAAGAGCCCCGACTTTGCGCTGGAGCAGGTGGGCGGTTTCAGTCTGCCGGATACCGGCGGAGAGGCCAGGCTGGAAGTTGTGCTGCTGGCGGTGACCCACAGGACAGCCGACGGCGGTTCGCGGACCGACGTCGTCCAAGTTCCGTTGAGTTACCGAAGCAAGCCTCTGGCTGATGCTCCTACGGCTTTACTGGGCGAGTTTACGGATCCTGACCTAGGGCTACAGCTCGCGTACGACGCCGTCTACGATACGGATTTTGTCACCGCCTGGCTGGAACTTATGCGCAGTGAAGGGATAGCGGGCGGCGTCCAAGGGCACCTCACGCGCGGCCGCGTTGCGTTGCCGAAGAATCCTACCTCTGTGAAAGTCCTGTCCGGCGAGCAGTCCAACACGTCCGTCATCGTTGACGACGGCGACTCGGCCGCGATCCTTAAAATCTTCCGGGTGCTATCCGCCGGCAGGAATCCCGAAGTGGAACTAGGTGCCGCCTTGACGGCAGCGGGAACCAGTGAGGTTCCCGCTACGCTCGGTTGGGTCACAGGCTCGTGGCACGAGCCGGCGTCGAGCGGTTCCAGAGCGGCCACAGGTGAGCTGACCGTCGCCCACGAATTTCTTTCCGGAGGGATGGATGCTTGGCGCCTGGCCGTAGAGGCAGCCGCAGCCGGCAAGGATTTCACGGCAGAAGCCCGCGGTCTCGGCGCTGCTACTGCCACGGTTCACGCCAGGCTCGCAGAAACGTTCGGCACCCAGGATGGACAGGAACAGGGGCCGGATATCATCGCGACTGTAGCGAGGCGTGTCCGCGGCTCCTGGGCGGAAGCCTCGTCCGCCGTCGGACCTTATGACGACAACCTTGATGAGCTTCTGGCCGCACTGAATCCCGGGGACGTCGGCCAGTTGCAACGCGTTCATGGTGACCTCCACTTAGGCCAGATCCTGTGGGTTCCCGGCGCTGAGGGGCAGCCGGGCCGGTGGGCCATCCTCGACTTCGAGGGCGAGCCGCTCCGGACCATAGATCAACGAAACACTCCCGATCTTCCCCTGCGGGACGTCACGGGCATGCTGCGTTCATTCGACTACGCAGCCGGTGCCGCCACGCGCGAAAACGAGAACGCGGCCGTCAAGGTGCCTGAAACCTGGGTGGATGACTGCGCTGCCGCGTTCCTTGAGGGTTACAGCGAAGTCACCCCGGGAACCATAGACCGCCGCTCGCCGCTCTTTGTGGCATTGTGGCTGGACAAGGCCTTATACGAGGTTGTTTACGAGTTGCGGAACCGGCCCGACTGGCTGTCGATCCCGGTGAACGCATCGCGACGAATCCTCGACAACACAAGCCGCGGCAAGCATGCGGCAGCTACAGCGGAAGGTAATGACATGACTGGCTCTGCACGCACCGAACGGCCCCGAGTTCCCCTGCACGTGGACTCCGAGACCTTGGAACGCGTGGCCACCGGCGCTTACCACGCGCCACATTCAGTACTTGGCGCGCACTTGGACGATCATGGCCACGTCACTATCCGTACTGTGAAACACCTGGCAAAGTCCGTGGTTGTAGTGACTGAAGCCGGCCGCACGGAAATGACCCATGAGGCCCACGGCATCTGGGCTGCAGTCCTGGAACCGCTGCAGTCCGGCCACGTGCCGGACTACCGTTTGGAAGTGGTGTACGACGCCGAACCGGTCACCACCGACGACCCGTACCACTACTTGCCTACCGTAGGTGAGGTGGACCTGCACCTGATCGGTGAGGGGCGCCACGAACGCCTTTGGGATGTCCTCGGCGCGCACGTCCAGCACTACCGCTCCGCGTTGAGCGAGGTGGATGGAGTCTCCTTCGCGGTCTGGGCCCCGAACGCCCAAGCTGTCCGGGTGAAGGGTGACTTCAACGGGTGGGATGGCCGCTCCCATGGAATGCGCTCGTTGGGCTCCTCGGGTGTCTGGGAGCTTTTCATCCCAGGCGTTGTAGCAGGGGCGTGCTACAAATACGAGATCCTGACCAAGGCCGGTCACTGGGTAGAAAAAGCCGACCCGCTGGCCTTCGGAACTGAGGTTCCGCCGCTGACTGCTTCACGTGTGGTGGACGCCAGCTACCGGTTCAAGGATGCGGAATGGATGAGTGCCCGTGCCCAGAGGGACCCGCACAACTCGCCCATGAGTGTCTACGAAGTCCACCTGGGCTCCTGGCGGCTTGGCCTTGGCTACAAAGAGCTCGCCAAGGAACTCGTGGACTACGTGAAGTGGCTTGGGTTCTCCCATGTTGAGTTCATGCCGGTCGCGGAGCACCCCTTCGGCGGTTCGTGGGGTTACCAGGTGACGTCCTATTTCGCGCCGACCTCACGATTCGGACACCCGGATGAGTTCCGGTTCCTGGTGGATTCGCTCCACCAAGCCGGCATCGGCGTCCTCCTCGACTGGGTGCCCGCACACTTCCCCAAGGACTCCTGGGCGCTTGCCCAGTTCGACGGCCAGCCGCTGTACGAGCACTCAGACCCCGCCCTGGGCGAACACCCCGACTGGGGAACCCTCATCTTCGACTTCGGACGTAGCGAGGTCCGCAACTTCCTGGTGGCCAACGCCCTGTATTGGCTGGAGGAATTCCACATCGACGGCCTGCGCGTGGATGCGGTGGCCTCAATGATCTACCTGGACTACTCCCGTGAAGAAGGACAGTGGAGGCCCAACAAGTTCGGCGGCCGCGAGAACCTCGAAGCTATTTCCTTTATGCAGGAAGTCAACGCCACCGTCTACAAGTCCCACCCCGGCGCCATCATCATCGCCGAGGAATCCACGGCATTCCCCGGTGTTACGGCGCCCACCAACCACGGCGGGCTGGGCTTTGGGCTCAAATGGAACATGGGCTGGATGCATGACTCGCTCAAGTACATTTCCGAAGACCCCATCAACCGCAAGTGGCACCACGGCACCATCACGTTCTCCATGGTCTATGCCTTCACCGAAAACTTCCTGCTGCCCATCAGCCACGACGAAGTAGTTCATGGCAAGGGCTCCATGCTGCGCAAGATGCCCGGTGACCGCTGGCAGCAGCTGGCAAACCTGCGTGCGTTTTTTGCCTATCAGTGGGCGCACCCGGGCAAGCAGCTGATCTTCATGGGTACGGAGTTCGGCCAGGAAGCCGAGTGGTCCGAACAGTACGGGCTGGATTGGTTCCTTGCTGATATCCCTGCGCACCGCGGACTTCAGCTCCTGGTCAAGGACCTCAACGAGCTCTACACGTCCACGCCGGCCCTTTACCAGCGGGACAACGAAGCCGGTGGCTTCCAGTGGATCAATGGCGCGGATGCCGATCACAACGTTCTGACTTTCATCCGTTGGGATCAGGATGGCAAGCCGTTGGTTTGTGCAGTGAACTTCTCGGGCGGTCCTCACAAGGACTACATCCTCGGTGTACCGGCAGCAGGGGAGTGGACGGAAGTCCTGAACACCGACTCTGAAACGTACGGGGGCTCGGGAGTTATCAACGCTGGAGCATTGAAGGCGTCAACGCCCGGAACTGATGGCCAGCCCGCAGCTTTGACTGTCACGCTTCCCCCGCTTGGGGCTTCCTGGTTCACACCGGCTGTGTAGTTTCTTAGATCAGGGGAGGGCCCGAAGCTTTGGCTTCCGGGCCCTCTTCCCTCTATTTTCCGGGACGTTCAGCCCGTGTTTCCGGGGATTTTGCTTGACGGAGGCAGCGTGTCGCTGCCGGGTTTTGCCATCTCGGGGAAGTAGGGGTATAGTTAGTACCCGCGCTGGTCCCCGAGTGGAGATCGCCACGCAGACAAGATACCGCAAGGAAAAATCAAGTCATGCTGGCCGATTTGACTCCGAGAGATCCAGCCGGTAAGTTAGAAAAGTTGCTCCAGAGCGACCCAGCGAAGGCTGGTGGTACAGCTTTGGAATAGTGACCTGTTGTTTGAGAACTCAATAGTGTGCCAAGTTTGTTGATACCGATTGTTTTATCAATTGGTTGAAATTATGGCCGGATCATTGCGCACCCCCGTGTGTGGTGGTCTGGTTTTCAGCTGGTTTCGAATTTTGTGCAGCCGTGTTCGCCGTTATTTCCGGTGGGTGTGGTTGTGTCTGTTTGGTTTTGTTTTACTTCAACGGAGAGTTTGATCCTGGCTCAGGATGAACGCTGGCGGCGTGC
>NZ_JBIVXN010000001.1:1695165-1921496 GCF_044769165.1 Paenarthrobacter sp. NPDC090517 | reverse complement strand
TGGTACTGCACCCGGGAGGGTGTGGGAGAGTAGGACACCGCCGGACAACCATTAGGTAGAGACCCCCCAACCCACCACGGGTCGGGGGGTCTCCCACATTTAACAACAAAACCACACCGCACTGTTCCTCACCCGGGCTGAAACCCGGCTGAGCCCAGACTCAGCCGGGTCAGCACTCACTAGCGCCAGAACTCAGAGATTTGCTGAGCGAGAGCCTTGCCCTGGTCGAAGCCGGCGTGGGCAGCTGCCGGCCGCAGCGTCAGATCCATCGCATTGATGCCGAACCTATGCTCCGCTTCGCTGTCAGGGAAGATTGTCTCAACCCGGCTCCCGCTACGGCGCAGTTCGTCCACTTGCCCGGATAAGTGCATGCCCCACTCCAGCGGAGTCCGTGTCCGGCCGCCAAACGGTGACAGCACCAATACGCGTCTGTACCCGGCTGCCAGGTCTGCATTCTCAGCGTTGGTCCGGTAGCCGCCGTCGATATAGTGATTGCTGCCGATAGAGTAAGCGAAGCCATTGGCGCAGCTGGCCGCCACTGCGTCAACCAATTCGACTCCGCTATGGCGGTGGAACGCCACTGCTTCACCGGTTTCGGCATCAACCGCTGTGAGCAATATCAGACGTTCCGGCCACTCCTGATGGGGCAGCCGTGCTGCTACAGTTGCGCGCCACCGCGCACTGGAGCCGTCCATAGCTGCGGCCATGTCGATTGCCGCGGCGCCCATCCGGCGGCGCATATCAGCCATATCCGCAGAGGACGCGAGGATTTTGCCTGTTCGTTCCATGTGGTCGGTCACGGGCCGGGCTCTGTTGTTGGCGCCAACGGTATCAACCACGCCTGAGGGTCTCGGCGGAGCGGCCGCAAGGACGGCGTCAAAGAGGTCGGCGGGGTTGGCCCCGGTAAACTGGGCCGCCGCCGTCGAACCAGCCGAAGTTCCGACGGTGAGGTCCGCGGCAGTCACGTCCAACCCGGCGCCGAACAGGCCGGCAACGATGCCGATAAGCCACGCGTTACCGGTGGATCCGCCGCCGCCGAGGACTAGCGCCCGCTCACCGGCGGGCACCCTTTGCGCTCCGTCAATCCTCAGCTGTGGCTGGTATGGACCCGGATGCTCGAAAGTCGGGGAAGAGGGCAGAGGAGAAGAAGGTGATGTGTTCATGGGAGTCGCCTTTCGCGAATTGCCTGATGGCGCTCCCAGTGGCAACTAATTCAGTCGCGAGATCGTGGACTCCACGGGAGCGCCCACTGAGAATACTGCGTACATGGGACTCACCTCCTGTCGAAAAATCACGATCACCGGAAAACTATCACTCGGCCCACGTGTTCGCAATCGGTAGGGTTGTCACAGGTAGAGTCTGGGAATGATTCTCACGCGAAGCCTGCACGATCCCTCAGCGGAGAAAGAGGACGGTCTACTCCTCCTGCGTCCCTTGGAACCTTCAGATGCCGGGGCTTTGGCTGCCGCTTACCGGCGGAACCGTGAGCACTTGGCACCGTGGGAACCCAGCCGGGCCGATGAGTTCTTCACCACCATGGGCCAGACCGCGGTGATCCGGGCCAAGCTGAACTTCTACGACCAGGGCGCTGAGGTACCTTGGGTGTTGACTACACCAGAGGGCATCATCGGCATGATCACGCTCTCCGGAATTGTCCGTGGGCCGTTCCTGAATGCCAACCTCGGCTACTGGGTGGATGCCGCCTGGACAGGCAAGGGCATAGCGTCAGCCGCGGTGGCCGCCGTCGGGGGTATGGCCAAAACGAGCTCGGTCTGCACCGTATCCAAGCGGCTACCCTGGCCCACAATAGGGGCTCCCAAGCCGTCTTGAAGCGGTCTGGTTTCGAGCAGATCGGGATGGCACCGAGCTATCTGCAGATCGCGGGGGAGTGGCAGGACCACGTTCTGTTTCAGCGCATTCTGTTCTAGCGGGGGAGGTTTGGCAGAGCGACGGCTGTCCCTCCTGCCGATGCCGTAGGGTACGCCAAGGGCGTAAAGCACCCCTAAAAACCGCGAAAATCCGGTGATTTTGGTCAAAAAGGCGCGGAAACACGCGGAATTTGCTGGCCATGTCATCCCAAGCTGGTAAGTTTTCGAACAGTGGCTTGCTCGCATTCCGCTTGAAAGCTCAAAACGTATGAGTCCAGGAGGACGTAAATGGCTAAGAACCGTAGTGAACTCGTTGCAGAGGTAGCAGGCAAGGCTGGCACCAGCCAGGCAGCAGTCAACTCCGTGCTCGATGCACTGTTCGAAGTTTTCGAGACTTCTGTCGCCGCCGGCGAAAAGATCACCATCCCGGGCTGGCTCGCAGTTGAGCGCACCGACCGTGCAGCTCGCACCGGTCGCAACCCGCAGACCGGCGAAACCATCCAGATCGCAGCCGGCCACAGCGTCAAGCTGACCGCTGGCTCCAAGCTGAAGGCTGCTGTCGCCAAGAAGAAGTAACTACTCTTCGGCGAACGCCTTGAAGGGACGGCAACCTGATGGTTGCCGTCCCTTTTGTTGTTAATGCCGTTCCAGCTGTTAGGTAATGCACATAGCGCCTCTTTCGATTCGCAGCCCGGCGGCAGGTAGCGGACAATGGATAAGTGCCATCAGCAAGAAGCTCAGCTACTGCCCCTTCGCCTGTTCCCAAGCCAGGAGCGCGGGGAGGCACTACAGTCGCGGGCATTTCCTTGCCTTGGCAGCTGGCGGGTCTGGCGGCGCTGTTCCTGACTCTTGCGGCGGCTCTCATCTTCTCCGGCGCCTCAGCTGCCCGGCAGGTGTCTGATCCAGGCGAATTGGTCCGCTGGGGCCTTCCTTTCGCGAAAGCCGTCCACAACGTGTCAGTGGCAACAGTGGTTGGTGGCCTGATCTTTGCTGTCGGCATCCTGCCCAAGAACCTCGGTGGCTCGCGGTCCCGTGAGAAGGATGTTGACGCGCCCGAACATCCGGCCTTCGCCCGAGCCTTGGCAGTCGCAGCGGCAGCGGGCGCAGCCTGGACGTTGTCGGCGGTGGCGGTCCTTGTACTCACTTACGCAGATGTCGCGGGGCAGGGGCTCTCAGGAGACGCAGAATTTACGCGCTCCCTCGTCTACTTCATGACGGACATTGAAACCGGCAAGGCATGGCTCGCGGTCACCATCATTGCGGCTGTTGTCACCACCGCCTTGTTCGGCGTCCGATCGCTGACAGGCCTTGCGTTCACCCTCCTGCTGGCCCTGATCGGCCTGATTCCTACAGCCTTGATCGGTCACTCCTCCAGCTCCAGCGATCATGAAGGAGCCATTAACTCCCTGGGCCTCCACCTTGTGGGCGTTTCCACATGGGTTGGCGGCATCATCATGCTTGCGGTCCTCTCCGGTATCCTTACGGGTTCCAGGAGTAAGGGCACAGCGGACATCACCGAGCAGACCCTGCGCCGCTTCTCGTCGTTGGCCGGCTTTGCCTTCGTCCTGGTGTTCGCCTCGGGTGTCATCAACGCTGCCATTCGTGTTACCAACCCCGCCGACCTTTTTGGCTCGGCTTATGGGCAGCTCATTATCGCCAAGTCGCTGGCAACGTTGGTATTGGGCGGAATCGGCTTCATGCACCGCCAGTGGGTCATTCCCCAGCTTGGCAAGAACGGCTCCATGTCGGCCCGCCGTGTGCTGTGGCAGCTTGTGTTGGTTGAGCTTCTGGTGATGGGCGCGACGTCGGGACTCGCCGTTGCGCTGGGACGCTCCGCTCCGCCGCAACCCACCACCTATGCACCTGATGCTTCGCCGTCCTTCATCCTCGCCGGTTACGAGCTTCCACCCGAGCTGACGCCGGAGCGCTGGCTCACTGAATGGCGCTTCGACTGGCTATGGGTGGGAGTCGCCCTGTTCGGCGCGGTCACCTACATCCTCGGTATCGTCAAAGTCCGCAGGCGTGGAGACAAGTGGTCCTGGTTCCGGACAGCCAACTGGATCATCGGACTGGTGGTGCTCACGTACATCACTTCGGGCCCGCCCGCCGTCTACGGCCGCGTGCTGTTCTCGGCGCACATGGTGGATCACATGGCCCTGACAATGGTGGCGCCGATCTTCCTTGTCCTTGGCGCGCCAGTGACCCTTGCCCTGAGAGCCCTTCCCGCCAGGGGTGAAGGCACTCACGGCTCACGCGGCTTGCGCGAGTGGCTGTTGCTGTTTGTGCACTCCAAGTTCTCGCAGATCGTCACCCACCCGTTGTTCGCCGCGGCGAACTTCGCGGGCTCAATCGTGCTGTTCTACTACTCGGACCTGTTCAGCCTCGCGATGCGCGAGCATGTGGGCCACGAGCTCATGAACGTGCACTTCCTGCTGACTGGCTACATCTTTGTGCTGAGCATGATCGGTAGCGATCCTCTTCCCCGCCGTGCCCCCTACCCCATGCGCCTGCTGCTATTGCTGGCCACCATGGGCTTCCACGCGTTCTTCGGTGTGGCCATCATGGGCGGGACAGGGCTGCTGGCAGCGGACTACTTCGGCAACCTGGGCCGGGCTTGGGGCCCATCGGCCATTGGGGACCAGCAACTGGGCGGTGCCGTAGCGTGGGGTATCGGCGAAGTTCCTACTCTGCTGGTGGCAATCGGCGTGGCCGTAATGTGGTCGCGCTCGGACGAACGGGAGACCCGGCGGGTTGATCGGGCAGCCGACAGGAATAACGACGCCGATCTCAGTGCTTACAACGATATGTTTGCCCGGCTTGCTGACCGCGACGCCAAGATGGCCAACCGCACCACCCAAGCAGCCAGGACGCCCCAAGCAACCACAACGGCGCAGGCGGAAGGCAGGAACGCCGAACGCCCCGCCACGGATACCTCCGGGCAAACTGAACCGAACACCAAGCTGGAAGGACGCTGATGAGCGAAACCGTACGTACCCAACACCGGGTCCGGGCCTCCGAACTGGAGGGCCGCGGCTGGCTCAACACGGGCGGGAAATCCCTTGACCTCGAGTCCTTGCGCGGCAAGATCGTGCTGCTCGATTTCTGGACTTTCTGCTGCATCAACTGCCTGCACGTGCTGGACGAGCTGCGCCCGCTTGAGGAAAAGTACTCGGACGTGCTGGTGACGGTCGGCGTGCATTCGCCCAAGTTCGAACACGAAGCGGATCCCGTAGCACTGGCTTCTGCCGTGGAACGCTACGAAATCCACCACCCTGTCCTGGACGATCCTGAGCTCGCGACGTGGAAGGCGTACACCGCTCGCGCATGGCCCACGCTGGTGGTCGTTGACCCCGAGGGCTATATTGTGGCCCACCTCTCCGGCGAGGGCCACGCCGACGGCCTCGCTGTCCTCCTTGAGGAACTCGTGGCCGAGCATGAAGCCAAGGGGACCCTCCACCGCGGTAACGGCCCGTATGTGGCTCCCGAGCCGACGTCGGGCACCTTGCGCTTCCCCGGGAAAGCAACCCAGCTTGCCAACGGCAACTACCTGGTAGTGGACTCCGGCCATCACCGCTTGGTGGAACTCCGCCCCGATCTTGAGACCGTGGAGCGCGTCATCGGCTCCGGCACCAAGGGGTACCTGGACGGACAGTCTGAGATCGCGCAGTTCAACGAACCCCAGGGTGTCACCCTGCTGCCCTCCGAATTGGCGTGGAAGCTCGGCTACGACGCGGTGGTCGCTGACACCGTCAACCATCGCCTGCGCGGCGTCACCTTGAGCTCCGGCTACGTGCAGACCCTCGCAGGCAACGGTGTCCAGCGGCTGCTCGACGCCGGTCCTGCCCGGGTGACAGACACGGGCGCCGGCACTTGGTCCGAACACCACGACGGCGGCCCGGCTGACTTCGCTGCCGACGCGATCGATGTTGGGGCGTTGGGTCTCGGCACCGAGGTTTCCCTGTCCTCACCGTGGGACGTGGTCTGGAGCGAAAAGCTGCAGCGGGTTGTGATCGCCATGGCGGGAACCCACCAGATCTTCGCCTTCGACCCCCTGGCCAACGAGGTTTCCATCCTTGCCGGGTCCGGACTTGAAGGCCTGCTGGACGGCAAGGCCGAGGAAGCCTGGTTCGCGCAGTCGTCCGGACTGGCCATCGATGGTGAAGACAACATCTGGGTGGCTGACTCGGAAACATCCTCGCTGCGTCGCTTGGTGGTCAGCGATTCCGGTGTGAGCGTGGAAACCGCCATTGGCAAGGGCCTGTTTGATTTCGGGTTCCGTGATGGAGAGGCTGCTGAAGCTCGTCTGCAGCACCCCTTGGGTGTCACGGTTCTGCCGGACAATTCCGTGGCCATCGCTGACACCTACAACGGGGCCGTCCGCCGCTACGACCCTGCCACCAAGTCTGTATCCACCTTGGCGAGGGGCCTCGCTGAGCCGAGCGACGTCGTCGTGGTTCAAGTAGAAGGCAGCGATCCGCTCCTGGTAGTTGTGGAGTCGAACAAGCACCAACTGGTTCTGGTTCCCATTCCCAAGGAAGCCCAGCAGGTGGATGAGGGAGCATCACAGACTCACCGTCCCAAGAGCCCCGTAACTCCCGGGAACCTTGAGCTCGCGGTGCGTTTCCAAGCTCCTACCGGCCAGAAACTGGACGACCGTTGGGGCGATCCCACACAACTGAAGATTTCCTCCACACCGCCGGAACTGCTGGTCTCCGGTGGGGGCACATCGGTGGGCCTGCTGCGCACCCTCGAGCTGTCTGCTGACGTTCCCGAGGGCATCCTTCACATCACCGCCCGCGCTGCAGCCTGCGATGGCCCCGAGACCGAAGACGGCGAAATTCCCGATCACGCGGCTTGCCACCTCTATCAACAGGACTGGGGCATCCCGGTAGTCCTGCAAGCCGACGGTGAGTCCGAGCTGGTGCTGGACCTGCGCGGCATGGACTAAGCCTTACAACTGAAATGGCCCGGGTCTGACTCCTCAGGGGTTGCCCCGGGCCTTTCTTATGCCCTGGGAGCCGTCAAAAGTGGGCTGCCCCGTAGCTCCGGCTTATCCACATAGCTCACTTTGGCAGTGCCGGCCTTATGCCTGAAACTGCAGGCTGGGGCTTATGGAGCCAGAGGAAGCCCTGCGACGATTGGGCGGCGTTGCCATGACCCGGCAGGTGCATGCTCAGGGTGCCAGCGACACGGCAATTCGCTCCGCGGTGAGGAGGGGAAGCATTCAGCGCGTCGAGCGCGGAGTTTTGGGTCTTCCCGGCGCGGATCCGGTCCTTGTGGCCGCGGTGTCGTCGAAATCCCTGCTGACGTGCGCATCAGCTGCAGACCGCTATGGCTTGTGGCTGCTTCATAAACCCATCGAGCCCCACTACTGGCAGAGCAACGGGCGACGCACGGCAGGGTGCATCAGTCATCGGTTGTCCCTGTCCCAACCGCGGCCGAGTGAGCCGTATGTCGCACTGCCTGATGTGCTACTACACGCCCTTTTCTGCCTCCCCAGGTTGGAAGCGCTGGTGATGGTTGAAAGCGCCTACATCCGTGGGGATATCACCCTTGATTACCTGAATCGCCACTTACCGGGCAACCGTGCCGGGCAGGCCCGCGACGTTTTGGCCAACGTGGACAGGGGTGCGGGGTCGCTGCTGGAAACCTTGGCGCGGGTCCTTTTCCGTGACGTTGGCATTCGCACTGAGACCCAGGTTTGGATCGAGGGCATAGGGACCGTCGACTTTCTCCTTGAAGGATTCCTCATAGTTGAACTCGACGGCATTGCTTTCCATCTGGATCCACGCCAATTCAAGAAGGATCGTCGGCGGGACAACGAAGCAATCAGGCAAGGAATGCTGGTGTTGAGGTTCTTCTACGACGACGTGGTGTACGAACCGGAGAAGATGCTCCGGCATGTGCGTGAAGTTCTTCTTCGTGGGCCGGCTCGCATGTGGTCGAACTAGCCCATTTTAGGTTCGCTTTGGTGCCGGTGAGAGCATTGACCGCGGTCCGTCTCCATGGAAACTGGGCCATTCCAGCGCGTGAACCAAAAAAATCAGAAGGTCAGCATGGGCGTGACGGTTACAGTGTCTGCGCCCACGTCCAGCTGGGTGGTGAAGCTGAAGTCGTGCTCCACGTTGAGGTCGTTGACCAACCCGGTGAAAAGGTTGATCTCCCGGGCAGTGAGAGTGGCTTTACCGTTGAGCGGAGCCACCACCCATTTACCGCTGAACGGCTCAATGGTGATCTTGGGGTACTCGGTGATTTGCCACTTGATGGTTCCGTCTACGACGCGGGCGTTGCTTGCGTGATAGAACGGGCAATCCGGCTGCAGGCGCTGTTGCTCGGTAGCTTGGGCGGCGCACGTGTCCAGGAATTCCCTGACCTTGCCAGCCACGGCTTCGTTCATGGCAGCGGTGGACCGTGTCTGCAGATTCAGGGGTGCCGTGCCGCCGTCGCGTGTTGAAACAAGGGCCGATGTGGTCGGTGCTTCGAAGTACGTACCATTCAGGCTTGCCTCGTACTTGCCGGGGAAGAACACGGCAAAGTTGTTGCGGCCGTTGGGCATATTCACGGGTACCCCGTTGAGCGTGGCCTCGCTGGCGTTGACCACGGTGACTTCAATGGTGGGAAGCGTTGTGGGCACGAACGCCCATTTTGCGAAGAACAGCCACTGGGTCCCGGTCCGTTCCATCAGGAATTCCGTATGAAGCCGGCTGCCGTCAAGGGTGTAGTCCACCGGCACAGCCATCCGGTTGCTGCCCCGCGGTTCGGGGTTTCCCACCTTGATATCGGACAACTTGGAGGCGGCCGTTTGTAAGGCTGTACCGTCCAGCATGGCGGGGTTCGCACTGGGCACTTTGGCGCGAAGCAACCCCAACGCTTCTTCGCCTTCGCCCTTTTGCAGGGCCTCCAGGTATTCCTTGACGGGCTGTTGAGGACTGGCCACAGAGGAGCTCACCAGGTTGATGCACACGATGGCTCCGGCGGCAGCAAGCATCAGACCGAGCAGCCATCCGGCTGCGGTCTTGACGAACGCTTGACTCAACTGCACGCCCTTTACGTTACCTGCCGCGGCCGCTATCGCCGCGCAGGAAGGCCTCGGAGCGACTTATATCCACCGATTGGAGAAGGCACGACGCCGGGCGGCAGCGGGCGCTGCTGCCACCCGGCGTCGTGGTTCCGCCGGCAAACAAGAGCAAACAGGACTAGCGGCGACGCCGCGAGGAAGTGCCGAAGACGCCACGCATGAGATCACGGCCAAGCTGCGTTCCCATGGATCGGACCATGCTCTTGAGCCCACCGCCCAACGCTCCACCGAGGGCGCCGGCGATGTCACCGAACACGCCGTCCTGAGGGGACGGCTGCGGGGATGAACGTGGGGAGGACTTCGGCGCTGGCACCGGCTCAGGCGGTGCCGGGAAAGGCTCAGGCGACGAGGACCGGGAGCTGGGACGGCCGAGGATTTCTTCCTCAATACGGCGGGCTTCGGCGTCGATGTCCGCTTGCGAATTACCGGAAGACGAAGAGGCAGACGCCGGTACCGGTGGCAACCCGGGCGCTGCGTCTCCGGTAGGAACGGCCGCTTGGCCAGTGAGTTTCTCGTAGGCGGACAGGTTGTCCACGGCCGTGCCGTACTTGACCAGCAAGGAGGACGCAGCAACCGTACTGCGAATGAGCTCGTCAGCGCTGGGCCCCATCACGGACTCGGGAGCGCGGAGCCGGGTCAGGGCAACGGGGGTGGGCGCACCCTTCTCGTTCATCACGGTGATGACGGCCTCGCCGATGCCAGCGGAGGTGAGGGTCTCTTCGAGGTCGTAGTCGCTGACAGGGAATGTGGACACCGTGGCCTTCAACGCTTTGGCGTCCTCCGGGGTGAAGGCGCGCAGAGCGTGCTGCACGCGGTTGGCCAGCTGGCCGAGGACGTCTGCCGGAACATCCTTGGGTGTCTGGGTGACAAAGAAGATGCCCACGCCCTTTGAACGGATGAGCCGGACCGTGGTGGTAATGGCTTCGAGGAAGGCCTTGGAAGCACCATTGAACAACAGGTGGGCCTCGTCCAGGAAGAAGACGAGTTTGGGCTTGTCCAGGTCGCCGGCTTCGGGCAGGTCCTCGAACAGGTCGGCTAGGAGCCACATGAGGAACGTGGAGAACAGCAACGGCTTGGTTTGCAGCGTGGGGAGCTCCAAGCAGCTGATGACGCCGCGGCCGTCGGGTGCGGTGCGGAGGAGTTCAGCGGTGTCGAACTCGGGCTCGCCGAAGAACTTTTCCATCCCTTGTGCCTCCAGTGTGACCAGCTCACGCAGGATCACACCGGCTGTGGCCTTTGACAGCCCGCCAAGGTTTGCGAGTTCGGCCTTGCCTTCGTCAGAGGTGAGGAATTGGATGACGGCGCGGAGGTCCTTGAGGTCGATCAGCTCGAGATTGTTCTTGTCCGCAAAATGGAAGATCAACTGGAGGCTGGATTCCTGGGTGTCGTTCAGATCCATGATGCGCGAGAGCAGGATGGGACCGAACGAGGTAATGGTGGCGCGGACGGGGATGCCATGACCGTCGCCGCCAAGGCTCAGGAACTCAACCGGAAAATTCTTCGCGGACCACTCCTGACCAAGCGCCGAGGTGCGGGCCGTCAGCTTCTCACTGCCAGTGGCCGGCGTCGCCAACCCTGACAGGTCACCCTTGATGTCCGCGAGAAAAACCGGAACACCCGCCGTGCACAGCTGTTCGGCGATCATGTGCAGCGTGACGGTTTTGCCGGTGCCCGTGGCGCCGGCCACCAGTCCATGCCGGTTCATCATGGCCAGCGGCAGGCGAACCTGTGCCTCTTTGTGGATTTCGCCGTCGACGATCGCGGCACCCAGCTCGATGGTTGCACCCTCCAGGGTGTAGCCCTGCTGGATGGTGGCGAGTTTTTCGGCAGTTGTTGCGGTGGGTTTGTTGGCCATGCGCATAGCTTAGCTGTGCACGGCAAGATCCTTGCTGAAGGCCAAATGCTTGATTTCCTCGGGGTCTGCGGCGAGGTCGAACAGTGCTTTGTAACCTGTGGCGAGGTAGAGGTTTTTCGCTTCGGGCTGGCGCGGACCCGTGGTCAGGTACAGCTTCCGGTAGCCCCGCCGTCGAGCCTCATTTTCCAGTTCGGCCAGCACCAGCCGCGCCAGACCTCGACGACGATGTGCTGAATGCGTCCAGATCCGCTTCAGCTCCGCGGTGTGCTGGTCGTAGCGGCGGAACGCGCCGCCAGCCACGGACTCGCCGTTCTCCTGGATGATGATCAACGCGCCGTGCGGAGCTTCAAATTCATCGGCAGGGTACCTGTTCAGTTCCTCCGCAGCGCCGCCGGTTCCGAACAGGTTGCCGTAGCGGGTTTCGTATTCGACGGCGAGCTCGTCCAGGAGCGGGCGGACGCGGGGATCGCGCATGGGCAGGCTGAGGACGGTAAGGCCCGACGTCGGCAGGGTTGGCGTTGTTGTCATGTCAGGCCTTTCGTAGGTGGAACCCAAGTAGGTAGCAGTTAACGTCGTTTTGAGGGCTCATAACGACGTTAACTGCGACTCAGTTGGGCGGGTGGCGGCAACCGTGGACAGGATCCGGCGGGCCAGGGCGTCGTTCTCCCGGAAGGGTGCGGCATTGGTGTTGGGACGGGCAAACGCCCCCGCGCCCCACCCCGACGTCCACGGGCCCACCGCGAAAAGACCCTTCCGAGGAGTAGCAACAGGGGACAGGACCTCGTGATTCCCGGAGACCAGGAGTTTGCCGGTGGAGTGGGCGCCCTCGGACGTGAGGAGCCTCTGCTCGGTGCCCCATCCGGCGTCGTGCAGGTCAGCCAGTGCGGGATTCGCCGAACGTTCCACGGAAGCGGCCGGCAGCCGCGCCTCAATGTACGCAGCGGCATCCACCACCACCGGCGACTGGAACGTCCCGGCCACGAACCTGCCTACGGAGTCATCAGCTCGAACCCACATGCCCGGTCCCAGGAACTTCAGGAGCCCGGCCCTGTGCAGGGCAAGCATCTCGCGAAGCCGGTGCGCGGGCGGCCCCGAGTCCACGAAACTGAAGAAGCCATGCCACCAACCATGGATGGTCTGCTGGGAGCGCGCGTTGAGCCGCTCCTGGGGGACCAGGCGACCCAGGTCCATATAAACGAACAATAAAGCGGTGAACAGGGCCAGGGTCTCCGAATGGTCGGGGCTGGTCCGGAGGTCAAGGTCGTTCTGGATGTACGCGGCCACGGAGCGCTGGACCGATTCATGGCTGGCGAACGCGCAGCCGCTCAGCGGGTGGTCCAATTTTTCGAGGTCCAGGCGCAGGGCAGGGTCCGGCACGGAAAACGCCACCAGTTCTTCCCGATCGGCGCTGTACCAATCAACGGCGTCGAACCTCACCTCGAAGCTGGCCCACGTCCCGAGCACCCGCGACGGGTACCCGGTAAACAGCTCGCGGTAATAGGCGTAGCCCGCATCCTTGGCGATCAACGGCCACAGGTGTGCACGGAAGTCGAGTTCCTGGTGCTCTGCGAGCAGGGCACCGATGGCCTCGGCCGTGAAGTACTGCGGACGGTTGACCGGCTCGCCGCGCAGAACGGAAGAGATCTTGGAGTGGTAAGGCACACCTCGTCGCGACCCGGCCCAGACCCGCGGCTCGGCACCGGAGGGCACGTACTCGAGCTCGCCGTCGGGCTTTTCTTCAAAGCGGCCGCCGCGACCCTCGAATAACAGCACCATCAGGTCCACAAAGGCGAGCCCCATGCCGGAGACGATCACGTCCTGCCCGGGTTCAATCGCGGAGTAATCTACATCCGTGGTGTACGACGGCGGCGCATGGAACCCGCCGTGCCGGGCGGCGAACTCAGTGAGCCTGGCCGATTCGGGATCAGGCAGGGAATCGGTGTGGCCCAGGGCGTAAACCACGACGTCGGCAACCACCTCGGTGCCCGAGGCCAAGTGCACGCCGTGCACACCGCCATCCGAAGAACGCACGACGCCGGTGGCCGTGTCGCGATGCACTGTCACGGTCACGTCAGGACCAAGTGAGGAAACGGCCCGGCGGAAGAACCACTCAAGATACTTACTCTGCAGCTGCCGCGTGGGGAATGTCGCGGGAGTCAGTGCGCGAAGTTGGGCAAGGATGTGGGGCTCGAAAGCGGGAACGTCCCGGATACTGCCATCCAGCACCCCCGCAGCCCAGGTGGAGAGACCGGGTCCGTCAATCGAAGGTCCGTCGCAGGCAACCGACGCATCCGTGAACATGGTGACGTCCGCAGCCGTGGAGTTCAGCAGCAGCCCGGGATCCTGGTCATAGCGCCAGATCCTCCCGGAGCCGGGTTCGTGCGGTTCGATGACATGGACTTGCAGGGAACCGTGGAACAGTGCGGGACGGTTGGCCGCGAGCCGTTCCAGGACGCCGGCCGTGCGCGGGCCGCCGCCAATGAAGGCGATAGCGGGTACTCGTGGCGGCATGGGATCTCCTGAAAAGCAGTGGGTGGTGATGCCCAATCTAGGGACGAAACAGGCTGCCGGTCGAGGCGGCGGTAACCGCCGTTCACCACACGTCACGAAGCGTTAAGACGCGCAAAACCACGTCTCATTTCAGGGTTCGGGAAGGAAATTGTGACGCTGTGCGAACTCCTGCGAAGCCACGCGAAGTCCAGTGAAGAAGTGCAAATTCCCGCCTTGCTGCCGGGTTTCGCGCGGCCCTAGATTGGCAGCCATCCGATAGTCAACAACCGATCTGAAATGAGGTGGCGCATGAGTGCAATCGCACCGCCTGCCACGGCGGAAACGTCACCGCCCACCCCGGACTACTCCGAGTACAAGCTGGTGCCGGCCCGGCATCCCTGGCGATGGGTGGGCACCGTTCTGGTAGCCGCAGGTGTCGCAGCCATTGCATGGTCGCTGGTTACCAACCCGCGCTGGGAGTGGGGAGTGGTGGCTGAATGGTTCACTGCCCAGTCGGTGGTCAACGGACTCATCGAGACCCTTAAGCTCACTGCCATTTCCGGGGTCCTTGGCTTCGTCCTCGGGTTCATCCTGGCCCTCATGCGCCTGTCCGCCTCGCCGCTGCTGGTCTCGGTGTCCTGGACGTTCTCATGGATCTTCCGCTCTACGCCGCTGCTGGTCCAACTTCTGCTTTGGTACAACCTGGGCTACCTGTACGAGAAGATCAGCCTGGGCATCCCGTTCACTGATGTCCGCTTCTTCGAGGCACAGACCACAACGCTGATCAGCCAGTTCGCCGCAGCCGTCCTGGGGCTCACCCTGAACCAGGCAGCCTACTCCGCCGAAATTATCCGCGGCGGCATCCTCTCCGTGGACCAGGGCCAGCTGGAAGCTGCTTCCGCCTTGGGCATCCCGGCATGGAAGCGTTCCACCAGGATCGTGCTGCCGCAAGCCATGCGCGCCATTCTGCCCAACGCGTTCAACGAGATCATCGGCCTGGTCAAGGGCACCTCGATTGTTTACGTCCTGGCCTACTCCGAGCTCTTCTACACTGTGCAGGTCATCTACAACCGGACCCAGCAAGTGCTTCCACTGCTGCTCGTCGCCACGCTCTGGTACGTGGTGATCACCTCGGTGCTGAGCGTTTTCCAGTACTACATTGAACGCCACTTCTCCAAGGGCGCCCTGCGGACCCTGCCGCTCACGCCGTTGCAGAAGGCCCGGAAGTTCTTCACCACCCACGTTGCTGCCACTCCCACCAAGGACGCCCGATGAGCATCATCGCTGCACGCAAAGAATCCACGACGGCGGCCCAGGCTGGCGGTTCAGCCGGCGGTTCAGCCAGCGTTCCTGCGGGTACGACGGCGGCCCGGCCCGCCTCGGCGGACAGGAAGGCCACCCGCGGTCAGGTGGACATCACCAACGTCCGGAAATCCTTCGGCGCTACCGAGGTCCTCAAAGGCGTTTCGTTGTCCGTGCCGCCGGGAGGCGTTGCCGTGATCGTCGGTCCGTCCGGCTCCGGCAAGTCCACCCTGTTGCGCACCATCAACCACTTGGAAAAAGTCGACGGCGGTTACATCACCATCGACGGCGAACTGGTGGGTTACGAGGTCCGCGGCAACAAGCTCCACGAGCTTCGTGAGAAGGACATCCTCAAGCAGCGCACCCACATTGGCATGGTGTTTCAGAGCTTCAACCTGTTCCCGCACCTCACCGCCTTGGAGAACGTCATCGAGGCACCGATCGTGGCTCAGAAGCGGTCCAAGGCCGAAGCCCGGAAACGCGGCCTCGAACTCCTGGACAGGGTTGGCCTGAAGGATCGCGCCGACGCTTACCCTCGGCAGCTTTCCGGCGGCCAGCAGCAGCGTGTCGCGATTGCCCGGGCGCTGGCACTCGATCCCAAAATCCTGCTCTTCGACGAGCCAACCTCGGCGCTGGACCCTGAACTCGTCAATGAGGTCCTGGACGTCATCCGTGAACTGGCCAAGTCCGGCACCACTCTCATTGTGGTGACACACGAGATGGGCTTCGCCCGGGACGTCGCGGACACTGTGGTGTTCATGGACCAGGGCCAGATTGTCGAGTCCGGCACGCCGCAGGAGATCTTCGCCAACCCCCGCGAGGAACGCACCCGCAGTTTCTTCTCCAAAGTCATCGAACCAGCTTTCAACATCTAGGACATCCCATGCTTCGCAACACCCGCGCCTTCACCTCCAACAAAAGCAGGCTTCTGGCACTTGCTGTACTTCCCGCCGTCGTGCTTCCAGTGCTGGCCGGGTGCTCCGACCCTGGGGCGTCGGCAGCCCAACCGGAGTCCGAGGCTGCCAAGAACGGGATCGTCTACAACACGTCCGTAGAGCAGAACCGGATCCGCGGCGAGAAAGACGCTGCTGCGGCGGGGGCCGTTCCTGCCGCCATCGCCAAGGACGGCAAGCTGACCGTTGCCACCACCGCGGGTTCCATTCCGCTGTCCTTCCACGCCACGGATGACAAGACGCCGATCGGTGTTGAGGTGGACATCGCGCAGCTCGTGGCCGACAAGCTCGGGTTGGACCTGGACCTCCAGGTGACGTCGTGGGAGAACTGGCCGCTGAAGACCCAGTCCGGTGATTTTGAGGCCGTCTTCTCCAACGTGGGCATCAACGCCGCCCGCGTGAAGTTGTTCGACTTCTCCACCTACCGCGCCGCGTACATGGGATTCGAAGCGAAGAAGAGCTCCACATACGACATCAAGGGTTCGGACGACATTTCGGGCTTGAAGATCTCCGTCGGCTCGGGCACTAACCAGGAGAAGATCCTGCTGGCGTGGAACAAGGAGCTTGAGGCCAAGGGTAAGGCGCCGGCCACCCTGCAGTACTACTCCTCCGACGCCGACACCATCCTGGCGCTCTCCTCGGGCCGCACGGACCTGAACCTGGCACCATTCCCATCGGTGACCTACCGGGAGAACACCCGCGACGACCTCAAAGTGGTTGGCAAGGTCAACGCCGGATGGCCTGCAGAAACACTCGTTGCTGCCACCACCCTCAAGGGCAACGGGCTGGCTCCTGCCATCACCGATGCCCTGAACTCCACCATCAAGGACGGCTCCTACGGCAAGGTCCTGGAACGCTGGGGGCTCTCCGAAGAAGCCATCCCGGAATCCAAGACGGTCACCGAAGCCACGTTCGGGACCGGCAAATGAAGTTCCAAGTCCTGGACATCATTCCCCACGTGAAGAACCCGGTCACGGGGGAGATCGTCTCTACCTCTGACCGGCTGAACCAGGTGGTGGAAACGGCCCGGCGTGCCGAGGAACTCGGCTTCGACAGTTTCTCCGTCGGGGAACGCCACGCAGGCGGGTTCGTTTCCTCATCCCCGACGACGGTCCTCGCCGCGATTGCCGCGGTGACCAGCCGAATCCGGCTCCAAACCGGTGTCACCGTGCTCTCCGTGCTTGACCCGTTGCGCGTGGCCGAAGATTACGCCACCATCGACCAACTGAGCCGGGGCCGTTTGGAACTGGTGATCGGCAAAGGCAACGAAGTCCTGCAGTACCCGCTCTTCGGGCTGTCCCTGGACGATCAGTGGGACCTCCTGGCCGAGAAGTACGCGCTCCTCCGCACGCTGTGGCGCAAGGAAAGCGTCACCTGGTCCGGCCGCTTCAGGTCACCGCTCGCCGAGCCAACCACGACGACGCCCCGCCCCTTTGCGGGGTCGCCGCGGATTTGGCACGGCTCGGCTACAACCCTGACGTCCGCTGCGCTCGCCGCCAAATGGGGTGACCCATTGTTTACGGCCAACGCCATCCAGCCCCGCGGGAACTACAAGGTCCTGATCGACCACTACCGCGAAGAGTACGGGCGTCACGGGCACGATCCGCGGCACCAGTACCTCGGCGCGGGCAGTGGCGCAGGAGGTGTTTTCATCGCGGACACAACCCAGGAAGCCATCCGCCAGTACGGGCCTGTTTATGAAGGGCTAACCGCCAGCCGAAATGTCCCCGGCAACAACTCTCCCTTCAGGGACATCCAACACGCCGTAGCCGAAGGTCCGGCACTCGTGGGCAGCCCTGAGCAAGTGATCGACAAAATCCTCAGCTACCACTCCCTGTATCAACACGACCTTCAGTCGATCTCCTTGCCCACCACGCTGCCTTTTGAACAGCAGCTGGAGATCCTGGAGCGCTTCGCGCTGGAGGTTATTCCGGCCGTCCGGGCTTCCGCGCCGAGCACATTGTGGGAAGCCGAAGATCCCTTCGGAGGCCGGCCAGAATTCGCCGGAGCCACCGAACCCGACGCCGCAGCAACCGTCACAGCTGACCACGCCTTCAACAGGAGCGATACCGCCAATGTCTTTGCACACTAAGAGCGCTACGCACGCCGCAACCGCCTCGGAATCCTTTGACGAGGAATGGCAGGAGTGGCACGAGGCCCATGAGCGGCACCGTGCCCACCCGCATGGTTTCCTCGCCGTGACCCACCTGCATTGGCTTAGCAACGAGGCGAAACCGCTGGAAGGCGTGCCCGGCAGCTGGAGTGCGGAGGACGACGTCGTGCGTGTTGTCCTCAAGCCGGGCGAAAGCCTGCAGCAGGACGGCGTTGAACTGAACACCGGCAAGACGCTTGAGTTCGGCCCTATAGAGGAACGCGGCGGCATCAACCTGGTTTCCGGCGATACCGTGATCGAGGTGGCCAAACGCGGCGGCGAGTACATCGTGCGGCCACGGAACCCGTCCAACGCTCTCTTGAAGGAATACCAGGGCACACCCGCCTATACGCCCAATGCCGCGTTTGCCGTAGCCGGTACGTTCGTCCCGTTCGAGGCTCCGCGCCCCACCACGGTGGGCGCCGCCGTCGAAGGCATCCACCACGTCTACGAAGCGCCCGGTGAGATTCGCTTCAAGCTGGCCGGTGAGGAACTGGCGCTGACGGCGGTCAACGGCCATGAGCCGGGTTCGTTGTCCGTGCTGTTCACGGATCAGACCTCCGGCAAAACCACCTACGCGGCCAACCGTTCGCTCTCCGTGGTCCCGGCCGCCGATGGCTCCGTGCAACTCGACTTCAACCGGGCCGTCAACCTCCCGTGTGCCTACACCGACCTTGCCACCTGCCCTTTGCCACCCGCCGAAAACCGGCTTCCGGTGGCCATCGAGGCGGGCGAGAAGATTCCCTACGAACGTCAGGACCAGCAGTGAGCACCTTCGAAGAACGCAAGGCCGGATTCCTTGCCATTGAACTCGACGACGCGGGGTATGGGAACCTTGCCGCCGCCGTCCTCGCGGCCGAGTCGGCCGGTTTCCATGTGGCAACTTTCAAGGACACGCCGGAGGCCGGAAGGGTCAACGCCCTGCAGCGTGCGGCTTTCGCCGGACCAGTGACCCGGACCATCGCCGTGGTCCCCGAGGTGGATACCGTCTATACGGAGCCTTTCCACGTCTCCACGCAGCTCGCGAGCCTGGACTACGTGTCGCGCGGCCGGGCCGGGTGGATCGCGACCGCGGCGGAGTCACCCGAGGCTGCTGCCGCCGTCGGACGCTCTTTTGTCCAGGGCGAGGCGCTGGCACAGGAAGCAGCGGCGTCCATCGAGGTTAGCCGGAGGTTGTGGGACTCCTGGGAGGACGACGCCGTGATCCGCGATGTTCCCACCGGGCGGTATATCGACGTCGACAAGCTGCACTATGCGGACTTCGAAACTCCCGCGGACTTTGCAGGACCGGCCTATTCGGTGAAGGGCCCTTCCATCATTCCCCGGCCGCTGCAGGGTCAGCTGCCCGTGTTGGCCGCGGCATCGCTGGTGGGGGAGGGTTTGGTGCCGGTGGAGTCTGCGGACGCCGTGCTGGTGACGGCGCCGACGCCGGAGCTGCTCACTGCCGAGATCCGCGACGTGCGGGCCCGGCTTGGTGCTTCGGTAGCGATTGTTGCAGAGCTCGACGTCGTACTGGACGCGCGCGGGCAGGCTGCGGACTCGCGTTCCGGAGCCGCAGAGGAGACCGGACAAGCGCGTTTTGTCGGTTCGGCTGCCGGCCTCGCCGATCTCCTCGATTCGCTCCTCCAGGAAGCCGACGGTGTTCGACTCCACCCGGCTGTCCTGGAAGTGGACCTGGAAGAACTTTCACGGCTCGTCCTTCCCGAGCTGCGACGCCGCGGTGCCCTGCAACCTCCCATCCAAGACGGCACGTTCCGTAACGTGCTGGGTCTTGCTCCGGCGGAGAACCGCTATTCGACCACTGCCGCGGCTACTGTTGCCGCCGGAAAGTAGGGGAACACCATGACACGCCACATTTTCCAGCCAAGCGGCAGGATCCAGTTCGGGATCTTCTTCCAAGGGGTCAACTCCGGCACCATCTGGAAAGCACCCCAAGCAGGCTCGCAGACGGACTTCGAATCGTTCCGCCACATCGCCCAGACCGCGGAACGGGGCAAGTTCGCAGCGTTCTTCCTGGGTGAAGGGCTCCGCCTCCGCGAACATCTAGGACGTCCCCATGCGCTCGATGTCGTGGGCCGGCCCGACGCGCAGACCATGCTTGCCGCATTGGCAGCAGTCACCAGGAACATCGGCTTGGTGGCTACGCAGAACACCACGTACAACGACCCCGCGGACCTCGCGCATCGCTTGTCTTCCCTGGACCTGATCTCCGGTGGCCGGGCCGCATGGAACATCGTCACCACAGACAACGCCTGGACCGGTGCCAACTTCCGCCGTGGCGGATACCTGGACCATGCTGACCGGTACAAGCACGCCGAAGCGTTCGTGGAAACCGCCAAGCGTATTTGGGACTCGTGGGAAACCCCCACCGGACCTGCGCGACGAGTACTTCACGAAGGCCAGCACTACACCGTTGACGTCACTCCGCGCCTGCCACGTAGCGCCCAGTACCGCCCCGTGCTCTTCCAAGCCGGCGATTCCCCGGACGGGCGCGACTTCGCAGCCCGCCAAGCAGATGTGATCTTCTCCGCCCACCCCAAATTCGACGACGCTGTAGAGTTCCGCCGCGACATCGTTGCACGCTCCGTCGCAGCCGGCCGCAGTGCCAACTCCGTGCAGATCATGCCTGCCAGTGAGTTCATCCTTGCCGCCACGGACCAGGAAGCCCAGGAGAAGAAAGCTTGGGTGCGGAGCCTGCAGATCGGCCCGCAACAGGCCATTGCTTATTTGGAACAGTTCTGGGGCCGCGAACTCTCGTCCTACGATCCCGACGGCCCTCTTCCGGAGATCGATCCCGTGGTGGAGGAAACTTCCGAAACCCGCGGCAGCGGCTTCCATGGTGCCAAGGCCCGCCAGCTTGCCGATCAGTGGAGGGCCGAGGCCAAGGACAAGGGCCTCTCCATCCGCCAGTTCGTCACCTCCAAGACGGCACGCATCGACGCCACTTTTACCGGTTCGTACACGGCGGTGGCCGACCACCTCGCCGAATACGCCCGCGTGGGCGCCGTGGATGGATTCAACATCTCGCCATGGCTCATCCCCACAGGTTTGGACGACATCGTGAACCACCTGGTGCCCGAGCTCCAGGAACGCGGCGTTTACCCTACGGAATACAGGGGCACTACGCTCCGCGAAAACCTGGGACTGGAGACGCCGGTGCGGTCCGAAGATTCGGTGCACGTCTGATGAGGGCAGAACGCCTGCTGAAGAACTTTCTGCGTCGGCTCGGCTTGCATCCGGGCCTACGCGGGACAGAGCCCGACGGCGGCGGCTCGAGTGCCGCCGTCGTCGACGTTTCGCGCGGAGCGGTCAGCCTCCAGCTGACGGTGTGGGGGCAGGCGCTTTAGCGGCCCAAGGGCGCTAGAGGAGTTCCCTGAATACGTTCCAGCCGGTGCCGATGGGTCCGTACGGACCATAAAGGCTTGTGGTCGCGGCGCCCGTTGAGTACAGGACAAGATCACCATCTCGATCGATGGCAGCAAGATTGTTGTATTTCTGATGGGCGGCACTACCTAGGCCCGCCACATCCAGGAAGTCATTCCAGCCGCCACCCATGTACGCCTGGGCGCCCCAGCCGCCTTGACCGTCGGCGGAGTACAGCTGCAGGCCACCACTGTGATCGCGGCCGAAGACCTCCACGGTGCCGTCGCCGTTCATATCGCCGCCGGGGATGATCTTGTTCATGACCTGCCAGCCCCAACCCACCTTGGTTGGCGCGAGCCAGCCGCCGTTTCCATTGCCCGGGTACAGGAACAGATCGCCGCCCGCGTTTCGTGCCAGGACGTCGTTGGTGCCGTCGCCGTTGAAATCCCCAGGGCCCACGATGGAATCGAAGATGTTCCACCCGGCACCTACTTGGCGGGTAGGAAGCCAACCGCCGTCGCCGTCTCCGCGGTAAAGGAACAACTGGCCGGACGCGTTCCTCGCCAGGAGGTCATTGAATCCGTCGCCATCAAAATCTCCGGGAGAGAAGACGATGTTGAACATGTTCCAGCCGGCCCCGACTTGCCGGGGTTCATCCCACGAACCGATATAGGCCGGGCAAGGGCCCTCGCACCGGCCTTCGTTATAGACGTACGTCCTCGGGTACAGGATGAGCCTGCCATCATGCGTGCGGGCGAGGGGTTCGAAGTTGCCCCGGCCTGTCCAGCCCATGGCGCGACTGGAGGCTTTGATGGGTTTGGTCTCGGCGCTCAGCTGTGTCCCGGTGGGGCAGCCTGGTTCGCCGGGGGTTAGCGGGTAGACCCTCAGGGAGATGCGGCTGCCTTGATCCTCGGGGAGGACCCGCAAGGTTTCACCCTGACGCTCGGCAGGAAGTGGTTCGCCGTCGCGCAACCATTCCAAGGTGATCGCATCGCCGGAGCCGTCCGGGTTCCTGCACCCCCAATAGTCATAGTTGTACTGTCGTCTCATCTCAGAACCGACGTAAGGAACGCCGTCGATAATCGGTGTCGGCTGGGACGCTGCAGAGGCTGGCCCCACCCCCAGCACCCCCGCCCCCAGCACGGAACCCAAAAGTCCCATTGCCATTACGGTCGTGACAGAGCGCCTCAACGAGCGCGATCGAAAGATCCCCATTTTTCCCCCCGGAAAGTATCGCGTCGTTGCCGCGTGGTGTGCTGAGGTTACCGCACTTCCGTCCGTGGAGTCAGGGGGTTGACGGGGCCACCATGAACACATCGATGGGGTCCTCGGATTCCAGCACGAAGCCGTGACGCTCGTAGAGGCGACGGGCCGCGCTTCCCTGCAACACGTCCAGACGGAACGGGCGTTCGTCCACGGATGCAGACATAACGTGGCGGAGCACTGCACTGCCCAACCCTTTGCCCTGATGTGCCGGAGCAACATAGAAGTGTTCAATCCACCGGCTATCCGGCTCGGGGCGGACAGCAATCACGCCGGCGTCTACGCCGTCCGAATGAATGATGTACGTGTGCTCGGGCTGGAATCCGTTCAAGAAGCGCTCGCGGACCCGCACAGGATCGAAACGCTGTAACCGCTCAAGGTCGGCTCGCATCACTACAGCACGAAGTTCGGCAATCCACGCGGCGTCGGTAGCTACGGAGGGGCGGAGGACAAAGTCAGCGGACATGCCATCAAGCCTATGCCGACCAGTTCGAGGCCGCCCACGAAAACCATAGGATGAAACCGACGAAAGGTGCAGCCACGATGGTCACACGCGAAGAAGTAGAAGCAGCGTACTCCCGGACAGCCGGCTGGGTTCGCCACACGCCGCTCGCCGAGAGTGGCAACCAGGAGCCGTACCACCTGTGGTTCAAGTGCGAGTACATGCAGCACACCGGCTCCTTCAAGGCCCGTGGTGCTTTCAATCGCCTGCTCACGGCGAAGGAAAGCGGGGAGCTCAATCCGGAGGTGGGCATCGTGGTCGCTTCAGGTGGCAACGCTGGCCTGGCCAACGCTTACGCCGCAGCCAAGCTGGGAGTCCCTGCAACAGTTTTCGTTCCAGAATCGGCCCCGGCAAACAAGGTCCACAAGCTCTACGCAAGTGGTGCGAAGGTAGTTCAAGGCGGCGCAGAGTACGCGGAGGCCTATGCCGCTGCGATCCGCTTCGCTGAAGAAAAGGGGGCCGTCTACTGCCATGCCTATGATCAGCCCGAGATCGTGGCCGGCGCAGGTGGCGTTGGGCTTGAGCTCCTGGACGAACTGCCCGACGTCGACACGATCCTGGTTGCTGTGGGCGGTGGTGGGCTGATGGGCGGCATCGCTGCGGCCGTCGAAGGAAGGGCGCACGTGGTGGGCGTCGAACCTGAAACTGTCCCAACCTTGCACACCGCGTTGGCCAAGGGCGAACCGGTGGATGTGGCGGTCTCCGGGATTGCCGCGGACTCCCTCGGAGCCCGGCGGATCGGAGAGATCGGCTTCGGAGTTGCCCGGCGTACGGGTGTCCAAAGCCTGCTGGTCACGGACGAGGACATTGTCCAAGCCCGCCGTGCCTTGTGGGAGAAGCATCGCATCGTGGTGGAGCACGGCGCAGCCGCAGCCTACGCCGCGCTGCTGTCCGGCGCCTACACCCCACGAGCAGGCGAAACCGTTGCTGTCATTCTTTGCGGCGCCAACACGGACCCCGCCCACTTCTAACCGCACCCAACTGAGTGACAGCAAACGCTCCATTGAGCGTTCATTGCGACATGTGCTGTTACTCAGTTGGGTCAGCGAGCTTACTTCTTGGGCAGGCCTGCCGGGTTCAATTCGGACGACGGAATGGCCTCGGAGGAAAGTCCCCAGCGGTCCAGGATCCTGGCGTAGCTTCCATCCTTGATGAGGGTGTTGAGTGCAGCCTGGGCGGCGACGGCGAGTCCGTTGCCCTTTTGGGTGGTGAAGGCAATTTCGGCCTTCAGCGGCCAGCCGCCTTCGAGCGTGCCCACTTCCTTGGTCTTTCCATCTTTCGCAGCCTTGTACGCTGCGGACGCATTGGGTCCGAACGTCAAGTCCGCGCGGCCTGACTGGAGGGCGAGCTGGGACGCGGAGTCGTCGTCGTAATACTGGAACTCAACCGGCTTCAAGCCGTTCTTCTTGTTCTCCTCGTCCCAGCGCACCAGGATGGCTTCCTGGTTGGTGCCCGAGCCGACGATGATGCGCTTGCCGGCCACGTCCTTGGCTTCCTTGATGGTTGCGATGTCCGAGTCGGTCTTGGCATAGAAGCCCAGGAGGTCATTGCGGTACGTGGCGAAGTCGAACTTCTCCTTACGCGCCTCGGTCACGGTGACGTTGGAGAGGACGGCCTCGTACTTGCCGGATTCGACGCCAAGCGGCCAGTCCGCCCACGCCACCGGCAGCACTTCCACTTGGAGGCCCAGGCTCTCACCCACTGCGTAGGCAATGTCCACTTCACTGCCAATGAGCGTCTTGTTATCCGTGGCGAAGGTGCTCAGCGGGGGAGTGCCGCCGGTGGTCACAACGGTCAGCTTGCCGTCCGCTTTGATGGCGTCGGGAACCAGTGCGGCCGCGGCGGAGTCCACCGTGACCTTGATGCGATCCTGCTGCGGGGTCAGGTTGAACTCTTTGGTGGCATTGGATGAAGCGCTCGACGCCGGGGCGGTCGCCCCTGTTGCGGCCGTCGCCCCGGGATCGGAGCAGGCCGCCAGCCCCAGTAACGCCGTAGCGGCCAGCGCCGCGGTGACGCCGGTCTTGAGAGCAAAGCGTGCCATTATTTCTCCTTGGTTTGCCCGAATCGGGAAGGCTGATGCGTACTTGTGGCTGCAACTATCCGGCAGCTATCAGGAGGGGTCAAAGCGATCTGAAACGCTGGGATACAGGGGTTCACGGCGGTTAATCGGGCGTCGAACGGTGTCACAAAACTGTCGCTAAACCTTGGGGAAAAAGCGCGCGACGCAACTCACAGAAATAAGCCAGGTGTCGTCGTCGTTGTCGCTAGAGTGCCCGGCAATCAACGGTGCGGGCACAAAAACGTATCGAAAGGCTTTTCCTGTGACTGTTCCTCTTTCCATCCTCGACCTGGCAACCATCGGGAAGGGCCAGACGGCGGCGGAAAGCCTCGCAGGCAGCGTCGCCATGGCGCAGAAGGCCGAAGAGCTGGGCTATCGCCGGGTTTGGTACGCCGAGCACCACAACATGTCCGCCATTGCTTCCTCCGCTACCAGCGTGCTGATCGCCCACGTCGCCGCCCACACCAACACCATCCGCCTGGGTGCCGGTGGCGTCATGCTGCCCAACCACTCGCCCCTGACCATCGCTGAGCAGTTCGGCACGTTGGAGACGCTGCACCCGGGGCGGATCGACCTCGGCCTCGGCCGTGCACCCGGGAGTGACCAGAACACCATGCGCGCGCTGCGCCGCGACCACACGTCCTCGGACAGGTTCCCGCAGGATGTGCTGGAACTGCAGGGCTACCTCACTGGCCCTACCCGCATCCAAGGTGTTGAAGCGACGCCGGGCAAGGGCACCAACGTGCCGCTGTACATCCTGGGGTCCTCGCTGTTCGGTGCCCAGCTGGCCGCCCAACTTGGCCTTCCGTACGCTTTCGCTTCACACTTTGCCCCGGCCGCGCTTCAGGATGCCGTAGCTGTTTATCGCCGCGAATTCCAGCCCTCGGACCAGCTGGCCGAGCCGCACGTGATCGCCGGCGTGAACGTTACGGCCGCGGACTCCAACTCCGAAGCACAGGCGATCCACCTCGCCGTGAAGCGGGCCCGCGTTTCACTGTTCTTCGGCGGCGGGCGCGAGTTCACCGACGACGAAGCAGACATGGTGCTCGACTCCCCGCAGGGCCAGCACATTGCCCAGATGATGAAGTTCTCCGCCGTGGGCACCAAGGATGTGGTGCGCGATTACCTCGACGAGTTCGCGGCGTTCGCTGATGCCGATGAACTGATCGTGGCGCACCAGAGCATCGGCACCGAAGAGCGCCTCCGGTCGGTGGAACTCGTGGCCGAGGTTGCGGGGCTTGTCCGCGCGTAGGGCCTAGGCTCCGTCACCCCAAACGCCCTGCCAGTTCGGGTGCCATGGGGTGGCGATCAGCCCACGGAAGCGCGGATTCCACGGCTGCACCGATGTGGAATACGGTCGCGTCGTCGAACGGATGGCCCACGATCTGCACCCCTGTGGGGATGCCGCAGTCTGCCATCCCACTGGGAACGGCCAGGACCGGGCAGCGGTTGGCAATGTTGAACGGCGCGGTCATATGTGCCTGCCAGTAATGGCTGAGATGTTGGCCATTGGCGTCGATTCCGTTGAGATAGTCGGCGTCGGCGTCCAAAGCTGGAATAGCCGATGCCGGACACAGCAGCGCGTTGAACCCGGTCATGGCCTCTGCCAGCTGCGCCTGCAGGAGGGTTTCGGCCCGCAGCCCGTCTACATATCGGTTAGCCTCGGCTGCCGCTCGGGCGTCAGCCATGAAGCGCTTGGTGTAGGCGGCAAGCTGGGGTTCGCTACCGGCCGTTTCGTCCTCCATGGCTGGGCCCAGCAGATACCCGAAGTGGGTAAACATGGTTCTGCTGATCTGCTCGACGGTCCAGGGGAGGACGATCTCCTCCACCACGGCCCCCGCCGCCGTCAGTGCTTCCGCCACTCGACGGGTGTTGGCCTCGACGTCGGGAGCTACCGCGTAATTGCCCAAACGTAGGCAAAGGGCGATCCGTAAGCCGGCCACCGATGCCGGATCCGGAGTTATCGACGCAGCGTCGGCCACTGTGGTGTGATCACCGGGGTGCCGCCCGGACATGATGTTCGCCAGCAATGCCGTGTCTGCCACGGTACGTGCCATGGGCCCATCACCCCGGTAGTGGTCCGCTGACAACGGGGCTAACCCTGGAATCCTTCCGTAGGGCGCCTTGTAGCCAACTGTTCCAGTGAACGACGCCGGTAACCGGGTTGATCCAGCGATGTCAGACGCCGTAGCCAGGGGTGCGAACCCCGCAGCCAATGCCGCACCGGAGCCCCCCGATGACCCACCGGGGGAGAACTGCTGGTTCCACGGGTTCCGGGTGACGCCCCAGAGCGGGCTGTGCGTGATAGTGGCACAGCTCAATTCCGGTGTGGTGGTTCGCGCATGGATGATCCCGCCGGCCCGTCGAATCCTGTCAATCACAGGATGGTCCGCCGCTGCAATGGTGTCCTTCCGCGCCACTAGCCCCTGGGAGAGTGTGCGGCCTTGGAGCCCGTGCTTTTCCTTCGCGGCCACCGGTAATCCCAGCAGGGGAGTTAGGTCCCGGCCGCGGGCATAGCGGGTGGCTGCCTTTCGTGCCGCCGGCAGGGCCTCCTCAAAGAGTGTCTCCGTCAGCGCATTGACGCCGCCATTTACCTCCCCGATGCGGTCGATCACCCCTTGCAATAGTTCCACCGGAGAAAGCTCACGGCGCCGGAACAAACCCAGGGCCGTACTGGCGTCGAGGTAATGCAGCGCGGTCATGCCAGCTCTCCCTGCACCAGCTCCCGGGCAACACCCGTCAGCATCTGCACGCCCGTCACCATATCCTCGTCGCTGGTGAATTCGCGCTCGCAGTGGGATACGCCGTCCACGCTCGGGACAAACAACATCACAGAAGGAACGGCCGTGTTCATGGCTACGGAATCGTGCCCGGCCATGGTCTGGATACGGCGGGAAGACAGCCCAAGGTTGGCCGCGACCTTGGCTGATAGTTCCAGCCCGGCTTCCGGGAAACGCCGGATGGGGCGGATATCGAAGTCTTTGACGTTGACCTTGATGTCATGTTCAGCGGCCAGTTTCCCGATGTCGGCCAGCAACCTGGCTCGGGCCGCATTGACGATCCCGGGGTCGCCGGACCTCAAATCCGCCACCAGGTGCACACGCCGGGCGACGACGATGGGCGAATTGGGCTCCAGCGTCAGCTGGCCTACGGAGGAGACCAATGCTTCCTCGTCGAAGTCTTTGGTGACCTCGTGAACCATCAGGATGATTTTTGATGCCGCCACCAGGGCATCGTGCCGGTCTGCCATGGCGGTGGCACCAGTGTGGGACTGTTCGCCCAGCACTTCAATGTCCAGCTTCTGCGTGTACCAGCTGCTGTCCACCAAACCGATGCTGATTCCTTCCCGTTCCAGGATGCGGCCCTGCTCTATATGGATTTCCGCGTAGCCCGCGGCTTTCGGTCCGGCGTCCGTACCGAGGTAACCAATGCCTTCCAGAGCCTCGCGGACTGAGACGCCCTGGAGGTCTTTGACGGACAACATCTGTTCGCGGTCAAACAGCCCCGTGAAAACAGAACTTCCCATGACGGAAGGGGCGAACCTGCCACCTTCCTCATTGAACCAGTTGACAACGGCCAGGTTGAAGCGGGGCGCAGTTCCGGCCGCCCTGACGTCGAGGTCAATGGCCCGGGCCGCGTGCAGGGCGGCAATCACACCGTAGGCGCCGTCGAATCGGCCACCCAACGGCTGACTGTCCAGATGGGAACCGATCAGGATGAAGGGCGCTCCGGGCGTCCACTCAAGCAGCCCGAACATATTGCCGATGCCATCCACCTGAAGCTGCCATCCGGCGTCGTGAATCCACTGCCCAAACCAGGCGCGGGTCTTTGCGTCATCAGGCGTTGCGGCTTGGCGGTCGACGCCGTTGTTGGCTGTGGCACCGATGGTGGCCACATGGTGGAAGTCCTGAAGAAAAGCTGAGGAGGTCATGGAGGTCCTTAGAGTGCTTGGAAGGGCAATGGGTGCGGTGGGTCTTAGCCCATGCGGCCGCGGGTCTCAGGCACCTTGGTGAAGAGGATCAGGAGAAGCACGACGGCGGCAGCTGCCGCCATGTAGAGGCCTGGCGCATGCGGTACCCCGGTAGCGCCTACCAGTGCAGTGCCGATCAGTGGAGCGGTGCCGCCGAAGATCGCGTAGGCGCCGTTGTAACTAACAGCTGCCGAGGTGAAGCGTGTTTTGGTGGTGAAGATTTCGACGAAGAACGTGTAACACCCGCCCCCGTAGATGCAGAGTGCCACCACGAAGATTGATTGGCCGAGCAGTGCAAGGGGCAGGCTGCCGCTGGTCACGAGCATGAAGCTCGGGATGGACAGCAAAGCCAGGGCAGCGGAACCGGCGATCAACATTGGCTTGCGGCCGAAACGATCCCCGAGTCGCCCGCCGATCGGCAGGAGTACGGCATAGAGTGCCAGTGCCGCGGCGTTGACCATCAATGACTGCTCGCGGCTTAGTTTTCCTGTCGTCTGGACATAGGAGACGAAGTAGGCGGAGAGAAAGTAAAAGCCCATTGCTGTCAGGCCCATCACGAAGACGACCTGCAACATGCGGAGCTTGTTTTCGCGGAAGGCCTCGCGGATGGGGCTGAATTCCTTGGTCTGCCCGTCCTGTGCCTTCTTGAAGACATCGCTTTCTTCGGTGCGGCTACGGATCCACACTCCGAACAAGGCAAGGGGGAGGGCGAGCAGGAACGGCAAGCGCCAGCCCCATTCCATGAATGCCGAATTGGGCATGGATTGGCTGAGGATCAGGATCATTGAGCCCGCCACCACCGATGGCAGCGCCGTTGCTGCGATGGTGATGTTGAGCCAGAAGCCACGTTTGCTGACGGGCGCATGTTCGAACACGAAGGACGGTGCACCAACGGATTCGCCACCCGCGGAGAATCCTTGGATCAGCCGGCAGAGAACCAGGAGGGCCGGTGCCCAAGCTCCGATTTGGGCGTATGTGGGGAGCAGCCCCATGAGGGCCGTGGCTCCGCCGATCGCGATGAGGGTGATGGTGAGGACCCGGCGCCGACCGATCCGATCGCCCAGTGCGCCGAAGAACAGCCCGCCGAGGGGACGGACCACGAAAGCTACGCCGAACGTGGCGAACGTGGCGAGCATTGCTGTCAGCGGGTTGCTGCCCGGGAAGAAGAGTTGAGAGAACACCACGGCCGTGAGGCCGTAGAGGGTGAAGTCGTAGAACTCGATGAACTGGCCTACGCTGCCGCCAGCCAGGACACGCTTCTGCATGGTTGTGGACTTGTGCTGGTGCTGGACACTGCCGCTGGTGGCGGGCGTTGAGGGGGTCGATTCTTGCTCGGCAAGCTTATTGAGGGTCATGACTGCCACGCTAGGTTGCTCAGATTTCCTGCTGCCGATTCGGTGTTTCGGCTCTGGGAAATGATTTCGGCGAATATTGCATGGTTGTTGCGGATGGGACCGCGGGCCGAAACCACGCGGACACTTTCAACGCTGTTCTGTACCATCGAATCTCCTCTGATCAAGATGGCAAACGGAGGTCCGGCTGTGGGGACTTTACTGCAATAGCAGGGACTCTGAGGCCCTTGCCGGGGATGCAGATGCTGGACTGCTTCAACCTTCGGTGACGCACATCACATCTGTCCAATTGATTGTTTTTGATTCTGCGATCGACTTCTTCGATAGCTCTTGGGTTGTGCAGATCTAGTTCCGGACGGCGCCGTACAACTTCAGGCAGGTGTCTTCGAAGGCCAGCACCCGCTGGGTGGCCTGGACTCCTTCCGGGCGCACCAACATCACCTCGATCGGCGGGAAGGCATCCGTCAATGCCAGGGGGACCACCTTTCCACCTGAGTAGGTGACGTCACTGTGCAGTCGCTGGTTGAGGATGGCATAGCCGTGGCCCTTGGCTACGAATGAGCGTACCGTCTCATAACCCGCGAATCGGTGCCGCACGTTCTGGACTACCCCGGCCATGGCATACAGCTGCTCGTAGTACTCCCGGCTGTGCGGAAGGTCCAACACCACGGAGGGCTCGCCGTCGAGCTCCCTCAGGGAGATTTCACGTTCCGGGCGTGCCGCGGCCGGGTGCCCCTCGTGGACCAGGATGTGTGGCGGGACCCGCTCCACCACTTTGTACGCGAAACCCTTGCCAAGGCCCAGGCCGTAGGTGAGGGCAACGTCGCAACGGCCGTCCATCAGCGCGTCTTGCAAGGTAGCCAGATCCGCTTCCAGGATGGAAACCTCGACGCCGGGATGCCGGGTTTCGAACGTCTGCAGAATGGCAGGAAGGCGGAAAGGCGCCAGCGGGGCGAAGACGCCAACTTTCAGCTCGCCAACCAGCGTGGTGGACAGGCCTCGCGCGGATTCATACAGCGAATCTGCCTGCTCAAGGAAGGACTTGATGTCTTTGGCGAATTGTCGGCCGCTCTGTGTCAGTCGAAGGCCCCGGGACTTATGGCGAACGAACAGTTGCGTGGCCAGGCTCGTTTCCAACTGTGCCATCGCCGCTGATAGCGCGGACTGTGTCACCATGAGCCGCTGGGCCGCCGCCGTCATGTTCTCGAGTTCCGCCACCACGGCGAAGTATCGCAGCTGCGTGAGGGTGAAGGGTTTGGCCATCCGTCCATGGTCGCACCAATGGCGCTTGGTTACTGTCCCCGGATGAGGTGCGCCAGAAGCGCCACATGCAGTGAGGTGCGCGACTCGGCGTCGTCCAGGTCCACGGCCAGCAGTTCCTCCAGTTTGGCGAGCCGGGCATAAAGGGTGGGGCGGCTGAGGTATCCGCTGCGTGCCATGGCTGCTTTGTTGCCACCGGACCCGAGGTAAAGCCCCAGCAGTTCCAGGTATTCGCCTTTGCCCTCGGCTTCCGCTTGGAGAACGGCAGACAACTCCGACTCCACGAATTGTTGGACGCGGGGATCCTTGCGCAGGAGGGACAGGAGTCCGCGAAGGCGCACATCCGTGGCTCGGTAATAGGGCTTGCCCGCTTCACGGAGCGTGGCGGCGCTCTCGGCCACATGGGCGGCTTCGTCGATGCCCGCTGCGGCTTCCAGCAACGTTCCCTTCATGCGGCCTATCCCGATGATCCAGGCAGGGGGCACCGCAGAGCTGGCTTCAACCGTAGGTCCTGCGGCAGCCTCGGCCAGGATTTGCAGGGTCGCCTCCTCTTGCTGGCGGGCGGGGAGGGCGAGGATCATCCCCACCGAGCCGGATTGGATGCTTGCCGCCAAGGCTGTGCCGGCGCTGGACTTCAATGCCTTGGCCAGCCGCTCGAGAAGTTCGCGTTCGTCCTGCTGCCCGGCGAAGGGGTCCGCGGGCAGGACCGGGGAACCCCAAGCCTGGAGGGCGGTCCTGAAAACCAGCGGGACGTAGTAAGGCGCGCGTTTCAGGCCCAAGGAACCCGCGCGTGCCAGTGCCTCGGCTTCGCTGAGTCCACGGGGCTGGCGGAGCGCGTTCAACAGCCCGGCCTGTGCATGATGGCTGAGCTCGCGTTGATCGCGGTCGGCCAAGCGGTTGATCGCCAGAGTCTGGGCCGCCCGCTCAAGAACCATGATCGCCATATCCTCATCGGCGTCGAAAGCTGCGGAAGGTGTAGGGACCACCAGCCTGCCCCAGACCTGTTGCCGAACCCCGACTGCTGCCTGCAGCCATTGCTCTGGTCCGGACCGTGCGGTGTGTGCCGGGAAGGGCGTGGTCCTGGATCGTCGCTCCCAGTCGTCCAGAAGATCCGTGGTGGAGACGTGCTGGCCCGCATAGGCAAGCACCAGGTGTGAAAGGTCCTCCAGCACCACTGAAGCCCCAATCATGGAGGCCGCTTGCTCCACGACGCGTTGGGTGTCGGCGCTTTCCAAGCTGAGGACGGTGAATGCTTCATGCACGTCCCGCGCGCGTTCGACGCGCTCCAGTTGTTCGGCCACGATCATCCTGTGGACGATCTCCGTGACCTGGACGAACCGCATCCGATGTTCCACAACGACTACCGGCAATGTTGCTGTGCGGGCGGCTTTCTCCAAGGCCGTTCGGCTGCGTTGACGCTGCCCGACGAGCTCCACGATCAATCCTGCGGCTCCTGCCGCCTCCAATGAGCGGATGAACGACGCCGATTCTTCCGGAGATTTCTCAAGCTCAAGGCCCGTGGTCAGAACCAGTTCCCCGCCCGACAGCAGGTTGCCGACGTCGAGGATCTCGCTGACGTGCACCCAGCGAACCGGCGCGTCCAGTCCTGTCGTGCCGCCGAGCACCTTGGGGGCGGCGGCTCGCAGCACAGGAAGCTGAAGGATATGGCTAACGGTAGGCAGCATTTACACAGTGTAAGGCTTGACGAATATTCCTTTACACGTAGGGCCTTCTGTGCGGACTCGACGGCGGACAGACTGATTCCAACCTTCGAAACCACCCGCACCAAGGAGAACTCTTGAACACCATCGAGCACTGGATCAACGGCAGCTACGTCCCCGCCGGCGAGCGCACAGCTCCCGTCACGAACCCGGCCACCGGGAAGGTGACCGGGCAGGTTGCTTTGGCCAGCGTCGAGGACGGCAATGCCGCCGTCGCCTCCGCGAAAGCTGCGTTCCCGGCATGGCGCGATACTTCACTGGCGCGCCGCACCCAGGTCCTATTCGCTTTCCGTGAGCTCCTCAACTCCCGCAAGGACGAGCTCGCCGCGATCATCACTTCCGAGCACGGCAAGGTCTTGGATGATGCCTTGGGCGAGGTATCCCGTGGACAGGAAGTAGTGGAGTTCGCTTGCGGTATTCCGCACCTGCTCAAGGGCAGCTATACGGAGAACGCCTCTACCAAGGTGGACATCCACTCCATCCGGCAGGCACTGGGCCCTGTGGCGATCATCAGCCCGTTCAATTTCCCGGCAATGGTTCCCATGTGGTTCTTCCCGATTGCGATCGCGGCAGGCAATACCGTCATCATCAAGCCAAGTGAGAAGGATCCCACGGCCGTCAATTGGGTTGCCGAGCTCTGGAAGGAAGCCGGCCTGCCCGACGGCGTCTTCAACGTCCTTCACGGTGACAAGGTGGCGGTTGATACCCTGCTGACGCACCCGGACGTCAAGGCCGTATCCTTCGTGGGCTCCACCCCGATCGCCAAGTACGTCTACGAGACCGCTACTGCCCACGGCAAGCGGGTCCAGGCGCTGGGCGGCGCTAAGAACCACATGATTGTCCTTCCCGACGCCGATCTTGACCTCGCTGCCGACGCCGCCATCAACGCCGGCTTTGGTTCCGCCGGCGAACGCTGCATGGCTGTCTCGGCGCTCCTGGCCGTCGGCGACATCGCCGATGTGCTGGTGGATAAAATCGCGGATCGGGCCCGCAGCCTGCGCACCGGCGACGGACTGCGCGGCTGCGACATGGGCCCCCTGGTGACGTCCCAGCACAGGGACAAGGTTTCGGGATACGTCGACGCCGGTGAAGCGGCAGGTGCCACCCTCGTCGTCGACGGTCGCGGCGTTGTGCCCGATGCTGAAGGTGACGGCTTCTTCGTAGGCCCAACCCTGTTCGACCACGTCACCACCGATATGTCCATCTACCAGGACGAAATTTTCGGACCCGTGCTCTCGGTGGTCCGGGTGGACAGCTACGACGACGCCCTCGCCACCATCAATGCCAACCCGTACGGCAACGGCACCGCAATTTTCACCAACGACGGCGGTGCAGCCCGCCGCTTCGAGAACGAGGTTGAGGTGGGAATGGTGGGCATCAACGTCCCCGTCCCGGTGCCTATGGCCTACTACTCATTTGGCGGGTGGAAGAACTCCTTGTTCGGAGACACCCATGCCCACGGTTCTGAAGGTGTCGGATTCTTCACCCGAGGCAAAGCCGTCACCACCCGCTGGCTGGATCCCAGCCACGGCGGAATCAACCTCGGCTTCCCGCAAAACTCCTAAGCGCCGACGACGTCAGGACAACCAACATGACCGCCACCCTTGAACCAACACAAACGGACCGCGACGCAGCCCAACGCGCCTACGAATTGGACCGCAAGCACGTCTTCCACTCCTGGTCCGCTCAGGACACGCTGGATCCCATGGTCGTCAGCGCAGCAGAGGGATCACACCTCTGGGACGGTGAGGGCAACAAGTACCTGGACTTCTCCTCCCAGCTGGTCAACACCAACATCGGACACCAGCACCCTGCCGTTGTGGCGGCGATCGCGGCACAGGCAGCAAAGCTGTGCACGATTGCTCCCAGCTATGTCAACGATGCCCGATCCGAAGCCGCGCGGCTGATCGCTGAGCGAACCCCGGGGGAGTTGAACAAGATCTTCTTCACCAACGGCGGGGCAGATGCCAACGAACACGCCGTCCGTATGGCGAGGCTGCACACCGGCCGCCATAAGGTCCTTTCGGCCTACCGCTCCTACCATGGCGGAACGCATCTGGCGGTCAACATCACCGGCGACCCACGCAGGTGGGCCAGCGACAACGGGTCTGCAGGCACCATCCACTTCTTCCCGCCATATCTCTACCGCACGGCGTTCCACTCCACCACCGAAGCAGAGGAATCCCAGCGGGCGCTGGAACACTTGGAACAGCTCATCGAGTTCGAAGGTCCGTCCGGCATCGCTGCGATAATGCTGGAGAGCATCCCCGGAACGGCGGGCATCTACGTTCCTCCGGCCGGATACATGCAGGGAGTGCGGGAACTGTGCACCAAGCACGGCATTGTCTTGATTGCCGACGAAGTCATGGCTGGCTTCGGACGCACAGGCAAGTGGTTCGCCGTCGAGCATTTTGACGTTGTTCCGGACCTGCTCACCTTCGCAAAGGGCGTGAACTCCGGCTACGTACCCCTCGGTGGCGTAGCAATTAGTCCGGAAATCGCAGCTACCTTTGGTACCCGCGCATACCCGGGCGGACTGACCTACTCCGGCCACCCGCTGGCTACGGCGGCCGCCGTAGCCACCATCAATGCCATGGAACGCGAAGGCATGGTGCAGCACGCAGCGAGCCTCGGCACTGACGTGATCGGGCCGGCGCTCGCCGGATTCGCCGAACGTCACCAGTCCGTGGGCGAAGTGCGGGGCCGGGGTGTCTTCTGGGCCATCGAGCTGGTCAAGGACCGTGCCACCCGCGAACCCTTGGCTCCGTACGGTTCTTCCAGCCCCGAGATGAACCAACTCGTGGCAGCCTGCAAGTCACGTGGACTCATCCCGTTCGCCAACTTCAACCGTATCCATGTGGTTCCGCCGTGCAATATCAGCGTTGAGGATGCCCGGACGGGCCTGGCCATTCTGGACGAGGTCCTGGACATGGCGGACACGTTCGCAGCTTAGTGGTTGCATCAGGTCCCGCCTCGCTCCGGAAAAGCGAGTGCGGGACCTCGCCGCATAAATCCAAGGAAAAGCTTTACTTAATTGCAATCTACTAGGTAGTCAAGCGAAACCGTCCGGGCGGAAACTGTAGCTATCCGCTTCGGAAGGATTCGCCATGCCTACGCACCTGAACCAGGCAGTAGCCGACTCGGCGCTGCTCATGAAATCGCTCCCGCTTGGCCTCCTTCGCTCTGTCCTCCAGTCTGACGTGGAGAACGGCATCACGCCGCAGCTATTCGCGGAGCTCAGGGCACTGGCCAGGGTTCCCGGCCTGCTGGTGGCGTGCAACTATGGCGGAACGCTCTGCTCCGCTGAGGGCGTGTCAACGGAAACACTGCCACTGGATAGCGCCGCCGTGGCGCTCCGCGCGCTCGCCGCTTTGCCCAACACGCACACGGCCATCATCTCCGGACGCTCACTGCGGGATCTGGCAGCAGTTTCCCGGCTCCCGGCCGAGGTCCATCTGGTGGGTTCCCATGGCATGGAGTTCGACATGGGCTACGCCTACACACTGTCGCTCGCGACGGAGCAGTTGCTTCAACACGTGGCCACGGCGCTGACCGAAGCCGTTGCTTTCGAGAAGGGCATCAGTATTGTCCGAAAGCCCGTTGGGGTTGCCGTGCACACCCGGCCGGCGACGCCCGAGGTAGTGGAGCGGGTGATCTTCGTTTCGCAGAAGATCGCCATCGAGTTCGGGCTGTATTTCATCATCGATGGAACGGTGCTGGATTTGACCGTGGAGGAACCAGCCAAAGGCCAGGCGCTGGAGCAGCTCCGGGCACGGCTTGGGGTAAGTGCTGCGCTGTATGCCGGCGATGCCGAGAGCGACGAAAAAGCGATCGCCACGCTCCGCGGACCAGACCTTGGCCTGCATGTGGGACCGGGGGATACGACGGCGGCCCACACCATTCCGGATCCGGAATCCTTTGCGCACGTGCTGGCTTTGCTGTTCGAACTGCGGCGGGCGTGGCTGTTCGGCGAGGATGCGGTGGGGCTGGAACGGCATTCGATGATTGGCAATGGAAGCTCCACGGCGTTGCTCACCCCGGACGCGAAGGTCTGTTGGATGAGCCACCCCTTGCCGGACTCCGGGTCGATATTCGCCCACATTCTCGGGGGTGAGCCTGCTGGCCACTTCAGCATCGAGCCGGTGAAAGCATCGCAGGTACTGGCGCAGCGATACGTGGATAACACCATGATTGTTGAGACGCGCTGGGCTGATGTCACGGTGGTTGACTACTTGGAGCCGGCACCTGAGGGCATCACCAGCCTGGTGCGCGTCCTCTCCGGGACGGGCACTGCCCGCGTGGTGTTTGCGCCCCGACCGGACTACGCCAACGCGCCTTTCAGCATGGAGATCCGGGGCGACGAAGTCCACATCATGGGTACTTCGGATCCCATCATCCTTTCCGCACCAGGGGTTCCTTTCCTGATCACCAGCGACGGCAAGTACGCTACTGCCACCGCTGAAGTTCCCCTCTCCCATGGTCCTGTGGTGCTGAACCTGCGCTGCGGTGACACTGAGCCGCCGCCCGCGGATCCAGCGGGGGAGCCGAACCGTCGCGCCGGCGTCGGGCAGTCTTCCCGGGAGTGGATTAAGGCACTGCAGCTGCCCACCATCAAAACTTCCCTGGTGCGCCGCTCCGCTCTGGTGCTGAAGTCCCTCGTCCACGAGCCCACCGGGGCAGTCCTGGCCGCGCCCACCACATCGCTGCCTGAGGGCATTGGCGGGACCCGCAACTGGGATTACCGGTATTGCTGGCTGCGTGACGGATCAATGACCGTGAATGCGCTGGTGTCGTTGGGCTCCACCCTGGAAGCCGATGGGTTCCTGGCCTGGCTGGACCGGATCCTCAAGAATGCTCCGGGGCCCGAGTGGCTGCATCCCCTCTATTCGGTGACCGGGGCACCGCTCTCCACGGAGGCAATCGTGGAAAGCCTGCCCGGTTACGCGGGTTCGCGACCCGTCCGGATCGGCAACGCGGCAGATCATCAGGTGCAGTTGGACGTGTTCGGGCCCATTGCCGAGCTGATCCACGATCTTGCCGAGCGGCGTGGATTCCTGCCCGATGAACACTGGTTCCTGATGGAACAGATGGCACATGCGGTGCTTGCCCGTTGGCACGAGCCCGACCACGGGATTTGGGAAGCCCGCAGGCCCCCGAGGCACCACGTGTACACCAAAGTAATGTGTTGGGTCACGCTGGACAGGGCCCTCCGGGCTGCCGCTTTGCACGGGCGCCCACCCCACGCTGATTGGGCTCCCACTGCCGAAACCATCCGCGAGGAAGTCCTGCGCGAGGGCTGGGATTCGTCTGCAATGTCCTACACAGTGGCTTACGACAGCCCTGACCTGGACGCCGCCGTGCTTCACATAGGACTTTCCGGCTTGCTGGATGTCCAGGACCAGCGGTTCCTGGACACTGTCACAGCCGTTGAACGCGAGTTGCGGGTGGGGCCCACCGTTTTCCGGTACAGGTATGACGACGGGCTGCCTGGTTTGGAGGGCGGCTTCCACATCTGCACCACTTGGCTGATCGAGGCGTACCTTGCCGTTGGCCGCTTGGATGATGCCCTGGAGCTGTTCAATCAGTTGGTGGCGTTGTTCGGACCCACGGGCTTGCTTCCGGAGGAGTATGACCCCGGCACGGAAACGCACTTGGGCAACCATCCCCAGGCGTACTCGCACCTGGGCTTCATTCGCTGCGCGCAGCTCCTGGACTACTACTTGGCCAGCGCGGACGTGGAGTAACCCAAGTAAGTCGCAGATCAGGCCGTTCTGACGTCGCTAAACGGCCTGATCTGCGACCTACTTGGGGGAAGTGGTGCGGTTAGGCGAGGAGCAGCGCCACGGCGATCATGGCCGGCACCGCCACGATGGTGGTGATGAGCACGGTGTCCTTGGCCACGGTGATTCCCGCTTGGTAGCGGTTCGCCGCCACGAACACGTTCTGGGCTGTGGGTAGGGCGGATGTCACCACCACGGCGAATAGCGCGTGCCCATCCATGCCTAGTGCGAAGCGCGCGAACAGGTAGGCGATCAACGGGTGGACAACCAGCTTGAACCCGCTGGCCAGCAAGGTATCCAACCTGCGGCCCGCGGCTTTTTGCAGTGGTTTTGATCCGTTCAGGCTCATGCCGAAGGACATCAGCATGGCCGGAATCGCGGCACCGCCAATGAGGTGGATCGGCTCCATGATCAGCGTTGGCACCTGGAAGCCGGTGCCCGCAACCAGAAGTCCCAGCGCCGAGCCCACGATCATGGGGTTCTTGACGATCATCACCATGAACCGAAGAAAAGTGGTGCGGTGCGTGCTGGTGCTGGCGTCGAGGGCCATCAGGTACATCGGCGTGAAGAAGGCCAACTGGAAAATCAGCAGCGGCGCCACATAGCTGGCGTCGCCCAGGACGAACACAGCAATAGGGATGCCGAGGTTGGCGGAGTTGGCTAGCGAGGCGCTCATGGATGACATTAAGGATTCCGGCAAGCTGCGCTTGAGCCAGAACTTCACGATCAGGAAAAACAGCAGGCCCGTTACTACGGCGCCCACGGCAGCGACCAATAGGGGAGCAGCGAAAACGTCTTGAAGTTTGGCTTTGCTCAGGGTCTCGAACAGCAAAGCAGGGCTGGCCACGAAGAATGTCAGTGAGCTCAGCACCGACCGGGCGTTCTCGCCCAGGATATTCCGCCGTCCAACAAACATGCCCACCAGGATGATGGCCCACACCACGAAGAATCCGGACAGGACGCCGATCATGGGGCTGTGCGGGCGAAGGCTGATTGGGTCACGAATGACAGCTTAGCCACAAACGCGATCTGAGTAAGCGCTTTCTCGCGAGAGTTCCGTCATGCGGACCAGGGAAACGCGTTCGACGTCGGCACTCACCCGAGTGCCGACGTCGAACGTTGTTGTGGAGCCTTAGCTGAGGTGCGCTGCGTTACTGAGCGCGTGGGGCGGGCGCATGAGCCCGGGGGTGTGGCCCTCGGCGGGGTCGTTGCCGAGCTGCAGGATCTTGTTGTCCTTGCCCACGTGGACAACCCGGGGCTCGTAGGCCCGTGCCTCTTCCGTAGTCATCTCCGCGTAAGTGATGAGGATGACGGTGTCGCCAACGTGGACCATGTGGGCTGCCGCGCCGTTGATCCCGATCACGCCGGAACCGCGCTCACCCGCAATTGTGTAGGTTTCCAAGCGGGCGCCGTTGGTGACGTCCACAATGGAGACCAGCTCACCGGGAAGGATGTCGGCCGCATCCAGGAGGTCCAGGTCGACAGTGACCGAACCGACGTAGTGAAGGTCAGCATGGGTCACCGTTGCACGGTGGATCTTGGACTTGAACATTGTGCGGATCATAATGCGATCAGTTTAGCGCGGCACCCTCACCCGGCGCTGTGACGTACCAGACTCCAGAGGAGCATGTGGCTTCCTGACTTCCTTTGAAGCCAGGATGGCCGCGAATCAACCTCACTCGGTTGCTTCGCGGCCTTTTCCCGTGCAAACAGGGTCACGAACGGATGGACTGCAGGGCGGTCGTCGGCTCGTAGCGTTCCAGTGCGGTTCCCGCCACCACCAGCGCACGCATCTCGGCCAGATCGCCCGCCACCACCCCGGCTGCGCGTGCCTGGACCAGGACATTGCCTTGGGCGGTTGCCTCAACCGGGCCGGCGATCACGGGCTTGCCGGTGGCATCCGCCGTGAGTTGGCACAGAAGCCGGTTCTGCGAACCACCGCCCACGATGTGCACCACGCTGGTGCTGCGGCCGGTGAGCCGCTCGGCGTCGGCCAAGGTGCGCGCATATCCGGCCGCGAGGCTATCCATGATGCAACGCACGACGGCGGCAGGCCGGTCCGGGAGCACCGCGCCTGTGTTGCGCACGGCTGCGCGGATTCGGTCCGGCATGTTGTCGGGCGCCGTGAAGGCGGGGTCGTCGGCGTTGATCTGCGGACCGCCAGCAGGAAGCGCAGCAGCGGAGTCGAGCAGGGCCGGCAGCGACTGGCTGAATCCCTGGGCAGCCCAAGAGCGCTGGCACTCACTCAGCAACCACAGGCCACCGACATTGCGCAGGTAGCGGATAGTGCCGTCCACGCCGCGTTCGTTGGTGAAGTTGGCCTTGCGGCTCGCTTCGGTGAGCACCGGGGCGTCCAACTCCACGCCCACCAAGGACCAGGTCCCGGACGAAATATAGGCAAAATCTGCTGGCCCGTTTGTACCCAAAGTCTCTGCGGGTACTGCGGCCACGGCGGAAGCGGTGTCATGCGAACCGACAGCCACAACGGTGGTGTCGACGGGCAGTCCCGTTTGCCCGATTACCGATGGCAGCAGCGTGCCCACGGTTTCGCCGGGCTGGATGAGCGGCGGGAAAATGTTCCTCGGCAGTCCCAGAGCATCCAGGAATTCCGTAGCCCACGCGCCCGAAACGGCGTCGAAAAGCCCGGTGGTGGAAGCGTTCGTGGCTTCGGTCCGGCGCTCACCCGTGAGGAGGAAGGCGATCAGGTCCGGGATCAGGAGTGCCTGCACCCCGTCCAGGTTCGGCTCTGCTGCCAGCTGGTACACCGTGTTGAACTGCAAGTACTGCAAGCCGGTAGTGGCATACAACTTCTCCGGCGAAATGATCGCATGGACCCGCTCTACGGTGGCGCGGCTGCGCTCGTCCCGGTAGCTATACGGCTGCGCGGTGAGCGCGCCGGCTTTGTCCACGAGGCCGTAGTCGACCGCCCACGTGTCAATGCCAATGCTGACAATCCGCTCGCCGTTCTCACGCGCCACGGCAGCGGCAGCTGCCAGGCCCTTGAGTACCTCAGCGAACAGGGCGTCGAAATCCCAGCGGAGGCCGCCGTCGAGGTTTACAACACCATTGGGGAAACGATGAATGGTCTCGAGGGACACCCCGGACGCGGTGGAAACGCGGCCCAGCATGACACGGCCGGAGGAGGCGCCGATGTCGACTGCGGCGAACACGTTGGGCGAGGACACCGCCCCGGCTTGTGCCGGAGCGGTGCCCGCAGTGGTTCCGTTGTTCAACCGTCAGTCCTAGCGGAGGAATGCTGCCGCGACGCCGGCGTCCACGGGGATGTGGAGGCCGGTGGTGTGGGACAGCTCGTTGCTGGTGAGCACTGCCGCAGCGTTGGCCACGTGCTCCGGGAGGACTTCGCGCTTGAGGAGCGTGCGCTGGGCGTAGTACTTGCCCAGTTCCTGCTCGTCCACGCCATACACCGCTGCGCGCTTGGCGCCCCAGCCGCCGGCGAAGATACCGGAGCCTCGGACCACGCCGTCGGGGTTGATGCCGTTGACGCGGACACCGTACTCGCCCAGTTCGGCGGCGAGCAGGCGGACCTGGTGGGCCTGGTCAGCCTTGGTGGCCGAGTACGCGATGTTGTTCGGGCCCGCGAACACCGAGTTCTTGGAGGAGATGTAAACGATGTCCCCGCCCAGGCCCTGATCGATCATCACCTTGGCCGCGGCCTTGGAGACCAGGAACGAGCCCTTGGCCATGACGTTGTGCTGGAGGTCCCAGTCCTTCTCCGTTGTTTCCAGCAGCGGTTTGGAGATGGACAGGCCGGCGTTGTTGACCACCAGGTCCAGGCCGCCGAACGCGAGCACGGCTTCCTGGATCGCAGCGGCGATCTGGGCTTCGTCGGTCACGTCAGCCTGGACGCCGATGGCGACATCGGAACCGCCCAGTTCCTCGGCAACCATTTGTGCGTTCTCAAGGTTCAGGTCGGCAATCACTACGCACGCGCCGTCGGACGCCAAACGGGTGGCGATCGCCTTGCCGATGCCCGACGCCGCACCGGTCACCAACGCGATGCGCGTGGCGTGGGACTTCGGCTTAGGCATGCGGGCGAGCTTGGCTTCTTCCAGCGCCCAGTACTCGATGCGGAACTTTTCGGATTCCTCGATCGGGGCGTAGGTGGAGATGGCCTCGGCGCCGCGCATCACGTTGATGGCGTTGATGTAGAACTCGCCCGCCACGCGTGCGGTTTGCTTGTCCTTGCCGAAGGAGAACATGCCAACGCCGGGAATCAGCACGATTGCCGGGTCAGCGCCGCGCATGGCGGGGCTGTTTTCGTCGGAATGGCGGTCGTAGTACGCCTGGTAATCCTCGCGGTAGGCGGCGTGAAGTTCCTTCAGCCGGTTGACTGCTTGTTCCAGCGGGGCGTCGGCCGGGAGGTCCAGGACCAGCGGCTTGACCTTGGTGCGCAGGAAATGGTCCGGGCAGGACGTTCCCAGCGCACCGAGACGCGGGTGCTCTTCCGCAGCGAGGAATTCAAGCACGACGGCGTCATCGCTGAAGTGCCCCAGCTGCGGCTTGTCCGTGGAAGCCAGGCCGCGGATCACCGGTGCCAGGGCGGCAGCCCTGGCTTTGCGCTCAGCTTCAGGGAGGGCGCCGTATCCGGGGAGCTGAGCGCCGAAGGGCTCGGCTTTGCCGTTTTCGTTGATGTAGTTCTCGGCCTGATCGATGATCCATAGCGAGTTGGCCTCAGCCTCTTCGCTGGTGGCGCCCCACGCGGTGATGCCGTGGCCGCCCAGGATGGTGCCGATGGCCTGGGGGTTGGCTTCCTTGATCGCGGCGATGTCCAAGCCCAGCTGGAAGCCAGGGCGGCGCCAAGGCACCCAAACAACCTTGTCGCCGAACACCTTGGACGTCAGCGCCTCGCCGTCCACTGCGGTAGCGATTGCAATACCTGAGTCCGGGTGCAGGTGGTCAACGTGCGCGGCGTCCACCAGGCCGTGCATGGCGGTATCGATTGACGGTGCTGCGCCGCCCTTGCCGTGCAGGCAGTAATCGAAGGCGGCCACCATTTCGTCTTCACGCTCGACGCCGGGGTAAACGGACTTGAGTGCCTGCAGCCGGTCCAGCCGGAGAACTGCAAGGTTCTCAGCCTTCAGTGTGCCGAGGTCGCCGCCGGAGCCCTTGACCCAGAGGAGCTCCACGTCCTGGCCGGTGACGGGATCCTTTTCAACGCCCTTGGCGGAGGTATTGCCGCCGGCGAAGTTGGTATTCCGTTTGTCTGCACCGAGGCGGTTGGAACGGGAGATCAGGTCTTCAACAGTCTTGTTGGCTGTGTTCTGCATGGTCATGCTTATGCGCCCCATCCGGCTTGCTGGCCGCCTGCGCGGTCCTCGTTGATCTTCTTCTGGTAACCGCTGGCCTTGTAGGCGGCCATCGGATCGGCGGGGAGGCCGCGGGATTCGCGCCACTCGGCCAAAGCAGGTCGGACATCGGTGTAAAAGGCATCGTTGAAGATGCCGTTCGCGGCCAGCACATCGCCGGCACGCTGGGCTTCGGACAACGCTGCGGTGTCCACGAGCAGCGCACGGGCCGTCATTTCCTGAACGTTGAGCACCGAGCGGATCTGGCCCGGAATCTTCTCTTCCAGGTTGTGGCACTGGTCCAGCATCAGCGCGACACCGGAGCCCTTGCCAAAGCCGCCACCGCGAATGACCTCGTGCATGATGCGGAACAACTGGAACGGATCAGCCGCGCCGACAATCAGGTCGTCGTCCGCGTAGAAGCGGGAGTTGAAGTCGAAGGAACCCAGCTTGCCCAGACGCAGGAGCTGCATCACGATGAACTCGATGTTGGTCCCCGGAGCGTGGTGGCCGGTGTCCAGGCAGACGAAAGCCTTTTCGCCCAGGGCAAGGGTCTGCGCGTAGGAAGTGCCCCAGTCCGGAACATCGGTGTGGTAGAAAGCGGGCTCGAAGAACTTGTACTCCAGTACCAGTCGCTGCTCGTCGCCGAGGCCTGCGTAGATTTCCTGCAGGGACTCCGCCAGGCGGTCCTGGCGGCCTCGGATGTCATCCTGGCCCGGGTAGTTGGTGCCGTCTGCGAGCCAGATCTTCAGGTCCTTGGAACCAGTGGCGTGCATGATCTCGATGCACTCGAGGTGGTGGTCGATTGCGCGACGGCGCACGGACTCGTTGGACGAGGTCAGGGAGCCGAACTTGTACTCGTCATCCTGGAAAGTGTTGGAGTTAATCGTGCCCAGCCCAACGCCCAAGCCGGCGGCGTACTCGCGCAAGGCGGCGTAGTCATCCACCTTGTCCCACGGAATGTGCAGCGCCACGGTGGGGGCCAGGCCCGTCAGCTCGTGGACCTTGGCGGCGTCGGCGATCTTTTCCTGAACGGTGCGCGGAGTACCCGGAGTGCCGAAGACCTTGAACCGGGTCCCGGAATTTCCGTAGGCCCAGGACGGCACTTCAATGGCCAGTTCCCCTAGACGGCCCAGGGCCGATTCTGTGGTGTTCATGCTTGTTCCTTCTGGTATTCGTGGGCGGAGTCTTTATCTATGTGTGCGGTGCCGGGGGCCTCTGTGACGACGCCGGCAGCGTCAAGCTGGTCTTCGAGGTTGAAAACTTCTTCGACGACTTCAAAGCCTTGGTCGGGAGGTAAGTCGCTGTTCGCGAAAAGTGTGGCCATCTCGGCTTGCCAGCGGGCATTTACCTCTGTCACAGCCATGCGGGCCTGGGCTGCCTCAAAGTCTTCGCATTCCAGATAGCCGATCAATTGGCCGTCCGGCGCGAGGAACAGTGAGTAGTTGTTCCACCCGGCGTTCTTCAGTGCTGACAACATCTCCGGCCATACGGCTGCGTGGCGTTGCTTGTACTCGGCCATCAGTTCTGGCTGGACTGAAGAGCGGAAACAAACCCTCATGTGCGGATCTCCAGGGTCACTCGTCTTTGAATCGTTTCATTTGTTACGATTCAAATTACCCTCGTAAACGGGAGGGTGTCAAGGCGTTTCCAGCACATTGACGTCAGCCAGCGGAGATCGGAAAGCATGTCCCAGACAGCGAGCATCAAAGACGTTGCCACCCACGCCCAGGTAGCAGTGGGAACTGTTTCCAATGTGCTGAATTATCCGGACCGGGTTTCCCGGAAGACCAAGGAACGGGTCCTGAAATCCATTGCTGAACTTGGCTTTGTCCGCAACGACGCCGCGCGCCAGCTCCGCGCCGGCCAGAGCCGGACCATTGGCTTGATCGTGCTCGACGTTGGAAACCCCTTCTTCTCCTCTGTGGCTCGCGCGGCGGAAGATGCGGCGGCGGCCTTGGGCAGCGTGGTGCTGGTGGGGGATAGCGGCCAGGATGCTTCGCGCGAAGCCCACTATATGGACTTGTTCCAAGAGCAGCGTGTCCAAGGCCTGCTGATTTCGCCGGTCGGCGACGTGGGGCAGCGGATCGATACCCTGCGCGAACGGGGGGTCCCCACCGTCCTTGTGGACGAACTCGCGGACACCGAGCGCTGCAGCTCAGTCTCCGTGGATGACCAGGAAGGCGGCTACCTGGCCGCCAAGCACCTGCTGGACTTGGGCCGCCGTCGTCTGGCCTTTGTTGGCACGCCCTCCATCCGTCAGGTGGCCAGCCGACTCAAGGGCGCGCAGCGTGCTGTAGGTGAAGTATCGGATGCCAGCATCGAGGTGCTCGACTCCGAAGGGCAGACCGTCCTGACAGGCCGAAAAGTCGGCAACAGCTTGGTGGAACGCTCCCCGGAAGAGCGGCCCGAAGCGGTCTTTTGCTCCAACGATCTCCTGGCCCTCGGAGTGATGCAGTCCCTGACGATGCTGCGGACCGTTCGTATTCCGGAGGACATCGCCCTGATTGGGTACGACGACATTGATTTCGCCATCTCGGCAGTGGTGCCGTTGTCGTCCATCCGCCAGCCTACTGAGGAGCTTGGCCGGACGGCGATCGAGCTGCTCGCGGAGGAGCAGGAAAGCGGTGGATCCAAACACCGGTCCGTGGTGTTCACCCCCGAGTTGGTGGTCCGCCAAAGCACTGCGGGCGCAGGTAGCTAACCCCGGCGCACCCAAGTAGGTAGCAGATCGCGCCGTTTCCAGCGCGCATAATGACGCGATCTGCTACCCAGTTGGGTTTCTACAGGGCGTAGATGCTCCAGGACGCCGTGTGTTGGGCGCCGGGTTCCAGCCGGATCAGATCCGTGCCGCTGTTGAAGGCATCCGGCGGGCACGTCATGGGCTCCACGGCCAAGCCGATTCGGTTCGGAGCGGGCGCGGGCTTGTCTGCCGTATGGATTTGCAGCCAAGGGCAGCTTTCGTCCCAGGACATCCCGACGCCGGTGCCCGCCGGGTCGCGTAGCGACAGCCGCGCCAGCCCGCCGTCGAACGCGATTCCCGTGAAAGCGTGGTCGATTTCCGTGTTGCCAATGGCCCGCGGCGCACGGAAGTCGAACCCGTGACCTTCCAACCCCACGACACCCACGGGCAGAAGCCGGTCCGGCGTGACCTCCAGGAAAGAGTCGGCGGCGAACTCGAGAATCCACTCATCCAGCGGTGACGTACCCGCCACAAGGTAAGGGTGCGGGCAAACGCCGTAAGGGGCGGCGACGTCCGCCGCATTGACTGCCGTGACGGACGTATGAAGTCCGGCATCGTCCAGCATGAATCGGGCCGACAGCTCCAGCACGAACGGGTATCCAGCCGTGGGTCCTACCGTGCAGGTCAAGGTCAGCGACCCGGCGTCGGACTCTTTCAGGGCCCAATCGCGCGGGAACGCAAGCCCGTGAAGCGCAGTAGCCCGCTCCGGTTCGTTCATCGCCACGTGGTGCTCGGCGCCGTCGAAGCTGTATGTACCGTCCGCGATCCGGTTCGGCCACGGCGCGGCAATCACGCCACGGTAGTCCGGGATCGGACCGCCCTCGGGAAACGGGACAACGAGGTCCCGGCCTTCAAACTGCAGGACGCGCAGCGCAGCCGCGCGGGCGGTAACAACTGCCGTGTAGCCGCCCGCGCTCAGCGTGAATTCGGTGCTCACAAGCCGCCGGCCAGCTTGTAGTAGGCGGCGTTCCAGGCGAGCTCTTTCTTGAACTGTTTGATGGTGGTGCCTTCGTCGATGGTGAGGAGCTCTGTCTTGGCGATTTCGGCGAAGTCCTCGAACACGTCCAGGCCCACCTGCGTGGACAATACCGTGTGGTGCGCGGCGCCCGCGGTGAGCCACGCGGCGGCAGAGGTAGCGAAGTTGGGCTTGGGCTCCCAGAGTGCGCGGGCTACGGGCAGGTTGGGGAGCGGCTGGTCGAGGTCGACGACGTCCACCACGTTGGCCACCAAGCGGAACCGATCGCGCATATCGGACAGCGCCACCACGATGCCGGGGCCGGCGTCGGTGTCGAAGACCATACGAACGGGGTCTTCCTTGCCGCCAATACCCAGTGGGTGGATCTCGACCCGGGGCTTCTTGGCGGTGAGCGACGGGCAGACCTCCAGCATGTGCGCACCCAGGATCTTCTCCGAGCCCGGCTCAAGGTGGTAGGTGTAGTCCTCCATGAGCGAGGCACCGCCGGGCAGGTCGCCACCCATCACCTTGGCGGCGCGGACCAGGATCGCGGTCTTCCAGTCGCCCTCGGCGCCGAAACCGTACCCGTCGGCCATGAGGCGCTGAACGGCCATTCCCGGCAGTTGACGCAGCGCGCCCAGGTCCTCGAACGACGTCGTGAAAGCTGCGGAACCGTTTGCTTCCAGGAAGCTGCGGAGACCCAGCTCGATCCTGGCGCTGTAGCGCAGCGACTCGTGACGGTCGCCGGCTGCTTTGAGTTCGTCAACCACTTCGTACAGGCGCTCGTATTCCGCAGCCAAGGCATCGACGTCGGACTCTGCGGCGCCATGTACGGCGTCGGCGAGCTCGTTGACGGACCACGTGTTGACGGAAACGCCGAAGCGGAGCTCGGCTTCAGTCTTGTCGCCTTCCGTGACAGCTACGTTGCGCATGTTGTCGCCGAAACGGGTCAACTTCAGCGTGCGCACGGCGGCCCAACCGGCCGAAGCGCGCTGCCAGGCGCCAACTTGTCGGGCAACCTCTGGGTTGCTGACATGCCCGACGACGGTCTTCCGCGGCACGCCGAGGCGCGATTGGATATAGCCGAATTCGCGGTCGCCGTGGGCAGCCTGGTTGAGATTCATGAAGTCGAAATCGATGTCAGCCCATGGAAGGTCCCGGTTAGCCTGCGTGTGCAAGTGAAGCAAGGGCTTGCGCAGGGCATCCAGGCCTTGGATCCACATCTTGGCGGGACTGAACGTGTGCATCCACGCGGTGACGCCGATGACGGAATCGTCCGAGTTTGCTTCCAGCGCTGTGCGACGGATGGCGTCGGAATCGGTGAGGACAGGCTTCCAGACGAGCTTGACCGGAACGTTGCTGTTGGCGTTGAGGACGTTGGCAATCTCCTGCGACTGCGCTGCGACCTGCTTGAGGACGTCCTCACCGTAGAGGTGCTGGCTGCCCGTGAGGAACCAGACCTCGTACTGATCGAGGGAAGTGCTGTTGGCGGACGTATTGACGGGCATGAGGTGCTCCTGGAGTGTGGTGGTCCGAATGGTTTCTACGACGCAGTAGGCGGCCGCGCCTTAACGGCCGTAAACGTTCTGGTACCGGTGGTAGAGGGACTCGATCTTGGTTTGGTCGATGGGCAGCGGCTCGCCGAGTTGACGGGAAATGTGGACCGTCCTGGCCACTTCCTCGCACATGACCGCAGCCTTGACGGCGTCGCGGGCGGACTTGCCGATGGTGAAGGGGCCATGGTTCTGCATGAGCACCGCGGGGGAGTTGGAGTTCTTGAGCGTCTCCACAATCCCTTGCCCGATGGAATCGTCGCCGATCAAAGCGAACGGTCCCACCGGAATGGGCCCGCCGAATTCGTCGCCCATCATGGTCAGCACGCAGGGGATTTCTTCACCGCGGGCAGCCCAGGCCGTGGCATAGGTGGAGTGCGTGTGGACCACGCCGCCCACCTCCGGCATGTGGCGGTAGACGTACGCATGCGCGGCGGTATCCGATGACGGTGAGAGATCCGGGTTGCCCCAGTCCACGGTCCCGGCGCTTCCTGTGTTGATGCCTCGGACGGGTGTGCCGTAAAGGTCGGTGACAACCATGAGCTCGGGTGTCAGGTTGTCATAGGAGACGCCGGAGGGCTTGATGACCATGAGGTCATAGCCCGGGATCCGGCCCGAAACGTTGCCCGCGGTCCAAACCACAAGTTCGTACCTGGTCAGTTCGGCGTGCAGCTCGCAGACTTCCTTGCGCACCCTCGCGATGGTTTCCAGAAGGGTGCTCATGCCGTGGCCCCTTCCAGGGTGCTGGACTGGGTGTCTGAACCTTGTTGCCCTGAACCTTCGATAGCTGCGCGCTGGATGGCCTTGAGGCGGTGCATGACGTTGTTGGTACCGCGGCCGAAGTAGTCGTGCAGAGCCTTGTATTCCTGGAACAGGACCTCGTAGGCGGCCACGTTTTCGGGGATGGGAGTGTAGACGGCGCCGGGAGCAGTTGCCATGGCGGCGGCGGCTTCACGGATGTCCTTGTACTTTCCGGCAGCAACAGCGGCGTGGATTGCGGAGCCCAAGGCAGGACCCTGCTCGGATCCGATAGTGGAGAGCTGCAGGCCGGTGATGTCGGCGTAGACCTGCATCAGGAACTTGTTCTTCAGCAGCCCGCCGGCAACTATGAATTCTTTGACTGGAACACCCGAATCGCGGAATGCGTCCACGATGGTGCGGGTTCCGAAAGCGGTGGCTTCCAGCAGTGCCCGGTACGTGTCTTCGGGCTTGGTAGCCAAGGTCTGGCCCACCACCACGCCGGAAAGTTCGTGGTCAACCAGTACCGAACGGTTGCCCGAGTGCCAATCCAAGGCGATCAGTCCATGCTCGCCTATTGCCTGCTTTTCTGCGAGTTCGGTGAGGTATTCGTGGATGCCCAGACCTTTGTCTTTGGCGGCCTGGTGATATTCCGGCGGGACTCCGTTCTTGGTGAACCAACCGAAAATGTCGCCTACACCGGACTGGCCTGCTTCGTAACCCCACAGACCATCCACGATGCCGCCGTCGACTACCCCGCACATGCCGGGGACTTCGCGGAGGACGTCCCCGTTCATTACGTGGCAGGTGGAAGTGCCCATGATCGCTACGAGCTGTCCTGGTTCAACGGCGTTCGCAGCCGGCGCGCTGACGTGGGCGTCCACGTTTCCTACAGCTACGGCGATTCCTGCCGGAAGCCCGGTCCAAGCCGCGGCTTCTTCAGTGAGGTAACCGGCGGCGTCGCCCAAACGGCCGATGGTGTGTTCGAGTTTGCTGCTGACGAAGTCCTTGAAATCAGGGTTCAGTGCGGCAAGGAAGTCCTGGGACGGGTACCTTCCATCCTGGTAGATGCCTTTGTATCCAGCGGTGCAGGCGTTGCGCACGTAACTGCCGCAAAGCTGCCAGACGATCCAGTCCGCGGCCTCAACCCAGTGGTCCATGGCTCCGTAGACTTCAGGATCTTCTTCGAGGAGTTGCAACCCCTTCGCGAATTCCCACTCAGAGGAAATCAGCCCGCCGTAACGGGGAAGCCAGGACTCGCCACGTTCTTCAGCGAGATGGTTGATGCGGTCCGCCTGAGGCTGGGCCGCGTGGTGGCGCCAAAGTTTGACGAAGGCGTGCGGCCGGTCAGCGAAGCGTTCCAGTTCGTTCAGGGGCGTGCCGTCCGCCGTCGTCGGAACCATGGTGCAAGCGGTGAAGTCGGTGGCGATACCTACCACGTTTTCCGGGTTGATTCCGGCATCGGCGACGGCGGCCGGTACAGCATTGCGCAGGACCTCGCGGTAGTCATTGGGCACCTGGAGAGCCCAGTCCGCGGGGAGCCGCTGGCCGGTGCCCGGGAGCTTTTCCGTCACGACGGCGTGCGGATACTCGAACACGCCGCTGCCGAGTTCGGCTCCGTCCGAAACGCGCACGACGACGGCGCGGCCGGACAAAGTGCCATAGTCCACGCCGATGACGAACTGCTCGTCCAGCGGGAGGTTTTCAAAGGTATTCATGGGGTCTCCATCCGGCTGGCCAAGGCCTCATTGCCGGGGGTCGGGGTGGAAAACTAAAGAAGGTCTGATGCAATTGTTAGCGCTCACAACTTTGATGTCAAGAGGAAGCCCCTCGGAACGGGTGCTCATGGCGGAGGTCAGTCCCCGGTGTACCCAAGTAGGTAGCAGCAGACGCCGTTTTGGGCGCTCAGAACGACCTCTGCTGCTACCTGGTTGGGGCGGGGGCCGTGGTGGATCGGACCACGAGCCGGGGCGCCACCGTGGCGGGTGTGCCGGTGGTGCCGTTCTCCAGCCGATCCAACAGCAAAGCAATGCAGCGCTGTCCGAGCTCCTCGAAGTCCTGGGCCACGGTGGTCAACGGCGGTATGAAGTATGCCGACTCCGGTTGGTCATCGAAGCCCACCACGCTGATGTCCTCCGGCACCCGGACGCCATGTTCGTTGAACGCGCGGAGAACGCCGAGGGCCATCTGGTCATTTGCGACGAACAAGGCTGTCACAGAGCGGTCGGCGGCGATTTTCAAGCCTTCGCGGTACCCGCATCCGGCGCTCCAGTCGCCCTCGATGAGCGTCACGGGTTCAATCCCGGCCTCTGTCAGGGCATCCCGCCAACCCTCGATACGGGCAGCGGCGTCAATCCAATCGGAGGGTCCGGATAAGTGTCCGATCCGTTGATGCCCCAGTTCCAACAGATGCTCGACGGCGAGTCGCGCACCCTGCCGCTGGTCCACGGTGGCGCCTGTAAGGTGCTCATCGCCTATAGACCCGACAGCGACCAAGGGAACTTGGGCAGTGATGTCTTTGAGGACGTCAAAGGTTCCCGGGTGGGGAACCGTAACCACGATGCCGTCGACGCCTTGGTCCATGAAGTGCGCCATGGCGTCCCTAATAGTCTCCGGCGTTACTTCCCGCAGGGCCGCGACGCTGACGAAATAGCCCGCCTCCCTGGCCGCCTGCTGGACTCCGAGGAGCGTGTGAGACGGTCCATACTGCGCCATCTCACTGCCGAGTACGCCAATGGTCTGGGACCTTCGTGTAACCAGGCTTCTCGCAGCGGTGTTCCGGCGATAACCCAGCTCAGTGATGGCCTGCTCCACGCGCTCGCGGGTCTTGGAACTCACATTGGGGTGGTTGTTCAATACCCGGGAGACGGTCTGGTGGGAGACACCTGCTACTCGGGCAACGTCCTCCATGACGGGAGGCCGGGGCTGTGCGGATTCTTCAGTGCTCACCCTGTCACGATAGAGCACCCGCGACGTCGATCAGCCTTTGGCCACCATGGCAGCGTAATGGCGGTACCTCGTCAGAAATTCGGGACTCCCGGCGGTACTTCCGCGAACAACCTCTACTCCCTGGAGTGGCCATTCCGGCAAGCTACCTGTCAGGACCCCTGCAGCTTGCCTTGCTGCGCCGTCCGCCACGTACTCTCCGGGTTCGGGGACGAATACGGGCAAAGCGAAGGCTGCGGCGGCGATCTGCTGGACCGCAGCCGATTGTGCACCGCCGCCCACAAGGATGATGCGCTGGGCTGAGACGCCCTGTGCCTGCAAAGCGACCAGCCCGTCGGCCAGCGAACACAACACGCCCTCTATGGCTGCCCGTGCCAAGTTGGCGGGGGTGTAGTTGGAAACCGTGATGCCGTGGAGGGAGCCGGTGGCTTCCGGCAAATTAGGGGTCCGCTCGCCCTCGAAATATGGGACGAGGGTCAGCCCTTCAGCGCCTTCCGGGGCGGACATGGCCAAGTCGCCGAGTTCCTGCAGGGACACGCCCAGCAGTGCAGCCGTGGCGTCGAAGATCCGCGTGGCATTGAGCGTGCAGGCCAGCGGCAAATAGTTGCCGGTAGCGTCCGCGAAGCCGGCAACGAGCCCGCTTGCATCCATCGCCGGAATATCTGACACCGCGAAGACCGTCCCCGACGTTCCGATCGAAATGACGACGTCCCCGACGGCGGCGCACACGCCCAGCCCTGCTGCAGCGTTGTCGCCAGCGCCTGGGCCGATCAGTGCCCCGCCTGGCGTCTTGCCTGCAGTCTCCAGGGGTCCGACGACGACCGGCAGCGTGGGGATGTGACCCAGCGTGTCGTTGAGGACCTCTGGAAGGTAATGGCCGCTGCTGGCAGAGAAGTAGCCCGTGCCGGAAGCGTCCGAGCGGTCTGTACGGAGGAGACCGAGGGCGGCCGGCCCACTTCCGGGACCATGTCCGGCCAAGCGCCACGACAACCAATCATGGGGTAGGCATACCGCTGCCGTCCGTTGGGCGTTAGCGGGTTCGTTACGCGCCAACCATCGGAGCTTGGTGGCCGTCAACGATGCCACCGGCACGGTTCCGGTGCGAGATGCCCAGTAGGAAGCTCCGGCCGTGGCATCACCGTTACCGGCGTCGAGGATCAGCTCTTCCGCATCCGGGGCCGAGCGGGTGTCGTTCCACAACAAGGCTGGCCGGACAACGTCTCCGGACTCGTCAAGGCACACCATTCCGTGTTGCTGACCGCCGACAGACACAGCGTCGACGTCATCCAAGCCGCCTGCCTGTGCGATTGCTTCCTGGAGGGCTGACCACCAATGGTCCGGGTGGACTTCGCTGCCCTCCGGATGGGAGGCCCGTCCTTGACGTACCAGGGCACCAGTGACTGAATCCCGGATGACCACTTTGCAGGACTGGGTGGAGCTGTCGATCCCGGCTACGAGAGGCATGCGTTCATTCCTTTATGGGGACCGCCGCCGGGCTGCAAGGAAACCTGTAAGGAGAAACCTTGGGGAGCCCGGCGGCGGGACGGCGGTGAGTGGGAGTAACCTAACGGGCGCCGAGCAGGTGCTCGATGGCCAACTGGTTGAGGCGGACAAACGCGAACGAGCGCTCGGCGGCCTTATCGGCGTCGAACGTGTCGAAGGCACTGGCGTCAGCCAGCAGGTCCGCAGTGGTCTCTCCATCATTCAGTGTTGGCTCGCCCAATTCGAAGACACCTGACGTGGCGAGCGCTTCCTGGACGTCCGGGTCAGCCCGGAAGGCCAGGGCGCGTTCCTTTAACAGGAGGTACATGGACATGTTGGACTTAGCCGATTCCCACACGCCGTCGTAACCATCGGTACGGGACGGCTTGTAGTCGAAGTGGCGCGGTCCGTCGTATTTGGGACCACCGTTGGGGAAGCCGTTCTCCAGAAGGTCCACGGTGAAGAAGGCGCTGGTGAGGTCGCCGTGGCCGAAGACAAGGTCCTGATCGTACTTAATGCCGCGCTGGCCGTTGAGGTCGATGTGGAAGAGCTTGCCCGCCCACAGGGCCTGGGCGATGCCGTGGGTGAAGTTCAGCCCGGCCATCTGCTCGTGGCCCGTTTCCGGGTTAAGGCCCACGATGTCGCCGTGTTCCAGCTGAGCGATGAATGCCAGGCCGTGGCCGACGGTGGGCAGGAAGATGTCGCCGCGGGGTTCGTTCGGCTTGGGCTCGAGGGCAATCCGAAGGCCGTAGCCCTTCTCCTTAATGTACCCAGCGGCGGTGTCCACGCCTTCCTTCATGCGGTCCAGCGCTGCGGAAAGGTCCTTGGAACCGTCATATTCGCTGCCTTCACGGCCGCCCCACATCACGAAGGTCTCGGCACCAAGTTCAGCAGCAAGGTCAATGTTCCGGAGGATCTTGCTCAGGGCAAAGCGGCGGATGGAGCGGTCGTTCGAGGTGAATCCGCCGTCCTTGAACACCGGGTGGCTGAACAGGTTAGTGGTGACCATGGGCGTCTTTAGGCCGGTTTCTGCCAAGGCTGCCTTGAAGTTCTTCAGGATCAGGTCCCGCTCGGACGCTGTGGCATCGAAGGGAATCAAGTCATTGTCGTGGAATGTGATGCCATAGGCGCCAAGCTCGCTGAGCTTGTGAACAGCTTCCACCGGATCCAATGCCGGACGGGTGGCGACGCCGAACGGATCGGCGCCCGTCCAGCCGACGGTCCAAAGGCCAAAGGTGAAGCGATCCTGCGGGGTGGGCTGCGGGGTCATTTTTTGCTCCTTTGCAAAGCACTGGGAAAGAAGTGGAAGAAAAGCCATTCCAATTAGTTTTCAATCTGAACTATATGGGGGATGATGGATCATGGTCAATGGAAGCCGGAAAAATTCTTAGAAGCTGCAGGGAGGTCCCACGCCAGTGAATGAGCAGACCGCGCCCGGACGTGTAGGTGACGTCCGCCGTCGAAATCTTTCGTTGGTGATGGACTCCATCGCGAGGACCGGGGATGCCAAGCCCAGCCGGGCGCAGTTGGCCGCCGGAACCGGACTCACCAAAGCAGCGGTTTCAAGCCTGGTGGCCGACCTCGTGGAATCCGGGCTGGTCTCGGAAGTGGGCCTGTACCGCGACGGAGAGCGGGGACGGCCCGGCCAAGGCTTGGAACTCAGTGCCCGCCGTGGCGTAGTGGGCATGGAGATCAATGTGGACTACCTGGCCGTTGGCCTCGTGGACCTGGGAGGGAACCTCCGCTTCCACTCCACGGTTGAATCGCGAAACCGGGGTCTGGCGCCTGAAAAGGTCATGGAACGCTTGGGCGGCCTGGCCGCCGAAGCAATAGCCGCCGCGGCCGCTGCGGACATCTCGATCCTCGGTGGCGGACTGGCGGTTCCGGGCTTGGTTGATGCGCGGCGCAACCTCGTGTTGTCCGCTCCTAATTTGCACTGGGAGCACGAGGCACTGAATCCGCAGAACCTGCTGGAAGGCGCACCCCTTGGCGTCAGGTTGTCCAACGAGGCCAATAGCGCAGCACTTGGAGAGCTTTGGTATGGCGGAGGTCAGCCGGACTTCCTCTATGTTTCAGGGGAAGTGGGTGTTGGTGGGGGCGTCATCATCGGCTCGGAACTTTACACCGGACCTGGCGGATCGGCCGGCGAACTTGGCCACATCGTGGTCCACCCCGACGGGCCGGGCTGTTCCTGCGGTGGCGCGGGGTGCTTGGAAACCTTCGCCGGCCAGGAAGCCATTTTCGAGGCGGCAGGCATCCCCGAAGGATCGCTGGGACGGCGCACGGAGCTGCTGCTGGCGGCCCTGGCTGCCCGTGAACCGCAAGCCACCCAGGCAGTTCACGACGCCGGGAGGTACTTGGGCGTCGCGCTCGCCTCTTCTGCCCGGTTGATGGACATTGAAGCCGTAGTCCTCGGCGGCCACTTCGCCGTGCTGGCGGAATGGCTCAGGCCGGCGCTGCTCAGCAGTTTGGATCGCTACGCGCCGGGTTTGCTGGATCCGGGCAACCTGACCGTTTCCGCCCTTGAGCATTCCGGAACGCTCCTCGGCGCTGCCGGCCAAGTGATCCGGTCAGTGATCGAATCGCCGTTCGAGTTCCTGCTGGCGAGCAATTTGGCGTAGCCTGCGCAGTAGGTTCCGGGCCAGTCCTTCCCGGGTGCAGGTGGTAGTCAGTGTGGATTAACCGGCGTGGGTGCTTCCTAGTATTCATCAGCATGCTTACTATTGAAGGGTCAGTTGTTCGCGCAAACTACCCACGGACGAGTGCCCCATGACTACAAAAGACTCAGCCCACACCAGTACAGCCAAAGCGCAGAGTGCTCCTTCTCCCGAGGACTCGCGCAAGCCGGACAGTCCCAATGATCTGGCCAAGCCCACATGGATGTACGTTGCCAAGCGGACGCTGCGGGAGTTCACCAAGGATCAATGTCCGGATGCCGCAGCAGGCCTGACCTACTATGCTGTCCTCTCGCTGTTTCCCGCGCTCCTGGCGTTGGTTTCGCTGATTGGCATTTTCGGCGACGCCGGACGCACCACCTCCGCGCTGCTGGACATCGTGCAACAGTTCGCGCCGGGGCCGGGCGTTGATGCCATGCGCCAGCCAATCGAGGAACTGACACAGTCCAACACGGCAGGACTGGCGTTGGTTTTCGGTATCTTGGTGGCGCTCTGGTCAGCCTCCGGCTACACCACAGCCTTCAGCAGGGCCATGAACCGCGTGTACGAGGTGGATGAAGGCCGCGGCTTCGTTAAGCTGCGCGGCACCATGCTCGCCGTCACCATCGTCGCCGTCGTGGGTGCAGGGATCGCCGCAGCCATCCTCGTCCTCAGCGGCCCAGTGGCAGAGGCCATTGGCGGCGCCATCGGATTGTCGGAGACCGCCCTCACCGTATGGAACATCGCCAAGTGGCCGGTCCTCATCCTCATCGTGGTCGCGATCATCGCTGTGCTCTACTACTTCACCCCCAACGTTAAGCAGCCCAAGTTCCGTTGGATGAGCATGGGTTCGTTCATTGCACTGATCATTTTCGCCCTGGCATCCCTTGGTTTCGGTTTCTATGTGGCCAATTTCAGCAACTACAACAAGACGTATGGTGCGCTGGCAGGCGTCATCATCATGCTGCTGTGGCTCTGGATCCTGAACATGTCCCTGCTGTTCGGTGCGGAGTTCGACGCCGAAATGGAACGCGGACGCCAACTGCAGGGTGGCATCGAAGCTGAGAAGAGCATCCAGTTGCCGCCACGCGATACCAAGAAGAGCGACAAAATGCAGGAAAAGGAAGAAGAAGTAGTTCGCCGCGGTGAGGAACTTCGCGAAAACCACGGGAAGGAAACCCGCGGGAACGAAGCTCGCGATGACGATTCCCGAAAGAACAGGTAGCGGCAATGGAGGGTCTGGCCATGGCATCCGGTACAAGGAGCAAGAAGCTCAAAGCCATCAAGAACGGCGACAGCGTCCGGATCAGCGGTGAGGTTTTTCAGGTCAACTCCGTGGCGCCCCAAGACGGCTCGCGGAACATCAGATTGGAACTGGAAGGGCTCGACGGCGGGTCGGTCACCTTTATTGGCCTGCCGAAGGCAAAAGTGCAGCTCGCTGCGCGAGCCTCCTGAACCCGGCCCAGTGGCGGGTTGAAAGCTCAGGCTTCGGCTGGAAAGCCCTGGTCGGCGTCATCCCACCAGCCCTCCCAGGCGCTGGAAGTCAGGCGCTTCGTAGGAATGGCGGGGGAGTGCTCGGGGCTGGATTCGCCGGACGGGCCGCTGTGGCTGCCGCTGGCGTCGAGGAAAAAATTCAGGGTCTTCAAGAGCATCATGGTGGTGTCCTTTCAGTGGTTTCGTGGACTTCTTTGTCCAGGTAGAACCAGCGTAGGTGGCCATTGTTTCCTCTCATCGACGCAATGTTTCAGCTGTGTACCACTTATCTCACCTGCCCATTTCCCGACTCACGGCGGACACAAAGTGGGTGTGCCGTCACCACCTTCTTTGGACCCGGAACTGCCGCGACACACCCGCAATGCGGCGTGTACGGGCAGTTTCAGAATCAAAGTGGGTGGTGGCCGCACCTTCGCAGCAGCCAAGCACGCTAGAAGATGCGACGGCGGCGCTGGCGGGCCGTCGGCGTCGAGCCTTTTCCGGCAGCCGGGATGGCTAACGTCATCCAAAGCCCATTGCGCCTCCGAAAGCGAATCCCGCCGCTGGAATCCCAGTGTCGCCGGCATTCAAGCGCGGCGCGGGTGGATAGGACTCGGCCACGAGATGCTGGAAACAGGGTGTGCCGTCACCACCTTCTTTGGACTCGGAACTGCCGCGACACACCCGCAATGCCGGGTGTCCGGGCAGTTTCAGAATCAAAGTGGGTGGTGGCCGCACCTTCGCAGTGATAGCTGTGGCCCGGAGGAACATGGGTGGCGCAAAAAAGCGGGCCCCTGCCGTGACCTTGGCAGGAACCCGCTGGTTTTTGGAGTGATCCTCCCGCGGAGCTTAGGGCATCCGCGGGAGGATCACGTTGTTACGCGAACGGGAGGACGAGCTCCGCGTAGCGCTGCTTCATGGTTTCCAGGACGGTGTCGCCGTCGGCGTCCCAAATTTCCTGGTTGAAGATCTCAACTTCGATGTCGCCTGTATAGCCGGCGTCCCTGACCCAGGTGCCGATGGTCGCGAAGTCGATGACGCCGTCGCCCATCATGCCGCGGGACAACAGCGCGTCTGCAGCGATCGGCAGGTTGAAGTCACACACCTGGTAGGAGGCGATGCGGTTCTCGCGGCCGGCACGTTCAATCTGCGCCTTAAGCTCGGGATCCCACCAGACATGGAAGGTATCGACGGCGACGCCCACGGCCTTCGCGTCGTACGGCGCGGCGAGATCGAGGGCCTGGCCAAGGGTGGAGATGAGCGCGCGGTCTGCGGCATACATCGGGTGCAGGGGTTCCAGCACCAGTCGCACACCGTTCTCGGAAGCGAACGGGACCAGTTCTTCGAGACGATCGGCGACGCGCTGGCGTGCAGCGACAACGTCCTTCTCACCCGGAGCGAGCCCGCCGACCACCAGGAATAGCTCCTGGGTGTCCAGCGCTACTGCTTCGCGAACGGCCTCGAAGTTGTCGGCGAGGGCTGCGGCCTGCCCTTCAGCGTCGGCCGCTGTGAGGAAGCCGCCGCGGCAGAGCGAGGAAACACGGAGGCCTGCATCCTTGATGAGCTTGGCTGCCTTATCCAGTCCGGCCTCCGCCACCCGGTCACGCCACGGTCCGATCGCGGGGATTCCGGCGCGGGCGCAACCGTCCACAGCCTCGGCGAGCGTCCACTTCTTGGTGGTGGCACTGTTGAGGGAGAGTCGTGAGAAATCGCTCATGCGCCCACTCCGTTGATCCGCAGGAAGTCAGACATCCGGAACGCGGCCAGCGACGGATCCTTCAACAAGCCGGCTTGGTCTGCCAGCTCGAAGGTCTTGGCCAGGTGCAGCACGGAACGGCCGGAATGCAGGCCGCCCACCATCTGGAAACCGGGCTGCTTGCCGTTGAGCCAGGACATGAAGGCGATGCCGGTCTTGTAGTAGAAGGTGGGTGCGCTGAAAATGTGCTTTCCAAGCTCCCGGGTGGAGTCCAGGATCGCGCGCCCTTCGGCATCTTGACCGGCGTCGTACTTCTGCAGGGCAACCGAAGCGGCCGGGTAGATAGCGGCGAAGATGCCCAGCAGGGCGTCCGAGTGATAGGTCTCGTCGCCGTCGATCAGCTCCGGGTAGTTGAAGTCGTCGCCTGTGTAAAGGCGGACCGCTTCCGGAAGTGCGGCGCGCAGGGCTACCTCGTGCGAGGCGTCCAGCAGCGAAACCTTCACGCCGTCAACCTTGTCCGAGTGTTCGCGGATCAGGCTGAGGAAGGTTTCAGTGGCGACCGAAACGTCGTCGGAGCCCCAGTACCCGGCCAGCGCGGGGTCGAACATGGTGCCGAGCCAGTGCAGGATTACGGGCTGATCCACTTCCTGCAGGAGCGTCGAGTAGACGTGCAGGTAGTCGTCGGCACCGTTGGCAACCTTGGCCAGGGCTCGGGACGCCATGAGGATGACCTTGGGGCCGGCCTCACTGACGACCGCGATCTGCTCACGGTAGGCGTCGATGACCGCCTGGATACCGGCCGCACCCTCGGGAAGCGTGGCGATGTCCAGTTGATCAGTGCCTGCGCCGCAGGATACGAGGTCGCGGACGGATTTGCCGGTGATGGCGGCGTTACCGGCTGCAACAACGGATGCTGCCTCGGCGCCGGTGCGCTTGATGAGCTGCTGGGTGGCTGCCCAGTCCAATCCCATGCCGCGCTGCGCGGTGTCCATGGCATCAGCTACGCCCAGGCCGTAGGACCACAGCTCGTGCCGGTAGGCCAACGTGGCGTCCCAGTCGAGCTGTGCCGGTGCGCCGGGAGTGTTGTCCGCAGCGACCTCGGGGATGACGTGGGCTGCTGCGTAGGCGCGGCGGGCCGTCAAAGGAGCGGTCGGCTTGGCCCACGAGGCGGCGGCCTGAAGGCGGTACTCGCGGGTGCCGCCGTCGTTGGTAGGAAGAATGAGTGACGTCATTAGAGGGTGATCTCCGGGATGTCGATGGTGCGGCGCTCAGCCGAGGACTGCAGGCCGAGCTCGGCCAGCTGGACGCCGCGTGCTGCGGAGAGCAGACCGAAGCGGTGCTCGCGGCCGGCGACGACGTCGCGGAGGAATTCTTCCCACTGCAGCTTGAAGCCGTTGTCCAGCTCAGCGTTGGCCGGGACTTCCTGCCACTGGCTGCGGAACGACTCGGTGACTGGCAGGTCCGGGTTCCAGACGGGCTTGGGGGTGTGGGCGCGCTGCTGCGCAACGCACTTGTTCAAACCGGCGACGGCGGAACCGTGCGTGCCGTCGATCTGGAACTCAACCAGTTCGTCGCGGTAAACGCGGACGGCCCAGGAGGAGTTGATCTGGCCGATGACGTCGTCGCCGCCCGGGGTTTCGAGTTCAAAGATGCCGTAGGAGGCGTCGTCGGCGGTGGCCTTGTATTCCTTGCCGGCCTCGTCCCAACGTGCGGGGATGTGCGTGGCAGTCTTGGCGTTGACGCTCTTGACCTTGCCGATGATGCCTTCAAGGACGTAGTTCCAGTGGCAGAACATGTCCGTGGTCATTCCGCCGCCGTCTTCCTTGCGGTAGTTCCAGGACGGACGCTGTGCAGCCTGGACATCGCCTTCGAAGACCCAGTAGCCGAATTCGCCACGGATGGAGAGGATGCGGCCAAAGAAGCCTTCGTCCACCAGGCGGCGGAGCTTGACCAGGCCGGGAAGGTACAGCTTGTCGTGCACGACGCCTGCAGTGACGCCGGCTTCCTTGCCGATCTGTGCCAGCTCGATGGCTTCTTCGAGGGTCTCTGCCGTGGGCTTCTCGGTGAAGATGTGCTTGCCGGCGCGCATGGCCTTCTTCAAGGTGGCGGCGCGGAGGCTGGTCATGGAGGCGTCAAAGATGATGTCCACGGTGGGGTCGGCGATGACGGCGTCGAGGTCCGTGGTCCATTCGGAAACTTTGTGGAGTTCGGCGAGTTCGCGGATCTTGGCTTCATTGCGGCCAACGAGGATCGGCTCGACCTGAACCTTGGTGCCGTCTTCCAGGGTGAAGCCACCGGCGTCGCGGATGGGCAGGATGGAACGCAGCAAGTGCTGGCGGTAGCCCATACGGCCGGTGATGCCGTTCATGGCGATGCGGATCGTCTTTGTTTCGTAGCCCATGTTTTCTCCAGTGCCTTGTGTGCCGGTCGCTTTGCGGATGCCGGTGCTTGCAGTCTGTATGTTGGGAAAGCGCATTCCCGTTGCAATCGATCATGCACCATGACGCGCCGCGTTGGCAAGCGCTTTCCCAAAAATGGTGGAAGACTGCCATAATTTTCCTAGCGCCAGTCCCGACGCCTGCAGAAAAGGAGGGCCCCCGTGGCCGCCAGCACACTGAGTGAAGTTGCCCGACTAGCCGGCGTCTCCCTTGCCACGGCATCCCGGGTCTTGAACGGCTCGTCCCGTAAACCAGCTGAGGATATTGCGGAGCGCGTCCGCGATGCTGCCGACAAGCTTGGCTACGTCCCCAACGCGCAGGCGCAGGCGTTAGCGAAGTCGAGCTCAGGATTGATCGGCCTCATTGTTCATGACATTGCCGATCCCTACTTTTCCGCCATCGCCCGCGGGGTACAGGAAGCAGCCCGCCAGCAAAACCGAATGGTGTTGCTGGCGAGCACATCCGGCGCGGCGCAGGACGAAAAAGAAGCAGTGGCCGCGTTCGCTGCCCGACGCGCCGACTCCATCGTGATCGCCGGTTCGCGGTCTGTGCGCGCCGAGGACAAGCAAGGCAACAGCGAACTGGCCGCCGAATTGGACCGCTACTGCCGCAATGGCGGACACGTTGGGGTTGTTGGTCACCCGGTGGTTGGCGCCTCCACTACTGAGGGCTACCACGTGGTTGAAGTCCCCAATGAAGAACTTGCCGCGGACCTCGCTGCGGAATTGGCCGCTACGCACGATGGTGAATTCCTCATCGTTGCGGGTCCCGAAGGGCTGTACACCTCCGACGACCGGGTCCGCGGCTTCCAGCGGGGTCTCGCCGCCGCTGGAAGGCCTGCAGCAGAGATCATCCGCACCGGCTTCAACCGTGCAGGAGGATACGACGCCGGGCCCGCACTCGCCGATCGGATCAAAGCCTCCAAAGATAGGCTCTGCATCTTCGCGGTGAACGATGTCATGGCCATTGGCGTTACCGCGGCGCTCCGACCCGAGGGCGTATGGATTCCGCGGGATGCCAACATCGCGGGTTTTGACGACATCGAAACACTTCGCGACTTCCGCCCGGCCTTGTCCACGGTGCATCTGCCGCTGGAGAACATCGGACGCCTCGCCGCTGGAGATCCTGACACCCCGCCCGTAAGTGGTGCGGTGAAGCTTCGCCGAAGCACTGAAACTCCCGCCGAATCACAAGTTTGACCAGGCCTGCAGAATGACCGCAGTGGACGCTAAGGCGCCCCAGGCGCTCACGGTGATTCCCGCCGTCGGACATTCCGCCCGGGCTGAGCCTTCAGCGCAGGCGCCAGCCGTCCTGGTCCTTCCCGGCGGAGGCTACGCCAAGACCGCAGACCATGAGGCCGAGCCGGTGGCCGAATGGCTTGCCGCGCTGGGGATCCATGCTTTTGTGCTGCGCTACCGGGTGGCGCCCCACCAGCATCCTGCGCCCTTGGAAGACGCCAAGCAGGCGATGTTGTGGATCCGGCATGGTGAGCATGGACTGAATGTCGATCCTGCACGGGTGGGGGTGCTCGGTTTCTCTGCCGGTGGACACCTTGCGGCCTCGTTGTCTGTGCGCGTCCCGACGGGGATTCTGCATTGGACCTCCCTGGGGCCGTGCCGGACCTCAGCATCCTCTGCTATCCGGTGATTTCCTTCTTGGATGCCGCACATCAGGGGTCCGTGGACAACCTCGCCGGGGTGGGTGCCACGCCGGAGGTGCTGCGGGGGCTGTCGACGGAACTGTACGTCAACTCCGCCACGCCGCCCGCCTTCCTGTGGCACACCGCCGACGACGATTCCGTCCCTGTCAGCCACAGCCTGGCCTACGCAGGCGCGCTGGGTCGGGCCGGTGTTCCAGTGGAGCTCCACGTCTTTCCCAGCGGAAAGCACGGGATTGGCATGGCGTTGGAAACGCCTGGAGCCAGGCAGTGGACTGCACTCTGTGCCGCCTGGCTTCGCAGGATGGGTTGGGCTGCGTAGCCGGCGCTAGTCCTCACGCGATGTCGTTAGTCTTCACCCAAAGTGATCGTGTGCAGGAAGGCGGCATCGTTGAGGACGTTGTGGGGAAGATCGTCCTCAACGAATTCAAGCATGATGTCCATATCCTTGCCGTTGCCGCGCAGGACATCCGTGACGGTCTGCCACAGCAGCTTTCGGTTCCGCAGCGGAAAGCGCTCGGCGTCGGCTCCCCATGAGAAGCAGTGCACGCCAACCAGATGCGGCAAGACTTCGTGGAGCGACTCAAGCGCCTGCTTGTCCGAAAGCCCGACGGCGGGCTGCCAGTAGGTGCCCACGTTGGGGTGATTCACCCGGTTCAGTAAGTCGAGGGTGGTGGCGGGGGAGTCGGTAAGGGTGTCGCCGTGGTATTCGAATGCAATGGCGATGCCGCTGTCGGCCGCCATTTCGGCAATTCGCCGGGTGTCTTGGACCACCGCATCCCAGTGATCCTCATTGGCTTCGGCAGAGCCAAGTTCACCGGCCCACACCCGGATCCTTGGAGCGCCCAGGGCTGCGGCAAGGTCCAACGCGCGCCCAAAATCGCCGAACGCGCCGCAGCGGTAGTACGAGCCGAGCGAGAGGACGCTGAGCCCGGCCGCCGCCGTGGCTTCCTTGGCGTGCGCCGCTGACTTGGAGTCGTTGACGTGCACATCGGTACCCCACTCGATCCCGGCCAAGCCAGCATCAGAAGAAATTCGGACCACGTCGTCTATCCCCTGCGAGCGGAGAGTGACTGAACAGATGCCTGGCGTGAGGTCAGCCAGTGTGGTGAGGTCGATCATGATCACAGGATATCGGGAATGCGCTTACCCGGTAAGGGTGTATCGCCTGTTGAACACATCCGCACCCGTTCCCGCCGTGCGCACCAAGGCCGCGCCCGTTGCCGCCGTGCGCACCAGAGGTTACGGGTGCAAACGGCGGAAAGTGCAGCGCGGGCGCGGGCCCGACATGATCATGACCGTGCACGTCCCGACGCTACAGATCGATCCAGTACCGCCGGATGGGTTCGCTGACTCCCAGTTCGGGGGCAAAACTCTCTGGCGGGCGGACGCTCTCAAGGATGCCTCCGCACGACTCGATGGTGCGGGCGGACGCCACATTGGGCTGCTTGCAAGTCACCAGGACACGCTCCATTCCGAGCCTGCGCCCTTCTTCCATCGCACCCTTCAAGGCAAACTTGGCGAGGCCGTGGCCTCTTGCGCTTGGCCTTATTCCGTAGCCGATGTGTCCACCTGCTTCGGTCAAGTATTCGTTCGCAAGCGCGTGCCTCAGGCTGACGGAGCCTAGATAGGTAGCATCCCGAACCACCCATATGGTGCTTTGGTTGGCCAACCCTTCGGGAGGCCGGAAGCTTTGCTTGGGCAACTCATGGAGTACTTCAACCCATTTCGCGAAATCGCTGCTGTCGTGGAGATCCAAGTCGTATCTCGCTGCCACAAAGGCTGCGGAACCGTCTTGGTCGAGCGTTCCCCACTCGTCATAACTTTCCAGCCAGGAGGTATGGAAGCTTGAAGATGGCGTAGTGAGCTTGTGAATCATTTGGTGAGCCTACTACTGTGCGCCCACTAGTTCGACTTGCTCAGCGTCCTGCCCATGATGGCCTGCGTGAGGGCATCGATGACCTCGGCGTTGGCCAGGGGATTCCGGATCAGGGTGAAATCGACGTCACCCACTGGCGGTAGCCCGAACCGCTGAGTGATGACTTTCAGGTCCTCGGGCACCAGCGACGCCGGCATTACGGCAACTCCGATGCCGGCACGCACGGCTGCGAGCACTCCACTGATCTGCTTGGTGCTGCACGTGATCCGCCAGGTGCGGCCTTCGGCTTCCAGTGCATCGATGGCCAGCTTTCGGCTCAGGCTGGGCGCTGGGTACGCGATGAGGGGGACGGGAGCCCCGGGTTCCAGTACGGTCTGCTCGACTCCGACCCAGGCGAAGTTGTCGTGCCGAACCACCGTGCCTTCCTTCGCGCCGGCTACCCATTTCACGAACACCAGGTCCAGCTGGCCGGCATTGAGTCGCTTGTAGAGCTGATCGCTTTGGCTGACGGTGAGCTCCAGGTTGATCTGCGGGTACAACTGCCGGAACTCGCGAAGGATCCGGGGGAGGCCGGTGATGGCGAGGTCGTCTGCGGTGCCAAAGCGGAGTCGCCCTCGCATGGCCGACCCGGAAAAGTAGCGGGCGGCGGAGTCGTGGGCGGCAAGGATGTTGCGGGCAAAACCGGCCATGGCGTCGCCGTTATCGGTGAGCCGTACCTCGCGCGTATCGCGGGCAACCAGAACCCGCTTGGCGGCGGCCTCAAGCTTGCGGACATGCTGGCTGACGGTGGGCTGTGCGAGCCCAAGGCGCTCTGCGGCCTTGGTGAAACTCAGCGTTTCTGCGACGGCCAAAAAGGAACGTAGCTGGACAGGTTCGAACACGGAACTCCTAAAGCGCAGGTCAACGCCGGGCCGGAGTACTGCGCCCTTCCAGCACTGGCATTGCGTTCCGCAATGCTAGTTATAGGCACAATACGCTTCCATAATTGCTGCTCGCAACCCTAGCGTTAAACGCATCCCACCGAAACTCTCCATCCGAGGACTACCTTTGGCACCCCCACCGCCTTCAGCGGCAAACGTCAGCCAGCCCGTCATCGATTCCCTATCCGCACCTCAGCCCGCGGACACCGTCACCCAGCCACTCGCCGTCGTGAGTGAAAAGCTGCCCTGGCGGCATACCTTCATTTCCCTGAAGGTCCCCAACTTCAGGATCTTCGCGATCGGCCACTTCATCGCCGTGATCGCGATCTGGATGCAGCGCATCGCCCAGGACTGGATGGTGCTGCAGCTGTCCGGTTCCGTCACCGCCGTCGGAATTACTGTGGCATTGCAGTTCCTGCCTTCGCTTTTCCTTGGACCGTGGGGCGGCATGATTGCCGACCGCTTTGCCAAGCGAAAGATCCTCATCATCTGCCAATCCGCGGCGGCTGTGCTAGCGGCCGCGTTGGCGGTGCTCTCCCTGAGCCAACGCGTCGAAGTGTGGCATGTGTACGTCATCGCCCTGCTCTTGGGCTTCGTGACGGTGCTCGACCAGCCGGCCCGGCAGGTGTTCGTCAACGAGCTCGTCGGCCCCAAATACCTCCGGAATGCCATCAGCGTCAACTCCACCACGTTCCAGCTCGGCGGACTGATCGGTCCCGCCTTGGCCGGTGTGCTGCTCACAGCAGTGGGTGCAGGTTGGGCCTTCGCGGCGAACGCCGTGGCCTGCTGCTCCACTGTTGCCATGCTGTTGATCCTCCGCAAGGACCAGTTGCACCTCAGCCAGCCGACCCCTCGCAAAAAGGGAATGCTCCGCGAAGGACTCAACTACGCGCTCAGCAAGCCCACTATTTACTGGCCATGGTTGATGGCCGGTTTCGTGGCAGTTTTCGCCATGAGCCTGCCGGTGCTGCTGGCTGCGTTTGCGGATCACGTGTACGACGCCGGCGCCGGAGGCTACGGCCTGCTCAATGCGATGGTTGCGCTCGGTGCACTGACTGGCGCGGTGGCGTCCACCCGCCGTCGTCAACTGCGGTTGCGGTCGGTAGTGACGTCTGCCGGGTTGTATGGCCTGATGCTCTGCATCTCTTCGCTCATGCCCACCATGGTCTGGTTCAGCGTCACCATGGTCCTCGCCGGATTCTGGTGCCTCATGTTCCTCACCGCGGCTAACCAAATGGTGCAGACCAGCTCCAACATGAGCATCCGCGGCCGCGTCATGAGCCTGTACCTCGTGGTGCTCATCGGTGGGCAGGCAATCGGCGGCCCCATGATGGGTTGGCTTGCCGAGCACCTTGGTCCGCACCTTGCCGTCCTGATCTCCGGTGGTGTGCCGGCCATCGCGGCTGTGGTAGTCGCCGTCGTACTGGCCCGGAAGTCATCACTGCACATCAAAGTGGACCTGCGCGATCGGCGTCGGGTGGTGCGGATCGTGCAGGAACCGCAGACGACTTAAAGAGGATGAAGCGGCCCCGGCAACCGGGGCCGCTTCATCCTGTGTGGACTATCTTGGCTGAAGCTGTGCCACAGGCAAGTGTGGGTACTCCGCTGAACGTCCCTGGAACTCCAGGACGTCCGGATTGCGGATAACGCCTTCACGGATCTCGATGGCACGGGAGACAGTCTCGTTGGCTTCCCAGCCCTCCGGTCCCGCCACTACGGTGTCCAGGAACGGTAGCAGCGCTTCGCTGATCTCCCAGCTGGCCGAGTTCCAAAGGTATGAAGGACTGTGGTCCACGGCGTAGTAGTTAACGTGCCCGCCCACGCGGAACATGGGCTGGTCGAACGTGGTGGTCCTCGCCCAGCTGAAGCCCATGCCTTCGTCACAGGACACGTCAACGATCAGGCTGTCCGGCTGGAATTCCGCCAGGTCCTCAGTCCGAAGGTACGTCAGCGGGGCATTCGGATCCTGCAGGGTGCAGTTAACCACGATGTCCGCCGCGGCCAGGAACGGCGCCAAGGGCTTGCGTCCCTTGTCCGTGATGACTTCGCTGAGGAACGGCGCTTTGCTGTCGTGGTCGAACTGCACGATCCGCACTGAATGGATCGGGGACCCGACGGCGGCGACGCCCCGGTTGGTGAGCACCTGGACGTCGTGGACGCCGTGGGCGTTCAGCGCGGTGACGGCACCGCGGGCGGTGGCCCCGAAACCAATGACCACAGCGCTGAGGCGGCGGCCGTAATCGCCAGTGGAACCAGTCAATGCCAGTGCATGCAGTACGGAGCAGTAGCCGGCAAGTTCGTTGTTCTTGTGGAAGACGTGCAGGCCGAAACCGCCGTCGCCCGCCCAGTGGTTCATGGCCTCAAAAGCGATGAGCGTGAGCTTCTTGTCGATGGCAAGCTGGGTTATGGCCCGGTCCTGCACGCAGTGCGGCCAGCCCCACAAGGTTTGGCCGTCGCGGAGCTCCGCCAAATCCTGAGCCTGTGGCTTGGGCAGGAGGATGACGTCGTTGTTGGCGATTAGCTCCTGGCGTGTGCCGAGGCCGCCCACCAACGATTCCAGCTTGCTGTCCGGGACCCCGAACCGCTCGCCGTAGCCGTACTCAAAACGAAGCTGCCGGCGTACTTCCGGAGCAATGCGTTCCAAATGCTGCGGGTGGATCGGCAAGCGCCGCTCATTGGGTTTCAGCGAAGTAGCAAGGACACCAATGCTCAGCTGGCCGGTTGGTGCGGTCACTTCTTGTTGCCGGTTGAAGGCTTCGCAGCCTCGGTGGCGGAGGACTCGGAAGCCCGCTTATCCGCGCGTTTTTCCTTGATGGATTTGCTGGATTTCTTTGACGCAGTTTGGCGCGGTGATTTGTCGCCCATGATGGCTCCCTTAGAGCGGAGCCGAAATGGCTCCTGACTCCTGACGATACACCTCCCCGCATGGCTTTGTGGCCGGAGTCACGCGTTCTGGACCGCAGCCCTCTGGCTAACTGGGCAGGCCGGCGTCGGCCTACTGAGCCGGCTGAACCGCCGGACGGCCATGCGTTACACGGTGAGTGACGCGATCCGCGGTGTCGTCCACGGTCGCAACCTTCTCCACAGGCTCCAGGTAGAAGCGGGCACTGCTGATGATGCCCTCATCTACACCGAAAATGATGACGCCGGTCATCTCATGCGGGGTGCCATCACGGCGGGCGCCTTTTAGGTGCAGCTCGGTCCACACGCTGCTCCCATTAACGCTGTGCGCCAACATGCGGGCTGCTATGTCCGGTACGCCGGTGAAAAGTTGCTCCCAATTGCTGCGGATAGTGTCCCGTCCCGTGAATCCGCGGGTTGGGTGGGCCGGTGTCTCGTTGACGTAGCCCGGCGCAAAACACTCAGCCAAGGCTTCAAGATCATGCTTGTTTGTGACTTCCAGCAGGCGGTTGATGACGGCGAGGGGACCCGCCTCACCATCGTCGGTGAGAGTCATTGGAGGACCTCCCGGTTAGGTGGATGTACGTAAGAGTTTAGGCTTACGACGCCTCCCGGTCGACGGGTAACCGGCCCTCTTTGGTGAGTGCCGTCGTCGAGCGCTTTTTGTTCTTGGACAGGGTTCAGTCCAGAGACAAAGAAACCCCGGATCGCTGGATCCGGGGCTTTCTTGGAGCGGGCGACGGGAATCGAACCCGCGTATCGAGCTTGGGAAGCTAGCGCTCTACCATTGAGCTACGCCCGCATTGCCCGGGAAAAACTCCCCCGAGCGAGTCCTAGCTTAGCGCAGTTGCCGGACTCCTCATGACCGCCGCACCGGCTGCCTACTTGAACAGCTTCATGCCATTCCAGCCGTTGCCCACTTGGCGCTGGCCGCCCCAGGCCCCCGTCCCCAGCCTGTAGTCCACGAGGTAGCCGTCCACAGTTTGGGCAGTGATGCTGCGGGTGCCCGGACCGGACAAACCGAAGCTCGGCACGAGTGCCTTCATGGTTCCCCAACCGGAGCCCACTGTGGTGGGCAAGCCAGCGAAGCCACCCCCTCCGTTGCCGGGGTAGCTGAGCAGGTGCCCGGAGGGTGTGGTTGCCAGGATGTCGTTGGCACCGTCGGCGTTCCAGTCGGCCATGGTCAGCCCCATGCCGGCCCAGCCGCTTCCAATGTCCACCCGGTAGATCAGCGCCCTGCCCAAGGTATTGGGGTAGTACCGTAGCCCGCCATCCGGGAAATAGCCCACGACGCCTGGGAACCTCTGCGCGGCGGACCACTTGCCCACAGTGATGGTCATCTTGTCCCAGTCACCGGTTCCCACCACGATCTGTTTGGAGAAAGCGCCGCCGGGCCAACCAGTGAACAAGCCCAAAGTGCCGTTTTCCCATTGAGCAAGAATGTCGTAGACACCATCAGAGTCCCAGTCCACCACGAAGGCCTGTTTCAAGCCCTGCCAGTTGGAGCCGATCACTGTGGGAACGCCATAGCCGCCACCACCATGTGCAGGGTAGCGAAGCAGCCGCCCGGACGAGTCCGCAGCAACCAGGTCCGCGCCGGAGGTGATGCTCGCATACGCAGAGGGGTTGCCGGCGAAATACTGCTCCATGGTGGGGAAGCCACGGCGTTTCATGTCGGTGGCGAGGTCTACCCCGACGTAGCGCAGGTGCCACGGCTCATAGCTGTAGCCCGTGACGTTCGTGTAGCCGTTGGGGTACCGGACAATGAAGCCGTACTTGTGGGCATTCGCCGCCACCCAGATCCCGGCTGGAGTGTCCCCGAAACACGTGCTGAGGCCGCAGGAACCGTTGGCGTTCCCGACGTCGACGGCGAGCCCCGTCTGGTGCTCGCTGTGCCCCGGACGCGCGGAGATCAGGTCCGCCTGCGCTTGGCCGTAGATGCTGACGTAATAGGAGTAAACCTGCTGCTGCTGCGCATAGGAACGGTAGCCGCTCACCACCGCCAGCCCGCCCGTGCCGGCATCGGCCGCACCTTGGAACAAGCCATTGAGCCAAGCCGCAGCTTCGGCGCGCAGATACTGGCCGGAACCGCGGGCATTCACCAAATCGCCGGGAGCGTAGCTCAAAGGATTCAGGGGCCGGGACTTGTTGACCAGGACAGAGTAATTCGCGGGGTTGCCCACTGGATCGACGCTCGGCAGCGGATTCGCCGTGGTCGGCATCGCGGCTTGCACGACGGCGGCCCGAGCATCGGTCGATACCGCGGTCACGGCCGCGGTGGCCGACACAGCCGTGGCCGGCGCAGCTGTGGCAGGAGCCGCAGTTACGACGCCGCCAGCCACCGCCAGACTGAAGAACGCAGCGCAAGCTGCCAGCCGTCGTCGTGCGTTCCTCATGGAACCCGAGTGGATTTGACCTCGCATTACGCCCCCAATTTGCTTGTAGCCAGCCGCAGGAACTCTACCCGGCGCACGGCCTCCTGTCAGCAATACCTTGGAAATCGGGAGATAACCATTCGGTCAAGGCTCGGCAGCAGTGTGTTGCGGGCGCCCGCCGCTGACTATTCTGAAGGTGTTAGCTGCAGCGTATGGGGAACCGGGCTACGACACTCGACCGTACGCCGAAAGAGGTTTCCGTGGCATTCGCAGCCAATGAAGTGGTGATCAGCAAGGACGCCATGACCGTTTACGGATTCCTCATGGACGGGATGAACAACTCGCTTTGGCGTTCGGGTGTTCGCAGTATCGCGCTTCGCTCCGGCATTCGTGGCCAAAAAGGCGCCCTCTACCAACAGACGGTTTCCGGCCCCGGCGGCCGCCCTGTAGCCGCCGACTTCAGGATCACCGAAGCCCGCCCGGGAGCCGAAGTGCGCTATGCCGTGGTGGCCGGACCCGCCCGGCCTACCGGAGGTTTCTACCTCAGCACCGAAGGCAATACCACCCGCCTCCGTTTCGCCCTTGAGTACCATCCGAAGGGCTTGCGGAAGCTTATGAATGGCATATTCCAGAAGGCTCTGGAGAGCGAAGTGGCGCAGTTGGAACAACTCAAGGTTGCCATCGAGTCCAACTCGGACGCTTAGCCGCCGTTGACGCACGACGCCGACACCCGGGGTGGGTAGGCAGGCTCTTCTATTGGGCGAACTTCAGTCCGCCCCAGCCGATGCCTATGGTCAGGGGCGTAGTAAGCCGTCCGGTGGAGAGGTCCCAGTACTCAACAATTCCGTTGCGGTCCAGTCCGGCAACACCGGTCGCGTCGGGACCCGTTACTCCGCGTAGTGCCCGCAAACCCGAGTAGTCGGTCCATCCCGCACCCACTACGGGACGGGATTCCTGTTTGGGTGTGCCCAGCCCGCTTCCGCGATACAGCCGAAGGGATCCATTGGCCTCAGTGGTGAGGAGGTCCTGGAAACCGTCGGCGTTGTAATCCACCATGCTTAGCCTGATCGCTGGGAATCCCGTGCCGATTGCTGCTTGGGCGCGAATGTAGGCAAGGCCGGCGTTCTTATAGAGATACAGGTTGCCGCCCGAGTCCATGGCAACGATCTGGGGAAGCCGGTTGTTGGCGCACCAAGTGCCCACAGCGATGTTCAGTGTCCCCCAACCCTGGCCAAGGGCAATGGGGTCCTTGAATCCGCCTGCTTGAAGTCCCGGGTACACCACCAGGGCGCCGTCGAGCCTTTGCGAGATCAGATCAAACACGCCGTCGCGGTCCCAGTCCGTGATGAAGAGGTCCTTGAGTCCTGTGAAGCCGACGCCGATCCTCTTGCCGCCGCCGTACCTTCCGCCACCCCACGATGGGTAGGCAACCACGGAGCCGTCGCCGGCGATCGACACGAGGTCGGCTGCGCTGCTGATGGATGCTGCACTCAAGTTCAGGGTAGGTGGTTGGTGTTTGCTGCCAGGTTCGCAGACACCCACAGGGTCCGTTGGTGGCGGGACTGTCCCGCCCGGGCTTGTGGTGGTCCCCGCCGGCAACGACGTGTAGCCAAAGAAGTTCACTACGCCCCAGAGCGTGTAGCGGTTGGGGGTGGTCTGCCAGTTGCCGTCCGTGTAAGTGATGCCGATGCCCATGACGTTGAACCGGGGATCACGCAGAAGGGCATCGTGACCCGGAGAACCCTTCCACCACTCCACAAGTTTCGCGGCGTCACGGTCCCAGCGGACTGCGATGACTTCACCCGCGCCGTTGTTGGGGTTGAGCGCCCGAGGATCAGTCCAGAAGTTGGCACGGTGCTGGATCACCTCACGCGTCGCGATGTTGTTGGACCAGTCCTGAGCCAGGCTGGCCACCGTTGCGTGGTACTTCACCGGTGCCAGACCGAGCGATGCGCGGTAGCTGTTGATCGCGTTGAACACCGTCAGGATCGCAGCTGTGTTGCTGTCCGGGAGGAGCGCCATAGCCCCGTTTTCCGGATCGTGGTTGCCGCTTGGACTCTTGCCCGGATAGGCGGTCGCGGTGGGGGTAGGGGTTGTCGCTTCGGGCGTCGTCGTCGGGGTTGGCGAGGCGGTTTCGAGCGTTGGAGTAGGGGACTGGCTTGCTGTTGGTGCAGGCGTTTGAGTTGCTGGAGAAGTTTCGCCAGGGGAAACCGGCTCGGTTGGTGCCAGCGTTTCCGCCGGAGACTCGGACGGGCTCGGCCCGGTGGCCTGGGCGGATGGTGTTGGTGCGGCTGGAACAGTAACAACAGTCTCTTGTGGAGTCGGCTCCGCCGGTGGCTCGGTGGCACCGGGATCCGAGGGATTGTCAGGCCCCCAGGATGGCCCGATGTTGGGCACGGGCGGTGGAGTTTCAAACACCGGATCTATAGCGACCGGGCCGTTGTCCGAGTCGGTTCCAGTGCCGGCGTTTGGTGTCGGGTCCGCCGGCCCGGACTCAGGTGCAGGGACTGTGGTGGGGTCCGAGGCGGTGCCAGCCGCGGGGAGGACCGCTGAAGGTGCGGGGTCCGCCGTCGTGGTTGTCGTTGGTGCCGTCATCCCTGAAGGGACGACGGCCGAAGGGCTGACGGTGGGCCCGGGGACCGTCTGCGTTGACGGGAGAATCTGGCTGGAGGCGGCCACCCCGAGAGCCAATACGCCAGCCAGCACGACAGCGGCAGGCGCAGCCATTTTTCTCACAATTACCCCGCGAATGCTCGTTGCCCCCAAGTACGGGCGCGGTTCTACATGTCCGGGAACTATAGTCCCATGGGGCGGCGCGGACAATGCATGGGGTATTTTTGATGCTGTGCTGATCTCTGACCGCGATATTCGTGCCGAAATAGACTCCCAACGGATTGTTCTTGAACCGTACGACCCCGCGATGGTTCAGCCGTCTTCCGTGGACGTCCGGATTGACCGGTTTTTCCGGCTCTTCGACAACCATAAATATGCCCACATCGACCCCGCCGAGGAACAGCCCGAACTGACCCGGCTGGTGGAAGTGGAAGGCGACGAGCCTTTTATCCTCCACCCCGGGGAATTCGTACTCGGCTCCACCTACGAAACCGTCAGCCTGGCCGACGATATCGCTGCCCGCCTCGAAGGGAAGTCATCCCTTGGGCGCCTCGGGCTGTTGACGCACTCCACGGCAGGCTTCATCGATCCCGGTTTCTCAGGTCACGTAACACTGGAGCTCTCCAATGTGGCAACCCTGCCCATCAAATTGTGGCCGGGCATGAAAATCGGACAGCTGTGCTTCTTCCGACTGACGTCCTCGGCCGAGCACCCCTACGGTTCGGGCGAATACGGCAACCGTTACCAAGGCCAGCGAGGACCCACCGCGAGCCGCAGCCACCAGAACTTCCACCGGACGTCCATCTAGCGTCCTTCGGTGCCTGGGGAGACTCGCTACGCGGGTGCGCGCTCCTGTGTCCGTGGCGGAGCTCCCGGTGATTTGCGGATGGCCTTGACCACGGGTTCCACAAAGCGGGCGGCCAGCGGACCCAGGATGGCCATGATGAGGACATAGGCCGTGGCGAGTGCTGCAAGCTCGTCGGGGACTCCCCCGGAAGCAACAGCCAGGCCCGCGATGACAATAGAGAATTCACCACGCGCAATCAGGGCAGCGCCGGCGCGGAAACGGCCAGGGACTGCAATGCCGGCCCGCTTGGCAGCCCAGAAACCTGTGAGCATCTTGGTAGCTGCGGTGATGACAGCCAGTACCAAAGCCCAGCCAAGGACGGGTGGGATGGAGGTCGGATCGGTGTTGAGCCCGAAGGCCACGAAGAAGATCGCTGCGAACAGATCCCTCAGCGGTTCGAGGATTCTGGTGGCGTTATGGGCGGTGGCGCCTGAGATGGCAATGCCCAGCATGAAGGCACCCACTGCGGCGGACACCTGCAGAGCTGACGCGATTCCAGCCACCAACAGTGCGAGACCCAGCACGTTCAGTAGGAAGACTTCGGAGTTTTCGCTGTGCACCGCCTGCGAGACCCGGTGGCCGTGCTTGAGGGCTATGACGAGAACCACGGTGACCACGGCAAGGGCAATTCCCACAGTCTGCAGCCCGCCCAGGAAACCCACGCCGGCAAGGATCGCCGTGAGGATCGGGAGGTAAATCGCCATTGCGAGGTCTTCAAAAACGAGGATGGACAGAACCACAGGTGTTTCGCGGTTACCGATCCGTCCGAGGTCCGTGATCACCTTGGCGGCGATTCCGGATGACGAGATGTAGGTGACACCACCCATGACGATGGCGCCTACAAGTCCCCAACCCAACAGCACGGCGAGTCCTGCGCCCGGAAGGAAGTTGAGAACAAAATCCATGACACCGGCCTGCCAGGATCTTCGGAGACCGGTGACGAGCTCTGACGCCGTATATTCCAATCCGAGCATAAGCAGCAGGAGGATAACGCCAATTTCTCCGGAAAGATGGGCGAACTCGTGCATGCCATCCAACTTGACGAACCCGCCGGCTCCGAATGCCAGGCCACCCACCAAGTAGAGCGGGATGGGGGACATGCCTATTCGGCCCGCTAATCGAGCAAGGAGACCGAGGCAGAAGACGACGGCCCCCAGTTCAACGAGGGCTAGTGCGAGCGGATCCATTCCCGTCAGCCGTTGCGGAGGATGTCGGCTGCCGAGTCAAGACCTTCCTGCGTGCCGACCGCTACGAGCAAATCACCGGTGTGAAGTACGACGTCGGGTGCCGGCGAGGGGACAACCTCACCTTCGCGCATGATTGCCACGATGGAAACACCACTCCGGGTACGGATCTGTGCCTTGCCCATGGGCTGGTTGACGAAGGGTGAATCAGGGGTAATGGAGAACTGGCGGGTGACGATGCCTGGTATCTCACGATGTTCTTCTGCCAAGCGCATGGCGATGTGCTGGCCACCCAGGAGGTTCCCCAAGGTCGATGCTTCATCTGCTGTCAACGGGATGGAGGCTTGGCATGTGTCAGGGTCATCCCATGTGGAGACGAATAGCTCGGTCTCACCCTCGCGAAGTTCCACCACACCGATGCGACGGCCCGATGCCGTGACGAAATCCTTGCGGATCCCGAGGCCCGGGAGTTCAGTCTCATCCACGTTCATAGCTACACCCTAACTCTGTTGTATGGGTCTGGTACGGCGCTCATGCTTAGCCAGTCCTATGTAGTTAACGCTCAGGGACCACGGCTATTTCCACCTTGGCCGGTGGCTTCACTGGCAGGATCACCAACAGGCCGGCAAGCAGGACCACCATGATTCCCAGGATGCCCCAGCGCTGGGCTTCACCTTCTGCAACAAACGGCGAGGCGATGGCGATACACAGCGTGAAGAGCGTTGGCGCGAGGAAACTGACGGCCCGGCCGGTGGTGGCATAGAGCCCGAAAAGCTCCCCCGACTCTCCGTGGGGGGCAAGCCTTGCAAGATATGCGCGTGAGGATGATTGGGCCGGTCCCACGAACAAGCAAAGCAGCAGGCCGAAGACCCAGAACGTGGTGGCACCTGGCCAGTCATTTCCCAAGAAAACGTAGTCGCCGTTACCCAGGACCAGAATGGCCGTGCCCGCGACGAGGAGACCAACCAGCGAGATGATAATGACTGCCTTTGGTCCGATCCTGTCGTCGAGGAAGCCCCCAATGATTGCACCGATGGCAGCCACAACGTTGCCGAAAATAGCGAAGAAGATGACGTCCTTGAGCTCGAAGCCGAACGTACCTGCGGCGATGACGCCGCCGAAGGTAAATACTGCTGCCAGGCCATCGCGGAAGATGGCACTGGACAGCAGGAAGTAGATGGTGTGGGGGCTGGTCCGGTAGATGGCCCCAATGCGTCGGAACAGCAATTTGTAGGAGGCAATGAAGCCCAGCGACGCGGTGCTCTTCTTCACGGAAACTTCAGGAACAGCGAACATCACGGGAAGGGCAAAGATGAAGAACCACAGTGCCGAGAAGACAGCAACGAGCCGGATGTTCAAGGAGTCCTGGGTCGAAGCGCCGAACCACTCGAAGGAGGGCTGCACGAACAGCTGAAGAACGAGGAGGAGCGCAACGATGCCTCCCAGGTATCCCATGGCCCAGCCGAAGCCGCTGACCCTGCCGATGTTCCGGGGCGTAGATATCTGGGCCAGCATGGCGTTGTAGTTCACGCCGGCAAACTCAAAGAAGATGTTGCCGAGTGCTATCAGGCACACTCCCAGCAGCAGGAACTCCGGCTGGGGGAACACAAAGAAACAGAGCGCTGTCAGGACCGCCGTTGCGGCGGTGTTTATGCCGAGCCACATCTTGCGGCGTCCCCCAGCGTCGGAACGCTGGCCGGTGACAGGAGCGAACAAGGCGATTGCGAGCCCTGCAACGGCCAAAGCGGCACCGAGGGCGGCCGATGCCGCATCTTCTCCGCCGAAGGCATTGGACGTGAGGTAAACGGTGAATACGAAGGTGGTCATCACCGCCTGGAAGGCAGCGGAACCCCAGTCCCAGGATGCCCAAGCAAGGATCTGTCCCTTCTTGGAGGCGACGGGTCCAGAGGCAAGCTCGGACGTCGGGTGGGAGGCTTCGGGAACTGCGGCCGCGTTCATAGCATGAATGCTATAGGGGCGGGGAAGAACGGCGGGTAGATGACAGACCGCGTTGTGGAGTACGCGGCTTTAAGCCATGCGCGCAGACGGCTTCCCCTGCCCAAAACTGTCAGTTCGCCTTGATAAACTAGCTAAACCGAACCCAACGAATGACCGCCTGCTCCAACTTTTGACAATATGTTCCTGACTTTGCGGAGATAACAGTGATCACAGTTCTCGCCATCACCTTTGTAGCGGCAACTGTGGCGCCCTTGATCTTCAGCAAACTCGGAAGGAACGCCTTCTACGCTCTGGCAGCGGTCCCCGCAGGCGCCTTTATCTGGCTGCTTTTCCAGTACGGTTCCGTATATTCCGGTGGTGGCATAGAAGAAGCCCTGCCTTGGATTCCTAGCCTGAAGCTTGAGCTTGCCTTCCGAATGGATCCCCTGGCATGGGTGATGTCGTTGCTGATCCTCGGGGTGGGATCCCTGGTCCTGATTTATTGCGCCAGGTATTTCAAGAACAAGGATGCCGGCCTGGGCGGATTTGGCGCTCAACTGCTCGCTTTTGCCGGGGCCATGTTCGGTTTGGTGACCTCCGATGACTTGCTGATGCTCTTCATTTTCTGGGAGCTCACCACCATCCTTTCCTATCTGTTGATCGGCTACGCCCGCACGCGTCTGGCGGCGCGGCGCTCGGCGCTGCAGGCCCTCATGGTTACCACCGCGGGTGGCCTCGCCATGCTCGTCGGCCTCATCATTCTGGGTCAGGCCGCCGGAACCTATCGCATTTCGGCGATCCTGGACCAGGCCGGGCCGCTCATGGCCGGACCGATGCAGGCAGCGGTGGCTACCGCCGTCGTACTCATCCTGACCGGGGCGGTCACCAAATCGGCGCTCGTGCCGTTCCACTTCTGGCTTCCGGGCGCCATGGCCGCGCCCACTCCCGTGAGCGCATACCTGCACGCCGCGGCGATGGTGAAGGCTGGCATCTACATCGTGGCGCGTCTTGCGCCCGGATTTTCGACGTCGGAGTTTTGGCTTCCCCTGGTTCTGGGGCTGGGCTTGGCCACCATGCTTGTGGGCGGTTACCGAGCCCTTCGCCAGACTGATATCAAACTCATCCTCGCTTATGGCACGGTCAGTCAGCTCGGCTTCCTCACCATGGTGGTGGGCTTGGGCAGACCTGACGCAGCTCTGGCCGGACTCGGACTGCTGCTTGCACATGGCCTGTTCAAAGCCGCGCTGTTCCTGGTGGTTGGCATCATTGACCACCAATCCGGAACACGCGATATCCGCAAGCTTTCCGGTGTTTTCCGTTCGTCACGCGCGTTGGGTGTTGTGGCTGCCGTCGCAGCAGCGTCCATGGCCGGCGTGCCACCCCTGGCAGGTTTCGTCGCCAAAGAATCAGTGTTTGAGGCCTTCGTCCACTACGGCACCGATGACGGCGCTCCAGCCTGGGGCATCTGGATATTGGTGGGCCTGGTGATCGGATCGATCCTGACGTTCGCCTACAGTGCACGGTTCATGTGGGGCGCTTTTGCGGTCAAACCCGGCGTTGAACCTACCCCGTTCAAGCCCATCAAACCAGCGTTCCTGGCAGCACCGGCCGTCCTTAGTTTGCTCACTATCGTCTACGGACTATGGCCGACGCCCGTGGATACCTGGATTCAGCCATACGCGGCGCTGTTCGCTGACGGTCCGGACGCGGTCGACGCCGGACACTTGGCTCTGTGGCACGGCGTCACCCCCGCGTTGGGCCTGACGGCGCTGACATTCGCGGCCGGTGCCGCGATGTTCTACTGGCGCAACCTCGTTTCCCGTGCCCAAAGCCTGGTCCCCGACTGGGTGGACGGCGACAGGGCCTACCAAAACACCATCGGCGCACTGGACGACATCGCGGTTTGGGTTACGGGCCGCACGCAGCGCGGCTCGCTGTACTTCTACCTCGCGGTGATCCTCACCGTGGCGTTCGCGGTTCCGATGACTGCGCTGATCGTGGCGAACAAGCCCCTGCCGGATGGCATGTACTTCATCGACCCGAACTCGCCTCTGCAAGTGGTGGCAGGCATCGGCATCGTAGTGGGTGCCCTGGCTGCCGTCCGGGCCAACAAGCGTTTCCTCGCCGTGCTCATGGTGTCCGTTACGGGCTACGGCATCGCCCTCATGTTCGCCCTCCAAGGCGCTCCGGACCTCGCCCTGACCCAAATGCTGGTGGAAACCATCGTGCTGGTGGCGTTCGTTCTGGCAATGCGCAGCCTGCCCGCTGAATTGAGGGACAGGACCGGAGGGCGGCTCAGGGTAATCCGCGTGATCATAGGCGCGGCCTTTGGCATCACCATGATTTTCGTGGCGATCTACGCGATGGGCGCCCGCGTTGCAACGCCTGTCTCCCTTGACTTCCCGCGGTTGGCCTATGAAGGCGGCGGGGGATTGAACGTGGTCAACGTGACCCTGGTGGACATCCGCGCCTGGGACACCTTCGGTGAGATTTCCGTGCTGGCAATTGCCGCCACCGGTGTGGCCAGTTTGATCTTTGTCCGCAGCCGCGGCGACCGGATCAAGACCTCGGAAGCCGTTCCGGAAGGCAGCGTAGGGCGACGCATCGGCGTCGACCGTGACTCCCGCGACGGCGCCACCTTGGCCGTTGCGAAGAAGTTCACCGACGTCAGCCGCGATGCGTGGCTCGTTGCAGGCCGAACCCTGGCCCCTGAACGCCGCTCGATCATCTTCGAAGTAGTGACCAGGCTGATCTTCCACTCGATGATCGTGTTCTCCATCTATCTTCTCCTCGCCGGGCATAACCTGCCGGGCGGAGGCTTCGCCGGCGGCCTCACCGCCGGGCTCGCACTGACAATTCGCTACCTGGCCGGTGGGCGGTTCGAGTTGAGCGAGGCAGCCACCGTCAGCGCGGGAACCCTTTTGGGGACAGGCCTGGCGACGGCGGCCGCTGCCGGCGTGGTGCCGCTCTTCCTGGGCGGTCAGGTGTTCCAGAGCGCCATTATCGAGTTCTGGCTGCCGGTCTTCGGTGACGTCAAGTTCGTCACCTCCACCATTTTCGATATCGGCGTGTACATCGTGGTGGTGGGGTTGGCGCTCGACGTCCTGCGTAGCCTCGGTGCCGAGATCGACGAACATTTTGAAGGAAAGGGTGCCCCGCTGGCTGAGGAAGATGCCGCAGGGCATGCTGACCTTGCCGGGGAAGCCGCCGAGTCCGCTGCGTCCGGGAAGGCTAACGCATGAGCATCAACCTGACCCTGTTGATCGTCATGGGTGTCCTATACGCCTGCGGCATCTATTTGATCCTGGAACGCAGCCTGACGCGTGTGCTGTTGGGTTTGATGCTGCTGGCCAACGCCACCAACATCCTGATTTTGAGCACGGGAGGATACGCAGGCCTTGCCCCCTTGTTCGACAAGGAAACGAACCCGGAGGCGTACAACGATCCTTTGCCCCAGGCACTGATCCTGACGTCTATCGTCATTTCCTTCGCTGTCACTGCTTTCATGCTCGGCATCATTTACCGCACATGGGTTCTGGCTCGCCAGGATGAAATTCAGGATGACCTCGAAGACGTCCGCGTGGCCAAGACTCCGAGCTTTGATGCCGAGGACGACGCAATTGTCCCGCTGGAAACTTCCGAATTTGCCATCACCCCGGCCAGCCCTGCAAGCAAGGACAGGCCCGATGCGACCGAAACCCCCAACACGGCATCAACCCGGGAAGGAGGCAGCGCGTGAATCTCGCAAACCTGTCGCCGCTAGCTGTGCTCCTGCCGATCCTGGGTGCTGCAATGGCATTCCTGCTGATCCGGCACCACAGCGCACAGCGGGTAGTGAGCATTGGCATCCTGAGTGCCACGCTGTTGCTCGAATGCCTGCTCCTGGTCTCCGTGTGGGACGGCGGCACCACGTCCGTCACGCTCGGCGGATGGCTGCCGCCGTGGGGCGTGGTCCTCGTGGTGGACCAGTTCTCATCGCTCATGTTGGTGGTTTCCACCGTTGTCAGCTTGGCGGTGCTCATCTACGCCACCGGTCAGGGCATGGCCGACGGCGACCAGGAAGCACCCGTCTCGATCTTCCACCCCACCTACCTCATCCTGGTGGCGGGCGTATCCAATGCCTTCCTGACCGGTGACCTCTTCAACCTCTACGTCGGTTTCGAGATCCTGCTGACGGCCAGTTACGTCCTTATGACTCTGGGCGGAACCGGACCGCGCATCAGGGCAGGCGTCACCTACGTTGTAGTTTCCGTGGTGTCATCAGTGCTGTTCCTCATCGCTATCGCCATGATCTACGGCGCCACCGGAACCATCACCATGGCGGACCTGGCCATCAAACTTGCCGAACTGGATCAGGGCACGCAAAACCTCCTGCACGTGATGCTGTTGGTGGCTTTCGGCATCAAAGCAGCAGTCTTCCCCCTTTCCTTCTGGCTTCCAGACTCCTATCCGACTGCGCCCGCACCAGTCACCGCCGTCTTCGCCGGGTTGCTCACCAAAGTGGGCGTCTACGCCATGGTCCGCACAGAAACACTCTTATTTCCAGGGGACACCCTCAACGTGCCACTGATGGTGGTGGCGCTACTCACCATGATTGTCGGAATTCTGGGCGCCTTGGCCCAGAGCGATATCAAACGTCTCCTGTCCTTCACGCTGGTGAGCCACATCGGCTATATGGTGTTTGGCCTCGCCATGAGTTCTGTGGCCGGGCTGGGCGCTGCGGTCTTCTACGTTGCGCACCACATCACCGTGCAGACCAGCTTGTTCCTGGTCACAGGACTCATAGAGCGCCGTGGCGGGAGCTCCTCCATTGACCGTTTGGGTGGCCTTGCGAAGCTCTCGCCATTGCTTGCCTTGCTGTTCTTTGTGCCGGCGATGAACCTTGCGGGCATTCCGCCGTTCTCCGGCTTCCTCGGAAAGCTTGGGCTGCTGCAGGCCGGCGTGGAGTTGGGGACACCCCTGGCAATCGTGCTGGTGGTGGGCGGTGTTGTCACCAGCCTCCTGACACTGCTGGCAATCGCACGTGTCTGGAACAGGGCATTCTGGCGCAAACCCGAGGACGCAGAGTACCCGGACCCTGTGCTGATGACCCCCGGCAATGTGGGGGTCCTACCCCGCACCATGGTCGGCTCCACGGCGGGTCTGGTGGTGTTCGGCGTGGCACTCACTGTGTTCGCAGGACCGCTCTTCCGCGTAGCTGATGGTTCCGCCGGCATCATGCTGGACCGCTCGGCGTACATCCACTCGGTCTTGGGAGATTCCGTTGAGGTGCCACCGCTGGCACAAACAGACGAACCGCAGCCGGTAAAAGCACCCTCAGGTGAGGCACAGTCGGGTGATGCCAAATGAGCCGCAAACCCATTTCCTTCCGCACGGAGTTGCCGCTCCTCATCTGGTTGGCCATCGTGTGGGGCGCGCTATGGCGGGACTTCAGCCCGGGCAACCTGCTCTTCGGTGCCCTGATCGCTGTGCTGGTGGCCAAGCTGTTCTACCTCCCGCCCGTGGAGCTCAGTGGCAGGTTCAACATTTTGCGCGCTATCCCCTTCGCTCTGATGTTCCTCGGCAAAGTGGTGGCAGCGAGCTTCCTGGTTCTGTACCTGGCTGTAGCCAAAGGACCCACGGTGCGTAGCGCCGTCGTCGCCGTTCCCTTGCGGAGCCACTCAGACCTGATGGTGACAGCCACCGGACACGTCATCTCGTTGATCCCGGGCTCCCTGGTGGTGGAAGTTGACCGCTCAACGTCCACGCTGTACCTGCACGCCCTCAACATTTATGAGGAAGCGGACATCGACGAGATCCGCCTGGAAACCCAAGTCATTGAGGCGAGATTGATCCGCATCATGGGCACGCGCGAAGAGGTTGAAGCCCTCAATGCAGAACAGCGTCCGGGAAGGGAAGGGGCAACGCTATGAAGGAATTCGTTCTCGTGGCAACGGCTGTGATCCTTAGCCTCGCCGCGGCAGGAGCCATTGTCCGGATTGCGATTGGCCCGTCCCTGCTGGATAGGGTGCTCGCATCGGATGTGTTGCTGGCGATCCTGGGTGCCGCCCTGGCAATCGATATGGCAATGAACAAGCACCTGAACAACCTGATGTTGTTGGTGGCCCTCGCGGTGATCGGGTTCATTGGCTCGGTGACGGTAGCCCGGTTCGTGGCCGAGCGGAGGGAACAGAGCAATGAATCCTGATGCCACGGGCGTTGATGCTGTGATCGACGCCGTCACGGCGGTGTTCCTGGTGGTGGGTGCACTGATGTCACTCGGCGCTGCTATCGGCTTGTTGAGATTTCCGGACCTCATGAGCCGCATGCACGCGGCCACCAAGCCGCAGGTTCTGGGATTGTTCCTTATGCTGGCTGCGATCGGCCTCCAGATGCGGACCTGGTGGGTATGGCCGGTTCTATTGGTGGCGTGGATTTTCCAGCTCCTGACGGCCCCGGTATCCGCTCACATGGTGGGCCGCTCCGCCTACCGCACCAAGCACGGACACCGCGAAATGCTCACCAAGGATGAACTTGAAGCGGTGGTGCAGCGCGCAGCTGCGGGGCAAGAGCCCGAGAGCGAGCGCTAGCAGCAGCCGAAACAGCGAACGCCGGGGTACCCGTCATGGGTATCCCGGCGTTGTATGCGGTTTCGGAGGCCTAGATGATGTCGTGGGTCTTGGCGAAGCGCGCAATGGCGCGCTGCGTACCCCTGCTCGCCAGGACTTGGATGAGAGTGCTGACGAAGGCTGAGATCAGTGCGAACGTCAGGGCAGAGCGAAGGCTCGATTCCATGTCGTCGTTGCCCAGGGGTGGCTTGTTGCCCGTGGCCTTTTCCCACCCTTTGTTGACGAGTTTGGTACCTACGAAGCCTGCTCCGAGGCTTACTCCGGCACCGATCAGCTTGAAGAAGAGGTTCATGCCCCCAGCCTAGCTGGCTCCGGCTCGTCTCAAGCGTTAGCGGCGGTTTTCCCGCTCCTTGAGGAACGCCGCCATGGAACCAACGGGTGCCAGGACCGGAACAACATCGTGCTCGGCGCACCAAACCGCATCCACGGTGGCGAACCCGGCGATTTCTTTGAGCAGGTAATACGTGGGCGGCATGAGTTTCAGCGTGCCGGCAGCCTCCGCAGCAAGAATGTCCGCAACCGGCATCCACAGTGATTGCCAGGCCTCCGTGGTCTGGTGCTGGGGTTCGGCGCCGGGGGAGGGCTTGGCAACGTAAAAGTAGGTGTCGAATCGCTTGGGCATATCTGTCGGCGTGATCCAGTTGGCCCATGGGCGCAGGTCCCCGGGTTCGATGCTGAGCCCGGCTTCCTCCCTGACTTCACGGATTGCGGCGGTAAGCACCGTTCCGGCGTTCTTTGTTGCTTCGCCCGTGTCAATGCAAATCGAGCTCAGCTGCCAGTCAATGGCATGGCTTCGGAGGAGTTCTGCCGGGTAGTCCCACCCGGACTCATCCGCGCCATCCACCCTGCCCCCGGGAAAGACCACCATGCCCGCAGCGAAGTCCATGGTGCTAACTCTGTGCTGGACAAAAGCTTCGAGCCCGCCGGGTGCGTCACGGAGCAGGATGACGCTTGCAGCTAGGCGCGGATGGGGCACTTCTGTAGGAAGGGAGAGGTCTTGCTGGGGAAGGTCAGTCATGAAGGTGCCCCTTTGCCGCGGTGGATTCTGCTGGTTCATTCTCTCAGCTCCCCCGTCTCGTTGTGAGGCCTGGTGTGCAGGGAAAGGCGTGGGGGATGGGTGCAGAGCGGGCCTCGCAACGCACCCCGGCAAGCCTCGGAACACACTTACCACTGCCGATTGTGACCGCATGCCGGCAACAGACCAACACCCGCCCCGGACTCAGGTGTAAACTGAACCAGCCCATCAGGGCAGATTTGATAACGACAGGGGAGCGCCGCCGTCGGACTCTGCAGAAATGCAGGAGACGCGAGGGCGCTGAGAGTGCGGACAGCCGCAGACCCTCGAACCTGATCCGGTTAGTACCGGCGCAAGGGAGTCGAGCTTCTCAGAGTGTCCGGATCCGGATGGCGCAGGCCAGCCGGGATTCCGGGGAGCACTTTCCCCTCCTGTAACCTCAGGAGGCAGAAAATGACCACGGTAAACGTGAAGAAGACCAGTTATAACTGGCGTGTTGTAGACATCGTTGTGGCGGCTCTGATCGCCATCGCGGGCGGCGTGATTTTCTGGGCCTGGTCCCAGGGCGCCGCACTGGTATCCATCCCCATGAACGCGACGTATCCGCCGCTCACCGGCCTGATTGCCGGTGGTTGGATGATCCCCGCGGTCCTGGGCATGCTCATTATCCGCAAGCCGGGCGCGGCCCTGTTCTGTGAAACTGTTGCTGCCACGGGTGAGCTCATCATGGGTTCGCAGTACGGCACAACCGTTCTCATCTCCGGCGTTCTGCAAGGCCTGGGCGCCGAACTCATTTTTGCCGCCTTCCGTTACAAGAAGTTCAACCTGCCAACCGCCCTCCTCGCCGGTGCGGGCGCGGGCCTCTTCTGCGGTCTGAACGACTCCTTCCTCCCGTGGGGTTGGAACATCGCCTATGAAGCCGTGGACAAGCTGGCCTACATCACCTTCACCACAATTTCCGGCGCAATCATCGCGGGCGCACTCTCCTGGGTGGCGACACGCGGCCTGGCCAAGACCGGCGTGCTGAGCTCCTTCGCCTCGCGCAAGGCCGCTTCGGAGCCCGTCTTCAGCTGATGTCGGCCACGCAAAGCGGCACGGTAAGGCCTGCCGCCATCTCAGCCGAGGGCTGGGGTTGGCGGCATGCCGGCCGGGCCCAAGCCGCCATTCAGGGCCTCGACCTTCGGATCGAACCGGGGGAGCGGGTACTGCTGCTGGGACCTTCGGGTGCCGGCAAATCCACGCTCCTTCATGCCCTCGCCGGGGTGCTGGGGGATGAGGAAGACGACTCGGACGAGACCGGCTCCCTGCTGATGGACGGCGTCGCGCCCCGCGAGCAGCGTGGACGCGCGGGACTGATGCAGCAGGACCCCGAGACGCAGGTGGTTTTGTCGAGGGTTGGCGACGACGTTGCCTTCGGTGCCGAGAACCTTGCCGTGCCCCGTGAGGAGATTTGGTCCCGCGTCCATGAAGCGCTCGACGACGTCGGGTTGCGCACCGCTGCCGGTGGCGGTCTGGCGTTGGATCACCCGACGGCGGCGCTCTCGGGCGGCCAGAAGCAGCGCCTTGCGCTTGCAGGAATTTTGGCGATGCGGCCCGGGCTGATCCTGTTGGACGAACCAACAGCCAACCTGGATCCGGCGGGGGTGCTCGAGGTCCGTGATGCTGTTGCGCGATGCCTTGACAAGACTGGCGCCACGCTTGTTGTGGTAGAACACCGCGTGTCCGTATGGAAAGACCTGGTGGACAGGATTGTGGTCCTGCAGCCGGGATCGGCCGCAGGGTCCAGCACGGCCGCAGGGTCCAGCACGGCGGCCGGGCAGGCCACGGGCGGCGTTCTCTTGGACGGTCCTCCGGACCAAGTCCTTTCCGAGGCCCGCGCCATGCTCATGTCGGCTGGCGTCTGGGTACCGGGATACGTTCCGGCAACCCGGCGGCGGCGCAATCAACCCGACACCGCGCAGCTTCTCCTCGCAGCCCAGGACCTTGCTGTTTCCCGTGAAAAGCCGCGGCGCAAAGGCTTCAAAACCATCCCGCCCCTACCGGTGCAAACGGGCATCACTGCACAGGTCCGGGCAGGACAAGCACTGACCATTACAGGCCCCAACGGTGCGGGCAAGTCCACGTTCGCGCTCACGTTGGCCGGCCTTTTGGCGCCGGTGGACGGCAAAGTGAGCGCCGCCGTCGAGCTTTCCGAGGGGGCTGGCATTGATCCGTTCAAGTGGAAAGCAGACCGGCTGATCTCTCGGATCGGGACGGTATTCCAGGAGCCTGAGCACCAGTTCGTCACGGGCAATGTGCTGGACGAGTTGATGTTTGGCCCAAAGCACCTGGGCCACGGCGAGGAGCGCGTGGAGGAGTTGCTGGAACGGTTGCGGCTCACACATCTTGTGGACGCTAATCCGTATACGTTGTCCGGAGGCGAGAAGCGGCGGCTTTCGGTGGCCACGGTGCTGGCTGCGCACCCCAAAGTCCTGGTGCTGGATGAGCCCACGTTTGGACAGGACGCGAATACCTGGGCCGAACTGGCGTCGTTCCTTTCCGAACTGCTGGATGCAGGGACCGCGGTGGTCTCGGTGACTCACGATCAGGAGTTCAGCGCTGTACTCGGCGGGGCGGAACTACGGCTCGGCCCCATGACGCAGGGCAGAGCGACGCATCAGGAAGCGGGTGCAGCGTGAGGGATGCCCTGAACATCCGCGGCAACCATGCCCTGCTCACCCAAGCCAACCCTTTGGCTAAGTTCGTGTCGGTGTTCCTGATTTCCCTGGTGCTGGCGTTGTCCATCGATTGGGTCTCTGCGTCAACCGCGCTCCTTGCGGAACTGGCTCTCTTCCCGCTTGCAGGCCTCACCATCAGGCTTTTGTGGCAGCGGGCCTGGCCCCTGATCATTGCGGCCGCGATCGGCGGCTGGAGCACCGCAATAGTGGCGGCGGACAGCGGCGCTGTATTGCTCGACGTCGGACTCTGGTCCATCAGCGAAGGTTCCCTGGAGCTGGGGTTAGGTTTCATGCTGCGCGGTTTGGCGATCGCGTTGCCGGCGATCCTGCTGATGACCTGTACGGATCCCACTGACTTGGCCGATGCGCTGGCACAGAAGGCCAAGCTGCCGCACCGCTTTGTCCTCGGATCCTTGGCGGCGATGCGGCTTGTGGGGCTCATGGCGGAAGAATGGCAAACCATCGGGATGGCCCGCCGGGCCCGTGGAGTCGGTTCCCAAGGCAGTCCCTTCCAGCGGTTGAAAGCCACGCTCGGCCAGAGTTTCGGTCTGTTGGTTCAGGCGGTTCGGCGGGCATCGCGGCTGGCGGTGACCATGGAAGCGCGCGGCTTCGGCGGCGGGCAACGGTCATGGGCACGCGAATCAACGTATTCACTGCTGGACGTGTGGGTGCTCCTCGGCGGTCTGTTCATCGCAGCCGGCGCAGTGCTGGCGGCCGTCGGTGCGGGAACCTGGAGTTTCGTCTGGCGCTAGCGTTTTCATGCGCTGGCGAGTCGGGCGCCAAGCGTGCCGCCGGCCTGTTGGGGGCGCCGGCGGCACTTCGCTTGTGCGCTGCAGCTACCTGGCTTGCTGCTCCTGTATCTCATCGAAGCCTGCCCTCGTAAGGAACCCCAACTGGGCCTCCTTCTCCGCCAATTGAATAATGGGTCCCAGGTCGAAGCACGTCGCTTCCAGACGACGAAGGGCCTTGGCATTTCGGGAGTCCGGCTCCACCACAATCCGGTCCTTGCCCGGCAGGGAGAACATGTACTTGATCAACGACGTGCCCAGCCGCGGGGTGAAATGCGGAATGGGGCGCGTGGCCGGGGCCAGCAGCAGATGCATCCCGATGTCTTCCTCGCGCGCGGGGTAGGCCTCGCCGACGGGATCGTGCAGGGGCTCGTACGTCTGGAAGAGTGCCAACGGCTCCCCGTCAAGGGTGGCCAGGAACGCGTGATGGGTTTCCAGCGAGTCCAGGAACTCGTAGATCTCCAGGACTTCTTCGCGGGAGTTCTCTGTCATTCCCCAGAACTTTGCACGGGGCTGGGTAACCCATTCGAAGATGAGGTCGATGTCCTCGCTGGGAACCAACGGAACAATCCGGAGCGCACCCCATCCTTCGAGGTCTTCGGAGTAGACGGTGGTGCGGACGGAGAAGTCCTGGGTGGTGGTGGTCATGGTTTCCTTCGGGCTAATGACAGGGCTGATGTCCGGGGCTGATGCGGGAACGGGAATGAGTCAGGGGCGGCCTTGGCCAGGGTGACATTGCTAAGCAGTGTCTTTGGCCAGAAGCGACCAGTCAGTGACCACCGGGGCGAGTTCCCCGGCCGTCCAGAGCGGGAGTTGATCGGCGAAGTGCTCGTGACCGGGCATGCCGGATGCGCCGAATGGCACGATCCAGCGGCTGTTCCGCCGATCGGCCAGGTCCCAAACGTAGCGGGCTACGGGTCCGCGGAAACTTCGGTCTTCGACGCCGGGGAGGCTCTCGGTGCATAGGACGCACCCGGTATCTCCACTGAGGTGGGCAGTGGGTGCCGATGATCCTAGCGGGCCAGGGAGGACATGAACCGGCAGGAGCTTGTGCCGGTCGCCCCAAGCTGCACCATTCAGCATGGATTCCTCCAATGCTGCGTCTTCAAGTGCCGCGGCAGATTCCACTCCAACGCTGATGCCAAGCTCGGAGCCACGAACCAGCAGGGTCTCAAGGGCAAAACCGATGCGCGAGGCCACTGACAACCACGGTCCGAACAAGGGTGAGTAGCCTGTGGGCTCGTTCAAGGGCGAAAGCGCGGAATGGTGCGCCAAGCGTTGGACCAGGGCACCACGCCACGCGGCGAATACGGCGGCGTGATGGCTGCCGGCCTCCATGAGGCCATCCCAGTCCAACAAAAGGGTCCGCAACTCCTTAGCCTCCTTGGACAGATCCCCGGGGTCCAGGCCGGAGAGCACCGATCGGAACAAAGGCCATGGACCCAGTAGCGTGTCCGTGTGGATGGCCCGCATATTGTCTACGGACAAAGGCCCGGGAGCCAGTTCCAGCAATTCCCGGATGCGCCGGGCACGATGCGCAGGTGCAAACTCCATGGCCACTTGATCACCGCCGCCTGCCGCACGGTCGTTTGCGCTCACGGCGAACTGCTGGACCTCAGCACGAGGCAGGATCACGTACTGGCCCTCCCAGTCATGACGAGCGGAGAAGGCCGGAGCGGGAAGGCGCCGGTTAGCCGGATTGCGCTGCGGGACCAGCCCGGCAAGGAAATGCCGCACAGATCCGTGAACGTCCGCGGCCACCACACTGTTGACGGGCTCAACCCAGGCGTCGAAGGCAGCCTCCACCTCGGAGACGTTCCGGCTCCGCAGCAGCGGCAGGAGGGCCTCGAACCCCAAGCGTCCCTCAACCCTGGCCGGGAAGCGCAAACTGATGGCGCCGCCGTCGGGCGTTTCCGAGATGACCGGACCCCGATCGGTCTCGATAATCTCAACGGACACAGCTTCACCGTCGCGGACGCGGATGGTTTCGGAACTCACGACGACGGCTTCCCAGCCTTCCGCTCCGCGCGCCTCGATGCGCTCGCCCGTGAAGTCGCTGACCCGGCGCAACTCCTCGATGAAAAGGTCCTGGTAGTCGGCCATTGCGTTGGTGATGGCCCAAGCGGTGCTGCCCGTATGGGCGAAATGGGGGAGGCCCGGAACGCCCGGGAACGCGAATCCGATCGCATCGAACTCCGGGCAGGCGAGCCGTATTTGCTGGTAGACGCCGGGCAGTTCCATGAGGCGGTGGGGGTCGCCGGCAATCAAGGGAAGGCCACTGGCCGTCGTCGAGCCATGGGCTGCCCAAGCGTTGCTGCCTGACCAAACCGGGGCTTCGATGCTGAACAAGCTCACAGCGTCGTCCCCGAGTGTCCGTGCGACGTGGGCGCGGAACAGCTTGTTGGGGAAAGTGGAAAACAGGATGTGATGCACCAAGAAGACGCCGAGCGGAGTCCACGGATTCCACGGCTCGGGTAAGCTGCCGGATTTTTCGAATTCGGGCCCGCCACGTAGGCCGTCTGCCAGGGCCTGGTTGACTCCCGCCACGTACTGCCCGCACCAGCGCTGAGTCGCGGCGTCGAGGTTCTCAAAGCAGCGACGTGCGGTGTCATCCAGCCGGGATTGGCGGGCGAACCGGTCCCAGACCACCACGTCGGCGCCCAGCACCTCAGCTGCGCGGCCTTCCGAACGCAACCGTTCCAGCTCGATCTGCCATGAGCGGTCGGTGGCCGCATTCAGGCCTTGGAGAAAGGCGAGTTCATCGGCGGAATCAGCCCACAAATGCGGAATCCCCCACTCGTCACGGTACGTTCCGGGGCCGCCTGCCGGGGCGGATGGGTACGTCGGGGCAGGCGTCATAATCTCTGGCTGCTTTCGAGCTTAGGTTAGGCTTACTTAAGTTCAAGATAAATGGCTTTGGCCCCGTTCACAAATTGTGGACATTCGTGAAGGAGCGTTGCTTGAAGCGCAATTGGGAAGGCGTCGTCCTCAAAGTCATGGGCGCCAAGGACTTCACCCTTGGGGTCACGGGTCGGGAAGAGATCACCCCGGACTTCGTCCGAGTGCACGTGCGTGATGGCGGGCTGCTGGAGCGCAGCGGCCTGCATCCCACCATGTGGATCCGGCTCTGGTTCAATGAATCCGGCAAGGCACACCAGCGCGCCTACACGTTGGTCAACGCGTCCCCTGCGGATGGTACGTTCAGCATGGACTTCGCGATGCACCGCGGCGTCGCGGCGGATTGGGCCCGTACCGTGCAGCCCGGTGACACCATCGACGCGACAGTTCAGGGCAGTACCTTCACGTTTCCGCAGCCCGCGCCGCGCCGAATTTGGGTGGTGGGCGATCCTGCGTCCATCCCGGCAATTAATTCGCTCCTGGATGAGCGGCAGCGTGTTGCCGCGGGCCTGGCTCCATTAACGGCGTGGCTTGAATACCAGCACGACGCCGATCCCTCGATTGAGGTGCGTACCTCCGATTCCGACGTCGTCACCTGGATTCCGCGCAAACGCGACGGCGCCGCTTTGGTGGAGGAAGTCTGCAGTGCGCTGACTGCGGAGACTGTTGCCGTTGGCGAAGACTTCTTCTGGATCGCATGCGAAGCCTCAAGCACACGGGCAATCGTCAAGCACCTGCGGAAAGAACTCGGAGTGGACAAGCACCGCATTGATGCTTTGGGGTACTGGCGGGTCTAGTTCTTCGCGGGCTACTCGCGCCAGTTGAGGAAGCCCTTCTGCCCCTCCGGTGGAGTGAGCACCACGTCGCGGCCGTACTTTTTCCTGGCGTCAGCCCCATGGAATGCGTCCGGGACAATGCGGACCGCCTTAGTTACCTTGCCGTCTTTCAGGAAGACGAAGAGTGCAGGTGAAGCGGTATAGCGGCTCTCCTTGGTGAGGGGTTCGCCGAAGGTCTCCTCAATGTCCTTGGCAGGGGTTCCCGACATGACAAAACCTGCTTGGTCCCAGTCGAAGTCCGTGGCGTCGGCCAGCTTGAGCGATGTACCGTTCTTGGCAGACTCCAGGACTTGATCATTGAGGTGATCGTTTGTTTCGGGCATGACGGATCCTCCGAGGGAACAGGATGCCAAGGCGCAGGCCAGGACAAAGGTGAGCAAGCTGGTAGCGGTGACGCGGAACGCCGCAGTCTTGGGCCGGCGTCGTAAGTTGTTGGTGCTTGGAAGACTCACGACGTAGTCCTTGACTCGTCGTTGAACTTCGGGTCCTCGCCAGGGGCCGGGTCGGCGTTGCCGGCATCGCCCGTCCGCTCAGCGGGGACCTCGTTTGATGGATGCGGCAATAGGTCGGGTCCCACCACCACAGTGTCTCCGTTGTTGACGGCGTCCTCGATCAAGTCTGCAAGCTCCTCAGCACTGGCGTCCGGATTGGCGATGGCCACATTGCGCCCAACTTCATTGTTGTACAGATCCATGGCCTCGCGTGGAGCGGGATTCCCCGGAAGCTGCTCGTGGGCCGTGGCGTAGTCCTCTGCCCAGTCCGCGCCGAACTCCTTCACCATCAGGGCATTCCAGTAGGCGTGGCGGAAGGCATCGTTCTGGTCATCGTTGCGATCTTCGCTGGGGAAGCGCTCGTCGGCGACACTGAACGCGTCGTCGTGGATGCCCTTGAAAGCGTTCAACTCGAAGGGGCCCAGGCCATTCAGGAGTTCCGCTTCCTTCTCGGTCACCACCTTCTGGTCCACCACGAATCGCAGCGGATCCCAGTCGCCGGGCCAGTTGGTGGTTTCGGCATCGCTGACTTGGTACTGGTCCAGGATTTCCTGGGGCGTGGGCTGGGCGGGGTCAGTGGCTGCCGCTGTCTTTGTTGAGTCGTTACCAGCGCTTCCGGCGTTTCCGGGGCCACCGGAGCCCACGCGGCCCTCGGCCGACGCGCCCGACTGCTCGTCGGCGTTGGTGAGCACGGACTTGGACGCTTCTTCTATCCCACGCAAGGTCCTTTCAAGCAGGGGCCGCAGGTGGCCTTGCCAGTCGGAAGCGAAACGCTTGGCGTCTTGTCCCTGCCAGTAACCGCCTTGGGCGATCAGGGAATCGAGCTCCCGGGCGCGGCTGGTAAGCAGCGACGCTCCGTTGGCGAGCGCTTTTGAGAGTGCTTTGAGTTGATCGACGTCGGCGCCGTAGAAAGGCATGTTTCCCCCTGAGCTTTCCTGTACATCCTTCGCTAACCCTCGTTAGGGCACAATGGGGAGCTCTGCCCTTGATGAAACTGAGGGAAAGCGTTCACCAAGGCTTAGCCAACCGGCGCCATGTTTTATATCGCACAACGGGTACGGTGTGATGTGGACCGCTGAATCAGCGTTTTGAACTTCACTTCTAACTCATTTGTGATATTTTTTGGTTATGACGCAACCTACCGCCGAGAATGTAGGCCTTCTGCTCCGCGACGCCCGCGGCGAAAAAGGCTGGACGCAGGGGCAGCTGGCTACTGAGCTGGGAACCAGCCAGAGCGCAATAGCCCGAATGGAACAGGGCAAACAAAATCTCAGCCTCCGGATGATCGAACGGCTTGAAGCCATCTTTGGACGCTCCATCGTCAAGGTGGGCAAGCCGCAGATGACCCACCTTCGCGTGGAGGGCGGACGGACCCTCTCCGGAGATGTAGACGTCAACAGCAGTAAGAATGCCGGTGTGGCCCTCCTGTGTGCCAGCCTGATCAACCGCGGAACCACTACTTTGCGTCGGCTGGCACGGATCGAGGAAGTCAACAGGATCGTCGAAGTATTGACGTCCATTGGCGTGGAATGCACGTGGCTCAACGGAAGCGACCTCCGTCTCCGCCGTCCCGAGGTCCTGGATCTTGAATCCATGGATGTTGACGCCGCCCGACGCACACGCAGCGTCATCATGTTGCTCGGTCCGCTCCTGGACCAAACCAGCGAATACCTGCTGCCCTACGCGGGTGGCTGCGATCTGGGGACTCGCACGGTGGAACCGCACATGCAGGCTCTTCGCCAGTTCGGCCTTGAGGTGGAGGCGAAGTCCGGTTTCTACTCCGTAACGGCACCTCCTGCCGACGGACTCCACCGCTCCTTCGTCCTGACCGAACGCGGCGACACGGTGACGGAGAATGCCATCATGGCGGCCGCCCACCGCGAGGGCACCACCATCATTCGGAACGCCAGCCCCAACTATATGGTGCAGGACCTCTGCTTCTACTTGCAGGGCCTGGGCGTGGACATCGACGGCGTAGGGACCACCACGCTGAAGATCACCGGCCGCTCAGCCATTGACGTTGACATTGAGTACTTCCCGTCTGAAGACCCCATCGAGGCAATGAGCCTCATCACCGCAGGCATCGTGACCAACTCCGAGGTCACCATCCGCCGGGTTCCCATAGAGTTCATGGAAATCGAGCTTGCCACACTGGAGCAGATGGGCCAGAACCTCGAGATCTCCGGCGAGTACATGGCGCGCAACGGACGTACCCGGTTGGTGGATGTAACCACAAAGCCCTCTGAGCTCCATGCCGCGCAGGACAAAATCCACCCGATGCCGTTCCCTGGCCTGAACATCGACAACCTGCCGTTCTTTGCAGTGATTGCGGCCAATGCCGAGGGGCAGACCATGATCCACGACTGGGTCTATGAGAACCGTGCGATCTACTTGACGGAGCTCAACAAACTGGGTGCTCAAGTGCAGCTTCTGGATCCGCACCGGATCTACGTCAACGGGCCCACTAAATGGCGTGCCGCTGAGATCGGCTGCCCGCCGGCCCTGCGTCCCGCGGCCTGCCTGCTCCTGGCTATGTTGGCGGCCCGTGGAACCTCCGAGCTTCGCAATATCTACGTGATCGAGCGCGGCTATGAGGACCTCGCCGAACGCCTGAACACCATAGGCGCGAAGATCGAGTACTTCCAGGACTAGGCCATGCCGCTGGGTCGACGCGTACCCTTTCACGCCGGCCGCGCCCGTTCCCGCCATTAGCTCCAAGTAGCTCCGGGGCGAATGGCGGGAACGGGCGCGAAAAGTCGCGGAGACGCAAGCCCCTGTCCTCACCAGCCCTCCTGACGCAGAATGGAGCATGCGGACTTTCGGGGTTGAGGAAGAGCTGCTCATCGTCGATCCTGTGACGGGCGAGCCTCTGGCCCTCGCGGACGCGCTCCTTGCGGGCCACGATGAACCCGGAACTGCCACTGGGCTCACCCACGAGCTCAAGCTGGAGCAGATCGAGACTCAGACCCGCCCCTGCCATAGTTATGGCGAGCTCCTGCAACAGATCCGCCGTGGCCGGGCCATGGCCAACGAGGCCGCACGGCAGCATGGAGCGCGGGTTGCTGCAATCGCAACGTCGCCATTGGCCTCGAATACGCACACCACTCCGGACCCCCGGTATGCCGCAATGCTGGATCGCTTCGGCATCATCGCCACGGAGCAGTTGACGTGCGGATTCCACGTGCACACTTCGGTGGAGTCACCTGAGGAAGGCGTGGTGGTACTGGACCACATCCGGGACAAACTCGCTGTCCTGACGGCGCTCACGGCCAACTCGCCTTACTGGCGGGGACTGCCCACCGGCTTTGACAGCTACCGCACCCAGGCTTGGAATCGCTGGCCGACGTCCGGCCCTTCCTCCGTTTTTGGCTCCCTTACTGCTTATCGACGCATCGTGAGGCGTCTCCTCGAAACGGGTGTGATCATGGACGAGGGCATGATCTACTTCGATGCCCGCATCTCCAGGAATCACCCCACTGTTGAGGTCCGTGTAGCCGATGTCTGCCTTCGTGCTGAGGACGCAGCACTGATGGCAGTCCTCGTGCGGGCTTTGGTGGAAACGGCATCCTTGGAAATGCTCGACGGCGTGGAACCCACCGCGGTGCCCACGGCGCTCCTTCGAATGGCGAGTTGGCAGGCCAGCAATTCGGGTCTGCGCGGAGATCTCCTGGACTTCGGTGACTTCCTGCCCCAGCCAGCTGCGGACGTCGTGTGGGCGTTGGTTGACTACCTAAGCCCTGTTCTTGACGACCAGAATGAGTTGGAGCTCGTCAAAGCAGGAATTTCGGACTTACTGGAGCGGGGCAATGGCGCACATGAACAACGGGAAGCCGCCGAACGCTACAACAAAAGGCAGCGCGACGGGCAAACCCAGATGGGAAGCCCACCAACCAACGAAGCCCTGGCCGCCGTCGTCGGGCATGCTGCGAAGGTGACCGTGCGCGGTTCTGCCACCGATGCCCATAAGGACCCCTCGCCCATGCTGACCCGGGTCAGGAGACCGTAGGCGTCGTGTCCTCCGGCTCGTCCCAGGCCATCAGGTAGGCGCCGACGGTCCCCTCCACAAGGTAGAAAAAGAGCGGTGGGATGTCCTTCTTGGACAGAAGGACCGCTCCGTAGATGGGCGCGGCGACCGCAGCGGTCACCCCGATCCACCGTTTGGCCGGTAGAGAAAGAAGGCTCCCGCCGAGAGCGGCCAACGCCACAACGTGCAGCCCGGAGTATGCCAGGAATGGAGCGCTGGATCCGCGGCGGTAGGCGAACCCTTCAATGTCGGAAGCCCGCTGGGCAACGCTGGAGACGAAGAGCGGTGCACCGGCAAGCAACGCGACCGCAGCAGCGTAGGCCCACATCTTTGCCCGTTTGCGTGGGATGCCCGAGGCTGGAATGGCACGGGCGAACGCCGCGAATCCCACAGGCACTGCGGCGGTGCCGGCAGCGGTAATGTGCTGACCCGTGATCCAGCCGCGCTGGCCGGCTTGCAGCATGCGGAGGCGCTCGTCGTCGTCGGGGGTGATGTAGACACGTGAGACCGGCGAAATTCCGATGAACCACACCGCCGTGCCGGCAACGATCACTGCTCCGGCACGGCGATAGGGGTGGTTCCCGCTCATGGCAGCAAGGTTAGACCTGTTTGAGTGCCTTCTCCAGATCCAGGATGAGGTCGTCCACGTCTTCAAGCCCGACAGACAGGCGAACCACACCATCGGAGAGCCCGATGGCCGCACGGCCCTCAGGCCCCATCGCCCGGTGGGTGGTGGTTGCCGGGTGCGTGATGAGGGACTTGGAATCGCCCAGGTTATTGGAGATGTCGATGACGCGGAGTCCGTCCAGCAAGGCAAAAGCGGCCTCTTTGGCTGAACGTCCTGCCGAAGGCGAAAGCTCGAATGTCAGCACAGTACCGCCGGCCTTCATCTGCTTCGCGGCTAGCTCATACTGTGGATGGGACTTCAGCAACGGGTACTTGACCCAGCTGATGGCGGGTTGCTGCTCGAGCCACTCTGCGATCTTCAAAGCAGAAGCCGAGCTGTGGTTCACACGCAGCCCGATGGTCTCCAAGCCCTTGGTCAGCACCCAGGCATTGAACGCCGACAGTGACGGGCCAGTGTGCCGCATGAGCTGTTTGACCGGGCCGTCGATGAATTCCTTAGTGCCCAGGATCGCGCCGCCAAGGACTCTTCCCTGACCGTCAATGTGCTTGGTGCCGGAGTACACGATCACGTCTGCGCCAAGTTCACCGCAGCGCTGCAGCAGGGGAGTGGCAAAGACATTGTCTACGACCACTGTCGCCCCCGCGGCATGCGCGAGTTCGCTGACGGCAGCGATATCCACAATCTCCTGCATGGGGTTGGACGGTGACTCGAAGAACACCGCGGTGGTGGGCTCGGACAGGGCTTCGCGCCACTGCTCCAGGTCCGGTCCGTCCACGAAGACCGTCTCGACGCCCCACCGGGGGAGGATCTCGTTGAGGATCACGAAACAGGAGCCGAACAGCGAGCGGGCAGCAACCACACGGTCGCCGGCAGCCAGCAAGGCACCTAGAGCCGTGAACACAGCGGACATGCCGGACGCCGTCGCAAAGCACGCCTCGGTTCCTTCGAGCAGTCGCAGCCGCTCTTGGAAAGTGGCCACGGAGGGGTTGCCGTAACGGGAGTAGACGAAGCGTTCGTCCTCGCCGGTGAAAGCGCGCTCGGCTGCGGCGGCAGATTCGTAAACGAAGCCGGAGTTCAGGAAGACGGGCTCGGAGGTTTCCTGGAAGTTGGTACGGTCAAGGCCACCGCGCACGGCCTGGGTGTCAGGGCTCCAGCCAGTGGCGTCGGGATTAAAAGTCACTTACTCGGTCCCCAGATTCGTTGGCAGGCCGCGGTTCTTCCAGCCGTTGACGGTGCGCTCGCCGTAGCGGTCCGGTTCGCCTTCGAAGCCCTCCAAGACGTTGTAGGCAGTGAAGCCGGCCTGTGTTGCGGCGATGGCCGCCGAAATGGAGCGTTGCCCTGAACGGCACAGGAACACCAGCTCGACGCCGCCGTCCTCGGGAGCCTGCTGCTGAAGATCTTCAATGAAACGGGAATTCGGAATGCCGCCGGCCAGGTTCCACTGGATGAACAGGGGGTCGTTCTCGGTGGCTTTGGTATCGGGGATGCCGATGTGGGCCCATTCCCCCTCGGTCCGGACGTCAACCAGGATGGCGCCTTCTTGGAGTTTGGCCCACGCGTCATGCGGAGTCAGGTCACCTGCGTAGCTCATGCGTGGCCCTCGAACGCTTCTTCGTCCTCGTAGTTTTCCAGCTGATCAACGGCGTTCGCGACGGCGGCATCCGCAGTGGCGATCGCGGTCGGCAGGACAACGGCTTGGGCGACGATGACGTCGGTACCGTTGAACGTAGCTGCCGGGCTGCCGTGGAGGACGTAACCTTCGGCGAGGGCATTGTGGATGCGTTCGCAGAAGTCGCGGGTATCAGGCCCTGTCACCAGGCGGTAAGAGAGTTTTTCTTCAGTGGGTTCAGGCATAGCTGGTGCTCCTCAGTCACGCTTGCAGTACGAGTTGTCGATACGCCGAGTAGTCACCTGAGGCACCCCGCCGGAGAGAGGGTTGCCGACCAGCAAGTCAGGGCTTTGCGCTGGTGCTCATTACTCAAGAAAAACGTAACATCCACGGGCATCCGGCCGCACTTGCGGACGGCTGGGCCGTCGTCATGTTGCGTAATCGGCGGTCGCTTCACTCTTCGTCCTTGAGTGCGCGGACGGCGGCACCCACCGTGGAATAGAAGTGGTCGGGCGTGAAACGCGCCGCCGTTCCGAGGCGGATCAATTTGTCCTTGACAGGCCCTTTAAGCTCGGCGAACACCAGATCCACACCGTGACGCGCCAACCATTCATCCAGTGTGACGAGGTCGTCCAAGGCGGTGGTGTCGATGCCGGTGATAGGTTCTGCCGCCAGGACTACGTGGGAGATATCGTCCGAAGTTTCGTCCAGTTGCTCCCGGACAAAGTTTGCAAGAACCTGTCCGTTGCCGAAGAACAGCGGTGCATCGAAGCGGAGGATCAGGAGTCCCGGGATGCGTTCGCCTTCCGGGTGGCGTGCGAGATCGTGGTAGCCGGGCCGTCCTTCCTGCGAGCCGAGTTCAGTGCGGTAGGGGTCCCAAGCCCGGCGAACAAAGTCCAGGAGCGCCAAGACGATTGCCACCACGATTCCTTGGAGGACACCCACTGTGAGGACGCCCAGGAACGCCGCCAGCATCACCACGGATTCGCTCCGGCTCCGGCTTAGGAGCCGCTTGACTCCCGCCGGGTCCGCCAGCGCAATTGCGGCAGCGATCACGACGGCGGCCAAGGTTGCCGAGGGTAGGTACTCGGTCACTCCGGGAGCCAGCAGCATGAACGCCAGTACCAGCACCGAACCCACCACACCAGTCATTTGGGACTTGGCGCCGGCATCCACGGCTACGGGGGTCCTCGATGTACTGCCGGAGATGGGGAATCCGCCCAGCAGGCCCGTGGCAGCATTGGCCGCTCCAAGGGCTGCCATTTCCCTGTTGCCGGAAACCTTCTTTCCTTCCTTGGCAGCCAGCGTTTGGGACAGGACTCCGGTGTCTGCGAAGGCCATAAGGGCAATGCCCGCAGCCGCGGGAAGCAGGGCCACTGCGTCGGCCCAGCCGATGCCGCCGAGCGCGGGCATCGGGAGGCCTTGGGGCAGGACCCCGGTGACCTTGACGTCGTCGTTCAGGCCCAAGAACGCCGTCGCAAGACAGGAGCCGACCACGGCCAGCAGGACGCCAGGTACCTTCCACTTCAGCAGCCTGGGGATCCAAATAAGGGCGAGGGAACCAACACCAAGCAGCAGTGCGGGAAGGTTGACGCTTCCGGTGAACACCCCCGTGGTGACCTTCGCGAGCTTTTGCCAGATGTCGCCGTCGGCCTCTATCCCCAGGAATGCCGGCAGCTGCGAAAGGGCCACCAGCAACGCGATCCCGTTCAGGTACCCGAGCCGGATGGGTTTGGAGAGCAGCCCGGTGATGGTCCCGAGTTTCAGGGCCGACCCAGCCAGCATGATCACCCCGATCAACACGGCCAACAGCCCGGCGAGCGCTACCGACTTTTCACTACTACCCGCCGCCAGGGGCACGATTGCCGCGGCAATCATGGGGGCGAGGGCAGAATCAGGGCCGAGGACCAAGATGCGGGAAGGCCCTACGATCGCGTAAACCAGCAGCGGGACCACGGTAGCGTAGAGCCCGGTGACGGGTGGAAGGCCAGCTGCCTGCGCGTAGGCCATACCGGCGGGTACCAGCAGGGCGAAGAGGGCAGCACCCGCCACGACGTCGTGCCGGAGCCATTCGCGTTTGTAGCCCTTGAGCGCCCAGACGCCCGAAATCCGGTCCTTGGCGGAAGACTTGGCGGAAGAACGGGTGGGTGAACTCATACAGCGATCATTCCCGACCCATGCTGTTTTCGAAACTATGCGACCGCCGTATGTGGAAAATTCGAACCGTCATCAGGCCCGCCAAAATGTGACGCCCCGGGAGCATAATTGACGCAGTACGACCCCCTGTAACTTCCCATGAAATCAGGTCGCGGTGAGCGGACAGAGCAGTTCTACACTCAAGCCCATGCTGCACTTTGGATGGTTCGTGGGCCACGGTTTTGGTGTCCAGGGCTGGGGGACTCCCGGCTACAGCCTGGGCTACGACTGGAAGAAACCCGCCCTGTATCAGGATGCTGTCCGAGCCTTTGAGCAGTCCGGGTTGGACCTGTTCATCATCGAGGATTCACTCACCGTCCCGGACACTTACGGCGGCACGGCCGAGGTCTCCTTGGCCCACGCGTCTTTCGCTCCGAAGCACGATCCGATGGCGCTGGTCCCGTACCTTCTCTCCGCCACGGAGCACCTTGGAATCGTGCCTACGGTCAGCGCTTCCTTCTACCCGCCCTTCACCGCCGCCCGGCTCCTGGCCACACTGCAACACTTCTCGGAACGGCAGCTTGGCTGGAACGTGGTCACGTCCGGCAGCGACCTCGCCGCGCAGAACTATGGGCTGGACCAACAGATCGAACACGACCTCCGGTACGAGAAAGCGGAGGAATTCGTCGACGTCGTCAGGCGGCTCTGGCGGAGTTGGGAACCTGGCGCAGTGCTTGAGGACGTTGAGGCGGGGATGTTCGCGGATCACAGCAAAGTGCACCCTATCAACCATGAGGGCGACTTTTTCAAGGTCAGGGGTCCGCTGAATACTGCGCCTTTGCCGGAAGAACCCGTGCTGGTGCAGGCCGGGGCGTCACCCAGGGGCAAGGCGTTCGCGGGCGGGCATGCCGACGTCGCCATAGCCTTGGCACGTGGCGTTGACGGGATGAAGTCCTACCGGGATTCGATCCGCGCTGAAGCTGCGAAGGCCGGCCGCGATCCCGACGACGTCAAGGTTCTTTTCGTCCTTAAGCCCACCGTTGTTGGTTCCACGGCCGAGGCAGAGGAGTTGCGGGCACAGAGGCGGGAACTGACCCAACGCGACATCGACAGCCAACTCAACTCCATCTCCTACCTTTCAGTGATCGACTTCAAAAAGTTCGACCTCGACGCTCCGTTACCGGAGCTCAGAACCAACAGTAACCAAGGGACGCTGGAGCATTTCGCCAAGGCCGCCCCTCCTGGTTCCACACTGAGGCAAATACTGCAGGCGCGCAGCGGGGGAGCGGGTGATTCGATCATTGGTACGGTTGGCGAGATCGCCGATTATCTGGAGTCGACAGGCTCTGAAGTGGGCGGCGACGGATTCCTTTTCTCGGGCTTCGTGGACCCGGTAACCGTGCACGGTGTACTGGACAAACTCACCCCTGAACTGCGGCGCCGTGGCCTGTTGAGGAAGAGTTACGGCAACGGTGGTTTCCGGCAGAACCTTTTGGACTTCTGATGGTGTCGGCTGAACCGCGCACCTTCTTGATCAGTACGGCTCCGGTGCGGGCGGCCGCCGTGGCGCTGGCCGCTGAAAACCGCGCGTTTCACGTGGAACTCAACCAAGAAGCGTTGTCTTTAATGCGTAAGTCGAGGGAACTGGTAGAGCTCACCGCGGCCTCCGGGAAGCGGGTGTACGGTCTCAACACCCTGCTGGGGTCTGGCCGGGATACGGCTGTGGGAGAGAAGTCGCTCCTGGCGTATCAAGTACAGGTGGTCAGGTACCACAACAGTGGTGTGGGCGCGTATCTGGACCGGGCTGCTGCCCGAGCCGTAATCCTTGCTCGGCTTATCGGTTTCAGCCGCGGTGGTTCCGGCGTGCGACCCGAAACAGCAGTCTTCTACGCCGAAATGCTCAACCGTGGAATCTTCCCCGCCATCCCTCAGGAAGGGTCGGTGGGCTCGTCGGACCTGACCCAACTTGCCGCCGTCGCGGCCGTCGCCATGGGTGAGGGCGAAGCGTTCGACGCAGACGGCACGCTGATCCCAGGCGCCAAAGCGCTCGCCGACGCCGGTCTCCAGCCACTAGTTCTCGCGCCGGGCGAGGCTCTGTCCCTGGTCAGTGCCAATGCGTACTCGGTGGGCGTAGGAACCCTCGCCTTGGTGCGGTTGCAGCACCTGGCCGAATTGGCCGACGTCGCACTTTCCCTCTCGCTGGAGACGATCGCAAGGTACGACGGCGGAGGGAACCTCAGCCCATTTTCGCCGGCAATCCAGGCGGCCAAGGCTGTGGACGGGCAGCGGGAGTCGGCTGCCGTGGTCCGCCGTCTCCTGAGCGGTGGGTGGTTGGAGGATTTTCGACCCGAAGTATCGGTGCAGGACGCGTTATCGTTCCGAGCCGCGCCTCAAACGCACGGGGCTTTCCGATCCCTGGTGAGGCAACTCGGTACTGCGTTGGAAGTTGAGTTGAACGGCCGCGGCGATAATCCCTTGGTCGATGTTGATTCCGGGCAGATGGTGTCCGGCGGGAACTTCCAACCGATGCAGCTGGCTCTCGCCTTTGAGGGCCTGCGGCTGGCCTTGGCTCACGTCGGGATTTCCAGTGAACGTCGCATCGCCAAGTTGTATCCGCCGCAACGGGCTATCCGTGCCCGCCACCTACAGGCTGCATCCTCCGGGGACGGTCTGGCCCAGGAAGAACTCCCGGGGCTGCTCTGGTACTCGGCCGCAGGACTGTTGGCCGAGCTCAAATTCCTGGCCGCACCGGCGACCCTCGGCGCACCAACCCTGTCCGCCGACGTCGAGGACCATTCGACGCTTGCCCCGCTCGCCCTGCAGCAGCTCGAAAAGTCACTGGAGGCTGCGGAAAAACTCTTGGTTATCGAGGCGCTGACGGCGTCGTACCTGCTGCTCGAAGCGGGAGCCGCGCAGCCGCTCGGAAAGGGGACAGGCGCCGTCGTGGGAAGACTGGCTGATGTGCTTGCCCACCGGCCGTCGGCACCTGACTTGGTGGCGCGTGCGCGTGTGGAGTTGTGGGATGCCGTGGCCAGGAAAATTTCGGAGACAGGAGAGGAACCGTGGTGAGTACAGCGATCCGCAAACATGGTGTTCACACGGCCGTCCCAATTCCGGACGGGCTGGACGCCTCAGTCCTGGACAAAGTGGGGAATACCCCGCTGGTGAAGTTGGAGGCGCTGGGTCAAGGCCTGGGCAGCACCATCCACATCAAGCTCGAGTCCGAAAACCCGGGTGGCTCCATCAAGGACCGCACCGCGTTAAGTATGGTTCGGGCGGCGGAAAAGTCCGGCGAGCTGAAACCCGGCGCCACGATTGTGGAAAGTACGTCGGGCAACACCGGGATCGGACTCGCCCTCATTGGGCACTTGACCGGACACCCTGTGGTGGTGGTTACGGGCGACACGATCTCCGAGGAGAAGCTCGCAGCCCTGCACAACTATGGCGCCCGCGTGATCCTCACCGACTGGAACGCGCCGTCCGAATCGCCGGAGAACGCCCGTGCCGTGGCAGCACGGATTACCGCCGAGACGCCGGGCGCGTGGCGGCCCATGCAGTTCGATAACCCTGCCAATCCCGCCGCGCATTACGAAACCACCGGACCGGAGATCTGGGAACAGACAGGTGGGCTGGTGACCCACTTCGTAGCGGGCATCGGCACAGGCGGGACCATTAGCGGGAATGGGCGGTTCTTGAAGGAACAGGTGGCTTCCTCGCGGCCGGGTGGGCATGTGGAAGTTGTTGGCGCCGACCCCTATGGCTCTGCCTACAGCGGTGGACATCCCGGCGAGATCCTGGTGGACGGCGTAGGCAACTCCTGGCCCGAAGCTGAATGGCCCAAGGCTTTCGACCGCGCCATCGTGGACCGTTTCCTGCGGATCCCCAACGATGAGGTCTACACCACCGTCCACAGGCTTCTGGATGAAGAAGGACTCGCTTTGGGTCCGTCGTCCGGGCTCGCTGTCGCGGCGGCAATGCGGGTGGCCCGGGCCGCACCCCACGGTTCGGTGGTGGTGGCCATAGCGCCCGACGCCGGAACGAACTACCTGAGCAAGGCCTTCAACCCGGTGTGGCTAGCGGAGCACGGCATCCGTCTCGCCGCCGACACCCCTATCGCCCGCGAGTAAACCCTCTCTCACGTCCTTCGGGTTTGGCGTGGATGCTCTCTCACGTCCTTCGGGTTAGGCAGAAGGGCTGCTAGCATCTGAAGCTCGGGTCGGCACTTGCCGGGGCTGTAATGGGGGGGGCTTTTTTGTTTTCAGCTTTTGGCATTCTCTACATCGTGGTGACAGTGGGCCTTGCAGCTTTGGTGATCTATGCCCTGGTGCTGGCGATCATCTTCCTTCGCCTACGCATTCAGGAGCTGAAGCGGGGACAGGAACCCCCGTTGCGCTAGGCTCCAACCATGCCTGAACAGGAAACAAAACCACGTCTGGCCGGCTATCTGGACAAGCAGCAGCCGGATCTTTACGCCACACTAAGCCACTATTCCCAGCAACTCGTGGACGAAGCTGACCGGCTTGGCATCCCGCGCCGCAGCCTTGAGCTCATCAACTACTTGTGCTCGCAGATCAACGGCTGCGCCTTTTGCCTGGACCTTCATCACCGTCGCGCCCTCAAATACGGCGAGACGGAACAGCGGCTGTCCCTTGTTGCCGTTTACAAAGAGGTTCAGCTGTTTGAACCCGCCGAGGTGGTGGCGATGGAGATTGCCGAGCAGATTACCCGCATGAGTACGTCGAGGCCCAGCCCTGAGCTTTTCGAACAGGCACGCCAGCACTACAGCGACGAGCAGATCAGCATCATTTGTATGGCGGCAATAGGGATCAACGCCTTCAACCGCCTGTCCATCTTGAGCGAGCACCCTGTACGCGCAGCTAAGAAATAGAATCCCACCGCTGGCAGAGTGTGCTCCCACCATCAACTATGGGCGGTGAGGGCCGTCTGACACACCCTTAGCAGGGCGTGTCGGAGCCATCCAAGAATCAATGTGGGTGGTGAGGAAAAACCCGCGGAGGGCCTTGACCTTCTTAGAAACGAGATCAGCCCCCGGGCAACCGCGAAGGGTTGCCCGGGGGCTGATTCACTTCCAAACTAGGTCAGGAAGCCCCTTAGTCAGGAAGCCACAGGCCAGAACGTCCTAAGCGTCCACAGCCTTCTTGAGCGACCGGCGTCGTCCGTATTTGAAGTAGAAGATGGCGTAGCAGGCACCCACGAACGGAACGCCGAACAGGAGTGCCGCTACTTGGTTGGGATCGAACGCGATGCCGATCAGCGACACCAAGCAGAGCGCGAACGCGAGGATCGGTACCAGTGGGAACAGGGGAGCCTTGTAGGCGAGCGTGCTCAGGTCTCCACCGTTCTTGATGAAGGTCCGGCGGTAGATGAAGTGCGAAGCCACGATGGACATCCAAACACCCACGGTGGCGAAACCGGCCACGGAAACGAGCACCAAATAGACGGTTGCCGGAGCAACAACGCTGCTGATGAGCGAAGCCAGGCCACCCAGCATGCTGACGCAAAGGGCCACCATGGGGATCCCGCGCTTGGTCAGTTTACGGAAAGCCTTGGGGGCGTGGCCTTCGTCGGCCAGCGAGAAGAGCATGCGCGCACAGGAGAAAAGCCCGCAGTTGCCGGCGGAAAGCAGTGCCGTGATGATCACGAAGTTCATGATGTCCGCGGCGTATGGGATGCCGAGCATGGAGAAGACGGTGACGAACGGGCTTTCGTCCACGCTGACTTGTTCGTAGGGAATGGTGGCGGCGATGACCACGATCGCACCTACGAAGAAGATCATGAGTCGAATGACGGTGGTCCGCATCGCCTTGGGGATGTTCGCGCCGGGGTTTGCGGTCTCTCCTGCGGCAACACCGATCAGCTCGGAGCCCGAGAAGGCGTAGAAGACCGCCAGGCACGTGACGAAGACGCCGGTGAATCCGTTCGGGAAGAGTCCGTCCGGCGTGCTGAAGTTCTCGCCAAAGGACGGGTACTCGCCGGCGGCCAGAGGGTGGAAGCCAGCCAATGCGGCGCCGCCCAGAATGATCAGGCCGACGACGGCGGCAACCTTGATCAGCGCGAACCAGAACTCCGATTCACCAAAGACGCGCGACGAAATGGCATTCAGGGTGAACAGGACCGTGGCGAAGACGAAGCACCAGATCCAGACGTCGACGTCCGGGAACCAGCGCTGCATCAGTAAGCCCGCTGCCGTGAACTCGGAACCCAGAGCTACGGCCCAGCAGAGCCAGTACAACCAAGCGGTGGCAAAGCCGGTGGCGGGGCCGATGGTGCGGGCGGCATAAATGTGGAAGGCACCTGAGACGGGGAACGCAACAGCGAGCTCCCCGAGGCATGCCATCACCAGGTAGACCACCACGGCCCCAATGAGGAAGGCGATCACGGCACCCAAGGGGCCGGCCGTGGAGATGGTGTATCCGGAACTAACGAACAGGCCAGAGCCGATGACGCCGCCCATGGCGATCATCACCAGGTGCCGGGCCTCCATGGACCGGCGAAGTCCTGTCTGTGAGGCGCCAGTCTGGGACTGTGCCTCGGTTGCCGATGCTTCGGCTTCTGTGGGGGAGCTGAGTCCCATATTCCCTCCGGGAAGTTAGCCAGCAAAGTCTGAAGTAGTTGTACTAGCGGGACGTGATCCAACTAACACGAGAACAAGATTCATCACATGACGAATGACCATTTCAAGGAGGATAAGAAACGTGATTGAACGCACTGGGAACTCATGGTCGAGCCCAAGAGTTTCTAATCATTGAGTCATGTGAGCAATTACTCTACTTGCGACCTGCTAGGTTCTAGCGGGGCTTCATCAGCCATAAGCCTTCGAAGCGCGGTGATTTACTCGATGCCAGCGAACAGTTCATTGAGTTCGTCAGTGAGCTGCTTCCGAATAGCCGGTGTGCCAATTTCCTTGCCGTTGATGTGGTTCACAGGAGCGATCAAACGGATGCTGGAGATAAGCCATACGGCGTCGGCATCAAACAGGTCCTGCGGCACAAGCGGTCCATAACCGAGCTCCCAGCCCGCAGCTTTTGCCGCTGCGAACAGTGCACCCTGCGAGGTGCCGGGCAGAATTCCGCTGTCATGCTGCGGCGTGATGAGGCGGCGCACGGTCTTCACGGAACCGTCGCCGTCGTCCACTGATTCAAGGTGAGCCAGCAAAACAGTGGAGGTTGGGCCCTCCAGGACGCGGCCATCCGTTGATGTGAAGATGGCGTCATCTGCGCCCTGCTTATGCGCGAAGCGCAGCGCCGCCATGTTTACTGCATAAGAGAGTGTCTTGGCACCCAGCAACAGCCACGGCGCGCGCTCGCCGGCTTCGGTGTCGAAGCCACGGTCCAAAAGTACGACGTCGATTCCCGTCTCACGCTGCCGGCGACTGCCCGCAGGGGAGGGCGATGCCTGCACCCAGCATGTGGGGCTTGCGGCACCTTCGACACCGCGGGTCACGATCAACTTGACCACGACCTCGTCCTCCTCCGGTGTGGGAGCCGGGTGGACATTGCGGAACTCGTTGATTGCGGTATCGATCGCCTTGCGCCAGGCATCCTGCTCCGGAAGTACCAGGTCCAAGGCTGCGGCGGAACTGCTAAGCCGGTTCAGGTGGGCCTGGACCTTGCGGGCACGTCCCTGAACGGCGAGGAGTGATTCAAACACTCCGTCGCCGCGGGTGGCGCCAAGGTCCGTGGCCATGAGCTGAGGCTGGCTTGAATCGGCAATGCGTCCGTTTTCGAAGGCGGGGTCCAGGAAAACCAGGACCGTGGGAGCAGGTGAAGTCATGGTCCCAGCTTAGTGCGGGGCCGTGGCGCATGACTTTGCCGGATAGGCTGTGGTCACTGTTGTTCTTGGACCGTGGGGGTTTGCAGGTGCTCTTTCCTTTTCCGTTTGGCCAGGAGTGGACCTGGTTATTAGGCGCGTGGGCCATCGCGGAAGTGATCATGCGCATCGTCCTTTTGGGCATCATTCCCGGCAACCGGCGTCCCACCACCGCCATGGCCTGGCTTTTGGCTGTGTTCCTCATCCCATCCGTAGGGTTCGTCCTCTTCCTCCTTTTCGGCAATTTCAAACTATCCAAGCGCAGGCGTGAGCAGCAGGAAGAAGTGAATCGGCGCGTGCGTGCCGTCACTTCCGATCTTGCAGATCCAGTAAGTGTCTACTCAGGCCCGGAATGGGTGAAATCCGCGGGTGAGCTGAACCACCGGCTTGGTTCGTTGCCCATGGTGGACGGCAACAAGGTTGAGCTGATTCCCGGCTACGAGGAGTCCATCAAGGCCATGGCCGAGGCTGTCAGGGGCGCTAAGGACTACGTCAACGCGGAGTTCTACATCATGAGCAGCGACTCTGTCACCGATGAGCTTTTGACTGAGCTGGAAAAAGCGACGGAGCGCGGTGTCACGGTCAGGCTCCTCTTCGACCATATTGGAACGCTCCGCGTCAAGGGTTACCGCCGCCTGATCCGAAGACTGAAGGCAAGCAAGATCCAGTGGAAGCGGATGCTCCCGCTGTTGCCCATTCACGGTCAGTGGCGGCGCCCGGACCTGAGGAATCACCGCAAGATCATGGTGATCGACGGACTGGTCGCTTTCACGGGCTCGCAGAATTTGATCGAGCCTTCCTACAACAACCCGAAGCACCACAAAGTGGGACGCAAATGGGTTGAGCTCATGTCCCGGCTTGAGGGACCGATCGTGGCTACCTTGAATGTCGTATTCGCCACGGACTGGCTCAGCGAAACCGACGAGTCCCTGGAAGACCAGCTGCGGCTGCCAACACAGCCTGCGCCTGGGCGCGTCACGGCCCAGGTAGTGCCGAGTGGCCCGGGTTTCGCCACCGAAAACAACCTCCGCCTGTTCAACACCCTGATCTATTCGGCGCAGCACACGATTTCCATTTGCAGCCCCTACTTCGTCCCTGACGATTCCCTGCTGTACGCGATCACCACCGCAGCGCAGCGGGGTGTCGCAGTGGAACTCTTCGTGTCCGAAAAGGGAGACCAGTTCCTGGTTCACCACGCCCAGCGTTCCTATTACGAAGCCTTGCTGGATGCGGGGGTTCGCATCTATTTGTACCGGGCGCCGTATGTCCTCCACGCCAAGCACTTCACCATTGACGACGAAGTGGCCGTTCTCGGTTCCAGCAATATGGACATGCGCTCCTTCTCCCTGAACATGGAGGTCTCGGTCATGCTGCTCGGCGCCGAAACCGTGAACCTCATGCGGGCTGTGGAGTCCACGTATCGCGAGGTATCCCGTGAGCTTATGTTGGAAGACTGGATGGATAGACCCCCGCTGGCGAAGTATGTGGATAACGTAGCCAGATTGACGGCGACGCTCCAGTAGTCCTCAACAGGGACCCGGGATTCAGCTTGGGAATTCAGCGCCCAGCGTTGACAGTACTCCGAATGCCTTGGTCCGGATTTCCTCATATTCGTCGTCCGCAACGGAATCCGCGGTGATGGCCCCACCCACGCCCAGCGACAGGGTTCGCCCACCGGCGCCGTCAGGATTGACCACCATGGTGCGAATCACCACGGCAAGGTCCGTTGCCGCGTTCAACGAGAAGTATCCGATGGCGCCGGAGTAGATGCCCCGCGGACCGGATTCGAGTTGGTCGAGGATGTCCATGGTGCTGATCTTCGGCGCACCTGTCATGGACCCGGCGGGGAAGGCTGCGGCCAGGGCTTCCGCCCGCGGAGCCCCTGGACGAAGGTGCGCGTCTATGGTGCTCACCATTTGATGGACCGTCGCATAGCTCTCGATCGCGCACAGCCGGCTGACGGTTACGGAGCCCGGGATGGCAAAGTGGCTGAGGTCGTTGCGCAGCAGGTCCACGATCATGATGTTTTCCGCGCGGTCCTTCAGCGACGTCTCAAGGTCTTGCCGCAAAGCGGCGTCCTCGGAGGGGTCAGAGGACCGGCCCCGGGTCCCCTTGATCGGCTCCGCGCGCATGCCGCCGTCGGACAGTATGCGGAGGAACCGCTCGGGCGACGTACTCGCGACCACCAGTTCGCCGAACCGAAGGTAACTGGCGAACGGTGCCGGGTTCCGGCGTCGAAGGCTCAGGTAGCTCGCCCACGGATCCAATTCGCCGGCGGGGGCTTCAAGGGTGGTGGTCAGGCAGATCTCGTAGGAGTTGCCTTCGCTGATTTCGTGCTGGGAGTCCGCGATCTTGCGCTTGTAATCCGTGGCGGAGTCCCGGCTGACGAATTCGGGAACGGTGCCGGACGGGCCAGAGATGGCGGCGCTAGGAGTACCGGCGGCGCTGGCAGCACCGGCGGCGCCAGCAGCCTCGACGGCGGCACCGGCCGCGCGGAACCATTCGTCGGCGTCGGGCGCATCCAAGGCGAGCAGCCAGACAGTATGTTCACGATGGTCCAGCACCACAGCCCGTCCGGCAAAGAGCAGGGCCGCGTCCGGGGTGTCGGAGGGAACGTCATTGCCGCCGGTTTCGCGTTTGAGTTCGTATCCCAGATAGCCGAGCCAGCCAAGGGTGAACTGGCCGTCGTAACCTCGGGGTGCGCGGACTGCGCGGCGGCCCCAGACGGAATCGAGCCAGCGGAAGAACGGCCCGGACGTGCTCACGGTGGCGGAACCCGCGGTCACTTGGGTGGTGCCGGACCGGTGCAGCACGGACTGGCCGAACGTCCCGCCGTCGTCCGCAAGAATGCTGAAGCGGCTGCGCGCAGCGGCTTGGGAACGGCCGGCGACGGCGGAGGCATTGGAAGAATCCAGCCACACCGCGTTCGGGGACTTTCCGTACAGGGAATGGAACAGAAGCGCTGCGTCGGGGGTCGCCTCCAGACGCTCGGAGCGCAATTGCAATCCCCGCCGGGCGCTTAGTTCCGGCGACAAGACCGCAGAAACCGGAGGCAGATACATGAGCGCCTGCAGGACATCATCCGGTGCGTTGCCGTCCGCGAGGTTCTGCACGCGCACGTCGGCGGCGCCGATCACCTCATCGGTTGAAAGCCATTCATCCTCTTGGGCCGCCCAGCTGTCCCAGTACGGTTCGTAGGTGCTTCCGTCGCGGGTCAGCGCCCGACGACGTCGATCGTCACCGGGGGACTCCACCCACACCACGGCGTCCAGCATGGGCCGCGCTGCGTCCGCCGCCGCTCCTACGCCTTCCACAATGATGATTTCGGCGGGCAGCGTGACGTTCAAGCCGCCGTCGTAATGCTTTTCCCAATCCCAACTGGTCCACTCCGCCGCCAGGCCGGAGCTCAGCGGCTTCAGGACCGTGCCGACGTACCGCTCGATGCCGGGCATGAGACCGTTCCAACCGGGGTAGATGTCCTCCAGATGGAACAGCGAAACCTTGTGGTGCTGCCGCAACCGGGCCGCCAGTTCAACGGCCAGCGTGGTTTTTCCTGCGCCGGACCTGCCGTCAACAGCGATGATCACAGGTGCAGGGGTCATGTCATAGAGGTTACCTGCTGGTGGTCCTGGCCTGCGGCGGCCTGCGCGGAGCTGATAGCTGCCTTGACATACTGCACGATCCCGGGGATGGCTGCCTTGATAAGCGTCCACGTATTATCGAAGTCCGCGTGCCCGCCGTACCAAGGGTCTTCGATGCCCAGATCCAAGGAGCTACGGCCCGCCATGCCCGGATCGAAGCTGCGGAGCATCCGTACTTTTTCGAGCGAAGGGTGATCCGGCGCGCCTTCTTGGAGCCAGCCGAAATGGTCAACGTCTAGGGCCAGGATCAGGTCCCGTTCGGCGTACCATTCACGCCGCCACTCACGGGCAACGTGGTCCTCCGATGCGAGATGCTGGGCCGTTAGGACACGTGCAGCGCGGGGGTCGATGGGGTGTCCCACCTCGTACCCTGTTGTGCCAGCTGAGTCGACCACTACAAGCTTGCCGAGCCCTTCCGCGTCGAAGGCTTCAGTAAGCATGAGCGCTGCCATGGGCGAGCGGCAGATGTTTCCAGTGCAGACCGTGATGATGCGGTATGGGCTCGTCGTTGAGTACATGCAGCAAGCATGATTCATGGCGCCCCCTCTTGGCTAGGGGGAACTTCACAACTGAGTCACTTTTCCTGTCAAAGCTGTCACGCATGTGCTTTAGGCAGGTGCTTGCGCTAGGCGGGAGTGGTTTCGCGTGCTTCCGCGGCCAACGCTGCGGCGGCCAGGTAAACGGTGCGTACGACGGCGGCGCGTCGCCTTTCGGCCCTGCCCGGATCGTCCCCTGCCATGAGTCCGTCGAGCGCAGGGAGGACCGGGGCGGCGTCGCACAAGCTCACGATGGTGATGAGGAGGTCCCCGGCGTCCTCCCTGGAAATGCCGGGGAGGGCCGCGATGGTGCTATTGACCTTGGAGGCGCAGTTGGCCATCCGCTTCGGCAGTCCCACAACTTCCGCGCCCCGTTCAAGCCCTTCCCAAAACAGGAGGCGTGGTGCCGTTGCGTCCTTCTGGTGGTGGTCGAAGAGGCGGCCGGCGTAGTCTGCCATGGCCTCAGGTCCGCTGCCCTCGATGGGTACTTCATCCATGAGTGAACTCAAGGCGGTGACGATTACGGCGTCGAAAAGCGCATTCTTGTTGCCGAAGTACTGGTAGATCCGCTCCTTGTTGACGCCCGCCTCAGCGGCAATGCGGTCAATGCGGGCACCGGCCAGTCCACGCGCGCAAAACTCGGACGTTGCCGCTTTGAGCAGCAGCCCCTTGGTTCGCTCTGTGTCCCACGCCATAGGGTCATATTACCAGTTTCCAACTAGATGGTTGTAATTGCTGGCGAGCGGGGTTATGGTGATCCCAAGCCAAAAGCAACCGTTTAGTTGGAGAATGCCATGACCACACAAACAACCTCCCAGATCGCCGCCGGGCCCACCGCGCCGGCAACCCGCCCTCACATGCCATCCGTGCACGTTCGCGCCGTGATTACGTGGTTGGCCATCTTCCCGCTCGTGTCCATCGGCATGCTGCTGCTCGGCCCGATCATGGACTCGTGGCACCCGGTCTTGCGCGCGCTGCTGCTGACTGCCCTTGTGGTTCCCGCAGCTGTTTACGTTGTGGTTCCCAAGCTTATGGCCGGCCACGGCGCCCTGTCCCGCAAGGCCGTGGAGCGCGCAGCCCAACGCGCTGCGCGCAAGTCCGCTTAACCCAAGTAGGTCGCAGATCAGGTCGTTATGAGAGCTGATAACGACCTGATCTGCTACCCAGTTGGGTGCAACGCCGGGACTAAGCGTCCCGCAGCTGCTCGACGTCGGCAATGGTCGGGTATGCGGCCTGCGTCCCCTTCTTGGTTGCAGCCAACGCTGCGGCTACCGAGGCGAAGGACGCCGCGCCGGCAAGTGACTCTCCGGCAGCCAAGCGCGCTGCCACGGCACCCGTGAAGGCATCGCCGGCACCCGTAGTGTCAACCGCAGAAACGCGCGTCGGGGCAATGCGCGTGATTTGGTCTTGAGCGCCACGCGCCAACGAATCCAGGACTACGGAACCGTGTGCTCCGAGGGTCACCAGAACCCGCTGCAAGCCCCGGTCGGCGAACTGGCTCCGGACCGGCTCCCACGCCTCCACGCTGGCCCCGGCGTCAGGTATGTCGGCTTCTGCGCCGAGGAACAGTGAGGCCTCGTGCGCGTTCACCAGCAGCACGTCGCTCAACCCGGCCAAACGCTCCGGCACCTCGGCGTACGGCGAGAGATTCAATAGGACTGTTGCGCCGGCGTCGTGCCCTGCTTGGGCGGCGGCCATCACAGTATCGATCCCCACTTCCAGGCAAAGGCACACCACAGCCGCGTCCTCGAAGGCGTCGGGTGTAACGTCCGACGGCCTCAGGGTGCCATTGGCGCCGGCCGAGATGATGATGCTGTTCTCGCCGATGGCATCCACGGAAATGACTGCGACACCGGTGGCGACGTCGGAGCGTCGAACCCGCGAAACCTCCACTCCGGCGTTGACTGTCGAGTCAAGGAGCATGGTGCCGTTGGAGTCGTCACCCACGGCGCCGATCAGGGTTACTTGCCCGCCGAGCTTGCTGGCAGCCACCGCCTGGTTAGCACTCTTGCCGCCAGGGTTCACTGCGAAACCGTTGCCGTGGACTGTCTCACCGGGCTGGGGGAGGCGGTCGCAGTAGATGGTGAGGTCTGCGTTGAGGGAGCCGACGACGACGATTCCTGCCTTGGGTGCGCTGGTCATGCGGCCACCTTTTGGTCCTCGGTCACTTCTGCGTCCACTGGCTTTGGAATAAGCAGCGAGGCCGCGAAAGCTGCGAACGTGATGGCCAGGCCGACCACCACAACGGTCAAATAAGAAGCTTTGTCGTCGTTGAGCGGAGCCGTGGCCGCGAGGACCGCGGGAAGGACAAGGAAGCTCAGCCCGGCGCCGAGGTTAAAGGCGCCGGCATTCATGCCCGGTAGGAAGCCCGGGTTGCCCTGCGGCGAGAGGACCACGCCTAGTCCGTTCAGCATGATGTTGACGGTACCGGCGTACATGATGCCCAGCAAGGCCGTGCCCACGATCATCATCGGCAGGTTGTTCAGGCCGAAGAAGGCGATAATCGCCAAGGCAACGAGGCTGCCGAGCAGGCCGATGCGCAGGACCTTGGTGTAACCGAGGACCGGGGCAAGCCGGCCGCTGATGGGGCCGAACAGCCAGCCCAGCAGCGCGTAGGGGGTCAGGATAATGAGCGACATCTCGGTGGGGCCAACGCCGAAGCCGGGATCAGCTGCCTGAACATAGGCGGGGACTATGCCGTTGATGACGGCGAAGATGCCGGTCATGGTGAGGGTGGTGGTCAACAGTGGAGCCCAGGTGGAGCGCTGGCGCAGGTGCACGGTTTCCACCATGGGCTGCTTGGCGCGCTTCTCCACGGTCCAAAACGCAAAGAATGCGACGGCGGCGATCACCGTGAGCACGATCGCGAGGGTCAGGGTCCCGGCGTCGAAGGCCGTGGCCAGTTTGGCGCCCTCGTTCAGGGCGGTCAGCAGGGCGCCGACGGCGATGACGATGAAGAACACGCCCAGCCAGTCCATGGTGGTGCCTGCGCCAGGCTTGCTTTCGCCGGCCAGGACGGCGATCAGGACCGTAGCTACCAAGGCCAGCGCAACCATCAGCCAGAAGATGCTGCGGAAGCCAAAGTTTTCAGCGAAGTATCCGCCCACGAAAGAGTCGACGCCGGCCACGCCGCCGTTGACTGCCGTGATGAGGCCCATGAGGGTGCCGTACTTGCGCGGATTGGTGACCGCTGAACGGAGCATGATCAGGCAGAGCGGAACTGTCGGGCCGCTGACACCCTGGATGATGCGGCCCACGAACAGCCACGTGACGTCCGGCGCCATTGCTGCGATGACAGAGCCAACAGCCATCAGGAGCATCATGCCAACGAGGATCTTCTTGCGGCCAACGATGTCGCTGAGGCGCGGGAGGAAGAGGGAGAAGAGTGCTGCGGCGGTGAAGAACCAGGTCTGCGACAGGCCGATGGTGGCTTGGTCCGTGTTGAGTTCGTTGCCCATGGTGACAAGTGCGGGGCTGAGCATGGACGCGTTGAGCTGGAAGGCCACGCAGGCTGCCAGTAACGCAACCATGAGGGCGGTGACGTTGCCGCGGGTGGATTTGGATTCTGTTGTGGGGGAGGACATTACTTGGCTTCTCCTGCCAGGACCGTCTCGGCTACTTCGGTGGCGGTAGCGCCGGCGTCGTGCATTGGTTCGCCGATCCGTTCAATCGCATCGGTGACCAAATCCCAGAACTTCTTGTGGTCCAGGTCCACGGCAACGGAGGTGTGGCAGTCATCCGGCGCGGGTGCGCGGAAGTCTGCAACGGTCATGCCGAGGGTGAGTTTGCCCTGCAGTTCGATGTCCACCGGGACCTTGCGGGTGGTCATGACGGTGGGGTCGATGACATAGGCCACGGCGCACGGGTCGTGGACCGGCGGGAAATCGAAACCCTGGGCATCTTTGTAGGTCTTCTGAAAGAAATCCATGAGTTCCATGACGAACTTGGCGGGCTTGGTGCCAATTTTCGCGATGCGGTCCACCACTTCGTCCGTGGCCAGCGCCTGGTGCGTGAGGTCCAGGCCCACCATCACCAGGGGCCACTTTTCATTGAAGACAATGTGCGCAGCTTCGGGGTCGATGATGATGTTGAACTCCGCCACGGCGCTCCAGTTGCCCACGTGGTAGCCGCCGCCCATGAGGACAACTTCCTTCACGCGCTCAACGATGCGCGGCTCCTTGCGGGCAGCCATCGCGATGTTGGTGAGGCCCGCCGTGGGGACCAAAGTGACGGTTCCCGGCTCGTGCGCCATGACGGTTTCGATGATGAGGTCGACGGCGTGGCGCGGGTCCAGCTCGATGGCGGACTCGGGCTGCGCCGGGCCATCCATCCCGGAATCTCCGTGGATGCTGGGGGCCGTTTCGATGGTGCGCACCAAGGGGCGGTCGCAGCCGGCGGCGAAGGGGACGCCAGTGATGCCGGCAATGGTGGCTACGGAGAGCGCGTTCCGAGTGACCTTTTCAAGAGTCTGGTTTCCCACCACGGTGGTCACCGCCAGCAGTTCGATGTCCGGGTTGCCGTGAGCCAGCAGCAATGCCACTGCGTCGTCATGGCCAGGGTCGCAGTCAAGAATGATCTTCTTGCGTGCCGGTGTCATGGTGTTGGGTTCCACGGTTCTCTCCACGTCATTGGGGCCTGCCTGGTACTTGCCCGGGGCAGGGCGCTAAGCATTCAGGGGAATTCTGGCACTGCATTGCGGGGTACGTCAAACGCTTAACGTTCCTCCTGTGCTCGGTACGTCAAGCGCTTGATGCCTTCTCGCAGGTCAGAGCCGCTTATGAACGCTACGATCGATGCATGGAATCCCTGGATCGGCGCCACGGTCGCGCGCAGCGCTCACCTCGCGTGACGGCTGCGATGGTGGCCGCCCGGGCAGGCGTTTCGACGGCGACCGTCTCACTGGTGGCGAACGGAAAAACGCAAGGGCGGGTATCCGAGGACAACATTTCCCGAGTCCGTTCTGCCATCGCCGAACTCGGTTATGTGGTGGACAGCATTGGCAGTTCCCTGGCCCGCGGTGTCAGCTCGATCGTCATCTTGGTGACGCCGGACGTTTCCAACCCCTTCTTTGCCAACGTCATCGCGGGCGTGCGGGAATCATTGGGCGCCCGGTATCAGCTGCTGCTTTCCGTGACCGATGCCGGCGAGTCACCCCAGGCTGATGATGTCCGCAAGTTGCTGGCACTCCGCCCCGCCGGTCTGCTGGTGGGCGCTCCCAGCGCGGAATTCCTGGAAGACCTGTCCGCTGCGGGGCCTCTGGTGCTGTTGGACGCCCCGGGCCTCGAGTCCTACGCCCCTTCCGTGAATCTGGATGTTGCCCAAGGTGCGCGGGAGCTCGCCCGGCATTTGGCGTCTTCCGGGCACACCCGCGCGGCCTACGTGGACGGCGTGACAGGCACAACTACATTCCAGTTGCGCCGCGAAGCCTTCCTGGCGGAGGCTGCTGCGTGCGGACTTTCAGTGGCCGATGGGCACGTCATCAGCACCCCGATCGACGTCGGTGCTGCCGCCGCCGCGTTCGCCGAAGCCTGGCCGGAGTGGCAGCGCCAAGGGGTCACCGCCGTCGTCTGCGGTACGGATACGCATGCCTATGGCGTGCTGCAGGAAGCCCGCGTTGAGGGTGTCCGGATCCCTGAGGAACTGGCAGTTGCAGGCTTCGATGATCTTCCCTACTCGGCCACCAGCAATCCCAGCCTCACCAGCGTCCACCTGCCTGCGACGCCCCTGGGACGCAAAGCGGGGGAGCAGCTGCGGGGGCTGATGGAAGGCCTGCCGTTGGAGGAATCGCATGTGACGCTCGAGAGCTCGCTGGTGGTGCGGGGATCTACGTCTCTGAGCTAGGGGCAGCCTTTCTAGCTAGGAGATAGAGGGCGAAGCTGGTCCTCCGTCACGGGTAGCAAGACCGTGAAATATATCTGGGGAGCGGTCATGTCGCCCCAATCTTCCTTCTTCACTCGAACCACGGACGGCGTCACTTCCGCTATCCGCACGCGCAACCAACCGCCGTCGTCGAGCCGTAACTCGTGAGGGTCGGCGAGGTAGCGCAGCCCGAGTTCGTCAAGAGTTTCTTCCGCGCTCAACCAATCCACAACGTCGGTCCGGGGACGGCCCAGCAAGTCCACGGCAACAAACCCGTCATCCATGGGCTTCATCCAACCCACGTGCTCACCGTCGTCCGCGCGTCGGTGTTCGATCCACTCCGGTTCCATGCCCTCGACGGTAGCACCGGGGGTCGGCTGGGTTGCCTGGCTACTGCATTGATTTGAAGAGGCTAGTGAATGACTGCGAGCAGGATGCCCACCAGGACGAACAGGCAGCCGAAGACGCGATTGAGTACTTTCTGGCCACGCTGGTCGTGGGTGAAACGTTGGAATGACCGTGCCGCCAGGGCGAAGAAGAACCACATCACCAGGATGTCGATGACCAGAACGGTAGCTGTGAGCACGGCATATTGCTGGAGAAGCGGCTGGTCCGGCCTGATGAACTGCGGCATGAACGCCAGGAAGAACACGATGGCTTTCGGGTTCAGCAGGTTCACCCAGATGCCGCGCTGGAACATGGACAGGGCCGACTCGTTCTTTTGGCTGTCGACCTTTTCCTCGTCCAAATCCGGCTTGCGCAGGAACTGCCGGATCCCGAGGTACACCAGATACGCGGCGCCAGCATAGCGAATGACATTGAAGATGACGGGTGAGTTGGAAACCAGGACGCCCACGCCCAGGGCGACGATGACGATATGCATGACCAAGGCCACCTGCTGCCCGAGGATGCCCCAGATGGAGCGTCGGAAGCCGGAACTGAGCGAGTTGCTCATGGTGAAGATGGCGCCGGCGCCGGGAGTGAAACTGATCAGGGTGCCGGCACCAACCAGGGCCAGCCAAAGTGAAAACTGCACATCTCAGCTTATGCCCGTGAGGTGGGTGCTCGGGACGCGTTGCTTCACCACCTACTTTGGCGGATGACGGGGCGGAATGCACCCGCAAGAGGTTGATTTCCCTGCCAACTGAGCTCAAAGAAGGTCAGGAAGCCGCGGCTTAGGGCAAACTGGTGCCGTGAGCGGAATCCCGTGGGTGCTGCACGTTGACCTGGACCAGTTCATTGCCGCTGTGGAGATACTCCGGCGGCCTGAGCTCGCGGGCAATCCCGTCATTGTGGGAGGCAGGGGGGACCCCACGGAAAGGGCTGTAGTGTCCACGGCCTCCTATGAAGCCAGGGCGTTCGGCGTCGGCTCCGGCATGCCGCTGCGGATAGCGGCGCGGAAGGTGCCGGACGCCATCATCCTGCCGGTCGATCAAGAGGCCTACCTCGCGGCTTCGGAAGTAGTCATGACCACCCTCCGCGCACAGCCGGGCTCCACCGTTCAAGTACTGGGGTGGGATGAAGCATTCGTGGGCGTTGAAACTGAGGACCCTGAACAGTATGCGAAACAGATTCAAGCTGCCGTCCTGGAACAAACCCAGCTGCACTGCAGCGTGGGCATCGGTGACACTTTGGTGCGCGCCAAGAATGCGACCGACTTCGGCAAACCAGCCGGCATATTCAAGCTGACCAAAGAGAACTGGCTCGATGTCATGGGCGCCAAGCCCACCAAGGAGCTGTGGGGCGTTGGACCCAAAGTCTCGCAGCGGCTGGCGAAACACCACATCACCACGGTGGCAGAGCTAGCTGCGTGCGATCCCCAGGTCCTCGTCCCTGAGTTCGGCCCGAAGATGGGGCCTTGGTACGCGCAGTTGGGGCGTGGGGAAGGTTCCAGCGAGGTGGATGACACGCCGTGGGTCGCCCGGGCACATGGCCGCGAGACCACCTTCCAGCAGGACCTGACCGAGCCAACGCAGATCAGCGATGCCATCAAGGAGTTGACCGCGCGCGTCCTTGAGGACGTGGCAGCGGAGGGACGTCCTGTGATCGGACTGACCCTCAAAGTCCGCTATGCACCGTTTTTCACCAAGACCTACGCGAGGAAAATCCCGGAGACCTTCGACAAAGAAGAAGTCCTCACCCAAGCCTTGGACCTCACGGCGAAGATGGAGCCGGACCGTCCCATTCGGCTCCTCGGGCTGCGGGCAGAAATGTCCATGCCTGAAGAAGCCCGCAAGGGACATACGCCAACCCGCAGTGGTTGGTAACGCCGTCGGGCTCTAAGGGCCCGACGGCGGCCCGGAAGCTACCAGCGCGGGTGGATCGCTTCGCGGAAGTAGCGGTCATAGATGTCCCGAACTCCGTCAGCCAACCCTGCCCCGACGGATTGCATCCCGCCGGCCTCGGCATTTGCGGCTGCCTGCGAAGCGGATCGTGCACCCGGAATGACCGAGGTGACACCGTCCTGGGCGATAACCCAGGCGAGGGCCGCTTGTGCGGTGCTGACGCCGTCGGGCACTAACCCGCTGAACTCTTGGGCGGCTTTGACACCGGTTGCGAAATCGACGCCGGAGAACGTCTCGCCAACATCGAAGGAAGACCCGTCGCGGTTGTAATTCCGGTGGTCATCCTCGGGAAACTCGGTGTCCGGCGTGTACTTCCCGGACAGCAGGCCAGAGGCAAGCGGCACCCTGGCAATAATGCCAACGACTGCTTCCTTGGCTGCCGGCAGCACGTCGTCGAGGGGCTTCAGACGAAAGGCGTTGAGGATGATCTGCACGGATGCGGTGTTCCCGCGCTTAATCGCCTCAAGGGCTTCATCCGTACGTTCGACGCTGACGCCGTAATTGCGGATGGCGCCTTCGCTGACCAAGGTGTCCAAGGCATCGTAGACCTCGTCGCTGCTGTAGACGGACGTGGGAGGGCAGTGCAATTGGACGAGGTCAAGGGTGTCCTGCTGCAAGTTGCGCCGCGAACGGTCGGTCCACGCCCGGAAGTTCTCCAGCGTGTAATTTTCGTGGAGTTGATCCACGCGACGGCCCATTTTGGTGGCAACGGTGATGTCCAGGTCCGGATGTGCCCGGAGGAAGCGTCCGATGAACTGCTCGCTGCGGCCGTCTCCGTAAACGTCTGCGGTGTCGAAGAAATTGACGCCGCCTTCCACCGAGGCTTCAAGGACGGAATTGGCGTCCTCTTCAGTGACGGAACCCCAGTCGGCTCCAAGTTGCCAGGTTCCCAGACCGATGGTGGAGACGGACCGGCCGGTCTTGCCAAGTATGCGTTGTTCCATGGATTCGACTATATGGGCTATTGCTGGTCCATCCGCGCTACTTTTCCCATCAAGTACTTTCGTTCGGGCAGGCTTCCGGTCTTTTTGGCGGCGGACAGGTAGGCTGCGCGGGCCTCCACGTAGGAGCCCGACATCTCCAGTAAATGTCCCCTGACGGCGTCCAAGCGGTGCGTCCGGCCAAGCGCGTCATCCAACCCGACAAGCAGATCGAGTCCGGCGGACGGTCCATGAACCATGGCCACGGCTACCGCCCGGTTCAGCGTGACCACAGGGCTGGGTGCAACTGCTTCCAGGACTGTGTAAAGCGCTAGGATCTGCGGCCAGTCAGTCTTCTCATCGGAGGTAGCCTCCGCGTGAACGGCGGCGATGGCTGCTTGTAGTTGATATGGTCCAGCTGCCCCGCGTCCCAGGACGGATGACAGCAGCGCGATGCCCTCTTTGATCTGCACCTGGTTCCAGAGCCGTCGGTCCTGCTCCGCCAACGGCACGGGGGTTCCATCCGGCAACACGCGCGCTGCACGCCGGGAATCGGTCAGCAGCATCAGCGCCAGCAAGCCGACCGCCTCCGGTTCACGCGGCACTACGGCCACCAACAGGCGCGTCACCCGGATGGCTTCAGTGGTGAGCTCCTCGCGCTGCAGCCAAGGACCCGAGCTAGCGGCGTAACCTTCGTTGAAAATCAGGTACAGGACGTGAAGTACGACGCCGAGCCTTGCCTTGCGCTCGGAAGCCGGCGGCATGCTGAACGTGGCTCCCGCTTTGTGGATCCCTTGTTTCGCGCGGCTGATGCGTTGTCCCATGGTCGCTTCGGGGACCAGGAAAGCCGAGGCGATTTCCGCCGTCGTGAGTCCTCCGACGGCCCGGAGCGTTAAGGCGAGTTGCGACGATGCTGAGAGAGCCGGGTGGCAGCAGAGGAACATCAGGGTGAGCGTGTCGTCGGCCTCCGGGAGGGAGCTGTAGGAGAAATCGACGTTCATGGCCGCGACTCGTTCTTCGCGGGCTCGTCGGGCGCTTTCGCTGCGCCACATATCCACCAGCCTGCGGGATGCGACCGCCATCAACCACGCCCTGGGGTTGTCCGGCAGCCCTGAGGGCCACCGAAGAGCGGCCTCAAGGAGCGCTTCCTGGACGGCATCCTCGCAGGCATCGAACTGTCCATGCGTCCGTGCCAGCACGCCGAGGACCTGCGGCGCCAACGTGCGCAGCAGGTCCTCGATGCGCGTGTCCCGCGGGGAACCCAGTTAGACCTCCGGCAAAGCTTCCTGCGGCGGAGCTTCCTGGACTGCGCGAAGCTCAACCACTTGCGCGTACTTCACGATGCTTGAACAGATCTCCACGGCACGTTCTTCGCTGGCCACATCGACCACCCAGTAGCCCACCAGGGACTCCTTCGACTCTGCGAACGGGCCGTCGGTGGTAATGACGCCGTCGGGGGTCTGTTTGACCAGCTTCGCGGTGCTGCCATCAGCCAGGCCGGCGTTGAACACCATCTCGCCGGACTCCGTCAGGTCCTTGTCGATCTGAATCATGAACCCGATCATTTCCTGGATCCAGGCTGGATCGGCTGTCTCCATCATGCCCTCGGCCGATCCGAACATCATGATCATGTATTTCATCTCAAACTCCTTGTGAGGAGCGCCCTTTGTGGGTGCTTTCACTCATGGGTCGGAACTGCGGTGGGCATTTCTACATGCTTGGGCAAACCTTTTGCGAAGATTACCTTTTTTGTGAGGACTAAGCCCGGGCAATGACCTCGCCATTCGGAATGAGGAAGAATCCGTCATCCGTGGCTCCCCACCGGTGCCAGCCCGCGGCGATCCTGGCGAGATCGGCCTCGTTGGCGAATCCATACTCAAGGGCTTGCTCGGCGAACGCTGAGTGCAGCACCCGTTCGCTCCATACCCTGGATTGCCACGCGCGCTGCTGCGCGGTGGCGTAAAGCCAGTTGCTGCTGGTTGGTGCCACCTGGGTGAAACCTGCTTGCTGAGCCCACGAAACCAAGCGACGACCGGCGTCGGGTTCTGCTCCGTTGCGGCGGGCGATCTTTTGGTAGAGCTCCATCCAGTCGTCCAGCTCCGGGACTTCCGGGTACCAGCTCATGCCGTGGAAATCGGCGTCGCGCACCGCCACGATCGCCCCGGGTTTGGCCACGCGACGCATCTCGCGGAGGGCGGCGACGGGGTCGGTCAGGTGCTGGAGGACTTGGTGGGCATGGACGAGGTCGAAGGACTCGTCCTCAAAGTCGAGGTCGTAGATGTTGCCCGTCTGGAAGGTCACGTTGTCCACGGCGCGCTCGGTTGCCAGTTCGGTGGCTTGAGCGACAATGTCGGCGGACCGGTCCAAACCGATCACTTGAGCGGGCGCAACCAGCCCCGCGAAGTCGCAAGTGATACTGCCTGGTCCGCATCCGACGTCGAGCACTGACGTTCCGGGGGTGAGATGGGGGATCACAAACGCGGCCGAATTCTCGACCGTCCGTGAGGCGTGGGCCCGGACAACCGACTCGTGGTGTCCGTGGGTATAGACATCTTCAGGCTGCTGCGCGTTCATAGGGAAACGCTACAACTTGGAAGGTGAATTTAGGTGGAGCGCGTTGCGTCGGGTTGGGTGGCTTCCTCGCGGGCTGCCAGGGTGGCTTCCACCATGTCTGTCATGAACCGGGTGACAAGCTCCAGCTCCTCAGGGCTGTACGCGGCCATAGCCTTTCCCATGCGGATAGCCAACGGCATGAACATTGCGCTGCCATCCCGGTACGCCTTGGGTGTCATCTGCAACTGGACTTGCCGGCGATCCGCGCCAAGGCGTTCGCGCACCACGTGCCCGGACGCATGCAGGCGATCAACCAACGCAGTAGTGGCGGGGGAGCTGAGCCGGAGTTCGGCACGGAGAACGCCGGGCGTGACAACTTTGCCCGCTGCGGAATGGCGCATGATGACGGCTAGTGCGTTCAGGTCCGTGCGGTGCATGTCGTTCCGGCCACCTGCTGCGTCCACGTAGTGGTTCGCTTCGAGTGTGAAGTCCTGCAGGAGGCGCACAAGTTCCTGGGGAGCTGCGTTTTGGGGGCGGCTCGCCTCAGGTCGCGGGACTGTTGGGTCCGACATGTCCGCCCTCCTGCCAGCGTCGTCTCGTATTTACTGCCTTCCGGATATTACTCCCAGCGGTCCCGGAATCCGGCATCAGCAGTTCTGCGATCTATGAATAGTTCCATGATAGAGATAATCTATGATGGAATAAAGGTCGCATCATCATCCCCAAAGAAGAAGGACTCATGAACTCGCAGAAAGTACCGTTCTGGCTGCGCTGGCTTGTGCCCGTGGTGCTGGTCATTACGTGGCTCGGAATCGCAGGCGTTGGCGGCCCCACCTTTGGGCGATTGGAGGAAGTCTCCTCGAACGACCAGGCCTCCTTCCTTCCCGCTGGCGCCGAAGCCACGGAAGCTGGCGACTGGCAGGCCAAGTTCCGGGACTCCGAGGAGATTCCGGCTGTGGTCATCGTGGAGAACGGCACCGCGTTTACCCCGGCCCAGCTGGGCGAAGCAGCCCAACTGAAAGCCGACATTGAGGCACTTGGGCTGGGGAGCGCCGTCGTCGGGCCTATTCCATCCGAAGACAGCAAAGCCGTTCAATTCATTGTTCCCATGGCGTCCTCCGATGAGCTGCGGGAGAAAGTCCAGGAGCTGCGCGACGTCGTGCAGCCTGGTGCTCCGGACGGAATGCAGGCGTTCGTCACTGGGCCAGCTGGCCTGACCGCGGACCTCGTCAACGCATTCGGCGGGATCGACGGCATTCTGCTGCTGGTTGCCCTGGGTGCCGTGTTCGTGATCCTGCTGCTGGTTTACCGCTCGGTGGTGCTGCCGCTGGCGGTGCTGTTCACGTCGGTCTTCGCCTTGTGCGCCGCGATTCTTCTGGTGTTCGGCATGGCCAAGCTCGGCTGGATCCAATTGAACGGCCAGAGCCAAGGCATCCTCTCAATTCTTGTGATTGGTGCGGCTACCGACTACGCACTGCTGTATGTTGCGAGGTTCCGTGAAGCCCTGACCCACACCACTAACCGCACGCAGGCAGTCATTACAGCTTGGAAGGCATCGTTTGAGCCGATCCTCGCTTCTGGTGCCACCGTGATCATCGCCCTTCTCTGCCTGCTCTTCTCGGACCTGAACTCCAACAAAGCGCTGGGTCCCGTGGCAGCTGCCGGCATCCTCTGTTCCCTGTTCGCCGCGCTGACACTCCTGCCCGCGTTGATGGCTTTGCTTGGACGGGCCGCCTTCTGGCCCTTCCGGCCCAAGCTGCTGCCCGACGACGAACGCGAACCTGAGATTGTCACCGGACTTGAGGGGCAAAAGGGTTTGTGGCGCGCCACGGGCCGTCTGGTCTCCAAGCGGCCGCGCGTCGTGTGGGTGGCTTCCGTGCTGCTGCTCCTCGCTGCCTCTACCGGCTTGATGCAATTGAAGGCTAACGGCGTTCCGCAAACGGACGTCATTCTCTCTGCTTCCGACGCCGTCGACGGCCAGGAAGCGCTGGCGCGCCACTTCGACGCCGGCAGCGGCAGCCCCGCCGTCGTGGTCGCTTCCGAAGGTGCCGCGCAGCAGGTGCTGGAGAAGGTTAAAGCGGCCGGCGGCGTGGGCGACGCTTACCTGTTGGCTGATGGAAATGTTCCCATCACCGGCGCTCCCGGGACTCCTGCTGATCCGGCTGTCCGCGAGGGCAGGGTGTTGATCAACGCGACGTTGAACTCAGCTGCGGATTCGATCGAAGCTGAAGAAGCGGTGAAGTCGCTACGGGTGGTAGTTAAGGAGGCCGACGCCGACGCTCTGGTGGGTGGGGTCACGGCGACAGCACTGGATACCAACACCACTGCGCAACGCGACTTGGTGGTCATCATCCCGATCGTGCTGGTGGTCATCCTGTTCATCCTGATGCTCCTGCTCCGGTCGGTGGTGGCGCCCGTGCTGCTGGTGCTCTCTGTGGTGCTTTCCTACGGTGCTGCGATGGGTGTCTCGGCGTGGGTCTTCAATGGAGTCTTCGGATTCTCCGGCGCCGACGCTACCGTGCCGCTCTTCGGCTTCGTGTTCCTGGTGGCCCTGGGCGTGGATTACAACATCTTCCTGATGAGTCGTGTCCGTGAAGAGTCGTTGAAGCATGGGACACGTCCGGGAATCCTGCGGGGATTGGCTGTTACCGGTGGTGTCATTACCTCTGCCGGAGTGGTCCTGGCTGCTACGTTCGCGGCTCTTGGTGTTATCCCCATCATGTTCCTGGTGCAGCTCGCGTTTATTGTGGCGTTTGGTGTGCTGCTGGATACGGTCCTGGTCCGCTCCCTGCTGGTTCCTGCGCTGGCCTACGACATCGGCAGCAAGATCTGGTGGCCTGGGAAGCTGGCACGGGAGTCTTCGTCGGCGCCGGCCGCTCCTCGCGAGGAGGAAGAGGCATCGGTGGGCCGATAATCGTCAGTCGATGACCGGCGAGCGGCGCTCCAGCAGCAGGGTGTCGCGCCATTGTCCGGCGGCGGGTCCGGTGCTCACGCGAGCAATACGGTCCCGCCGTCCGACGATGGCAAAACCATTGGCCTGGTGGAGTCGAATGCTGGCCTCGTTCTCGGGGAAGATGCTGGACTGGATGGTCCAGATTCCCTTCGCCTCGGTGGAGGTGGCGAGTGCCTGGAGAAGCAGTTTCCCAACGCCTTGGCCGCGCGCGGCGCCAGCCACGTATATGGAGTGCTCAACTACGCCCGCGTAGGCCGGTCGTGAGGAAACGGGGGAGACGGCGGTCCAGCCCAAGATGGTGCCCTCCTTGCTGATTGCCACAAATCGGTGCTCAGGCAATCTGGAGTTATTGAAAGCGTCCCATTCGGGTGCGGATGATTCGAACGTGGCGAAGCCGGTGTCGATGCCTTCCTGGAAAATCTCCCGGACAGCCGACCAGTCTTCAGGCTTCATTGCCCTAAGTGTTACTGTCACAGCTTGGCCAGAATGCCGGCGACGTCGTCCAAGGCACCCGGTACCAGGGAGTAGTAGGCCCACGTGCCGCGCTTCTCCCGGTGCAGCAGGCCTGCATCCACCAAAATCTTCAGATGGTGCGACACGGTTGGCTGGCCGAGGCCCAATGGCTCAGTGAGATCGCACACGCAGGATTCACCGGAAGACTCAGCTTTGACCATGGAAAGAAGCCGCAGCCGGTTGGGGTCGGCGAGGGCCTTGAACACCATTGCCTTCCGCCTGGCTTCCTCTGCACCCAAGGCAGGCTGACCCATCGGGTCGCAGCAGTCCTGCCCGGTGGCAGGATCCAGTGTGGGTAGTGCAGTCATATAACAATTATGCCGGAACATTGACGATCATCAATGTAAGCCGGTTGCCTCGCCCGTACCGCCTCATGAGACAGGTTTGAACCATGCTCGCGTCCCGTGGAAGCGTGTTGCCCATGGGCAAGGTATACGGGGCAATCGATCAGCGGTTGAGCAAGTTTATTGAACAGCAAGTGGTCTTTTTTATTGCGACCGCTCCATTGTCCGGCGACGGGCACGTCAACGTGTCTCCCCGCGGGCTTCCGGGCACCTTCGCGGTTCTTGATGAGCATACGTTTGCCTGGCTCGATGTCACCGGCAGTGGGAGCGAAACGATAGCCCATTTGAGGGAGAACGGCCGGATTACCGTGATGTTCTGTGCATTCGACGGGCGCCCGAATATCGTCCGCCTCCACGGGACCGGGCGCGTCGTCACCCGGTATGACCATGACTTCGGATCTCTTGCTCAGCGCTTCGACGACAAACCTGGTGCGAGGGCCGTCATTGTTGTTGACGTCCACCGTGTTTCGGATTCATGCGGGTGGGGCGTTCCCTTGATGAGCTTTGAGGGTCACCGCGATTTGTTGGGTCCGTACTTTGAACGCAAGGGCGTGGACGGGAGTGCTGACTACCGGATCACCAAGAACCGCACCAGCATTGATGGCCTTGCCGCTTACGACTTTGACCCTGCGGCACCAGCAGTCGTCTGAGCCGCGTCAAGCGTGCGGGTGCCAAGGTCAAGGGCGCGCTGCGGGTACGTTCTGCTTTTGCTTTTCCCGGGACCGCCGCACTTTTTTGCGCTTTCGTCGTCGTTTTTCTGGTCCGCTGAAGGGTGGCCGGGGTGTACCCCGGAGTGGTCCGCTCCAGTAGTTGCCGCCCAAGAGGATGCCTGACAAGGCGCCGTAGGTCCACGCGAACGGAAGAGCCGGCTGGCTGGTGTTCCCGCCCAGGAAGATCAGCAGGAAGAACTCGACGGGGATCGTCAGGAGGAGCATATTCCTGGTCAGTGCCGAGGGTGGGAAGCGGAATAATGCCCAGCCGCAGATCAAGGCGCCCGCCAAAACTGAGCCGACTGCCGCCGTCGGACTCTGGAAGATGAGGTGGGACAAGCCTCCTGCCATGAGGACAGCCACGCAGGCTGAGTTGATCAAGAACAAGCGTGGGCCTCCAGCAGATTCTTTGCCCTCTACGCCGCTGCTGTCGCCCCTATTAGTTTGCGGACGCTTTCCCGTCCACGGGTATCCGCTGGCGATCGCCCCTGCGATGAACCCCAGGATCCATGAGGCGGCTGCCGGTACCCCAAGGTCGTCTTCTGCGGAGAGCCATGAGAACAGGATCAGGGGCAGTGCGAAGTGCATCACCGTATAGGCACGGGAAGCTTGCGGGATCTCTCGGAACAGGAGGAAGGTATACGCAGCCCCCAGGACGAAGAACGGGGATGCCTCAAGCAGGACGCTGTGGGCTATCCACGCAAAGGCGGCCACGAGGACCATGATCATCGCGCCGAAAAAAATCGTCGTGTGCCATTGGGCTGGTTTCTTCTTCACTTCAGCATTTCCCCCGGCTACCAGGTTGGATCAAGGGCGCACGTCCACTGTGTGCGGCACGACGACATTTTCCGCGGCGCTTGAACCCAAAGGAAAAAGCACTAGGAGAAGGCCGGCTCCAATGGCGGCGCCGATCAGTTGCGCCAGGGCAAAGGCCGGTGCTGAGCCGGGTGCGATGCCTGCGAACGTGTCGCTGAAGATTCTTCCTACGGTCACTGCAGGGTTCGCGAAGGAGGTCGAGGAAGTAAACCAGTAAGCTGCCCCGATGTAGGCACCAACAGCGGGGGCTGCCAAGGAGCTCCTCTTGGTGGCAGCCAAGGAAAAGACCAGCAGGATCAATCCGGCTGTGGCCACTATTTCACCCAGCAGATGGCCAGGAGTTGCGCGATCCTTGCTGGAGATTGTCGTGCCCATCTCAAACATGGCGTTTGCCAGCACGCTGCCGCCGATCGCCCCACCGGTTTGAGATGCAACGTAAATGCCAAGTTCTTTCACCGACAGCCCGATTCCGGCTCGCCTGCCCAGGATCCAGTCCACGAGGGACACTACCGGGTTGAAATGCGCCCCGCTGGTTGGTCCAAAGATCAGGATGAGCACCGTCAATCCGAGCACGGTGGCCGTGCTGTTCTGGAGCAACTGCAGGCCTACGTCGTTTGGGGAGAGCTGCTGCGCTGCGATTCCCGAACCCACAACTATGGCAACAAGCATGCAGGTCCCCAAAGCTTCAGCGAGGGCGCGGCGCCACAGCCCGGGCGAATGAGTAGTCATAGGAACAGCTTGACCTATGAAACTAGTTCAGTCAAAATTGAATCAATGAATATTGAGCAAAACTCGAGCCTCTTGGAGAGGGCCGCTAAGTACGCGGCCTTGGCCGATCCTGCGCGGCTGCGCATTGTGGACCTGCTGACCTTGGGGGACTTGTCGCCCACGGAGTTGCAGTCGGAATTGGGCATGCCGGCCAACTTGCTATCGCACCATTTACGATCCATGGAGGCTGCAGGTTTGGCGGTTCGGCATCGTTCAGAAGGTGACAAGCGGCGCAGCTATGTCCGGCTGGCTCCTGGCGCGCTGGAAGGTCTCACTCCCGGCCGCGAGCACGGGGCCAGGCGCGTCCTGTTCGTTTGTACCCGGAATAGTGCGCGCTCGCAGCTGGCAACAGCGTTGTGGCAAACCGCCAGTGACATTCCTTCAGTGTCGGCGGGAACTCATCCGGCGGAACATGTGGCACCAGGTGCCGTGGAGGTCGCCCGCCGTCATGGATTGGACCTTGCGGGTGCAAAACCCTGCCTGATAGACCGAGTGGTGAGTGACGAGGATTTGGTGGTCACTGTCTGCGATAACGCCCACGAGGAATTGCCGGGTTTGCACGGCATTCATTGGTCCATTCCGGATCCCGTCCGACTTGACAGTAAGGAAGCGTTTGAAGATGCATTTGCGGATATCTCACGCCGCGTTCATGATCTCGCCCCTCGCCTCCGTGCTTCCTAGCTCCCGTTTTTCATATATTGACAATCATCAATATATGGTCCGATACTCAATGCATCGATGAACATCAATACATCGCGGCATGGGTGCGGAATGGCCACAACCAGACCAACCCAAACCGACACAGGAGAATCCGTGAGCACCGAAACTGCCAAGAAACCGTCCGTTCTGTTCGTCTGCGTTCATAACGCAGGACGCTCGCAGATGGCTGCCGCTTTCCTCACTACCCTTTCCAAGGGTGCCGTTGAGGTCAGGTCAGCTGGTTCCCAGCCAGCAGACAAAGTCAACCCTGCTGCAGTTGAAGCCATGTCTGAGCTCGGCATCGACATGTCCGCGGAAATCCCGAAGGTCCTCACTACGGAAGCCGTCAAGGAATCCGATGTGGTGATCACCATGGGCTGCGGAGATGAGTGCCCTTATTTCCCCGGCAAGCGCTATGAGGACTGGGTACTCGAGGACCCTGCTGGTCAGGGCGTGGAAGCTGTTCGTCCCATCCGCGATGAGATCAAGACCCGCATCGAGAATCTCCTTACAGAAATCCTGCCGGCTCGGCACATCGACGCCCAGTAATCCCACGCCTGTCACCTGACCCTTACAAGGAGAAATCGTGAGCCCCGAACAGCTGATCATCATCGGGTCCGGCCCTGCCGGCTACACAGCAGCTATCTATGCCGCCCGCGCAGGACTTAAGCCCTTGGTTCTGGCCGGCTCGGTCACTGCTGGCGGCGCCCTCATGAACACCACGGAAGTAGAGAACTTTCCCGGTTTCCCGGGTGGGATCCAAGGCCCGGAGCTCATGGATGGGCTCCAGGAACAGGCGGAAAAGTTTGGTGCGCGGATAGTTTTCGACGACGTCACTGAGGTTGATCTCAAGGGTCACCTCAAGCATGTGGTCACTGGAGGTGGCGAGACTCATGAGGCGTCGGCGGTCATCCTGGCCACGGGTTCTGCATATAAGGAGCTCGGGCTTCCAGAAGAGAAGAAGCTCAGCGGGCACGGTGTCTCCTGGTGTGCCACCTGTGACGGCTTCTTCTTCCGTGAACAGGACATCATTGTGGTTGGAGGCGGAGACTCCGCCATGGAAGAAGCTACCTTCCTGACGCGTTTCGGCAAGTCCGTGACCGTCGTAGTCCGTAAGGATGAACTTCGGGCATCCCGCATCATGGCCCAGCGAGCCAAGGACAATCCCAAAATCACCTTCGCGTGGAACTCTGCTATCACCAAGATCCACGGAGATACCAAAGTCACCGGTGTCACCCTGAAGGACACCCGGACCGGCGAAACCCGCGAGCAAGCGGCCACCGGTATTTTCGTTGCGATCGGTCACTTGCCGCGGACCGAACTCGTGGAGGGGCAAGTGGACCTCGACGCCGAGGGCTACATCAAGGTGGACTCACCCACTACGTGCACTAACCTTTCGGGCGTCTTTGCCTGCGGCGACGCGGTGGACCACCGCTACCGCCAAGCCATTACAGCAGCGGGCACAGGTTGCTCAGCCGCACTCGATGCCGAGCGCTACCTCGCAGCCTTGGAAGACGCCCACAGCATCGCCACCGCGCTGGTCGAAGAGCCCACCCACTTCTGAGTTCCCCTTACGGAGATAAGAGCAATCATGGATAAGCACCTCCCCATCGCAGTCATCGGGGCAGGCCCGGTTGGGCTGGCAGCCGCAGCGCACCTTCTCGAACGCGGCCTCGAGCCGATCATTTTCGAAGCGGGTGCCTCTGCAGGGGCAGCCATCGAACAATGGCGTCACATCCGCCTCTTCTCGCCATGGAGGTTCAATCTCGACGCCGCAGCTGTCCGGCTCCTTGAGCCCACAGGCTGGGAATCGCCTCGCCCCACCGCCCTTCCTTATGGCGGGGAACTCATTGATAACTACCTCACCCGGCTGGCGGAACTCCCCTCCATCGCTTCCCGCCTGAAAACCGGCGCCCGCGTCATCGCAGTCACCCGCGCCGGGCTCGACAAAACCCATGTTCGCGATCGCGACACCACCCCGTTTATGGTCCGGGTTGAACACGCCGGCGAGGTCCGCGATTACACAGTGTCAGCCGTCGTCGATGCTTCCGGCACCTGGGCCACCCGGAACCCGTTGGGAACCTCGGGGTTGCCCGCTATCGGTGAAGATCGTGCAACAGACCGCATCTCTTCGCCTCTGCCTGATGTTTCCGTGCGGGATCGGGAATCGTTCGCTGGTCGACGAGTCCTGGTGGTTGGCGCAGGCCACTCCGCTGCGAACACTCTGATCAACCTCGCGCAACTGGCCAAAGATGAGCCGGACACCAAGATCCTCTGGGCAATCCGCAGTGCTTCCGCGGAGAAGGTATACGGCGGCGGTGACGCGGACGGGCTGCCTGCCCGCGGCCAGCTCGGCTCGCGGCTGCGTCGACTCGTCGAAGCCGGCACCATCGAACTGCACACAGGCTTCGGCATTGGCTCCCTGACCGATTCGGAGGGCGGCCTGACCGTCAAGGCAGGTGACGGGCGCACTGTGGAGACTGACGTCGTCGTGCCTTGCACCGGGTTCCGTCCCGACCTTGAGATACTCCGGGAGCTTCGGCTCGGCCTGGACCCTGCTGTTGAAGCGCCAACGGAGTTGGGCCCGCTGATCGATCCCGAATTCCACTCATGCGGCACGGTCCCGCCGCATGGCGCGAAGGTCCTCGCCCACCCGGAGAAGGACTTCTATATCGTCGGCATGAAGTCGTACGGCCGCGCGCCCACCTTTCTGTTGGCCACCGGCTACGAGCAGGTCCGCTCCGTGGCTGCCGCGCTCGCCGGGGATCAGTTGGCAGCAGACACTGTTCACCTTGAACTGCCGGAGACCGGGGTATGTTCTTCCGACGCAGGTACCAGCTGTGACGTTCCCGCTGCCGATGCTTCGGCGATGGAGGCAGAAGCGGACTGCTGCTCGGCTCCCGAACCGGTGCTCATCGGCATCCCCACAGGAGTGGCTCACGGCCGCTCCGGCCTGTAGAAGGCTCGGCCGCCAGCGTTTTCAGGCAGTGACGGTGTTCCGTTCCCGGTAACCGTCCGCGGCGTAGACACCGAGCACCCGGACCTCCGTGGTGAAGAACTCCAGTTCCTCCAATGCCCTGCGGAGTCGAGCGTCCTCAGGATGCCCTTCGACGTCGGAAAGGAACATGGTGGCAGCGAACTCATCGCCCACCATGTAGCTCTCCAGTCGCGTCATGTTGAGGCCGTTGGTAGCAAAGCCGCCTAGTGCCTTGTAAAGGGCGGACGGAACGTTGCGAACGCGGAAGACGAAACTGGTGATCGCGGGACCGGGCAGTTCTTCCTTGCTGGGGAGCTCGCGTTCACGGGCCAGAACAACAAAGCGCGTGGTGTTTGTCGGGTCGTCTTCGACGCCGGAGGCCAGGACCTCGAGGCCGTACAGGCCAGCGGCTAGTGGAGGAGCAAGGGACAGCTTGCGGGGATCGTTCCAGTCCCGGACTTCGCGGGCCGAGCCCGCGGTGTCACCGGCGATAACAGGCTTGAGGCCGGCTTCCCGAATGATCCTGCGGCATTGTCCGAGTGCATGGATGTGGCTGTGGACCTCCGTGGCGCCCTCGATGGTGCTGCCCGGAATGCCCAAAAGGTCGAAACGGATGGGTAGGAAATATTCGCCCACGATCTGCAGCTTCGACTGGGGGAGGAGGACATGGATATCGGCCACACGTCCGGCGATTGAGTTCTCAATCGGGATCATGGCCAGATCGACTTCGCCTGTGGACACGAGTTCAAAGGCATCCTCAAAGCTGGCGCACGGAACGCTTTCGAGTTCGGGAAACATTTCCTTGCACGCGAGATCCGAATTGGCTCCGGGCTCACCTTGGTACGCAATCTTCTGGGGCATGTTGCTCATGTTTACACGGTGAGCCTCCGGCCTCCCAACCGCGTCCACCCTGTGACTGGACAAGTGGGTGCCACCGGCCCTAGGTTCGCAGCAAGGATTGGGGGCAGCCGATGGCGACTGCGATGGCGTTCCACGCGAAAAAGGCACAGCAGGTCAACGAGCAGCGGATTGCAAGGTTTGCAGGCACAGTCATTGGGCTGTTCACGCTCCTGTGGACCTTCATGCTTTCAGGCGAAGTGGGCGAATACGTACGGCCGGCAGGGCCATGGCTGGTGGCGTCTCATGGGCTGAATTTGTTGTCAGCGCTCATCGTCTACCTTTACTGTCGGCGTCTGAACCACTGGACCAGCGCGGCCGGGCTGCTCTGCTTCGTTGCCGTTGCCTTCTTCATCGCGGACATCGCTTTGGGCTTCCACTACAGCGCGTTCTTCGGCATCTCACTCATCGCTTGGGCTGCCAGCGCCCGAAGAGCCTTCATGGCGGGGGCGGGAGTCCTTGCCTGTGGCGCAGCCATTTTCGCCAGGTTCGAGCCCTCTTTGGCCGCCGTCGTCATTGCCGTCTCCGGCGTGATCATCCTGGCGACAGCACTGGCCCTACGCCGGGCACCGGAAACCCAAGTAGGTCGCAGTTGAGGCCGTTTTGACGGCTCAGAACGGCCTGAACTGCGACCTACTTGGGCCAGCACACCTTGGGGTTAGCCGTTGATGACCTGTGGGACACCCAGAGCCTTGAGGCCCTCGGCGCCGAACTCCAAGCCGTAGCCGGACTGCTTCGCGCCGCCGAACGGGACACGGGGGTCCACGGCGCCGTGCTTGTTGATCCACACCGTGCCGGCCTGGATCCGGGAGGCGACTTCGCGTGCGGCACCCAAGTCGGAGGACCAGACTGAGGCGCCCAGTCCGACGTCGAGCGCGTTCGCCTTGGCGACTGCCTCGTCAACCGTGCTGTATTTGATGATCGGCAGGGCTGGGCCGAATTGTTCCTCGGCAACCAAGGGGTTGTCGTTGTCGATGTCCGCGACCAGCGTGGTGGGATAGAAGTTGCCGGGCGCGTCGGCGTCGGGGTTGCCACCCAGCAGCACACGGGCACCGGAATCCTTAGCGGCTTCCACCAGCCGGGCCACGATGTCGTACTGTTGCCGGTTCTGCAGGGGACCAAGAACGTTGTTCTCATCCAAGCCGTTACCCATCGGCATGGCAGCGGCGACAGCAGTGAGTTCTGAACACACAGCCTCGTACTGGGACTCGTGTACGTACAAGCGCTTCAACGCGGCGCAGGTTTGGCCGGTGTTGATGAATGCGCCCCAGAACAACCCCTCCGCAATAGCTTTGGGATCGGAATCGGGCAGGACGATACCGGCGTCGTTACCGCCAAGTTCCAGCGTGAGCCTCTTGACGGTATCGGCCGAGGAACGAATGATCGCCTTGCCCGTGGCGGTGGAGCCGGTGAACATGACCTTGCCGATCGCGTCGTGTGCGGCCAGGGATTCGCCGACGTCGCGGCCGCCGGAGACCACGGACAGCAGGCCGTCGGGCAGTTCCTGGTTGATGATCGAGGCCAGCGCCAGTACGGAGAGCGGTGTGTACTCGGACGGCTTGACCACCACGGCATTACCCATGCGCAAGGCGGGCGCGATCTGCCACACGGTGATCATCATCGGCCAGTTCCAGGGACCAATGGCACCGACGACGCCGATGGGCCGATAGTGCAGCTCAGCGTGCGTTTCGCCGTCGTCCACCACGGTTTCAGGGTCAAGTGGTGTGGCGGCCGTGGCGCGGAGCCAAGCGGCGCATGCTCCAACTTCGAAGCGCGCGTTCGGGCCGTTCAATGGCTTGCCCTGCTCGCGGGAGAGCAGCTGGGCGAGTTCTTCGGCGGAACGTTCGACGGCGTCGGCGGCCTTCATGAGGGCGGCGGACCTGGCTTCGTGGCCCAAGGCAGCCCAAGCGGGTTGGGCGGCCGCAGCACCCGCGATGGCGGCTTCGAGGTCCTCGACGGTATGAATAGGGGCTTCGCCGACAGCTTCGCCCGTTGCTGGATCAAGGATGGTGCGGCTGTCCTGTCCGGGGGCCGGGGTGATCGAGGCCAGCAGGGCGTCGTAAGTCTCCATTGGTACTCCGCTCGGGTAGTAAGTCTTGGCGGCCGGTGAGGCACGCGGCGATGCTTCCAGTGTGGTCGGCATCATGCGCATGAGCCTTGTCTATGCACGAACAGCCCTTGACGGGAAGCGAACGCTTTCCGTTCAACGCCCCGTGCCTGATAATCGAGCTTGTGACTCTCGCTTCCCTCGCAGCTTTTGCCGGCCTTTGCCTGGTTCTGTCCGTAACCCCCGGGCCGGACACTTTCCTGGTCCTGCGTATCGCATTGAACCGTCCCAGTGCAGGAATTGCTGCGGCCGCAGGGTCTGCGATTGGCGCGATTGCCTGGGCTGCATTGGTGGGAGTGGGCCTCGCCGCCATTCTGGAGCAGTCCGCGGAATTGTTCCGCTGGGTCAAAATCGCGGGCGGCCTGTACTTGCTGTACTTGGGTGTCTCGTCGTTCATAAGGTCCCGCAGGGCAGCAAAGGCGGCCAAAGCAGCTACAGCAGGCGGAGCAGCAGAGAACGCGCCGCTCCCATACAGCCGACTCTCCGCGCTGGCAGCCGGGGCACTGTCCACGCTGCTCAACCCCAAGGTTGGCTTGTTTTACCTGGCTGTGGTCCCGCAGTTCATCCCACACGGAGGGGACACCATGGGCACCTCGCTTATTCTCGGCGTAGTGGTGGCCGTGATCGCGTTCGCCTATCTGTCAATGATCGCCGTCGTGGCGTTCAAGGCGATGCGGTGGCTCAAGCGCCCCAAGGTGAGTACAGTCGTCGAGCGTGTCAGCAGCGGTGTGATCGCCGGGCTCGGCGCGGGCGTGGTGGCCTCCGGCGCCACCACCTAGCCGGCCAGCAGCGCCAGGTAGTTATCCAATTGCCCTGCCAAATCCTGCGAGAAATGCTCGGCGGGGGACAGGGCCACAACGATCTGTGCGCCGAGCATCATGTTGAGCAGGTGATCGGCGACGGCGGCGTCCCCGATGGGGGCGTGGATCTCTCCTGCCGCGCGGGCTGCTGCGCAATGGGCGGTAATGGTGGTGTGCCACTGGCCCATGGACTCGCTGTGCAGGGTGGCCATCTCGGCATCATTGAGTGCCTTCTGCCAGAACGGAATCACGATGCGGGCTTCGTTGACGCGCTCCTCGTCCAGTGGGAGGACTTCTGCGCAGAACGCGCGGAGGGCCGCTACGCCGGAGAGTCCCTCGGTCATGGCGGCGATGCGCTGGTTGGTGCGGTTGAACACGTGCCCGAAGGCCGACGTCAGGAGTAGGTCCTTAGTGGGGAAGTAGGGCTTCAGGGCGCCGTTGGCGAAGCCTGCTTCCTCTGCGATTTCCCGCATAGTGGCGCCTTCCATGCCCAGTCTGGCGATGATGCGCCAGGTTGCGTCCACCAGTTCGAGGCGTCGTTGATCGTGGTCCACAATCTTTGGCACTGAAGGGGCTCCCGAATAAATAAATGGCGGACAGGTCTTGTGACCCATCTTACGTTTTGGTTATTCTCTACATCTATAGAAAATAAATCCTGACCCATTTAGGTCCCGGACATGAGGCAGCCATGACGCCCACAGCAACTGAGACAGCAACTGACGCCGTCGCCCTTGAGGAAACGCAGTACGCAATGGCAACGGGAGCCGAAATCTCCCAGGTGCAGGGGATACTGCAGGCCGCCGGCCACCTTGGCGCCGAGAAGCGAATCGCCTACCTGGGGTTGGTGGACCCGGCCCGCAGCCAGTCGGAGCAGGACCGCCGTTTCCGCGTCTTCATCCATGACATTTCCGGCGGGGCTCCCAGCGACGTCCTCGTCTCCGTGACCCACAGCGAGATCCTGAAAGCCATCGAACTGGATACCAAGGTCTCCGGCGAACTCCCCGTGCTCGAAGAGGAATTCGAGGTTGTGGAAACACTCCTCGCAAGCGACGAGCGCTGGCTCGCCGCGCTTGCGGCCCGCGACCTGGACGTCGCCAAAGTACGCGTTGCTCCACTGTCCGCCGGCGTCTTCGAGTACGACGACGAGAAAGGTCGCCGCATCTTGCGTGGCCTCGCTTTCGTCCAGGACTTCCCGGAAGACAGCGCGTGGGCGCATCCCGTAGACGGTCTGGTGGCCTACGTGGATGTGGTGAATAAGGAAGTCACCCAGGTCATCGACCTCGGCGTGATGCCGATCCCGGCGGAGCACGGAAATTACGCGGATCCTGAACTGACAGGCCCCCTCCGCGAAACCCAGAAACCCATCAGCATCACCCAGCCGGAGGGCCCGAGCTTCACTGTCACCGGCGGCAACCATGTTGAGTGGGAAAAGTGGAGCGTAAACGTCGGCTTCGACGTCCGCGAAGGAGTTGTCCTCCACAACCTGGCCTTCCAGGATGGCGACAAAAAGCGCCCCATCATCAACCGGGCCTCGATCGCAGAAATGGTGGTTCCCTACGGCGATCCTTCCCCCATCCGGTCATGGCAGAACTACTTCGACACGGGCGAATATTTGGTGGGCCAGTACGCCAACTCTCTGGAACTGGGCTGCGATTGCCTGGGTGACATCACCTACCTCAGCCCTGTCATCAGCGATGCTTTCGGCAACCCGCGCGAGATCCGCAACGGCATCTGCATGCACGAGGAAGACTGGGGCATCCTTTCCAAGCACTCCGATCTCTGGACCGGCATCAACTACACCCGCCGCAACCGCCGTTTGGTGATCTCCTTCTTCACCACCATCGGCAACTACGATTACGGCTTCTACTGGTACCTCTACTTGGACGGCACCATCGAGTTCGAGGCCAAGGCCACTGGCGTCGTGTTCACCAGCGCATTCCCGGAAGGCGGTTCGGACAACATCTCCCAACTCGCACCGGGCCTCGGTGCACCCTTCCACCAGCACCTCTTCAGCGCCCGCTTGGACATGGCCATTGACGGCTTCACCAACCGCGTGGAAGAAGAAGACGTGGTCCGCCAGGCAATGGGTGAAGGTAACGAACGGGGCAACGCGTTCTCCCGCAAGCGCACAGTCCTGGCCAGAGAGTCAGAGGCCAGCCGCGAAGCCGACGCCCGCTCTGGCAGGACGTGGATCATTTCCAACCCGGACTCCCGCAACCGACTAGGCGAGCCGGTGGGATACAAACTCCACGCCGAGAACCAGCCAACACTGCTCGCCGACCCCGGGTCGTCCATCGCGAAGCGCGCGGCATTCGCTACCAAGGATCTCTGGGTCACCCGCTACTCCGACGAGGAACGCTACCCCACGGGCGACTTCGTGAACCAGCACTCCGGCGGCGCCGGCTTGCCGGCCTACGTGGCCCAGGACCGCGACATTGATGGCCAGGACATTGTCCTCTGGCACACCTTTGGGCTGACGCACTTCCCACGTGTGGAAGATTGGCCGATCATGCCCGTGGACACAGTTGGCTTCAAGCTCCGCCCGGAGGGTTTTTTCGACCGCAGCCCCGTCCTGGATGTGCCGGCCAATGCTTCGGGTTCGAGCTGCCACAGCGCGGAAGCGGCCGTCCAACGCGGCGAGCACGGCGACCCCGCCGGTCACTGCCACTAACACTCATCCGGGACACCTACAGTGACAACAACCGCAGGGCGGGTTCGGGCCTCCGTGCCCGTCCTGCACCCCCGGATCTGCGCAGCCCTCACGGCAGTCTCCTGCCTGGTGCATCTATGGCTCGCAGCCTCGGGACACCACCAGGCGTGGCTGGGTATCGCCATGATTGGCCTGGCGGCTGTCTGCGTTCCCTGCACGGTTCACATCTGGCGACACAGCCGCGTAGGCGCACTCCAGCAGGTGACCGCGTCGGCCCTGGCCATGGTGGGCCTCCACTCCGTCCTGCTGCTGGGAGCGGGTGGTTCCGGACACGCGCACGGTGGGGGACCGGCGTCGAACGCTGTTGATACCTCCGGCGCTGTTTCATCCGGCGTTGCCGGGCTGTTGCTCGTGATCGGACTGGAAATCACGACGGCGTTACTCGCCGCGACGCTGGTAGCGCGCCTCCGCCGTCGGGCGGCTGTGGCGTCCTGACCCACCCAGCCGCCGAAGTGGCCCATCTTTGCCGCAGCAAAGCCCGGTGTTCAGCCTCAAGGGGTGGGCCAGGGCCGCCAAAGATGGGCCAAAACGGCAGGGGTCAGAGCGAAATCCGCGTCAGCTTGTCCGGATTGGAGAGTTGGCGCAGCTCGCGGATGCTCCCGTCCGGGGCGGTGTCGATCACCAGGACGTCCGAGCGGCCATGATGCCTGAGCACCAAGGCCGCTTCGTCGTTTACCTCGATGACCCAGGCGCGTACCGGCTCCACGGGGTCGAAAACCACCGCCTTGCCGAGGATGCCCGCAAAGAAGCGTGCGATCCTGGCTGCGCCGAACAACGGATTCATGGCACTCTTGACCTTGCCGCCGCCGTCGGCCCAGAGGACGGCGTCCCGATCCAGCATCGCTACAACCGTGTCGATCTCACCCTGCTCGATGGCGCGAACCAGTTTTTCCAACGCTGCGCGGTCCTTGGCCCGGGGAGCTGGCGCCTCCGGATCGATCTGCAGGCGACGCTCGGCCCGTGAAATCATCTGGCGCACGGCCGCGGGCGTTTTCTCAAGGATTTCCGCGATTTCCGGAGCGGACATCGCGAAGGCGCGATGCAACACGAGCGCCGCCCGGGCCTCGGGAGCCAGTTGTTCGGCCAGGTGCAGCAAGGTCAGGGACAGGAGTTCGCGGTTGGCCACTGTTTCTTCCGGAAGCTTGGACGCATCCACTGGTTCGGGCAGCCAGGGACCTGTGTATTCCTCCCGCACGGCGGCAAGTTGGCGCACCCGATCAACAGAGCGGCGTACGCACACGGTTGTGAGCCATGCGGGCCAGGAATCCACGCCGTCCGCGTCGGCTTTCCGCTCTCGTTGGACCGCATCGATCGCCACTTCGGAGACCACGTCCTCCGCATGCCCGAAGTCGCCCAACATTCTGTAAGCGATCCCCATGAGGCGATTACGTTCGCTCTGCCACGCCGAAGTGGCTGACACCGCAAGAGTCATGCTGCCAACGCTACCTCTCAGACGATCGGGTTTTTCTCATCTACGGGCGGCTCCATTTGTGTGCTGACGGCGATCCTGTTCCACACGTTGATGGTGGAGATGGCGAGGATCAGGCCACCCATCTGGCTCTCATCGAAATGCGTGGCAGCAGCATTCCAGATTTCGTCCGTGACAGTCTCCGGGCCGAGCTGGGTTACCGCGTCCGTCAAGGCAAGAACTGCCTGCTCGCGCGCATCGAAGAACACCTTCGAATGCTGCCACGCCGCTACGGCATGCAGCTTCCTTTCCGGTATGCCACGCTTCCGGCCGTCGGTTGCATGCATGTCCACGCAGAAGCCGCAGCCGTTGAGAATGGAGGCGCGAAGTTTGATCAGTTCGTACAGATCGGGATCGACTGACTTGCGGGCATAGCCTTCGAGTCCGATGACGGCGGCGTAGCCGAGCTTGTTGCTGCGGCCGATGTTGATGCGGGGCATGTTGTTTTCCCTTCAGTGGTGGTGCCTTACATGAGGGATGTCGTGTACGGCGGGAAAAGTGTGACAGGGGCCGGCAATTGTTAGAGTCAGTCGATGCGCGCAGTAGTTTTTGATGAGGTCCGGACCCAGCCTGACGTTAGGGAGGTCGCCAAACCCCAGGCTCCCGTTGGAGGCGTGGTGGTGAAAGTGCTGGCGACGGGCATGTGCCGCAGTGATTGGCATGCCTGGGCCGGCCACGATGACATCGCCATGCCCCACGTACCGGGGCATGAGCTCGCCGGTGTCATCGACGCCGTCGGGGAAGGCGTCCAGCACTGGAAGGTGGGCGACCGCGTCACCGTCCCGTTCGTCTGTGGCTGCGGCGCCTGCGAATGGTGCCTGGCCGGCGACGCGCAGGTCTGCCCGGACCAGCAGCAACCCGGCTTCACCCACTGGGGATCGTTCGCCGAATTTGTGGCCTTGCACGCTGCCGACAGTAACCTGGTGGCCATCCCTGAGAGTGTTGAATTCACGACGGCGGCAAGCCTCGGCTGCCGCTTCGCCACGGCCTACCGTGCTTTGGCAGCCCGTGCGCAGGTGAAGGCCGGCGAATGGGTGACCGTGGTAGGCGCGGGCGGGGTCGGCCTCAGCGTCGTGATGATCGCCCAAGCGATGGGTGCAAGGGTCATTGCCGTGGACCGGAACCCCGAGGCGCTGGCCGTAGCCGAGCGTTTGGGTGCTGAACATACTGTCCTCGCTGACGGTAGAGATATCCCGGCCGCAGTCAACGTCCTCTCCGGCGGAGGCAGCCACATGGCGGTAGACGCCGTCGGAAGTGAACAGACCTGCGCCGATGCAATCCTCAGCCTTCGGAGGCGCGGCCGGCATGTCCAGATCGGTTTGCTTCCTTCCGTCGACGGCAACCCGCAAGTGCCCATGGCGCGTGTGATCGGCTGGGAACTCGACCTCTTGGGTAGCCACGGTATGGCCGCTGTGGACTATCCGGGCATGATGGCCCTCATCGAACAGGGCGCGCTCCAGCCGCAGCTGCTGATTGAGCGCACCATTGGCCTGCAAGAAGCAGCGACGCTCTTGCCCGGCTTCGATCGGGCAAACCCTGCTGGTATGACCATGGTGGACCCTGCGCTGTAAGAGCCTTCCCGCGTGCCCAACTGCGACTTACTTGGGTGCGTCCGCAGGCCGGTTCCGGTACGCAGTGAGGAAATGGTCGATACGGCGAACAGCTTCCTCGATGTCCTCAACAGCCGGCAGGATCACGAAGCGGAAATGGTCCGGAGTGGGCCAGTTGAAGGCTGTTCCGTGCGAGACCAGGATCTTCTGCTCCTGCAGGAGTTGGAGGACAAACTTCTCGTCGCTCTCAATGGGATAGATCTCCGGGTCCAGCTTTGGGAACAAGTACATGGCGCCGGCCGCGGGCACGCAGCTGACGCCCGGGATTGCGGTGAGGAGTTTCCACGCCAGGTCCCGTTGGTCGCGGAGCCTGCCGCCTGGACGTATGAGCGCTTCGATACTCTGGTATCCGCCCAGGCACGTCTGGATGGCATGCTGTGCAGGAACATTGGCGCACAACCGTAATGAGGCGAGCAGTTCCAAAGATTCCCGGTAGGCGATGGTTGCGGTCCGGGGTCCCGTGACGGCAACCCAGCCTGCCCGGTACCCGGGCATGCGGTAGGCCTTGGACAACCCGCTGAATGTCAGGACACAGACGTCTTCAGCAACTGCCGCAGTGTGGATATGAGGGGCGTCCACATAGCGGATTTTCTCGTAGATCTCATCCGAGAACAGCACGAGATCATGCTTCCTGGCAAGCGCAGCGAACTGCTCCAAAATGTGGCGGGGATAGACGGCGCCGGTGGGATTGTTCGGGTTGATGATCACTATGCCCTTGGTGCGTGGCGTGATCCTGGCTTCGACGTCGGACATGTCCGGCCACCAGTTCTCGTCCTCATCACAGAGGTAGTGCACGGGGTTGCCGCCGGTCAAAGTCACTGCTGCGGTCCACAAGGGGTAATCCGGTGCCGGGATGAGGATTTCGTCGCCGTTCTCCATGAACGCCTGCAAGGTCATGGAAATGAGCTCGCTGACGCCGTTGCCAATGAAGACGTCCTCGACGCCGATAGTCATCAGTCCGCGCGTCTGGTAGTACTGCGAGATGGCGGTGCGGGCAGAGAAGATGCCCTTGGAATCGCTGTAACCCTGTGCCCCGCGAAGGTGATGGATCATGTCCACCACAACAGACTCCGGTGCCTCCAGTCCAAACGGTGCTGTGTCCCCAAGGTTCATCTTGAGGATGCGATGCCCCTCGGCCTCCATGGCCTTGGCCGCTTGGAGGATGGGCCCACGGAGTTCGTAGCGGACATTCTGAAGTTTGCTGGAGTGCTGCATCGGACGCATGGTAGATCTTTTCATGACACCGCCCCGCCCGAGTAAATGGTTCCAAAAATCAGTGTCCAATTGGTTAAGGAATCAGAGCCAGCGAATAACCACTGGAAGTCTCTTGGTGCTGGCCGAAACTTCCCGCTCAGTTCCGTCCACCGCGACAGCGAAGTGCTGAAGTTCATCAGCCGAGGCCAGGACCTCAAAGTGTCCCGTGGCATCACTCACGGCAGCCGTAGCGGATGAATGGGCGTGGATATACGCGTCGGGGATGCCCTTGTTATGCACATCAACCAGCCGTCCCCGGATCCGGCGCGCGGCACCTGAATTTCCTGTGGCAGGTTGGGCGGGAAGATCGGAAGGTTCCTCGAAACGCAGGGATACAGGGATGCGAACCAGGAATCCCAGGCCTTGCTGGATGGCGCCGGAGTACTCCTCGGGCCGGAATTCCCCCTTGGACACTACTGAGTACTGGCTATGGAGTTCCACAGCCAGCAGCAATTGCTCCATGTTGTCCAGCTGTTCAGGGCCGTGGCATTCCACCGCGACCCGCAGCTCCAAATCCAGGACTGGTCCGTCTCGGCGTGACCTCCCCATCCGGTTGAGCGTGACGGCGCGGACGGTGACCGGGGCGTCAGGCGGGGGAACGACGGCGGTGGGGGACCCGTCGTCGAACCTGACATGCTGAGGGGCGACGGCGTCGGAAAGTACCCCCAGAAGGTCGGACAGCGACGAACGCACATGGCCCACGGCAGAAACCCCAGCCGGACAGAGATCCACTAAATCAACTGGAACTAGGCTACTCCCGGAGTTGTCCGTAGTCACTGGGATTCAGAAGTAACTCCAATCGATTGAACGCAGAGCCGGCGGGGGTACGACTACCTCTGGAGCGGGATTCTCTCGGACGGATCCGGTCCACGACCGGTTGGACCGGAGGACGCCAACCGGTTCAGTTGCTCTGCGGTGACCCTGATGTGGCTTGCGACTGTTGAGATGCCTGCAAGTGCGGCATGCGGCGTCAGTATGGGGCTGTGAAGAAACCATGACAGAAGCCCGTCGATGTCACTGTCTGGAAGGGGAAGGGGGACCGCCAGCATTTCACTTCCTACTTCCCAACGACCCTCCAATGGATCGGCAAAGCGGACGCCTTCGGCCACCTCCTTGGCTGTCTGGGCCACGTTGCTGACAGACAACAGCACATGGGTTCCGCGTTCCTTATCAACCGTGAATTTGGCCAGACCCAGGGCGCGAATGTGTTCAGGATCCAAGTGCAGTCCCAACTCCTCCCGGGCTTCGCGGGCCAACGCGCGCCTGGGGTCCGGTATGCCCCGGTGATCGCTGTCAGCGAGGATGCCATCGCGGGGTCGGAGTTCAAGATTGCCATTCACTGCCGGACCAAAGAGCTCGGCGTGGGATCCGGCGTGCTTCGACCGCCCCGCAAAGAGCATCTTATTGTCCCCGGTGATGACAACGGTAGACAGCGTAAGAAGTTTTGCATTTTCTCCGGCTGCGACCCGGGATTGCATGCCAGCGGCCTCCCCGGGTTTTCTGAAGGTCGCCGGATAGTGATCGGTCAGAACGGCCGCGTAAGTGGTTTCTGCCATGGCGAGGTGCAACCTCATGCGACCGTTCCCGTTGTCCCGCTCGGCGCGCCAATCGATGAGCCGTGGAAGGACGCTGTCAAAGGTACGCAGGTTCTGGAACTTGTCCCGAAGTATTCCGGATTCGACCGCAGTGGTTGGCAGGAGTTCCGTTTCCAGATCCTCGGCTTCGATGGCCACCGGACTTACTCGGGCACCTGGTTCGTGGAAGTCAGGCGCCAGCCTGTGACGCCTGTAGCTGACGAAAAGATCGTAGGCGAGTGTGCCCGATTCGAAATCGGGAAGTTGCCAAAGGTCAAACGTCCGTTCATCGGGCAGCTTCAGGTGCACAGCCCAGCACCGGCAGGAGACTTCCGCGCCTCCACCAGACGCAGCAGATGCCAGCGCCGCGGACGTGTCAATGGCGGTCTGTGCTTCTTTGGTAATCAGGGGAGCCGAGGCGGTGCCCAGGAATGAACCCTTCCGCAGTTCCGCTGCGTACAGGGAGTAGGCCTTGGAGAGTCCACCCAACGCCACTGTGGATGTGGAGAAAGTCAGCGGCATCGGATTCCCGGTTCCGCAGGTCATTGCAGGCGAAACAGCGTTGCCCCGATAGACGGTGGCCAGCCAGTTCAGTTCGTCGGCAGCGGAGGCAGGTCCATTTTCGGCGATGCTTTTCACCCTGAGCTTGCTGTCGCGAGGACTGATTCCGAGCCTCTGCATGGTGCGGATTCTTGCTCTTTTCATCAGGCGTTCCGGGTTGGCGCGCCATGCGGCGCGCAACGCCCAGATGGCAATAATGCCTGGAATGAACGAGAACCAGTCCGACAACGGCATTTCCAGCAGCTTGTCCAAGCACGTCCCCCAGGGGTAGCGATTCATTGTGGGCGGCATTGCTGCCAATGAACCATCCTATTCATCTCCATGGAGCCCACCGCTGTGCTTGCCGGGTGGGCTGGCTCGTCTATGCTCAGTTCATGACGATGGGGGAGAGCCCTAAGCGGCCGGGGGCGGTGACGTTCTCGGTGGTGCTGATGTACATCGGTGGCATCGTTCAAATCATTCTGGGGATCCTGACGATTTTCCTGCGGTACTCACCGGAGGCCCAGTCCGGTGGCATTGCCCTGCCTATCACTTTGCTCGGTGCAGGCATGATCCTGTTCGGCTTATTGGTGATCGGACTGGCCTCCGGGGTCGCGCGGGGGAGTGAAGCAGCCCGTCGTGGTGCAACAGCGGTGATGCTGCTTGGCTTGGCCTTTGCGGTGTTGGACCTCATCATTGCCGCAGATAATGATTGGTCGGCTGTTATCTCCCAGTCCGTCGCAACGGCGGCGGTGCTGGTGCCGTTGTGGGTGGGACGTGGTCGCCGCTATTTCGAGACGCGCTTCGTGACCCGGTGATGCAACGCTTCCTGGGCGTCCCTGTAGGCTACGCGTCGGTGAACGAAGCGGACGATCTCGATCAGCGCGATGCAAGCCACGGACGTTCCCAGGACGAGTAGTGCTGTAGGGAGCGTGGGATCGGTGAACTGCAGGAAGTCACGGGCTATAGGCACTGAATAGACCAGAACGAGCCCGATCATCATCGCCCCGATAACCAGGCCTTTGAAGCGGGTAACCGGACGCGAGAGCACCACCAGGATCCAGATTCCGATAATCGTCAGAATGAGCGTGGACCCGGTCCTGATCTCGGCTTCCGGGATCTGCAGGTTCGCGGCAAGGCGCGCGTAGGAAGCAAGCCCCAAGGTGACGGAAACGCCTGCCGGCACGGCGAATGTGAGCGACCGCCGCAGGAAACCAGGAACGTAACGCTGGGCGTTGGGCAGCAGCGCCAGGAAGAACGCGGGAATGCCGATGGTCAAGCCATCTGTCACGGAGAGCTGCCTGGGAAGGAACGGAAAAGGCAAAAGAAGGATGCCGAACGCGATGGCAAGGAAGGTGGCGTAGGCGGTCTTCGTGAGGAACAGCATTGACACACGCTCGATGTTGGCAATGACCTGCCGGCCCTCGGCAACGACGCTCGGCAGGTGGGAGAACTTGCCGTCCAACAGCACCAAACGTGCCACCGCCTTTGTTGCGGCGGCACCCGAATTCATGGCTACACCGATGTCCGCTTCCTTGATGGCCAAGGCATCGTTCACGCCGTCGCCGGTCATGGCCACTGTGCGACCGGCGGCCTTCAGCGCCACGACGATCCGCTTCTTCTGGTCAGGTGTCACACGGCCGAAGACCACGTTGTTATTGATGACTTCCAGGAACTCGTGGTCATCGTTCGGCAACTCACGGGCATCGAAGCCGTGGGGCGCATCCAGACCAACTTCCCGGGCAATTGCGGCGACCGTTTGCGGGTTGTCACCGGAAATGATCCGCACGTCCACATCCTGTGCTGCGAAGTAGGTGAGCGTTTCGGCAGCATCCGGGCGGATGTTCTCCTTGAAAGTCAGGAGAACTACGGGGACAGCATCCGCCGGGACGGTCTCGTCGTCAGTGGGCGTGCCGTGTGCCAGGACCAAGGTGCGCCGACCAGTCGCTGCCAACTCCACTGCCTGGGTGGCGAGCTGCTGAAGCATGGGATCGCGTGGGTTGCGCTCCGGGAACACCATTTCCGGTCCGCCCAGAACCCACATCCCGTCGTCGAAAATCACCGCGCTCCACTTACGGGCGGAAGAGAAGGGCACCCGATCAAGCGGTTGGCCGGCCGGCTGGTTGAAGTGCCCGTTGAGGCTGCGGGCTGTTGCGTTGGCATCCTTCTGCACGCCATACCAGGAAAGAACGGACTCCCAGCCGGGACGCGCGGCCAGGGGGTGAGCGGCGTCGAAAACGATGTCGCCTTGGGTGAGCGTCCCGGTCTTGTCGAGGCAGATGATGTCCACGCGGGCCAGGCCTTCGACGGCCGGAAGTTCCTGCACGAGGACCTGTTGTCGGGCCAGCTTCACCGCCCCCACGGCGAAGGTAATGCTGGTCATCAGCACCAGCCCCAAGGGGACCATGGCGACGACGGCGGCAATAGTCGCCGTAGCCGCGTCCCGCCACGCTCCACTCGCCGAGGCTTCGGTCCAACCGCCCTGGGCAATCATCTGGGCATTCAAAACCAGCAACGCCACGGGACCCACGAACCAAGTCACCCATTTGAGGACGCGGTCAATAGAGGAGCGGAGCTCGGAGGCCACCAGCGAGAATCGTTTGGCTTCGGCTGCGAGGGAGTTCGCGAAGGAATCGGCGCCCACCCGGTCCACCACAGCTGAGCCTTCACCGGCAACCACAACGGAGCCGGACAACACGCGGTCCCCGTTTTCCTTTTCAACGGCATCGGATTCACCGGTCAGCATGGACTCATCCACTTGGAGTCCACGTGAGCCTGTCACCACCCCGTCGGCGGGGACCTGGTCGCCGGCCCTTAGGACAAGGGTGTCGTCCAGCACCACGTCATCCAGGGCGATTTCTTCCTCTGAGCTTGCGCGCATCACCCGGGCGTGGGGTGCGTTCAGGAGCGCCAAACGGTCCAACGCCCGCTTTGCCCGGTACTCCTGGACGCTGCCGATCACCGCGTTGGCGACGGCACTGAAGCCGAAGAGCGCGTCCTGCCAGCGGCCGATAGCGAACAGGACAATGAAGCAGGCCAGGATGATGCCGTTGAACAGGGTCAGCACGTTGGCTCGGATGATGCTCCACACGCTGCGGCTGGTGTCCTGAACAAAGGCGTTGGTTTGCCCCGCGGCCACTCTCTGGGCCACCTCAGCAGTGCTCAATCCCTGCACCGACGACCCTACGAGCCGGACGGCAGGTCCTGGAAGATCCTTCTCGTTTGGCACTCATGCCCCCGTGTGTTGAGTCGGTGGAGCGATGGGTCTGAGTATGCCAGCCGCGGGGCGTTATGTCGCCGTCGTGGTTGTTAGGCTTGCTTCAATCTACTCGCGGAGGTACTGGCGGAGCCCGGGGATTGCGAAGTCCACCTTGCCGTAGCTGGCCGACTCGATCAGGCCCGCAGCGATGAGCCGGTTCCGATACTTGGAAATGACGTTGGGCTTGGCCTTGAGGATGGCGCCGATTTGACCAGCGGCAGATGGGCCGTCCTGGAGGGCCATTGCGTCGAGGAATTCGCGGTCTCTTTCTGAGATGTCCGACAGGGCTGACTCGACGACCACTAAGGTGTTCCGTCGTTGGGCCGCTGCGATTCCATTCTGAACGCGGCTCTGGTCCAGTTTCCATCCTGATTTGCCGGCTTCGAGCCAAAGGTAATAGCCGACCAGTTGGATCAGAAAGGGATAACCCTCGGTGGCTTCGGCTGCTTTGCTGATGAGGTCGGGGGAGATACTAACGCCGCCCTGACCGAAGAGCTCGCTGTAGGAAGCGGTGACTTCCGCGATGGCGGCTTCGTGGAGGTTGATCCTGTCAGCCCGCCGCAGGAACGTGGCCACGCCCTCATTGAGGAGGTCGGATACGGCCGCTGGCAGGCCAGCAAAGATCAGGCCGATGGGCAGCCCGTCGCGGATGAAGTGCTGGACGTCGGCGGCCAGTTGAGCGATTTCTGTCCTATCGACCGCATGGATCTCGTCGATGGTAATGACCAGTCCTGTGCCTTTCTCGTCCAGCAGACGCAACAGTTCGTTCCCTGTCCACCGCCAGTCGAGGGACCGTTCGGGTGGGAGCTGGGTTGTCAGTCCGAAGCCTGCTGCTGAAAAGGCGGTGATCTTCCGGGATGGAGGTCGGTCTCCGAACTCATCGAGGAGGCGGAGCATGTCATCGCCAACCCCCGCGAGGAAGCCTGGCGTGGCTGTTCGAGATATCACGGCCCAGCCATGATTCCGGGCGATACCTTCGGCTTCGCTCAACATGACTGTCTTGCCGATGCCTCTTGAACCGGTGATGATGGTCAGAAGCCCCGGCGCTCCGGAACCCTGCTGCAAGCCGTACTCGAACTCGTCCAGCAGCCCGGCACGCCCCACCAGCTCGGGAGGCGTGGCTCCGGCAGTCGGCTTGAAGGGATTCTGCATACACCCTCCTTGGGTGAAACCGGGTGAAACTGGTGAAAGTGGTGAAACTCCTGCCACCATAGGCCGACCCTCAGCTGGAAGCAAGCCTGGCGCGGGATAGGGGATATCAAGAGCGGAGGACAAGCGATGGACCAGCCAACACCATCCCCGGAGACCGGTTACGCAGAGATCAACGGACTACGGATGTACTACGAACTCCACGGTTCCGGTGGCACGCCCTTGCTGCTCCTGCACGGCGGGCTGTTCGACATCGAGCAGCAGTTCGGCGCACTTATCCCGGCCTTGTCAGCGGAGCGTCGGGTGATCGCCACGGACTTCCAAGGCCACGGCAGAACCAACGACATCGACCGCCCATTGAACACCGCCGATTTGGCCTCGGACGTCGTGGGTCTTCTGGAGCACCTGGACGTCGGAGAGGTTGACGTCTTCGGATTCAGCGTTGGCGGGGCCGTTGCACTGCATCTGGCGATCAAACACCCCGAACTCGTCCGTAAACTCATTGTCTCGTCAGTGTCTTTCAACCCCGACGGCGATCGCGGCGGAAACGCTGAGGTGGTCACGGAAATGACCGTTGACATGATTGCCGGAACGCCCATGGAGCAGCGGTATCTGGAGGTCTCTCCGCACCCGGACCACGAGCATCTCCAAGGACTCTTGACCAAGCTCGGCGGCTACGACTCCGGTTCAAAGGGATGGACGGACGACGAGATCCGCGGCATCCAGGCCCCCACCTTGATCACTGTAGGGGACTGCGACATGGTCAAGCTTGAGCACGCAATTCGGTTCCTGCAGTTGCGCGGGGGAGATGTGAACGGCGATTTTGAGGGTGTGCCCGCCTCGCAGCTGGCCGTCTTCCCCGGTACGACGCATTTCTTTGGCCTCGCGAGGACAAACCTTGTCTTGGATGTGGTGACTACGTTCCTCGACGCGCCACCGCCATCCGGCTGGCAAGACCAGTAGCCTCTCAAGCTCCCTGGCCCAATTCAGGCCCCAGAATCGCCGCCTTCTTCAAATCGCCTGCCGTGCAGCACCCCGCCACCACGCCACCGTGGCCGCTGCTGCTTCCGCCAAAGGCGTGGGTTCAAGGCCCAGCAACCGCTGGCTTTCGGAGGAGTCCATCACGAAGGGACGCTCGAACTGGTACAGCAATTCGGCCAGCTCGCGCATTTCCGTGGAGAAAATGCCCGCCACCCGCAGCACCCAACCGGGCACGGCGCTCACTTTCGGGGTGGCCACCCCAGCGGCGCCCGCATAGGCAGCCGCAACTTCGCGCTGAGTCATTGGCGAGCCGGTGGGCCCATGCAGCACGCTGTTCCAGAGCTCGGGCTTCTGCGCTGCGACGATCATTGCCGCGGCCAGGTCGGGAACGTAAGTAAAGGAGTGCGGCTGATCTGCGCTTCCGATTGCTTGGATTGGCTTGCCCGACAAGACCAGTGGAACCATCCGTTCGCCGGCATGGGCCATTTTCACACGAGGCCCAAAGAAGTCTCCTGCCACGACGCTCACAGTGTTGGCGGGATGGGCCTCGCGTGCTCTAAGCAGCTGGACGCGGATGCCGCGCTTGCCACCCGCAGCTTCCCGCGGGCTCGTTTCGGTCATGATCCGGTCCGGCTCGCTGTACGAGTAAAGGCTTTCGGGGAAGACGACGACGGCGCCGGCGGCTTCCGCTGCGTCCATCACCACTTGCTCGGCCTGGGGGAGTTCGGCGGCCCACGTTGTTGCCCGATAGGCGGAAGCGTGGATGCAGTGGAAGACTGCGCCGGCTCCAGTGATGGCCTGGCTGAGCTGTTCGCGATCTGACGCGTCCACCTGCAGCCGCTCCACCAAAGGGTGGTCAGGGCCGCTGCCCGAGCGGGTGAGGACGCGCACTTGATGACCTTGCTCCGCGAGTTGTTCGGCGACGGTGTATCCAACTGGTCCTGCTCCGGTGACGACGTACATCGTGGTCCTTCTCTCGGGTCTCTTCTCCAGATAATGAAACTGAGAGCACTGCTCTCTCAATTAGGATGAGTCGCGAAGTACGCAAAGTCAAGAGCACTGCTCTCATGTGCTGCTACCGCTCTCATTTGTGGCAAGCTGTGGTCATGAGATCAGTCGAACCCACTTCCGCGAAACCCAAGGAGAAGCCCCCGACTCCCCGCGAACGTGCCCGCACTCAGACCATCGCCGACATCGTTCGGATCGGCCGGGAACACTTGGCTCTCCATGGTGCCGCCGCCCTATCCCTGCGTGCGGTGGCGAGGGATCTTGGCGTAGTTTCCTCGGCCGTTTACCGTTACGTCGAGAACCGCGACGAACTACTTACGCTCCTGCTGATCGACGCCTACAACGAGTTGGGCGACGAAGTTGACGCAGCTGTGGACGCGCTGCCGGAGAATGCCTTCGCCGGACGGTTCAAAGCGCTGGCAAAGGCCGTCCGGGCGTGGGCCATCCGTGAGCCAGCAAGCTACGCCTTGCTCTTCGGCAGCCCCGTGCCCGGATATCAGGCACCCGGTGAGCGCACAACCGTCCCTGGGACGCGGGTTATCTACCGTCTGGTGAGCATCTTCGACGCCGCCCACCGCGCAGGTGCCTTGGACGCCGAGGCGACTGCCGGCGTCGTGATTCCACCTGCTTTGGCAAAAAACCTGGCGAGCATTCGAACGGAACTGAATCTCGCTGTACCTGATGCGTCACTGGCGCGGGGAGTCTTGGTGTGGACGTCCGTGTTCGGTGCGGTCAGTTTCGAGGTGTTCGGGCAGTACGGTCCGGATACCTTCACGCCCCGGGACGAACTTTTCGACCATCAGCTGGGCGTGCTTCAGGGTGTCATGGGGCTCCAAGGCTAGGGCGCTACAGTATTCAGATGGCTCGAGGACTTGCAGACATTGGTGCGGAGGGTGTCCTTCTCGCCGGTGCGGGCCGCGCGATTCTCCTTCAGATTGCCGACCCCAGGGTTGGTCACGGAGTCGCGGACCACAGCGACTTTGCCCACCGGCCGCAGGACAGGCTCCGGGCCACGCTGACTTATGTTTACGCCGTGGTTTACGGAACGGAAGAACAGGTCGCGGCCGTGCGCCGCGCAGTCAATCGCGCCCACGCGCCGGTCCGCCGGAACGCTGACAATGCATCAGCCGGTTACAACGCCTTCGACGCCGATTCCCAACTGTGGGTTGTCGCCACCCTTTACGACACGGCGGTCACCGTTTACCAGCAGGTTCACGGACTACTCGACGACGAAACCGCCGATCGCATGTACCTCGACTATGCGCGGATCGGGACGGCACTGCAGCTTCCGCCAAACAAGTGGCCCGCTGACCGCGCGGCCTTTGCCGCGTATTGGGACGCGCACGTGGCAACTTTGCAGCCCGATGAGAAGGCCCGCAAAATCGCCCGGGACCTGCTCTACCCGGCAGCAGGTCCGCTCCTGATGCGCTTGGCAATGCCGCTGGCCCGCTTCCTCACGGCGGGCTTGTTGCCGGAGCACCTTCGTAAGGATTTCGGATTCACCTGGGGTCCCAGCCAGGCGCGACGCTACGAACAGACGATGCGCCTAGTGGGGCGCGTTTACCCGCGGCTGCCGCAGCGTATTCGTCACTGGCCGAAGGACTACTACTTGGGCCAACTCAAACCAGGCAGAATGCCCCACCATGCGTAATTTCACCTCGGTTGAGCAGTCCATTGATGACGCCGCCCACCGATATTTGGACCGGCCCGGAGTCGGCCGCATGCGCGGACGTCTCACGGAGTTCGTGGTCTTTGGGCTGAAGCAGGCCTGGGCTTGTGTGTTCGGAGCGGCCTTACTCGCAGTGATCATCGCGGCCCGTCTTTGGTACCCGGACAATGCGGCTCTCGCCCGGAATGACTTCCTCACCATCGCCGCCGTCGTAATCCAAGTACTAATGATCAGTTTCAAACTCGAGACGCTGCGCGAGCTGCGGGTGATCCTGCTCTTCCATGTGGTGGGGACGGTGATGGAGTTGTTCAAAACGGACGTCGGTTCCTGGGCTTATGAGGCGGAAGGCGTCCTGCGGATTGGGGCCGTGCCACTGTTTAGCGGGTTCATGTACGCGGCCGTTGGTTCCTATATGGTGCGTGTTTTCCGGCTGTTCGACCTCCGTTTTGATCGATACCCGCGGCGGTGGGTCACGGCTGTTGTTGCTGGCGCGATCTACGTTAATTTCTTCTCGCACCACTACATCTTCGATGCACGCTGGGTGCTGCTGGCCGCCGTCGTGCTTGTCTACGGGCGGTGCGTCATGCACTTCAGGGTGTTCCGGCGTCGATTCCGCATGCCGATCCTGGTGTCGTTCCTGCTGGTGGCGCTGTTCATTTGGTTCGCCGAGAACATCGGCACTTGGTCACGCGCGTGGCTGTACCCGAACCAGCTGGACGGGTGGCAGGCGGTCTCCATCGACAAGCTCCTGGCATGGTTCCTGCTGATGATTATCTCGGTGGTGCTGGTTGCCTGGGTGTACAAGCCGGAGCCGCTTGGCGCCGTCGAAACCGCTGAAGTTCCTAGGCTTCGCCGCGTAGCGCCTTGAGCGCCGCGCGCCGCGCTTGAAGCAAGGGCTCGACGTCGGACACCCGACTGAGGTTGACGGCTTCCGGGGAGGGAGGGTCGCGTTGGGCGTCGATCACGATCCCGAAGCCGCCGAATGTGCCGGCGGCGAGCCACGAGTCTCTTCCGGGCCAAAGGGTGAAGTGTGTGGCTGCGCCGTCAACAGTGATCGTAATGCGCCCGCTGGGGAGGGCATTGAAGGTGGCGTTCTGCCGCTGAAGTTCCTCCAGGTTGTGCGGAATTCCGGCCGAGGCGCGCCACCGGTTTCGGGCAGTCTCCCGGGGATCCTGTTTTGTTGTGATGACTTCCACCAGCGGCCCTGTTGGAGAGAAGGTGTCGCCATGCACCACCCCGCCCTCGCTGCCATCCAGTTGCCAGTTGCCCAACATGACCGGGACATCCCACTCCTTGATGAAGAACAGAGGGAGCCGGTCCGCGCCTTCCCTGACCTCCTGATCCATTCGGTCGTTCATGGCCCAGAACTCGTCCGGCGGCAGGTATCCCGTGAACTCCATCGCGTCAGTCTGCCAGTTCACCCTAGGCGAAACCAGCCCTGCAACCGCGTGATTCCGGCATTTTTCAGTCGGCAAATGAGAAAATTGAGCGTACTTCACTCAACTTTGGATTGACTTAAATCTGAGCCTGAGTACAGTTGAGTGCAGAACGCTCAACTAGCCGATTGTTGAGTGGGCTCCCGGCAGTGAAACCGCCCAGCGGACCGCTGCCAGGTGCAATCTCCAACATCGGCCATTGAAAGGAAACAAGATATGTCACGTGCAGTAGGTATCGACCTCGGAACCACCAACTCCGTGGTCTCTGTTCTCGAAGGTGGCGAGCCCACCGTTATCGCCAACGCAGAAGGCGGCCGCACTACGCCGTCCGTCGTTGCGTTCTCCAAGTCCGGCGAAGTCCTGGTCGGCGAAATCGCCAAGCGCCAGGCCGTCAACAACATCGACCGCACCATCGCTTCCGTCAAGCGCCACATGGGCACTGACTGGAGCGTCGCCGTCGATGACAAGAAGTACACGCCGCAGGAAATCTCCGCGCGTATCCTCATGAAGCTCAAGAACGACGCCGAGAGCTACCTGGGTGAAAAGGTCACCGACGCAGTGATCACCGTTCCGGCCTACTTCAACGACGCCGAGCGCCAGTCCACCAAGGAAGCCGGCGAAATCGCAGGCCTCAACGTCCTCCGCATTGTCAACGAGCCCACCGCGGCTGCACTGGCATACGGCCTGGACAAGGGCAAGGAAGACGAACTCATCCTGGTGTTCGACCTCGGTGGCGGTACCTTCGACGTCTCCCTCCTGGAGGTTGGCAAGGACGAAGACAACTTCTCCACCATCCAGGTCCGCGCAACCGCCGGTGACAACCGCCTCGGTGGCGACGACTGGGACAACCGTGTTGTCGAGTGGCTCCTGAGCCAGCTCAAGGTCAAGGGCATCGACCTCTCCAAGGACAAGATCGCCCTCCAGCGTCTCCGTGAAGCTGCAGAGCAGGCCAAGAAGGAACTGTCCTCCTCCACCAGCACCAACATCTCCCTTCAGTACCTCTCCGTCACCCCCGACGGCCCGGTCCACTTGGACGAGCAGCTGACCCGTGCCAAGTTCCAGGACCTCACCAAGGACCTGCTGGACCGCACCAAGAAGCCGTTCCAGGACGTCATCGCTGAAGCCGGCATCAAGGTTTCCGACATCGACCACATCGTCCTCGTCGGTGGCTCCACCCGTATGCCTGCCGTCTCCGAGCTCGTCAAGGAACTCGCCGGCGGCAAGGAGCCCAACAAGGGCGTCAACCCGGACGAAGTTGTGGCCGTTGGTGCCGCACTGCAGGCAGGTGTCCTGAAGGGTGAGCGCAAGGACGTCCTCCTCATCGACGTCACTCCGCTGTCCCTCGGCATCGAAACCAAGGGTGGCGTCATGACGCACCTCATCGAGCGCAACACCGCTATCCCCACCAAGCGTTCCGAGACCTTCACCACCGCTGACGACAACCAGCCGTCCGTGGCCATCCAGGTCTTCCAGGGCGAGCGTGAATTCACCCGCGACAACAAGCCGCTGGGCACGTTCGAACTGACCGGCATTGCTCCGGCGCCGCGCGGCGTTCCGCAGGTCGAGGTCACCTTCGACATCGATGCCAACGGCATCGTGCACGTGTCCGCAAAGGACAAGGGCACCGGCAAGGAACAGTCCATGACCATCACCGGTGGCACGGCACTGTCCAAGGACGACATCGACCGCATGGTCCGTGAAGCCGAAGAGCACGCTGCAGAGGACAAGGCCCGCCGCGAAGCTACGGACACCCGTAACTCCGCAGAGCAGCTCGCCTACTCCGTGGACAAGCTGATCGCCGACAACGACGACAAGCTGCCCGAAGAGGTCAAGACCGAGGTCAAGGCCGACGTCGACGCCCTCAAGTCCGCGCTGGAAGGCACCGACGACGCCGCTGTGAAGACTGCTTTCGAGAAGCTCCAGGCTTCCCAGACGAAGCTCGGCGAAGCCATCTACTCGCAGGCTGCCGCAGCTGACGCTCCGGGTGCCGGTGCAGAAGGTGCTCCGGCCGGTGAGAAGGCTGCTGATGAGGACATCGTCGACGCCGAAATCATCGACGAAGACGAAGCGAAGAAGTAGCCATGCCTCACCACGGCAACGAAGCAGAGCACTCAGAAGGCAACGAGCCGCGTAAGCCAGTTATCCGGGACAACCGCAAGGTTGATCCGGAGACCGGCGAAGCACGTCAGCCTGAAAGCGAAGCTGCGGCTCCTACCGAAGGCAACGCCGCTCCCACGGACGGCGACGCCCTCTCCCAAGCTGAGGAAATCCTCAACGGGGTAGAGGTGCCGGCCGAGGAATCGGTAGCCTCCGGTGCCGCGGCTGAAGCCCAGGCAGCGGAGCTCCGCAACGACCTCCTCCGCCTTCAGGCTGAGTACGTCAACTACCGCAAGCGCGTCGAACGCGACCGCGCCGTAGCAGGAGAGATGGCCGTCATCGGCGTCCTGAACTCGCTGCTCCCGGTGCTGGACGACGTCGACGCCGCCCGCCAGCACGGTGACCTCGAAGACGGCCCCTTCGCCGCTATCGCCACCAAGCTGGAGAATGCGCTGAAGACGTACGGACTGGAGCGCATCGCCGATACCGGAGTCGAATTCGACCCCACCATCCACGAGGCACTCATCCAGCAGCCCGGCGAAGACATCGAGGTTGACACGGTCAGCCAGGTGCTGCGCTCCGGATACCGCTCCGGCGAGCGTGTCCTGCGTGCAGCCCAGGTCATCGTGGCTGTTCCGGCTTAGTACCCCTCTCGAGATGGCAGTTCGTGACAGTGTTTGAGTAGAACATTGGCGCGAACTGCCATCTCGTTCCCCAAACGAAAGGAAACGCTCTTGGCCAGCCAGGACTGGGTTGAAAAGGATTTTTACGCGATCCTTGGTATTGCCAAGGACGCGTCCGACGCGGATATCAAGAAGGCTTACCGCAAGCTAGCCCGCGAGCATCACCCTGACACGAACTCGGGCAATGCTGCTGCGGAGAAGAAGTTCAAGGACATTTCCGAGGCCTACTCGGTGCTGTCGAATCCCGAGGATCGGCAGCAGTACGACGCCATCCGCGCCATGGGTGGTGCCCGCTTTGCTCCGGGTGCCGGAGCCGGACGCGGTGGTGCCGGGGCCAACGGTGGGTTCGAGGACCTGTTCGGCGGCTTGTTCGGCGGCGGGCCCGGTGCTCGTCAGCCTGCTGGCGGTGGAATACCTCCGGAGTTCGCTGACCTGTTTGGCGGTGGCTTCGGCGGAGCCGGCCAGACCGGATTCCAGCGTGCACCGCAAAAGGGTGCTGACCGGACGGCCACCACATCCATCTCGTTTGCCGGCTCCATCAAGGGGACTACGGTCAGCTTGCGTGAAAGCAACGGAAACGTGATCGACGTCAAGATTCCCGTCGGCATCAAGGACGGGCAGAAGGTCCGTCAGCGCGGCAAGGGCAACGTTGGCCCGGCCGGTAATGGCGACCTCATCATCACGGTGAGCGTGAAGCCCCACGACTTTTTCCAGCGCGACGGCGACAATATCCGCATCCACGTGCCCGTCACGTTTGCGGAAGCGGCGCTGGGCGCCACCATTGAAGTGCCAACGCTCGACGGCGACACCGTCAAGGTTCGCGTCCCGGCAGGCACACCATCGGGCCGGACACTCCGGGTCAAAGGCCGGGGTGTGAAAACGTCCAAGTCCACCGGCGACCTGCTGGTGACAATCGACGTCGCGGTTCCCCAAAACCTGAACAAGGAAGCGGAAGAAGCTGTGAAGGCGTTCGCTGCCGCAACCACCGACGCCAACCCACGTCACGACCTGGCCGCAAAGGCCCGGTTGTAAGGAGGCGGTCATGGCCATCGACGTCAACCAGCCGATCTTTGTCATCTCCGTCGCTGCGGAGCTTGCCGACATGCATCCGCAGACGTTGCGCCAGTACGACCGCCTGGGCATCGTCTCGCCCAGTCGCGCGCCCGGCAAGTCCCGCCGCTATTCGCAGAACGACGTCAACAAACTGCGGGAGGTCCAACGCCTCTCGCAGTCCGGCGTCTCCCTCGAGGGCATCAAGCGCATCCTCGACCTCGAAAACCAAGTGGCCGCGCTGCAGTACAGGGTGACGGAGCTGCAGGAAGAACTGTCCCGTCGCCGTTCACCACTGGACGCGCGGATTTTCGCTGCGGGAGCAGCCGGGGACGTCGTCAGCCTGGCCCGCGGTCAACGGCCTCGGGCAAGGTCCCAGGCTGTTGTTGTGTGGCGGCCGCGGCAGGGCGAAAACCTGTAGCCTCAAGCCCTACGGCAGGGTCCGGTCCCAGCTCACCACCACGCGGGCAGCACCTTCTTCGGTTCGTTCCACGTTGGTGACGATCTGCGTTTCCCTCGCTCCCATGTCACGGATCTGCTGTTTGTAATCCTCGATGTGCTCCAAGAGCGACTCTTCGGTCCACTCGCCCGGCCGCATCCTTGTTGAGATCTCGACGGGCTCTTCAGGGACAAGGATTTCCGCCGGCTGTGCCACATGGGGTTGGGAAGCGTCAGTGGGCGACGTTTCCAGCCGCGAGGCTCCCCTTGGCTCGTGCCCCCGGTTCCGGACCGGCTCGGGCTCTCCTGGCGGCACCAGCATACGGAAAGCGAACGCTCCACCTGCCACCCCCGCTACGAGACCCATGGCGACGAGCCAGAGGGCCCGTCCGGATCGGCGCCGCTTCGGCTCCACGCCGGGAGTAGCCAGCGGCCTAGAATGTGTTGCCTTCTTAGCGCTTCGTCGTGCCATGGGGATTTCAACTTTCCAGTCGGCGGTTGGATTTCCGTACTCGTGGTGCGTCAGGAACCTGCCCCTCCATCGTAAGCATGCTTAGGACCCTTGGTAAGTTGTGAAGACGGTCCTGGTGGGAAATCCCTCGAGTGGAGGCCGTTTTGCCTGTGGCTAGAAGCCGTGAACGGGCAGATAATGAAGGCATGGCACGGCAAGCAGCGCTCGTGCAGATGTTCTGAGCATCGCCGCAGGTTGCGGCCCTGCTCGTGTGGTGAGGAATTCCGATGTCGTTGTCGGATGAAGAACGCAGGAGCTTGGAAGAGCTGGAGCGGGATCTCGCTGCAACGGATCCCGACCTCGCGTTTGAGTTGAAGTCGGGCCGCCCGCGTGGGGCGATAGCCCGTACGGTTTCCGGCGCCCTGGCAGTTTTGATCGGTTTTGTCCTGGTCATTGCAGGGATCGTCACCCAGCTGGTGATCCTGGGCGTTGCGGGCTTCCTGCTAGCCAGCGCCGGAGCGTATTGGCTCCTGGCCGGAACCTCGCTGCGGAGACGGATTGAACGGCGCGACGAGGACCCGGCCCCTTGACGACGACGACCCGGCCCCTTAACGGGGCCGGGTCGTCGTCGAGATGTCCGGGCAGTCGCGTCGAGATGTCAGGGCACCGGAGGGACGGGCTGCTGAAGCGGTGCCTCCGGCTGTTTGACCGGCTCCGGTTCGCCCGGTGGCACCATCATGCGCCAGGCAAACACTGCACCCGCGCCTACAACAGCTGCAGCCAAGGTGGTAAACCATACAGCTCGGCGGGAGCTGCGCTGTGTGGTCTTGCGGCTGAGGGCCTGGGTGGTCCTCTTCACTGCTCTGGCGGCAGTGCGACGGGCTTCCTTGGCTGCCTTCTTGTTCCCAGTCAGTGTGAGCATGACTCCATGTACCACTGATGGAACGTCGGCGTGGTTGATCCGGGTCAAAGCCCACCTCACCACTGCGTCTGTCTGCGCGGACGTGCCCTCTGTTGCATGCGTTACCCACTCACGGGCGAGATCTTGGGCCGCGGGAATGATGGTTTGCGCTTTGTACATGATGAAACCCCTCACGTAGTTAGACGGCGTCGTTGTCAGCCTACGCCGGAGCTGCGGCGACCAACAGATGCCACTGCTTGCCGTTAGTTTCGAACCACCGATGCCAGCTCCACCGATTCCTCCAGCCCGGCCCAATGGCCGTTGAGAGTGAGCTCGCCGTGAAGCTCCTGGGCCGCTGCGGTATTGGCGGAGACGTCGGCTGCTACATCCAGGACACGCGCCACCTTCAACCGCAGCTCGCCCGCATCAATGATCGTCACGCCGCTGCCCGAGACCGGCGCCGAGGCACTCAAGGCCGGGACACCGCCGTCGAGCTGTCCGCTGCCTTTCACCGTGACCGTGCTGGGCCGGGGCTCCGGCTCGCCGTCAACGATCAGTTCTGCTTCTTTCTGGCCGGTCAAAATGGCCGTAGCGAGGGCTTTGACGTAGATGGGGTCCGCGCAGGCGTCGTACACCCAGCGCTTGCCGAGGACGGAGTGGTCCATGGTTCCGATCAACCACTCCTCAGCACCGGCCAGTGCGTATCCGCGGTAACTGAGGGGCACTTGGTAAACGCGTTCGCCGGCAGTGACAACGTGCGTCTCCAGACCCACCTCGCCGGCGGGATCGTCAAAGCGGTAGGCGCCGATGAGCTCCGGGGAACCGTCCTGGATGAACCAGGGCTGCTTCGGGAGGTAGTCAGCGATGAGTTCGAGCTTGGACGGGGAAAGGGTTGCCTTGTGAATGATCGCCATGGTCCCCAGCCTAGGGCAGGGTGCAGGGGTCCCGAAGACCAGCACCCTGCCCCGACAGCTAGCGCGTAGGCAGCCCGCTCACGAACGTGGCCACCACGGACGTCCTGGCCAGTTCTTCCGGGGTGACCAGCAGGGGATCCTGCTCGAACACCGTGAGGTCGGCCAGCTTCCCCACGCTGATGGTGCCCGTTTCCGCAGTCAGGCCGGCAGCGGCGGCGGCATGGCTGGTGTAACCCTCCAAGGCCATCAGGGCGGTGAGTGCCTGCTCAGGCTGGACCGGCTCAACGTCCGGCCGTTCAACCGGCCGCCGAAGGATTGAATCGGCCATCATTGCCCGCGGATCGTACGGTGTGATGGGCCAGTCTGAGCCCAGGGCCACGGTCACCCCGGCTTCCCGGAGATCCCGGCACCGCCAGCCGCGGGCGGCCCTTTCGCCGCCCAGGCGGACGGACCAGTTGTCCGTGCGGTCGGCACGAGTGTGGTGCGTGCCGTGAACCGGCTGCATGCTGGCCGCGACACCGAGTTCGGCAAACCGGGCCACTAAATCGTCGGGGATGGTCTCGATGTGCTCGATCCTGTGTGCGGCCAAACCCCGGGAATCCCCGGCGGCCTCCAGCGCATCAAGAACGTACCGGACCCCTTGGTCACCGATGGCGTGCGTGGCTGTGGGAATGCCACGCTCCACAAAGAACCTCAGTGCTTTCTGGAAGTCCTCGGGATCCGTCCATACCGATTCGTGGTTCTCGCCGTAAGCATCAGGTTGTTCCAGCCACGCCGAACCGTTGTCGATGGTGCCGTCAATGAAGAACTTCACACCTTCCACCCGCCACCGCCGGCCGCCTGTGCCTTGCAGCGCGGCAGCTTTCCCGAGCTCGTCCAGCGAAGCGCCGGCATGGACCATGGGGGAGAAGCGCAAGCGGAGGGGAAGCTCGCCTGTTGCCTCAAGATGGGCGGCGAGTTCCCCCGACCCCTCCGCATAGTCCATGACATGCGTGGAAGTGATTCCGACGGCGGCCATTCCGTTGAGCAGCTCGCCCAGCCTTTCGGCGCGGACATCGAAGCTCTCCTGCGGGAGGGCTTTCGTCGCCAGGTCCATCGCGCTGAACTCGACGAGGTAGCCGGTGGGCGTGCCGTCGTCGTCGACGTCTATCAGTGACTCGTCCGGAAAATCCACCGGACCCGTGATCCCGGACGCGGCCAACGCCGCTGAATTGACGATCGCCGAGTGGCCGTCACGCATGCGCAGGAACATCGGCACCGGGCCGGTAGCGTCGTCGAAAAGGCGACCGCTGAAGCCGATGCCGGTGAAGAGATTAGGGTCCAGGCCCCAACCGATCACCCACTCGCCGGGCTCGGCAGCCGCGGCGGCGTCCCCGATGATCCGTTGCACCTCGTCAAGGGGACCGAGGTCGGTCAACTGCAGGCCGCGGGCCAGATCGAGGCCGAAAATCACATGGGTGTGGCTGTCGTTCAGGCCGGGGACGATCGTCGCGTCGCCGTAGTCCAGGACAGTGGTGCCGGGTCCGCTGAACGGCTTCAGTTCTGAAGGGGACCCGACGGCGGCAATCCGGCCGTCTGTGATCGCAAGGGCGGTGGCGGTTGGCAGGTCCGGGTCCAGCGTGTGGATTCGGCGTGCCAGGACGATGGTGTCTGCGACCGTCACGTCAGTGCTCCTTCACTCATGGGTTCCTTCTTCTTCAGTCCCTCGAAGAGCGAGTCAACGCGGGCCTGTTCTGGGGCGGGGGCTGGCTTGACGATGGAAACCACCAGGTAGACGGCGAGGTTGACGATCAAACCGGCCACTCCGGAGGTCAGCCCACCCAACCACGGAATCGAAAGGGGGCTTGGGTACATGAGCTCCAGAACGGCTGCCACCAGAATCCCCGAAACCATGGCGGCGTTGGCCGCAGCCGCTGTCCCGCGGCGCCAGAAGATGCCGAGCAAGAGCGTAGGGGCCAGCTGGCAGATGGCCTGGTAGGACACGAAGGCCACCACGATCAGGCCGGAGACCTGGTTTGCCATCAGGAGTGCCGCGCCGGCTGAGATAAGGGTGATGGCGGCGACGGCGATCTTTGCGCCCTTCGCGGACTCGATGCGCTCTTGTTTGCGAACGCCGATCACATCGTTGGCCAACTGCGTGCCGACGGCCTGCAGGTTGGCTCCGACGTTGCCCATGGTGGCGGCCACAACACACACGCCGGCAATGGCAACCATGCCCGCTCCGCCGATTCCAGCCAGGATGAACCACACGGTATCCGGGGCGTCGGAAACACTCGGGATACTGGTGGCCAGGAGGCACACTGTGGTGAGCGCGGCTGAGAACAGGAACATGATCGGTGCTGCCTGAACGGCGGACTTCTGTACCGTTTTGGGGGTTTTGACGCTGAACATCCGGACAAAGAGGTCCGGCCAGCACCAAGCGCCCATCATTCCCGTGAAAATCAGGGAGAACAGGTAGAACGGGCCCGCTGCGCTGCCTGGACCGGGCAATTGGAGCAGGCTGGGCGATACCTCGTTGACCCCATGGCCATTGGTAATGAGCCATACCAGGAGTCCGAGGATCACCAGGAAGCCAACCCCGTAGGCGAAAATCCCTTGAACCATGTCGCTGATGATCAGGCCGCGGGTACCCAGCTTGACCGTCCAGATCTGGCGGGCGGCGATGAAGAGCACGCCGATCACCACAGCGACGTAGGGGGAAACCTGTCCAAAGGACAGGGTGGAGAAGACGAGCCCCAAGGACTGCATCCCCAGGACAACCCATGGAATGGAGGCAAGGACGCCGATGAGGGCAGCGATGACCCGTACCGAGCGTGAGTTGTAGCGCAGGCCGAGCAGATCTGCCTGGGTCCGGAGATCGTGGATGCGACCCCACTTGTTCACCGGGGTGCCGAGGAAGAACATCAGCACCACGCTGAGCAACGAGTAGGACAAGGAATAGAAGCCGATGGCACCGGCGCTGGCAGTGAGACCGGCGAAGGAAATGAACATGGTGCCGGCAAGCCAAGTGTTGAGGAATGCCATGGTGCCGAACCAGGAGCTGAAGGAGCGGCCGCCTGTGGCGTATTCGCTCATGGATTTGTCAGCCCGCCGGCTGCGGCTCATGACAACCACCACCAGCACGGTGAACAGCAGGATGGCTCCATAACCGATCAGCATGTTCATGGCGTTGCCTCGTCATCGATTTCCCGTGTGAACCACAGGGCGAAGAGGGACAAGGTCACCAAGGCGTTGGCCACGAGAAAGTACCAGATGGTGGATTGACCGTCGGCGAATAACCAGTGCACGGGTGGGGCAAGCAGGAGCAGGATATCGATCACGAAGACCGTCCTGCGTATGGTGCTTCGGCGGTCCGAAGTCAGGACAGCATGGGACATTGGGGGATCCATTCCTCCGGGCGTCGTTGGCCGGATGTAAGCGAAGGAGACGATGTGCGGGAACGTTCCCGCAAGTAAAAGTGTGGGACGTCACAGAGTCGATGTCAAGGGCTTCCCGAACATCACGGAAGCGTCCCTACCTGGGCGCCGCCTAGGATGAGGTTATGGCGAGAACCCGGGCAACCATCATGGACATCGCGCGCGAGCTCGGGCTGTCCAAGACCACAGTGTCCAGCGCACTGGGCGGCTCCGGCCGTATCTCCGATGAGAAACGCGAACTCATCCAGAAAACTGCGGACCGCCTCGGCTACGTCACCAACCGCGCCGCCCGCAGCCTGCGCGTCAACCGGATCGGCACCATCGGCCTCCACATACCTCCGGTTGCCCGGAGCCTCGCTTTTTACATGGACTTTGCCTTTGGCGTCACGGAGGGCGCGGCTGCCGCTGATTACGACGTCACTCTTTTTGCGCGCGAACTCACTCCCCGGATGGCTTTCCAGGTGGATGGAGTCATAGCCATCGACCCTGCCCCGGGGGAGCCGCTCGTGGCGGCCCTGCTCGCCGACGGCATCCCGACTGTCAGCGTTGGACGGTACGCCGGTCCTGGTGAGGAGCGTGTCAAAGGAACGCTGGAAGCGCATCACGCTGAATTGCAGACCGAGGTGTTGGAGCATTTGCTGGACCGTGGGCGGCGTCGTCCGGCGTTGCTCGCCGTCGACGACGCGATCGCTTCGTCCTGGGCCGTTGACACCCGCCGCACCTACACCGACTGGTGTGTCCGGAATGGTCTTGAGCCCCGCGTCCATGAGGTTGGTGCGGGTGCAAGCCCGCGGGACCTGGTGGCTGCCATTACCCACGCTGTGGACATCGGTGGCGCAGATGCGCTGGTCTGCGGCGCCCAGGGGCAGGCTGCCCAGAGCCAGATCGTTTTGGAAAGCCGGGGGATTGTGCTGGGCAGGGACCTGGATGTTGTCTCGTTCGCAGGTGCGGCCACGGTGGAAACGGGCAATCCGCTGATCAGCTCAATCGACCTCGCACCCCGCGCCTACGGGAAGGCGGCTACTGAACTGTTGGATGCAATTATCAGGGAACCGGACGGCCCGCCAGTGCATCAGTGGTTTGAGGGCGCGAGCGTACTGTTGGCGCGCTGACCTGGCGCCCATGGCCGACGCGCTGGCCCTAGGGTGCCGTGTTGGAAGTGAGGGTGCCAGGAGCCGCGCCGACCATTCCCTCCACTGCGCGGGTGAGGTGGGTGCCGCGATCGTTGACCCCATCCCAGCGGACCAAGGCTTGGGCGTTCAGGCCGTCAACCATGCCCAGGATCTGCCATGCGACGGCGGCGGCATCGGAAACGTTGAACGTTCCGGTCGCATTTCCGTCCTCCACAACACCCTGGAAGACCTTCTGCCAGGCATCCATTTGCTCACGGACAGACGCGGCCAGGGTTTCGTTCCGGCGTCCCAACGTCCAGGCTTCCACCCAGATTGCGGTGACGTCCAGCCTGCTGCTGTCCAAGAGCGTCTCAACCAGCAGGCCAAGGCGTTCGGATGGGTTGGGGCGCTGGCTTAGCAAGCCTGCGATCTCCTGTGTTTCGGCGGCCACGATGGCGGCAAACGTGTTTGAAACCAGCGCGTCCATATTGGGCTGGTAATGCGCCACCAGCCCGGAAGCGACACCCACGCGTGCGGCAACATTGCGCAGGGTGAGTGCCGTGAGGCCTGCTTCGAGTGCGATCTCGCGGGCGGCCTCGGTGATTTCTGCGGCGCGTTCGGCCGGCGACTTTCGGACTGCGCGCTTCTGTGGAGTGCTTGACATCAAGGACCAGTCTAGATTACCTTTTCAACATTATTGATCGTGCGATCAACAAGAGAATTGCAAGAAGACGAAGGAGTCACCCATGGCTTGGAGAATGCCGGCCGAAACCGCACCGCATGAGCGCACCTGGATGGCGTTCCCCCGCACCGGCCTGACGCTTGGGGACGACGCTGCTTCTGCCGAGGAGGCTTACGCGGCGTGGACCGCCGTGGCCCACGCGGTTGCTGAGTTCGAGCCGGTCACCATGGTGGTGGACCCCAGCGAGCGCGCTCGCGCCGCCCGCATGCTTGGCAGCGGCATCGAGCAGCTCGAGGCACCTCTGGATGAGTTCTGGATGCGCGACGTCGGACCCACCTTTGTGTTGGATGGCGAGCGTCCCGGCGTGCTGGGGGCAGTGGACTGGATCTTCAACGGCTGGGGTGCGCCGGCCTGGTCCGAGTGGCAGAAGAGTGCGGGAATGGCCCGTTTCGTTGCGGAAAATTCCGGCGCCGAACTGGTCAGCTCGCTGCTGGTGAACGAAGGCGGTGCCATCCATGTGGACGGCCAAGGAACCGTGTTGGTAACAGAAACCGTGCAACTGGATCGTGGCCGGAATCCCTACGCCGACAAGGCAGCAGTTGAAGCCGAACTGGCCCGCACCATTGGTGCCACCAAGGTGATTTGGGTTCCCCGCGGCCTGACCCGCGACTACGAGGATCTGGGCACCCGCGGCCACATCGACATGGTGGCGACCCTCCCCGCTCCGGGCCGGATCCTGTTGCACTCACAGACCAATCCGGAGCACCCGGACCACGAGGTCAGCCGGACCCTGCACTCCTTCCTGGAAACCCAGACCGACGCCGCAGGCAAACCTTTCGAGATCGTGCCGCTGCCTGCCCCGGAAACGCTGCGCGACGAAGAAGGCTTTGTGGACTGGAGCTACGTCAACCACCTCGTGGTCAATGGTGGCGTCATCGCCTGCGGTTACGGCGAAGAGCGCGCCGACTCGCTCGCGGCAGAAATCCTGGCCGAGGCTTACCCTGGCCGGCGCGTTGTCACCGTCGATGCCCGGCCTATCCTCGCCCGCGGCGGCGGTATCCACTGCATCACCCAGCAACAGCCGCATCTGAGCAGCGCACAAATCGCGGGAGGTGCCGCGTAATGGCTCCCTTCGACGTGGTTGAGGCCTCCATAGCGCAACTACGCGCAGCACTGGAAGCAGGGGAGGTGACCAGCGAAGCGCTCACCCAGGCATATCTTGACCGCATTGAGGCTTATGACCGCAACGGCATCAGGCTCAATGCACTGGTGGTCATGAACCCCGATGCTTTGGCGGACGCCCGGGCCTCCGATGAACGCAGGGCCAAAGGCTCAGTGCGGGGACCATTGGATGGCATCCCCTACACAGCCAAGGACAGCTACTTGGCCAAGGGGCTCACCGCTGCGGCCGGATCGCCGGCGTTTGAGCACCTGGTGGCGCAGCGTGATGCTTTCACCATCGAACGCCTCCGGGATGCCGGCGCGGTGCTCATCGGCCTCACCAACATGCCGCCCATGGCCAACGGCGGCATGCAGCGCGGCGTCTATGGCCGGGCTGAAAGCCCTTACAACGCAGACTTCCTGACTGCCGCTTTCGGTTCCGGGTCTTCGAACGGTTCGGGCACCGCGACGGCGGCCAGCTTCGCCGCTTTCGGCTTAGGCGAGGAGACCTGGTCAAGTGGCCGTGCACCGGCGTCGAACAATGCTCTGTGCGCGTACACGCCCTCCCGCGGCGTCATCTCGGTGCGCGGCAACTGGCCGCTGGTCCCCACCATGGATGTGGTGGTCCCGCACACGCGCACCATGGCTGACATGTTGGAGTTACTCGACGTGATCGTGGCCGACGACGCCGAGACCCGCGGTGACTTCTGGCGTGCGCAGCCCTGGGTTCAGATCCCCAAGTCGTCCGAGGTCCGGCCGGAGTCTTATGTGGCACTGTCTCCGGAAAAGCCCGACGGCGGACGGTTGGCGTTGCGCGGGAAGCGCTTCGGAGTGCCGCGCATGTACATCAACGCAGATCCAGACGCGGGGACCAGCACGAAGCCGGGGATCGGCGGGTCCACCGGGCAACGGATCGAGACCCGGGCTTCCGTGATGGAACTGTGGGAAGCCGCGAAGCGCGACCTCGAAGCTGCGGGGGCCGAGGTTGTTTTGGTGGATTTCCCTGTGGTCTCAAATTACGAAGGCGACCGCCCCGGCGCACCCACCATCGCCACCCGGGGACTCGTCAGCCCCGAATACCTGAAGCGTGAAATCGTGGACCTTTCCTCCTGGGCTTGGGACGACTTCCTGCGCGCCAACGGCGATCCCGCGCTCAGCAGCCTTGCCGATGTGGATGGCGCGACCATCTTCCCGCACCCGGAGGGAGCACTGCCTGACCGCTACGCCGGGTTCGACGACGACATCGCCGAGTACCCAGGACATGTCCGTGAGCGCGGAGTTTCCCGATTTACCGAGATTCCCGAGCTGGAAAATGGTGTGCGAGGGCTCGAGGAGACACGGCGAACTGACCTTGAGGGCTGGATGGACGGGCTCGGATTGGACGCTGTCCTTTTCCCGGCAGCCGCCGATGTGGGTCCTGCCGACATGGACGTCAACCCCGCGTCTGCGGACCTCGGCTGGCGCAACGGCGTGTGGGTGGCCAACGGCAACCTCGTCCCGAGGCACCTGGGCATCCCCACGGTTACCGTACCGATGGGAACCATGGCGGACATTGGCATGCCCGTGGGCCTCACTTTCGCTGGCCGCGCCTACGATGACACGGCACTGCTGACGCTGGCCGCAGCCTTCGAAGCCACCGGTTCACGGCGGACGGAGCCACCCCGTACGCCAGCGCTCTAACGGATTCGACGGCGGCCCTACGGGACCCAATGCGTGATGGGACGTCGGCTCTGATTACAATCAAAGGGACGTCGACCACTGAGGGAATCATGAAGAAACTCACCACTGTCCTGATCGCTGCCGGGCTTATTGCCTCGGCATCCGCCTGTTCCGCTCAGCAGCAGCTGACCACCGCGGAAACCTGTGACCGCGTTGGCGTCGCCGCAGCCAGTATTCCGCAGAACCCGAGCCAGACGGCCTCGAACCGCGCAGCCAACGCCATCAGGCCAATCGAACCGGTGGCGTCCACCGAGATGAAGCCTGTAGTCACAGCCATCCTTGAGTATCTGGACGAGCAGGCCAAGGAAGAACCGAACGAAGCAAAGATGGGCGAGCTTACATCGGCCTTCCAGGAAGCTGGTGCCAAGTTCGGCGAACTGTGCCGCGGCTAATGACGCCCGTGGCGTAGCCGCAGTTGCAACGCAAAGGGACCGGTTCGTTGAACCGGTCCCTTTTTGCGCCCTCAACGCTCTATCACTTCCCACGTGCTTGAGCCGAACCTTCTCTCACTTCCCGGCCCTTATAGGGGAACGCCCTATCACTCTTCTGAGGAAAGTGAGAGAGGGGTGGCGGGAAGGGCACGGGATGTGAGAGAGGGTTACTTTCGCCGTTCTCCACGGCTCGAACGGGGTTGGTCGGAAGTGGTCGCAGCTGAAGCTCCTTTGCCCTCACCCTTCAGAACGGTGTATAGATGTATACAAGTACACTTCACGCGGTAGGCGGAACGTCATGGCAGATCCACAACCACGCAATACAGGAGCGCACGTTGTCTATAGCGTGCTCAAGCGCCAAATCCTCAACCTTGAACTCAAGCCGGGTGAACGCATCTACGAGCCGGCCATGGCCGAAGCTCTGCAGGTTAGTCGTACCCCGCTGAGGGAAGCTATCCGCCGCCTGATTTCCGAGAACCTGCTCGAGCAGCAGCCCACGGGCGGAGTGATAATCCCGGCGTTGGACGAGAAGGTGATTTCAGAGTTGTACGATGTCCGCGCAGCCTTGGAGTCCCTGATGGCACGGGAAGCGTGTGCCAATGCGAGCCCGACGGACCTTGAAGAACTGCGAGGGATCGTGGCCCGTAATGCCGCCATGGTGGAGTTCGCCGACGAAGCCATGAAGTACGGGGTTGCCCTGCACGCCGCGATCGCCAGGATCGCCGGAAACTCCTGGGCCCAGCGCTTCCATGAGCAGATCGCCAGCCAGGTTGAGCGCTACCGATACTTCACCAACAATGCCCCCGAACGTCGTGATGAAGCACTCGCCAATCACCGGCTCTTAGTCGAGGCCATCGCTTCCAAGGACGCCGAGATGGCAGCCAAGGTCGCTTTCGATCATGTCATCGGGGCTCGTGATGAGACCTTGCGCGTCATCTCAAGTACCGGCCTCGTGGTCGAATGATCGGCGAGCTCGGACGGCGTTCCTCAACGGCTCTCCTGGTGCACTCGGCTCTCATCCAGGCCGTCACTTTCCTGGTCCGGCCCGCCACCACGTACCGCGCCCTCGAATTGGACGTTCCCGGGTTCGCCCTCGGCCTTCTTGCCGCCAGCTACGCAGTGTTTCCCCTACTGCTCGCCCTGCCCATCGGCGGACTGGTGGACCGCCTTGGTGAGCGTCGCCTCATGGCGATCGGGGCCGCCGTCGTACTGGGCTGTTCCGCCTTTCTGTTGTTCTGGGGGACGTCAGTCCCCGCACTCGTGGCGGGAACCGCGCTTCTAGGTGCAGGGCAGTTGGCGTGCGTAGTTGGACAGCAGGCCGTGGTTGCGAACAATGCGGCGTCAACGCGTCTGGACTCCGCTTTCGGTTATCTGACCTTCGCCGCGTCTCTGGGCCAGGCTCTTGGACCGTTGGCCATCTCCGTGGTGGGCGGTGCGTCTGTTCGCCCGAACACCAACGCGATCTTCCTGCTCGCGACAGCGATGAGCCTGGTGCTCTTCCTGACCACGTTCGTGATTTCCTCGAAGGTCAGCCGAGGGAGGCGCACTGCCAAGGGAGGACCAAAGGGCAGCTCGGCTGCTCTCCTTAGGACTCCCGGCGTCGTCCGGGCGTTGGCCACCAGCGCTACTGTCCTGGCCGTAGTGGACCTGACGGTTGTTTACCTGCCGGCACTGGGCGCGGAGAGGGGTCTGACCGCGGCAACCGTGGGTCTGATGCTGACCGTTCGGGCCGTGTTTTCCATGGTCTCCCGATTGGGGCTGGGCAGCATGTCCCGCAAACTTGGCAGGATGAAACTGCTGCTCCTCAGCCTGGCCATCTCCACGGCATCGCTGGGGGTGGCCGCGATACCCATGCCCGTGTGGTTGCTCTTCATCGTCATGGCATTCCTCGGCTTGGGCCTGGGAATCGGCCAACCACTGACCATGTCGTGGCTCTCAGCGCAAGCGCCCGAAGGCCAACGCGGCCGTGCGCTCGCCTTGCGGTTGGCGGGAAACAGGGTGGGCCAAGTGGTCCTGCCCAGCGCAATAGGCATCGTGGCGGTGGGACTCGGTGCGGCGGGCGTGTTCCTGGCCTCCGCAGTTGCCGTGGGTGGAACCATGTTGTTGCTACGCGGGGTTCGGCTGGACGACTAGCTGTACTGACCGGAGCGAGTGATTGAGCGGCTCACACGTCCCGACCATGCACGGGTCTGGCGTTCGCAGGGGGTTCTCCGACCTCGTGGATGGTATGGCCGCCGCAAGCCGTTTTGGTTACGCTGGCCCGCTCGATGCGCGACACGATGAACCATCTCATGGCGTCGCGAAGTCGACACCACCCAACCAAGTACCACTGGCCGTTCGTTGAGGCGAACAGTACGGGTTCGACGTCGCGGATGGTGGTGCTCCCATCTCCCGATGTGTAGCGAATGCGGACTACCCGCTGCTCGGACATCGCCTGCTCCAGAGCCGACCTTATGGTGCGCGAGGAGGGGGGGCCCGCATTAACCCAGACACGGCCGGCAAGTTCGTCGGCTCTTGCCCGGGTCTTGGGATCGAGGACATCTACGATCTTCCTGATTCCGGCTGCTGCCAGATCGGCATAGGGGGCGTCGGGTGCAGCAGATACGGCTGCCATGAGCGCTACGGCCTGCGTTGGGGACAAGCTTACGGGCGGCAGGGAAGCGCCAGCGGCCAACCCGTAGCCACCGCCCGGACCTGGGCGCGACCACACGGGTGCACCGCTGCTCTCCAAGGCATCCAGGTCCCTCTTGACTGTGCGCACAGACACCTCGAACTCTCTCGCCAGACGCTCGGCGGAGACTCCCCGCGCCCCGCTGCGGCGAAGCATCTCGGATAGAGCATGGAGTCGTTCTGCTCGCTTCACCGTTCAGGCCGTACAGAATTCATGACATAAATAGTGACATACACTTGTCCGTAGCGCCTGCGAGGGTAGTGATATGACAACTACTAGAAGCAGTCGGGACATCATCCTCATCGCCGGCCACTGGCTGGGCGCTTGGGCGTGGGACGAAGTCCTCGAACACCTGGAATCCGACCACTCCCGTGTAACGGCAGTAACGCTCCCTGGTCTCGATGGGGACGATCCTGAGCGGGCGACAAAGACCCTCGACGATCAAGCTGCGGCGGTCCTGGACATCTTTGCCCGACGCGGCGTTTCCGAAGATCAGCCTGCAACTATCGTCGCTCATAGTGGGGCGAACGCCCCTGTCAGCCTTGTCCTTGACCGACACCCTGAGCTTGTTCATCTGGTGGTGTGGGTCGACTCCGGCCCCCTGGCCACAGGAAGCGTCTTCGCCCCGGATCTCCCGGAGGGATTGGAGGAGCTTCCCCTACCGTCCTTTGAAATCCTCGCACAGCAGGCGAGCCTTGAAGGCCTGAGTGCAGGGGTCCTCGAGCGTTTTCGTGCCCGGGCCGTCCCTGAGCCTGGCCCCGTGCTCCGTCAGCCCGTCGAGCTCATGAACGATGCCCGCCGCAAAGTCCGGACCACCTTGGTGTGCTGCTCGATCCCTGGCGCGCAGGTGCTGGAGTTGGCCCACACAGGCCATGCCATGTTCGCTGAAGTGGCGAACATCGAGAATCTCGACGTCATCGACCTGCCGACGGGGCATTGGCCCATGTGGAGCCGCCCCCGCGACCTCGCCAAGGTCATCCAGTCAGCTGCCTCACGGGCCAGCTGAACCAGTGCGGGCTGTTCGGGGAGGTCACTCCGCGAACAGCGCCGCCAAATCATCCGCGGTCAACGAGCCACCGGCCAGCGCGTCGCCTTCCATCACGTCCGCGAACAGCTGTGATTTCTTTGCCTTCAACGCCATGACCTTTTCTTCGATGGTGTCCTTCGCTACCAGTCGGTACACCATCACGTTCCTGGCCTGTCCGATGCGGTGCGTGCGGTCCACGGCTTGGGCCTCTGACGCCGGGTTCCACCAGGGGTCCAGCAGGAACACGTAGTCCGCCTCGGTCAGGTTGAGTCCAAAGCCACCGGCCTTCAGTGAAATCAGGAACACCGGAGCGGCACCGTTCTTAAACTCGCTGACCACATCGCCTCGGTTGCGGGTGCTGCCATCGAGATAGCAATACTCGACGCCCTCGGCATCCAAACGCTCCCGAACCTTGCCCAGGAACCCCGTGAACTGGCTGAAAATAAGTGCCCGGTGTCCCTCGGAAATGAGGTCCTCCAGCTGTTCAAAGAGCACGTCCAGCTTGGATGAGCGCACCCCGGACAGCGACGAATCCACCAACGACGCATCCAAACTCAGCTGACGCAGCAACGTCAACGACTGGAAAATCGTAAACCGGTTCTTGTTGACGTCATCGATCAGCCCAAGGATCTTCTGCCGCTCGCGCTGCAGGTGTGTCTGGTAGACCTTCTGGTGCCGCGGGTTCAGCACCACTTCCAGGATTTGCTCCTGCTTGGGCGGCAGATCCTTGATGACCTGCTCTTTGGTGCGGCGCATCATGAGCGGACGCACACGACGCCGGAGCTTGCCCAGTTGCGCGGAGTCACCGTTCTTCTCGACCGGCTTTTGGTAGTTCTCTGCGAAACGTTTGGGGCTCGGGAACAGTCCCGGCGCCACAATCGACGTCAGCGCCCAGAACTCCATGAGGTTGTTCTCCAGCGGCGTACCCGTGATGGCCAGCTTGAAACGGGCAGGCAGTTTGCGTGCGCACTGGTACGCCTTGGACTGGTGGTTCTTCACGAACTGCGCCTCATCCAGCATCAGCCCTGCCCACTGGAAGGAGGCGTAGGCATCGTAATCAATGCGGAACAGGGCATAGGAAGTGATGACGACGTCGGCGCCCGCCAACGCTTCGGCCGGTGCCAGCCCGCTCTTGGCAAAGGTTTCACCGACGGTCCGCACCGCGAGCCCCGGAGCGAAGCGCTGCGCTTCAGCAGCCCAGTTGCTCACAACGCTCGTGGGTGCGACAACCAGGAAAGGAGCCCGGGGCGTTACCTCTGAGGCATCACCCTGCGGGGCGGCACCCTGCGCGGCGGCAGCGGTGGAGGATGCCAGGTCTTTCGCCGCACAAATCAGCGCGATCGCCTGCACGGTCTTACCCAGGCCCATGTCGTCAGCCAGGACCCCGCCGAGGCTGTGCTTGTACAGGAAGCTGAGCCAGTTGAAACCCTCGAGCTGATACGGACGCAGCTCAGCGTTAAGTCCTTCCGGGAGCGGAAGCCCGGTCACGCCGTCGTCGAGCAGTCCACCAACGGCCTCGCGCCACGCGGCGGCCTGTTCGTCCACGATTCCCAGCTGCGCCAGCTCATCCCAAAGTCCGGCCTGGAAACGGCTGATCTGCAGGGTACCGTCCTTGTTGTCGGGGTTGTCCTGCAGGGAGCGGGCTTCGTCGATCAATGCGCGGAGCTGGTGAAGTTCGGGGAGGTCAAGCGAGAAGTAGGCGCCGCTGGGCAGCAGCATGCGGCTCATTCCGGCAGCAAGGGCAGAGAACACAGCCGCGAAGGAAACGGGTTCGCCTTCGAGGGTGATCACGATGCCGAGGTCGAACCAGTCGCCGCTTGCTGTTTCCTTCGTGGAGATGGACACCACCGGCGCTTCGGCTGCCTCGCGATAGTCGGCGATGTCGCCGGACGTTTCGACCACGACGTCGGGCAGATCCTTGAGCGCGGGCAGCACCTCTTCCGTGAACGCCAGTGTGTCCAAGCCGCCGAGCTCAGCGGAGGCAGCGATCCGGGGCGCACCCCAGCCGCCCGTTGCCGATTCTGCCAGCGCAGGCACCACGTCCCACGGCCGCCCAAGTGACTCCAGAATCCGTGCTTCTTCAAGGTCGTCGCGGTAACCGCGGTCGTCCGGATGCCGCCAAAGTGGCTGGGCGGTGACCAGCGTGCCGGACTTGTAGTGCCATTCCCAGTGCAGGCGGACTTTGTGGTCGTTACCGTAGTTGGCTAGCAAGGACAGTGTGGGGACGGCCAGTGTGGGCAGCCCCACCGATTCATCCGCGGCCTGCACCGGCGTGGATTGCCGCAACTTCGGATAGAACGAGGTCAGGAACCGGCTCTCATCCTCTGCGGGAATCTGAAGTGTTTGGCCGTCCATGACGAACTCCAGCAACTCATCGCTGATGCCGCCCTCGATCGGGGCAAGCGTGATGAGGTTCTTCTGCTGCGGAACGCCGGGCAGGGTTTCCCCGGAATGCGTGAAGAAGATTCCGTTGGCCGGTTTGCCCAGGAAGCCGACGGATCCCGGATCCACGGGCTCCCCGGCCAAAGTCACGGACGGCGCGAGCTGCAGGCCGCCGTCGGGCCCCTCCTGCTTTGGGGTGGCCTGAGCCGCTTCAAGTCGCGCCAAGCTGAGTCCAACGACGGCGGGTTGCGACTCAACGCGGACAGGCTCGCTACCAGCGGAGTGAATGAGTGGGATGCCGGCCTTGGTGGCATCGGCCAGGAGGGTCCAGAGGTTCTTGGCTGCGAAATCGTTCAGGCTCAACCACATGGCACCGGAGGGTTGCTGCCGGCCGTTGCTGGAGCCGTGTGCCGCGAGGAAAGTCTGAAGCCATTCGACGTGGACCTCATTGAATTCACGCCGGAAACTGACGTAGCTCAGGTTGTTCCACGAGACGTCGCCGCGGATCCATTTGCCCTTGGCGCCCATCATCACCGGGCGGGCCTTGAGTTGGCGGACGCTGCGCATGGGGTCGCGGCGGCCTGTGTAGGAGAAGTGGGCCGCGGGCTCTTCCACCTCAAACTGAAGCGCAAGCTGGATACCGGCAGCGCTGGGAGCCGTTCCGGGTTTGGCGATCAGCCTGTTGAGGGCTTGTTCCCACGCAGGACGTGCCGAGCCGCCCTGTTGGCCGGAGCCCACCCTCGACGTTTGAATTCCGGGAGCCTGGGAAAGAAGTTGGGCGCGGATAGTGGGGTGGTCTTCGGCAGTGAAGAGCAACGCGGCCACATGTTTGCAGTCCTTACGGACCGGGCAGCTGCAGATACCCACCGTGCAGCTCCAGCCGCTGGGCTTACGGACCAGTTTCGCCGACGTCGAATAAGGCTGCGGGCCGGTGCCGCGGACCTTGCCCATAAGGAGCCCCGTAGCCGCGTCGAAAGAAATCCCGTTCACGCGGCTGCCCATGGCATAGGCCAGTCCGGCCGCGAGCGAGCGGTCCGTTATGGCTGGAGTCTGAATGGCCAGTTCCCAGTTTTCGTCTGTGTGGGACGGCATGCGTAGGGCTACTTTCGGCAGGAGGATATCTGTTCAATCTTAGTCAGCAGAAAACGGCTCCCAAACTTCGCCCTCCGTTAACCTCTTCCTCGATTGCCGCGCCGCTCCCACGCGTACGTTGAAAGTGTCCGGAGCACCATCAGCTTTCAGCAGTGAGGATTCCCCATGACTACCAACGAGTACCCCGTCGTCCTGAGCAAGACCAGCTTCGAAGCCGGCAGTGCGGATGTAGTGGATTCCAACGTCAACGTGGTGAACGAAATGTACGCGGAGCTCCTCAACAGCGACGAAATTGCCACCCCTGCGCTCAACAGCTATTTTGTTGACTTCTACCTGACCCAGGCACTGTCCGGAGGCTTCGCCCAGTACGTCTTCACCGCATCGGAGCGTGAAGAAGTGGACGCCTACATCCGTGCAGGACTTGAGGCCATGGCAGCCACCCGGCACCTTGACCTCTTCAACCGCACCGCCGCAGCATTCGACGCCCTGACCGAAGACGAAGCCGAGGCCTACCTCGACGGCGACCTGGACGAGTCCGAAACGCCGCCTGCGGCTGTTGGTACCTTGGATGAGCTCGACGGCGAGTTTGAGGCGCTGCTGGAAGAAGAGGACATCATCGAGCTCAGCGGTGCCTACCTCCGCGGCCAGTCCGAACTGCTTGTTCTTTCGGATGAGGAAATCGAAGCGCACATTGCCGAACGCGTTGCCCAGATCCCAGACCTCGCCGAGCGCCAGGCCGAAGCCGACGAAGAAGCCCTCGCCAACGCCCCCGAGTTCGAGGTCATCATCCGCGAACTGTGCGACGTAACCGGCTACGCCTTGGAAAAGATCACCATGGGCGATCCCAACTACGAGCACGACGGCGTGAAGACCCTCGCCTGGCACTTCTCCACCGACCACGGCGACTACATCATGGTGGAAGACGACGACGAGGCCTTCATGATTCACCCGGAGACCAAGGAGATTGTCGCGGCCGTAGAGTTCGAAGAATCTGAGGAATTCGCCGACGCCTAAGCCTTTGGTTCGGCTGGACGGCAGCCATCCTCCGTGTTTGCCTGCGGCTGGACGGCAGCCATCCTCCGCGTGTACCCCGCCGTCCCCCTAGCCTCGCAAGCTCGGCCAGGGAACCCTGACGGTGTGGGCCCACTTTGCGCTTTGACGCACGCTTCCGGATGCCTGCCGTCCAGCCGCTTGGCGAGCTTCCGGATGCCTGCCGTCCGGCCGGCGGTTGCGGACACCCTGGCGACGAATTCACGGCTTTAGTCAGGTGGGTTTGTGTGTCGTAATAGACTCGACCGGTGCGTGCGTATTGGGAGCTGGCCAAGTCATCATTCCGTCGCCATTCCACGTACCGTACTGCCGCCGTCGCCGGGGCTTTTACCAACTCGGTTTTCGGGCTCATCCGGGCATCGCTGCTGCTGAGCGCCATTACGACGGCGGGTGGGGCCATCGGGGGATATTCGGCGATGGAGGCCGCCACTTATGTGTGGTTGGGCCAGGCGCTCCTGGCACCTTTGGGGCTGTTCGGCAACACTGAGCTCGCAAGCCGCGTGAAGTCGGGGGACATCGCCGTCGACCTTTCCCGGTCCGTCAACCTGACCGCGTCCTACTGGGCTCAAGACCTGGGACGTGCCGCCTTCGATATCCTGCCGCGCGGGTTACCGCCACTGATCGTCGGTGCACTGATTACCGGCCTGGCGATGCCCGGAACCCCAGGGCCCTACCTGCTGGGATTCGTGTCGATCCTGGCAGCAATATCCCTCAATTTTTTGGGCTTTTTCGCCATCAATCTGTTGTCCTTCTGGGTGCTCGAGATCCGCGGCTTCTGGATGCTGTACATGGTCCTGATGAACCTGCTGTCCGGCTTCCTGGTTCCCGTGACCTGGTTTCCCGGCTGGTTGCTCGATTTCGCCCGGGCCACACCGTTCCCGTCAATGCTGCAGACCCCGGTGGATATTCTCGCGGGAAGGACCGACGGCGCCGAAAGCCTTGCCATGGTGGGTCTCCAATTCCTGTGGCTGGCCGTGCTGCTGGTGGTCGTTCAGGCCATGGTCCGGTTCGGGTCACGGAAGCTGGTGGTGCAAGGTGGCTAGTCCCCGCGCGACGTCGCCCCGCGCAACCCGGGACCCGCATGCCCCGGTCACCAACCGGGTCCTCCTCAAACTCCTTGTCTCGGCCCGGTTGCGCTCGCAGCTCGCCTACCGGGGGAGTTTCATCTCCGACGTCGCCGGGCAAATCCTGCTGGGCTTGACCGAATTCGTGGAGCTCTACGCAATAGTCCATAACGTCTCCACCTTCGGCGGTATGACCTTAGCCCAGACCCTTCTGGTGTTTGGTCTCGCCTCGGTGGCCTTCGCGCTGGGTGACCTGCTCTTGGGAGAGACCGATTCCATGTCCGAGACCATTAGGTCCGGCAAGTTGGAGGTGTTGCTGGTCCGGCCTTTGCCTGTGCTGCTCCAACTGGCCACATCCGATTTCCAACTGAGACGCGTGGGGCGGTTGATCTTCGCCCTGGCCGCACTGGGGGTAGCGCTCCTACTTACGGACATCGCTTGGGACCCGGCCAAGATCGTGCTGGCTATCATCACACCTGTTGCCGGTGCTGCGATCTTCTGTGCACTCTTCCTCGGCGCGGGAGCAATGCAATTCTGGATCCTCGACGGCAGGCAATTCGCCAACGCCTTCACCTATGGCGGCCGGTACGTGGCCTCCATGCCCGGGGCGGCGCTGTTCTTCCCGATCCAGATCTTCTTCACGTTTGTCATCCCCGCAACGTTGGTGGCATACGCGCCCAGCCTGGTCATCCTCGATCTCGACGGCCCCGCCGGAATCCCGGCCTGGACGGGCTGGCTGGGACTGCCGGCCGCCGTCGTCCTTAGCGGACTCATGCTGCTTCTATGGCGGGCGGCCATCAAAAAATACACCGGCGCAGGAGGCTGACATGCCCATCATCGAAGTGGAAAATCTGAGCCGGGAGTTCCAAATCATGGAATCGGTGGGCCGGTTCCGGCGACGCAGGAAAGCCGTTCACGCGGTCCGCGGGATCGACTTCACTGTGGAGCCTGGGGAGGCGGTCGGCTACATCGGTGCCAACGGGGCCGGCAAGTCCACCACCATCAAGATGCTGACGGGTGTCCTGGTACCAAGCTCGGGTCGCGTAACCGTCTGCGGGTTCAACCCGGTGCCGCAGCGTAAAGCGTTGGCCCGGAAAATCGGGGTCGTGTTCGGACAGCGCTCGCAGCTATGGTGGGACCTCCCGCTGCAGGACTCTTACCCGATACTCGGTGCGATGCATCGCATGTCCGAGGCGGATTGGAGGCCCAGGTTCCGCGAGCTCGCCGATCAGATGGATCTGGGGGAGTTCCTCACCACACCTGTTCGGCAGCTCTCCCTGGGCCAGCGGATGCGGGGTGAGGTTGCCGCTGCCCTGCTGCATCGGCCGGAGCTGGTGATTCTGGACGAGCCGACCATTGGCCTGGACATGATCAGCAAGGAGAAACTGCGCCAGTTCCTGGACGCTGAGCGTCGCGAGAACGGCACCACGCTCCTGCTGACCACCCATGACATGAGCGATATCCAGCGTTTGTGCCAACGCGTCCTGGTAGTCGACGACGGCGCCATCGCCTACGACGGTTCGCTCACCGGTTTGGCTAACGTCGCCGGAGCCGTGCGCACCATGGTGGTTGACTTCACCACCCCAATGCACTCGGCTGCTCTCCTTTCGCTGCCTGACGGCGCGGTGCATGAGGGTATTGAGGCCGATGGAATCAGGCACAGCGTTTCCTTCGATCCGCGCAGGCTCTCGGCGGCCACTGTGCTTGCCGCGATTACCAGCACAGCCGAGGTTGCCGACCTGTCCCTGCACGAGCCGGACATCGAGCACCTGGTGCGGCAGTTGTACGGGCGTGCGAGGCGCTAACTGTTCTGGTCCAACGCCTTCGCGAGGTACCCGAGTAGCTCGTCGTCGACGTCGTCGATTGACTTCAGCCGCACCCGGCGGTCGAAGAATTCTCCCTCACGTGCCTTCACGGCCTCGAGCCTTCCCTCGGCTGGAACGTCCAATCGCAGGGCGATATCAACGGTGGTGGTATTGGTCCGCGTGACCTGGGCAAACTTCCGCCGAGGACTGTGAAGCGAGACATAACCTTTACGCATCTGGATCCCGACGCCCTCGGTCTCGGCGGACCAAGCCAGCAGAGCGTCGGCTATGGGGCGCAACTGCGGATGATTGGCGTATTGGCCGTCGATGAGTTCATCGGCGCCCCGGAGCATGAACTCGGGGTAGCCAAACATCTCCCACGAGACTGCGTATTGCGCATAGCCCGTGATGCCGTGTTCGTCGCGCATCCAGTCGCGGAGCTCGGCGTCGTTCTTCAGGCCCTTGACACGGCCCTCTTCGGCCCACCAATGGACGTCGTGTCCGGACTTGCGCAGAAGCAACGCCTGGTTGCTGTCCACCATGGTTTGCCACGTCTTGGCCGCGGCCTTAATGTCAGAAATCTCGCCCATATCCCGATCCTAGCCCGGCGCGGCGAGCTCGGAGCACGCCTCAGTAGCCCGAACCCGCAGCGCCCTTGATCATCTCCCCCGTCGGGCTGACCAGGTACCAGACGCCGCCCACGCCCTGACCAGTCACGTCGCCGGGAGCCTTGTCCTTGGCGTAGTAGTACAGGGGCATGCCGTTGAGTGTTACCTGTTTCTTGCCGTCAGGCGTCGCAATGGTTCCCACAGTTCCCGTGACGCCTTCAACCGTGGGCATATCCGACGTTGTGGTGAAGACGGGCCAAGCTTCCAGGCACGCGTCCACGCAGGCGCTGGTTCCCGAGTCCTTGACGTCCTTGGTGAAGAAGTAAAGACTCATGCCCTTGCTGTCCGTCACGATCTGACCTGCGCTGGATGATGAAACCTTCATTTCGGCGCCCGTGGTGGTGGAATCCGCTGTCGGGGATGCGGAGGTAGCTGCTGCAGAGGTAGTAGCCGCCGGAGGTGGTGCGGAGGTAGCGGTGGTTCCAGGACTTCCGCCACACCCTGCCAAGGCAGCGGTCAGGATCAACACACCGAATCCAAAACTGAGTCGTTTCCTCATGTCTAGCTCCTTTGACGAGCCGGCCGGAAAGGACCGGCGCTAACCCCTACGACGCCGGTGGGGGAAGAATGGTTCATGGGGTTGAACCTTTTCTGTCCACGCGTCGTCGTATAGGCGATGGGGCAGCTGGAAGAGGGAGGTGGTTATGCCGTTGGATGAAGACGTGGTGGCCGCGATCTACCGCGAACATGGCACGGCTCTGAAGCGCTTCGTTCTCAGCTGCACGTCCGACGCCCATCAAGCGGACGACGTCGTTCAGGAAACCATCCTCAAGGTATGGCAGCACGCCCCGCAGATCACGGGAAGCCTGCGCAGCTACCTCTTCCGTACGGCCCGCAACGTCATCATCGACAACTACAGGAAGTCCCAGCGCCGCCCTGCCGAGGCCAGCGAGCAAGAGCTCCCGGACCATCCTGCAACGGAGCGCGTTGATGAACTCCTGAACAGGGTCCTCATGGAGGAAGCGTTGCTCCGCCTCAGTCACGAACACCGCCAAGTTTTGGTTGCCCTCCACTATCAGAGGTTCACTGTCACCGAGGCAGCGCTGCAGTTGAACATTCCGGCGGGCACCGTGAAATCCCGGGCTTTCTATGCTGTGAAAGCCCTCCGAACAATCCTTGATGAAATGGGGGTGGAACGATGAGCGGCAACTCCGTCCACCAGTTGCTGGGCGCCTACCTGCTGGGTGGGCTCGAGCCCGACGAAGCACGCACCTTTGAGGATCACCTCGCCAAATGCGCTGAATGCCGCCACGAGCTGGAGGAACTCGAGAGCCTGCCCGCGTTACTCGACGCCGTTCCCGCGGCTGACGCCGTCGCCCTCACCGTAGCTGGTGGTTCGCACGGGCTCTCACCTTTGGAACCCGAAGCGCTATCGGAGAAGGTTTTGGTGGACTTGTCGGTCCGCAGGCGGAAATTACGACGGCGGTGGGCGGGTTTGGTGGGCGCGGTTGCCGCTGCTTGCCTTGCGGTTGGCTTCCTCGCCGGGCCCCTGCTGAACCAGCCCCCGAAACCGGACGCAAGCTATTCGGTTCAGTCGGAAACCGGATTACAGCTGACCGTGGGCATGGTGAAAAAGAATTGGGGCACTGAACTCGCTGTGGAGGGACGGTCCATGCCGCTGGAAGGCACACTCTACCTGTGGGTGAAGGGCCGGGATGGTGCCGAAGAACGCACTTGTGGATGGACTGCCACGCAGAGCGGTCGGATCAAGATCACCGGTGCCACTCCGGTGCAGTTGGCTGGTATAGCCGGTGTTGAGCTTCGTGATGAAGCAGAGAAAACGGTGGCCTCGATTTCGGTGCCGTAAACCCTAGCGGTCCGTGACCCCCGTGCCGCTGACCCCCTTGCCCCGGGCGCGTAGTTCCGCAATCAGGGCCTGGTCTTCGCAAGCCCGGGCGAACGCCTCAATGCGACGCTCAATCTCCCGGCCCAGAAGCCAGCTTCCGATCCTCTCGGCCAACGGCTTCAGCAGCGCCGGGCGGCAGGAAAAGGTGTACTTCCAGACTGCCCGGGTGCCGCCGTCGTCCGGGGTGAACCGCCAGCCGCCGCCGAAATTCTCAAAGAACCAAGGCCCGGACACCATGGTCATCCCCACGTTTCGCGGAGGTGTGTAGGAGACGTACTCGCTGACCATTTTCAGCCCCATCCGGGAGACCGTTCGAGTCCTGACGCCCTTGCCCGCAGCTTTTGCGCCATCCAGAAAGGCTTGGGCGGAGATAAAGGGGTCCCATTTGAGTCTGAAATCACCTGTGGTCTGGGAAAGGGCAAAAGCGGTCTCAGGATCCAACCGGATCAGCCGCTCGGCACGTACCTGGGGCATTAGGACCCTTGCCCTGCGCCGAGTACCAGGAAAACCATGAAGGCAACACCAAAGACGTTGACCGCCATGATCGCCAACCCGACGATTCCCGTGATGCGCCCCGCGTTCATGCGACCCGCCCGGAATACGGCGAGCAACCCACTGACCACAGCCACGATAGCCAGAAGGACCGCGACTCCAGCCAGGATCAGTGCACCGAACCACCAAGCGTCGTTGCCCTGGTTGTACTGGCTAATCGACGAGGCGATAGCTGCAATGCCCAAGGGAATGCTCACTACGGCCGCGATGGGGGAGAGGACAGCGGCGACGATGCTCGTGATGCCGGCGCCCAGGCCTCGCGTACCGGACCGTTGTGGTTGCTGGTAGTAGTCGATCGGCGGCTGATAGCTCATGGTTCCCCCAAAGTCCGTTGGCTAAAGCTTGCGGTACGTGAGGTCAAAGATCATGCGCCCGGCCTCATGGGCTTTGTTCTCGAAGCTCGTCCGGATTCGGCCATCGAACCGGGGAGCCCAGCCGCCCTCTTCATCTACGCCCTCATTCGGACCGGTGTGCTCAGTGCTGACCGGTGCTCGACCTTCCCGGACGGGCGCACCGCCCACAACAGACTCGACGCCGGACTGCCACACCTGCGTCAGTGGGCTCTCCTCGCCGCTGCGCTCGCCTTCGTGCATGTTCTCGAACTCTGTGGACCCTGCCAGTACTTCGCGGACGTGCACGGCATAGTTGGACCAGTCGGTGGCGATGCGCCAGTAGCCACCCTTTTCGAGTGCCTTGGCGGCAACTGAGGCAAAGGCAGGCTGGATGAGGCGTCGCTTGTGGTGCCGGGCCTTGTGCCAGGGATCCGGGAAGAACACCCAGAGCTCGCTAACGGAGCCTTCCGGGAGCATGGATTCTAGGACCTCTGGGGCGTTGGCTTCCACCACCCGCACGTTGGTCAGTCCACGGCTGTTGATCTTGATGATGGTGTTGGCCAAACCTGGTGTGTAGACCTCCACCGCGAGGAAGTCCTTGTCCGGGTTCTGTTCCGCGGCGTGGACTACGGCGTCACCCAGGCCTGAACCGATCTCCACAATCAGGGGTGCCTTACGCCCAAAGACAGCCTCGGCGTCGAAGGTGTAGTCCGGGTGCACCGAGGTGTTGGCAACATGGCGCGGCACCTGAATGGCCCAGCGTTCTGCGTGCTCTTCCCAGGCGGCTTGCCTGCGTCCCTGCAGTCGGGTGCCACGGCGCACGAAACTGACGGGCCGGCCACCGTAGGTACCGAAGGATGCCTGGCTGCCGGGCGTGACTGGTCGCGGGGAATCTGGGGTTTCACTCATCCTTTCCAGAATACTTTGGTTCGGCGGGGTAGTTTGGCCCGGTTGGGGTACCTGGGCCGGAACGTTCAAGGGTGGGCAGGGGTTCAGCTGCGCAGCAACATTAAGAGCAACACCAACCCCTCGAGTCCTGCAATACAAAGCCCGAATAATCCGAACATCCAAGCAATGGTCCGCTGCCCATCTGCGTCGCGGTGTTTGGCCAGCCTGAGACAGGTCAGGCCACAAACCACCGCCGCGAGCCAACAAGCTCCGGTGGGGACCAGGAGAATGGTCTGCGCAGCAACCGCGTAGGAGGGTGACTCAGCGCCGAACATAAATAACATCCCCACAGGGAAGACCATCATGAAGACAATGGGCACCCCCATGGCCAGCGTCAAGCTCCAGATGCTCACCCTCAGTCCCGGTGGGCGCGAATACGCTGTGGCCGTCTTGTGAGATGGCGTACCGGGGCGTTCGGAAGTTGCGGGGTGAGGTAAAGATTCAGGCTCTTTATCCATGCCCTCAACGCTATGGAACGCCAAGCTACACAGGCAGGGGCGATCAACCCTATGTGGATAACTGCACCGGAGGTCGTCGAAGGGTCACATCCTGCCCAACAAGCCCCGATCAGGACCGGCTGACAGAATAGGACGGTGACCTCCTCCAAGACGCCCGGCTACCGAGAGAAATCTGTCCACCCCGATATAGCAGTAGACGCAGAGATTGACGATGAACCAGCTGCGGACCCCACGCATCTCCGGGGCAAACGGGGCCTCGTCTACCTAGGCGTCTGCCTGGTGCTGATCGGCCTGAATCTGCGGACGGTCTTCTCCAGTTTCTCCGCCGTGCTTCCGGAAATTACGTCCGACGCCGGCCTGCCGGGCTGGTCGCTGGTGGTCCTCACCACCGTGCCGGTTACCTTGCTGGGCGTCTTCGCACCCCTTGCTCCAGTCCTCGCCCGCAGGTTCGGCGCAGAACGGGTGCTCCTCGGCGCCATGGCTGTCCTCACTGCCGGCTTGCTCCTGCGGCCCGTGGAGATGCCGGGAATTGGCCACCTGCCCGCTCTTTTGGCCGGAACTGCGGCCTGCGGTGCTGCCATCGCACTGTGCAACGTCCTTCTTCCGGGCGTCGTTAAGCGGGATTTCCCACACCGCCTTGGCCTGATGGGCGGGCTATACACCACAGCTATTTGCGCTTCGGCGGCACTTGGCGCGGGCTTCACGTATCCGGTCTATACGGCAACCGGCCACTGGACGTCGGCGCTGTGGTTCTGGGCGGTGCCCGCCGCCGTCGTACTTTTGCTCTTCCTGCCGCTGGCAGTCCGGCAGCCATCGGTGAGGCATCAAGCAGTCCATGGCGGCGTCAACGTGTGGCGTTCAACCGTGGCCTGGCAGGTGACGCTGTTCATGGTGCTGCAGGCAATGATGTCATTCAGCGTTTTCGCGTGGATGGCACCTATCCTGCGCGACCGGGGGATCGATGGCGGAACGGCTGGGCTGATCGTGTCCGTGTCCATCGTGCTTCAGATGCTCGGCTCGCTGTTTGCCCCTGCCCTGGCCACGCGCTTCAAGGACCAGCGAATCATCAACATGGTGGTGGCGCTGATGACCGGGGGCGGTTTTGCCCTCACCATCTTTGGCCCCACCGAGCTGATCTGGGTCTGGACCGGGCTCAACGGGCTGGGCCAGGGTTCGTTGACTGCCGTCGCCCTCACCATGATCATGGTCCGTACCCGCGACGCCCACACGGCGGCACACCTGTCCGGGATGATGCAGGGCGTGGGCTACGGCGTGGGCTCGCTCGGCACACTGATGGTAGGTCAACTCCATCAGGCTACTGGCGGTTTCGCAGCTGCTGGAGTCCTGTTCCTGGTGGTCGGTTCACTGGCAGCATTCTTCGGATACAGGGCCGGCCGGGATCGCTTCGTTTAAACCCAAGTAGGTCGCAGATCAGGTCGTTCTCAGTCCTGGGAACGACCTGATCTGCGACCTACTTGGGAGAACCTAGACGGTGAGGTCCTTGCCCTTCGTCTCCGGGATGGAGAAGGCGAACGCGATGCCCACCAGCAGCAGGATCACTGCGTACACGTTGAACAGCTGAGCCATCCCGATGGTGCCGAGCCAGGTCTGCAGGTACGGAGCCGTGCCACCAAACGCAGCGACGCAGATGGAGTACGGAACGCCCACGCCGATGGTGCGGATATGGGTCGGGAACAGTTCGGCGTAGACGGCAGGAACGATTGCGGCGCTACCCGCGATGAAGAACAGCATCACGGACATGGACACGGCGAGCTGCCACGGTGAGTCCTTGAGTAGCCATGTCATGGGGAAGTGCAGGAGCGCGGCGCCCGCGGCCGAACTGATGATCACCGGCTTGCGGCCGATGCGGTCGGACAATTTGCCCCAGAACGGCAGGGCGGCGATGAACACCACGTTGGCCACCACGCCTGCCCAGAGCGCTTCACCGCGGTCCATCTTCAGCGTGGTCGCGGCGTAGCTCGGAGCCACAACACCCCAGATGTAGTACACCACCGTCAGGCCAACGGTGAGGCCGATAACCTGCAGAGCCTGCTTGCGGTACTTCACGATCTGCGGCCAGATGGGCAGGCGCTTCTCATTGGGCGCCTCGGCCTCGAAAGCTTCGGTTTCCTTCATCTTTGCCCGCATGAACAGTGCGTAGATACCCAATGCGCCGCCGATGAGGAACGGGATGCGCCACCCCCACGAGCTCATGTCGCCCTTGCTGAGGGTGGCAGTGAGAATGGCGCCCAGCAGCGTGCCGGCCAGGATGCCGGCCGTGCCGGAGGTATAGATGAGGGTCGCCCAGAAGCCGCGATGTTCCTTGGGTGCCATCTCGGACAAGTACGTTTGCGACGACGGCAACTCACCACCGTGGGCAAGGCCTTGGATGAGTCGGGCGATCAGCAGCATCACCGATGCGAAGACGCCCACAGACTCAAACGTCGGGGCAATGCCGATGAGCAGGCTGCCCACCGCGCCGAGGGCCACCGCCACCGTCATGGACGTCTTGCGTCCGATCCGGTCGCCGATCCAGCCGAACACGAAACCGCCGAATGGGCGGGCAACGAATCCGACGGCGAAGATCGCCAAAGTGGACAGCATGGCCGACGTGGGGTCGGCGCTGCTGAACAAAGCGCTCGCGATAAACGGCGAGAACGTTGCGTAGATGGCCCAGTCGTACCATTCAACGGCGTTGCCGATGCCGGTGCCGACCAGCGTGCGCATGTGCGACTTGTGGACCTTGACGTCGGGGGACGTTCCTACGGTGGTGGTCATGTGCTTCTCCAAGATCAGGCAGGCCGGGAGTTAGTTGCCGGCGAGGGCGGCGATACGGGACACGGCGAGTTCGGCGTACAGCGCGGCACCGTCGGTGAGGACGCCGTCGTCGAACATTGCGTAGGGGGAGTGGTTGAACGGCGACGTCGTGTGGTCGGCGCCGGGGGCAACAGCGCTGAGTCCCACGAAGGTGCCTGGGACTTCAGCGAGGACCCGTGAGAAGTCCTCGGACCCGCTCAGGGGAGTGGCCATCCGGGTGTGCCGGGACTCACCGAACATTCCGGCGATGACCTTCTCCGCGGTGGTGGTTTCATCCTCATCATTGATGGTGAGGGGGTATTCCTCTTGGTAGTGCACATCCGCCTCCAAACCGTGGGCTGCGGCGATGCCATGTAACAGCCTGGGTACTGCTTCCATCATCTTCCGACGGGACTCCTCGGAGAAGGTCCTGATGGTGGCTTCGATCCGGGCGGTCTCGGGGATGACGTTCCGCTTGGTTCCTGCGTGCAGGACGCCGACGGTGAGGACCACGGGATCGAACATGTTGAACTGACGCGTGACCATCACCTGAAGTGCCGTGACCATCTCGGCAGCTGCCGTGACGGGATCTTTGGCGGAATAGGGAGCGGAGCCGTGGCCGCCCGCGCCCAGCACAGTGACAACAAGTCCGTCGGAGGAACTGAGCATGACCCCCGGCTTGGTGACGAACTGGCCATGCGGTTCAAGGGAAGAGAACACGTGCATTCCGTAGGCAGTGTCTGCGCGACGACCGGCCGCGTCCAGGACGCCTTCCTTGATCATGTAACTCGCGCCGTCGAAGCCCTCTTCGCCGGGCTGGAACATGAGGATGACGTCGCCCGCCAACTGGTCCCGGCGCTCGGCCAGAAGGGTGGCGGCGCCGGCCAGCATGGAGGTGTGCAGGTCATGGCCACAGGCGTGCATGGCTCCATCCACGCGCGAGGTGTAGTCCACGCCGGTGGTCTCCTGTACAGGAAGTCCATCCATGTCGGCACGCAGCAACACCACGGGCTTCTCAGCCGAAGCGTGGGGTGCACCGCCACGCAAAACTGCGGTGACCGACGTCGTTTCCTTGCCAAGGCTGATCTCGTAAGGCAGCCCATCCAGCGCCTGGAGTACCTTCTCCTGCGTGCGGGGGAGCTGCAGGCCGATCTCCGGTTCGCGATGGAGGTCGTGGCGGAGGCGGACGATGTCCTCCTGCAGTTCCTTGGCGTCGGCGGCGATGGTCATCTGCTCTCCTGGTCTGTCTAGGTGATGCGTTCCTTATGCCATTCTGTGGTGATGTGATTCACATCCCGCTAAACATCTGTAAATATGCACCAACTAGTGCACTCAAGCAGGAATCATGCATCCTTCTGCAAGAATTGACTCATGGAGCTCAGCGAGGAAGACCTGCGTCTGGTCAACGCCCTACAGATCTCGCCGCGGATCAGCTGGTCCGACGCCGGAGAAGTCCTGGGCGTCCACGCCACCACGCTGGCATCCCGGTGGGAACGACTTAGGGGAGCCGGCGCAGCATGGACCACCGCGCATCTCATGGGCGACCCCAAGGATATGTGCCTGGCCATGGTGGACATCGACTGCGAAATGCACCTCAGGCCGGACGTCACCGCGGCGGTCGCCGAGCTTCCCGAGGTCATCACGGTGGAAGAGGCTGCCAGTAACCGCGACCTCACGCTCACTGTGATCACGCAGGACCTGGGACAGTTCAGCACCGAGGTATTGCCGAAACTCAAAGAGATCAGGGGACTCACCAAGTACCACACGGCCCTCTGCACCCGGATTCACACCAGCGGATATGCGTGGCGGCTCAACGTCCTCACCAAGGCAGAGCAACAAGCACTCCGCGCGCTGGCCGGACCTGAATCAGCGAACCCGTCAGCCCACGACGCCACGGTGATACCGCTCCCCGAGAGCCATCTGGCGATCATCCCGTTCCTCGCCCGCGACGGCCGTGCCACGGCCGCCGAAATTGCCCGCGCCTTGGGCCGAAACCCCGCCACGGTCCAGCGGCAACTGGGCAGGGTCCTGAGCAGCCGGATGTTGTCCTTCCGCTGCGAAATTGCCCAGCAATTCTCCGGCTTCCCCATCACGGTCCAATGGTTCGCGAACGTTCCCGCAGGTGAGCACGAAGCCGCAGCCACGGAACTCAGGGCCATCAGGAACATCCGCTTCTCTGCGTCCACCACAGGCCGCACCAACTTCACCATGATCATGTGGTTGCGCTCGCTGGCTGACGTCATGGAAATGGAACTCACCATCCAGCAGCGGATCCCGGGCGTCCAACTCGTGGAAAGCGTAGTCATGCTGAACACGGCCAAACGCGTGGGATGGATGCTCAATCCGGACTCCACCGCCACAGGAACAGTGGTCCCGCCCTACGGAGAGTTGCTGCCCGCGGGTATATAGGCGTGCAGGTACCTAGGCGTGTTTGGTGGCCCTCAAGACCGTGTCCAGGGTGGTGCCTGACTCGCCGTTGGGTCCCGTTACAGTGCGGGCCCGGTCTGTCAGGACGTTGACGAACCACGGCTCGCGATCCAGACGTAGGGCGCCCGCCAATTGCTCCGGCGTAAAGAACATTCCGGACTCATGATGGTGGCTCCACGATGGGAGTCCGTGCGGGTGATGCCCCACAACCAGCAACGTGCCACCCGGTGCCACGGCAGCGGCAGCTGATGCCACTGAATCCCGCCACGGCAGGAGAGGAGAGTGCAGGAACTGGGCGGACACCAGATCGAAGACGGGCTCAGGCTCCCACTCCGTGAGGTCCTGTTGCTGCCACGTGATCCGCTCGCTGACGTCGTTTTCGGCGGCATGCGCGGCCGCCCGTTCAAGCGCGACGGCGGACACATCCATTGCCGTGACAGTCCAGCCGTGTGTGGCGAGCCAGATAGCGTCCGCGCCTTCCCCGCAGCCGAGGTCGAGGGCTCTTCCGGGCTTCAAGTCCTTGGCTTCTGCAACCAGCTGTGGATTTGGGTTTCCGCTCCACACTTTGGGGCGCTCGCGGTACATGCCGTCCCACATGTCCACGGCGTTGTCTGCGTCCTCGTGGAGGTTCAAGCCGCTCTGCTGAGCGCCTTCATGGGTGTGGTGCCCTTGTTGGTGGGTACCGGCGTCGTGGGTGTGTTCAGTCATGACCCAAGCGTGCCGCGACGCTGCGGTGAAAGGCAATGCCTGTTGCTATTCCGGCAAAGTCCAGCGCTGGGCGCCGGCACCGGAGGCCCCGAGTTCGTCCGACGGGTTCTGCAACGTACAGGATTTCAGGCTGAGGCAACCGCAGCCAATGCACCCGTCCAGGTCGTTTCGCAGATGCTGCAAAGCGGCTATCCGCTCGTCCAGTTCCTTGCGCCATCGCAACGACAACCTGGACCAGTCGCGCTTGGTGGGCGTGCGGCCATCGGGAAGGGAATCCAGCGCCTCACGGATGTCCTTCAGGGGCAGGCCCACACGTTGCGAGGTCTTGATAAACGCAACCCGCCGCAGTGTGTCCCGCCGGTAACGCCGCTGGTTGCCGGCTGTTCGCTCCGCCTCGATGAGCCCGTTGCGTTCGTAGAAATGAAGGGCCGACGCCGACACTCCACTCCGTTCGGACAACTCACCAATGGTGAGTGGCCGGTGCGTTTCGACTGGCGGCATGGCGTTCTTTCCGTGACCGGGGTGGTGGATTGACCTCAACATTAGTTGAGGTTCTAGGCTGACGTCCATGACCTCTGACACCTCAACGGCCGGGATACTGCGCCGTCCATACCTGCTTGCCACCGTTGGGGCCTGCGCGCTCGTGTTCCTGAGCGCGTTCGAGTCCCTCGCAGTGACCACCATCATGCCGCTCGTCAGCCGCGACCTGGACGGTGCCAGCCTTTACGCGCTGGCCTTCGCTGGACCGCTGGCTACCGGCGTGATGGGCATGGTGGCGGCAGGGAACTGGTCGGATCGTCGTGGTCCGGCGGCGCCGTTGTACTCCTCTGTGGCCTTGTTCGTGGCTGGACTCCTGATCGCCGGTACCGCCGGGACCATGGAGATGCTGGTGCTGGGGCGACTGGTGCAAGGACTTGGTGGCGGCGCGATGACCGTGGCCCTCTATGTATTGGTGGCCCGCGTGTACCCGCCGGTTTTGCACCCGAAGATCTTCGCCGCCTTCGCCGCGTCCTGGGTGGTTCCTTCCCTCGTGGGTCCATTCGCGGCCGGCGTGGTGGCCCAGCTGAGCAGTTGGCATTGGGTGTTTCTCGGTGTTGTGGGCCTGGTAGTTCCAGCCTTGTTGATGGTGGTGCCGGCCGTGCGGGGAATGAATTCCGAACCTGCTGCCGAGCCCGTTCCATGGGCCTTCGGTCGGATGGGGTGGGCGGCGCTCGCGGCCTTCGCCGTCCTGGGTCTGAACCTGTCTGCTGAGGTGCCCGGCTTCGGTGGGGTGATTGCCGTCGTCGCGCTTGTCATTGCCCTTATCGCGGTGAGGCCGCTGGTTCCGCGGGGAACCCTCACTGCCCGGCGGGGCCTGCCCAGTGTGATTCTGGTCCGGGGGCTGGCGTCGGCGGCGTTCTTCGGGGCCGAGGTGTACCTGCCGTACCTGCTGACCGAGCTCTACGCGTTCACGCCGACGTTCGCCGGGCTGACACTGACCGGAGCCGCACTGGCGTGGGCCGGGGCGTCGGCGATCCAGGGGCGGCTCGGTGCCCGGTTGGCCGACGATCTCGCCGTGAAGATCGGAGCTCTTTTGGTGCTGATAGCCGTGATCTCAACGCTGGTGACCGCAGCGCTTAGCCTGCCCGCGGCAGTTGCCATTGCTGGTTGGATCCTGGCTGGTGGCGGCATGGGTCTCATGTACCCGAGGCTGTCCGTGATGACACTGGCGCTCTCCACCGAGGAAAACCAAGGCTTCAACAGCGCGGCCATGTCCATTTCCGACTCCCTCGGCGGCGCATTGTCCCTCGCAGCTACGGGACTTGTGTTCGCTGCATTCACGACGGCGAACTCGTTTGCGGGGGTCTTCGCGCTGACGGTGATCATCGCCGTCGTCGGGGTAGTCATTGCGCCGAGAGTTGCCGCCCGCTCGGCTCGGAGGGGTGTGGATGAGACGGGCGTAGGGGAGGTGGGTGCCCTGGACGCCGGAACGGGTGCCCCGGACGCCCAACCCGAACTCACGCGCCACTCCTGACCCGTTGTGGGGCCTGCTCTGCAGGGTCTTGCCGCCCGGAAGGGTGCAGATCGGGCCTCGCAACGCAGGGTCGGCGAGTTGTGGGGCCTGCTCTGCAGGGTATTGCCGCCCGGAAGCGTGCAGATCGGGCCTCGCAACGCAGGGTCGGCGAGTTGTGAGGCCTGCTCTGCAGGGTATTGCCGCCCGGAAGCGTGCAGATCGGGCCTCACAACGGGTGCCTGACCAGCCCCGATGCGGGCTCGCAGGAGAAACACTGCTAAGCTAGGAACACTTGATGTGCGGTGACGCCCTGAAGCAGGTGGCCTGACAGGCTGCGCGACGGGGCATTTTTCATGTGAGAGGCACATCCTGCGTCGATGAACGCGTTCTATTTGGTCCCGGCCACAGCTGTTGAAGCGAACCGGTAGACCACCTGACTTTTCCTCGGCGAACCCCTGGCCCAACCGGCGTCGGGGGCCGATGTCCGCAACTGGACACCGCCCGAAAGACATGAAGTTTATGACTACTTTTGCTGCCCTTGGCACGCCCAAGCCCATTGCTGAATCCCTCGCCGCAGATGGCATCGAAGAGGCATTCCCCATCCAGGTGAAGACCCTCCCGGATACGCTCGCAGGCCGCGACGTCCTGGGCCGTGGCCGCACCGGTTCCGGCAAGACCATCGCTTTCGCCATCCCGCTCGTGGCCCGCTTGGCCGAGCGTGAAGCAAAGCATTTCCGCAAGCCGGGCCGCCCCATGGGCCTCGTCCTTGCCCCGACGCGTGAACTGGCAACCCAGATCAACGCCACCATCGAGCCGCTGGCCAAGGCCATGGGCCTGAACACCACGGTCATCTACGGCGGCATCTCCCAGGCACGCCAGGAAAAGGCGCTGCGCGCCGGCGTCGACATCGTCATCGCCTGCCCGGGCCGCCTCGAAGACCTGATCCGCCAGCGCATCCTGACCCTCGAAGCCGTTGAGGTCACCGTGCTGGACGAGGCCGACCACATGGCTGACCTGGGCTTCCTCCCGGTGGTCAAGAAGCTCATGGACATGACCCCCACCCAGGGTCAGCGCCTGCTCTTCTCCGCGACGCTGGACAACGGTGTTGACAAGCTGGTCAACCGTTACCTGTCCAACCCGCTGACGCACTCTGTGGACGATCCCCAGGCCGCTGTGACCACCATGGAACATCACGTCCTGGTGGTCAACGACCAGACCGTCAAGAAGCAGCTCATCGTTGAACTGGCCTCCGGCGCCGGCCGCCGTGTCCTCTTCATGCGGACCAAGCACCACGCCCGCAAGCTTGCCAAGACCCTCACCGACGCCGGCATCCCCGCCGTCGACCTTCACGGCAACTTGTCGCAGAACGCCCGCGACCGTAACCTCGCCGAATTCTCCAACGGTGACGTTCGCGTCCTGGTGGCCACCGACGTCGCAGCCCGCGGCGTACACGTTGACGACGTCGAACTCGTCATCCACGTGGATCCGCCCACAGAGCACAAGGCGTACCTGCACCGCTCCGGCCGTACGGCGCGCGCCGGTTCCGATGGCACCGTTGTCACCCTGACGCTCCCCGAGCAGCAGAGTGACGTCAAGAAGCTCATGAAGGCTGCCGGCGTTGACGTGAACTTTGAGCGCGTCACGGCAAGCTCCCCCTTGGTTTCAAAGCTCGTGGGCGACATCGCGGACAAGGTTGATCCCCGCACCCGTGCGGCTCTCCTCGCTGCGAAAACCCAGCAGGGTGGTGGCACGTCCACCGGCGCCAACGCCCAGCGCAAGCGCGCACGCCGTTCCACGCAGGCTGCTCCCACCGCTGGTGGTCGTGGCGGTCGCAACGGACGCGGCAAGGTTGGGGCTGAGCCGGTTCGCACGGACACCAACCGCGCCGATCGTCGCGCAGCAATGAACGACGACGTCGCACGCAGCCCTCGCGGTCGCGGCAAGGCTGGCGCTACTCACCGCAACGACGTTCCCGGCTCGCAGGGCCAAAATGGTCGCAGCGGCCGTCCGGCTACCGGCCAGCGTTCAGCTTCGGCTCCGCGCACGGCATCCACCACGAGTACCCGTACCGGCGGAAACAAGGCTGTTTGGTCTTCCGCAACGGGTGCTACGTCCGGCGGATCCTACGGTTCGGGTGCCTCGGGCAACTCCGGTCGTGGCGGGTCCGGTGCAGGTCGTCCGGCACGCAGCGGTCCCCGTCGTGCGTCGGCTCCCGCATCGAACGAGCGTCGCGGCCGCTAACCTCCCCGTTGTGAGGCCCGCTTTGCGCGCTATTCCCTAGGTTTAGGGTGCAGAGCAGGCCCCGCAACGCACGGGCTCCATGTTGTGAGGCCCGCTCTGCGCGCTATTCCCTAGGTTTAGGGTGCAGAGCAGGCCCCGCAAATCACCAGCCTCGGGCGCGCCACTCGTCAAGGTGAGGCCGCTCGGCGCCGAGGGTGGTGGGCAATCCATGACCCGGGTGCACCAGGGTTTCGTCCGGATAAGCGTCGAACAGTCGCTCCGACACGTCGTTCAACAGAGAAGTGAAACGTGAAGGATCGTTCTGTGTGTTGCCTACGCCTCCCGGAAACAACGAGTCTCCACTGAAAATGTGGGCGGGCCCGTCCGGATCCTGGTACACGAAAGCGATCGAGCCCGGGGTGTGACCACGCAAGTGGATAGCCGTGATCTGGAAGCCATCGAACTGTTCGACGTCGCCGTGACCCAGCCGGACATCCACCGGAACCGGCAACGCATCGGCGTCGTCCGCTCCTGCTGACGTGCTTGCACCGGTGACTTCCACCAGTTCCGCCAGTGCCCGGACGTGGTCCCAGTGCTGGTGGGTGGTGGCAATCCGGGCGAGCTTCGGCGTCGCGGCCGTATCTGCGGTGCTGTCTTCGAGCAGTTCCTGAATGGCCGGAAGATCATCTGCAGCGTCGATCAGCAACTGCGCACCTGTGGACTTTGAGGTCAACAGGTACACGTTGTTGTTCATCTCGCTGACGGAGATGCTGCGGATAGTGACGTCACGCAAAGAGTGAATTAGCGAATCCATCGTGTCAGTCTATGCAGTTGCCGGGTTGGCTTCGCGGCCCTGCGATACCCAGTTGGGGTCGGCAGAGCGTGAACCCACGACGGCGGCCGCAGCTTGGTCGAGCCTCTCAAGCTGCGCTGTTCCCAGTTGCAGGGACAGCGCCCCAAGGTTCTCGTCGATCCGGTGCGTTTTGCGCGTGCCGGGGATGGGGACCACCGAAATCCCGAGGCGCTGACCTTGGGTAAACAGCCAAGCCAGGGCTACTTGGGCCGGAGTTGCATCCAGCCCGCTGGCTACCTCGCGGACCGCGTCCACTACGGACTGGTTCGCATCAAGTGCCTCGTCACCAAAACGGGGGACCTTATGGCGGAAGTCATCTTCCCCAAGGTCGCTCGCGCTGACGGTTCCCGTAAGGAACCCGCGGCCCAGCGGCGAATATGGCACGAACCCGACGCCAAGTTCCTTGGCTGCAGGTACAACGTTGAGCTCAACATCCCTGCTCCAGATGGACCATTCACTCTGGACCGCGGCAATGGGATGGACGGCGTTGGCCTGCCTGAGCTCCTCGGCTGTCACTTCAGACAGGCCGAGGTGCCGGACCTTGCCCTCTCGGACCAGCTCCGCCATGGCCTCCACGGTTTCCACTATCGGAACGCGGAGGTCACGGCGGTGCATGTAGTAGAGGTCAATCACGTCAGTGTCCAGGCGGCGGAGGCTCGCTTCCGCCGCTTGCCTGATGTAGGGCGCATCCCCGCGGACTCCCGTGTACCCGTCCGCGGGGTTGCCCTCAATTCCGAACTTCGTGGCCACTTGGACCTCGTCGCGCCGCTCCTTCAAGAGCCTGCCCACGAGTTCCTCGTTGCTGCCCGCTCCGTAAACATCCGCGGTGTCGATGAACGTGATGCCCGCGTCCACTGCATGCCTGAGTGTCTGCAGGCCTTTCTCGGGATCGATTCCGCCGTAAACCGGGGTGAGGGCCATTCCGCCGAAGCCGAGAGGGCTGACCTTCAGGCCGTCGCCGAGCTGAACTGCAGTCATGAACTTCTCCAATGCGCGTTTGTGTGCTCTTGAAGGCGTGAACTCACTGGCTCACATGGGTATTCCTGCTGGCGCCAGAATTGGGCAAAAGGTGCCCGGTTGGCTTGCCCGATTCGGGGGTTCCCTGCGTGACGTGCCGCGCGAACGGCACGATGCGCAGCGAGCCAACGAAATGGAGCGAGCTTCCTCTCTGGGGAACCGGGCAGGAGCGCCACGGAGCAGTGCTACTCGGCCTTGGCTGCGGCCTTGTCAGCGGGCAGGGCCTTCAAACCGGCAGCACAGCCCACGATTCCCGCGATGAACAGCAGCTTCAGCGGGCTCGCGGATTCCACACCCGTGATCATGGCCCAGCCAACGGTCAGAGCAGCGCCGATACCCACCCACACCGCGTAGGCGGTGCCAAGGGGAATCCGCTTCACCGCGATGCCCAGCCCGAGCATGCTCAGGACGGCAGTGATGGCGAATACCACCGTCGGCATGAGTTGCGTAAAGCCGTTGGAGAGGCCCAACGCTGTGGCCCAGACGGCTTCGAGCAGCGCTGAAGCCAAGAGGATGACCCAGAAGATTCCGTTGCCGGATTCGCCGGACTTGCCGGAGCGGCCGGTTTTCCTGGTATTCGCAGTGTTCCCGGAATTCACAGTGTTCTCAGTCATGGCTACGCCACCACCTTCAGGCCAACTACACATGCGCCGATGCCGGCCAGCAAAAGCAGCCGGGCCGTCGTCGCGCGTTCAACTTTGGTGACCATTGCATACGTGGCTGTCAGTACGACGCCGACGCCAACCCACACTGCGTAGGCAGTACCCGTGGGGATGGATTGCATCGCGATGGCGAGCCCACCCATGCTGGCGATGACGGACACCAGGAACACAATGGTGGGGACGGGCTTGCGGAAACCCTTGGAACGGTGGAGCGCTGCGGCCCAAACGGCTTCGAGTGCTCCGGAGAAAATGAGAATTAACCACGACATGACATTTCCTTTGGCCAGTCTTGTCGCGTGCCGGGTACTGAACCGTCGTCCGGAGGTTCCAGAGGGGAACCTTCATTTCAGGCTAGCAACTCCCGCGCGGGGTGGCCACCTCTGGTGGTTAACGTCACCACATCAAGCGTGTGACGGCTCCACATGGTCGATCGAGATCACTGCCACGAAGCCGCGTCCTGAGATCTCCGGGCTGCGGATATCCGAACCAACCACGGCGTCGTAGCGGGACAATTCGACCGGTTCACCGGCGCTGGGTGCCGGGCCGCCGCCGTCGGACTTTTCCTCCACGGCGGGTTCTTCCTCCACAGGTGCGCCAGGCGCAACTGTGGCCTTACCCTCGAGCAGGATGGCCAGCTGGCCCTCGAAAACCGGGTGAGGACGTTTCTTGGAGATCTCGACTATGGAGGTGTAGCCCTTGAAAGCGCCTTCGCGTGCGATGACGTTCAAGTCCCGGATGTCACCGGTTGGGAGAGTGGCTGATGACGCGGCCTCTCCCGAGAAACGGAACGGACGGTACTTTTCCAACGGGTGCTCGGAGCCGTCCACTGTAAGGAGGAGCAGTTCGCCGTCGATGATGGTGATGACGCGTTCCATCCCCGGGAACGTTGAGAAATCGCCCGCTTTGGAAACGTCTGCGATGCTGACCCGCCAATCCCAGGCATTGTCCTGCGCCGAGGCGGCCTTCGGGTGGCTGGCGAGTTCGCGCGTTACACCGCCCCCGTTGCGCCACGGTTCGGGACGGATGTCGGCAAAGCGGATAATCTCCATCCGACCAGCCTAGTGGTGGACGCGGCTTCTGCGTTGGCATTGCGGCTTGCTAACGTCATATGTGGAAAACGTTGCGATTAAAGCTGGAGGCGCTGGAATGTTCGTCAAAGTGTGCGGCTTGAGCACGCCTGAATCCGTGCGTGAAGCCGTCGACGCCGGTGCAGACGCGGTCGGCTTCGTGCTCACCTCCAGCCCTCGCGAAGTCAGCCCGGACCAGGTGCGTATTCTGCTGCCGTTGGTTCCGGAGGGCGTTCACGCAGTGGGTGTTTTCCGGCATGAGAATGCCGGTGACGCCGTGGCAACAGCTCGCGCTGCCGGACTCGAGTGGGTTCAATTGCACGGCCACCGGACGGCCAACGATGTTAAAACAGTGCACGACGCCGGAATGCGGCTCATTCGGGCAGTCACCATGGGCGCCTCCCGGGACGAGTTCGCGGATCTGGGCGAAGACGTTTTCCTGATCGATGCCGCAGTGCCGGGCTCGGGGGAGTCCTGGGATTACGCGTCAGTGCGGGCAAAGGGGCTGGACGACCGGGATTGGCTGCTTGCCGGGGGACTCGAACCCGGCAACGTGGCTTTCGCGGCGGCTGCTGCCGGCGCTTGGGGAGTGGACGTTTCCTCCGGCGTGGAGGCATCCCGCGGAGTGAAGGACCTGGCAAAGATCCGCGCTTTTGTCGAAGCTGCCAAAGCTTAGGCTCGGTTACCGTGTCAGTGGGACACCCTAGACTCGCTCACGACGACACGATTTACTCCAACGCACCACTACTTGGATATCGAACATCACCGAAACCAGGAGTTAAGCAATGAGTACGGAACAGCACACTCTGACCATGAGCCGCGAGTTTGATGCTCCCCGCGAGAAGGTCTTTGAAGCCTGGATGGAGCCGGACAAGCTCACCCAGTGGTTCGGGCCTGTAGAAGTGGAAGCTCCCCGTGACCAGATCATCGTAGAGCCCCGGGTGGGTGGCATCTGGCAGGTGGTCATGGTGTGGTCTGACGAGAACGGCGAGCAGTCGGCACCCATCGAAGCCACCATCACCGAGCTGAACAGCCCTGCACTTTTGGTCGCCCAAGCCAAAGCTGCTCCTGACGCCGACCACGAGTACGAGGAAATGCACCTTGAATTCGAGGACCTCAACGGCCGTACCAGGATGAATCTTACGCAAGGGCCGTTTGCTTCCGAAGAGTGGGTTGAAATGACACGCGACGGCTGGGGCACCTCCTTCGACAAGCTGGACGGAATCCTGGCCGGTTGAGCTAGTGGCGTGGTCGGGAGCGGAGCGCCGCAGGGAGCCGCTGCAAGTCAGGGAAGATTCAGGGCAGACCCCTAGGCTTTTTGTCGTGCCCGCAAGGGAGAATGAAGACTATGAAAACGCTCCTTAACATCATCTGGCTTGTCTTCGGTGGGTTCTGGCTGGCCTTGGGTTACTTCGCGGCAGGCATCATCTGCTGCGTGCTCATCGTCACCATCCCGTGGGGTATCGCTTCGTTCCGAATTGGTGCGTACTGCCTGTGGCCCTTCGGCCAGATGGTGGTTGAGAAGCCGGGCGGTGCCGGGGTGTTCGCGCTTCTCGGCAATGTGATCTGGCTTCTGGTTGCAGGCATCTGGATTGCGATCGGCCACGTGGTCACCGCAGTTGCCATGGCCATCACCATCATTGGAATCCCGCTGGCCATCGCCAACTTGAAGCTGATCCCGGTATCGCTGATGCCCCTCGGTAAGCAGATTGTGCCCACCAACCAGCCGTTCGTCAGCACCTACCGCTAGGCCGGCACTGCCCATTTAGACGACGCGCTGCAGAACAGACGACTCCTACCGTCTAACCTGCAGCGAATCGTCTAATCGGGGAGAGGAACGGGAGTAGCTCAGGCGAGTTCGCTGGCGAGGTTCCGGCGCGCGGCGTCGAGCCAGAGAGCCTTGGCGCGTTCGCCGTGGAACAACGGGTCCAGCCTCAAAAGATGACGCACGACGGCGGCGCGACCCTTCGCGAAGTCGTCGTCGCTGACGCGGGCGTAGTCTTCGCGGACGGCGGCCAAGTAGCGTGCGTAGGATTCCGGGTCGCCACCGAGCACGGAGAGGTCGGCGTCGCAGAGGAGTGCACCGGCGTAGTCACCCGTCTTGGGGCTGTGAGTGGTGGTGAGGCGGACCAAGCGCGCCACCTCCGCCACCTCGTGGGGAGGCAAACCAGTGGCAGTGAGCCGGTCCTCGGCCAAGCGTGCGGACTCTTCCTCGTCCTGCCCGGCGACTCCTTCATAGATGGCGTCGTGAAACCACGCTGCCAGCAAGACGGTTCGCGCAGGCTGTTCCGGTTCCGTCAGCACGTCCAAGGCTTCAAGGACTGCCAGGAGGTGGGTCCGGCTGTGGTACTTCCTGCCGTCCTCGCCCCAACGCTCCAGTAGTTCGAGGCCCAGTTCCTCGTGGCCCGGGTAGGTGCTGTTCCAACGTTCCATTAGAGGTACTGTCAATGCCTTGCTCCGTTCACGAGCCGGGATGCGCAGTCCGCTGGCAATGAGCTTGCGGACCAGGATGCGGGCCTCCACAGGGATGGCGCCCGCGGAAACGAGATCGTCATAGCGGCGTTCCGGGACATCGTAATGATCTCCGTCGAAGGCCCGCTCGGGTACACCGGAAGCGGCCGCGAACGCGTGCAGCTCATCCAGCGAGGTATCCGAAACGAGGTGCGAAAAGACGGTTCCATGCGCTGGCCAAAGGGGCGGATCGACGTAGATGGCCATTGCCAAAGTGTACCCATGTGATCCTTCCCAGTTGCCGGCCATCGGGACGTCTACCGCCGTGCTGCCGTCCCGGAAGTACAGGCTTCACTGCCTGCGCTGATCACGGCAACTGGGAAGGAGTGCAGGGAACTCAGTGCTGGGCGGGCAGGATGTTCTGGTTGCCGCGGAACACGTTGTCGGGATCGAATTCGCGCTTCACCAAGGACAGCCGCCGGTAATTCTGCTCGCCATAAGCGGCCATGATCCGGTCCTGCCCTTCGTCACCGATGAAGTTCAGCCACACGCCACCCGTGGTGTGCGGGGCGATGTCCTGCCGGAACTGCTTGACCCAGGCTTTTGCCTCCTGCCCACCCTCCGGGGTTTCGGAAAGGCCGAACGGGTGGCTGACCCAGGCTGCACCCCGATGCTGCAACGGAGTGTTCGCCGCAGCAGGGCCGCCCACCGCTCCGCCCCAACGTGCCACCAATTGCTGCGAGTGCGGTCCCGGAAGGCGTTGAGCCGAGTCGACCAGAAGATCCAGTGCGGCGTCATTGAGCTCGTTATGGTAGTCCGCGCTCCAGTAGTTGTAGTGATCCGGAGGGTCGTCGATCATGCACTGGAAGTCGGCATATTGCATGGGCGAGACGAGGTCCACCGAGGGGCCGAGTTCCTTGAACGGTTTGACGTGCTCTTCGCCGGCCTCAACATCACCCGCGTAGATGTAAGCCATCCCGACGGCGAGCTTGCCCACCATCTCTTCCGGGACGAACTCTTCCGGCGGGGCGGTGAGGTACACGAGGGCTGTCCCCACGGCGTCGGGCGCCTCCAACGCAAGTCCCCGGAAGGCGCGCGACAAATCCGTCGCGTCCTCCCCGGGGAACAACATGAGGCCAGCCATCACAGTAGGTCCGAGATCGTGCAGCTTGAACGTCAAGGAGGTAGCCACACCGAAGTTTCCGCCCCCTCCGTGGAGTGCCCAGAACAACTCGGGGTTTTCGCCGGGGCTGGCGTTAACGCGTTCCCCGGAGGCCGTGACCAGATCGACGGAGAGCAGGTTGTCGCACGCGAATCCGTACGAGCGTTCCAGCCATCCCGAACCACCGCCTAGGGTGAATCCCGAGACTCCCGTGGTGGATGCGCGCCCTCCCGTGACAGCCAGCCCGTACTGCTGGGTTGCGCGATCGAACTCGCCCCAGGTCAGCCCTGCGCCCACCGTGGCGGTCTTCATCCCGCGGTCCACGCTGATGGACTTCATTGGGCGGACGTCAATTACCAGGCCGTCGTCATTGGTGGACATGCCAGCCACTGAGTGCCCGCCCGAGCGCACGGCGACGTCCAAATTGTGGTTGTGCGCATAGCTCAGCGCTTCCGCCACTTCGCCGGGATCCGAGCATTTGGCGATGACAGCCGGCTTCCGGTCGATCATCGCATTGAAGAGTTTTCGGGCTTCGTCATAGTCCGGGCTGTCCGGACGAATCCATTCCATGGGAGTTCCTTCGCATCGGAAACTCTCCCCTAGAACAGGGTACGTCCGCACCTCCCATCGGACCATGGGTAGTTCAAAGAAGTACGACGACGGCGGCGCGCCACTTCGCGCCAAGCGCACCAGGGCTTACGGGGGCGAAGGGCGGTAACGGGTGCGCCGAAAGGTGCGCCGGGAGTGAAGCGCAGCTCACCAGCGCTCGACGTTCATATTTCGTATGCGGTAGAAATGGTAGTGGCAATCCGCAAATACGGACCTATGATTCATATATGCCGCAAATACGAATTTCCGAGGCCGCGCGCTTCCTTGGTGTCAGCGACGACACCGTGAGGCGATGGACGGAAAACGGAACGCTTACTGCCCGGAAGGACTCAGCTGGTCGCCTGGCAGTGGATGGTTTGGAACTGGCCACGCTTGCCCGTGATCAATCCCATCTCCCGGATGATCCCTCCCGGGCCGGAAGCTCGGCCCGGAACCGCTTCGTGGGTCTGGTCACCGGCATCACTGCGGACAAGGTCATGGCCCAAGTGGAGCTTCAGTGTGGTCCGTTTCGTGTGGTCTCACTCATGAGCAGCGAAGCCGTCCGGGAGCTTGGGCTGGAACTCGGTTCGGTAGCCACAGCCGTGGTGAAGGCCACCACCGTCATCATCGAAACACCGCAGGGAAAGAGCATCACATGAGGATCAGCCGCAAGCCTTTCGCCGCAGTGCTGGTCGCGGCTGCCCTGGCGGCGGGCCTGGGTGCCTGCGCCTCCGGGACAACACGTCCGTCCACGGGCTCGGCCAACCCCGGGTCCTCGATGTCCGGCGAGATCACCGTGTTCGCCGCGGCATCCCTGAAATCAACCTTCACGCAGCTGGCCAAAGACTTCGAAGTCCAGCACCCGGGCACCAAAGTAACTCTCAGCTTTGCAGGCTCCTCCGACCTGGCCACGCAGATTACCCAAGGCGCCCCCGCGGACGTCTTCGCTTCAGCAGATACCAAGAACATGGCCAAGCTCGCCGACGCGGATCTTGTGGACGGCACAGCAACCAACTTCGCCACCAACGTCCTGGAGATCGCCGTCCCGCCCGGCAACCCGGCGTCGATCTCTTCCTTCGCGGACCTGGCCAAGCCCGGCGTCAAAGTGGTGACCTGCGCCAGCCAGGTTCCCTGCGGTGCTGCAACGAAGACCGTCGAAAAAGCGACAGGGACCGCATTGAGCCCGGTCAGCGAGGAATCATCCGTGACCGATGTCCTCGGCAAAGTTACCTCGGGCGAAGCGGACGCTGGCCTGGTCTACGTGTCGGACGTCAAAGCGGCTGGTGACAAGGTCCAGGGCATACCCTTCCCCGAGTCGGACAGGGCCGTCAACACTTACCCGATTGCGACGGTTGATACCAGCAAGAACAAGGAACTCGCAACTGCGTTCATAGCAAACGTCACTAGCGAAGCCGGCAAGAAGGTCCTCATGGACGCCGGCTTCGGAACGCTGTAGTGGAGGCCACAGCATCATGATCAAGCACAGCGGCTACCACGGCATTCCGCGGTGGATTTATGTTATTGCCGCTGTAGGTGGACTTCTGATGGTGCTTCCCTTGGCGGCGATGCTGCTGCGGGTGAATTGGCCGCAATTCATTCCGCTCATCACCTCGGAATCGTCCCTTGCCGCCTTGGGCCTGAGCCTGAGAACCTCAGCTGCCAGCACCGCCCTTTGCGTCGTCCTGGGAGTTCCGTTGGCGCTGGTACTTGCCCGCGGCGAGTTCCCCGGACAAAGGCTCCTCCGTTCCTTCGTCCTGCTGCCGCTGGTGCTGCCGCCCGTCGTCGGCGGTCTCGCTCTCCTGTACACGTTCGGGCGGCAGGGACTCCTGGGAAAGTCCCTTGAACTGGCCGGGATCCAGATCGCGTTCTCTACCTCGGCGGTGGTTTTGGCCCAGACTTTCGTGGCCCTGCCGTTCCTGGTGGTCAGTTTGGAAGGCGCGCTGAGATCGGCCGGAAGTAGATATGAAGCTGTGGCGGCGACCCTCGGGGCGCGGCCCACTACCGTCCTTCGTCGCGTCACGCTTCCACTAGTGCTGCCAGGGCTCGCGTCAGGTGCTGTGTTGTCGTTCGCGCGAAGCTTGGGTGAGTTCGGAGCCACCTTGACCTTTGCCGGGAGTTTGGAAGGGATCACCCGCACCCTTCCCCTCGAAATCTACTTGCAGCGTGAGGCAGATGCGGACGCCGCCGTCGCGCTTTCCTTGGTGCTGGTGGCGGTTGCCGTTGCGGTGGTTGGGCTCAGCTATGGGCGTCGGCGAAGCAGCACTCCCGTGGAGGTCCAGCCATGAGCTTCGAGCTGCAGGCTAGCGTCCGCGCCAGGAACTTCGACATGTCGCTAAGCCTCGCTGAAGGCGAGACTGTTGCCATACTCGGTCCCAATGGTGCCGGGAAGTCCACTCTGCTGGGCGTGATTGCCGGCCTGCTGCGGCCGGATGCCGGCTCGGCGAGAATCGGCGTCAAAGAACTGTTCAAGCTCGACGGCGGCACTCCCTTTTGGAGCCCGCCACACCTGCGGGGGACCGCGCTTCTGGCCCAGGAAGCTCTCCTCTTTCCGCACCTGAATGCCTTGGACAACGTGGCATTCGGGCCGCGTAGTGCGGGTGCTTCCAGGGCTGCCGCGCGGGAAACTGCACAACACTGGCTGGCCGAAGTTGATGCCCTGCCCCTGGCTGACCGCAAGCCCTCCCAGTTGTCCGGCGGGCAGGCCCAACGCATCGCGGTAGCACGCGCTTTGGCTGCTCAGCCCGAGTTGTTGCTCCTTGATGAGCCCATGGCCGCCCTCGACATTCACGCGGCACCGTTGCTCCGCCGCGTCCTCAAACGAGTCCTGCGGGACCGAAGAGCGATCATCGTCACGCACGACATCCTGGACGCCTACATGCTCGCAGACCGCGTCATCGTGGTGGAGGAGGGGCACATCGCGGAAGAAGGACCCACGCGTCAGGTCCTGGAAAGACCACGAAGCCACTTCGCCGCGGGCCTCGCTGGCCTCAACCTCGTCGCCGGGAACATTGCTTCCGAGGGAATTACGACGCCGGATGGCCGGGTTTTCGCGGGCCAGCATGATCCTGACTGGTCACCAGTGCTCGGGCAGGCGGGCGTAGCCGCCTTCCCGCCGTCGAGCGTCTCCGTCTTCCTGGGCGACGTTCACGGAAGTCCGCGTAATTCCTTCCCGGTGACCATCACGGACCTTGAGCCGTATGGGGACCAGATCCGAGTCCGCGCCAGCGGGGTGCATTCGCCGCAAGCGTTGTCAGCTGACATCACGCCCGCGGCATCAGCCGATCTTGGTCTGGTACCGGGCATGGAAGTCAGGTTCGTGGTCAAATCTGCGCTGATATCGGTCTACCCGGCCTGAATACCCCTGCCTGAAATAACCCGGTCCGGATAACTCAGGCGCTACTCGCGATACATCCGCTCCGCATACGACGGCCCGTAGTAGGCCTCCAGATCCTCCAGTGGTGTTTCGGGTTGCGTGTAGGTCCGGGACAGCATCGCGATGCTCGGAAGGTCGTCAGTGTCCCAGGTTTCCGGTTGCCACAGTCCGCTCCGCATGAAGGCCTTACCGCAATGGGTGAACACTTCCTCCACGGCAACCACAACAGCGGCGCGCGGCCGGTGCCCCTTGACCACCAAGTGATCGAAGAAATCGGCGTCGCGGACAATCTGTGCCGTCCCGTTGATCCGTAAAGTGTCCGTTCTGCCTGGGACGACGGACAGAATGCCGACATTCGGGTTCTCCAGGATGTTGTGGAAGCCGAAGGCGAGCTTGTTGCCGGGGCGTTCCGGAATGGCGATTGTGTGCTCGTCCAGGACATAAATGAAGCCAGCGGGATCGCCCTTGGGCGAGGCGTCCACGCGGCCCTGCGCGTCCGAAGTCGAGATCACGCAAAACGGGCTGGCTGCCAGCCATTGGCGGTCGAAATTGCTCAGCGCTGTGCGCACCTTCCGGCGCACACGGTCCAAGGGCAATCCGATCAGTTCTTCGAGTTCATTCACGCTGGAAATGGTGTCCATTGCCCCAGCCTACGGGTGTTTTTTGGCTTGGGGACGGCTCGCGCCACTTGCCGCCATCCGCGCTGGTTCTTGCTGGTGCGGATAGCGGATACGGGAGCGAGAGCTATAAGAAGACCCCCGCTATTCACATAGCCATGGTTTTGTGTGGACAGCAGTTTCGCCGTGGGCAAACATGGAACTCAGAGAGTCCAAAAGCAAAGTTGAGCGTAGTAGACTCAACTTTGTAATCATAGGTATCACTCCAGAAAGGGAGCACTCTTTGGACGTCAAATTCACCACCAAAAGCCAGGAGGCCCTTTCTGCGGCCGCCATGAACGCCTCCACTGCGGGCAACCCGCAACTTGAGCCCGCACACCTGCTGAAAGCCCTGATGGACCAGCGCGAAGGCGTTGCTGTTGCGCTGTTGCGTGCCACGGGAGCGGACCCTGATGCCGTGAGCGTTCAGGCCAGCTCAGCCATCAAATCGCTGCCGTCGTCATCGGGCAGCTCGGTCCAGCAGGCCCAGTTGTCCCGCCAGTCCATGCAGGCCATCCAAGCTGCCCAGAACGAGGCCGACAAGCTCGGCGATTCCTTTGTGTCCACGGAGCACCTGCTGCTCGGACTCTCGGCCGGCAGCGACGCCGTGGGTAAGTTAATGCGCGACGCCGGTGCCTCCCACGAAGCGCTGCTCGCCGCCCTGCCGGGGGTCCGGGGGGACAGGAACGTCAACTCGCCGGATCCGGAAAATACCTTCCAGGCCCTGGAGAAGTTCGGCACGGACCTCACTGCCGTAGCCCGCTCAGGCAAACTGGATCCCGTCATCGGGCGCGACAGCGAGATCCGACGCGTCGTGCAGGTTTTGAGCCGTCGCACTAAGAACAACCCCGTGCTGATTGGTGAGCCGGGCGTTGGCAAGACCGCCGTCGTCGAAGGCCTTGCGCAGCGCATGGTGGCCGGCGACGTCCCCGAAAGCTTGCGCGGCAAAACGCTCATCGCCCTGGACCTCGCGTCCATGGTGGCCGGAGCAAAGTATCGCGGCGAGTTCGAGGAACGCCTGAAGGCCGTCCTGGAGGAGATTAAGAACTCCAACGGGCAGATCGTGACGTTCATCGATGAAATTCACACGGTTGTGGGTGCCGGCGCCACAGGTGAAAGCGCCATGGACGCTGGGAACATGCTCAAGCCCATGCTGGCCCGCGGTGAGCTGCGCCTGATTGGTGCCACCACCTTGGACGAGTACCGCGAGAACATTGAGAAAGACCCTGCACTGGAACGCCGCTTCCAGCAGGTCTATGTTGGCGAGCCCAGCGTCGAAGACACCATCGGCATCCTTCGTGGCCTGAAGGAACGTTACGAGGCCCACCACAAAGTAGCCATCGCCGACTCTGCTTTGGTTGCAGCCGCAACGCTGTCCAACCGCTACATCTCGGGGCGCCAGCTTCCGGACAAGGCAATCGACCTCGTGGACGAGGCCGCGTCGAGGCTGCGCATGGAGATCGATTCCGCACCGGAAGAAATTGACCAGCTCCGCCGCGCCGTCGACCGTTTGACCATGGAGGAACTGGCCCTGCAAGGGGAAACTGATCCTGCTTCGGTGGAACGGCTGGCCGCGATCCGGGCGGACAAAGCCGATAAGAATGAGGAGCTCAGCGCTTTGAACGCGCGCTGGGAAGCTGAGAAAGCCGGGCTCAACCGGGTGGGTGATCTCAAAGCGAAAATCGACGAACTACGCTCCGCAGCGGACAAGTCCCAACGCGAGGGTGACCTGGAATCGGCGTCGCGGATACTCTACGGCGAACTGCCCGCTCTGGAACGGGAGCTGAGCGCCGCTGCTGAAGAGGAGTCCGCCCGGAGCGATTCGAAACCGGAACTGATGGTAGCCGAGGACGTAACTGCCGACGACATCGCGGAAGTCATCTCAGCCTGGACAGGGATCCCGGCTGGTCGCATGCTCCAAGGCGAGTCCCAGAAACTGCTGCACATGGAAGAGGAACTCGGCAAGCGCCTCATCGGGCAGACCAAAGCCGTCCAGGCCGTGTCAGACGCCGTGCGCCGTGCCCGTGCCGGAATCAGCGACCCCAACCGCCCCACGGGTTCATTCCTGTTCCTGGGTCCCACGGGCGTCGGCAAGACGGAACTGGCCAAGGCCTTGGCGGACTTCCTCTTTGACGACGAACGCGCCATAATCCGGATCGATATGTCCGAGTACAGCGAGAAGCACTCGGTCGCCCGGTTGGTGGGTGCCCCTCCGGGATATGTCGGCTACGAAGAAGGCGGCCAACTTACAGAGGCTGTCCGTCGCAGGCCCTACTCCGTGGTGCTGCTGGACGAGGTGGAGAAGGCCCACCCTGAGGTCTTTGACATCCTCCTTCAGGTTCTCGATGACGGCCGCCTCACCGACGGTCAGGGCCGCACCGTGGACTTCCGCAACACCATCCTGGTGCTGACCTCCAACTCCGGAAGTCAGTTCCTTGTGGATCAGTCTCTGGACGCAAGGGCTAAGCGGGACGCTGTCATGGCTGTGGTCCAGGCATCGTTCAAGCCCGAGTTCCTGAACCGGCTGGATGAGATCGTCCTCTTCGACCCGCTGACGGTAGAGGAACTTGCCCGGATCGTGGAGCTGCACGTCGCCGAGCTGAGCAACCGGCTCCGCGATCGCCGCCTGAGCCTTGAGGTTACCGATGGGGCACGCGCATGGTTGGCTATGTCCGGCTTTGATCCCGCCTATGGTGCACGGCCGCTTCGCAGGCTGGTTCAACGGGAGATCGGCGACCGCCTGGCCAAGGAGATCCTCGCCGGCGAAATCAGCGACGGCGACACCGTGCTGGTGGATACCGCTGCGGACCTCGACGAACTCACCGTTGAGGGCTTCGAAGCGCTGACGGGTCCCGACGGCGGCACTCCCGCAGGTACTGGCCTGACGGTTCGTCGGAAGTAGGTTTCAGGCTACTTCGCGAGGAGATCTTCGGTGATGGTGTTGCCGGAATCCACCACGATGAAGCAATCAACGCGGCGGTCGCCCCGATCCCAACTGGTGGTGCTCGGGTAAACGTTCTGCTGAAGCAGCACGTAATTGTCGGCCGCCGCGTTGAGCTTCACATCCTTGCAAACCTCGCGCCCTTTGTCCCTGAGGGCATTGGTTCCAGGAAAGGACTCGTCGGCACCGTAGGTGTGGACGGCTCCGAGTTGGGCCGAATGCTCGGTGTCGCAGGCTACGGCCCTGGCTTTTGAGGCGTTGGCATCGAAGTCGGCAAAGCAGTCGCCCACTTGAAAGTCCTTGGCCTCTGCATCACGGGGGAGCGGGCCGGCAGTCGGAGATGCGCTGGGCGTGGACACGGCTGCTTCGGGGCGGGTGCCCAGCAAGTTGAGCAGGACCCAAATCACAACGCCAATGAGTATGAGGACGCCAACAACGATTCCGCCGATTACCAGCCGCTGCCGCTTGACCGGATCTCCGTGGGGTTCCGGCTGTCCGTGGACGCCTTGATCTCCTTGGGGCTCCGGCCGCCATTCCTGACCCGTGTAGGGCTGTTGGCCGGCGAACGGTTGCTGCCCGGCTTGCGGCTGCTGACCTGCATTCGGCTGCCAAGGAACTGTCGGCGGTTGTTGCCCAACGTATGCCTGCTGTCCCGAGTAAGCAGGAGCATTGGTCTTTTCGGGTGACACTGAATCCCCGGCTGGCTGTGAATCCGTGGGCGGCAACGCAGGATCGGGCTGCTCTGCCGGATTGGCAACAAAGTCAGGATCGAGCTCGGGTGCGGGATCCGGTTGCAGACCCGAGGGCGGCCCCGAGGGGGCCGATGACGGTTGCTGACCCGGTGAAGGCGGTGTTTGGGGCGCAGGGGGCACTCCATCCTCGCCTTGTTCGCGTCGTGAACCGTCACGGGGTGAAGTGTTGTCCTGGCTCATATTCCCGGGTGTGCCTTCCTGCTGTGGAGCCGCATTGAGGCAGACTCTACCCAATTTTCGCTTCTCTTGGAGGTGTAATGGCGTGCTTTCAACCGTAGTCGGCCCGGACGCGGGGTGGTGGTGGCGCGCGGGCACCCCCGAAAGCATGTAATCTAGACATACGACAAATTGACCAAACATTCCGGGGCCTCGCCGATAGCCAAGGTGACCACCTCCGGTCCAAGTACAAAAGGGGGTCACGCCATGGGGCGCGGCCGTCAAAAGGCAAAAGCTACCAAGCAGGCTCGGGACATTAAGTACTATTCCCCGAACACTGACTATTCGGCACTTGAGCGGGAGCTCACGGGTCCGTCCAGTCGTGTCAAGAGCCACTTCCCCGACGATCCCCCGGAGCCGGACTATTCGGCCTACGAGGACAAGTACGCGGAAGATGACGACGACGAGGTAGACACCCGTCGGATCGGATAGCTGTCGCAACCAACAGGTGCTTATGGCACTGAGTTGCGGACCGCCGTCGTACACCAAGGTCAACGCGCATTTTCGAATGCCGTATATCTTTTGAAAAAGGGCCTCCAGGCCACGCCATTTTTTGGCGTACCCTGGGGGCTCTTTTTTGCGTAGGCTGGAGTTCGAGCGCATCGAAAGGGAAATCCATGTCGGAGGTCGAGAGTTATCAGCAGGGAACACCGTGTTGGGTGGACCTGTCCTCCACCGACATTGAAGTTTCCAAAAAGTTTTACAGCGACCTCTTCGGGTGGGAGCTGGATGCCATGGATGCCGGAAATGGTATGACTTATTACATGGCCAAGCTCAAAGGCCGCTACGTCGCCGGAATGATGCAGCAACTGCCCGATGCCCCGGAGGGAATGCCTTCCTATTGGGCGAACTATCTTGCCGTTGATTCCGCTGACGAGGCCGCCCGGCGCGTGGAAGGCGCTGGCGGAACCCTGCTTTTCCCTCCAGATACGGTTCCTAACGGCAGCGGACGTATGTTCTTCGCCACAGACCCGACGGGTGCACAGATTGGATTCTGGGAGGCCGGCAACCATCCCGGTTCGGGTTTGGTCAACGAGCCTGGGACCATGATTTGGAATGAACTGCAGACAGACGATGTCCACACGGCCGTTGCGTTCTACGAGGCTGTGACAGGTTGCACCAGCGAGACTACGCCGGCCGGCGACCTGCAGGAGTACACGAGCCTGCTGGTGGATGGAAAGCGAGTCGCGGGTGCCCTTAAGTTGCCTATTGAAGGCCTGTCACCGTTCTGGATGACGTACTTCAACGTGGTGGACATTGATGACACGGTGAAGCAAGCCGTTGAGCTGGGCAGTCATCTCATTGCACCGGCTTTTGATGTGCCGGGAGTTGGGCGAATGGCAGTTCTCATGGATCCAGCGGGAGCAGCGTTCAGCATCATGACAGGCTTGGCAGCATGACATCACGAAAGCACTATGCCAGTGGAGAGCCGTGCTGGGCCGACCTTCAGACCCGGGACGTCGCGGCAGCCAAGACTTTCTATGAACAGGTTTTCGGCTGGACTTTCAAGGACCTGCCCACGCCGGACGGCCGCAGTTATGCGCAGGCCTTCGTCAAGGATCAATTGGTGGCTGTGATCGCCCCGCAGAACCCCATGCAGGAGGCTGCCGGCACGCGTGGCCAGTGGAACGTCTACATCTCGGCCACTGACACCGAGGAGATCGCGGAGGACGCTGTCCACGCGGGAGGGAAACTCCAGTTTGGCCCGGAAGCCGTCGCCGACACCGGGGTCTTGGCGTTCATCGAGCCTCCGGGAGGCGGCACCACGGGCATCTGGCAGGCTGGCACTCATGTGGGCAGTCACTTGTTCAACGAGCCCGGGGCGTTGGCGTGGGCGGAATTGCTGACGCCCGAGCCGCAAGCCGCCGTCGCGTTTTTCCAGCAGCTTTTTGGGCATGAGGTCACCGAATATCCCCAGGACGACGGCGGCAGCTACAGCACGCTGATGGTCAAGGGCGACGAAGTGGCTGGCATAGTTCCTGCCGATGAGGGCGATGAGGCCGGCTGGCAGATCTACTTCGGCGTAGCGGATCTGCGAAAAGCATCGGAAGCCGCAGCCGCAGCCGGGGGAGAGCTCCTGGTTGAACCGGAGGGCAAACCCGAAACGGGGTCGCTTGCCACTATTCAGGACCCGCAGGGCGGCGTCCTTAGCCTGATCCAGATCTAGGGCAGGAACAGCAAAAAGAGCGGCCGGGCAGTTCAAGACTGCCCGGCCGCTCTCTTTACGAAGCGGTAACGCGCTTAGGCGTAGGCATTCACCAAACGGACAGCGCCGCCGTCGACACCCTTGGCACCCTGGACGTAGTCCGGGCCGGTCTTGTCGATCGAGTCGCTGTCAGCCGAAACGGCACCCATGACCCAGGACGGCAGGCCGCGGTCGTTGAGGCGGGCCACTGCAGCATCGGCTGCTTCGGCGGAAACAATGGCAACCATGCCCACACCGAGGTTCAGCGTGCGCTCCAAGTCGGCCAGCGGAACGTTGCCGAGCTCGGAGACGAGCTTGAAGATGGCAGGCAGTTCCCAGGTGTTGCGGTCCACCGTGGCTACGAGGCCCTGCGGGAGGACGCGTGCCAGGTTAGCAGCGAGGCCACCACCGGTGACGTGGCTGAAACCGTGAACTGCTGCGCCTCCCGTGACAGGGAAGGTGCGTGCCAGGTCAAGGCAGTCAGCTGCGTAGACGCGGGTGGGCTCCAGTAGTTCTTCGCCCAGCGTGCGGCCGAGTTCGGAGACCTGGCGGTCCAGTGCCCAGCCGGCGTGGTTGATGACGCGGCGGACCAGGGAGTAGCCGTTGGAGTGCAGCCCGGAGGAGGCCATGCCGATGACGACGTCGCCTGCCCGGACGCGGTCCGGGCCAAGCAGGGCGTCTGCCTCGACGATGCCGGTTGCGGCACCTGCGACGTCGTACTCGTGCTCACCCAGGAGACCGGGGTGCTCAGCGGTTTCGCCACCCACCAAGGCGGTGCCGGCAACGGAACACGCAGCAGCGATACCGCGGACGATGTCCGCGATGCGCTCCGGGACAACCTTGCCGCAAGCGATGTAGTCGGTCATGTAGAGGGGCTCAGCGCCCACCACGACGATGTCGTCGACAACCATGCCCACCAGGTCAAAACCGATGGTGTCGTGGATGTCCATGGCCTGGGCGATAGCCACCTTGGTGCCAACACCGTCGGTGGACGTCGCCAGCAGCGGCTTCTTGTAGGTCAGCAGCCGGGAGACGTCGTACAGGCCAGCGAAACCGCCGACGCCGCCAATCACCGATGAGTTATGCGTCGCCTTGATGGCGCCCTTCATGAGTTCGACTGCGCGGTCTCCCGCTTCGACGTCGACACCCGCGGAGGCGTAGGTGATACCGGAGTTATTCTCAGCGGCGGGTGTTGCGGAGCTCATACAGACTCTTTCTTGTCGGCGTCGGTCAAACGATCAGCGTCGGTAAGCAGGTTTTCGAATTCGGCGTCAGGCCCGGGATCGCAACCCGTGGCGCCCGGCTTCTCGGCAGGGTCCTCGGAATCGTCCACGGAGTCGGACGGAGCGGCCGGTTCCAGACCGCCAAGGTCGGTGCGCTCCAGCAGGTTCTTGCCCAACTTGTCCGCGTGCGGCAGCTCGATGGGGTACTTGCCCGTGAAGCAGGCCGTGCAGAGGCGTTCGCGCGGCTGCTGGGTAGCGCCGATCATGCCGTCTTCGGAGATGTACGCCAGCGAGTCAGCGCCGATTGCCTGTGAGATCTCCTCGATGGTGGCGCCGTTGGCGATGAGTTCCGCGCGGGACGCGAAGTCGATGCCGTAGAAGCAGGGCCACTGAACCGGGGGAGAGGAAATCTTGACGTGCACAGCGGCGGCGCCGGCTTCGCGGAGCATCCGAACGATGGCCCGCTGGGTGTTGCCGCGGACGATCGAGTCATCCACCACAACAATGCGCTTGCCACGGATCACGGATTCCAGGGCGTTGAGCTTGAGGCGGATACCCAGCTGGCGCAGGGTCTGCGACGGCTGGATGAACGTGCGGCCCACATAGGCGTTCTTGACGAAGCCGTGCGCAAACGGAATGCCGGACTGCTCTGCGTAGCCCACGGCGGCAGGTGTGCCGGACTCGGGCACCGGGATAACAAGGTCTGCCTCGTGAGTGTTTTCGCGGGCCAGCTGGCGACCCATTTCCACGCGTGCCTCGTACACGGAGCGGCCGGCGATGGCGGCATCCGGGCGGGCGAGGTAGACGTATTCGAAAACACAGCCGGCGGGGGTTGCCTCGGCGAAGCGCTGCGAACGAACGCCGTCCTCGTCGATGGCAATGAATTCGCCGGGTTCGATTTCACGGATGAAACTCGCGCCAACGGTGGCCAGACCGGCCTGCTCGGAAGCGACAACCCAGCCGCGCTCCAGGCGGCCCAAGCACAGCGGGCGGATGCCGTACGTATCGCGGGCTGCGTAGAGGGTTCCTTCATCCATGAAGACGAAGCAGAAGCCACCCTTGATCTTGGGGAGCAACTCCAGGGCGGTCTGTTCCAGGGTCTTGCCCTCTTCGCCCTCAAGGAGAGCGGTCACCAGGGCGGTGTCCGAGGTGTTGCCCTGCTTCATCTCACCGGTCAGCTGGCCGTCGTTGCGCTCAAGGATCATTTCCCGGAGTTCAGCGGTGTTGGTCAGGTTGCCGTTGTGAGCCAGGGCAACCGTGCCGGTTGCTGTTGCACCCAGGGTTGGCTGCGCGTTGGCCCAGTGGCTTGCACCGGTGGTGGAGTACCGGCAATGGCCAACGGCCAGATGCCCGGTAAGGGTGTTCAGGGTTGTCTCATCGAAGACCTGGGACACAAGGCCCATGTCCTTATAGACATTGATGCGCTTGCCGTCACTGGTAGCGATACCAGCCGATTCTTGTCCGCGGTGCTGCAGCGCATACAGCCCGTAATAGGTGAGTTTTGCTACTTCTTCACCGGGAGCCCAAACCCCAAAGACGCCACAAGCGTCCTGGGGGCCTTTTTCGCCGGGGAGAAGATCATGAGAAAGTTTTCCGTCGCCACGTGCCACTGGTCGATTGTCTCATGTTGTGGCCGTGGTACGTTCCCCCATTGCCTATGTGACCCCTTGAACTGGCGTGTTCCCGCGAAAATGCGGTGTGTCTCACATTCGGTACCCCTGTGAAGAGGCGGGCAGGGCGCCTGACCTAGCGGACGTCGTCGTTCTCTGGTCCTTCATCCGGAACCGAGTCCGGAACGGGCTCCACCACGGCGCGCTGGGTGCGCTTCACGCTGAGTCGGTCCAGGATCAGGGCGAGTACGGAGAACAGGATGACGCCGCCGCCTGCGCAGACGATGAGGAAGAATCCGAACACCGTGCCGGCGTCAAAGGCGGGGTCGGCCTGGCGGCCGTAGGCGATGATTGCAGCCACGATTGCACCAACCACGGCTCCCAAAATCATGAAGGGTACGAACTTGGGTGCCCGGCGAACCGTGATCTCGCGACGGGCGGAGTTGGGGGTGGTGTCCTCTGAAGCCATGCCTTCAAGCGTACCTTTCCCTGCCCAAGTGACAGTTAATGCCAATGTCCTTGCGGAACATTGGCATTAACTGTGAACTCGGCGGGGGGGGGGGGTGGGTTAGCTGCCGCGGTACGTCGAGAACGCGAACGGGCTCAGGAGGAGCGGCACGTGGTAGTGCTCACCGGCGTCGGAAACTGTGAAGTTCAGGTCAACTTCGGGGAAGAACGTCTCGGTGCCGAGGCCCTCGTAGTAGGCGCCGGTGGCGAAGTTCAGGCGGTAGGCGCCGCCGGGAATCCGTTCGGGACCAAGTGTCTTGATGCGGCCATCGGCGTCGGTTTCGCCCTTAGCCACCAGGGTCCAGTCGTCACCTTCCCGGAAGTAAAGTACGACGGCGACACCCGCCGCCGGGCGTCCGGAACCGGTGTCCAGAATGTGGGTTGTTACTTGTGAAACGCTCATGCGTTGACTCCTTCGCTGATCAGTCCGGAGAGCCGCAGCAGTGCGATCTCCCGTAGCTGGCCGGCCACGATCGTGTCTTCTTCTTCCGGGGTGTGGGTGAGGCGTTCCTGGAGGGCGCCGAGCATTTCCTGCGCGCTGCGACCTGCCGCGCGGATCAGGAAGACCCTGCCGAACTTCTCCTCATACGCCCGGTTTCCCTCGGCGAGTGCGGTTGTTGTTTGGTTGTCGCCGGGATCGACTCCTGCCTGCTCCGAGCGCGACATAGCCGCCTCGGTGGTCTGAGCCTTGGGGCGTTCGCCGATCCGGGGATGGTGTGCCATGGCGGACTCCACCTCGGCAGCAGTGAACGGTTCGGCGGCGCGCTGGGCCTGCCCCAGTAGTTCGTCGACGCTGGCGTAGGGGCGCGCGTCCACGATGGTTTCCACCCAGCGGCGGATGTCCAGGCAAGGCGTGAGGGTCCTGATGGCCTCGTCCCGGTCAACACTGTTGAATACTGCAAGCTCCATGCTTGTGTCATCCTCATGCAAAATGCTGGCATCCATGGTGTGGGCTATGCGGAACTCCTGTTGGTACAGGAGGAAGCCCTTGCTTCAAGCTTCCGCATCATGGAACTGTTATTTCAGCATACGTAATTAGTTAAGCTGAGTGAATGGCCCGGTGTCAAGAGACTACCGCGCGGTGACGGCGTGTTCTCACCGTGAGGTACAGTCGGTGCGCCGTAATTATCAGGGCTAGCCAAGCGATGCCAATGGCCCAGGCTGCAAGGACATCCGTCAGCCAGTGATGACCTAGATAAACGCGGCTTAGGCCCATGGTGAAGGCGAACGCTGCCGCCACGAGAATAGTGATGATCCTCGCTTTGGTGGTCTTGAGCCTGAGGATGATCAAGTACGCCACAATTCCTGCGATCACGATCGAGTTGAGCGAATGGCCGCTTGGGAAGGACGCCGAGTGTTCGTAGGGAGGGATGGCGTCAACGAGGTCCGGGCGGGCGCGGCCGAAGAGCGGTTTGCCCAGGATGGTAATGACCAGGGAACCCAGCCCGGCGGCGAGCATCAGGATGACAGGTGTCCATGATCGCCGTTTGGTGGCCAGGAAAATCATGATGCCCACGGCAATGATGGGCATGCCAACGGTGCCGCCAATATTGGTATAGGCCGTGGTGGCCATGTCCAAGGCGGGGGAGCGCGCCGACTTGGCTGCCGCCAGCACGGGATCATCCAATCCGGCCACGCCGTCAGCTTCGGTCACGGACTCGTAGACCTCGCCGAACACCAACGCTAGTGACAAGGCAATGGCAAGACCTGCCATAAGGGTGATGATCAGCGCAGCATAGGGACCCAACAGGGAAGTGACTTTTTCGGCACCCCCGGCGAGAACCCGGCCGGCAGGTGATTTCCAGCGCGTCAGGTCCTGTCCGGCAACGAACCGGTCCTGGCTTACCTCGCCGCTGACGCCTTGCTCGGGCGCCTCTTTTCCTTCAGTCGTCACTCTCGTCCCCTATCCGTGGCGGCCTCAGTATTGGTGAGTAACCTTAGCAGTTTGGCCTAGGAGGGTTCCTGAGCGGTGGGCTCTTCCGGCAGCGATTCGCCAACTTTGACCAGCAGTGGCTGTTCCGGTGCGAGCTCCGCACCGCTTTCCCGGAGAGGGCGGAGCTGCGGGACCGGCTCACCCGTCGCGGGGTCCACCAGGATGGAGTGAGCTTCGCCGGCGCCGAAGGCGTTGCGTTCGCCCCATTGCCGGAGGCTGAGGATCAAGGTGAAGAGGTCGCGCCCGGCGCTTGTTAGCTCATATTCGCTCCGCGTCCCGCGGTCATTGGGGATCCTGGTTAGGACGCCCCTGTCAACGAGGAGGCGGAGGCGGTCCGAAAGGATGTTCTTCGCCACCCCCAGAGACCTCTCGAATTCTGAGAAGCGACGCTTGCCGTCCAATGAATCCCGAATGATCAGCAGGATCCACTTGTCGCCCACGAGGTCGGCTGCCCTGGCTACCGGGCATTCGGAGTCGGTCCATTCGATCTCGATCGGTTGCAACATGAAACCATTCTGCCATAATCTCAGATGGTTGCATATTGAAACCAAGTGAATGGAGGCGGGAAGAATGAGCAGTGATCAGCTGACAAAACCCAAGCAGGGAGTAGGCCGTGGCCTTTTGCTGCTGCTCGCCGTCGTGGCCGGGTTCATGGTGTCCAACATCTACTACGCACAGCCCCTCCTGGAGCGCATCGGTGCCGACGTCGATATCTCGGTGGCAAGCATCGGATGGGTCGTGGCAGCATCCCAAGCCGGGTATCTTGCTGGACTGATTCTTCTGGTGCCATTGGGTGACATGGTGGACCGCCGCATCCTCATCACCGTTCAGGTGGCAGCAAGTGCTGTAGGTGCATGTGCCGTGACCCTGGCTTCATCCCAAGCTGCCTTGCTGCTCGCCTTCGGGATTCTGGGATTGGCCTCTTCCGTTGTGCAGACCATCGTCGCGTACACGGCCGCCTCCAGTAGTCCGGACCGAAGGGGCGGAAACATCGGAACCGTCACCGCCGGCGTCGTGAGCGGCCTTATCCTGGCGCGGACCGTGGCGGGTGGCATGACGGACCTATGGGGTTGGAGGTCGGTTTACGTCTTTGCCGCGGCAGTTGCTGTGGTCCTGTCGCTGGCAGTCCTCCGCGCCATTCCCCGGGAACCGGCTCCAAAAGTCGACGTGCGCTATTGGCAGGCTGTTTCATCAGTGGTGGTCCTGACGCGCCGCAATCCCGTTTTCCGTACCCGCGCGCTCATCACCATGCTGCTCTTTGCGTCTTTTGGGGTGCTGTGGAGCGGGATGTCGCTGCTGCTCAGCGGACCCGCGTGGAACCTGCCACCGGGCATTGTGGGGCTTTTCGGGCTGGCTGGCCTAGTGGGCGTACTGGCTGCATCCGGAGCTGGTGCTGCCGCGGATCGTGGGTGGGGTCAACGGGTCACCGGGTTGAGCTTGGTGGCGCTCTTGGGCTCGTGGCTCGCGTTGTCCCTGGGAAGTTGGTCGCTGCTCTGGTTCATCGCCGGCATCATCGTTCTCGACGCCGCTGTGCAGGCCGTCCATGTCAGCAGCCAAGCACTCATTGTGTCCGGTGCTGAAGAGTCAGCCAGCAGCATCATCGGCAGCTATATGGTGTTTTATTCGGTGGGCAGTGCCGTGGGGGCCGCCTCTGTCGCGCCGGTATTCGACGCTTGGGGTTGGACCGGTGCCAGCATTCTTGGGGCAGTATTCGCGCTGCTGGCGCTTGCTGTTTGGGGGATGGACCGGGCTCGGCGCCTCAAGACGCATGCTGGCTTGGTTCGCACCGTCCACCAGGCTGCGGCAGAATGACCTCAACCAGCTGAAGGAGTTCGCACATGCCGCACATTCTGACGTCCAGGTTCCTGTTCGGTCCCGGCCCGAGCAATTGCTACCCCGAGGCCATGGCCGCCCTTGCCTATCCCGTGCTCGGCCATCTTGATCCTGTGTTCATCGAACGGCTCGACCACACCTGCGAAGGCCTCCGGACTGTCTGGGGAACGTCCAATGCGCGGACACTTCCGTTAAGTGCCACAGGTTCCGGCGGGATGGAAGCAGCTTTCGTGAACACTGTGTCCGACGGCGACGTGGCAGTGATCGCTGTCAACGGACTCTTCGGGGCGCGCATGTGTGAAGTCGCCCGGCGTTGCGGGGCCACAGTGGTCCGCGTCGATCACGAGTGGGGCCAGCCCGTCGATGCCGAGCGCGTACTCTCGGCGCATCCAAATCCAAAGGTGATCGCGGCCGTCCACGCTGAGACTTCCGTGGGCGTGCTCTCCGATATAGCTGCGCTGGGTGCCGGTAAGGGTGACGCCCTGTTGATTACCGACGCCGTCACGTCCATCGGTGGACTTGAGCTCCGGGCAGACGACTGGGGCATCGACGTCGGATACGCCGGAACGCAGAAATGCCTCGGTGTGCCACCCGGACTTTCGCCCTTCACCGTTTCCGATCGCGCCTTTGAGCGGCGCATCAAAGATCCGCGCTCCTGGTACCTCGATATCGGGCTGCTGGGCGGGTACGTCGGCGCTGCCAGCGGTGCCCGGACGTACCACCACACAGCACCGGTCACCATGATCGCCGGGCTTGAAGCCGCCCTGGACCGCATCCTCGCGGAGGGTCTTGGAAATGTGCAGGCCCGGCACCGTGCCGCTGGTGCCGCTTTGCAGGCTGGGCTTCAGGAAATGGGTCTCGAATTGTTTGCTGCCGAGGGCGCCCGGTTGCCGAGCCTCACCACCGTGAAAGTGCCCAACGGCGTCAGCTCGGCCGCCGTCCGCGCTTACCTTCTGGAGAACTTCAGCATGGAAATCGGCTCGGGCGTCGGGGAGTTCGCGGATACTGTGTGGCGCATCGGCATGATGGGCCCGAACGCCAACAGCGCTTCTGTCACGCTGGTGCTCGGAGCTCTTAGAGAGGCAATCGCGAAAGCCTAGCCCGCACGCTCTCTCACGTCCCGCGGGGTTGGGCGGGTCGCTCTCTCATGTCCGGCGGGGTTGGGCGCAACGCTCTCTCATGTCCGGCGGGGTTGGGCGCAACGCTCTCTCATGTCCGGCGGGGTTGGGCGCAACGCTCTCTCATGTCCGGCGGGGTTGGGCGCAA
>NZ_JBIVXN010000001.1:1654384-1695067 GCF_044769165.1 Paenarthrobacter sp. NPDC090517 | reverse complement strand
CACGCTCTCTCATGTCCCGCGGGGTTGGGCGGGTCGCTCTCTCATGTCCCGCGGGGTTGGGCGCAACGCTCTCTCATGTCCGGCGGGGTTGGGCGCAACGCTCTCTCATGTCCCGCGGGGTTGGGTCAACTGGCCGGAATTTCCTTCGGGTCGCAGCTCTCGGACTTAACCGGGACTGTGAGTTCGAGGTAAGCCGGGAACTTTGATCGGATGCTCAACGTGGCGCCAACAGCATCTGTGCTGCGCGTTACCACCCACCCGCCGGGAACGGGATCGATGCCGTCGAAGGCAGGGAATCCGTGCTTCTCCAGGACGGGATCGGCCGCAGCGAAGAGATCCTCAAAGTTCCTGGACGGTTCCACGATATCCGCACTGCTTTGCATGCTTTTCGGGTAGAGCATGCATCTGCCGTCTTGGGCTGGGCTCATTTGTGCCGAATCGTCCACGGCCCAGGTGATGCCGGGCATCTTCTCTTCCAGGGCGGCAACGAGTTCCGCGGTCAGAGCGCCGTACTTGGCGATGCTTTCAGGCACAGGAGCAGGTTCGGAAGTAACGGGAGGCGCCTTGCTGGGTTCCCGTTTGGTTTCGCCGGGGGCGCTGCATCCGGCAACCCCAACAGATCCCATGACAAGGGCAGCGGCCAGCGCCAAGGGGCGTGCTGATGTTCGAAGCGTGCGGCAATTCATTTAGTCCCCAGTTTCGTTTAGCGCTCGACGGCGGATCTCACCGAATGCTTTCACGCCGAGTCGCCGCGCGGCGATGGGCAGAACAACCCGTTGCTCCTCAATGCGCAGAAGGTGAGTGAGCGTTCCGCTCAAGTACGCGGGAGGTGAGCGAGCGTTTCGCTCAAGCACGCGGGAGGTGAGCGAGCGTTCCACTCAAGAACGCGGGAGGTGAGCGAGCGTTCCACTCAAGCGCGCGGGAGGTGAGTGAGCGTTCCGTTCAAGAACGCGGGAGGTGAGAGAGGATCAGGTGTTGCGGGTCAGGATCCACGTGTTGGTGCCGTCCTGGCGCTCGAAGGTCACAGTGGTCACCAGCGCCTCGATGAGAGCCAACCCACGCCCCGACTCAGCATCCTCGTCCGGCATGTTGGCTTGCATGTCGTTGGCGAACGGTTCCCGGGCGTTAAAGGCACTAACCCGGGCGACCAGACGGGTGGGACGGACGCTGATGTCGACGTCGATCTCCACGGGCTTCTCTGCCACAGGAAGCGCATGTTGCACGATGTTCGCCGCAGCCTCGATGACCGCAGTAGCGAAGGTCATCCGGTCCATGTCGGGCACGAAGGAGGCATCGTCCCACAGGGCGTCCAGCTCATTATGGATGGCTTCGATAGCTTCCTCGTTGGACGGCCCATGGAAGCCCCGGCGTGCGATTACCTCAGTCATCGCCGAACGCAGCTTCGGCCGTGGGGTAAGCCGTGAGCACCCGGTCCATGTTGGTCAGTTCCAGGACCATTTTGACCTGCGGCTGCACGCCTGCGATCCGTAGGTCACCGCCTGCCTGACGCGCAGCTTTGAGGCAGCCAATGAGTGCACCGAGCCCGGAGGAATCCATGAAGTCGGTTTCTGCCAGGTTCACCACCACTCGGCTTGATCCACCGGCCACAACCTCGGCCACTACTTCCCGAAGCTTGGGTGCGGCCACCATGTTCAGCCGGCCCACGCTCTTCACCTCCGCGTAAGCGTCGTTGACCTCATAGCTAAACTGCATCTGCATTCCTCTCCTCGGGGCGCTCCGGCCCGACAACTTCGGGCACGAAGCCCTTATACAAAACTGCTTTGACCAGCACGCTCAGGACCACAAGGTCGAAGGCAACCCACGCCACGTTCACCAGTGTGCCCAGGGGCTCCGACATTCCTGCCAGAAGCCGGATAAGGCCAATAACCAGCGCCACCGCCAGCAGCACCGCGACGATGATCTGCGGCCGGATCAGGCTCCAGCTGGGTCCGCCGCTCTGGCGGGCCTTGGGGGTGACGGCGAACCCGAGGGGACGGCCGAACCAAACGTTCCGGGCCGCCGTCGTGCACGCCTTGATCCAGGTGGGGAACAGCGCGAGGCTGTACTGCTGTCCGCGCCAGGTGGGAATCCCGTGTCCGGCCACCAGGAAGAGCAGTTGATTCACCACCATGAAGGGAATGAAGCGGATGAAGAAGTCGTAACTGATGCTGCTGACCGGGAGGATGCCGAGCGTCAGGTAGATGATGGGCGCCGCGAAATAGACCACGGCAGCGAAGCCGCTCAGGTACGTCCACATGGTGGAGAAGTACATGAGCCGCTGGCCCCACGTGAGCCGACGCTGGACCAACGGGTTCTCGCGCAGGAGGACCTGCATGGTGCCTTGGGCCCAGCGGAGGCGCTGCGTCAACATGGTTTTGACGTCCTCCGGGGCCAGCCCGTTGGCAAGGATTTCGTGGTGGTACACGCTCTTCCAACCCAGACCGTGCAGGCGCATGGCGGTGGCCATGTCTTCCGTGACGGAGATGGTGGCCAGCGGCATGATCGGCTGGGCCTCGTCGGTACGTTCCACCGAGATTGCGTCCAGGACAGCGTGAACCGACTCCAGCGCACCCAGGGGGGACCAGTCGCGTCCGGACATACGGTCGACGGCGTCAGTCGCCACAGTGGTCACGCCTGACTCACCGACGTGGGCGAGTTCCATGGCTGCGATCTCTTCGAGGTCGGACTGGAGCGCGGAGAAGTCGGCGGCCACGAGGGTGCGAACGGCTTCGTTCACTTGGCTGCGAACCCGGTACGTGATTTCGCTGAGGGATGCTCCGGCTTCGAGCTCCTTCTGCGCGGATTCCGTTGCGGCTTCCACCTCGTTCAGCATTTGCTCCACGAGCGGGTTCCCGGCTTCGGGTGATCGCCGGGCCTTCCTAATGGCGGTGCGTGAGGCAGCGAGGGCTCGTCGGACACTCTTCTCGGTGGCTTTGACGTAGCCCACCAGGCCCAGCTGCATGAGGGCTTCCCGCCGGAGGATCGCATTGGACCCGCAGAAGAATGCAGCGTTCCAACCGTCCTTGCCCTGCTGGATGGGGCCGTAGAACAGGGGAGCTTGGCTGCCCAGGGGGTCGTCGGCGGGGACGTTGATGAAGTACTGCGGGGTCTGGACGAGCGCCACCTGGTCATCATTGAAGTAGCCCAGCGTCTTGTCCAGGATGTCCGGCTCGGGGATCTGGTCGGCGTCGAGAATCAACAGGTACTCGCCCGAGGTGACCATGAGTGCGTTGTTCAGGTTGCCAGCCTTGGCGTGCCGCGGCATATCCGGTGTCCAGTCCGCGCCACGCGTCACGTAGCCGATCCCGTTCGACTCGGCGAGTTCGCGCATCTCCGGGCGATCGCCGTCGTCGAGGATCCAGGTGCTGTGCGGCCAGTGGATGTCCTTGGCCGCCATGGCCGTGGTCATCACCAGGTCCAACGGCTCGTTGTAGGTGGTGATGAAGACGTCCACAGTTGCGTCGGCCGGGGCAGGGGGCGGTGGTTTCCGGTATTTGATGTTCCATACGGTCAGGCCGAACAACATGACGTCGATCAGGCTGTACGTCTCGGCAATCACCAACGGAACGGCGATCCACCACGCCTCCCAGTTCAGCGACGCCATCCAACGCCACGCCACATAGTTGACGCCCAGAATGACCGTCAGCACAACGATCAGCCGAGTCCAGAAACGTGTCACAAATCCCCCCTTTTTGCGGTTTACAGACCTGAGTTTGATTTTCGGCGTACGACGACGGCGGTCACGTCATCTTCGGCGGTGGCTGCTGGTGCCAGCTCGAGCAGGGCGGCGCACACATCGTCCGAAGTAGCACCGTTACGTGCCACCTTCTCCACGTTCCGTTGGAAATCTTCCAGGGAATTGTGGGCGTCGAGCACGCCGTCGCTGACGATCACCAGGGAATCGCCCGGTTCCAGGTCCAGTTCCGAAGCGGGCCACAATTGGTTTTCCAGGATGCCGACGGGCGGTCCAGCTGAGACCAGCCTCCGCGCCGCCCCCTCAGCGGGAACGTGCAGCGCAAGCCCATGGCCGGCGTCGATATAACTGAGTGTGCCTGAGGCGCTGTCCAGCCGCGCGTGGAACATGGTGACGAAAGAGCCGGACTGGTCCAGGTCAGAGGTAATGGTGGCGCTGGCTGAACCGAAAGCTGCGTCGATGGCAGGGGTGTCCGCTACTGAACGCATCACGGCCCGGACTGTTGCTGCAATGAGCGCGGCACCCATGCCCTTGCCCATGGCGTCGGCGAAGGTGAGATGCATGCCGTCGCGGGTTTGGTACCAGTCGTAGAAGTCCCCACCCACGCTGCGCGATGGGCGGAAGGCGCCAGCGACGTCGTAACCGCTGAGGCGGACCGTTTCGCGCGGGAGGAGGCTTTTCTGAACCACTGCCGCCCGGGCGAGTTCGTCGCTCTGGCCGGTGTCCTCGGGGGTGGCGGGCGTGCGCGGGCGGCGGAACAGGGCACGGATGCGCGCCTGGAGTTCCTTGGGGCTGAACGGTTTGTTGATGTAGTCGTCCGCTCCGGTGTCCAGGCCGTTGAGCCGGTCGATCTCGTCGGCCCGGGCGGTGAGCATCAGGATATAAGCGTCGGAAAACTCGCGAAGGCGGCGGCAGACTTCCATGCCATCGATGTCCGGGAGGTTGATGTCCAGCGTCACCAGTTCAGCGTTGGTTCTGCGGACAGCTTCGACGCCGGAGAGACCGTCCGGCGCTTCCGTCACCACGAAATCGAGCTGCTCGAGGACGAGGACGAGGAGGCCGCGGATGTCAGCGTCATCTTCGACGACGACAGCGTGGCGCACGGGTGGGGAAGAGACCATGGCTCCATTAACTACTGCTGCCGAAGTTTTGTCACGTTTAGTCACGACACATGAAACGCCCGCTCACAGAAGTGAGCGGGCGTTACACGATTTGTGCAGTTATGTGAGAGAGGGTTTCCCTCAAGCACGCGGGATGTGAGAGATGGTTAGACGCCCAGCTCTTCCTTAAGCGCCTGGACGTGGCCCTGCGCGGAAACCTGGTACTGGGTGAGCTTCACGGTGCCTTCGCCGTCGAGGACAACAGTGGAGCGGACCAGTCCTTCCACGATTTCGCCGTCAACCAGCTTCTCGCCCCAAGCTCCGTAGGCGAGGGCCACGGAGTGGTCTTCGTCTGAGAGCAGCGGGAAGGTCAAAGCGAATTCACCGGTGAACTTTGCGAGGTCCTCCGGGCCGTCCGGGGAGATCCCGATGACGTCGTAGCCCTTGCCCTGCAGGCTGGCGAGGTTGTCGCGGAAGTCGCAAGCCTCGGTGGTGCAGCCGGGGGTGGCTGCCTTCGGGTAGAAGTACACAATGACGTTGCGTCCGCGGTAATCGGACAGCGAGACCTTGGTGCCGTCGGCGTCGAGAAGCGCGAAATCAGGTGCTTGCGTTCCGACGAGGAGTTTCTGGGTCATGGCGATCCTTTACGTTTCACCGGCAAACAGCCGGCCTTCATTTCAAACAACAGCGGTCATGCAAATTGCGGGCGTTGATCTTTTACAACAGCGAACTTAGATGCTGTATTCCGCAGGTCCGCGCACTGTGGCATAGGGCCCTGGCACGAACTGGTAGCCGCCACCACGGACGGTGGCGACGGTGTGTCGGGCGGAGCCTAGCTTCCGCCGCACCCTTCCAACATAAACGTCGATCGAGCGAAATGCCGCGCCGGGGAGGTCAAATGACTCCAGAAAACGTTGCAATTCTTCACGACTGATGGCCCGTGAGCAGTTGACCACGAGGTAGCGCAGCAGCTTGTATTCCATGCCAGTAAAGGAAACCGGCTCGCCGTCCAGCAGCACTACTTCAGCGGCGAGGTCCACCGCAAGTTGGCTGCGTCGGCTCGCCAACGTTACGGGCTCGACGGCGGTGCTGTCGCCAGATGCGGCCTGGCCCCCGCCAACGGACAATTCACCCTCGCGTGCGCTGGTGAATTGTCCGTTCGAGGGTGCACCTCCACGGGCACGGGCCTCCAAACGGGCCTCCGCCAGGGCATCGGCGAGTGAGACGGTACCTGCGCTCGGACCGTTGGTACCGGCGTCGGCGGCTTCCTGCGGAGTGCCGCCCCAGGAAGTGTCGCCGACGCCGGAGTGCTCTGCCCCGGTGGCGGGCCAGATGCGGACTTCCGCCTCCGGGGCAAGTTTCATGGCGCGGGCCAGCACAAGGCGTGCGGCCCGCTCCCAGACTGCGGGATCGATCTCGTCGCCCTCGGCCGGGTTGACCCAGAGCGCAAGACCGTGTGCGGTCAGGCCGTTCCGATCATTCAGGCCATTCCGCCGCCCCGCGGAGGAACCGCGGGTTGTGAGGCCGCGTGCTGCGGGTCCTCGCGACGGCGGCGGCCCGTAGGCATTGACTGCCATGACGGTTGACCTAAACGTTGCCGCGGCGGAGCAGCTTGCCGCCGGGGTTCTGGCCGTCGATCGGGGTGCCGCGCAGGTAGGTCTTGCGGACGACGCCGGCCAGGGGACGGCCGTCGTACGGCGTGATCGGGTTCTTGTGCTTGAGCTTGGTGACGTCCACAACGAAGGCTTCGTCCGGAGCGAAGATGGAGAAGTCGGCGTCGTAGCCCAAGGCGAGCTGGCCCTTGTTGTGCAGGCGGGCCAAGGCGGCGGGCTTCTCAGCCATCCAGGACACGACCTGCTCCAGCGGGATGCCACGGTGCCGGGCTTCGGTCCAAATGAGGGACAGGCCCAGCTGCAGCGAGGAAACGCCGCCCCATGCCACTGCGAAGTCGCCGTTTTCCAGGTCCTTCAGATCCAGTGTGGAGGGGGAGTGGTCCGAGACGATGCAGTCGATGGTGCCGTCCTGCAGGCCCTTCCACAGGAGCTCGCGGTTGGAGGCCTCACGGATGGGCGGGCAGCACTTGTAGGCCGTGGCGCCGTCGGGGATTTCTTCGGCCATGAGCGTCAGGTAGTGCGGGCACGTCTCAACGGTGAGGTTGACGCCGTCGCGCTTTGCTGAGGCGATCATGGGCAGCGCGTCCGAGGAGGAGAGGTGCAGGATGTGGGCGCGGGCGCCGGTCCAGCGGGCACGTTCGATGACCTCTGCGATGGCCTTGTTCTCGGCACCGCGGGGGCGGGAGGCGAGGAAGGTTTCGTAGTGGTCGCCGCCGGGGTGCGGGGCGCGGTCAATAGCGTGGGAGTCCTCTGCGTGCACGATCATGAGGGAGTCGAAGGACTTGAGTTCCTTCATGTCCTCTTCCATCTCATCCGCGTCCAGGTGCGGGAACTCGTCCACGCCGGAGTGCAGGAGGAAGCACTTGAAGCCGAAAACGCCTTCGTCGTGGAGCGGGCGGAGGTCGCTCTTGTTGCCCGGGATGGCGCCGCCCCAGAATCCGACGTCCACGAACGCCTGGTCCTTGGCGACAACGCGCTTCTGCTCCAGGCCGTCCACGGTGGTAGTGGGCGGGATGCTGTTCAGCGGCATGTCGATGATGGTGGTCACGCCACCTGCAGCTGCGGCGCGGGTGGCGGAGGCGAAGCCTTCCCACTCGGTGCGGCCGGGCTCGTTGACGTGGACGTGGGTGTCCACCAGGCCGGGGATGAGGGTTTCGTCGTCTGCGAGTTCGATGACCTCGTTGCCCGTCAGGCCGTTGCCCAAGGGTTCGATTGCGACGATGATGCCGTCGCGGATACCAACTTCGCGGGCTGCGAGGCCGGCGGTGGTCAGGATGCGCTGGCCCCGGATAACGAGGTCATAGGCGCCGATTGCTTCAGACATTGAGGTACTCCTTGTTTTCGGTCCGTTCCGCCAGGTACACGCCTATGTGCTTACCTAATTGTTCAAGCAACGGACCTGCTTCAGCGATACATTTTTGGACATCTTTTTCCAGATCGGTCAGTGCATGGACCGTGTGGAAGCCGGCATCCGTGAGTTGTTCCCGGCTCAGGGTACTCCGACCGCACACCGCGATCACGGGAACCCCGTTCCTTTGTGCCGCGCGGGAGACGCCCATGGGCGTCTTGCCGAGCAGGCTTTGCTCGTCAAGGCTGCCTTCTCCGGTGATCACCAGATCGGCGCCCTTGAGCCTCTTCTCGAGTTCAGTGAATTCAAGCACGACGTCGATACCCGGCCGCCGCTCTGCCTTCAGTGCCGCGATGGCAATGTAGCCAACGCCGCCCGCTGCTCCGGCGCCTTCTGCCTTGGCGGCGTACTTGGCGTGCTGGCCTGTGGTTGCCGCGAGCACGTCAACGAAGTGGCTTGCTGCTTTGTCGAGTTCGGCGACGTCGTCCGGCGTCGCGCCCTTCTGTGGACCGAAGATGGCTGGGGCTCCGCTTGCCCCCAAAAGGGGATTGTCGACGTCGGACGCCAACACGAACTCCGTTGCCTCGACGCGGACGTCGAAGTTGGAGAAGTCGATGCTGTCTATTTCTGCGAGGGCCGCGCCGCCTCCGGGGAGCTCGTTGCCGTTCTTGTCCAAGAAGACCGCGCCGAGGCCCTGCAGGACTCCCGCGCCGGCGTCGGTGTTGGCGCTGCCGCCCACACCCAGGATGATCTTGCGGCAGCCGAGGTCCAGCGCGGCCCGGATGAGTTCACCCGTGCCGATGCTGGTTGCGGTCTTGGCCGTCTGGGAAGTGGGGCCGTCCGGGAGGAGGGCGAGACCGGAAGCTGCCGCCATTTCGATGACAGCTTCCTGGTCGCGCACCGCGAAGTCTGCCTTCACTGGCTCGCCGAGCGGGCCGGTGACGGTGGTGGTCCGGCGGGTGAAGCCGGAGCCGATGGCGGCGTCGATGGTTCCTTCGCCGCCGTCGGCCACCGGAATGCGTGTTGCTTCTATGCCTTTGCCGAACCCCGCCTGCAGTCCTGTTGCCAGGTGCTTGGCGACGTCGGGCGCGGACAGCGAGCCCTTGAATTTGTCCGGGGCGATGACAACACGCATTCCGGTGCCTCCTTACTTATTCTCTTTACGCTTTGGTCAGGATCGCGGTGGGTGCGTCCGCCGCGGTTTCTGCCAACTCTTCGAACTCGTTCACGCCGTTGATCTCAACGCCCATGGAGATGTTGGTGATCTTTTCCAGGATCACTTCAACCACCACGGGAACCTTGAACTCGCCCATGAGTGCCTTGGCCTTGTCGAAAGCGGCCGGCAGATCGTTGGGGTCCTCAACGCGGATGGCCTTGCAGCCCAAGCCTTCGGCAACCTTGATGTGGTCCACGCCGTAGCCGTTGGTCTCCGGGGAGTTGATGTTCTCGAAGGCCAGGGAAACGTTCTGTTCCATGTTGAAGCCGCGCTGGCTCTGACGGATCAGGCCCAGGTAGCTGTTGTTCACCACAACGTGGATGTACGGCAGGTTGAACTGTGCGCCAACGGCCAGTTCCTCGATCATGAACTGGAAGTCGTAGTCACCGGACAGGGCAACAACGGTGGCATCCGGGGTTCCACGAACAACGCCCAGGGCTGCGGGAGCGGTCCAGCCCAGCGGTCCGGCCTGGCCTGCGTTGATCCACTTGCGGGCACCGAACACGTGCAGCATCTGTGCGCCGGCGATCTGCGACAGGCCAATGGTGGACACGTAGGTAGTGTCGCGGCCGAAGGCTTTGTTCATCTCCTGGTAAACGCGCTGCGGCTTGATGGGCACGTTGTCGAAGTTGGTCTTGCGGTGCAGGGAACCCTTGCGCTCCTGGCACTCGGCAACCCAACCCGAGTAGTCCGGCAGGGTCTTTGCAGCCTGGCGTTCGCGAGCCAGCTCCAACAGACCGTCCAGCGCCGCACCGGCGTCGGACGCAATGCCCAAGTCCGGGGAGAATACGCGACCGATCTGCGTCGGCTCGATGTCGATGTGCACGAACTTACGGCCGGCCGTGTAGGTGTCCAGGCCGCCGGTGTGGCGGTTGGCCCAACGGTTGCCGATGCCGATCACGAAGTCGCTCTGCAGGAACGTCTCGTTGCCGTAGCGGTGCGAGGTCTGCAGGCCAACCATGCCGGCCATCAGCTGGTGGTCGTCCGGGATAGCGCCCCAACCCATCAGCGTGGGGATAACCGGAACGTTCAGGATCTCGGCCAGCTCAACCAGCTGGGCCGAAGCGCCGGCGTTGATGATGCCGCCACCGGCAACGATCAGCGGGTGCTGGGCCGAAGTCAGCATGTCCAAGGCCTTTTCCAGCTGCTTGCGGGAAGCCTTGGGCTTCTCCACCGGCAAGGGCTCGTAGGCGTCGATGTCGAACTCGATCTCGGCCATCTGAACATCGATGGGCAGGTCCAGCAGAACCGGGCCCGGGCGACCTGAGCGCATCAGCTGGAAAGCCTTCTGGAACGCGCCGGGAACCTGGCCCGGTTCCAGAATGGTCATGGCGAACTTGGTCAACGGCTTGGCAATGGACTCGATGTCCACAGCCTGAAAGTCTTCCTTGTGCAGCTTGGCTACCGGTGCCTGGCCAGTGATGCAGAGCATGGGGATCGAATCGGCCTGGGCTGCGTACAGGCCAGTGATCATGTCCGTGCCTGCGGGGCCCGACGTGCCGATGCAGATGCCGATGTTGCCATCAGCTGCGCGGCTGTAACCGTCGGCCATGTGGCTGGCGCCTTCAACGTGGCGGGCCAGCGTGTGGCGGATGCCGCCGTGGGCACGCATTGCGGAATAGAAGGGGTTGATCGCTGCGCCTGGCAGGCCGAAAGCCTCGGTGGCGCCTTCCTTTTCCAGGATGGCGACTGCCGCATCAACGGTGCGCATCTTAGCCATGGTGTACTCCTTGTTTTTTGCCCTTGCGGGCGAAGTCTGTGGTGTTTTTGGGTGTGGTGAGGGAGCCGCCGTCGTGTAAGTACGACGGCGGGTTCCCTGCTTGTGTTGCTTTGCTGGCTTTTGCCGGGGTGCTTACTTCCGGCCGCTGAGCTGGAGGACCTGCTTGAAGAGGCCCGAGTGGTCGAGGCCGCCGTCGCCCTGGTTGACGGTTGCGGCGACGAGCTGGGCGACGACTGCGCCGAGCGGGACAGCGACGTTGGCTTCGCGGGCCGCGGAGGTGACGATGCCGAGGTCCTTGTGGTGGAGGGCCAGGCGGAATCCGGGGTCGAAGTTGCGGTCGAGCATCTTCTGACCCTTCTGGTCCAGGACCTTGGAGCCGGCCAAGCCGCCGCCGAGGACCTTCAGTGCTGCGTCGGTGTCTACGCCGTAGGCCTCGAGGAAGGCGATGGCCTCGCCGAGAACCTGGATGTTGACGGCTACGATCAGCTGGTTTGCAGCCTTGACGGTCTGGCCAGAGCCGGACGGGCCGACGTGGACGATGGTTTTGCCCACTGCGTTGAGGACATCCTGTGCTGCCTCGAAGTCCTCCGCGGAGCCGCCGACCATGATAGACAGGACGGCGTCGATGGCGCCCTGTTCGCCACCACTCACCGGGGCGTCGAGCGGACGGATGCCTGCTGCGACGGCATCCTCGGAGAGGCGCTTGGCGACGTCCGGGCGGATGCTGGATGCGTCGATCCAGATGGTGCCCTTCTTCGCGTTGGCGAAGACGCCGTCCTTGCCGCTGACTACACCCTCAACATCGGGGGAGTCCGGGACCATGGTGATGACGACGTCGGCGTCCTTGACAGCGTCCGCGATGCTCGTGGCACCCTGGCCGCCCTCGGAGACGAGCTTGTCGATCTTGTCCTGGCTGCGGTTGAAACCGGTGACCGTGTGGCCGGCCTTGACGAGGTTGATGGCCATGGGGAGGCCCATGATTCCGAGTCCGATGACTGCAACGTTGCTCATTGTGGTTCTCTTTCTGGGGAAGTCTGTGTGTGTTTTAACCCGGGTGTGCTTACCCAACTAGGTCGCAGTTCGCGTCGTTCTCAGCTCTCAGAACGCCCTGATCTGCTACTTAGTTGGGTGCGCGGTGCTTAGTTGGCGTTGGCGCGCTGGCGGATGGCCCAGCTGAATGCCGATTCCTGCGGTTCCTTGTACTCGAGGCCGATGTAGCCGTCGTAGCCGAGTTCGCGGCTGCGGGCGATCCATTCGCCGAGGGGGAGGGTCCCGGTTCCGGGGGCGCCGCGGCCGGGGTTGTCGGCGATCTGGATGTGGCCGAAGTCCTTGGCGTGGTTCTCGATGACGGATTCGACGTCGTCGCCGTTGACTGCAAGGTGGTAGAAGTCGGCGAGGAGCTTGATGTTCTGTGCGCCGGATTCTGCCTTGACGCGGGCGATGACCTTGAGTGCGTCTTCGGCGGTGAGGAGCGGGTACTTGGGTGCGCCGCTGACCGGTTCGAGGAGGACGGTGCCGCCGATCCGGGCGACGCCCTCTGCTGCTGCGGCGAGGTTCTTGGCGGCGAGTTCGTCCTGCTCTTCAGGGGTGAACTCGTCCTGGCGGTTGCCGTAGAGGGCGTTGAAGGCCTTGCAGCCGAGGCGCTCACCGATGCCGGCTACGACGTCGATGTTGTCCTTGAACTCGGAGCAACGTCCCTTCCAGGAAACCAGGCCGCGGTCGCCGCCGGGCATGTTGCCGGCGTTAAAGTTCAGGCCCGTGAGCTGAACGCCGGCGTCCTTGATGGCTGTTTCAAACTCGGTTACTTGTGCGTCGGTGGGGACCGAGGTCTCGAAGGGCCACCAGAACTCGACGGCGTCAAAACCGGCTGCCTTCGCGGCGGCGGGGCGCTCGAGCAAGGGCAGCTCCGTCAGGAGGATGGAGCAGTTCACTGTGTACGTCATCGTAGGTCCTTCCGAGGAGGGGGCTTGGATCTATCTTCCTCTGTGCTTCGGCTGGGCATTGGTGCTTGGCCTCAGTTTCCGCTTTGTGGAATTTAGATTCTGCTTTATGAAAAGTTTAGGGAAGGTGGGGGTGGGAGTCAAGGGGGTGGGTGGGGAGGTGGGGGTTTGGGATACCAAAGGTGATCTGCTTGGCTGGGTCGCCACAGTGCGGCCCGCCTCTTCGTTCCAGTCGTGCAAAGTAACTGTGCTGGCTTTTGGGCCGACGATCTGGGTGGGCAAGCGCCGACTTCGCTTACTCCCTGTGTGCCTTGAACGGTCCGTAGGATTGCCATCGTGTCAGATACAACTTCAGCCGTCCCGCCGTGTCCGCTGAGCGTCGGAGACATCGTCGTTGGTCCGAATGATCTCGTTGGTAAATGGCGAGGACGACGCATCAGATCGCGACATGCCGTCCCCGACTAAGACTTGCCGTTTTGATTTCATTTGATGAAGTACGCCGGCTCTTGCACGACATATGCCTTGTTCTCGGCGAAGGGGCCGGTCAACCTCCCGATAGCGACGCGGCGGCAGGCCGCATCGAAAACTGTCCTGACTGTCCATCGATACAGCATGCTTTTGGACAGGGTCACAAGGCAGTCAGTTAGGTGTACACACCCGGGTGCGGGTTCGCAGGGGAAGAAAGTGGTCGCGACGTCAAAACCAAAGGAATTGGACGATTCACCGGCGTGGACTTCATAGACACCTTGACCAGGAGCTTTCGAACTAACCTGCTGTCATGGGCACTGAGACTATGATCGAGTTCGACCCCACCGGAAACCACCCAGATCCAGATCTGGCGAGACGGCGAGCGGCATGGTTGGCTCACATCCCGCTGAGTTGTGGTGTGCTATTTATTGGCGAAGCACCTCCACCAGAGGCCAGGTACTTCTACTACCCGGAGAGCATCGGGCACGACTACCTATTCTTGCAGCTGCTTAAGGTTCTCTATCCAGAGCTGCAGACTGTTAGCGCAGCTCATATGAGAGCGATCAAGCCGACGCTATTACGTCGTTTTGCTGACGATGGCTATCTATTGGTCGATGCAGTGGAGGGACGAATCCCGCTAAACGGATCCTCGCATCGAATACGGGCCATCCGCGCCGCGCAGGAGGACCTGCTAGATCGGCTGAACATCATCGGACATAACGACTTCGTGGCTATTCCTTTGAAAGCGACTGTGCACGATGGGCTAAGCGCAGGAACCAAGTCGCGCATCGGAGAGCGATTCATCAACGATCGGATACCGTTTCCGAGTAACGGGCAGCAGGAGAATTTTCGGAGGAGGCTGAGCTTGGCCTTACAAAGCCTGAATGTCTGAAATTGAAGGTTCGGGACACCATGAGATGGCACCTCCCTGTTGGACCCTCATGAGTGGCCTGGGCGTGCGTCGGGATCTGGACTTCGCACCTCCGAGGCAGAAGAGGGCATCGACATCCCTCGCGGACCTCGTGTGCCCGTACTGGCTTGCCGTTGACCGCCAGATCTGCGACGAGCTCCATATAGCGTCCGTACCTCCCGCGTGAAGCGGAAAGTGATAGACCTATTGCCTCTAATCCAGTTTGAGCACGCTCGTCATATATCGCCATTCGTTCAGGGGCAGAATTCCGGACCTAAAGGTCCCTCTGAGGGACTCAGGCTTTCGGGGATCAGGGAGCCGTGCTTTGCGTCGGTCGGGTCTGGCTCCATCGTTCCGCGGTAGACGTCCACGCGTGGAATGACCTCAGAGGCTCCCATGTCGACCGTATCTGCTGCCTCGCTCGGTAGATTATCTACTTGGGTGCCTATCGAGCTGGCAGCAGATTTCTTGAAGCGATCGATTAGTCCCTTAACTTGAGCATAGTCTGCTCAAGGGCACGTCCCGAACTACTGATAGGTCGGCGCGTTAGTTGGTTAGTGGGACTACGTTGTTGGGAACGGTTGACTCGATGTGAGCCCAGGACAGCTCAGCCTCCGGTTCGTCCAGGAACCAAGCATGAGTTCCCACGGCCAAGGAAGGAATGAGCTTCTTGGCGGTTGAATGGTTTCTTGATAGGAATGCAGTCAGATAGCGAAGATTCTCGGGCGGGAGACCTTCCTTTTCGGCCCATTCGACAAGTTTTCGTTTCCGGCGTTCATTGATTGGTCCGTCTGTGGCCACAACTTCAATAACCCAAATGTCTAGTGGGTCGGTGTCCATGTCTACGATCAGAACATCGGGCAAGAGTTTACTTACGTCGAGGCTGATGCCAGCCGCGGCGAAGAGGGCAGCGTCGCCGGTATGAAATTTGTTGCCTGGCTCGCTTATGGCGAGGACAGCGGGTTCCTTCAGACGTATTTGGGCCCATCCTTCGACTACACCCTGAATGATTTCAGATGATCGACCGGGTGCAAGGTCTCGGATAGTCCCGTCAGGCATTCGAACGGGCAAGCTGAGTGTGGCTCGAGCACGGGCATTCGCCAAGCTGGCGCGCAGACGACCCGAGGACGACATATGCGTTTGGATCCAGTCATCGACAGCGCTCTGAAGTTCTGCCCCCTGAAGGTCAGGATCAAAGAGTCTGGCAAAACTGCGGCGAAGAAGCCAACGCGGTCCCGGGGATGTCGTGTCCATTAAGTACGCGCCGTCATATATAGCGCCGAGCTCTGCCCATGGGCCGAAAATGTCGTCCCTGAGAGGCTCCCTGGAGGTGTCGGCGTACCACTGCGTCACACCGATGTCCCATGAAGCCATGAGCGCGTGCGTTCGCTTCTTTGTGCTTCTCGAAATTGTGTACCACTGACGCCGTCGGCCATCGTCCGTGATATTAAGAAGCTCATCGTTCATCCAAAGAACAGTGGATGGGCGAGCGAAGGGGAGCTCAGGTGTTAGTTCATCAGTGTCTGTTGGCGCAACACATCCTGCCCAAATAAGCGCAGCTACTGCCGTGCCTGCCATTTGGCCACGAAGGAAGCCAGGCATGGCTTCGGCTGGAAAGACCATTTCCAGCCGGTGGATGCAAAGCTCAATCGGGACTACTGGTAGAAGGGGTGGCGTGGTGGTCATTGTGCGACTCCTGGAGTGTAAGCCTTTGTGACAGCGCTCTCTAGTGCAGCCCCGGAAAGACCTTCCCAAGAGGCAAGAACCGCAGCGTTGGGCAAGGGGAGGGAATCGATTTCGTAGGAGCTGACGGCAACCGAACCGGAAATGCAGCGCATAAGCCTGTCGAAGGTCTTCGTCTGTAGGACTCGCGCCAGCGTGGACCGGGACACCAAAGGCTTTTCGGTTGTGGGTCGTAGAACGTTTACGTGATTTTCGATGACGACACGGCCGCCAAGAGAATCCAACATCTCCTGGCTGAGATCGGCGGCCACAACGCGTCGTTCTTGTTCTGGTGCTGTGGTTCGCTGCACTAGCACTGCTGGCGTATCGAGGACCATTACGTTCAGGTCAGACTTAACGGTTAGCGAAAGGTACCGGAGACTGTCCCGAGCGGGGTTGCGATGGACCCTTCCACCGTCTATATCGGCACCCCAGAGAACCATTGCGCGGTTCTTCCCCGGATTTACATGGAGGTCGTTCTTTCTGCGGTTCCACACCAGAGGTCCTGTCGAGGCGTGCCAGCCAGCTTTTTCTATAGTCAACGGCATCTTACCGGCCGATGCGGCCAAGGCTGCATCGCGTGGTTCCCGGGGGAGTAACCAAAGCCCTTGCCCTTTTGGGACGGGAATCTCTGCGACGTACTCCACCTGCCCATTGGACCGAGTGATCTTAACTCGTCGGGCCGCTCGGCGTCTGAACGTAACTAAGCAAGTTTCTTGCAGGACGCCGTTGAAGATCCCGTTTCGCCCGTCAACGAAGTTGATAGAGTGCATGGGCATTGTCTCCGCCAGATATCCACGCAATTTATGAAAGTACCGACCAGCGGTGAAGCTGGTGGGAACAAGGCAGGACAGTACGCCATCATTTGTAGTGCCGTCGGCTCCGGAGGCCATGAACATGCCATAGATATTTGCGTGCCCATATAGAACATGCGCAAAGTCAGCCCTTGTGTCTTCGGTGAGCCGCAGGCGACCGTACGGAGGATTCATAATCGTCGCTCGCGCCTTCACGTCTACGGCAGCCAAACCGTCACCGCACGTGGCTATCAAGGGGATTGGTAGCCGCAGCGCCTCGGGCACCCTGGCCAGGGTGGGGAGCATTTCAGCGCCAAGAATGACATTCGTGATCCAAGCAGACCACGGGTCCATGTCGATTCCCTGGATCAGCAAGCCCAATCCCCGAAGGGTGATCGCTGGATCATCTTTGTATGTGGCTCGAAGATGCTCCCGGAGCGGAGGAAGAAGCAAAGCACCGGCGCCGCATGCTGGGTCGCGGACAAGGCCCGGGAGACGGCGGTCACGTCCCCTAGTGAGCCCTAAGGATGCTCTTGTCATCTCCCATAAACGATCGGCAAGAAACGTTGGAGTGTAGTGCTTACCGTCTCTGGAGCGCTCAACAATAGCAAGCGACTCGACATAAAGACGTCCCAGTTTTTCCGCTGAAGTTTCGGCCCCTACATCAGCCAACGGTTCGACAGCTGAGATCTTGCCTGGCGGCCTGGCGCTCAATGCGTACGTAACATCACTCCAGGGGCCCCCAATGCCGGCCAGTCGCGCTTTGGCGGCCCACCACTGACCTACTGAAGCAATTACTGCTTGAGTCTCAGGGAGTGCGGGAGAGGCAGCATCGACCCGCAGGGCAGCTACTGCCTGAACCGACACAAGGACTCCAGTTTCTGCTTCGATCAATCGCTTGGAACTCAGGATTGGATACCATGTTGTGCGCTCTGAGCCCATCTCCAAGCCTACTAGGCCTAATCCACTGTTCTGTGCCAGCGAGACGTAGAAACAGCGATTGGGACGGAACGTGCCGCCCTTGCCGTGTTATTTTCACGGGGCGGGGCGGGGCGAGGGTACGACGGGTCCCTTGTGCACTGCTGGCACGCGACTCGTAGAGACTAGGCTGGACTGGACAACTGAGTAAGGGGACCATCTATGACTCATAGGCCGGCTGGGTCACGTGCCAAAGGGTCGCTCCTGCTTGATGGAAAGCCCCTGTCGGCCGACAGCCGTGGTTTGCTTCTGTCGCGCTTTGAGCACGATCAGGAGATTGCGAAGACGTTGAGGACCTTTCCTCAACTTCAAGCGGGCAGTGTGCTGGAGGAAGACGATCGAGTTCTTGGCGATTATGCGCTTTCACGCCTAGTCCTGGAACTCTTGCGAACTGCAACACATATTTCCGACACTCTCCAGGCGATGGTCGTCGTAGAAACCGAGGACGGCTACGATGTTTCGGCGCCCCTGCACGGTCCCTATGCTCTGGTTCGTGCCCACTTGGAATCGACGAGTCAAGCCTTGTGGCTGCTGGCCCCGCAGTCGCGTCGAGCCAGGATAAAGAGGTGCATTCAATACTGGAGCGGCGACGTGAAGCTATTCAAAGGGTTTCAACATGAATGGTCGAAGTCGTTCGCTTCGAGGGCAAGCATCGGGTATGAAGATCTACGAACGATAGCTGCGGAGGTTGGCCTTTCGCTCGACGGCTTCCCTGCGAGCAAACTGTGGTCTCCAATCGGGTCGGGAGACATCCTAAAGTCTATAGAATTTGCTCATCAAGGAGCCATGACCACCTGGTTCAACGCGTGGCAGCTGTGCAGCGGCTTTGCCCACAGTAAGCAATGGGCTTCGAGGTACTTCAATGAACACAACAGGACTAGTGAGGGCGCAGCGCCTCACTCATACTCGGAAAGCAGGATTTCTTTGCCTGTGCTGGCTACTGTTGTACACGAGGCCGGAGTATTTCTTGATGAGGCATCGAGGCGTTATGGTCAACTGTCATCCCGTCCCCATGCGGCATGGCCACACTAGCGGCGTTCATCCAAGCGGGGGCTAGGGGCCGCTGGCATTGAAGACCTAGTGACTTAGCGAACAAAGGATTCTGTTGTGATCAAGCTGGCCATTGGCGCGTCCCCCAAAGCGGCGCTTAGCAGCCTCTCCCACGCTGTGATGGAAGCCGAAAACGCGAGAGGTGCTGGAGGGCACGCAATAGACCGTTATAACCGCTACCTGGAATGGGCCGGCGACCAGATCTACCAGCTCACAAGCGCTCTCAGCAATGATGAGATTGAACGGCTCGTGGCTACGAACCTCTATTCGATGTTGCTGTCACTTGATCCCTCAAGCGTGTCGACGGTGACCCTTCGGCGCCTTGTAGACGGTGAACTTGCGCAGTGCGTGCGGCGGTTGGAGGCTGCCCGAGAGCGCATCTCCGCAGAGCAGCTGAAATGGGACCATGGTAATGCGGTTGCTGTCATACTCGATACCAACGTCTGGTTGAAGTACTATGCGGACCCGCTCCAAGTAGATCTGAATCAGGTGCTTGGTGAGAGTGCAACTGTTCCCTTGGTGGTTGCTGTTCCTATGAAGGTCGTTGACGAGCTCGACGGCCATAAACGAAATCGCGCTAATCCTCCCAAGGGTGGCCTGCCCATCAGGCGTCGCGCTTCATTGGCGCTCAAGTTTCTCGAGGCGAAGGCTTCCGCTCCTGGCCAGAGGATCTTGTTAAGAAAGCAGAAGATTGCCAATCAATTCGCGTCCTCAGACATCCACCTGACTGTACTTGAACAGCCTCTGCATCAGTCGTCAAACCCGGATGCCGATCTTGAAATTATTGATAGAGCCGCCGCCATCAGCCCTTATGCGAAACGCGTCAGGATAGTCACCACCGACTACGGCATGATTTACCGGGCTAGACAAGCCGGCCTCGAAGCAACACGAATCACCGACTACGAAGAGGAAAAAGACAGTCCCGGTGAGGTTTGAGGCTTGAAAGCCGCCTTCAACATGCACTTTGCTCAGGCCGGTCTCATGTTCGTCAAACGTGACGGATCGAGAGAGAATCGTCATGGACACGAGCGCAGCCACGCTCGTACGTGCTTGAGGTCCCCTGCCACCACCGGTGCCAGCCTGCCTTGGCTCTATCGAAGTGTCGGTCGAACTCATTGCGGTCAGCGTCCTAACCCAAGGCGAAAGCTCGATGGCGCCCCTGGCAGCCTAGTCTGGGCCACTCGTGGGCTAAATCACTCATCCCTAATTAACTCATCCCTAGTTAGCGGCACCGTCGTCAGGCGGGCTCACACATACACTGACTGAGCAGACGACTGGCGCAGACTCAACGGCGCTTCTCGTTTCAATGCGATTTGATGACTTCAGCTTCCTCCTGACGGCAACACCAACTCGCCAAGGTATGCAAACTTCCGGCCAGAGGCCGAATCTTCGAAGCAGCACGCGTCGTTCCGCAGCCGAGCTTGCAACGATCTCCGGGAGTTCCAGCATTGCCAACCTCCGAAGACGGTGACTGTACGCGTCAAATCCCTGAAAGTCGCAATCCGATCGATGTGTGCGACGGGGAAGCTGGAAGGCGATACAGTAGGAATTCATTAGAAGTCATGGCCCATCAATGCAGGATGAAATGTGTGGGCTTTCAGCAGATGTGACGAAGGCATAGGGGACGCAATGGCCGACGAGCCACTTCGCCGAGTAGAGCGGGTTGTAACAACATACGATGTCACTTGGCTTTTGGACCTTCATAAGAATGGTCAGCTGAATCTAGACCCTTCCTATCAGCGAAAGAGCGTTTGGACTCCGAAGGACCGAAGATTCTTTATGGACACGGTCTTTCGTAACTATCCATCTCCGGCTATTTTCCTCCATAAGACAATCGATGACTCCACCGGCAGTACCACTTATCACGTGGTTGACGGAAAACAGCGGATCCTGACGATTCTCATGTTCGTTCAGAGTCGATTTAGCCTCGCATCGGACTTCGGAGATCAGAATTTTAATGGTAAGCGTTGGAGGGACTTTGACAACACACCGTCGATCAAACGGCTGCTGTGGAATTATCGAATTACAATCGAGGAACTTGATGACACAAGTTTGTTTGATATTAATGACGTATTTTCGAGACTGAATAAGAATGCAAATAAGCTAACGCCGCAAGAGCTGCGTCATGCGCGCTTTGATGGTTGGCTTATAACCTTTCTCGAAGCGGAAGCACAAGACGATCTATGGAAGTCATTCAAGATTCGCACCGCTGCAAAAGAGAAGCGAATGGCTGATGTTCAGAATCTGGCTGAACTGGCTGCGGTCATCCTTCGCAATGATGTGTCGGGCTTCAGTCAGGATGACCTTGACCAGCTATTCGCAGATCACGATGACCCTAGCGGCGAAGAAAGCGAATTCGATACAGAAGCCTTTGTCGAAAGCTTCTTGCGGGTCCGCGGAATGCTTGCAAGACTTGAGGCTGAATGGGCCGTAGTTTCAAGTGCTGCGCAGCCATTCTTCAACTTCTACACTCTTTGGGCCGCTCTGACGAGAAACCTCGTTTCTGATGATGATCTTCAAGAATTTGCCAAGGCTTATGTTTCGTTCATGGAGGCCGTTAAGAACTACCAGTTGGATGAAGCGATTGAGGATGCCCCGGAATTCGAATCGCTGAACGGACTGGATTTGCATATCGCCACGTACAAGGCGGCGACGCTTGGTGCTACAACTGAGGAACCGCAACGTAGAGAACGACTGAAGGCATTGGAAGCTGCGCTTTTCCCCCTTTCATCCTCTAATGAAAATTGATGACGAACTGCGCAAGGCCTTTAGAGAGCAGCGCAGAATTGCCGAGCGCCTGAAACTTGAAGTCGATGCGGAGATTCAGTCGCGTAAGCCTAGAACTTGGCACTATGAGAGTCGACCAAAGGAGGAGGAGAGTTTTGCTCTCAAGGTCGAGGCCGGTCGTGCCAAAAACCCGTATGCGATTGAAGATGCTTTTGCATGTGCGCTGATCGTTCCGAACTATTCGGATGTGAGAAAGGCTGAGGAGCTCGTTATTGAGCTGTACGGACCTCTGCAATATAAGCGTCCAAACTCTCATATTGTGACCTCAAAATCACCATCGGATTTCAGGTTTGATGATTTACGACTTTTTGTGAGATATCGGGATAAAGGCTTCGGTCCGCCTAGTGGTCTGGAGGGAGTGTTGTTTGAGATTCAAGTTCGCACCTTTCTGCAGCATGCTTGGAATATTGCCACACACGATGTGGTCTATAAGGCGGAGGATGTGAGCTGGCGTCGGGAGCGGATCGCACATCATGCGAAGGCTGCTTTGGAGCAGGCTGAGGTGACAATTGCAAGCATGGCCGCTCTTGAAGCAACGGAAGCGCTTCCCCAGACGAATGCTCAGTTCACTCTGGTCAATGGCATAATCCAGTCTCTCAAGTCTCATTGGAGTCCTGAACAGTTACCAGTTGACTTACGGCGTCTGGCCGATGCTATTCATGACCTTCTTCGGAATCTTAATCTGAATAGTGTCAAGACTTTTCAAAAAATTCTTGAATCGGGACGTATTCAATACGGTGGTACCCATAACCTCAATTGGTCCCCGTACAGGGCTGTTTTGCAATATATTTGTGAACAACATCCAGATCGATTCAAGGAGTTTTTGTTGAATGACGAAGCCAAGGGTTCGGTGTTCGTGTACGACGAGGTTCTGGAGCGTCTGGGTATCGAACCAAGACTTGCATCTCGTGCCATTCTCCTAAAGCGGGTATCCACGAGCCCGCCGCAAGGTCAATAGGGACTGATGACTTCCTGTGTGTAGACGAAGATTTGTAGGCTTCCCACTTCGGTGATCGTGCCTTCCATCAGGGGGGCTCGGCTGCACCTGGTCCAAAGGAGCGCATTCGGTTTGTAAGACTGGACAGTCTAGGGCGAGCTATCAGTCGTAGTCGACCGACGCGGCTGTGCAGCAACCTGCTGCACAGCACCATCATGCCCGCTCAAGAGATGTGCCCGTAGTCAGTTGGGTCTCGTAAAAGATCTCGTGACGCGACCACTCTCCTAGGGTCATGGTCCAGTCAATACATCTCTGAATCGGGGTTTGCGGCGCCCACGCAAACTACTTGATTTTGATTTTCTCAGGGCTAATAGTTCACCCCCTTATTGTGACTTTGGGTGCATGTTCAGTTGCGATGAACGCCTGCCGTGGCGAGGCCCGAGGCAATCAATGAGTTGAAACCCCTGCGCAGCTTTCTGTGACGGCTCCGGCTATCGAACTGCGACTGACCGTCGGACCTGAATGCTTTCCATACTCCGGCTAAGCTGAGGAATGCCGGCGGGCACGGCAGAGACGTGGCGGCAAGGACCATCGGCACTGCTCGCGGAAGGACAAACGAATGGCTCGGCCGACAGTTCAGGACGTCGCCAGAACGGCGGGTGTGTCCGTGGGGACGGTGTCGCGCGTCTTGAACGGGAGTTCAGCTGTCAGTGCGGCGGCCAAGGAGAAGGTCAACGCCGCCATCATGGAGTTGAGCTATCGTCCTCTCGCCTCGGCGCGGGATCTCCGAAGAGACCGCACGATGCGCGTCCTGGCCCTGGCCAAGAACCTGGACTCGCTCGTGATCAGTGAGGTCTTCCGAGGTGTCGGCGACGCTGCGGCCGACTCGGGTTACGTCAGCCTCATCGCAGCCACCGACGGAGACCTCGATCGCGAGCAGCAGCTCGTGGATATGCTGCGGAACGGCTCCGTGGACGGGCTGGTGATCTTTTCGCCGACAATGCCGGACGAGGACGTCAATACGGTCGCCGAGCAAATGAGCGTGGTCCAGGTCTGCGAGATTGTCGACGCCGAGGCGGCATTTGGGGTGTCCATCGATGACCGGCAGGCCGCTTACGACATCACCAAGCACCTCATCGACACCGGTGCCAAGAAGCTGGCCATGCTCGCCCACGGGGGAGCCCGCTCGGGTCGGCTCCGTGAGGAAGGCTTCCGCCAGGCACTCAAGGAAGCGGGCTTGGAAGACGACCAAGTCCTGCTCGGTGAAGGCAACTTCGGGTTCCATGCCGGCCGCAGCCTCACGAAGAAGCTCCTGGAAACAGAAGACCTTCCGGACGCGATCTTCTGCGGCACCGACGTAGTCGCCGCCGGCTGCGTCCGAGAGCTCAGCGATGCCGGACTAAGAGTTCCCCAAGACATCGCAGTCGCTGGTTTCGACGACTCGGCCCAGGCAGAAATGTGCGTCCCGGAGCTGACCACGGTCCGCCAGCCGGCCTACGAAATGGGCCGTGTAGCCTTCGCTGAACTTCTGGACCGGATGACCGTCGAGGGCTCACATCGCAAGGGAAGAACCTTCCTTCCGCACGAATTAGTCATCAGGAACTCCACCAGATAACGAGGGTTGACAGCCCTCAGTGGTCCCTGTCACACTATTTTGGAATCGATTCCACGGCCGCAAGGCCGATTCTTTTGAACACTTTTGGAATCGATTCCATGGATGACAAGAACCACCGGCAAAGAAGCCACCCTCAGGACGCGGGACAGCCAGAACGCGCACTGAACCCTACCGCCCACAGCCACCAAAGGAGCCACTTGTGGACTTGAACCGACCTGCTTCCCCGCTCCAGAACCAAGCATCGCCCCGAAACCGAAAAGCGCTGGCGGCTACCGCAATCGCAGCAGCAGCCCTCCTTCTCAGCGCGTGCGGCGGGGGAGCCGCACCCCAAGGCGCCGAACAAGCGGCAGCTGCCGACCCGGCGTCGGGCGCTGATGCCAGCGGCAACGTGAACATCTGCGGCGTCAAGGACGCGAGCGGGATCTACAAGGGCACGGCGGAGGCGTTCACCAAGGCGAACGGCAAGGTCACGGCCAAGTACACCGAAATCGGCGCCACCACGGATGAAGCCCGCACGCAGATCGTGCAGCGGCTCGAAGGCAAGTCCACCGAGTGCGACATCTTCATCACGGACGTCATCCGGACCTCCGAGTTCGCCTCCCAGGGCTGGCTGCTGGACCAGACCAAGCTGGTGGAAGCCAACAGGGACCGGCTCATTCCCTCCACTGTGGAAACCACCAAGTATGAGGACAAGTACTGGGGCTCGCCGTTCTTCACCAACGCCGGATTGATCTACTACCAGAAGGACAAGGTGGCCAAGCCCGAGACCTGGCAGCAGCTCTACGCAGAAGCCGCCAAGGCTCCCGGCAACGGCTTCGTCTACCAGGGCAAGCAGTACGAGGGCCTCACAGTGAACTTCCTCGAAATGCTCTACAGCGCAGGCGGCGAAGTCCTTGATGACCAAGGCAACGTCAAAATTGATTCCGAAGAGACCCGAGAAGTACTCGACTTCATGAGCAAGGGCCTCAAAGACGGCTCTGCCGACCGCGCCGTCCTGACCTACAACGAAGACCCGGCCCGCCTCGCCTACGAGTCCGGCGACTTCGGATACCAACGCAATTGGCCGCACGTATACCGCCTGCTCAACGCGACACCGCTGGCGTCCAGCTTCGCGGTCGCGCCGCTGCCGGCATGGGAAGGCGGCAAGGCCTCCGGCGTGCTGGGCGGCTGGAACCTGGCGATCTCGGCTCACTCCACCAACCAGGCCGGGGCTGTCGCGTTCATCGACTTCGCCACCACCCCGGACTGGCAGAAGCACGTGGCCATGGATTACTCGCAGGCTCCGGTCAACGAAGCTGCCTACTCTGATGCCGCGGTACTGCAGAAGATGCCGTTCGCCACCGAACTCCTCGCCTCCGTGAAGGGTGCCAAGCCGCGCCCCATCTCCCCGGTCTACCCGCAAATCAGCCAGGCGATCTACAAGAACGTCTACGCAGTCCTCTCCGGCACCGCCTCCAGCGAGGACGCCGTGAAGAGCATGGCCGAGGAAATCACTAGCGCCAAGGCGAGCTTCTGATCATGACCACCAGAACAATCTCGCCAAGCCGCGCAAGCGGCCGCGACCGCGCCGAGCGCAAGCTCGCGCTCCGCATGACCGCGCCGTCACTGGTCATCATGGCTCTGGTGGCCGCGGTCCCCATCGGCTACGCAATCTGGCTCTCGCTGAACCAGTACAGCGTCCGCACCGCCGGTCTGTCCCGCTTTGTCGGGTTGGACAACTACATCGCCGCGCTCACCAGCAACGAATGGTGGGCTGCGTTCGGCCAGACGTTTCTCTTCGCGGGCCTCTCCGTCAGCCTGGAACTCGTCCTCGGCACGGCCATGGCGCTGCTGCTCAACCTCGCGTTCAAGGGCCGCGCCGTCCTGCGCACCGTGGTTCTGCTGCCCTACGCGATCATCACCGTGGTCAGCGCCATCACCTGGCAGACCATGTTCCAGCCCAACATGGGCCTGGTCACCAACGTCCTTTCCACACTGGGGCTGCCCGGCGGTGACGTCGTCTGGCTCGGAGAGCATGGCTACGCGATGGCCGTGATCGTAATGGCCGACGTCTGGAAGACCACGCCCTTCGCGGCGCTCATCATCCTGGCCGGCCTGCAGGTCATCTCCGCAGAAACGTACGAGGCCGCCGAACTCGACGGTGCCAGCAAATGGCAGACCTTCGTGAACATCACCCTTCCGCTCCTGCGTCCGGCAATCGTCCTCGCCGCCATCTTCCGCACCATGGACGCCCTCCGCGTCTTCGACCTGCCGTTCGTCCTCACCCGCGGCGCCAACGGCACCGAATCCATGTCCATGCTCGCCTACACCCAACTGCGCGAAAACCGGCTCGTGGGCGAAGGCTCGGCGCTGTCCATCCTGACCTTCCTCACCGTCATGGTGGTCTCGGTCATCTACGTCCGCTTCGCCGGCGGCAACATCCGCGACGTCGCCAAGGGGGAACAATGAGCACGCTGACTGCAGAACGCCCGACGCCGGCACTCACCACCGGGCGCAAGTCACCAAAGCGCCGCTTGCGTGGGGAAGCGAAGCTGCACCCGTTGGTGTGGGTGTTCGTGGTGGCCGTCATGGGTTTCTCGCTCATCCCGTTCTACTGGCTGGTCAACACCTCCCTTAAGAAGGGAGCGAGCCTTTCCCAAGGCGAGCTCTTCCCGAGCCAGCCGACGCTCGAGAACTATCTGGTCGTTTTCCAGAACCCCGAGTTCCTCCTGGCCTTGCGCAACTCGGTGATTATCGCCGTCGTGACTACAACGGTGGCGCTGGTGTTCGCATCCTTTGCCGCGTATGCGCTGGCCCGGTTGAAGATGCGCCGCAAGGCGATGATCCTGACGCTGATCCTCTCGGTCACCACGTTTCCGGCCATCGCCATCGCAGCCCCGATGTTCTCCATCTGGCGTGAAATCGGCCTGTACGACACCCTGCTTGGCCTCATCATCCCGAAGCTGACATTTGCGCTGCCGCTGGCGATCTACACGCTGACGTCGTTCTTCAAGGAGATTCCGCGCGAGCTCGAGGAATCCGCGTATATGGACGGTGCCACACCGTTTGTCGCCTTCCGGAAAGTCATCCTGCCCTTGGCCGTTCCGGGGCTGGCGACGACGGCGATCCTGGTGTTCATCTCGGTCTGGAACGAATTCCTCCTGGCCGTCACGCTGACCACCTCGCCGGAATCACGTCCCGTCCCGGTAGCGATTGCGTTCTTCAGCGGCACGAGCGAGTTCGACCAACCCCTCGGCACCATCAGCGCCGCATCGGTGATCATCACCATCCCGCTCGTCATCCTGGTGCTCCTCTGCCAGAAGCGCATCGTGTCCGGCATGACTGCCGGCGCCGTCAAAGGCTAGCCCTTTTTCAACCCGAACCTAGAAACCCCAGAAAGAACAGGAACAACGTGAGCATTCAGCAGCAGGTCCCGTCCGCAACCCTCAAGGTGGGAGTTGTGGGCATCGGTTGGGCCGGCCAGCAGCACCTCAAGGCGTACAGCAACATTGACGGCGTCGAAATTGTCGCCGTCGCCGGGATGGAAGAAGAACTCCTGGCCCAGCTGACGGCGGAGTACAGCATTCCTCACGCCTTCGCCCGCTGGGAGGACATGATCGAGCTCAAGGACCTCGACGCCGTCAGCATCGCCGTGCCCACCTTCCTGCACGCGCCCATCGCGATCGCTTCACTTGGGCGGGGGCTGCATGTGCTGAGCGAGAAGCCGATCGCACGCAACGCCGTCGAAGGCCAAGCGATGGTGGACGCCGCCCGGAAGGCGGGACGCGTCCTGGACGTTGCATTCAACCACCGCCGCCGCGGAGACATCCAGGCGCTCAAAGAAGTGATCGACGCCGGCACGCTGGGACGTCCCTACTACGCGAAAGCGTCGTGGCTCCGTCGTCAGGGCATTCCGATGCTGGGCAGCTGGTTCACCAATCCTGAGCTCGCCGGCGGTGGTCCACTGGCTGACATCGGCGTCCACGTGCTGGACTACTCCCTGCATTTGCTGGGGGAACCGAAGGTCGTGTCGGTCTCGGCGTCGACCCATTCCGAACTTGGCCCGCGAGGCCTCGGCGGCAACGCCCGCTATACGGCGTCGAACTCCAGCCATAAGTTTGAAGTGGAAGACTTCGCTTCGGCGTTCATCCGGCTGGAAGGCGGCGGTACTTTGATCCTGGAAGCGGGATGGGCTACTTACCGCGACGAGAAGGACCTGATGGACTTCACCGTTTACGGGACCGACGGCGGAGCGGACTTACGCTCGGTCGGCGCCTCGGAGAACCCCGTTGCGGATGTGCACGTCTTCACTGAGAAGGACGGCGAGAACGCCGATTTCGAGGTGGTGGCCGAACCCGGACGAGCCCATCAGGCCGTCGTCGACGATTTCATTGCCGCGGTGCGCGGCGGCGAAACTGTGTGGGGGAGCCACGACGGCTCGCTTGCCCTGAGCCGTGCTTTGATACTCGATGCTTGCTACAAATCCGCCCTCGAACAACGTGAAGTGGTGCTCTGAAATGACTGATTCGAAATTGAAGATTGTCGTCTGGAATGAAGCCGTGCATGAGGCCCGGAACGAGCCCGCGACAATCGGCGAGATGTACCCGGAGGGGATCCACGGCGCCATCGCCGCAGGGCTCCGCGGCTTCTACCCGGACTCCGAAATCTCCACCGCCACGCTGGCTGACCCGGAGCATGGCCTGTCAGAGGAAGTCCTTGAACAAACCGATGTGTTGCTGTGGTGGGGGCATATCGCGCATGGGGAAGTGGCTGATGAGGTGGTTGAGCGGGTGCAGCGGCACGTACTCGGCGGCATGGGCCTGGTGGTTCTACACTCCGGGCACTTCGCCAAGATCTTCACTCGGCTGTTGGGGACCACCTGCTCACTGAAGTGGCGCAACGAGGGCGAACGCGAGCTCGTGTGGACGGTCAAGCCTTCGCACCCGATCGCGGCCGGTATCGAGAGCCCGATCGTGATCCCTCAGCAGGAGATGTACGGCGAACTGTTCGACATCCCCGAACCCGACGACCTGATCTTCATCAGCTCGTTCACCGGGGGAGAGGTGTTCCGTTCCGGCGTGACCTTCTCCAGAGGCGAGGGCCGGATCTTCTACTTCAGCCCCGGCGACCAGGAATACCCGGTGTACCACCAGCCGCAGATCCAGAAGGTCATCGCCAACGGTGTTGGCTGGGTTGCTCAACCGGGTGTTTTCCGGGCGGCACCCGAGGTTTCGAACGCTGCGCGAGGCTGGTTCGAGGGAGCGTAAGAAGTTGGTGCCGTACAACGCTGAGGAGGAAATGAAAAGCCGCGGCGCAGTCTACGAGAAAGCCCTGCTCCCGTTCGTCTCCTACGCCATCGCGGACGGCAATCTCGTTACCGGCTAGAACCCAGGTTCAGCCAAGACGACTGCGGAGAAAGTAGCCGCGCTTCTCTGAAGCGTCGGGTGGGGCTAGCGCACAAGGCGCGTGCCGGCGTCGTTGGTCCTTGTGATCCGGAGGGCTGACACCAGCATTTAGGCATACCGCAAGGGCCGCGACCCCCGAGGGTCGCGGCCCCGATCGGCACGGACTGCTATTTGATCAGTGCTGCGGCCTGCTCCATGAGGTCGCTGGCGGTGGCAACACCGTTGGCTTCAGCGCCCTTGCCGGATGCCGTCGCGGAAATCAGCACCCCATCCTTGATGGCGTAGGCCATGTAGGTGGTTTGTGCCGAGCCGCTGGCTGTGGACATTTCGGTCTTGTACGCCACAGTTCCGGGGACCGTGCTGATGCCGTCGAACTTTTCAGTTGAGACGTTCATCGATTGACCGGACATGGACAGCGTCATCTTCGCGCACTTCTCGGCCTGGGCACCGCTTTTATCGATGCTGTCCTGAAGCTTCTGCTTTTCGAGCCCGGACGTCAGCGTCACCATTGTCATGACCCCCGATTCAGAGTCGAGATCCGCGCCGGCCGCCGTGGTTGAACCGGCGAGGGTCTCACTGCTGCCCAGCGTTGCAAGGTCCTTGCACTCAGCAGGTTCTACGGTGAACATGCTCAGGAGCGCCTTCATGGGATTCTCCTGGGCGAGTTCCTCGCTGGAGGCAATGGTCAGGTCTTTGCCGGACTTCGGCTTGATCTGCTTGACCAGTTCAACGAGCTCGTCGTTGGTGTACTGCTTGGCGACGGTGGGCGTAGGCGACGCCGTAGCCTCCGGCGAGCCGGTGCCAGCGGAGCCTGTTGACCCACCACATCCGGTCAATGCCATCACGATCAACGCCGATATTCCGACGCTCTGCAGCGCAATCTTCTTCACTCTATTTCCCCCATTGGGTCTGATTTTACGGCCGGGCGGTTCCCAGCTGAGATAACACTATCGGTCACAAACGTCTGGGCCATGCTGCTGGGTTGGAGGAGACATTCACCATTCAAAGACCTATTGCAATGCCCGTGTGCCCGCCAGCTCCCAACCCAGTCCCGCGTCCGGCCAGAATCAGCTTCCGCCGCTGAATGCTCTGCTCCACATTGGATTTAGCCGGCTCCACTAAGCCGGATTCATCTGCCCGGGTCCGAAACGAGGGAAGGAAATGCAGAAAGCGCGCGTGGCAGCTGTGCTGACGTGGATCTACGCTGCGGCGTTCGGGATCCCGGCGATACCGGTCAGCATTTACCTCCTCCAGAATGGGTTCCTCCCGATGTTCATGGACCTGTTCCTGATGTACGCGGGGCCGTGGGACGGCCTGCAAAGCTGGGCTTTCGTGGCGCTGCTCATGGTGTTCCTCCTCGTAGTCCTGTGTGCGTCGTGGGCGGCTTGGCTGTCCTGGAAGGGGCGTAGTTCCGGGCTGGTTCTGGGCCTGGCTCTCCTGCCTGTGGAAGCGGTGTTCTGGTTGGGCTTCGACCTGCCGTTTCCTTGGTTGTTTGGGGTGGCCCGCGGCCTGCTTTACGCGCTCGCCTTGATTTCCTGGCGACAACATCCGGAGGGGCGGCTGGCTGGGTAGTCGAGGTCCGGACCCGACCGGCAGCAGGAAGGGGTGATGCAAACACCGGGTCGTCAATCACTGTGATCTGGTCCGGCTGCTGGCTGGCTAGGCGGTATGTGCGCTGCCAGTCGAGTAAACCTGATCAAGTTTTCGTCGTTGTCCCGTGGGTTGGGACCGACAATCAAAAGATCCTGATTCCAGGGAAGAGGAGCGAAAAATTGTGAAGCGTTTAGGGTACCTTCACCGGGCAGTTTTGAGGGCGGGTCTTACGGGAATTACCAAAAGCCGGAACGGTGGGCTTATTGGAAAGTGCGGCTAGATCTCTAGTAGCGGGCGGTGGAGGACCGGCTTACGGGCGAGGCTGAGTAAACCAGAGTGGGTTCACGAAATCCCTATTTGGTGGCGCTTTTTCTCATATTGGCGCGCAACGCGTTTACGTCGGCCCTTGCCGGTGTCGATCTTTACGCCCAGTCTGGCTGTGGGGGCGCTGGCACGAGCATCTGGGTGAGCCGTTCGGGCATGATCTCGGCGAATTGATCTTCTTCGTGGGGGTTCGGCACGGCCATGAGTTCGGCGGGAACCCATTGGGCGGCTTCGGGCCAACGTTCGATGATTTGTTCGCGGTCCAACGGTTCGTCTCCGAATCGGTGTAGCAAACCTTCTGGATGATCCTCAATTGTGCCGCGCAGGTGGGGGCGGACGAGGCCGGTGTAGATCGGAGAGAACCAGGCCATCCATGTCGGATGGGCGGTGAGGCCCTGCCAGCGGCCCCATGCCGTCTTTTGGTAGTAGTTGTGAATCGGTGACGGAAGCGACCATAGAGTGCGCCCTGTCCATTCCCATCGTCTGGGGTCTACCTCGGCTGTTGCATAAAAGCTGCGAAGCTCGAGGGCGACAGCAACAAAGAACCGTTTGAATGTGGACTGCCACTGCGGGTCCTCGAGAACGTCACGGTGAATCATGAGTGATACGGACTGTATGTCGCCTTGACGGACAGGGCGGTCCTGATTCCAATTGCCGCCGAACACGCCACTAAAGCTTGTGCTCGTGACTGGGAAGGTCCCGACAGTCGAGACGTGGTTATCCTCAGCAAAGAACTGTGTGAACGACTGGTCGCCGTCCCGAGATAGGTTGCCCTGAAGGGGCTCATAGCTGCCGAAGCGCTTGGGTACTGCCTCAGGCAAGTACTGCCTCGCGAGATCGAGGTAGCGCTGGGGGAAGTCATCCGGGACCTCATTTATGAGGTGGTACCAGCGGACTTCAACCATGTCGATCGTGGTTCTTGGTTCGGGTTTGGCCGTCCCGCGGGTGCTGGTCTTGGGCCAGACTTCTTCGGTCTGGAGGTCCTGCGCCGCCCCGTTGCCTTCCTTTGCCAAGCGCTTGCTGAACCTGACCGCATGTGGGATGGATATCGGGTCGGTGCCTTCCACCATGATGCTGTACATGACAGCTGCACCCAGGACGGCTGCTGTCACTTCATGGGGAACATCCTCCGGCTCCGATAGGGAGGGGCCTTCAAGCGTAAAGCAGTACGCGGCTTTCTTGCCGCGGAGTATGTGCCAGTTTCGAGGCTCATCAGTGCTACCGCCGGCACTTTCCTCCAACTGCAGTCCCGGTGATGCGGAGACGAGCCGGCTTACTGCTTCTAGGTCAAGGGCTGCTGGCACATACACGTTGAGGTCATAGGACATGAGCACAGGCTAAATGTGTTTGTTTCTCCATCAAAACCTGACCAGCAAGTTTCCGGAACAACTACTTTCCTGAAGCGCGTCCGGTAAGGGATCCCCATGCGGGACGAATTTCTGTAGAGCGATGCCTGAGACATGCTCAATTGCGGTAAAAGCTAGCCATGGCCTCTTTCGCGGGTCCGGCCATCGTCGATGGACGCAGTCCATCAACAGGGAGTCGTTCGGTCGTGGCTGCCCAAACGGCACCCCAGAACGTCTCGTCATCCAGGTCGTCATTGGATGGGCGACGGATGAACCAGTCGAATCCGCGAGGTCTCGGCGGGATGCCTGCCTCGGCCAGATAGGCGTCAATGTCGTCATCAATGGATGACAGGTCGGCTTCAGTCAGCTTGAATTGCTGTTGTTCTTCTTCCCCTGGCAGCCGACGTAGAAGCGAACCGAAACGTTCACTCGATGGTGGGCTTACCCTCGCAAGGTTGTCAGGACCGGCTGCCCAGATGACCAAGGCCCCCAGCCGTTCTCGGTGGCGAGCATCCAGTCTTTAGGAGCTTCCGACAATTCAGCGCACTCCCACGGACCATGTGTCATGTTCACCATCTTTCACCACTGCACGGAGATGGCAACCCCGTGGCTCGATAGAGGATCCCTTGTCGGGCATCGAACTTCTCGGGGGGGCAGGGCAAGCTGGGTTCGGATTCTGCTAGGAAGCCCCGTCGGCGCACTTCATTTCCAGGCATCGATGAAGTCCGCGATCAAAGTGTTGCCCATACGACGCGCGCAGTCAGCTGCGGTCATACCTACGAATTTTTCGTCCGTTCCGTCGTCCGTTATTCGAGGATCTGCTCCGGCCTGCAGAAGGACTCTTACCGTCTCCATCCCGTCCGAGGACTCCGCCGCCGTCATCAGAGCCGTAACTCCACGGGGTTTCTCGTCGATGCGCGCTCCTGCATCAATAAGCAGCTGAACAACTTCAGCATTTCCATAGTCGGCGGCGCATGACAGTGGCGACCGTAGCAGGCCGAATTCCCTGACGTTAGGGTCGGCTCCAGCGGTAAGGAGGCGACTGATCGTCTCGGTGTTTCCTGGACCAGCAGCGTTAAGCAATGGGGTGAAACCGGAGTCGTCCATGACGTCGACCGGACACCCCGCATCGAGCAGTACCCGAATGATCTCAGTATGGTTCCGCGATGCAGCGGCATGCAGCGCGGACCATCCGTCGGAATCGGCCTCAGCAGGTGAAACACCCTGGGCAAGCAGTGAACAGACTTCGCCAAGGTCTCCGATTCGGGAAGCGCGTACTAATGGTGGGAGGCCTTCCAGAAATTCCATTTCATCAAGCCCGTCTTCATCCAGCTCGTCCATGCCGTACCTCCTTAGTTTCAAAAAGATCTAACCACGGCATCATCGGCCCAATCACAGAACATTCACGCCCTCGATGTGCCCGCAAGCCGATCCTTTACCGGGCAGCTAGAGAGGTGCGAGCCTTTGCGGACACAGGAAGGCCGTCAACGCCGATTCCCCAATGCCCGTACACTTTCCCGAGGGGTGGGGACAACTGCCCGAGACAAGAGAATAGGTGAGCTCCGGTGGCGTTATTGAAGGCAATGAACGGGTCCCGCGAGACATGGGAGGATCCCTCCGAGGACGCCCTGTTTTTCCTGCTCGAGGACATCGAGCAGGGACGCAAGAAATTCCTGGTTATCGAGCGCGTAGCTGACGCAACCCGCCAGACGTATATCCAGTCCATCCGCAATGACGCTGGAGAGTTTGTAGTGGAATTCCGCGACGGTAGCCCAGACCAGCACTTCGGCACCGTCGTTGCTGACATGCGCGCCGCTCATGACCTCATCACGGCGTGGTCCTTCGGCAGGGGTGGCTGGCGCGAGGCGGCCGACTGGAGCCACATTTCGTTCGATGAATGAGTTGATGCATCACAGCGAGCTCTGATGAGCCTTCGCTCGCCATGGCGCAAAAGCCTTGACACGGTGTGTTCTTCACTGGAAAGGAACTACATGGGCGTTTTCGAGACATCCGTTTACAGGGCGGGGTCGTGGTCCGGGAACGAAGACTCGAATGACTGGCTACTTCGGATCTCGGTGCATGACAGCGACATCGCGACGATCGACTACCGTTCCGATGAGGGAGCCTCGGGCCGGTTCTATTTGGGCTTCCAGCCGCGGGACTATTTCGATAACCCGGATGCCAGCAAGCCCGTGGACCTAGTGGCCGTTTCGAGCAGCTTTTCCTCCTGGGCTTCCAGTGAGGTCGGTACTGTTGTCTCCCCGGAAGAACTGAGGGCATTCATGGCCTCTGAAGCCGTTGAAGAACCAGACGACATATTCGTAGAGGACACCGTCGTCCGGCTTTTAAAGCGCCTCGGAATCCCTCTGCCCAAGTGGCTGAAGGACTGACGGGGGCAGACCTATCGACAATGTGGGGAGCGAGACTCAAAGCTGAGGTGGCGCTGTGACCGACTCAAACGGCGTCCGTAAGCCGATCCCTTACCGGGCGCCGAAAAGGGATCCGAGCTGCTCCGGTCACGCACGGCTATGGGTTCCAGTTGAGTGCATATCGTTGGGCTAGTGCTTCAACGGCGAGTATGCCCACGTCCCCCCAGAAGGTCTTATCCACCCATTCGAATGGTCTATCGCTACATGCCTCAAACTCTGTGCTGAAGCGGGAAGGCTGGGAACAGATAAGGGCTAGTTCGAGATCAGCGTCATTAACTAGCCACCAGTCCATTTCCTCATCCCATAGAAGGAGACGGCCGACGCTGCCGTGAGTGTCCGACACCCAATGGCACAAGGAGGCGCTGATTTCGAGGGCAGAATCCGGTACTTGGATGGGGCTGGTGGGGACAACAAAGCCATTGCTTGGGGGTGGGGTTTCATCTATACGAAGACTCTGAATGCTTCTTCTCCGTAGTGACGCCCAAGACTGATCGCTGAGGAAGATGCTGCCCAGGATTGACCCGGCTTCACAAGCAATCACGGTGTTAGCCGGTATGGCAGTGGGCCAGCCTCGTTCAATCTCGAAAGGGACAGGCGGAAGATCAATAGGCATGCATGGGATTCTGCCACGGCGTGCCCGTAAGCGATCGTCTTACGGACGCGGCCCTGGGTCGCCGATTATGGCAACGGCGAAGCAAGGTCGGACTCTATGCCTACTGCTTAGCCATTTGAGGGTAGCGCTCGGCGGAGTCGTATCGAGGTCAGACATATGGTGGTCCTATGGAGGTCCATAAATAGTGCATGATTCAGTCGAAAAGTACCTGCTCTCCCGATGGGGCGATCCCACGAGGAAGGCCAAATTCGAAGGTGAAGGATTCTCCATCCAGGTATGGAAATGGGATGCTGCGGTCACGGGAGAAGGTGTGGATACATATGTGACTGTGGGAGCTGCAAGTGGACCTTTGGGCGATCCAGGCACAGTAGAGCATCGCGCAGAATTCCTGTTGGGTTTGCAACCGGGACAGGACGCAGTGGCTCGCTCATTCGCGGCTTTGGCGCTCTACGGCGGGCGGAACGGAGTCTCCGTAGCGGACGGACACACCGTCCCGTCGGACGGTCCACTCTGGCCGGGCACAGAAATGATGGCGTTCCTGATCCGTGAACAGGAAGCAATAATTCCAACTGTCCAACTATCCGATGGGTCGCACGTCCACTTCCTCCAAGCTATGCCACTGCACGAATCCGAACTGCTATACAAGCGCCGTCACGGGATGGACGCCCTGATGGCTCACTGGAAAGAGCGCCTTGTCCCTTTCTGGGATTCAGAGCGCGGGCCTGACACTCCGATCTTCTAGTTTCAGGAGCGTTGCGTTGAAGGATCCCTGACCGGACATCCGTTCCTAACAAGGAAGGAGTACTCGCTCAGCGCACCAGAACCAGCTCTCGCTCCTAGACGGTCTTGTTCACGGTTGTTGCCACACACAGATCAAGATGGACTCGTGTCCACGAGACGGCTTCGCGCCACGCCAGCAGTAAGGCGTAGTCCTCTGAGAATGGCTGTATCAGTACCGATTCGAGCGAAGATTCAATGTCCCACAAGATGCGCCGCTCGGCTTGGTCAGCAAAATCAAGATCCTTGCGTTCGTTGAATCGGGCCAACCAGTCAAAAAGCACCAGTGTCTCGTCTTCGCAAAGCTCGATGTACCCTGCGTTACTCACTCCAACCCCTCCGCGCTGCATCACTTGACTTCCTCTATTTCGTCCTCCACGTCAGACAACCCACGCGCAGCCATGAACGCTCTGAAGTCCCAAAAAGCCTTCAAATTGGGTTCAATTCCTATGGCCCAAACCGCGTCGCATTCAACACAAAGCTGAAAGAGATCGCCGGTCTTTACAATTCGATATGGTTTGACCCAGTCTTGCCCGCACCTTGGGCATACGATGTCGTCCCTCATGGTGACAGGAACGCCGTAACTACATCGGGCGTCCCGCGTTCGATGAAGATCCTGCCACCTGTTCCGAGGCCTGCGCCGATTCGCTTTCGCATTGCAGCAACATACCTGCATGCACGGGTCGCGCTAGCTAGGGCCCAGGCTTCCATGGGCCAGCTTCTGGCCACAAGGCTTAGAGCGTCCGGTGAAGGACCGGTTTACGGGACGAGTCTTACCGGGAAAATCGGGCACCACCGGCTGGTGCCTAAGGTGCATAACTCCGGTTTGTGGACTGGACCTGGATGCGCTTCAGCTCGGCGGATTGAAGGATTCGTCATGGTCCTCGGCGATTGCACGGAGATACTGACATTCCGGTGGGACGCCCTTTGCCAGCATGATCTGAAGAGTCCTGCATCGAGATTGTTCCTTGCCAATTTGAATGGCCACCAGGGCATCATCGAGATTTAGGTAGCACCAAGGCGGGAGCGGAGCCGGCAGACTGCTACTCCAAGCCTCTTCCCGGGTACGTTTCGGGCGGATTCGGGTCATCGCGTTCCAGAGGCAGCTGGGTTTCGATACGGCGCCGGTCCTCCTGCGCCGACTCGCGCAGTCGTTTCAACCGCGCCCCTCCCCGGGAAACCACTATGACACCGGCTATGACAATGAGCAGTGCCACGATTGCGATGGCCCAAAAAGTAGCGGGATCATCGGCATTAGGCCTGATGATGACTAGCACGAGAATGGCCACGAGCATGAGGATACTGGGGACCTGAAACGAACCGAACATGGAGAAAAGAACGCCCCAGGTTGCGTTACTAGTCCGCTTCTTCATACCAAGTCGCTCCCTGTTCCCTGAATTCCCGCGCATACGTATTGAACTTAAGCCTTTTTCGGATTCCCCAATCCCCCAAAGGTAACGCTCCACGCCCGCGTTCAAGTGCAGCACCGGTGGCCCCACGTCCTAATCGCCACGTGTCGGCAAACCAACAAACGTGCCCGACGAGCGTCCCGCTCAAGGATCCCTCACCGGACTCGCTGCGCGCTACTTCCTAGGCTGCGAAGGGACTACGTGAGCGCCAGTGCGCGGACCATCTCAGGAAAATGTGGCCCCACCCGAACGGAATATTGTGAGTCTGGTGCAGACAAATATGCGGGTTCTCAACCCGTCGCGAAAGAAAAACCGGGCTGGTAGCGTGTTTGTGCTGCAGATGCTCGACGGCCTGTTCTCCTTTGGACGCCTTGTGAAGACGGATGTGAACGCAGGGTTTGGACCAGGTGCCCAGCTGATCTACGTGTTCAAATACCGGTCGGAGTCCAAGGAATTGCCCCATAGGTCCGAACTGCGGGCCGAGAGATTGTTGCTTCCTCCGTTGATGACCAACCGCCTGCCGTGGTCCCGCGGATACTTCGAGACCATCGCGGAGATGCCGTTTGAGGACGGAGACGTCTTGCAACAGCATTGCTTCTACAGCTCAGCATTCGACAAGTATTTTGACGAGTACGCCGATGAACTACTTCAGCCCGTAGACCCAGTCGGGATGTATGGTCTGGAAAGCTACAGGACAATCGACGATGCGATGAGTAAGGCTCTGGGTATTCCGTTGATCCCGGAGGACCAGGTGTAGTGCCACGGCCGGTTGATTAAAACTGCGCCGTAAGCCCATCCTTCAGCGGACGCCGGCGGGTATGAAGTTCGGTGTTGTTCCTTCCCCCGATACGCTCGTGAGTATGGGGATCGAATCTATCCGAGCCGCGTATGGGGTGCGGGCCGCCGAGTACACGCGCATTCTTGGTTCCGTTGAGGACATGCACGAGAAAGATCGGGAACGCATCGGACGATGGGCATCAAGTATCAACGGTCTACTGATTGATGTCGGATGTGGGCCCGGTCATTGGACCGACTTCCTGTATCAACGCGGGGCGTCTGTGCAAGGAATCGATCTTGTTCCCGAATTCATTGAGAGCGCCCGCGTACGCTTCCCTGAAGTGCCTTTTAGCGTGGCATCATTCCGCAATTTAGACGTACCAGATGAATCACTGCATGGTGTGCTGGCCTGGTACTCCCTCATTCACGTACCACCGAATGAGCTGTCCTTGGTGCTCAGGGAGTTCTCTCGCGCCCTTGCCCAGGGCGGGCAGCTACTCGTTGGATTCTTCGATGGGTCTCCGGGCGATTCTTTCCCGCACGCTATTACAACGGCGTACTACTGGTCCCCGGAGCAGATGGGGCACTTGCTGGGCGACGCGGGTTTCGAGGTGATCGACGTGGAGACACGTCAGGACCCGGGCAAGCGGGCTCATGCAGCCATAACTGCCGCCGTCCGGTAAAGGATCCCTTACCGGACACTTGCCGCTTCCCGAAAAGGTCGGCGTCTGTCAGGCATGTAGTCTGAGATCTTCGATTTGGGGGAACAAAATGCTTCGGACGTCCATGGCTCAGTCTTTACTTCGTGGAGCAATCCTCGGACTTGTTGGGTGGGTTCTGGCCGTTCCGCTTGGTGGACGGGCCGCTCACCAGGAGTATCGCAATGACGAAGACTTCTACACCCTGCTTACGCTGGCCGGGGGCGTCCTCATACTCCTAGGGTTTAGCCTCTTGCTCCTTGGGCTCGTCCTCCTGACCGTGAGCATTTTCAAGAGACTGAACAAGCAATTTGAGCGAACCCCGAGACCAGGGAAATCAATGGTTGCCCCGAAATGACTCGCCAGCGCGTAGGACGTCTCACGGTGCTCGCTCTTGGGATCTTTCTGATCGCATGGGTCGGCTCCATTCTCTGGACCGCCATAGATGAAGGGGCTGTTCCCTCAGACTCGGCCTTCCAGGTTGTCCCTCTGCCAAGCCAAGCGGGGAAGATCTCGACGGGGTGTGGATCGGGCGGCTGTTGGAGGGAAATGTCTGTAGATGTCAGGCCCCCTCATACATCACGGTCGCTGGCAGCCGAAATGGGGCTGCTAAAGGAGCGATGCGAACCCACGAACCTATGGACTTTGCGAAAGACCTGCACCGGGATTTCTAGTGACGCTGGGGGGCTCAAGGTCTACGTGCGCCACTCCCTCATACTTTCCAAGTACTGAGAGTGCCACTCGCGGGCCCACTTACCCGGAAGCGGATCCATTAACGGTCAGCAGGCGGCCGGTATACCACCGGCTAATAGACGGGCCTTACGCCGGATAAGCAGGGCCTCTGAACCGGCAGGATAAGCCTCAGGCACCGGTCCACGAAATCTAACTCTCTGGCTAGATCACCCCTATCCCTTCGGGGAAAACGCTGCCTGGGTTCTCACCATTAGGGAAGAGAACTCATTATGTTCCATCCCGAACCAATCTTCTGAGGTGGTAACCATGAACCAACACCGTTCCCCGGGTACATCCACAATGATCCGCCACTATCCCTGGCCAAGACGTCCACGTGTCCGTCGCCGCTGAAATCACCCGGGCCAGTCAGTTCGGACATCACATTCCAGCCCTGACCCACGAGAACCCTCGGCAGCCACCCTCCAGAACCGTTCCCCGGGTACATCCACAATGCCCCTCCGCCGTCGCGGGCCAAAACATCCGGATGCCCGTCACCGCTGAAATCACCCGGGCCAGTCAGTTCGGACATCACATTCCAGCCCTGACCCACGAGAACCCTCGGCAGCCACCCTCCAGAACCGTTCCCCGGGTACATCCACAAGGCCCCTCCACCGTCGCGGGCCAAAACATCCGGATGCCCGTCACCGCTGAAATCACCCGGGCCAGTCAGTTCGGACATCACATTCCAGCCCTGACCCACGAGAACCCT
>NZ_JBIVXN010000001.1:1440384-1654287 GCF_044769165.1 Paenarthrobacter sp. NPDC090517 | reverse complement strand
GTCACCGCTGAAATCACCCGGGCCAGTCAGTTCGGACATCACATTCCAGCCCTGACCCACGAGAACCCTCGGCAGCCACCCTCCAGAACCGTTCCGCGGGTACATCCACAAGGCCCCTCCACCGTCGCGGGCCAAAACATCCGGATGCCCGTCACCGTTAAAATCACCAGCGCTGACCGCAGCGCTGATGCCATTCCAGCCCTGCCCGACCTGCGATCTCTGGAGCCATCCCCCGCTTCCATTTCCGGGATACAGCCACAAAGCTCCGTTGCCGTCTTTGGCCAAGACATCGGGGTGGGCGTCGCTGTTGAAGTCCTTATTCGCATGATCCCGCACGACCGAAACTGTGCCGTCACTGCCGTTCGCTACGTAGGCAATATGTCTTACAGGGTCTACGCCAACGCCGACCGGCGCCTCACCCACGCGGACGGCTGACTTCACTCCCAGCCCGCTGATCATCGATAAGTTGTTGGCATATAGAGTTGTCATGTATACCGAGTGCGTCGTGGGGTCAACGGCTATCCACTCCGGCGCCCCGCCAGCTATCTGCATCGAAGCTACGACGCTGGTTCCCTCCACGACGTACAAGCGTCCGCCGGCGGACGGGGAGGTGACGTAGATCTTGTGGGTGTACTGGTCTACCGCGACACCTTCAAGCCCATAGCCATTGACATCGACAATACCTGTTACGGCGTTGTCTTTAATGACATACAACTTCCCGTCCCCGCTCGGTGCATAGACCGTGTGGGTGATGGGGTCCAGAGCGACATCCCAGGAATCATGGCCGACGGCGATGGTTGCGGTAACTGCGCTTCCGTTGATGACGGAAATCGTGCCGGACTGGGAGTTGGCAACGTAGACGGTGTGGGTAGCGGGATCCACGGCCAGGCCATGTGGATGGCCGCCTACGGGAATGGTGGCAGTGACCGTTGTCCCCTTGATGACCGAGACAGTGTTTTCCCCCCAGTTGGCCACGTAGACGGTGTGAGTCACCGGATCTACGGTCACACCTTGAGGGTCCCGCCCCACGGGAATCCTGGCGGAAACGGTGCTGCCGTTTATCACAGCCACCGTGCCGGAACTGTAATCGGTGACGTATACCGTTCCTGTAGCCGGATCAACCGCGGCTCCCGCAGGAATGCCACCAACACGAATTGTGTCCGTGACGTCCGGGGCGGCCGTTGCAGAGCTAGTGACCAGAGGGCAAACAGTAATCGCAGCAGTGATTGCCGCGGTTGCCCAAACACGACCGAAGGAAGGGATTCGCATAACTGCAAATCCTACAGTTGCTGTGGGCCCGGTAGACCCTCACAAGCGAAGGCGAACACGACTTCAGGTCGCCCTTGGACCGGCAAATAAGGCCCGACGGGCGGCGCCCGGTACGGGCACCGCTGTAACGCGAGCAACCGAGAATACGAGAGGACTCAGCATCACCCCCACTAGCGAAGGAGAATGTAGAAGACGATCACGAGTCCGGGAAAGAACGCCTGGCCGATGGCGCTGACAAGAAGGCGCTTCTCCGTGACCCACAGCCAGAATCCGAGGAAGACGTGGCACACACAGCAGAAGAGAACTATCGCCGACCCGCCAGCGGGATTGCCTGAGAAGTTCACCAGCCACAGGCCCACTGCGATGCCCAACCCGAAGGTGACGTTGTAGGCGCCAACATTCATCGCCCACATCCGCACTGCGCGCACGTCTTCCGGCCTAATGAGGAAGAACCGGTAAAACCGTTGATCGCCATGGAAGAAAATCTCCAGGATGCCAACGCTGATCAGCGCCAGACCGGTGGATCCGGCGAGTATCTGGCTCAGCAAATTCATGCCGCGCTCCTATGAAAATCCTGCAATCGCCGCTTCTTTGCGTGCAGGTTACGCTTCAGGCGCCAAGACCTTCAAGGGGTTCTGCAAAAGCTCTCAATCACCCGTGCCCGCCCGCCCCCAATCCCGCCCCCACAGCCTCAACAAAAGCATCCGTCTCCGCTGACCTCCGGCTCTTCAACCACAGCGCCGACGTCCGCCACGCTAACGGATCACCCACCAGCGGCCTCCACGCAATTCCGGCGGGAAGAGGTGTCCACGGTTCCTCGTTGAAGTGCACCCCGCGGCCGGCCATGATCAGCCCGTGCGTGAAGTGCTGGTTCCGGGCGTGAACAATCGCCGCAGGCAGGTACCCGGCGTCGCGGCACGTGTGCAGGAACGAGTCGTACAAGGTCGGTGCCATGTGCCGCGGGAAGATGATCAACGGATTCCCGGCCAATTCGCCCAACGGCACAGAAGACAAAGCGGCCAGCGGATGCGCAGCATTCATCACCACACCGAGCGCCCGCGAATACAAAGCCCCCGATTCAAAACCCACGCTGCTCAAAGGGTGACGGACCACCGCAACGTCCAGTTCGCCGTCGCGCAATCGCTCGACCTGCTCAACAGTGGTGAGCTCGTGCAGGTTGAGCAGAACGTCGGGCGCAGACGCAGCAAATGAAGACACCATCGTGGACAACGCAACCGGGTTCGTATCCGGCGGCACTGCTACCTGCAAAATGCCCGAAGCGCCTGGCCGGATCCGCCGCATCGACTCCTGCGCCATGGCCACATGATCCAGCACCCCTCGGGCATGCTCCAGCAATAAGGCCCCGGCTTCGGACAGCTCAACACCCGTACGACGACGATGAAACAGCAGCACCCCGAGCTCCTTCTCCAGGTCCTTGATTCGCTGTGAAAGCGGCGGCTGGGCCATGTGCAAACGCTGCGCCGCACGGCCGAAATGAAGCTCTTCGGAGAGCACCACAAAGTACTTGAGATGGTGAAGGTCCATCGCCGCACCATATCAGTTTGGTATCGAGCCGAGTAGAAATTGATGTTAGACGCGTCACATTCCTCGATGGTCAGATGGGACTCAAGAAGCCCAACGAACCAAAGGAATCTCCCAATGTCCCAGGACGTCCTCTTCGAACAGACCGGCCCCACCGCCATCATCACCCTCAACCGCCCGGACAAGCTCAACGCCTGGACCGAGGCCATGCGCAGCGAACTCATCGAGTACTTGGAAGGCCTCAAAGGCAACGACGAGATCCGCACCGTCATCCTCACCGGCAGCGGCCGCGCGTTCTGCGCCGGACAGGACCTGGCCGAGACCGCCTCCATGAACCCGGAAGATCACGAGTCTGCGGAAGCCTGGATCGACGGTTTCGACCGCCTCTACCGCGCCGTCCGCAACCTTGATCAGATCACCATCGCCGCGGTTAACGGCGTCGCCGCCGGCTCCGGTTTCCAGTACTCATTGCTCGCTGACCTCCGCGTCGGCGACTCGAAAGTCCGCATGGGCCAGCCCGAAGTCCTCTCCGGCATCCCCAGTATCACCGGCATCTGGGCCATGTGGAGCATCCTCGGCAAGTCCAAGACATCCCAGTTCGTCCTCACCGGCGAGCTTGTGGACGCTGCCGAGGCTCAGCGTCTCGGCCTCCTTAACTACTTGGCGGACGACGGCGGCGTGCTGGCATACGCCAAGGACCTCGCCGCACGCTTGAGCCTCCTTCCCCCGGGTGCCGTTCGCTTGACCAAGAACCGCCTGCGCAGCTTGGAAGACGACGACCTCAGCGACGCCATGGCAGAAGCCAAGCGCGTGCACCGCGAAGCGTATGGCACCGGCGAACCGCAGCGCGAGATGGCCCGTTTCCTAGCCGGCCGCCGCTGAAGGGACGGGACAAAAACCATGAAAACCGCAACCCAAGACCGCTACACCCAACTGCGGAACAGCCACTGCTGGGAGGTGCCTGAGCTCTACAACATGGCCGTCGACGTCGCCGACCGGCACCCAAGGGACAAGCGGGCACTCATCCTGGAGTCCGCCGTCGAAGGTCAACGCGAGGTGAGCTGGGGCGAGATCCAGGACCGTTCCCGCCAGATCGCTGCCACCCTGCAGAAGGCCGGCATCAAGAAGGGCGACCGGGTCGCCGTTCTGCTGCCCCAGCGTTCCGACACTCCGGCCGCCTACCTCGGCGTGCTGCGAACCGGCGCCATCCTGGTCACCATGTCCTTGCTCTGGGCAGCAGAACCTATCCGTTTCCGGCTGGAGGACAGCGGGGCGTCAGTAATCATCGCCGAGGAATCCGCGAAGCACCTGTTCGCGGACTACCAAGGCACCTTCATCGACATCGACAGCACGGCCATCAAAGAGGCGTCCACCGACTTCCACGACGTCAAAACCAAAGCCGACGACCCCGCGCTCATCTTCTACACCTCGGGCACCACGGGCCGGGCGAAGGGAATCGTCCACGCCCACCGAACGCTCCTTGGCCACAATGAGTTCGAATACTGCCACCAGATCGGCGATGGCGATGTCTTCTACGGTGCGGGCGAATGGGCGTGGTCGCTGGCCAAACTCATGGGCCCGCTTCGGCTTGGTGCCACGCACCTGGTCTTCCGTCCCAGCGGCGGCTTCGACCCCGCAGCCCTCTTGGACAGCATGAGCCGCCACTGCGTCACCAGCGCGCTGGTCAACCCGACCTTCCTGCGGAAGATGCGCGAAGACGTTCCCGACGCCGGTACTCGCTTTCCGCTGTCCCTGCGGACTGTCTGTTCGTCCAATGAGCCGCTGACACCGGATCTGATCTCGTGGTTCGAGTCGCAGTACGGGGTGACCCTACTGGACTACTACGGTTCCACGGAGTCGTACCCGCTGCTGGGCAACTACCCGGATGTTCCGGTGAAACCAGGGTCCATGGGGCGTCCACTGCCCGGATGGGAAGTCCGCCTCTTGGACGAAAACGAGCAGGAAGTCCCTGCCGGTGAGACCGGTGAGGTCTGCCTCCGCGCACGATCCAACCCGCAATTTCCCTTGGGATACTGGAACATGCCGGAGGCGTCCGCCACCGCATTCGGGGGCGCTTGGTACCACACGAAGGACCAGGCCTACGTGGACGAAGACGGCTACTTCTGGTTCCTGGGGAGGACCGACGACGTCATCAAAACGTCCGGCTACCGTGTTGGACCCTATGAGCTGGAGGCTGTCATTCGCGAGCTCGATCCCGTGCGGGACGTGTCGGTGACTGGCGTGCCCGACGAGCTGCGCGGACAGTCCATCAAGGCTTGGATCGAACTGATGCCCGGTCACGCTGGGGGAGCGGACCTGAGCGAAACCATCGTGGCGCACGTGAAGGAGAACTTCTCCCGCTTCGCGTATCCGCGATTCATTGAATACGTTTCCGCGTTGCCGAAATCGGCCACCGGAAAAGTCCAGCGGGCACAGCTCCGCGATCTCCCACACGTTGTAGCCTCTCCCCGCCTTGAAGGACAACAATCATGAATACGATGACTGAGAAAGTTGCTGAAACCAAGTCTTCCCCGCGCCGCAGCCTGAAGCGCGTCGCCGCGGCAGCCGCCGTCGGAAATTTCGTCGAATGGTTCGACTCCGCGGCCTATGCGGTCATGTCCGTCACCATCGCGAAGCTCTTCTTCCCGGATTACTCCACGACGGCGTCCCTTCTGGCCGTGTGGGCGATCTTCGCCGGCGGCTTCATTGCCAGACCGCTCGGCGCGGCTTTCTTTGGACGCTATGGTGATCGGATTGGGCGCAACAAGATGCTGGGCCTGTGCGTGCTGATCATGAGCGCGGCCACGTTCTGCATCGGCATCCTGCCGACGTTCGCGGTGATTGGTATCTGGGCTCCGATTCTCCTGTTCGTGTTCCGCGCTGTGCAGGGCTTCACAACCGGCGGTGAGTACACGGGATCCTCGGCATTCATCGTGGAATACGCCCCAGAGGGCAAGCGGGCAACGTACGCCAGCATCATCCCGGCCACTGTTGGCCTGGCTTCGGTTGCCGGCGCGTTGCTGGGTGCCGCGATCACCGCGACATTGAGCACCGACGACCTCCAGGCTTGGGGCTGGCGGATTCCCTTCCTGCTCGCTGCACCGCTGGGTCTGATCGGACTATATATCCGCTCGAAGGTGGATGACACTCCGGTGTTCCGCGGCCTGGAGAAGACAGGCGAAGTGGCAAAGCGGCCCCTGGGAGACGCCATCCGGATGTGCTCGCGACAGATCTTCACGCTCTTCGGATACAGCATCACCAACGCCATCGCGTACTACCTGATGAGCAGCTACATGATCGCTTACATGACCTCGAGCCTTGGGTACTCCTCGGCCGAATCCATGATCACGAGTGTGATTACCATGCTGGTGTACACGGCGGTTTGTCCTTTGGCTGCACGTGGCAGTGACCGGTTTGGACGAAAGAAGATGTTGCTGGTGGCCTGTATTGGCTTCGTAGTGATGACCATTCCGGCGTTCTCGATCATGCCTCTGGGGCTCGGGTTCGCGATCCTGGGTACGAGCATCCTGGGTGCACTTGTAGCCGTGATTGGTACGTCCAACGTGCCTGCCTTGGTGGAGATGTTTCCGTCATCGGTCCGGGCCTCCGGCTCCGCCATTGGATACACGCTGGCCTACGTACTGTTCGGTGGAACCGCTCCCTTCGTAGCCACGGGGTTGGTGGCTGGGTTCGGAACCCCGCTGGCTCCGGCCTTCTACCTGATGGGCATGGCTCTAGTGTCCGCAGTGGTTGTGGTCCTGTTCTTCCGGGAGACGAAGGACCTTTCGCTGACGCGGACTACGGTTCTGTAGTTCTGTTGGTGGGGTCCGGCCGCCCAGTCTGATGGCTGGGCGGCCGCGCGAGACGGCGCCGGAGAATAGCTTTCCGGCAATCCCGTGTCCTCGCCTGGCCGGCTGCGCGCTCCATTTCTGATCGAGCGAAGTCACCACCTAGACAACCCCTAGCCACCACCTATGGGCACCCGAATCACACCTATTTTCGGCCCATCCACCACCTAGTTCCCCCTTTCCAGCCTGTGGCCTCCCAGCCTGCCCATAGTGTCCTTCTCAGAACGAGCCCCGGCCAACCGCCGGGCGCTCCCGGGAAATACGGACAATTTGTGGGGTTTGGAATTGAAGCTGAGCCAGGAACAGAGCACTGCAGCCGCAATGGATCAGTGGATCACCGGCATACCGGGGCGTATCCCGGGCCACGTGATCTTTGTGGAGAACCCCGAACATACCAACTATGCAAAGACGCTGGCGAGCGAAGGCTCCACCATTCTGGTCCTCAACGGCGACGAGGATGTCGAAGGCACCGTAAGGGTTTCAGGATCGTTTGACGCCGCCGGGGAGGAACTCCTGGTCGACGGATCTCTGAGCCTGGAGATCCAGGATTACGTGGCCATTCCATTCGTGAACCTTGTGGGTGTGACCATTGTCCGGATCACTACCGAAGAGGACTGGCAGGCATTCTTTGACGATGCCCGGGAAGCGTGGACCTCGGGGCACTTCATCCAACAACTCACTGAAGCCAATGCCGTGTTGGCTGAGCGCGCGTTGCTGACAGGGCAAAACAAAGAGGATTGCCTCCTTACAAGGCTCCACATCGCTTGGGATGGAACCGTCCTGAATGGACCTTACGGAACCATGATCGGCAAGGTGGGTGACGGCCTGGCAGACCTACGCGTGAGGTCCGTTTCCCTGCGTCCGGAATCTGCTGTCGCCTCGGCCTCACCGTCGACACAGATTCGCGACCTACTTGCCGCCTCACCATGGATTCCCCGCTATCTGGCGGCGCTGGACGCATGGAAGTTCATTCCGCGTGAAGAACGCGCCGACACCCGCTTGGTCGGCTTCGGAGTCAGTCTGTACGGTTCCGCCCTCAACGAGGGTCCGCCGTCAGCAGTTGCTCCCTTCATTCTGGTAAAGGGAAGTCAGCACACGCTTCTGGACGCTTCAACGGGCAGGGTTTTCAACATCGGAGCTGATGCCGCCGTCATTGTGGAAGCACTTTCCAACATGGGGGACCTCACCAAGGCTGCCAGCGTGGTGGCATCAGTCATCAACGTGTCGCCAGCAGTAGCCGGAGAAGCTGTGCAAGCAGTCTTCGCACATTTCGAGCAGCTGGGCATTGATGTCATCGGGGAGCGCCGATGACTTCCGTCGCAGCCAGTACAGCTGCGGCAAGAACAGCTCCAGGGATGCAACGCCCGCTCTGGGTTCCCCTCACCACTCAGCACGACTTCCCTGACAAGAGCCACACGGCAGTCAGCGCTCAGGGCGTCCACGTCTCGTTTGAAGACGGACAGCAGCGAATCTGTGCCAAAAGCGGCCTCTGGAACACCAATCTGGGCTACGGAAACCCACACATAGAAGCGGCGATCACGGGAGAACTGCGTACGGCTTCCTACCTTCCGCTCTTCCGGACTTCTCACAGTAAAGCCATCGAGGCCTCACGAGCCCTTCTCTCACTACCAGCACACAACTTCCAGCGCGTGGTCTTCTCCACTTCGGGTGGAGCCGCGAACGACGCCGTCATGAAGTTGGCACGCCAGTTCTTTGCACTGAACGGTCAACCCGAACGGAAGCTCATAGTCGGGCTGAAAAGCAGTTACCACGGGCTCACTTATGGGAGTCAAGCCCTCAGCGGCGATGAACTCGGACAAGCCGTTTATGGCGTGGACCTTCGCTATATTCGCCATATCGAGTTCCAAGATCAAGGCCAGGAGCTGGCTCAGTTGATGCAGCGGGAAGGTCACAGGATCGCCGCGGTGATCGTGGAACCGGTCTTGGGTTCGGGCGCAGAAACAGTGCCGGATGATTTCATTGCCTCCCTGCAACAGCACCGTCAAGACCACGGATTCCTCCTGGTCGCGGACGAGGTTGCCACGGGTTTCGGCCGCGTCGGCGGCTGGTTTGCTTCCGACGAGTGGCTGGAAGCCCCGGATGTCATCGTGACCTCCAAAGGGCTGACCAATGGAACCAGCGCTTGTGCCGCCCTTCTCATAGCCCAGCGCGTGACCCAACTCTTTGACGCAAGCGAGTCCGTGTTTGTCCACGGCGAGACCCAGGCTGGCACACCGCCAACATGCGCCGCCATCCTTGGCACCATCGCTGAAATGACGAGGCTTGATCACAACACCCTGAGCAAACAGGTGGCCGCTGGCCTCAACAAGCTCATAGAAGAGCTTCAAGGCAACGGCGGCGTAGGTAACTCAACAGGTCGCGGCTGCATGAGGGGAGTCAAACTCAACAGGGGGAACGGGATGCCGCTCGCCTCCGAAGGTGTCTTGGCAGTGGTGAGGAGCATCCACGAAGCGGGGGCCATCGTCCAGCCCGGTCCGGGCCGAATCCAGCTTCTGCCAGCTCTTATTTACACCGAGGAGAACTTTGCAGAACTCCAAGCGGCGATAAAGGCAGGCCTTGCTGAGGCAGAGGCTGACGGAGTGTTCCGATGATCGCTGATCACCTGTGGAGGACCCGGTGCGTCATCCTCGACGCCGGAGTAGCGCCCAAGTTCGTCGGCGGACTTACCCGCGGCAGAACGGGTTTGGTGGTGGACAAAGAGCTGGGAGACCACCGGGATGCTTTGGTGGCGAGCGACCTCAAGGGAGTGCCGGTCCTTGAGCTGAACGCGGCTCCGGTCACGGTTGGAACTCTGCGGGAGGTGGGCGGCTTCATTCGCGAGAACGGACTTCAAACCGTTGCGGGGCTCGGCGGAGGCTCAGTTTTGGATGCCGTGAAACTCGCTGCACTCTTCACCGTAGACCCCAGCCTGAACATCTTCGCCGAACGTCACGCCAAGCGTTCCGGTCTCCTCGTTCTGCCTCCCATCACAAACCCCAAGGAGCGTCTCAAAACCATTTTGATGCCGTCCACCGTGGGGACTGGGGCGGAAGTCAGCGCTGTAGCCTGCCTGGACACCGCCGTCGGACGCCGCCTGATTGTCTCGCGACATCTGGCAGGCGACGTGGCAGTGCTCGACGCCGGACACCTCGCCACCCTGCCCAAGCACTTGGTGTTTGAGGGCCTGCTCGAAGCTTTCCTGAGGGTGGCGGGAACCATGATTGGCAGCAATGCGAGCATTTTCGACGACGACGGCCACGTTCTCATCCAGCGGATAGTTCGGTTAGGGCAGAGGCTGACCCGCGAGGATTCGCCCATGCTGCGCCTGGCCGCCGGGCAGCTCAGCATGGAGACACACACTGGATGGGCCCTGATGGGTCGCGACCCCTACGGAGCGAAGCACTGGTACCTGGCCAGCGAGCTCGCATACGTCACTGGCGCAAGGAAGATGACCGCAACGGCCTCGGTGATCGGTCCCGTCTGGGAAGAAATCAGCAAGGGAGCCAGCGCTTGGGGCGACTCTCGACGCCTTCAGAGGCTCTGGTCCATGGTTGCCGCCGCTGAACCCTCTGTGGATCCGGACCCCGTGCAGGGCATCAAGGAGCTGATGTGGCGCTGGCGTATTACCGGGCTCAGGCACATCAGCGAGGAAACGCTGCTGCGAACCACTGACTCAACCATCCGCAACTGGGGCGGGCCGCTTCCCATGCTCCGCGGAATCGATGCCTTCCAGATTCAGCATGTCCTCAGCGCGGCAGCGGGCGGACAGCACATCTTGCCAAGGCCCAGCGGGCAAACAAGCAGCGGTAAGGGAAAGGAGGTGAACACACATGATCAGCAGCTCAGCACTTAAGAGCTTGGACCTCACCGTCCAGGAACTGGAGCCGATGGACGTCCCTGACGACTGGGACGAACGAATCAAGGGGATCTCCGCAGGACTGGCATTGGTAGGCATCGCCGTCGCGATCACCTGATCGTCTTCCGGAAAATCTCAACCCGCAGGAAGGGAGGTGAACACGTATGCAGAACCAGCTCAGCATCTCCATCCAGGAGATCGAGTCATTGGATACGCCGGACTTTAACAACTGGTTTATCGGTGTTACCCAAGGCGTTGCCATAGGCATCATCGCCGTCAGCATCACGTAGGGCGGCAACACCGGGTCCTTACGCACAAGCCAGGAAAGGAGGAGTCAATGATCGCAAACTCGAACCTTCAGCTGTCCATCGAAGAGCTGGAGAACCTCGACACCCCGGATGATACGCCGTGGTACATCCGCGTTGGTGACGTCATCATCATCGCCGGCATCGTCGTCGGAATCGCCGCCACATAGCCGTTGCACGCGGGTGGTGCAGATGATTTTGCCATCGCCCGCGTGTACCCCGGACCTCCACCAAACTCCCGGAGAGCACACGCTGATGAACAACGAAGCTGACAAGACCGCTGATGCAATCCTTCGCATCTTGGGCCACATGGATCCGCCGGAAGATATGTACAGTGCGTCAGGATCCCGTCTGTACGACCAAATCACGGCCAACGATCTTACTGAACTCCCCGAGATCCTCGCCGCGACGCGCAAGACCACTGGGCCAATCCTGGAGTTGGCCGCCGGTTCCGGCCGGATCACCCGCGCACTCCTGGCCCTCGGGCGTCCGCTGACCGCCGTCGATTCCTCGGTGGAAATGTTGGCGATGCTTAAGGAGAAGTCAAACGACCGCTCCTTCAACCCCCGCAGTGTGTCGGTTGAGTTGGTGGAGGCGGACATGTCCAGCTTCGAGGTAGTCGGCGAGTTTGGTTGCGTGGTGCTCGGCGCAAGTTCCATCACCCTCCTTGACCCGAGCGGACGGCGGAAGCTGTTTCGCAGAGTGCGCGAATCTCTGGCACCTGGCGGCCGGTTCCTGCTGACAGTACTGAATGCCGACGGGAAGGCGGGCTCGGAACATCACGACGGCGGCTCAACAGTTTCGCCGTTGGGGGACGATTCCTTCCTGATCACGGTCGAAAGCCGGGATGTCGCCAATGGCGCACGGCACGTGACCATGATCCAGGTGGGCTTCAATGAAGGCGGTACGTACAGATCCTCCGCCTATTCCAGCCGTGTCGCTTTTGTCAGCAACAGTCTTATCGAGGAAGAAATCCTTGCTGAAGGCCTCACGATCCTGGAACGCCGCCCCGTCCGGATGGCCACCCGTACTCCAGGACTGGACGACATCGAGCTATGGGTGTGCAGCAAATGACCATCGACGCTGCGCGCACCCTTGACCCCGCCCTGGGGCTGGTATCCGAGGCATCCGTATACCTGCCGAATGAGGTAGGTCTCTGGCGGACGGTAGGGCAGCTGGCCAATGCCTGCACGGGCGGAAGCGGGTTCGCATCTGCCGTGGGTGCCTTTGACGTCAACAGACGGGCCTCCATAACGCGAGGGGCCGGAGAAGCTGTTGAACGTTTTGCGCTGGTACCGGCGGAGGCTGACTCCGATTACCTGTTATTGGAACACCTCCAAGGTGCAAACACCGCCAGTCAACGGATTGACTTCGTGACGCCATGCTTGGGAATGGCCTCGGCGCTCGCCTATGAGCTGCCCTGGTACGCGGCGACGGACCTGCTGACAGGGAAGGAAGTCTGCGTGCCGGCACCTGTAGTGGATTACGGCCGTGGCATTCTGCACCCATGGGACGGCTTCTTTGATCCGTCACCAAACGGTGCGGCATCGGGACCATCCGAGGCTTTCGCCAAGGCTTCCGGTGTTGCCGAAGTGATTGAGCGGGATGCATTTCTTGCTGCCTGGCAGACGCGCACGCCCCTTCACCTGTTCCATGATGGCGGGATTCCGGATCCGTTGCGCGGGACCCAGGAAACCCAGCGCCTCTTGGGTCTCCTCTACGCGGCCCATGGCCGTGGTATCGCGCCCACACTGGCCTTTATCCCGTCTGACGAGGGGCCGTTGCACACAGCCGTGTGCATCATTATCGGTAAATCTGACGACGGAGGTGCCCACCAACGGCAGTTTGGTGCCGTGGGTATCAAAGCAGCCTCGGATCCCTTGGCAGCACTGAGAGGAGCGCTTCAAGAGGGCCTGCAGATTCGCGAGCTCTTCCTTGCCCGGACGCCTTCCACCATGCCGGCTCTAGAGGTTACTGATGACGAATCCCGGGCCGAGTACTGGACTCGCCCAGAGTCCATCACCGAACTTTCCGAATGGGCTCGGTCCTTCGGGGCTTCAGAATTTCCAGTGGCGACAGCTGCACCCGATGCAGACGCATTGGTGGGTTGGCTGGATAGCCGAGGCATCAGAACCTATTGGATCAGCCTCACCCATAGGCTGCCTCCAGTCATCCAAGAGCTTGGGTGGGTGACCGGCAAAGCGGTTTGCCCAGGCGCCATTCCCTTGACCATGGACGAAACCAAAGGGCTGGCCCGAATACCGGGTGGTTCCGCCACTACACCCCATCCGTTGATATGAAGCCGTTTGGAAGGAACTCTCCTGTAGCTTCAGTCGGAGTGGAATGGCCCGTAAAGCTGGCCTCTACGGCATCCATCGATGCTCCCGTGCAAGCTGGTGCACCTTGGATCGTTGCTATGGCCAGTGTCCCCAAAGCGCGCGTTTCCGCCGATGTGGCCGCTGTCCTGAACGCGATAGATGGGGACCGGAACCCCGCGCAGGTGGCCCAGTACCTTGGGATCCCATGGACTGCCGCCGACGTTATGGGAATTGTCCGGCAGCTGGCCAATACAGGAATTTTCGACGCCGGTAAGCAGCCGAGCGGGAGTGGAAAGGTCCAGTTCAGGCCACCCCTGACAGTTCAATTCACCCTGTTCAATCCGGCACCCCTGCTGGAGTCCATCCGGCCGATGGCTTCGGCCATGTCCGGACCGAAGGCGGCGGCTGCTGCCGTGCTGCTTCTGCTGGGCGGCGTGGCAGGTGCCTTTATCGCTGGACCCAGCATCGGGCGGGTCCTATCAACGCCCCTTCCAATGCAGGCCTACTTGTTTGTAGCGGTGGCTATGTTCGTTTCCACGCTGCTCCATGAATTCGGGCACGGACTGGCGCTCACTTGTTGCGGCGGCACCCCCAGACGTATCGGGATCATGCTGTTCTACCTGTCGCCGGCCTTCTTTTGCGATGTAACCGATGGATGGAGGTTGGGTTCACGGAAGCAGCGCGTATTTGTGGCGCTCGCAGGTCCATTGGTCCATCTTGGACTCGGAAGCTTCGCCCTGTCCGTCCATGGCTTCCTCCCGATGTCATGGCTGCAGGATGCAGTTCTCCTCTACGGGGCAATTTGCTACGCGGTGGCCATTCTGAACTTGTTTCCATTCATAAAATTGGACGGCTACGTCGCGTTGATGTCAGCGGTGGATGTTCCGCATCTGCGGCAAAAATCCTTGAGCGTCACGGGTGATTTTGTGAGCTCACACATTCTGGGTTCGCTGCCAAAGTACCGAAACTACGGCTGGCTGGCCTGGTTCGGGTTCGCAAGTTTCATCTCCGGTATCGGGTTCATGGTGGTTGGGTACCAACGGCTTGTCCCTGTCTTCCTCCAACTGGGGATTGCAGGGCACGTAGTTGTCGCGGCTGTCCTGTGCCTGCTGCTGGTAATGGCGGGAAGAGCCATCGTCCGGTTCTTCAGCACTGCTGCCGGGAACGGAAGTCCGCTGTGGCGGCGGGTGCTCGCAGCGCTCCTGGGAACGCTGGCTATCACTCTGCTTACGGCTTTCATTCCCGTGAAACCGGTGACGGTGGCCGGTTACATGTATTCCGAGGGTGTGCTGGAGATCGTGATGCCTCCCGAAGCTGGCAGGACGTTGCAGCCGGGAGATGAAGTTGTACTTCAGTCGCAGGGCATGATCTTCCACGAAAAGCGGGGCATGGCCACGATCGGTGACCAACCGCCGTCGAGATCCTTGGCACCACTGGACACGATTGTTCCCATCGCCCTGGAAGATAACAGCCTGCCCGTGCTTGCCTACTCGAGCAACCTCACCGAGGACTCCAAGCTTGCGGCCGCGGAACCTCTTCCCACATCCGGGCGGGCCGAAGTGACCAACCAAGGCCACATGAGCCTAGGGGAGTGGCTGTGGGAATCCCTGACCCATTCGATGCTGTGGCCCGGCCAAACCGGGAGTGTGAGCAACCACTCCGAGAGTGACGATTCCACGAAAGGGCACTCATGACAGTCACTGCCAGCTTTGAGCGGTTCAGTAAGAAGAGGGGCGGGCGATTTGCGGTCCACGAGCTTACCTTCGATGTGCAGGCGGGCCGGGTAGTTGGCCTCATCGGACCCAACGGCGCAGGCAAGAGCACAGCGCTCGCAGGCTTGACCGGTCTGGTGGAACCCACCTCCGGACGGGCAACAGTCTTTGGAACCGACTACCGATCCCTGCGAAGGCCCGCCACCAAAGTAGGAGTGGATTTGGACGGGATGGACATAGAACCAGGGCTGACGGGACTCCGTCACCTTCAGATCTGCCAGCTTGCTGCCGGTGCTCATCGCGAGGACCTGGATCAGATTCTTGAGCAGGTTGACCTTGCTGCGGAGGCCAGAAAGAAGGTCCGCGACTACTCGCTGGGCATGCGGCAGCGGCTGGGGATCGCGTCCGCACTGATAGGCAGACCCCAGCTACTGGTGCTGGACGAGCCTGCCAACGGCTTGGATCCGGAGGGCATCCAGTGGTTGCGCCGATTCCTCAGGGACTTCGCTGCTTCCGGCGGCAGTGCGTTGGTCTCAAGCCATCAGCTGATGGAACTGGAGCAGGTTGCCGATGAAGTTGTGATCCTCAAGCAAAGGACGCTTTTCCGGGGAACGCTGAAGGAGGCCAAAGCTCTGGGTGGCGGAAGCCTGGAGTCTGCTTACTTCAAGATTTTGGATCGTGCCCGATGACCACGGCCCTTGTAGCCTCCAGGGACGCTCTGGCCTTGCTGACCACCGGACTTCGATCGGAGCTAGTGAGGTATTTCAGCGGGTATTCCGTGGTGGGCATTTTGGCGTTCAGTGCCCTGGTGCCTTGGTTCGTTGCCAACTTCCTTGGATGGCCGGGCAATTCGGGGGAGCTTTCGGCCGCCCAGAATGTCCAGGCGTTCTGGGCACTGGCTGCAAGCATTGCGCCAGTGGCCACGTTTGCCGGGAGCTATCTTGTCACCCGGGAATCCTATTACGGAACGCTTCGGCGAAGCATCGTGATGTCCGGAGTGCAGCAAGTGATGGGGGCCAAGTACCTGACCGCGCTGGTTATCGGCCTCGCCACTGCCATCACAGGAGTAGCGGCGTGGGGTGGAACGGTAGCGTTCTCGCTTCCGCCAGAAGTGCGTGGGAGCCTTCTGTCTGCGGACTCTTGGCGCGAACTGGCCGGCGTGGTGGTGGCCTCGGCGCTGGCATCTATTTGGGGGTGTTCGCTCGGCTGGATCATCCGGCATTACTACGCGACGACGATACTCACCTTGCTGATCCCACTCGCCGTGGAATTGCCCTTGTTGGTGAGCAACCCGGGGCTTGCCCGTTGGCTTCCATCAGGCGCCTTGGCCGGAATCACATCGCTGCCCTTTGAAGGTCTACTCGAGCCCGGGCCTGCGTTCCTCGTGTCCTGTGGATGGCTGCTCGTGGCGGGGGCGGGCGCCCTGTGGACGGTCAAGGGACGGGAGTTCTAGATGCTCAACCTGGTACCCGCTTTCTGCTCTGACCTGCAGCGGCCATGGCTATGGAAAGGCTGGGCTGTAGGCGCTTTGTTGGTGTTAGGGCTCTTGGGGTTGGTCATAGTCGCCGCCAGTCTTGAATCCCAAGCACCAACGCCGGGCCTGGACCGGGTTCTGCGCAAAACCGGGCTCTCCCTCACGCTCACCGGTGCCGCCCTTGTGGGTGCATTTTCGTTCACCGCGGACTACCGCAGAGGTAGCTTCAACAGGAGGGTTTTACTGTTTCAACGGGGCGCTGCGTTTACGGGGCGGGCAACAACAACCACCTTGGCGGCCCTCACTAGCGGTGCACTGATGGGGGCTGCCTTCGGCCTGTCCGGACTATTTGTGGACGGCGCGTGGCATCTCAACCTGGTTACCGTTCTGGGCTTCTGCGTGACTGCCGGCATGGGGTCGTTATGGGGCTTCGCTCTGGGATCCCTTATCCGCAACCACTTGGTGAGCCTCTTCGTTGTGCCTCTCAGCTTGGCGCTTCCGGAACTGCTGTCCCCGTCTATAGGGGACACCGGAAGGCTCCTCTTTCCAATCCTCGCCGCCAACTGGGCGGAGAACGTGGCTGTCAACATACCCGCATCCGGGTCTTTCGCCGGAGCCCTTTGCTGGCTTCTAGTGATAACAGCGGTAGCCAGTTGGGTGTTTCTCAGGCGAGACCTGGCCTGACAATCCAATCATCAAATTAAGGAACAAATAGTGAATACCAAACCATTGGTCTGGCTCCTCCTGGCCCTCACGGTCGCTGCCTACGCTGTCTCCATCTTCATCTCGAACCGCGGTGAATCAGTGTGGTCAACCGTTTCGGGAGTCATCATGGTGGTCGCCGCAGCCGTTATGTTCTGGCGCTACCTTCAGGGACGCAGAGCAGGTCAAAACGAACAGTGACTTGCTTGCCGCGGAATAGCTGTCCGCGGCAAGCAAGTCCGTAGTTACTTCCTCGGTTTTACTGGTTTGACCACCATCGCTGACCCACCACCCCGGCGGTCAGGTTCAGCAGCAGCTGTCAGCGATCCATCCGGATTGAACTCGATGGCCGTGGCCGCACCGATTTCCGCCGCCGATGTGAAGGCATCGCCAGCCGGAACCAGATCATGCCCCAACGATTTCAGAGCGGGACCGTAAGCCTCGATGATGGCGGGCTCGGAGGTGACTGTGAGGCCATTCCGGGGTGACGTCCGCGGAGCTGCGAGGGCTTCGGAGACGTCCATTCCCAGGTCAATGCGGTTCAGAATGGTTTGCAGCACGGTAGTAATGATGGTTGAACCGCCGGGGGAGCCGAGAGCCAGGAATGGATCGCCATCCTTCAAAACGATGGTCGGCGACATCGACGACCGGGGACGCTTACCCGGCTGAATCCGGTTAGGATCAGTCTCGCTGTAAACGGTGCTGAAATCGGTCAGCTCGTTGTTCAGCAGAAAGCCACGGCCCGGCACAACAATTCCAGAACCACCGGTCTGCTCGATCGTGAGCGTGTACTCCACAACGTTGCCCCACTTGTCGGCGACGGTCAGGTTCGTCGTGGAGATATTTTCTGTATCCCTCTCGTTGGCGAGCGGTGCAGCGGCAGACGGGCAGGCGCCGTCGTAATCTTCCACGTTCCCGGGGGCGACAGGCTTGGTAGCTGCCGCCGTCGGGTCGATATTGCAGGAGCGTTCCTTAGCGAAGACGTCGTCCAGCAGCTTCTCGGTGGGCACATTCACGAAGGCGGGATCGCCAACGTAGGCGCCACGATCCGCGAATGCCAGGGAGCTCGCTTCGAGGTAATGGTGGAGGGCGTTGACGGGTTCCATTTCCTTGAGGTCGTAGTTCTCCAGAATGTTCAGCGCCTCACCTACGGTGGTGCCGCCGCTGCTGGAAGGAGCCATGCCGTAGACCTCGTAGCCGCGGTACTCCACCTTGGTGGGGTCCTGGTTCAGCACCTTGTAGTCGGCCAGGTCCTGTGTGGTCATGAACCCGACTGGAACGGGGAGCTCAGTGTCGCCCGACTTCGGCGGAGCCTTGACCGTGTTGACGATTTCCTCCGCTAGCGGACCGCCGTAGAAGGCGTCAGTGCCTTCCTCGGCGATCAGGCGATAGGTCGCCGCAAGGTCGTGGTTCTTGAAGACACTTCCGACGGCGGGAGCGTCCCCACCGGGAAGGAACAGATCCTGCGTGGACGTGAAGGTGTCGAAGCGGACCTCGTTGTCCAAGGTTTGCTGTCGGAAGGTTTCGTCCACCACGAAGCCGCGGTTGGCCACCTTGATGGCGGGCTTCAGAGCCTCACCCAAATCCAACGTCCCCCAGCGTTCCAGGGCCTGCTCCCATGTTGCGGGTGTGCCCGGGACGCCCACGGAGACGCCGCTGGTGACGAGTTCCGGGGTGAATCTGTAAGGCTTTCCGGTGGTGGGGTCGATGAAGGCATCGGTCGGCATGCCCGCCGGAGCGGTTTCGCGGCCGTCAATCGTGCCAACTTGCTTGGTCTTAGCATCATAGAAAACGAAATAACCGCCGCCCCCGATGCCTGCGCTGTAGGGCTCGGTAACTCCAAGGGTTGCTGCTGCGGCGACGGCGGCGTCGGCAGCATTTCCACCCTTCCTCAATACTTCGATTGCGGCTGCGGAAGCTTCCGGATCAACGGTGCTCACGGCGCCGCCATAGCCCGTGGCCGTCGGGTTCTTCTCGGTTTCGCGGGGATCGGCGAAGGCCGGACTGGCCATTGCGACGCTCGTCGCGGTTAGTGCCAAGGCTGCCGTGACCGCAGCCAGTTGACGTCTCACAGATGTCATGGTGTCTCCCAGAGTTGTTCCAGACGATGATGTGGGTGGACGGTCCGGTCACCCTATCGCGGGGCTTGGCGAGGAACAACGGTTGAAATCTGGAGCATAATCAGCATGAAGCGGGCCGTCACCACTAACTTTGAGGGGCCGTGGCACCCCGACACCCCTTGAAAGCGGCGTGTCGGCCCGGACTTGAAATCAATGTAGGTGGTGGCCGCACGGATACGAGATCAAACAACCAACCGCAGCGGCCGCTGCCCCAACTGCACGGTGATCTCCTGCCCCCACGACACCGTCAGCCGGTCATCTTCCATGCCGTCGCCGAACACCACCAGTTGGTCCGACGCCACGGTAATTCGCAGGACCTCGCCGGTTTCCAGGATGCCTTCCGTTAAGGAGGCTCCCGTAACAGGTGATGGCCATGCTTCCCGGACGAACCATGCGAGCCTCGGATCGGTCGGGGAGGGAAGGGCACGTCCACCGCGTTCCAAGGCAATCGAGGCGCACCAGCCGGTAGCACCGGTGCCGGTGGAGACAATAAGGCCCGACGACGACTGCCGCTCAGTTTGTCCGCCGGGCTGGGTGAAACTCGGCGCGGTGATCGAGTACTTGGCTGACTGGTGGGAAGCGTGCCCGACGAAAACTTCATTGAGCGCGGAAAGCTGCTGACCGTCGTCGAGCGTTGCCGTTACAGTGGTGAGGCTTTGGCAGCGCAGGCGCCCAACGTCGCCGGCCGCGAGGAGGGCAGCGGCGGCTGCGGGTGTGTGCCGGACAAGGACGCCGGGGTTCGCCCCGGGCTCGGGATCGATTCCGATCACCGGCTGGCCGTTCAGATACTTGGCAACATTCGCCACCAGGCCGTCCTGCCCCACCACGGCGACGATGTCTTCGGCCGTGAGCAGGAAACGGCTCAGATCCGTGCGTTCCACCTCTGCCTGTCGCCAATCGGACGGTACTGCCGCCCTGATAGTTGCGAGGGCGGAGGTAAGTCGGTCATGCCGGTCTTGCGCGTCTTGGATGTCGCGACCGCGGGTGCGAAGGAAAAACTCAGCCTGCCCTCGGGTGGCGTGCCGGTCCAAGAGTTCCTGGAGTTCGGTCCGCCGGTGGACGATGACGATGCGCGGGGTTGCCATGACGGATCCTTACTTGGTGGCTTCCAGAGTAGCGGCGGGTTCCTTGAACAGCCCGGCAAGTGCTCTGCTGAGCAGGTCCGGAGTGATGGTGAGGTTCCCGATGTTCGGCAGGCTGCCCGCTGCGTCCTTGAGCGCCAAGGCGAGTAACGTGGCCTGTTCCATGCCGCGGTAGACCTCCATGGTTGCGGCTTCGCGGGCTGCGGCTGCTTCGCCAACCAGCCGGATTTGGTTCGCTTCCGCCGCGGCGCCGATGCCCTTTCGTTCAGCGGAGCCTTGGGCCTCAATCAGACCAGCAGCTGCTTTCTCTTCGGCAGCACGGCGGGCGTTCGCGCCTTCCTGCGCCACCAGGTTCTCGCGGCGGACCGCCAGCTCGATCTGGCTCGCCATCTCATTCTCGGAGATCGTGCGTTCACGCTCGACGGCGACCGCCCGCCTTTCGTACACGGCCCGGTCCGCTTCGGCTTGGAGCTGCTCACGAACCGGAGTTTGCAGGGCGCGTTCAACATCAGATTCGGGCCGCACAGCCAGTACCTGTACTCCGAGAATTTCGATGCCGGTGGACTGCAATCTGGCGTCTGCCCGGAGTGCTTCGGTGAGGACGAGCCGCAGCTGACTCACCCCACGTTCGAGTGCCTCGGCGAGGGTTGTGGTGGCGATCTGGTCGATCGCGTGGCTCTGGCACAGCTGCCCGATGATGGTGGAGACCTGCTCGCGTCCGGTTGCTGGAGCCTTGCCAGCACTTTGCAAGCCGAAGTCGAGCCGCGTGGAAACCGCCACGGGATCGATGAAGCGGTACGTGACGTTGGCTTGAACGCTCACGTCTTGGTGATCGCGGGTGATGGCGTGGAAAAGTGTCGGCAGTTCTTGATCGTCCACCGGTACCTCGCTCAGTACGGAGTTCGCGGGACGGAACCAAAATGCCTGGCCGACTCCTTGGTGCCGCACTGCACCCTTCTGCAGGTGTACGACGTAACCGGTGGGACTGCCGAGGAAGTGGCTGATCCAGGGGTAGCGCTTGATGTTGGCCATGATGTTCGCCTCTTTCATTAGTTGTCGTCAAGTTGACGATAAATAAACCATAGAGCCGTTCAAGCTTTATTGTCAACATGACGATAATTACCTACGATTGCTTCATGCCTGCATCCCATCCGTCCCCCGAGCGCTTCCCGGTAACTGTCGACGTCGTCGCCCTCACCGTCCGTGACGGCCAACTGCATGTCCTTCTCATCACGCGCCTCATCGAGCCTTTCCGCGGAAACCTGGCGCTCCCTGGTGGCTTCGTCCTCGCGGGTGAGGACCTGCTCGAAGCGGCTGGTCGGGAGCTCGCGGAGGAGACCGGCGTCGAACATCTTCCGGGGCACTTGGAACAATTGGGGAGTTACGGCCCGAAGGGGCGCGACCCCCGCGGCGAAGTGCTCACTGTGGCGCACCTGCTGCTGGCGCCGGACTTTCCCGTGTTATCGGCTGGAAGTGACGCTGAACAGGCCGCGTGGTACCCGGTTCGAGACGTCCTGGCGGGGAAGCTTGAGCTAGCTTTCGACCACGAGCGGATTCTCGACGATGCCCTGGAGCGGGCAAAGTCGAAGCTCGAGTATTCGCCCCTGGGTGCGGCCTTCTGCGGCGAGGAATTCACCATCGCCCGACTCCGCAGCGTGTATGAAGCTGTGTGGGGCACGCGCCTGGACCCACGGAACTTCCACAGAAAAGCCGCGGGGACGCCAGGTTTTCTGGAGGACACGGGGCGAATGACAACGGGCGACGCCGGACGGCCGGCTGCGTTGTTCAGGCTCGCCCCCGAAGCGCGTCCGACGCCGGGCCAGCCCACCCGGGCGGTGCTCAACCCGCCGCTGATGCGCCCGCGAGATTAGGTTGTGCGCCTCCCACCGGCATGACTCAGGATGGCCGCGGCCGTGGACTCAGGATGCGGCGTTGAGATCATCCACGTTCGGTTTGTCGTCTCAATTGTGATTGCCGGCCCACCGACCAGAAGGCCCCACGTTTTCCGCCCCAGATAGCGAATGCCAAACCCCTCAGTGAGCGAACTGGAAGGACTGGGGGAAGCATCCACGATATCTTCCAACGGGACAACTCTGGAATAGAACGGACGGCAGCGAAGCACCAGGTTCTGGTCCGTCGCTTCAATAGTTACGGTCAGGCGCAGCACCAGCGCTGTGATGAGCAGAATGGCCACAGCCAGCGCAATGGTGATCAGCAGGACGCCGCTGGAGACCGCGGTCGCAATGATGAAGAAGCACGCCACTCCGACCACACTGGCGATGACTTTCTGCGATGCGCGACCGATCTTTGCCTCTGAAATCAACCAAGTCCTCCCGTTCACAGCTCGCCTACCAATGCCCGGACGCGCGACAGATAGTGCTCGCGCAGCTCCGGGTTAGGGGAGATCGAATCGAATACGCCTGCCAGCATTACTGCTGCGTCAAGAGTGAAGATAGGCCAGGATGCAGTCCCGACGTCGATGCTCCCGCCACCTTTAAAGTAACCGTTCAGGAAGGCTGCGTAGTCGAGGCCGTTTTCCTTGACGGCGGAGTACTCCTCGACCCGTGCAATCTCCAATTCAGGAGGTGCTGCGAGGGCGTTGCTCCAGTCAAAAATCGAAAGCGGCTGACCTTTGTCGACTCTGACGTTTTGGCGTCGAAGATCCAGATGGATGAGGCAGGGCTCGTGAGCGCCGGCTTCGAGTTCTGCCTGTAGCGATGCCGAAGGAGGCAGAATTGGGAGCGAATGGTGTCGCCGCAGATCCGTGTATCGTGCCTCCAGCCGGTGTCTGAGCCGGACAGCCCAAGGGCGTCCTTCCTGTGCAACCAGCTGGAATCCTGGCAATGGTGACCGATGTATCGAGGCGACAACTGATCCGAGTGCTGCAGAATCCAGCTCGGAGCCGTCATCGTCCACGATTTCAAGAATCAGCACGGGGATGCCGTTCTGTTCAACCAGTTCCTTGGGCGCGGCACTTGGTATCCCGTTGTCGGTTGCCCAACTCGCCAAGGCCATTTCCTGCAGTTGGAGCAACTCGGCCGGTACAGCGTTGTTGTTGACGGTGTTGAATTCGAGTGAACGGGGGATTCGATAGCCCTCCCGGCCTTCGCTGGAAGTGGTTTCGTAGAAGAGGAATTCGGTTCCGGCTCCCGCCAACGTGACTGAATCGGCACCTCGTCGGGCGGCGACTGCCAAGGCGATGTCCGCCGTCGTGCGTTCAACGCGGTGTTTCAAAGCGGCCCTGGCTCCCCAATGAGTTCTACTAGACCGAAATCGGCATGCGGCGAGCCTACCCTGTAAGCGAGATCGTGTAAGTCAAACAAGTGCGGGTCAGTGGGGCAAGGTTACGGCCGGCCCCTTGGCTGCTATCACGCGATGTACCTGAGCCATGACGTCGTGAGGTTCGCCGTTTGCGTCCACCACAACAAAGTCATCGGCCTCAGGCAGTGAACGGTACGCATCCCGGAATGCCCGCAGGTCGGCCACGGTCTCCTGATCGGTGCCGCGTGCCATGACCCGCTCGTGCGCGATGGTGGGGTCCGCGTCGAAGTGCATGTGAAGATCAGCAGCGGGGAGTTTTTCAAGCAGCCACGGGAGCAAACGCCCGCGCCGCAATCCGCTGGCCTGGCGAAGCGCCAGTTGGCAGTGCAGATGGCGGTCCATGACCACCAAGCCGTCGAACTGCCGGGCGCGCGCATGGTTCACCAGCACGTTGAACAGGCGCACCCCGGTTTCGATGAAGTCAGCAACCCGGGGCGCCACCTTCCATCCGTATCGCGCCGAAAGAAGCGACATCCTCCTGCGTGCGGCGTGATTACTGAGCAGCAGGGCGCTTCGTCCTTCAGCGAGAGCCGAATCGACCAAGGCATGGGCCGCCGTCGTTTTTCCTGAACCGTCAATTCCTGTCAGGACAATGAGCATGAGCCCTCCCTTCGTCTTCTGTGGGACTCGTTTTATGTACAACGCGGGGAGCGCTTCAGTTGTGCCGAGTGAGGTACGGATCACACGTTGGCGCTGCTCGCCACGCTGCGACGTGACGGGAGCGGCCCCGAAAAGGGTAATAAGTTTCCTGTCCAAATACTTCGCGCCAGCGGAGTGCGCGCCTATCATGATGCTATGTACGCGCCCCCAACGGGATGTGGTTTCGGTTTGAACCTAATTCCACGGGGGTACGTAAGCGATATGGAGAGCAATTCTCCGATCGGTGCCCGTTGGCATGGGTGGCGCTTCAGAAATGGAGTACCAGCGGACGCCTTCCTGAATAGACAACCGTTATTGAAGGGATGCGTAGCTCAATGAATACACTTTTGATAATCGCCGGTGTTATAGCGATCATCTTGCTCCTCGTCGGCGGATTCAACCAAGCCCTCAGCTTCCTCCTGTGGGTGGGAATCATCCTGCTGGTGTTGGCCCTTATTGGCTGGGTACTAGGCCGTGGCCGGTCGCGCGTATGACGACTGATCCAAGCGAGGTTGCCGGTTTCGCGCAGGTTCGCGATGGGACTACCACGCCCGGACATCCCATTCCCAGGGATCCCGGGACGCCGGAATCAAGCAACCAGGTACCTGTGGGTGATTCGTCGTCGGAAAGTCCCGAGGACGCCGTCGACGCTGGCCCCAGCGAAGCAGCCAACCCGCCCGGGCCGGCAGAAGAGAAGGACGAAAAGACTGCGGACAATCGTGGTCTGACAACCGAAACCAACCCTACGGATTGAGCAGGGCAGGCGCGGCTGCGGACGGGAGGGATCCTGGTCCGCAGCCGCGCTTCTTTGGTCTTCGGCACCTTTGTCAGTATGCTTACTAATAGCTGGGGGTTATCAGTTCAGCGATTGGGGTAGTGATGCGGATCGGGTCGATTGTGGGTCTGTTCGTGGTGGTATGGCTCATTATTGGGGCCGTGGCAGCAGGTCAGCGCGGGTACTTCACGGCTCCGCCCGCGCAGTGCTCGCAGTTTGCCACCATCGCACTGAATATTGTCGCGGGTCCATTGAATTACACAGGTTTGGATCCCCAGGGTGGCTGTGAAATTCCGCAACCTTCTTGATGCACAAGTTTTTTGGAGCCGTACGGTAACGCATTCACCCTCAAATTGCTAAGATTGCTGACTAATTTCGTTAGAGCATGGACATGCCACCAGCTGCACTTATAGGTTCGAAGTGTTCCATAAACACGTTCACCGCTTTGGAAAGGACAGGTCTCATGGACAAGCAAAACGCCACACCGGAAGAGGAAGTGGGAGGCTACGGCACTCCTACGGCAGAGCAAGAGGCCGGCGGAGGCCAGGCACAGCCCCGCGTGGAGGAAGACATCGAGGAAGCCGCCCTGGGAGAAGGAACCGGCGCCCCGAACCTTAGCCACTTGGATCCGGAAGACTCCGACAGTTCCGGAGAACCAGGCGCGGGGCGTTTTGGCGGAACCGACGAGCAGTACTTGGCCGAGCAGTCCACCCAGCCGGACGGCAACGACGGCGACCTACCGGACGGCAGCGGCAACGACCTTCCCCAGGAAGAGTCACCCAACGACGATGACGAAGAAAGTTTCGACGCCGGCTAAGAGCTTTGGCTGGCGCGCTTTAGACAGGCGCGCCACTGGTTAAGCAGCCAGCTGGCTGGCGCGCCACCAGCATTACCGCATGAGCACCCGAGACACGATCGAAGGAGCAAAACCTATGGCTACGGTAAATAAGTCAATCGAAGTAGATGTACCTGTATCTGTTGCCTACAACCAGTGGACGCAGTTTGAGACCTTCCCCCAGTTCATGAATGGAGTGGAGGCCGTAGAACAGATCGATGAAACGGGTCTTCATTTTTCAACCAACGTGGGTGGTGTAAAACGGGAGTACAACGCCCAGATCATTGAGCAGGTTCCTGATTCCCTGGTCAGCTGGGCCAGCGTGGATGGTCCCCGCAACGGCGGGACCGTGAGCTTCGAGCCACTCGATGCCGGCAGAACCCGGGTCAACGTGGAGATCGTCTGGGAGCCGGATGGCCTCGCGGAAAAGGCTGGCTCCGCCCTTGGCGTGGACAGCATGCGCGTAGGTGCGGACTTGGACAAGTTCAAGAAGTTCATCGAAGCCCAGGGCCATGAAACGGGTGCTTGGCGTGGCACGGTTTCCGGCGGCGATGTTGATGACACCGGTGAAACCTTCGGCAGTGGCGGAGTGGCAACGGCTGAGTTCCCGCCCGTCGATCCTGATCTGGCAGCGCCGGCTGCCAATGAAGGACCTGCCGAGCCGCCCCAGCCGCGCGCTCCGGGTCTCTAACCCGGCCTCACCGGGGGCCAGACCCCTGGCGCCAGGCCTCGGACTGACTCAAACTGGACATGGAACCAAATAAGTAGCTCCAACGAGGGCCGGCCATCACAACGGGCCGGCCCTCGCGGCATCTCCCCGAAAGGCAGGATTTCCGCGGTCATGGCAACCTCCAGCAATGTGGAAGCTGAACAGAAATTCGACGCCGAAGCGTCCACGCCGCTCCCTGCCCTTGACGCGATTGACGGGATAGGGCGAGTAGGCGAACCCGCAAGCTACAGCTTGGAAGCCATTTACTTTGACACCCGCCACTTGGCCCTGGCATCCCGCGGAATCACACTGCGCCGCCGGACGGGTGGGCCCGACGCCGGTTGGCACCTGAAGCTCCCGCACAGTGCGGGAAAGCGAACAGAGATCCAGGAACCGTTGGGCAACGCCGACACTGTTCCGGTGGAACTCATGGACCGCGTGCTCGCTTACACCAGGGGCCATGCAGTAGGGGCAATCGCAACCCTGACTACGGAGCGAACCAGCTACCCCTTGTATGGCAACGATGGCCACCGTCTGGCTGACTTCGTGGATGACCACGTTCGCGCCAAAGCGGTGCTCGGTGAGCCCCGCGAGCAGGAATGGAGGGAGTGGGAGGTGGAGCTGGCGCCGGATGAGGCCGACGACGGTGGCGACACCTTGCTGAGCACTCTGACACAGCAACTCTCCGGCGCCGGAGCAAAGCCGAGCGAGCGCACATCGAAGCTGGCCACAGCGTTGGGTGACTCTTGGCCTGCTTCGAAGCGAACAGACCGTGAAGATCCCAGCGGCAACGGTCCAGCGGCAATACCTGTGCTCAGATATCTGGACGAGGAAGTGGCCGATCTGCTCCTTCAGGACTCCCATGTTCGCCTTGCCCGCGCCGATTCAGTGCACCAAATGCGGTCACAGATTCGCCGAATCCGCGCTGTCCTGCATGGTTTTAGGGCACTCTTCGAACCGGACCCGGTGAAGGATCTTGAAAAGGAACTGAAGTCGCTCGCGAAGACCCTTGGCCGGTACCGGGACGTGGAGGTCCTGCACGAACGCTTGAAGAGCAGCCTCGATGAACTGCCGGGAAAGCTCGTCCTTGGTCAACTCCACAAAGAGCTGGAAGAGCGTATGGCGCTGCGGGCCGATACTGCGATGTCTGCCGTTAGGAACCGGTTGAACAGTCCCCGCTACTTCAAGTTGCTGGATGACTTGGAAGCTTTCATCGACGCTCCGCCCACCACGTCCAAGGGTGACGCGGCGGCGAAGGAGACCACGGCGAAACTCGTCAACAAGGCCGGCAAAAGGCTCCGCAAACGGCATGACGAAGCGGTGGGTGCCGCCGTCGGGCCTCAACGCGACAAGGCTTTCCACGAAGTACGGAAGGCCGCCAAGAAGCTGCGCTTTGCGGCGGCGGCTGTGGAAGGTATTCACGGCAAACGTGCCGTGAAGTTGGAGGACGCGGCGCACAGGGTCCAGACGATTCTTGGCGACCACCAGGACAGTGTGATGGCGCGGGCGGAACTGCTGAAGCTGGGTACCGCGCCGGGCGTCAGCAACGGTGCTTTCACGTATGGAGTGCTCCACGCGCTGGAAAGCACCGCCGCTGACGCCACTCAGCAGGAATACCTGCGGAAGGGCAAGAAGGCCAGGAAACTACGCCTCAAGAAGTAGCTCCGGGACCTACTTCTTGAGGAACGCCAACAGGGCCTCGTTGATTTCTGCCCCGTGCGTCCAAAGGAGACCGTGAGGTGCGCCCTCGATCTCAAGGTACTCGGCGCTGGGCAGGGCGTCCTTGAACCGCCGGCCCGTGACGTCGATGGGCAGGATGTTGTCCGCGGTGCCGTGGACGATCAAGGCCGGGACATCGATCTTGGGGATGTCGGCGCGGAAGTCCGTCAGCCAGGTGGGCTGGGCAGCTACTGAGGCGAACGCGCCGGATTTGCTGGCAAGGTTCCAGCTGGCATCCACCGATTCCTGGCTCAACCGTGCGGTGCCAAGGAAGGTGTCCGTGTTGTAGAAGTTCTTGAAGAAGTCGGTGAAGAAGGCGTACCGGTCGGCCTTGACGGACTCGGCCAGGCCATCGAAGACCTCCTGGGGGACACCATCAGGGTTGTCGTCAGTCTTCAAAAGGAATGGCTCCAGCGAACCGAGGAACACCGCCTTTGCAACGCGGGCCGAGCCATAGGTGCTGATGTAGCGCGCAACTTCGCCTGTACCCATGGAGAAGCCCACCAAAACTGCGTCGTTCACGTCCAAGGTGTCCAGCACGGTCTTCAAGTCTGCGGCGAAGGTGTCGTAGTCGTAGCCTTCGGTCGGTTGGCTGGACTTGCCGAAACCGCGGCGATCGTACGTGATGACGCGATATCCGGCGTCGAGCAGTGCTGCGGTCTGCTTCTCCCAAGAGGATCCGTCCAACGGGTAGCCGTGAATCAGGACCACTGGCTGGCCGGCTCCATGGTCCTCGTAGTAAAGCTCAATCTCAGTGCTGTTTTCGTTTCCGACGGTGATGTAAGCCAAAACTCAAGTCCCTTCGATGCGGTTCAACACGAACGTTTCCAGCCTACTGTCCGGGACTGACACTGACACTGGCGCGGAGGCTCGGGCTCAGGGTGGTGTTCCCACCACCACCATCCGCGGACACTGGTTGCCGACGCTGTTGCAGTGGATTCTTGGATCACCGCCGATGACGAATCCAAGGAACACTCATGCCCCTTGCCCTACGCTCCGCCACCGAGAGTTACGCCTCAATCGACGACCTCCTGGGCGACGGACGCCGCCGCTTCTTCAGCCACGGTTACAAGACCACCAACCCCCGGCTGCGGAACCTTCGCGTTGCCCACACCGTCGCTGAGTCCACGCTGACTGCCCGAGCCAGCTTGGGTGTTGAGGGAGTTTGGTCCATCAAAGGCAATCAGGAGCAAACTCCGCACCTTGGCACCACGGACGTCCTTGTCCTTGCCTGCAGAATGGCGGAATCCCTGCTGGCCAGCAGGTTCTCGCCGGATATATTGCCGGCCGCTTACCTGACGTCCGTCACCATCTCCGGCGGCAGTGAACCGGTGGAAGGCACCTTGGGTGATCTTGGCTGCGAGGCTACGCTGCAGGACCACGGTAATGGGTCCGTCCTGCGGTGCTCAGTCGCCTCCATGAGCGCGGTCCTTGAAGTAGCACATGCTCCGGCTGAACTTGGGCTCGCGTCTGTCCAGTCACCCTCAGAGGAGGCGTTGGTGGGCGACGCCGGCACGCGACTCTATGGTGACCTGTGGGCCGAACGGCAGGTTACGTTATCGAACGTGGTTCTCGAACCGGTACCGGATGAACCGGCACAGGGCACAGCCCACGCCCAGCTCTCCTTTCACCAGCAACGCACGTTGGGCCACCAGGTGGCAGACCGACGCGGCATGGAAGCTGCGTACCCCCAGGCGCTGTCCGCCATCGAGTACTTCGTGGCCACCCTGCAACTCGGGCAGGTCCTGCTCTACAGGCTGGACGCCATGAACCGTTCCGACAGCAACACGCTCTGGATGCGCAAAACCCGGATTATTTTCACCGGTTCCGGCCCGAAAATTGGGGGCGGGCAGGGAACCGGTCTGAGTGTGGGGTTGCAGAAGAGCCGGCTGATCGGAAAGGACGGCGGGTCCTGGCGCTGCGCCGACGTCGTGGGAACGTTCGACGGCGGCGAGGTAGTCTGCAGCGTCGCTCACCAACTGCCGGCAGGGGCTGTTCAATGAGCGCGGCATCCGCGGTGATTCGCGGCCTGGGCGGCGCGCTTCCCGAACGCGTGGTCACGAATGAGCACCTATCCTCCGTCATGGATACCTCCGATGAATGGATCCGGCGCCGGACCGGCATCGCCGAGCGGCGCCACTCGGACGAAACCGAGAGCACCAGCGTCCTCGCCACAACAGCTGCACGACGCGCCTTGGCAAGTGCCGGCGTCGATTCCGTGGGGTTGCTGATCGTGGCTACGTCGACGCCGGACAAGGTCTGCCCGGCCACTGCACCGAAGGTTGCGGCGAACCTTGGGCTTCAGGGGATTGCCGCCTTCGATATCTCGGCGGTTTGTTCAGGATTTGTCTACGCGCTCGCTACGGCCAGCTGGGCCATTACGTCCGGATCCGTTGGTTCTGCGCTGGTGATTGGCGCGGACACTTTCACCCGGCTGCTGGACCCGACCGACCGCACCACGTCCGTGATCTTCGGCGACGGAGCAGGAGCTGCCTATCTCTCCGCCGGAACCTCAGATGAACCGGGTGCCATCCTTGCTTCCACGCTCCACTCCGACGGAGACGGGGAAACGCTGATTCATGTTCCACGGAGCGCCGGTGCCTTCTTTGAAATGCAAGGCAAGGAAGTGTTCACGCAGGCGGTGACCGCGATGTCGGACTCCGTGGAGACCGTGCTGGCGAGTGTTGGCTGGGCGGCGAGCGATGTGGATTCCCTCATCGCACACCAGGCCAACCTGCGGATCCTCAACACGGTGGCTTCGGTGACGGGAATACCCGGAACCAAAGCCGAGGTCCACTTGGACAGAGTGGGAAATACGTCAGCCGCCTCGATTCCACTGGCCATGACCGACGCCGGTACCAAGGGCCACAGGTCGCCTGGGGACAAAGTGGTCCTGACGGCCTTCGGCGGGGGCACAACCTGGGGTGCCGTCGCCATGACCTGGCCTTCGATCTCGGTGGTGGACCCGCATTAGGGCCGCTACCGATTCCTGCGGGCAGGGTGCCTTGCAGGATCACCGTGGCCCGGCCATCCCGGGCACCACTACAAAAGGGGGAAACCAAATGGAAATTACAGCTTTGGACGTCGTTGAGGCCATCCGATCCACCATGGACGAGCTCAGTCACATGGGCCCGGACGACTCTTTCGCGGACCTGGACATCGATTCACTGTCCCTTGTTGAAGCGGCCGTCATCCTGAGCAACAAGTTCGGCGTGCGCGTGGACGAATTCGAACTCGCAGACGCAGGAACGGCCCGGGTTGCGGCTGGACTGGTGACCGGGAAGCTTGCCCTGCAACCCGCCGTCTAGCCGGAACCCACCAACGAGTCACCTTCGCCAGCACCAAGACACAGATACCAACAGATACAAACAGTGAGGACACCCATGGCCACTCCGGCAATTGCAGTTGTTTACTACTCAGGTTCCGGCCACACCAAGGTCCTCGCGGACGCGGTGGTCTCCGCTGCCGCCTCCACCGGAGCCACCGCAGCCCTCCTGCGGGTGGATGAACTGACCGAGGAGTCCTGGAACTTCATCGATGAGGCCGATGCCATCATCTTCGGCGCACCCACATACATGGGTACCGCACCTTCAGCGTTCCACGCCTTCGCGGAAAAGACGGCAGGCCGTTGGGCGGTGCAGAAGTGGCACAACAAGCTGGGTGCAGGCTTCACCAACGCCGCCTGTAAAGCAGGTGACAAAAACTCAACCCTGGATTACTTCGCTACTTTCGGCGCCCAGCACGGCATGAACTGGATCAACCTTGGCCTGCTCCCGGGCTGGAAGAGCACCAAGGGTACCGAAAACGACCTCAACCGCTTCGGCTACTTCAACGGCGCTGCCGCACAAACGTTCTCGGACGTGGGCATCGAAGGCGTCCACCCCGCAGATATCGCTACGGCCGCCCACTTGGGCCGGCGCGTCGCGGAAATTACGGCGGTCTTCGCAGCTGGAAAGGCAGCCTTGGAGAACCGCGCTTCAGACCGGGAACTCATCAGCACGGGGGCCTAAACGAACCCCGCGCCGAAGAGCGTCCGGACACGGATAAAACCTGGCGACATGCATAAAGCCTGGGGACACCCGAATATGGGTGTCCCCAGGCTTTATCCGTGTCGCTGATCCGTGAGGACGTCCCTGCTCGGCTCAGGGGACAGCGGCCCAGAGGACAGAGTCTTTTCCACGAGCATTCGCACGGCGGGGTTGCCCAGGTGGAACAGATGGCCTCCAGTGTCCAGCTTCACCAACCTTGGTTCGGCCGCGCACCATGAGGCCCAGCGCAGGGAATCGGCAACCGGCACCACAGGATCGTCGGCGCTGTAGAGGACGGTGGTTGGAACTTCCAACTGTTTCCTGGGTGGTCTTCCCGGATATCCCGCCAGAAGATCGAGGTCTTCGAGGAGGACTTCCCGGGCACGCGGGGAAAGTGCGCCCGCAGCGGCAACTGCGGCAGCACCGGCGTCGTGCGTTCCCGACGGCGGGCGCGTGGCGGCAAGGAAGACGTGGGCCACCCGCCCTGTTTGTTGTAGCCGCAGGGCGATCTCGAAGGCGAGGACCGCTCCCATGCTGTGCCCGTACAGGGCCAGTTGGTCTGAGGCCGACGCTGTCACGCGCTCTGCGAGGGCATCAGCAGCCGCCCCCAAGGACATGAAGTCCCAGCCACGGTAGCTGAGTTTGGTCACCGTCACGCCGTCGAAGCGCCAGCCTGCGAAACTGGCCGTGGTCCCACCGGCGTGGTGCAGGCAAAACAGGTGCACGCCGGTGTCCTGACCGTCAGTTGAAGGCGAGGCGGTGGCGGTCGTGCTCCAAACGGGACGCTGCAACATCATCCATGTGCTCCTCCGCCCATTCCTTCATTTCAAAGATGATGCGAAGCAGTGAGCGGCCGCGGGGGGTGAGTTCGTAGTCGGTGCGAATAGGAACTGACACCGTGACATGACGGAGGACCAGCCCATCGCGTTCCAGGGAGCGGAGGGTGGACGTCAGCATCTTCTGGCTGGCACCCGGTATGAGCTTTCGCAAGTCGCTGTGGCGCTGCTGGCCGTCCTCAAGGGCAAGCATCACCAAGGTGACCCACTTGCTGCTTATAGCCTCCAGCAATTGCCGGGCCGGGCAAAGGTCCAAGGACGCGTTGTAGTGCTTCCGGGCTTTCTGGCGTTTCTGTTCAGCCGTGAGAGTCATATCCCCAATACTTTCCTCATCAAGTGGACTGCTGGGCACAGTTTACTTGGGGCCTGTGACACCTGGGGGAACGGTGTCGTAAACCTTAACTCACCGACGCGGCGGAGACCCTCAGCTTTGAGTCAACCAACAGGGATTCCCCGGCCAGGGCCATGAATGGGAGATCCGAATGATGGTCCCCGTAAGCGAAGCTGCCCGCGAGATCCACGTTGTTCGCTAACGCGTGGGCCAGGACGGCACGGGCTTTGGCTTCACCTACCAGTGCTTCCTCGATCCCACCGGTGTACTTGCCATCGGCCACCAAGGGGCGGGTGCATAACAGCTCAAGGTGGGGCCACCGCCGTCGAACCCTTACCAAAGCCGGTTCGAACGATGCCGTGACTGCCACCAGTTGCCGCCCGGCGTCCGCATGGGCGTCCAGGATGGACGCCACAGGCTCCAGGAAGGCCCAGTCGGCCGCCTTCCCACCCCGCAGATCCGCCCACTGCTCGCCGAGTTCGGCCACCTCTGTGACGCTTCGGCCGCCCCACCAGCGGAAGTAGCGGGCGTTCGTCACCGAACGCGGGACCCCGTTCTCCGCTGCAGTGCGCAGACCGGTAAGGAACTCCTCGGCCTCTTCAGCACGGGAATGTTCGGCGGCGTCGAAGCGAAGGAATTCGAAAATGGTGTTGTAAGCGGTGATGGTGCCGTCGATGTCTGTGTAGGCAGCTTGGCTGCGGCTTCGGGAGGATTCTTCCACAGGAAGAATCCTAGGGACCGACACGCCGTTCGGAAGCCCCTAAGGGCAGGGCACTTTGAGGTGCCCTAGGCACAAAAAAGTGCGTTCTTACGCAGCGCCGCGCTGTCAGTGAGGATCGATGACGGGGCACAAAGCGTCCCCGAAAGCACAGCCTCGAAAGGAAGCCAATGCCTACCATCCTCCACATCAACGCCTCTCCGCGCTACGCCAACAGCGACTCCCTGCGGTTGGCCCGGCACTTCATCGATTCCGTCCAGACTGCCGGTGCGGAGAGTTTCGAAGTGGAGACGCTGAACCTGTTCGACGACGGCGCGCTGCCCGTTTTCGGTCGCGTCGCGGCAGCTGCGAAGATGGCTGTTTTCACCGGACAGGACCAGACGCCCGATCAGGTTGCCGCTTGGGAATCTGCCCGTGCAGTATTCGACCAGTTCGCTGCCGCTGACGCCTACGTCTTCAACATCCCCATGTGGAACTCGGGCGTTCCCTACGTCCTGAAGCAGTGGATCGACATCATTACCCAGCCCGGCTGGAGCTTTGGTTTCGACCCCGAGCAGGGCTACCGCGGCCTGTTGGAAGGCAAGCAGGCCCTCGCAATCCACACCAGCGGCGTTTACGCACCGGGCGTGCCAGCCGCGTTCGGCTCTGACTTCAGCAGCACTTTCTTTGCCGACTGGCTGAACTTCGTGGGCATCGAGGACGCCACGCACGTCCGCTTCGCACCCACGGTGCTTAACGGAGACGTGGATGGCACCCGTAAGGTTGCCGAGGCTGACCTCAGCGACGCCGCCATCGAGTTCGCCGGCAAGCTCAGCGCCGCGGGAACCCTCCAGCTCGTCAACGACTAAGGCGGACGCAGTGCGCATCGGCATTTCAGGTACCTACTCCTCGGGCAAGACGTTCACGTCCATGGCCTTGTCCCACTACACGGGGCTGCCCCGGACCAAGGCAAGGACCATGCGTGAAATCCTTCCCGAGGCCGCGCCGGGCAAGACCCTTGAGGAGTGCACGGCCGCGGAGCTTATCCAGATGATCGTGACCCGCCACGTTGAGCGTGCCGTGTACGAGGACAAGCTCTCGGCTGGGTTCATTTCCGACGGGTCATCCTTGCAGGAATGGATCTATGGGTCTGTGCGGGTTTCGCTCGGCCTGAATCCCAGTGCCTCGGCGCATCTTTCGGCGGGCGAGACCGTGGAGAAGACGCCGGAACTCGCCTTCTTCGAAGAGGTGATGACCAGCCTTGGCAACAGCTTCAAGAGGCACGTGCAGAACTCCTTCGATGTGTTCGTGCACCTGAAGAACGAGCTCCCGCTCTCCGCCGACGGGCACCGCCCGGTCAACGATCAGTTCCGGAACATGTCCGACGCCATCTTGCAGCAAACCATGGACGAGCTGGGGATACCGTTCCATGTGGTGTCCGGTTCCGTGGAGGAACGACTCGAGCAGATCGCTTCCCTGTTCAACCTGGAGCCCCGCATGAGTCCGGAGGATGCTGCTCGTTTGGCTTCCGAAGAGTACGCACAGTTGGACGTCCGTTCTGAAAAGGAACGCGTCCTGCAGTAATCCGCCTGACCCAGGATTCCGGATTCTACGCACCCGTCCGGCCGACTGCCATAAAGCGGTCGGCCGGACGCTCGTCATTAGTGGAGAACCCATGCCCACCCATCCTTCTGCTTCCCACCAAGTACGGTCCAACCATGCGCGACTAGGCGAGTTCTTCCGCACCCGCCGCGAGCAGACCCGGCCGGAGGACGTCGGGTTACCGGTCAGCCCACGACGCCGGACTCCCGGACTCAGGCGCGAAGAGGTGGCCGTCCTGGCCAACGTCGGGGTCTCCTGGTACACGTGGCTGGAGCAAGGGCGGGCCATCGGGGCCTCCGCAGAAATCCTGGACGCGATAGCCAATGCCCTGCAGCTCAGTCCTGAAGACAGGACCTACGTCCGCAGGCTGGCATCAGGGCGCCGGCCCAGCCCTGCCGCCGGCAACAGACAAGCCGCTCACAGCGGATTTCATGAGGCCGGGCAGGGTGGACAGCGTTTCGACGTCGACAACACCCAGCTGGCGCTTCTGCAGCAACTGGTGGATGCCATGGCAAATCCCAGCTACATCGCAGACCCGTTCTGGACCGTCGTGGCCATGAACGCGGCTGCGGCTGACACCTTTGATACCCGAGTGGGCGAAAGCTGCCTCCACCGCTTCTTCACCGATCCGGAGCTTGCCCGGCCCCACGTCCACAAAGAGATGATGGCCAGATCCATGGTTGCCCAGTTTCGTGCGCAATCAGCCAAGTTCCCTGACGATCCCCGTTTCGACACTATGGCCCGGAGCCTCTGTGAGGTCTCGAAGGCCTTCAACGAACTGTGGCAGCGCCAGGTGGTGAGCGACTCGTACCATGTGGACGTTGTCTACGACCACCCAACACTCGGCCGGCTAAGCTTCGCCCCCATGGTTCTGGGCGTCCCGCAGTTTCCCGCTCTCCGCCTGTTTACCTACCTACCCAAAAGTGGGACAGGGACGCAGGCTTCCCTTTTGGGGCTAGGCCGGAAGGCTGTTGTCTAGTGCGGGTCAGAGGTTCGTCATGCGCTCGCCGGCTTCGTTGTAGCGCCCACCCTCCACAGTGATTTTCGCAGCGGCCGCTTCGATTTCGTCAAGCTCTGCAGGCGAAAGTTCGACGTCGGCCGCGGCCAGGTTTTCTTCAAGGCGGTGCAGTTTTCGTGTGCCTGGAATCGGCACGATCCACGGCTTCTGCGCCAGCAACCATGCCAAGGCGATCTGGCCCGGCGTCGCGCCTTTTCGTTCTGCTATTCCGTTGAGCAGGTCCACCACAGCCTGGTTATTTTGTATGGCCTCGGGGGTGAACCTGGGGATGGTGCTTCGGATGTCGTTGCCGGATTCGAAGTTGGTGGAAGCGTTGATGGTGCCGGTCAGGAAGCCTTTGCCCAGCGGGCTGAAGGGTACGAATCCGATGCCAAGTTCTTCGCAAACGTCCAGGACTTCTTCCTCCGGTCGACGCCACCACAAGGAGTACTCGCTCTGGACGGCAGCCACAGGGAGGACTGCATGGGCACGGCGGATGGTTCCGGCCGCAGCCTCTGACATGCCGAAGTGCTTTACTTTTCCGGCGTCGACGAGTTCCTTGACTGCACCTGCCACGTCCTCGATGGGAACGTCCGGGTCAACCCGGTGCTGGTAGTAGAGATCCAGGGTGTCCACTCCCAGCCGCTGCAGGGATCCTTCCACTACCTCTTTGATGACCTCGGGGCGGCTGGTGACCTTGCCGCTGGCTTTCCTCGCTGCGGGGTCGATGTCCCAACCGAACTTGGTGGCAATGACTACCTGGTCCTTGAACGGGGCCAGGGCTTCGCCAACGAGTTCCTCATTGGCATAGGGTCCGTAAATTTCCGCTGTGTCGAAGAAGGTCACGCCGCGTTCCACACCTGTGCGGATGAGCGAGATCATGTCGTCTCGGTTCGGCCTTTCACTGTAGCCGCCGGTCATGCTCATGCATCCCATGCCTATGGCGGAAACTTCCAGGCCGCCTGTGCCGAGTGTGCGCTTTTCCATGGTTGGTCTCCTGTGCTGTTCGGGCTGATTGCTACCTCGACGTTATGGCCATGATGGGAGGCGAGGGAGTCACTGGCATTACCCCTCAGTTCCCTCTAGTTGCCCGCAGCAACCAGACGTAAACTGGCCTTCGGTTCACGTCGCCTGGCTCGGAGATCCCATGCTGTGGAAGGTACTTGTTCGTTTCCTGCGGCCGCATCAGCGGTTGCTGATTGCCGTCGTCGTCTTCCAGCTGGCGCAGTCCATCGCGTCCCTTTACCTTCCTACCCTGAACGCCGACATCATCGACAACGGCGTGGCCACCGGGGATACCGACTACATCCTGCGCATGGGCGGACTCATGCTGCTCATTACGTTGCTGCAGATCGCGTGTGCCGTGGTGGCCGTGTACTTCGGTGCGAAGGCTGCCATGGGGATGGGCCGTGACCTCCGCGACGCGATTTTCAGCCGGGTAGGGGAGTTCTCTGAGCAGGAGGTCACCAGGTTCGGGGCGCCGTCGCTGATCACCCGGTCCACCAACGACGTACAGCAGGTGCAGCAACTGGTTCTCATGTCCTGCACGCTGATGGTCGCGGCTCCCATGCTGAGCATTGGCGGCGTGATCATGGCCGTGCGGCAGGACGCGCAATTGTCTTGGCTGATCGCGGTATGCGTGCCGGTGTTGCTGGTTGCGGTCGGGCTGATCGTGACGCGGATGGTGCCGCTGTTCCGCAAGATGCAGGTCCGGATCGACGCCGTGAACAGGGTTCTTCGGGAGCAGCTCACGGGCATTCGTGTGGTGCGGGCTTTCGTCCGCGAGGACATGGAGGCAGCCCGGTTCGGCAAAGCGAACGACGACGTTACTGACGTTGCGCTGCGGGCCGGCCGTTTGATGGCGCTCATGTTCCCTGTGGTCATGCTTGTGATGAATGTTTCGTCCGTGGCGGTCATCTGGTTCGGATCTTTCCGGATTGAGGACGGCTCCATGCAGGTGGGCACCTTGATCGCGTTCCTGAGCTACCTGATGCAGATCCTCATGTCCGTCATGATGGCCACCTTCATGGCCGTGATGATCCCGCGCGCGTCCGTTTCCGCCGACCGCATCGGCGAGGTCTTGGAGACCGAATCAAGTGTCCAGCCGCCGTCGAATCCTGTAACTGGCGGTATCCGCCGCGGCGAACTGGAAATGCGCGACGTCGGATTCGCCTACCCGGGTGCCGAGCAGCCGGTTCTGGGCGGGCTTTCGTTTACCGCCCGTGCGGGGGAGACCACCGCTATTATCGGCAGCACCGGTGCGGGCAAGACCACGTTGGTGAACCTCATGCCGCGGCTGTTCGACGCGACCAGCGGATCCGTGCGGATGGACGGCGTGGATGTCCGAGAACTTCACCCGGACCTGCTCTGGGGGCACATCGGCCTGGTGCCGCAGCGGCCCTACCTGTTCTCCGGCACAGTCCGCAGCAACCTTCAGTACGGCAAGCCCGATGCCACTGAAGACGAGCTGTGGCAGGCGCTTTCAGTAGCCCAGGCCAGGGACTTCGTGGAGGAAATGGAAGGCGGCCTGGACGCAGTCATTTCCCAGGGCGGTACCAACGTCTCCGGCGGGCAGCGGCAACGGCTCGCGATCGCCCGGGCGCTGGTGAAGCAACCGGAGCTCTATATCTTTGACGATTCCTTCTCGTCCTTGGACACTGCCACCGACGCCCGGCTGCGGCAGGCCCTCAAGCGCCACACTAACGGCGCCTCCCTGGTGATCGTTGCGCAGCGCGTCTCCAGCATCGCGGATGCGGACCAGATCCTAGTGCTCGACGACGGGAGGATCGTCGGGCGTGGAACGCATGATGAGCTTTTGGAGACATCCGAAACCTACCGGGAAATCGTGTCCTCCCAGCTCGCGGCGGAGGAGGCGGCATGAGTGCTGTGTCAGCCGGTCCCCGTGGTCCGCAGCGGCCCGCGATGGGACCCGGCCGCGGAGGTCCGTTTGCGGGTATGAACATTCCTGCAGAGAAAGCCTCGAATTTTGGTGCCTCAGCCCGGCGTTTGCTGGGGACACTGCGGCCTGAACGCCTTTGGTTGATATTGGTGCTGGTTTTCGCCGTGATCAGCGTTACTTTGTCCGTGATCGGACCCCGGTTGCTGGGCGAAGGCACCAACCTGATCTTCGCCGGCGTCGTATCCAAACAGCTTCCCGAAGGCGCGTCCAAAGCCGAGGTAATCGCAGGGTTGCGCGCCTCGGGTGAGAACAGCAAGGCAGACATGTTGGGCGCCATGACCCTGACCCCCGGCGTCGGAATCGACTTCACGGCGCTGGCCTCGGTGCTGCTGTGGGCGCTGGCGCTCTATGTCCTGGCCTCAGCGTTCGGTTGGATTCAGGCGTACCTACTCAACGGCGTCGTGCAACGGACCGTTTACCGCCTCCGCGAGCGGATTGAAGCGAAAATTCACCGGCTGCCCCTGCGCTATTTCGACACCATCCAGCGAGGCGAGCTGTTGAGCCGAGTGACCAATGATGTGGACAACATCTCCCAAAGCCTGCAGCAATCCATCAGCCAGGTGGTGTCGTCCCTGCTCACCGTACTGGGTGTGCTGGTGATGATGTTCCTGCTCTCTCCGTTGCTGGCACTCATCGCGTTGGTGACTATCCCCTTGACGCTGGGAACCACGCTGCTCATCGCTAAACGGTCGCAGAAGCTGTTCGTGGCGCAGTGGAAAAACACGGGCGAGCTCAACGGCCAGATCGAGGAAACCTACACCGGGCACGCGTTGGTGAAGGTGTTCGGACGGCAGAACGAAGTGCAGGAGAAGTTCCGCGCCAAGAACGGAGAGTTGTATCAGGCGAGCTTCGGGGCGCAGTTCGTGAGCGGCCTGATTATGCCGGCCATGACGTTCATCGGGAACCTGGTCTATGTGGGGATCGCCGTGGTGGGCGGCCTGCAGGTTGCCGCGGGCTCCATGCAATTGGGCGACGTTCAGGCCTTTATCCAGTACTCAAGGCAGTTCACCATGCCACTGGCTCAGCTCGGATCCATGGCGAATATGCTGCAGTCCGGTGTTGCCTCGGCCGAGCGGGTTTTCGACTTGCTGGATGAGGAGGAAGAGTCGGCCGAACCTGACCCTGTTCCGCCGTCGGGTCCGTCGCGTGGGCGCCTCGTCTTCGAGAATGTGTCCTTCCGATACTCGCCGGACAAGCCACTGATCACGGACCTCAGCCTGGTGGCCGAGCCCGGGCAGAGCATCGCGATAGTTGGGCCAACGGGAGCTGGCAAGACCACGCTGGTGAATCTGATGATGCGGTTCTACGAGCTCGACTCCGGGCGCATAACGCTCGACGGCGTGGACATCACCTCGCTGTCACGGCAGGAACTCCGCTCCCGGATGGGCATGGTCCTCCAGGACACCTGGCTGTTCGGCGGGACGATCCGCGACAACATCGCCTATGGGCGCCCCTCCGCTTCCGAAGCAGAGATTATGGAGGCGGCGCAGGCCACCTACGTGGACCGCTTTGTTCGGTCCTTGCCCGAAGGCTACGACACCTTGCTAGACGACGAAGGCGGGAATGTTTCGGCAGGGGAGAAACAGCTGCTCACCATTGCCAGGGCCTTCCTGTCCCGTCCCTCGGTGCTGATCCTCGATGAAGCAACCAGCTCCGTGGATACCCGCACCGAGGTACTGGTTCAGAAAGCCATGAACGCCCTGCGCTCTGACCGGACCAGCTTCGTGATCGCCCATCGGCTCTCTACCATCCGGGATGCCGACCTTATTCTGGTGATGGAAGCCGGGCAGATTGTGGAGCAGGGGACACACTCGGAGCTGCTTGCCTCGGGCGGAGCGTACTCGAGGTTGTATGAGGCGCAGTTCGCGGCGCCCGCCGCTTTTGAATCCTAGGTTTGAGGGCACGTGCCTTCTGGCCCATCTTTCGACGCCGGAGGGCTGGTTTACAACTTGTGCAGGTTGAATTTGAGGTGCTTGGGATTCAACGAAGGGCTGGAAGCCCCCGGCTCTACCCCCGGCTCTGCCCCCGGCGCCGGGCTACGGCGTATGAAGGTTCGCGGAGTCGCCTCGTCCAGCCGTACGTTCCTGCTGTCGGAAGCGGATTGAGGACCGGATCAAATCGTGCGGCCGTATCTTCGCCCACGCCGTCAGCAAGGGTGAGCTTCAATGTTCCGAACCTGGTCCATGGTCCCAGGGGACTGGCGTGATGGAGCTCCAGGGTCCACGCTTGCTGGCCAAGATGGGAACTGAAAGCGGGTGCTTCCGCAGGCAGTTTCTTGGGACCACCGATGGTCCTTGCTCCTATCAGCACGGGTCCGGTCTCTGATTTGTAGGGCATCATCGTGGAGAAGACTGCTGATGCGGCGTCCCGCCGGAGCCTCAGGATGAAGCGGCCAAGTCCCGTCGCTCCAGTGGTGGCGAGGAGCACGTCCGACAGTTTGTCCCCCTCCGGGAAGCGCACTGCCAAGCCGATAATGTCCGGGAAGGATCCCGGCAATCCGATCGACCGCGAGAGCCGTGCGTCCACTTGGCTGGTCCCGGCTGCGTCAAGCCAAGGGATTCCCGACGCCGGTCGCGGAAGTCCGTCCCTCTCAAGGGTTCCCACCAGGTGAACGCCTTCCGGGTGGTTGGGCCTGTTGGGACGGACGGTTTTGACTGCCCGGAACGCCGCAGCGAAAGCAGACCCGGCGAAGGCCTGGAGGTTGGTAGTCAGTCTCTTCACGGATTTACCCTATGCGGTCCACCCGCCGAAGGACAGGCTCCTTATCAATAAACCGTGACAGTCACGGTAACCGTGATGGCCGCAGAACGTTGGCGTCCCCGGCCTTCCTCGGGTCGAGCGGCACCGGACTAATCAGCACGGCCGGACCTCGATTCAACACGCCTCCGGCGATCACTTGGCATCGTACGCCGCCGCGCCCGCGCATCACTTTATGGGCGCCCGGGGCAAGCATTTCATCCATCCAAGCGCAGGGATGGGCCGGCCGCCCGGCCTTGAGCCGCACCGTGTCTCCACCCGACTCAAGCGTGAATTCATGGCCAAGCAGGGGCGCCAGCTCTACTCCCCGAAGGACAACGTTCCGTCGGGTCAGCAGGGGATCAAAAGGCCCGGCCCCGAGTTCCGATGCAATGGCTTCGAGGGCCTCCACCGCGAACACCGTCACGGCGGCATCCATATGTGCGGCCTTGCCGAAGAACCGGTCGCCAACAATGCCTTTGCCCGCCACCAACTCGGCTTGCCTGGCATCGGCAGTGGGGACGTCTGCGGCTCCTTCGCGGGCGCGGCCGAAGTAGGCGTGGGCCGGCGACACCAAAAGGTGCAGCACATCGACGTCGTACCTGTACTCAGCGGTCATCCCTCAACGCTAGCCCTAGCTGGGACAGTGCGCATCAGCCAAGCAGGGGCGGGCGCTTTCCGGGATGTCCTGGTCGCTATTGTGGTCGCTTCGCTGGTGCTGGCCATCGGCCGATTCGACATTGGTGCACTTCCAGTCCTTCCGGGCCTCGTTGCGCCAAGCGCGGTCGACGCCGGGCTGCGGAACGCCGCTGGACACAGGCGGACCTCGCGTCAGCCCTCGTCGCTTCCCGGCAGACTGTCATCTCCATCGAACGGGAGAAGTTTGATCCCTCGCTTCCGTTGGCCTTCCTTATTGCGCGGACGTTTGACTGTGCCATTGAGGACATTTTCGCTGCGGACTAACGTGCTTGTGTCCTGCGCCGCAGCGCTTTGGACGCCTGCCCGATACTGTGGCACGGTGAACTTTGCTGAGGCCGCCGACGGCGCTGAACTCGCCTGGACATCCGAAGGCGAAGGCGAGCCGATGCTGCTCATCGCCGGACAGGCGACAGCCATGGACGGTTGGGGTCCGACGGCGGAGCTTCTGTCCCGCTACTACCGCGTCATCCGTTTTGATCACCGGGGGATAGGCCGGAGTGGGAAGGGTGAAGCCGGGCGCTACAGCACACGGCTCCTCGCCGAGGATGCAGTTGCTGTCCTTGACGCCGCGGGAGTGGATTTAGCACACGTGTACGGTCATTCGATGGGTGGTCGGGTTGGGCAATGGTTTGCCATCGACCACCCGCAGAAAGTCCGCACTCTGATCCTCGCCGCCACGAGCGGTGGAAAATACCCGGACACTGGAACGCAGCCGGACGGGGCGGCCTTGCATGCGCTGGTTAGTGGTGACATGTCCCGGCTTGAACCGCTCTTCTTCGACGCTGATTGGGTCCGGAGCAACCCCGCGGCGACGCATACCTTCTTCAACTCCCACGCGTCAGCATGGGCCAAAGCACGCCACTTCAGGGCCAGCCGCGAGCATGATGCCTGGCATGACCTCGGCTCCATTAAGGCGCCGACCCTGATACTCCACGGCACCGAGGACGCCTTGACGCCCTTGCCCAACGCGCTGCTCCTCCGTGAACACATTCCCCGCTCGGTGCTGGTGAGGGTTCCTGGTGCCGGTCATGGCTTGCACCTGGATCATCCCGAAACGGTTGAGTGGATCCGGCAATTCATCGCCGGAAAGAGCCGTTCGTCAGGATGATTGGCGCGCCTGCTCGGATGGTCGGCCCTACAGGGAATTCTCACCAAGGTGGCGGACCAGGGCATCGACGATAGCGAGTTGCCCTTTGACGAGCTTCGTCTTGGCTACGGGTTCTTCAAACCACCGGGCGTCGTCGATTTCAGGAAACTCCTTAATGGATCCCGAGCCCTTGGGCCATTCCATGGGGAATGTGTTGCTGACAATCTGCTGAGGTTGAAAGTCGCGCGCTTCGGCGGCGAACACGGTGATTAGTTTGCCGGAGGGCTGCCGAAAAACGCCCAGGAGGTCGTACTGGGCCGCAGGCGGTGGTGTGCCAATTTCTTCGGTGAATTCCCGTTGGGCGGCAACTAAGGCGTCTTCGTCCTCAGGGAATTCTCCCTTGGGAATTGACCAGGCATGTTCATCTTTGCGGGCCCAAAAGGGCCCGCCCATGTGGGCTATCCAAAGCTCCAATTGACCGGCTGTGTTTCTTCGGTGAAGGAGGATGCCCGCGCTACGAATTGTGATGTGCCCTCCCGGGGTAGGCTGCTGCGCGCAGATTCTTGGATAGGTCAAGGTTACTCGGGACGTTGTGACCGTTATCGAATTGATGTTGTGTGGACAATTTTGCTTGCCCATTTCGCTTCCGGCACGACCCTGACTACTTGATAATCGAGGACAGGCGTTTCTCGGGGGTGGAACGTCGCTGCGGTCAGCGGCATCAGCCGTTGACGGTTCTGGGCGCATCAGCAGGAGGAAACAGCTATGGCATTGTCAGTGAGGCTCCTTCCACGTGGAGGAAGAAAAGCAATGGGGTTGGCCGTCGTCGTTGCGGTTGGCTTATCGATGTTCACGGGAATAGGCCCCACGCATGCGGCGGACACCACGCCCATGGCTGAGGATCCTGGCCCGGTGGGCAGTTTTGCGTGGAAAGGGTTCAACTGGCAGAAGCGCTTTTGGGGCGGGGCGCCCATGTATAACGCGAGTTGGGATGCCAATAATGTGAGTAACCCGGACGCCAACGGGTACGTAAAGCTCTCCATCAGCAACCCGACAGGGTCGGCTCCAAAGGGTGCGGAATTCCAATCCACGCGTGAAGGCTTCGGGTATGGAACGTATAGCACCACGGTGGAAAAGGATGTCAGCTCCCTCCAGAAGGAAGTGGTGTGGGGCTGCCTTTTCACCTACGATCCCAATGCGGTGCCTGGTTATACGGAGATTGACCTTTGTGAAGCCTCGGCCTGGGGTGGGGGCGCCGCCTACGGAGAAGACTGGCCTGTGACCCAAGGGCATGGATATTGGTTTGACGCCAGCTTGCCGCCTGGGCAGGGAAACAACACCGTCACCTTTGACGTCACCAACGCTCCGATCCTCACGCACAGGATGGTCTGGGAACCAGGCAGGTTGACTTTCGAGACGTTTGCAGGGGAGGGCTACACCGGGACGCTCTTGAAGCGGACGGTCCTGGAGGGTTCCACGGTCCCGCTCCCGGCCAAGGAACAAATTCACTTCAATCTTTGGGTGACCGGCGGTGGGGGCGGAGATGCAGCACACGTAGTACCTGAAACTGTCACCATCCGCGACTTTTCCTTCGTCCCCGCGAATCAGGGTCAACTCACGGCACCAACACCCACCATTTCAGGCACGGCAGCCGTCGGCTCAACCTTGACGGCCGCGCCGGGAACCTGGACCACCGGGACCGCCTTGAGCTACCAGTGGTTCCGGAACGGCGTGGCAATTGCCGGCGCCACCAGCGCCAGTAGAGTACTTTCCGCCGCGGATCAGGGCACTCGCCTAACGGTTCGCGTCACGGGAACCAAGACCGGTTACACCACCGCCGTCAGGGAGTCTGCTCCCACGGCGATAGTGGTAGCCGGGACTTTGGTAGCGCCCACCCCGATCATCACGGGAACGCTGACAGCGGGTTCAACGCTTACGGCTAATCCTGGTACGTGGACGTCCGGGACCACTTTGACGTATCAGTGGTATCGCTCGGGTGTGGCAATCCCGGGGGCAACGGCTCGTTCCTACAAGCTGGTGAGTGCTGACCAGGGTGACACGATGAGCGTGAGGGTTACCGGCACTAAAGCCGGCTACACCACGGTTGCCAGGTTCTCGGCCAGCACAGCCCCGGTGCAGTAGGCCAATAGTGCAGTAGTACGAATGCAATGAACCCGCAGTTTGTGTCGCGCTGGAGGTAGCGACAAAACTGCGGGTTCGTTGCTTAATCTGTTGCTTCCGTGCCTACTTCTGTGCCCGAACCGGAACGATCCTCTTAACGGCGAGTCCGAGAGCCAGCATGGCAAAGGCCGCCAGCGCGAACCAGAAAAGGTCTCCGGCTCCGGTCATTGCGAGCGTGCCTGAGCCCATTCCGGCTGCTACTGCTCCGGTCACTGGGGCTACTGGGTTGTTGTACATGAGTCGATTACCAAACTTTCTTTCTGTTGAATGCTGCATCCAAGTACGCCTTGGCGTGGACAGCTTGGAGGAAAATATCGATGACGGTTTCGTACATGGTTGCGGCCAGGAGCATGTACCTCCAGCCCCGGAAACGCAGAGTAACTATGCGTTCCAGGATGAAAATGCCAGTGACGGTAATCCAGAAGGGCTGAAAGGTCAGCCCCATACCGGAAATCAACGCGAACACGAGGGAACCAAAGTAGGCCAGCGTCACTACGACGCCAATCATGGAAAGAAACTGCCGTCCCCAGTAAGGTCGGGTTACTTTGGTCCAGCCGTATTGCACGCAGTTCTCCACCGCGCCACGCTTCCAACGCAGCCGCTGTGACCACAGTTCACGCCACGTGGGCATGACCTCAGTGACCAGTGTGCAGTCGGATGGAGACGCGATGCGGTAGCCCAGGGTCAACAGGGCAAAGGAGAGTTCGTTGTCCTCGGTGAGCACCGAAGTGTCATAGACGCCGCCATTGCCGTTCCCGGGAGGGAGCTCGCCCTTCAACCGGGCGGCCACGACGTCCCGCAATGTCTTGACGCGGAACAGGGCTGCTGTCCCGGTGACTACCAGGCACTTGCCGTGTAGTCGCTTCACGTCGCGTGCGTAACGGGCGTATTCGTTGCGCTGCAGGTGGCCCACAAAGCCGCCTCCCGGACCGCCGCTGAATACTCCGCCCACAGCGCCGAGCAGTTCGTCCGCGAGCAGGTTCCTGGTGGCGTTCCCGATGAAATCGAGGGCCAGCTGCGAGTCGGCATCCTGGACCAGGAACAGGTCCTCCGGGTCGGCATCCGGAAGGAGCTCGCTGAGGGCGAAGTTCAGGGCTCCGGCCTTCTTGTCTTTGTTTCCCACCGTGCGCATAACTTCGGCACCCTGAGCGAGGGCAAGCTCTTCGGTGTCATCGGTGCAGTTGTCTGCCACCACGATCACACGGTCCGGGCGATGAGTCTGGTTTCTCAAGGACAGCAGCGTCTCGGTGATGCCGGCTGACTCATTGTGGGCCGGAACCAGAACGGTTACCACCCCGCCTGCCGCGCGGTGGGATCGTCGCGGCCTGGCAGCCGTCTGCGGTGCGTTTGCCGGGCCCGGTGCCGCTGCATTGGCCTTGATTTCCGTGAGCATAGTGATCCCTCCGTTCATGCGTTGAAGCGTTGACTCACTTAGAGTTCCAACGCGAACGCAAGATCAGGGGAGGGAAACCATCAAGGAAGTCTCAAGGTTTCATCAGGACTTTCTGTGTGGCGTCACGAATGGGGGGTAAGGGCCGCTGGTGCCAACTTCCCGATGGAACCCGGGCTTGTTCGCGTCGCGAGCCGTAGAACGTCGGAGGAGGCGTACGACTGCGGGAAGGCGCGCTTAAACGCAAGAGGACGACGTCGGAGGGTTCCGGCGTCGTCCTCTTGAGTAGTGCTTGAGCTGCTTAGCGGTTCAGGCTGACCGTGAAGGTCTTGGGCCCGCTCAGGGTAACTGCGATTCCGCAGTTTTCGGCGGCAGCGCGGTGTGAGAGGGATTCGATGGCGGCATCGATGGTGTGGTCGATTGCCGACTTGTCCCAGATTTTCAGCGTGATGGAGTCAGTATGTGTCGTCATTGTCAGTACTTTCACTCAGGCCGTAAACAGCCCCAAGCTTCTTCGCAGGGGCCGCATCCTCGTCGGTGAGGATTGCTGATTCAGCTTGTATGGGAACGAATTCCCTCATTCATGGTTCATGCTGCCCACCACGGTTGACAAGTAAATCCGGCTAAGTGTGACCGATTACACGTTGCTTATGACTCCGTGTAACCGCCAAGGGTGACGGTACAAAACCGAACATTCCCCACCGAAATCTCACAGTCATTTCGCGTCAGGCTCTTGACCGCGTGATTCACGCGCTGGTAAACCTTGTGAGCGGAAAGCGTTTTCTCGCAGCGTTACACCATCGCCCGATGATCGAAGGCGGTTCTGTTCGGCATTTGTGAAACGTTCCAATCCAGGTGTGCAGACCTACTGCCACCCAGCATCAAAGGAGATGTTCTTTGGCTTACCCCTCGAAATGTTCCTACCGCAGTACCCGTGGCCGTGCATGGAAGGCCGTCCCCATGGCGGCCTCCGCTTCACTCGCTGCCGCAGCCATCGCACTGACGGGCATCCCGCTGGCTCAAGCAGCCCCCGCCCAGCTCCCGCAAGCAGCGCAAGCCGGCCTCCCCGGCGTCGTTCCTGCCGTTGAGGATCCATCCACCCTGAAGCGGCAAGTGGAGAACCTGGACCGGGCACCGGTTGCTGTCCTGACGGATCAGGGCGTCACGCTGAGCTGGCGCATGCTCGGCCTGGACAAGGACAGCGTCGGTTTCCAAGTCCTGCGCGACGGGGTAAACATCACCCCGGAACCGATCCGAAGCGCAACAATGTTCGTGGACCCCGATGGAACGGCCGACTCCAGGTACGTCATCAAAACCGTCGGCAACGGGCAGGGCGAGACCAAACTGACCGAAGCCGTCAGGCCGCTTGCGCAGAACTACGTGGCCATCACGTTGGACAAGCCGGCTGATGGAGTGACCCCTGACGGGAAGCCTTACAGCTACTCCGCCAACGATGCGACTGTCGCGGACCTCGACGGTGACGGAAAGTACGAGGTTATTCAAACTTGGGCACCGTCCAACGCCAAGGACAACTCCCAGTCCGGATACGCGGGCAACGTCTACGTGGACGCCTACAAGCTGGATGGCACCAAGCTCTGGCGCATTGACCTGGGCCGCAACATCCGCGCCGGCGCGCATTACACCCAGGTTTTGGCCTACGACTTCGACGGCGATGGCAAGGCTGAGGTTTCCCTCAAGACAGCGGACGGTTCCAGGGATGCCGCCGGAACGGTCATCGGAAACGCCGACGCCGACTTCCGCAACAGTGCCGGTTACATCCTTTCCGGTCCTGAATTCCTCACCGTCTTCAAGGGCGAGGACGGCACCATCATGGACACCGTGGCCTACGAGCCCCCGCGTGGCGCCGTCGGCGGTTGGGGCGACAACTACGGCAATCGCGTAGACCGCTTCCTGGCCGGAGTGGCATACCTTGACGGTGAGCATCCATCCATGATGGTCAGCCGCGGCTACTACACGCGTACCGTCCTGGTCACCTACGATCTGGTGGACGGCAAGCTCGTGAAGCGCTGGACCTTCGATTCGAACCTTGCCGGGGATGAATACAAGGGGCAGGGTAACCACAACCTATCCGTTGCCGACGTGGACCAGGACGGCAAAGACGAGTTCGTCTTCGGTTCCATGACCATCGACGACAATGGCCAGCCTCTTTACAACACCAAGCTTGGCCATGGCGATGCCATACACACCAGCGACCTCGACCCGTCCAGGCCCGGGCTGGAGACGTTCGCCGTCCACGAAAGCATGAGCCAGAGCGGCAACCGGGGAGCAACATTCCGCGATGCGGCTACCGGTGAAGTCCTCTGGAGCATCCCCGCGGCCAGGGACACCGGTCGCGGTGCGGCAGGTGACATTGATCCCCGCCATGCCGGGGCGGAAGGATGGGCTGTCGGAGGTACGGCCGCGTGGGATTCACCCGTTGGCCAGTTGGTATCGGCCAAGGGCGAGCTGATCGCCGGGAAGATTCCCGCCGCGAACTTCCTGGCATGGTGGGATGGGGACCTGCTCCGCGAAATTGTGGATCACGACTATGACGCAACGTTGTCCCGCGGCGTTCCCACCATCTCCAAATGGAACTGGGAAACCGAGTCCAGCGATCGGCTCCTGACTGCCGAAGGTGCACGCAGTAACAACACCACCAAGGGCAATCCCTCAATCCAAGCGGACATCCTGGGTGACTGGCGCGAAGAGATCGCCTGGCCCTCCACCGACAGCAGCGAGTTGCGGATCTACACCACCACGGCTCCCACCGAGGTTCGCCTGCGGACCCTGATGCATGACACGGTCTACCGCACAGCTGTGGCCCGCGAAAACGTCGCCTACAACCAGCCTCCGCACCCGAGCTTCTTCATTGGTGAGGGCATGCCGGCTCCGGCGATTCCCGCGGTCGTCTACACGGGGACCCAAAAGTAGCCGGTTCCCTGCTGGCGCAGGCCCTCTAACAACAGTCTGCTTAACAAGTGAGTGCCGCCCGGGTCGTGTTGAACCCGGGCGGCGTTCGATATTTGGGGCTTACCGTTGTCCCGGCAGCCAGCCGCTCTGGGGCGGTATGAAGCCTGGGCCGCGGTCTTCGTCTTTCTGCCGTTCGGCGGCGCTGCGGGTGTCGCTGTCGGCGGTTTCGTCGGAGTCGCCATCCAAGTCAGCCAGTCCGTTGGTCTGGTCGAAGGGGTGGGTGATGGGATCGACGATCGGTGGCGAATCCGAGGTGGGGGTGCCTGAAGTGCCAGTGCCGGAAGTCCCGGTGCCGGAAGTGCCGGTGGCGGCAGCCCCGCTGGTTGCGGTGCCGGTGCCGGTGGCGCTGGCCGTGGTGGTTGACCCCGTGGTCTCGACGCCGGTCTCCGGTGCCTGCTTCTCGATGTACTCCTTGAACTTCTTCAAGTCTGACTCAGCCTGCCTTTCAACAATGTGCAACTTGTCTCCCAGGAATTCGAGGACGCCGTGCGGTTCGTATTCCAAGGACAGATGCAGTGACGTCTGGCTGGGGCCCGCCTCCTTGAAATCAACCCAGCCGGCATTCTTGGCACCCTCGACGGCGGCCCAGGCCACAGCGCGGTCTACGTCCTGCTGAACGATCTTGGCTTCCCAGCGGCGGTGGACGCCAGCGATCTCGGCCACCCATTCAAGCCTGTCGTCGCTGAGTCGTGTCACGCGCTCCACCCCGCCCATGAAGTGCGGAAACTCCTCGAACTTGGTCCATTGCCTGTAGGCCGTACTGACCGGAACGTTGACCATGATGGTCTTGTTCACTTTCGTGGTCATCATGTCCTCCTATTCGATATTGATCAGCATACTTACATTATCGAGCTTTGTGGAGGGTAATAACAGGTCCGTGCGGGGGTGCAGAAGCAGAAGCTAGGAGATCACCCGGCCATTCTGAATGAGGTACTCAAGGTGCTCTGAAATGTCGGCCAGCACGGAAATATCCGCCACAGGGTCGGCCCCAAGGACCAGCATGTCGGCGTCCGCGCCAGGCGAGATCACGCCAAGTTCACCTTCGCGCTCAAGCAGCATGGTCGCCGTCGTGGTTGCGGAGCGGATGGCGTCGATTGCCGGCTGGACTTTCCCGAGCAGCCTGAACTGCTCGTTCTGGTGCCGATGCATCCCGCCCAGGAGGTCGGAGCCGAAGGCCATTTTGACGCCCGCTTCATGGGCGCGGGCGATCGCTTCGAGCCCGCTGGTGAGTACTGAATCCACTTTGGCCCACATTTCCTCCGTAAGCCCGAATTCCTTGCCTTCTTCCTTCAGTGCCCAGTAGGTGACGAGCGTCGGGACCAGGAAAGCGTCCTTTTCCAGGAACAGCTTGAGGCTCTCATCGTCCAAGAGGTTGCCGTGTTCGATCGAGCGGACGCCTGCTTCGAGGGCGCGGTTGATGGCGCGGGCGGTGTAGGCGTGGGCAGCAACGTAGCGGTTGGCGGCTTGGGCCTCTTCCACCGCAGCGCGCATCTCTTCCATGGAGTACTGGGTGGAGTCGATGCGGTCCGTGGGAGAGGAGACGCCGCCGGAGGCCATGATCTTGATGTGATGGGCGCCCTTACGGATCTCGTCGCGAGCGGCAGCGCGGACTGCATCCACGCCGTCGGCCACGCGGCCGATGCCGCAACAGCCCCGCCCGTTGGGGTCGTGGTCTTCGCCGGGCAGGCGCATATCGCCGTGACCGCCGGTCTGGCTGAGTGCGTGTCCGCAGAAGTGGATCTTCGGACCCTCAAGCAGACCTTCTTCCTGAGCCATGGCCAGTCCAAAATCGGCGCCGGACAGGTCTCGGACAGTCGTGAAGCCGCGACGCAGCATTTGTCCCATGATCCGGGCTGTCTGCGCATAAACGTATGACGCCGGCGTGTAGGTGAGCGAACGGAAATCGGCACTGGATGCCACCACGTGGACGTGGGCGTCGATCAGTCCGGGGATGACGAACTTTCCGGTGCCGTCGATGACCCGTGCGCCGGAAGGTGCTTCGGCATCCGGAGCGACGCTGCTGATCTTCCCGTCAACACTCACGACGTCGGCAGTGGAGTAGGTGCCCGCCTCGACGTCCAGGACGCTCGCGTTGCGGATGACCAGCGGGGTGGTTTCTGGGGTGGTGCTCACTTTAAGCGGTGTCCTTCGCAGGGTTTTCGGAGGTTTCGGGGATTTCGGTGGTGTGCGCTTCAAAGGCGCGAACCAGTTCAGCCCGGTTCGCGTTGATGACGCTGACGGCGGTTTCCACACTTTCCTGCGTGTATTTGCCTTCAGCATCCAAGAGCGCCAGAACGCCCACAACGTTGTGCTGTTGGTCGAGGACGGGCACATTGATGACGGCGCCGCAGCCCAGTTGGTGGATGAGTCCGGAGTCTGAAAAGACTTCCCGGAGTGCTTCCGGATTGGCCGCGAGGAAAGGCTCCTTGTCCTCGATGACCGTCCCCAACCAGCCGGGGGAGATCTCTACGGTCTTCTCGCCACCTACCGGATATTCGGCCGGATGGCTGGTGAAAAGTCGTTTGAGGCTGGACCGTTCCGAAATCCACTGCAGCGCGGTGAACAGGATGACTCCTGGTTCCTTCTGCATTGCCTCGAAGGTTTGCTGGAAGACTGCGTCCCTCTTCATGGCGTTCACTTGCTTCCTGCTGCTGCTGGATCGTGTTCGGCGCGGGCGTTGATGTCTTCCAGCGACTTGCCGGCTGTGGACGCGCCGAAGATGACGACGCCTAGGACACCGATGGTCAGCACCACCGTCGTCATGGTGAACACTCCACCGAAGCCCAGGGAAGCGGCGAAGATGCCGATGATGGACGGAGCCAGGATGCTGCCGATGCGGCCTACCGCGCTGGCCAGGCCGACTCCCGTGGCACGCATCCAGGTGGGGAAGAGCTCCGGAGTGTAGGCGTAGACGCCGGCGTACGTGCCGTTGAGGAAGAAGGACAACGTTGCGGCCGCCATCAGGATCATGCCGGAATCGTTGGATTGGCTCAGCCAGAACGCGCTGATGGCTGATCCCGCCAGGTAAAGGGCGATGGTGTTCTTGCGGTCAATCCGGTCACACAACCAAGCCGCGGAGAAGTAACCGGGGATTTGGGCCAGGTAGATGAGGATCGAGAACTCGAAGCTCTTGGTGATGGTAATGCCGCGGCCTACAAGGAGGGTGGGAATCCATGAGAAGAAGCCGTAGTAGGAGAACGTGATGACGAACCAGATCAGCCAGATCACCGCAGTGCGGCGGCGCATGGCCCTGGACCACATGAATTTGAGGGCGTTCCAGATGCTGATTTTCTGCTCGTGCTTGGTGATCTCTTCCTCGGCGGGCGGCAGGGCGGCGAGTGGTTTGCCGGTGGCCTTCACAACGCTTTGCTCAAAGCGATCCACCACTTCCGTGGCCTCTGCGATGCGACCGCGGCTGATGAGATACCGGGGGGATTCCGGCAGGCTGCGTCGCCACCAGAGAAGGAGAAGGATGGGAATTGCAGTGATGACCTGCGCCCAGCGCCAGCCGTCCTCGCCCAACGGGACAACGAAGCGACCGATGAGGGCGGCGCCCACGAAGCCGAAGGAGAAGAAACCGGCCAGGGTTCCGATGAACCAGCCTCGACGCTTCGGTGGGATGAACTCGGAGAGGAACGGTGCAATGATCACGCTTTCAGCGCCTGCACCCAAACCTGCAAAGATCCGTGCAATGAGGAAGATTTCAAAGTTGGGGGCCATGGCTGCCACCACTGACATGACGCAGTAGAAGGCAAGTGCCCAGAGCATGACCTTCTTACGGCCAAAGCGGTCGCCCATCCACCCGGCCAAGATCGCGCCGAAGAAGAAGCCGAGCGGGGCTGCCGAGCCAACCAATCCAAGGCTTGCAGTGCTGAGGCCCCACAGTTCCTGGATGCGCGGGAGCAGGAATGCGACAACTGCCCCGTCCATACCGTCGAATGAGTAGCCGAGGCCTCCGATGAGGAGAAGCTTGTAGTGTGGTCGACTGAGAGCCAGACGATCCAAGCGTGCTGTGAGAGACATGGTGATTCCTGCCAAAGTGGGCCAAGTTGTACATTTTTAGGAATATGCACGGATCTGTGCAGAAGCGATGTATCGAAGTTACGGCCAAAGTGTGAGGTAGGTCAATAGGTGGAAGAAGATTTCGACTCGTCGACGTTGACTGAGTGGCTGGATAGTCGTGTGCAAGGACGCAAGCTTGCCGCCCGCCAGCTGCAGGTGATTGGGATCCTTCGGTCGCAGCCCCGCTTGGCCTCCTACGGTTCCGTCAGTGACATCGCAGCGGTTGCCGCCTCAAATGCCTCCACGGTGACTCGAACCGCGCAAACACTGGGGTTCAAGGGGTGGGCGGACTTCCAGTTCGAGCTCAGATCCCGGTTTCTGGCGTCACTCAGCGCAGTGGAAGTTGCTGCCGAACACAACGGCCACATCAGCAGTCCTGCACAGGCTGCGGTGTCCACCGACCGGGCCAATCTGGCTCATTTTGAGCGCACCTTGGACGCCGACACGCTTCACAATATTGCGAAGGCAATAGCTGGTGCACGGCAAACTTTCATCATCGCGGCTGGAAGCTACGCCATCCCCGGCAAAGCGCTGGAGCACAACGCGATCATCGCTGGATACAACGTCCGGCTCCTCGATGCAGATGTCGCTGCCCTCACCAACGCCATTGCACGGCTCGGTGCAGAGGATCTGGTGATCGCCATCAGTCTCTGGCGGGTTTATGACAGCACCATGCGGGCCGTCGATATCGCCCACACTCTGGGCACGCCCATCGTCTCCATCACGGACAGTGCCGGTTCGCCGGTCGCAGTGCACGCTAACCACAGGATTGTAGTGCCCACGGAGGGTGCCGGATTCTTCCCATCCCTGACAGGTGCGGTGGCCGCTGTCCAGGCGATCGCCGTCGAACTTGCCTCCTTGGACCGCGAACGCTCCAACCAGAACATCGCCGCCTCGGAGCGGACCTGGGACCAGATGCGCATCATGCATCCCCGCTCAAGTTCCTAATCCAGAACCATTGACTTCGCCCGTCAGCCGGCGATATCGTACAACCAAATGGTTGTAGATCAGCTCAAGACAAAACCCTCGGACGCCGAAACCGACCGCCTGTTCCACGCGTTGGCAGATGCGACGCGCAGGGACATCGTGGCCCGGGTGACGGCGGGGGAGTACTCGGTCTCCGGGCTCGCCGCGCTCTACACCATGAGTTTCGCGGCCGTGCAAAAACATGTCGCGGTCCTGGAACGGGCCTCCCTGGTCACCAAGGAAAAACGTGGGAGGGAGCAGATTGTGCACGGAAATCACGAGGGGCTGCAAAAAGCCCGGCACCTGTTGGATCAACTCGAAATGATCTGGCGGCAACGCGCCGGCCGGATCGCGGACATACTCGCCGAAGATGATGAAAGGGATCTGCCATGACTGTTGTCAGCGTGAACAAGGATGTTGAGGCCCTGAGCTTCAGCATCGTTTCTGAATTCGATGCCGACGTGAAGCGCGTCTGGAGGATCTGGGAAGACCCCCGGCAGCTTGAGCGTTGGTGGGGACCGCCCACCTGGCCCGCCACTTTTGAGACGCATGAATTCACCGTTGGCGGGAAGGCCGCCTACTACATGACCGGGCCGGACGGCACCAAGGCGCGGGGCTGGTGGAAGTTCACCGCCATCAACGCCCCGGACCACCTTGAGTTCGACGACGGCTTCGCGGACGAGCAAGGTGCGCCTGTGGATGAACTCGGTATCACTCACGCCACCGTGAAGCTCGAACCCTTGGACAATCGCACTCGAATGACCATCACCTCCACCTTTGAGTCCGAGGAACAGATGCAGAAGATGGCCGAGATGGGCATGGAAGAAGGAATGCGCGAAGCCATCGAGCAGATCGATGGGGTTCTGACCGAAACAGCTAACGCCTGACGGCTGAACCACCGGCAAAAAGATGCCGACGACGGCGGGTGCCTCCCGCCGTCGTCGGCGTATGGTTAAGTCCCGGCTGCCTCTCGAAACGGACCAGTGTCATGGCGCGATTGATCATCATGGGCCCTCCGGGATCCGGCAAAGGCACGCAGGCGGAGCACATCGCGCGGCATTTTGGGATCCCTTCCATTTCTACGGGTGAGCTGTTCCGCGCCCACGTCCGCGACAAGACGGAGCTGGGCGCTGAAGCCAGCGGATATATGGATCGCGGCGAGTTTGTGCCGGACCACGTCACCACGGCAATGCTCAGGGTGCGGCTGGAAGAAGCCGATGCCGCGGCCGGTTTCCTCTTGGACGGCTATCCCAGGACCGTCATCCAGATTGGTGCGCTGGACGAGATTCTCGCTGATCGGCACCAAGCCCTTGAAGTGGTCCTCGAGCTAACGGGTTCCGATGATGAACTCATTGCCCGGATGCTGCTCCGAGCACAGGAAGAGGGGCGCGCCGATGACACGGAACCCGTGATTCAACGCCGTCTGGAGCTGTACCGGGACGAGACGCAACCAGTGCTGACGGCGTACTCACACCGCGGGATTCTGCTCACCCTTGATGGATCAGGGCAACGGGAAACGATTACGAAGGCAGCGATTGCCGCTTTGGAGGGGGCGCTGAGGGGCTAGACGCTGGCCGGTCAGCCGCGGGCGGCAGTCGGAAGTCCGGCAGGCGGCAGCTCAGCTGCAAGGGAGCGCAGATACGCGGCGAATCCTTCCGGAGCGCGCGCGTGTGTCCGCCCCGAGGTCAAGACGCGGAGGCTGTCCGTTGCCGTGACCGCAAAACCATGCCGGCGGAGCCGTTCCACCAGGACGCGGTCTTCGTGGGTGCGCAGCGCTGGGAAGCCGCCTGCCTTGAGATAGGCCGATGCGCGGATGCCCAGATTGGCGCCATAAATGTGCTGGTGATCCTCCCGAAACGGGTGGAGCTCCAGCCAACGACGATGGACGGCGGGATCCATGTCCTCCGGGTCGGGTTCCACCGTTCCAAGGATGGCGTCCGCTCCCGCGTTTGCCAGTTCCACTTGCCGTGTCAACCAATGTTGCGGAACGGTGGAATCGGCGTCTGTGGTGGCCAGCCAAATACCTTCCGTTCCGATAGCCGGCAGGCATTCCAATGCTGTGCGGAAACCGAACTCCCGACTCGCCCCCGTGCTTCGCAGCTTGACGTTGACCACGCGGAAGCGAGCATCATTGGAGACGTGCGCGGCGGTGATCTCGGCCGAACGGTCACTGCAGTTATCCAGGATCACAACGATCTTGGCTTCCATGGCTCGGTGTTGCCGTTCCAGCACATCAGCGGCCGTCTTCAGCGCGAGCAGGGCTTTGCCGATGTGTTGTTCCTCGTTATGCGCAGGCATCACCACTCCCACGCTCTTGATATCGCGTCCCCCGGGCACGGTTATCCTGCCCTGCCCGGGGCGAGAAGGACCTCCAGCATGAAATCCTTCTCGCGGTAGAGTCCCTGCGTTGACCAACCGGGTTGGTTGCGAGCCATCGCATGGACCGCCTCCGCATCCAGTTCCCATCCAGAGATGGGATGGCGCCAATGACACAGGAGCAGTGTGCCGCCGCGCAGGGTGGATGCTTCAATATGGGCCAGTAGCTCCGTGAGCTCGTCCGGCGAAAGGTAATAGCCCGTCTCGGACAACACCACCAGATCGAACGTACCCTCGGGCCACTCGCCGGGCATTGTGAGGTGTCTTGCCTCCGCGGACGGGAACCTGGAAAGCCGCTCAGTTGCCTGGGCAAGGGCCGCACTGCTGGCGTCCACAGCCAGGAAGTGACCGCAACGTTTTGCGAGTTCCTCACTGAGGATGCCAATGGAGCACCCTATTTCCAGACCGGATTCATAAGACTCCTCCGGAAGTGCGGCCAGGGTCAACGCCCTTTTGCGCCGTTCGTACCAGCTGGTGGTGTAGCTCCAAGGATCCTCGGCCTTGGAGTGGACCTCATCGAAGATCCGCTCCGCGTCGGCTGCCGTGTTGGTGCCGACCTGGGAGGGATGCCAGGCGAACGTTTCCCACGGCCGTTGGAAATGCTCGAGGAAAGTGTCCGACAACAGCGTCTCATCGCCCGGTTTACTGGACAGCGGCTGCGTTTGCGAGGCGTGGGCGCTCATGGCGTTGGCCTTGGCTTGCTGTTCGTGGTTGTTCAATGGCAACCGAACCCACGACTCCCACGTTGCGTCATCCGGTCGTGACCATAGCCAGTACCAGATGGGATATTCCAGAAGCCCGTGGCCATCCTCGGTTGCAACTTCCGCGGCCAGAGTGCCCAAAACGTCATGGTCAGTGTGCCCGTCAGCACGGTACGGGGCCACGAGTACTACGTTCTCCGCGGCGTGGTCGAAGGACATGATGGCTTCCCTGACGGCTTGGGCGATGACGTCGGCGTGAGCCGCAAGTTGCCCATCGGGAAGTTCCAGAAACCGCCATGTAGCGCTGGGAGCCAGCCCGGACACTGCGGTGTCGAACTCCGTAAGCCTGACAGCGGCAAGCTGTTCCGGCGTCGTGGTTTGCGAGTCCGGGTGCGACGCTTCTCCTGCTGTGCAGAGCAAGATCTGCACTGCAGCTCCGGCTGCATGAAGTTTGGACAGGAAGCCACCGGCGCCAAGGGATTCGTCGTCCGGGTGCGCGGCGAGCACCACAAATGCCATGCTGGCGAGTTCTGACTGATCCAGCGGCAGTTCCGGCAAGGCGGCAGCTCCGCTGGCGGCCCATTCCGACTCCGATGTGCCGGTGTCCGTGTGCGAGAAAGCTACCATCCGCGGTCCCCTTTCAGGGCTAGTGCGCCCAGCTGGGCATCGTCCCGCATGGCGTGATGCTGCCTGATGTATAACGACAGGTCCGCCATGCGCTTTCCGTACGCCTCGTTGAAAGCCAGAGGCCCGGGACCTAGGTTTTGTGACACCAGCATTTGAACACGCTCGACGGCGGCGGCAACAGTTCCGCGGATGCGGAGGGCTTCGCTCCAAGCGCTCGGACCGTCAGGATCTGAGCCCTCCAACTCGCCGGAGTCGATGCGTTCTGCGGCGACTGCAAGGTGTCCGGTAGCGGACGTGATGAGACGATCGATTTCGCCCAGGGAAGCCAGCGCAATCTGGTCGGGTTCGCGGCCGTTGTCTGCGGCTTTGTTGAGGGCGGCCGCAAAATCGCGAGCCACCGCGACGGTGCCACCCAGCCAGCATGCAGCCACGCCCATGCCACCCCATGAGAAGCCGGGACGCTTGAAGTACCAGTCCTCATGACCCACGGGCTGGGCTGCGACCTGGTCAAAATGGACTGTCCCGCTGGGGATTTCCTGCAGGCCGCGGCTGGTCCACTGAGGCGTTTCGCAGGTAACTCCCGGGGCCTTCAGGTCCACGGCGAAGGCTTGCCTGCTGTTGTCTCCAGAGTGGGCGGTGATCACGGCATGGTCCAGCTGGGCGGCCAGCGAACACCACGGCTTTGATCCGTTGAGCACGTAGTCGCCGTCAGCGTTGCTCTTGGCCTCAAGCTTCATTCCGGGGCCTTCCGCTGCGAAGACCCCCCAGGCCCCTTGGCGTTCGCCTTCGGCGTCGGCTGGGGCACCGGCGTCCGCTCCGGCTCCGGCTTGGCCGAGGATCGCCAGGGCATCGAGGTGCGGTTCGAGCACTCGACCCGCGGCAACGTCCACAGCTGTTACGGAGGCCAGGAGCTCCCAGAGCTTGGCGGTGTTTCCCTCGCCGGGCTTCGGAGTTGTGCGCCCGATGTCCTTGGCAATGGCCAGCAATGCCGGTACATCGCCCACTGCCATCCGCACTCTTTCAAGCACGGGCTCCAAAGCTTGCAGCTGCGCGGGCTCGGAACTGATGCGGACGGGCTGGGCTTTGGAGTCGCTCATGAGACCCAGCCTATTCTAAGGAGCCTTAGGGTCTTGCCATCCGGTTAAAGCAAACGACGGCGGGAGGTTCCCGCCGTCGTCCGCTTTGCTTTGTTTTGGGTGCTAAATGATCAGGTTCATGGCGTTCCAGCCGGACCCGACCAGCCCGCGGGGGAGCCAGCCTCCTTGGCCGTTGCTGGGGTAGAGCCACAGGGCGCCTCCGGCGTCACGGGCCAGGAGATCCACGTTGCCGTCGCCGTTGAAGTCGCCGGGACCGACGATTGCGGTCATAGCGTTCCAGCCCCAACCGATGGTCGCAGAGTTCCAAATCTGGATATCCGAGTTCTTATAGCCGGGTCTCAAAATCAGTGACCCCTGAGCGTCTTTCGAAATAACGTCTTGAAAGCCATCCTTGGTGAAATCGCCGGGGCCAATGTACTTATCTGTGGCCGGTCCCCACCAATGGTCTATCTCACGGGGCGGCAGCCAACCACCGGTGCCATTACCTGGGTATACGCGGAAGTAACCCCAGGAAGTGCTGGCCAAAATGTCCGGATTGCCGTCGAGGTTGAAATCGCCGACCGCCGTGACTGCAGTCATTCCGTTCCAGCCTTGTCCCACTTGGACACGGGCAAGCCAGCCGCCCCGCCCGTTGCCGGGGTACATCCACATAATCCCGGCGGAGTCGTGCGCCAAAAGGTCGGCATTGCCGTCCCCGCTGAAATCTCCGGGGGCAACAATGCTGGTCATGACGTTCCAGCCCTGGCCAACTTGCGTCCGAGGTAACCATCCGCCATACCCATTGCCGGGATACAGCCAGAGGGCCCCGCCGCCATCCCTTGCGAGAACGTCGGCCCTCCTATCGCCGGTGAAATCATGCCGAACTTCAGTGGGCTTTACGGTGACTGCAAAGGTTGAGGTTACGGCGTCGGGGCTGATTCCGTTGGAAGCGGTAACTGTGAAGGAGGAGGTGCCTACAGTGGTGGGAATACCGCTTAAGAGGCCGGCGACATCAAGTGATAAACCCGCAGGCAGAGTGCCAGCGGAAACGCGGAATTTGGGGGTCAACGAGCCCTGAGCAGCGAACTGATGCTCGTAGTAGGAGCCGACTCTGCCCGTCGTCGGCGGAGGGGCGGATGAAAATCTTGGAGCCACGTTCCGGCCATCCACAACATCGACTCGTTCTGTATTTGAGATGTAGATTTTGTTCGACTTGGCATTAATGGCAATAGCGCCAGGGTAGCCACCTTCATTGCGAACTATTCCTGTTGCCATCGTTTTGGCGTCGACGACACCGACTGAACCGTTGCTGCCTGAAACGTAGATCTTGTTCGTTGCTTCGTTCAGGGCTGTGTGCACCGGGTAGGCGCCAGCGGTAAAGGATTCTGCGGTATTGGTAGCACCATCAATGCGCGTCATTGCACTGGGAGATGATTGATGTGCTACAAAGATCTGATTTGTCGTGCTGTTGATTTCGATGTGCTTTGGATTTGCCTTCACTGGAAACGCTGTGGCCGTGTCCGTTGCGCCGTCGATGACTGAAATACTCCCGGGCTTCATATAGTTGCCCGATGAGAGGGCTGCGTAGGCCTTTCCGGTCACAGTGTTAACTTCAAGGGCATCAATGTAGGTGAGCTCTTGGTCGGAAGTTCCAACAATAAGTGCGGTCAGGCGAGAGGTTGTGAGATCGAGTACAGCAATCTTATCTATCCGACAGTTGATATACAGCTTGTTGTTGGTAGGGTTCAGGGCCAGCGCCTGAGCAGGGCACAACATAGGGATCGTGGTCATGGAGTTGTTGCCACCATCGATGACCACCGTGGTGGTACTTGCTGGGATATAGATACGGTTGGTCGCCTCGTTAAGGAGCAACTTTTCGCTGAATCCACCGGTCTGGATGGTGGTGAAGGCGTTTGTTGCGCCGTCAATGACCGTAACGTAGCCGTCGCTGTGGCCCACGTAGATCTTGTTGGTTTTGGAGTTGACCACCGCCGTCTCCGGATTGGGGCGGGTTATCAGTACCTTGGGCTGATTGGTGGCTCCGTCGATCACGGAAACGGTCTGACTATCTTTATTGGGCACATAGATCTTGTTGGTGACCGGGTTGACCGCAAGGTTGGACGGTCTCAGTCCAGCAGGGACCGTTGCAACCACAACGTCAGCCTTGGCTGGCGCCGCCGCTATGCCCACCAAGACCGTTGCGGCGGTTGCCACGGCTACAACCACAGCGGAAAGTCGACGACCGACTTTTTTGGCAGATAACGTAGAAAAGCCCAGAGCAGCCAAAGGCTCGACCCCCATAATTCAGTGCGCGACCGTCGCGTCAACCTGCGAAGTTTATATGGCGAAGGGCCGATACGTGGCATCGGCAGACGAAAGCGAACGACGGCGGGAGGTTCCCGCCGTCGTCCGCTTTGCTTTGTTTTGGGTGCTAGATGATCAGGTTCATGGCGTTCCAGCCGGACCCGACCAGCCCGCGGGGGAGCCAGCCTCCTTGGCCATTGCTGGGGTAGAGCCACAGTGCGCCTCCGGCTTCGCGGGCCAGGAGATCCACGTTGCCGTCACCGTTGAAGTCGCCGGGGCCCACGATTGCGGTCATGGCGTTCCAGCCATAGCCGATGGTCGCAGAGTTCCAATCCTGGAAATCAGAGTTTTTGTAACCCGGGTGCAAATTAAGGGTGCCTGCCGAGTCCGTAAATAGAAGGTCTTGGAAGCCGTCCTTGTTGAAATCACCCGGTGCTATGAAAGCGTTCGCCCCATGCCACATTGAACCTGGTGATCGTTGAGGGAGCCAGCCTCCTTGACCATTTCCGGGGAATATGATCATTCCTCCCCATATAGTGCGGGCAATAATGTCCGGGTTTCCGTCGAGGGTGAAATCGCCGACTGCTGCCACCCGATCCATGGTGTTCCATCCATATCCCACCGCGATTCCTGGCAGCCACCCACCACCGCCATTCCCGGGATATAGCCATAGAGTCCCGCCCTTATCGCTTGCAAGCAAATCTGCTTTTCCGTCGCCGCTGAAATCTCCGGGGGCAACGATCGCAGTCATCACGTTCCAGCCTTGGCCCACCTGTGCGCGGGGCAGCCATCCGCCGTGGCCGTTCCCAGGGTAGAGCCAGAGACCTCCGCTGCCGTCTCGAGCAAGAACATCGGTTCTTCCATCGCCGGTGTAGTCGTGCCTGATGTCCTGACTCTTGACGGCGACTGAAAGTGTGGATGTTAGCGCTTCCGGATTTGTTCCATTCGATGAAGCCACTTTGAAGTAGAAGGAGCCCGCTGTTCTAGGAATCCCTGAAAGAAGCCCGGCATCATTCAAGGCCAACCCCGGAGGAAGGGTTCCTGCGGAGACGCGGAATCGGGGAGTCAAGGAACCCTTTGCGGCAAACTGATACTCGTAAAAGGAACCGACTTGGCCTTTGGTTGGCGGTGTCGCTGATGTAAAGCTTGGAGGTACAGAGCTGCCATCAATAACGTTCACTGTCTCATAATTCGAAACGTAGATTTTGTTGGTCTTTTTGTTGATGGCGATGGCACTCGGATTATTTTGATTTTGTCGAATCTGCCCTGAGACCATCGACGTCGTGTCAAGTGCAGCCAAGTACCCGTTGTGTCCGGAAATATAGAGCTTGTTCGTAGCATCGTTGACAGCCATGTGCGTGACTGTTGCACCTAGAGGAAACGACGTGGAAGCATTCGTGCCGCCGTCAATACGCGTCACTCCGCGGTTGCCCGCCGCATGGGTTGCATAAACGTGGTTTGTCGTCTCGTTGATGGCAATTTGGTTAGGGTATGCGGCCACCGAAATTGTCGAAACGACGTCCGTTGCACCGTCAATTACTGAGATGCTGCCGGGCGTTGTCCAGCTCTTGGATGAATGGGCGACGTATACCCTATTGGTTACGCGATTCACCTTGATGTCCTCAATCCAGGTGGTGTCGCCGTCAGGCGAAGCCAGCTCGATGAGCGTTGTATGGGAGGTCGCAAGATCGATTACTGCGAAGTCCTCGAGCTTAGTGGTGACGTAGATTTTATTGGCTGAAGTATTGATAGCCAGGCTATTCGCGTAGATCCCAATAGGGATGGAGCTCATCGCATTGGTAGCTCCATCGATAACGATGATGCTGGGACCAGCAGGAACGTACACGCGATTCCTCGCCTCATCGAGGACCAAGCCAGCGCTGAATCCACCAGTCTGGATGGTGGTGAAGGCGTTTGTTGCTCCATCAATGACGGTAATGTAGCCGTCGCTGTGGCCTACGTAGATCTTGTTGGTTGTGGAGTTGATTACTGCGGTCTCAGGATTGGGACGGGTTATCAGTACCTTGGGCTGGTTGGTGGCTCCGTCGATCACGGAAACGGTCTGACTGTCCTTGTTGGGCACATAGATCTTGTTTGTGACCGTGTTAACCGCAAGGTTGGACGGTCGCAATCCGGCCGGGACTGTTGTAACCACAACGTCAGCCTTGGCTGGCGCTGCCGCTATTCCCACCAATACTGTTGCGGCGGTTGCCGCTGCCACAACTACGGCGGAAAGCCGACAGCCGACTTTCTTGGCAGATAGCATAAAAAAACCCAGAGCAGCCAAAGGCTCGACCCCCAAAATTCAGTGCGCGACCATCGCGTCAACCTGCGAAGTTTATACGCCCAGCCACCGATACGTGGCATCTATCACATATGCGACAGTGTTGCTGTCCCCGCGACGAAAGCGAACGACGGCGGGAGGTTCCCGCCGTCGTCCGCTTTGCTTTGTTTTTGGTGCTAGATGATGAGGTTCATGGCGTTCCAGCCGGACCCGACCAGGCCGCGGGGGAGCCAGCCTCCTTGGCCGTTGCTGGGGTAGAGCCAGAGGGCTCCGCCGGCGTCACGGGCCAGGAGGTCCACGTTGCCGTCGCCGTTGAAGTCACCGGGGCCGACTATTGCGGTCATGGCGTTCCAGCCATAGCCGACATGGGTAGGACCGTAGAAATCGTTGAACGGCGATGGGGAACCAGTGTATTCGTGGAGAGTCCCGGGCCCATCAACGGCCAGAAGATCTGGAACACCATCTCTTGAGAAGTCGCCGGGGCCCACTATTGTCGTCAGTACATGCCACCCGTCGGTGGTCCTGGACGGCGAAAGCCAGCTACCTTTGCCGTTGCCCCGGTAGATCCAGAGATAGCTATTCGCGTCACGTGCCACCAAGTCCGCATTTCCGTCCAAGTCGAGGTCCCCGACTGCCGTGATGGCACTCATCGAGTTCCACCCCTGGCCCACATGGATTCTTCCGAACCAGCCGCCCCCGCCGTTGCCGGGGTAAAGCCAGAGCGCGCCGTTGGCATCCCGTGCCAACACATCCGCTTTGCCGTCACCATTAAAGTCTCCGGGGGCCACGATGGACGTCATAACGTTCCAGCCCTGGCCCACATGAACTCGAGGAAGCCAGCCACCGTTGCCCTGACCCGGGTATAGCCATAGATTCCCATTTCCATCGCGGGAAAGAACATCGGGCTTCTTGTCGCCGTTGAAGTCGTGTGTCATGTCTTTGGGCCTGACAGTGATCGTGAACGCTGAACTTACCGCATCAGGCCCATACGTGTTGGTGGCTGCGATGCGGAAGGTAAAGACTCCTGCTGTGGTGGGAATACCAGAGAGATACCCGTCCGGGTTCCACGACTCCAAAGTCAGTCCTGGGGGGAGGGTGCCCTCTGCCACTCTGAATTGCGGAGTAAGTGATCCGGTGGCCGTGAACTTGAACCTATATCGGTCGCCCACCCTGCTGTTGGTCGGGGGTGTGCCGGAAGTTAGTATTGGGCTGACGTTCTTGCCATCGATGATTGTCACGTTACCTTGCGCAGCAGCCACGTAGATTTTATTGTTGGCTTCGCTAATCGCAATTCCCCTAGGGTAGCCAACGCCCTGAATTTTTCCTTCACTGCCGGTCAAGCCATTGAAGACGGAGACATAGCCGCTCGTTCCGCTGGTGGCATAGACCTTATTGGTTGCCTCATTGACCGCAATATCTGCGAAGTAGCTATATTCGCCGACGGGGAAATATTCGATCGTATTTGTTGCACCATCGATCATTGTGAGGTGTGTTCCGGAATGGCTAGCTGCATAGATGCGGTTTGTCTGGCGGTTTATTGCCATGATTCCTGGGTGGGTGCCGGTCTCGACTGGAACGATCTGGACTGTATTGTCCTTGGCGTCCAAGACGGTGATAGTGTCCCCTCCGTGGCCGCCGCTGATGTAGACCTTGTTCGTTGCCTCGTTAAGCACCAGCGAGTCTCCGAAGCCTCCGATGTCGAGGGGTGTCAATACGTTGGTGGCACCATCCAAGACTGTGATTTCCGTACCACTTCCGCCAGCCATGTATACCTTGTTAGTGACCGTATTCAGGGCTAGCGATAGGGCGTATCGTGGGGCTGTCATCGGCACGGTGGTGACGGAGTTGCTGGCTCCATCAATGATCGTTACGCCGTTGGTGTGCGCGGCGTAGATCTTGTTTGTGACAGCATTGACCGCTATGGCTTTCAGTAGCCTCGGAGTCTCAATTTCTGTTGTTGCGTTGGTCGCACCGTCAATGACAGTGATCAGCCCAACGCCCGAGTGGGTGACGTAGACCTTGTTGGTTTTTTCATTTACTGCCATGTCCTCGGGATAGCCGGCCACTGGAATAGTTTTCGCAACCTTGGTGCGTACGTTGACTTTAGTTACAGTCGTGCCCATCCATTGAGCGACGTAAACATCGTCAGTTGTACTATTGAAAACCATCTCACCACTGTTGGGGGCCGGGATCCGGTCCGTGAGAATGTCAGCCTGCGCCGGCCCCACTCCCACTCCCACTCCGACGAGGACGGTAGCCGTCGTCAGCAAGACGAGAAACCCGGCAGCAAGACGCCTCCCCGTGGCACCGACAAAAGACATGGATGTACCCCGAGCAGCCAACGCTCAACCCCCAATAATTCGATTCGCGACTATCGCTTCAACCAGCGAAGTTTACAGCCCGATGCGCACCGTTTGTGATCCGGATCGCATTGAATCATCCAAGCGGCCAAAGCTCCGGACCTTCAACGCACACCACCCCCGCGAAAGTTCCCCTTGGTCTCAACATGAAGCGCATCTTCACAGCCTTTGTCATGCTTGTCACATCTCATTGTCATTAACAGTGACAGATTCCGTAGCTTGGAAGGGTCAGCAGTCCCGAGCTAGGAGAACCAATGCCGCAATCAAACGAAGCCGCCACCGTGCCCGCCGACTCGCACAGCCCGCCGAGAACTAAGCCCGCGTTCCTGAGCAACCTCGGGGCAGACCTTCCCGCGTCACTCGTCGTCTTCCTGGTTGCCCTTCCCCTTTCCCTCGGCATCGCCGCAGCCTCAGGTGCCCCCGTCATGGCCGGCCTCATTTCCGCAGCCGTCGGCGGCATCGTCGCAGGCAGCCTCGGGGGCTCCCCACTACAGGTGAGCGGCCCTGCCGCCGGACTGACCGTCGTCGTTGCCGGTCTGGTTGATGAGTTCGGCTGGCAGGTGACGTGCGCCATCACCGCTGCTGCCGGCGTCGTGCAGCTGCTCATGGGTGTCAGCCGCATTGGCCGGGCGGCGCTGGCGGTGTCGCCGGTGGTGGTCAAGGCGATGCTCGCAGGCATTGGGATTACCATCATCCTCCAGCAGCTCCACGTACTGCTCGGCGGTCAGGCCGCGGGCTCAGCTATCGAAAACCTCACCGGGCTTCCAGCATCCATCACCAATGTTGAGCTCCACTCTGCGCTGCTGGGTCTGGCCGTCGTCGCAATTCTGCTGACGTGGAAGTTCCTCCCCGCAGCGCTGCGGAAAATCCCCGGACCGCTTGCCGCCGTCGTCGCCGTGACAGCCGTTTCCGTGGCGGTCGCACCAAGCGTGGAGCGCATCAGCTTCAGCGGGTCCATCTTCGATGCCATCGCGCTTCCCAGCCTGCCCGAGGGAAACTGGCGGGCCGCGGCCATGGCTGTCATTACCGTGGCACTGATCGCGAGCATCGAGTCGCTTTTGTCAGCCGTCGCTGTGGATAAAATGCATGGCGGCTCGCGCACCAACCTGAACCGCGAACTCGTCGGTCAGGGCTCGGCGAACGTCGTTTCCGGGATGCTCGGCGGGCTCCCGGTAACGGGCGTGATTGTCCGGAGCGCCACCAACGTTGAAGCGGGGGCCAAGAGCCGCACATCGGCCATCCTGCACGGTGTGTGGGTCCTGGTGTTTTCTGCACTCTTTGCCGGCCTCATCCAATTGATTCCTTTGTCCGTGCTCGCGGGTCTGCTGCTGGTCATTGGTGCAAAGCTCATCAAAATTGCCGATATCCGCACCAGCCTCCGCACCGGCGACCTCCTTGTCTACAGCGTCACGCTGGTCTGCGTCGTGGCCCTCAACCTGCTAGAGGGCGTCATCATCGGACTCGCGCTGGCCGCCCTCTGCGTGCTCTGGCGGGTGCTCCGCGCACAAATCCATGCACATGCACCTTCTGCTGAAGCGCTGCCATGGCGCGTCACCATCGCCGGCTCGTGCAGCTTCTTCGCGCTGCCCCGGCTCAACCGCGTCCTCCATTCCGTACCCGAAGGCCAGGACGTGGTGGTGGAACTCAACGCCGACTACCTCGATCACGCCTTCCGCGAAGCCCTGGTCGCCTGGCAAAAGCAGCAGCGCAACACCGGCGCGTCGGTGATCCTCGAAGAACACGGCACCACTGCTTTCAGCGACGCCGAGGACAACACCCCGCAGCGCCAGGACCCGCGCGAATTCCCGCTGCCGCCCCGTACTTCCTGGTTGCCGTCTGGCGACGGTTCAACATCAGAGGACGGCGACGACGGCGGGCAGCTGCCCCTGCGCTCCATCCTCCTGGGCATCGACAAGTATCACCGGCGGCACGCGGACAAGGTCCGTCCGCTGGTGCAGGACCTCACTGAAGGACAGAATCCGGATACGCTTTTTGTTGCCTGCGTGGACTCCCGGGTGAACCCGAACCTGATCACCAGCAGCGGACCGGGTGACCTCCTCACGCTCCGAAACATCGGCAACGTGGTGTGCAACGACGGCAGTGATGCTTCGATCGACTCGACACTTTCCTTCGCCGTCAAGGGGCTGTCCGTGGACTCGATTGTGGTCTGTGGCCACTCCAACTGTGGTGCGATGAAGGCGGTCATTGCCGATGCTGAGGGTGCTCCGGCCGATATGGGCGGCGGCTTCGACGCCTGGCTGGAGCATGCGCGGCCGAGCTACTCCGCGTTGCTTGCCGGGCACCCTGTAGCGCTTGCTGCTTCGGCCGAGGGGTATAGCCGACTCGACCAATTGAGCATGGTTAACGTGGCCCTTCAACTCCGGAAATTGGAAGAACACCCTGTCACCGGCCCTGCCTTGGCTTCCGGTCAAGTGCAGGCCACTGGATTGTTCTACGACATCTGCACGGCCCGGGTTGTCCTGGTGACGCCGGACGGCATTGAGCAACTCGATCCGAGCATGGCCGTCCGCACTTAGCTCCTGGAGCGCCGGGCGGCAGGTTCGGCCACCACCCACTTTGCGCTGCATTCAGCCCCGACACACCGGAATCACGGCGTGTCGGGGCTGCCGCAATTTCAGAGTGGGTGGCAGCGGCACAGGGTTCGCCCGGTTTCAAACAACGAGTGCCGGGGTACGGGGATTAACCACAGCAACGTGCGGAATACTGGACCAGAACCACGATTTCCGGCAGGCGAGGGCTGCCGTGCGAGGAGGTAGCGGGAACGTGAACGCTGAGAACAATGCCTTCAGGCGGAAGCTCGAGCGGGGCGCGGAACTGCGGGCGGTGCGCTCCTGGGGCGGAAATGCCGAGGAAGATGCAGAGCTTGAGGCCGCGGATGCCGAAGAACGCGAGAAACGCCGCAAAGTAGACGACGCTGCCCGGGTTGAGTACCTCATCCGGGACGCCATGAACCAGGGCAAGTTCGACAACCTGAAGTATGCCGGCAAGCCAATCCCAGGCTTGGGGGAGCACTACGATCCCGATTGGTGGGTCAAGGGCCTCATCCAGCGCGAACGGCTGAGCGGGATCGGCCCGCCCGCCATTTTGCTGCGGATCGAGGACTCGGAGCTCGACGCCAAGTTGGACCGGCAGTACACGGACAAGCAGGTCAGGGACACCCTCGAGGACTTCAACAAACGCGTGATCGAGGCGCGTCGCCAGCTGCAGGGTGGACCTCCCGTGATTACCAAGCTCCGTGACGTGGAGGCCGAGGTGGAAAAGTGGCGGGAGCGCAGGGCAGCCGCGTCACCTCCTGAGCCGGAACCCGAATCGCCGGGCAAACGGACGTGGTGGCAGCGTCTCTGGAACGGCTCCGGCTAGCCCAACTGGGTCGCAGTTAATGTCGTTTTGAGACGTCAGAACGACATTAACTGCTACCTACTTGGGTGGGGACGGCACAAACAGCAGCCGACGGCGGGGCTGAACTTCCGCCGTCGGCCGCTGTTTTGTGTGGGGTCCCTTAGGCGAAGCTGTCTTCCTTGGCTTCCGGTGCGGCTGCAGCCGGCTTCCGTGTAATCAGTGCGGACAGGTGAGCCTGCTGTTGGCGGAAGTGGCCGTGGGCGGTGAGGCCGAACTCGTAGGCGGACTCGGCGTGCTGGGTGAGGTCGACGCCGGTGACTTCGTGCTCCAGGGGTACCCGGAATCCGATGGTCTTGTGAATGGCCCGGCCGATCACCAGCGTGCCCAAACCGGACAACGCGATGGTGATCAGAACGGCAACTGTCTGGGCAATGAGTTGCTGCGGGCCGCCACCGTAAAGGAGGCCGCCGGCTGTGCCCTCGGTGGGGAAGGCGATGAAACCCAGAGAAAGTGTGCCGATGACGCCGGCGCCGAAGTGCACGCCCACCACGTCCAGGGAGTCGTCGAAACCGAACCGGTACTTAAGGTCAACGAACCATGCGCAGGCAGCGCCGGCAACAAGGCCCAGTCCAAGCGCGGCCAGCGGGCTGATGTTGGCGCAGGAAGGCGTGATGGCCACCAAGCCAGCCACGACGCCGGACGCCGCACCCAGCGACGTCGGGTGGCCGTGACGGATTTTCTCGACCACGAGCCAGCTGAGCATTGCCGCTGCCGGCGTGACCAGGGTGTTGATCCAGATGAGGCCAGCCTGCTCGGCCGTGGTTGCTGCGCCGCCGTTGAAGCCGAACCAGCCGAACCAGAGGATGGCCGCACCGATCATGATGAACGGCACGTTGTGCGGGCGGTGGTTGGGGTCCTTGGCGAATCCGTGACGCTTTCCCACGATCAGTGCGAGGACGAAAGCGGCGGTTCCTGAGCTGACCTCAACCACTGCGCCGCCGGCGAAGTCGATGACCTGTCCGAAGATTTGGGTCACGGCGCCACCGGCGCTCATGAGGCCGCCACCCCAGATCATGTAGGCCAGCGGGCAGTAAACCACGGTGATCCAGATCGGCACGAACAGTGCCCAGGCGCCGAACTTGGCGCGGTCGGCGATCGCACCGCTGATGAGTGCAACGGTGATGATGGCGAAAGTAGCGGCGAAGCCGGCCTTTATGAGATCGGGCGATCCGATCAGGTCCTGCAGGCCGAAGTGCGCGAAGGGGTTGCCGAACAGACCGAGGAAGCCGTCGCCGGTGGTCATCGAGTAGCCCCACAGGACCCAGACCGCGCCAACGATGCCCGCCGAGATAAAGCTCATCATGATCATGTTGAGCGCAGCCTTGGCTCGGGTCATGCCACCGTAGAAGAGGCCGAGGCCGGGGGTCATGAACAGCACCATTGCCGCCGACAACATCATCCAGACGTGTTGCGCAGAGATCTCCACCTGCGTTCCCTTCTCATTGAGCCTGTCCGAAACGGGGCCGTTGTTCCGGCCCACGCCAACCCCCCGATCAATATTCGGTGAGCTATGTTTCCGACTCAGAAGAGCTAAGTTGCAGGTAAGTTACAGAAATCCCAGGTTCGTGAAGATCACGTCACTGCCATGTTTCAGGAATGTTAACGGCGGTTCTCACGCGGCCCGCTCGGATAGCCACCGCGACGGCTGGCGATGATGATCACCAAGGCGATCGCTGTGGGCAGGGCCGCTGCCAGAGGCACCAATTGGGCACCTACTGTGGTGAGGGCGAAGGCTCCGTAGACAGCCCCAATGGCTATACCAAGTTGGATGGTCACCACGGTGAGCCCGTTGGCAGCATCCTTGTGCTCGCCGCCTGCACGGAGAATCGCAGCCTGGTTGTAAATGCCCACCGCGCCGAACGCGATGCCCCACAGCGTCATTAGCCCGAACGCCCCCACCCAGGTGCCGCCGAGCGCAGGCAGCAGGGCAAACGCAAGGGTCAAGAGTCCGACGGCGGCAATCACCGAGGTGCGTGGGCGGGAGTCAGCTGTCATGCCGGCAATCCAAATACCCACCAGGCTGGCGATTCCCACGACGGACAGGGAAATGCTGGTGGCGGATTCCGGCAGACCGGAGGCGAGCAGGAACGGAGCCACGTAGGTGAATAGTGTGAAGTGGGCCAGCAACAAGAGCGGCCAAGCGATGGCGATGGCGACTACGCCGGGCAGTTTCATGGCTGACCTAAGGGACGGAGTCTTCTGGCTGGCTTGGTCATGCGCCCCCGGAAGAAGCCAGAACGCAAGTACTGCCAGCAGCGCACCAACTCCGGCAAGGACCATGAACGATGCCCGCCACGTCATGAGTGAACCCATCAGCGTTCCAATGGGAGCGCCGACGGCCAACGCGATGCTGTTGCCGCTGAACACAACAGCCATGGCCTTGCCCACGGAATGTGCGGGAACGATACGTGCCACGTACGGCGCCATGCTGGACCACAACATTCCGTGCGCGATGCCGCCAAGGAGCCGCGCCCCGATCGCCCAACCCAATGTGGGGCTGAGCGCCAGGAGCACGTTGCTGAGGGCAAACGCCAGAACAGTGGCGATGAGCAGGGTCTTGCGCGGAACCCGTCCGGCAAGGAACCGGGAGAGCGGCAGGGCCGTGAAGACGATGATTGCCGCATAGACCGCAGTCAGGTAACCCACAGCCGATTCGTCCACTCCCAGGTCCCGGCTGATTTGAGGGAGCAGACCCGAAGGCAGGAGTTCGGTGGTCACCGCGGTGAAACCTGCAGCCGCGAGCACCAAGAGTCCGCCCCACGGTATCTTCTTCAGTTGCTGCGTTTCAGCACGCGACGCCTCGGGCGATGGCGATCCGATGGCCACGGGGTCCTGCTTCAAAGATTTGCTCCTCTGGGATGAGTCATGGGGGTTTCGTAGGGATCCCTACAACGTTATGCAGCCACGGCGATGCGAGGGAGTCTCTGTCAGAAACCCCCTCCCGGTAGCAACACACTTTGTTCGTCAGCCATTCCTCGCGCAGACTGGGCCTGTGAAGCCCTTTCTCTTACTGGCCACCCGCGCCGAGGATGCCGCAGCCGATGATGAGTACCAGGCGTACCTCCGATACTGCGGACTGAAACCGGAGGAATTGGTCCGAATTCGGCTGGAATCCGGGCCTTTGCCGTCCCTTGAGCTGTCCGATTATTCCGGCGTGATCGTGGGCGGCAGCCCTTACACCTCCAGCGATCCTGTGGAGGATAAGAGCGCAGCCCAGATCCGGGTTGAGACGGAACTCTCATCGCTGCTGGACCGGATCGTGGCCGAGGACTTCCCCTTCCTGGGTGCGTGCTACGGGGTTGGGACCTTGGGCGTGCACCAGGGCGCCGTCATCGATCGCCGATTTGGGGAAGCGGTGGGGGCAACCCGGATCACGCTGACCGTCGACGGCGAACGCGATCCCATGCTTCGCGGTGTCCCCCGTACCTTCGAAGCTTTCGTTGGACACAAGGAAGCGTGCAGCAAACTCCCTGAACACGCTGTGCTTCTCGCCAGTTCAGAGGCGTGCCCGGTGCACATGTTCCGGATCAAGAACAACCTCTACGCCACGCAGTTCCACCCCGAATTGGACGCCGACGGCCTCATCACCCGTATCAACATCTACAAGAACGCCGGCTACTTCCCACCCCACACTGCCGATGAACTCATCGAGACGGCCCGCCAGTCATCCGTGACCGAACCCATGCGGGTGCTCAGGAACTTCACGGAGCGCTACGCCTGCTGACCCTTCCTTGATGCGCCCGGTTTGTTGTGGGGCCTGCTCTGCAGCCTTTCGCTGGGGGATACCGGGCAGACCGGGCCTCGCAATGTGGGGTGGGTTTGTTGTGGGGCCTGCTCTGCAGCCTTTCGCGAAGGAATAGTGCGCAGACTGGGCCTCGCAATGTGGGGTGGGTTTGTTGTGGGGCCTGCTCTGCAGGCTTTCCCGAAGGAATAGTGCGCAGACTGGGCCTCGCAACGCAGCGTCAGCGCCGCGTCAGCGTTGGGGTCGCCGGCACGGTGGGCGCGGGGGACGGGGGTGGAGCCGGCGCCACGAACGGCCCGCTCGGATAGAGGGCCACGGCTTCCACCATGTAGTTAGCCCATTGCGGCCCGGCGATCATGTACCCGTCCAAGGATTTGTAGAACTTGCCGTTGATGGTGACGTTCTGCCCCGCCCGCTGTTGTCCCGCCGTCGTATCTCCAAAGAACGACGCCGTAGCCAGGGTCGTGGTGTACCCGGCCACCCATGTGGCGCCGTTGTTGTTGGACGTTCCTGTCTTGGCGGCAACGGGTACCTTCGTGTGGACCTTGGGTTCGATCCAGACGCCGGAACCCACCTTCATCACATCCTGCAGGACGGCGTTCACTCCGCGGGCCACGGCCGGTTTCACGGCCTCCCGGCACTCCGGCGTTTGGGCTTCGTACTCCCTGCCCTGGGAATCGCTGATCTCGGTGATCGCGATGGGCTCGCAATATGTGCCGTCATTGGCAAATGTGGCGTAGGCACTGGCCAGGACCAGTGGGGCCACGCCGATGGAGCCGAGGAGGTTGCCGATCTGGTGCATGTTGACGGGTGCATTGTCCAAGCCGCTGTGCAGGCCAACGGCGTCCACCATCTTCTGGATCCCGCAGAAATCCAGTTGAGCTGCAGTGGCGAAGGTGGCGGTGTTGATGGAGTTGTAGAGGCCGTAATTGATGGGCATCGGGCGGTAGTAGCCGTCTTCGTTGTTTTGCAGATCGTCGTCGGCGCCCAGGTTCTGGGCTTTCTGGGCGGTGCTGTAACCGCCAAGGACCTTGCCGCAGCTCGAACGCCAAGGGAAACCAACGGGGTACACCCTTCGGGAAGCATCCACCACTGCGGTGGGGTGCTTGCCCTCGTTGAGCCACTCGGCGTAGATGAACGGTTTCATGGTTGAACCGGGCTGGAAGCCACCCGCACCATTGAGGTCGTAGCCGTTCTCGTCTTTGGCATCCACATTGAAGTTCAGCTGGGTATCGTACTTCCCTTCCTGGGGTACGAACACCGTATTTTGGGCCATCGCCAGGATTTTCCCGGTACCCGGCTGAACCGTGGTCATCGCTGCGCCCCACTTGTCCGGGTTGGCTCCGGCGGATGCGTCCACCTGTTGCTGGGCGAGGTTCTGGAGCCGGGTGTCCAAGGTGGTTGTAATGGTCAGGCCCCCGCGATACAGAAGCCTCTCACGATCCTCCACGGTTGCCCCGTAATCCTCGTTGTTCAGGATCAGGTGGGAAACGTAGTCGCAGAAGTAGGTGGCGAACGATGTGCCCGCACAACCCTGCAACGAAGGCGTGATGTCCAACTCAATGGGAGTGGCCACCGCCACGCCATGATCCACCGCCGTGATCCTGCCCTGTTCCAGCATGCGGTCCAACACCAGGTTGCGGCGGTTAAGTGCAGCCTGGGGATCGGCAACGGGGTCATAAATGCTGGGGCCATTGACCAAACCTGCCAGGAGGGCTGCTTGGGGCAGGGTCAGATCCATAGCCGAGGTGCTGAAGAAGTAGCGGGATGCGGCTTCGATGCCGTAGGCGTCCCGGTTGAAGAACACGATGTTTAGATAACCCTCAAGGATTTGGTCCTTACTGAAGCGCTTCTCCAGTTCCAGGGCAAGCTTGATCTCGCGCAACTTGTCGCCTACGGTCTTCTGGCCACTGAGCACGACGTCCTCGGGCCGGCCCTCGGACAGGCGGGACTCGTTAAGTACGTTGGTGACGTACTGCTGGGTCAGCGTGGAAGCGCCTTGCCTGGTGCCTTGGGTCAGGTTCGAACTCAGCGCCCGCATAATACCTTGGGCGTCCACACCCGCGTGCTCGTAAAAGCGGCTGTCCTCGATCGCGATGATCGCTTCACGGATGAACGGAGACATCTCGTTCAAGGGCACCTTCACCCGGTTCTCGGCGAAGAAGGTGGCTATGAGTTGCCCGTCAGCAGAGACCACCGTGCTGGAAAGCGAAGGAGAATCGACGTCGAGTTCGGCCGGTAAGCTCTGATAAAACCCTACGGAGCCGTGCACGGTGGTGCTGGTGAAGGCAATCACGGGGGCCAGGAATCCTGTGATCAGCACCCCGCAGAGAGTGCTCACGAAGAAGAACCCGATGACCCTCAAGAGGACCCTGCCAAGACCTAGCTTTTGACCCTTGTTCCGCTTCATTTTCGTGCCACTCCCTAGGGATGTCAGGCTGAAAAGTAGCTACAGAATACGTCCCACAATGCTGTGGGGCTATGGGTTTGACGACCAAATATGGTCCCAAATCGGACTCAATCCAGCGGCAGCGTAACCCTCACAGTGGTGCCCCGCCCAACCGCAGAATCGATGTCTACTGTCCCGCCGGCGTCGTGCACTGCAATGGACATCAGCAGCAATCCGAAACCGTGCCGCCGGCCACTGGGAGCTGCGTGAATCTCGAAACCGGTGCCATCGTCCGTGACGGTGATCTGAATGCCGTGGTAAACGGCGTTGAGCCGGACTGTGAGCTGGCTGGCGTTCGCGTAGTTGAGGGTGTTGCTGAAGGTCTCCTGCGCCACGTGATAGAGGAGGGCGGCGGCTGAGGAGGAGATCTCGATGCCGTGATGCGGGGTGTGCCAGTGCACTGTGACGCCTGCACGCCGGAGCGGTGCTGCCAGCCGGTCGATGCATCCCGCGACACCCAGCGCGTAGAAATCCACGGGGTGCTGGTCCTGGATGATGCCCTTGACGGAGACCACCTCGGTTAGTGCTGATGCCTGTTCCATTGCTTCCCCCACATCGTCGTGTTTCATACTGGAAATTCGTTGCCGAAACCCCTGTGTATTGGTGCTTCGTCTGCTTCCAGCGTGGCGCTGCTATATCAAGGAACCTTTTCGATTGGCTCAAGTTCGCATCAAGTTTGTGGGGCATACTTGCGGACCCCCTGCCGGGTTGTTTAAAGCGCCCGACGACGGCACTTGAGTGCCGTCGTCGGGCGTTGCTCTTTGTGTTTAAGACAGAGCCGCGAGCACCAGCTGACAGGCGCTTGGGATCGGTTGGATGATGTCGACGGCGATTGTCTCCGCCAGCCGCCGCGCGGTGGCGCTGAGTGGGCCGCCGGCGATGATGACTGCCTCAGTGTTGTCAGTGGCCGTAGCCTCTGTGACGGCGACCGCCAACTCCTGGAACTGGCGTTCAGGGTCTGCCGCCAAGTCCAAGGGGTCGGACAGCGTCAGCCGGACACCGGTGAAGTGCTCCTGGAACCCATGGTCTGCCACCAGTTTGCCCAGGGCTTCCACCAACAATGGTGTGCTTGTTGCCATACCGAAGTGACGGAGCCCGCCGTGAGAGTTCTGTGCCGCGGCGTAAACGGAGCCTTGTCCTATGCCGATCACCGGAATATCCAGTTCGTCGTCCAACTGTGCCCGCCCCGGATCACCTATCGCTGCAACGATCACAGCGGCCACCCTGCCGCCGTCGGGCCCGGAAAGATAGCCGTGCACAGCATTGCGGACGTGCGCCTCAGATTCGGATAAGGAAACCGGATCCACGATCATGGAAGGCCCGGCGGCCGCGGTAATGCCCACAACCCGGAGACCATGCGGCGCCAAGGTCTCCTGAGCCACGTCCACCATCATGGTTGTGGTGTTGCCGTTGGTGTTTGGATTGACCAGAAGGACTGTGTCCGGGCTGGAAACGCTAGTGTCCATAGATCGCAGCTTCCTCGTCATCGCCCGGTTCAGCGTCCTCTTCCAGCGGCTTGTTGAAGGTCTCGGGCGGGAATTGGACCACGATCGCCAGGATGACGAACAGCACTGCCAGAGTGGTGAACATTCCCGGCAAACCGGCGGAGTCGAACACGGCCCCGGAGATGAGCGGGAACAGGCCTCCGGACAAAGAACCCGCTGCCAGGATGATGGACGTGCCGAAACCACGGGTGCGCGTGGGGTAGAGCTCCGGCGCAAACAGCCAAATGGTGGTGTTAAGGATGATCACCGAGAAGTTGAAGACGACTCCGAAGATCACAACGAGCACGATGTCGGTGGCAAGGAAGGCCATGGACAGCCCGGACAGGCAGCCAAGAATTGCGGCCGCTGTGAGCACTTTCTTCCGGGGCAATCGGCTGGCGAGGTAGGCGGCTGTGCAGGCACCCAGCAATGAACCCGACTGCATGATCAGCGTGAACCAGAGGCTCGTGTTCACGGCATAACCGCGGGACACCAGGATGGTGGGCATCAGCGTCAGCATGGAAATCTGGGCGGCGTAGGACATGCAAACGGCAATGCACAGCAGCACCGTACGCTTGAGGAGCTTGCCGCGGAGGGCGTCCTTCCAGTGGCCGGACGATTTCACCACCACAGGATCGGGTACTGCCGTGATGTATGTTTCCGGGTCCTTGATGGGGCCGGAGAGCTTGTTGCGGGCAAGCCGGGTGATGACGAGGTTTGCCTCATCGATTTTGCCTTGGGAAGCCAGGAAACGCGGCGTTTCCGGGACGTACCTCCTGAAGAACATCACAAGCAGGGCGGGGATGAAGAGCAGGCCGAACACCCAGCGCCACTTGTCCGGGCCGTCGAAGAGCGTGAAGACGAGGATGCCGAAGGCCGGTGCCAGCATATTGCCCAGACCGGCTGCGGTGACGTTGATCAGTCCCACTGCGGTGCCCCGGTGTTTGGCGGCGAAGAACTCCGCCATCATGATCACGGCAACGGCTATTTCACCACCGAGCCCGAAACCGACAATGAAGCGGCCTGCGGCCAAAATGGGGTAGTTCGGGGCAACGGCGCAGAGCAATGAGCCACCGGCGAAAATGATGAGGTTGATGACCAGCATGTGCCGTCGGCCGTATTTATCGACGATGAGGCCCGTCGCTAGCCGTCCAAGTGCGGTTGCCGTAAACGTCATTGTGTTCAGCAAACCGATTTCGGTGGCGCCCAATCCCCACGATTGGCGGAGGATGGGGCCGGTGATTCCTACACTATTTTGTTCGAGGGCGTCGAAGAAGACGCCCAGCAGGATCATGAAGACAATTTGGCGATGTGCGCCAGTCACGCCAATCCGTTGATACGCGCCTTCGATTTGTTTGGCCAGGGATCCGGTCCGCGGTGTTGCAGCCTCCTGGGCAAGGTCTTTTTCCACAGTGCGCTCCTATCTGAGCTCTGAAGGTTTCATTCATTGCCACGCGAATGGTTCCGTCATGCGGAATGCGAATATCACATGAGGGAATGTGATGGAGATTACACTTTGGGATACCAAAAGGCCATGGTTGGCGTGTAAACAGAATGTGACCGGGAGCTCATCAAGAGGTGGTGGCTGGTGCGTTGCGACTCCCTTTAGAAGCCTAGACGCCCGGATGCACCCGAAATTGGTTGCTTTTCGCGCAACATTGCGGTCAAAAGAGGTCAGGACGCCGCAGCCCACAGCCACCGAACCTCGCTTGGAAGAATCCAGGCATAGGGGCCCGAGAGCCCGCTAGTATGCCAGCGTCTTACCGAACCCCCTATGAAGGTTTAGGCGGTGCTTTTGCCTGCCTGCCGTGCCGCCTGCTCAATGCGGGCACGATGGCCTGCCCACTCTTCCGTGGACCGGCCGGGGATGTTCGGATCGCCCGGTCTCTGCCCGATGTTGCCGTCAATGAGTTCGCGAATAATGTCCGCGTGCCCCGCATGCCTAGACGTTTCCACGCACATGTGGACCAGGATCTGGTGGAGAGTGACGTTCTTCTTTTCCTCCGACCACCACGGCACAACGCCCCGAGCGTCCAAGGGGAGGGACTGTAAGGTCTCATCGCTGTGTTTGGCAGAGAAGTGGTGAAGCTCCAGGATGTCTTCGCGACTCTCCGTTGCCGGAACCCACATGTCCGAATCCGCTGCGGCATCGTCGGCAAACCACGGCAGTTCCCTGCCGCTGGGCCGGCCAAAGGTTTCACCGAAATACCCCAGTTCCGCACTGGCCACATGCTTGACCAAGCCCAGCAGGTTGGTTCCCGTGGGTGTCATTGGCCGGCGGGCGTCGTACTCGCCCAGCCCGTCCAGTTTTCCGAGCAGGTCCGTCCGGCGGAGGCGCAAGTACGTGAGCAGCGTCGCTTTCTCATCCATGGTCAGGACTTTACCGAAGGGGTCCGACACTTCCGGGACCGCGGCCGTGACTTCGCGGGAACCGTGCCGGACCGCCGGAACGCTTGGGCGGTTTGGCAGCCTTCCCGCCGACCGCGCACGTTTCCGGCGACTTGGGACCCCGGCGTAGGACTCGACGACGGCGCTACCGCGGGCTGGTGTTGATGACGCAGAAGTGGTTGCCGGTCGGCATTCGCCCGGCCTCATCGCGGGAGGGTCTCTTGTGGCAGAACAAGGGCGAATGCGACAGTGAACCATGGCCACAGAGGACGACGTAAGACGCATCTGCCTGAGCATGCCCGGAGTCACTGAGCGCCCCAGTTGGGGGCAGCCCGCGTGGTTCGCCAAGTCCCTCATGGCGCGCATATGGGAAGAGGGCGTGGGTACAGTCAAAACCGACGAACGCGAAGCGCTCGCAGCCATGGAACCTAGCACTTTCTTCTGGACGCCGCACCACGATCAGTCCCCGAAACTGATGCTGATCCGCTTGGAGAACATTGATGTGGAAGAACTCGACGAACTGCTCCAGGAGTCGTACAGAATTGCCGGCGGCCCGGGCAAACCCAAACCCAACTAAGTCGCAGTTAATGCCGTTTTGAGGGCTCAAAACGGCATGTGCTGCTACTTAGTTGGGTGCACGCGCGCAGGCTAGACTCGGCCGCATGGGGGAAAACAACATACTTGGGGAACAGCACACACCGCAGCCTTCGCGCAGGGTCTCTGCCGTCGTCGTGCCTTTGCTGGGGCTGATCGCCGTGATCGTGGGGCTGATCGTGGCGTGGACCAACCAAAGCACCAGCTTCGGTTGGTTTGCCTACGCGCCTTTGAGTGAAACGGTCTTCATCGGGAACGGTGGGGCAATGGTCAGCCAAGGTACGCAGATCGGCTTGGCCGTGACGGTGGTTGGCCTGCTGGTGCTCGCGTTCCGGGCCGGGCTGGCCATAGGCCGCCGCAGAAGCCGCTGAGTCCGCCGGAAACGCACGAAATCGCCGGAAGGCTCCCAGCGAACTGGCAGCTTTCCGGCGATCTCGGCGCAAATCAGGTGAGCTTCACCTGGCGGTTCATGTCCTTGTACAGCAGGTAACGGAACTCGCCCGGACCACCGGCGTAGCAAGCCTGCGGGCAGAACGCGCGCAGCCACATGAAGTCGCCGGCTTCCACCTCAACCCAGTCATTGTTAAGCAAGTACATGGCCTTGCCTTCCAGGACGTACAGGCCGTGCTCCATGACGTGTGTCTCCGGGAAGGGGATCACGCCGCCGGGCTGGAAGGTGACGATGTTGACCTGCATGTCATGGGCCAGGTCGCTGGAGTCGGTGAAGCGCGTGGTCTTCCAGACGTCGTTGGTGTCCGGCATGGAGGTGGGCTCCACGTCCTTCTCGTTGGTGACGAAGGACTTGGCTTCGAAGCCTTCAAGGCGTTCGTAGGCCTTGCGGATCCAGTGGAAGGAAACGATGTCGTTGGAGACGTTCTCCAGACCCCACTCTGCGCCGGCGGCAAGGTAGGCGTAGCCGCCCTCTTCGAGGTGGTGCAGTTCGCCGTCAAGGGTCAGGTTGACCTGGCCCTTGGTGACGAAGATGACGCCTTCAACGCCGGGCTCAAACTCGGCCTTCGGAGCGCCGCCGCCCGGTGCAATCTCCACGATCAGCTGGGAGAACGTGGTGGCGAAGCCGGAGATCGGACGCGCGATGATCCACGAACGCGTGTTGGAGAAACCCGGCAGGTTGCTGGTGACGATGTCCGTCATGACGCCCTTGGGGATCACCGTATAAGCCTCGGTAACGATCGCCCGTTCCGTGGTGAGGTGGGTCTGCGGCGGCAGGCCGCCCTGCGGGTAGTAGTACTTGCCCATGCGAAATGCTCCTATCAGTGGGAAGTCGGTTGCGCGAGCCGCGGGTGCGCCAGTGCGGTCAGCCGTGAAAGTTCGACGCCGGCAAGCGCCTTGACCTCGTCGGTCCCCACTGCGCCGCATTGGACGCCACGGAGGACGAAGCCAGCCAGGGCGCGGGCGGTGGCGGGCTCATCCATGACGCCGCCTTCCGTGCGTTCCACGTAGTTGCGGAGGCGGAGGGCCGCGGCGGGGAGACCTTCGCGGTAGAAAGCGTACGACGCCGAGAAGCGGCTGGGTAGCTGGGCTGCGTGCAGATCCCAGCCCTGGTAATAGCCGTTTTCCAGGGAGCGACGGACCAGCCGGCCGTGCAGCCTCCAGGCATCCTCCACGCCATCACCCACGGGGATGATGTTGGTGGAGCCGTCGGACAGGCGGATACCCGTTCCGGCGACGGCGAGCTGCATGACTTCCTTGGCGAAGTCGGCCACGGGGTGCTCCATGGACTGGTACTCCGCGGAGATTCCCAATGAGGCACTGTAATCGTAGGTGCCGTAGTGCAGGGCACTGATGCGGCCCGGGACAACGTGGGGGAGCTGTGCCACAGGGGATGTTCCATCGGCGCCCAGAATGAGCTGGGGTGTTTCCACCTGGACCTCAAAGCGAAGCCTGCCAGCAGGAAGTCCGTGGACTTCCTCAAGGCGGGACACTGCGAAGTCCATCGCCTGCACCTGTGCCACCGTGGTGACCTTGGGAAGGGTGAGGATCAGCCCGGCCGGGAGTTCACCGGCAGCAGCCAACGTGGACACGAACAGGTCCAGGGTCTTCAGGCCACGGGCGCGGGTGGGGGCTTCGAAGCACTTGAAGCGGATGCCGATGAACGGCGGAGCTGTTCCGGCCGAAACTGCAGCGGCAACAGCCTTGGCGGCAGCAACGGCGTCGGCGTCTTCTGCCTCATCGCCGCGGTCGCCATAGCCGTCTTCAAAGTCCAAACGGAGGTCTTCGATCGGCTCAGTAGAAAGCTTCGCAGCCACACGCTCCGCAACAGCGGCAGCCAGGTGGGCCTCCTGGCCCAACAGCTGCCCCAGTTTTTCGAGGCCGCCGTGAGCTTCCGCCGCCGCGAGCGCCTGGGCGCCCCACTCTGCAGCAAGGGAAGGCGTGAAGCGGTCGGCCGGGATATAGACGGTGTGGATGGGCTGGCGTGAGCCGTCGTCGCCGGGGTAGTTGCGGTCAAGCAACTGGTCAGTGGCGGCGAGCTGGGACTCGATGTGGGCCAGATCAGAGGAAGAGAACGAGCCCATCTCAGCCCACCAGCTCATACGCGGGAGTGGTGAGGAAGTCCGTGTAATCGTCGGACAGACAGATGTCCTCAATCAGCTTGGACGCGGGCTCGTAGTACGCCTTGAAGTTATCGTCACCGAACTCGATGCGCAGGCGCTCGGTTTCCTCGCCCAGGATGCGGGTGACGAGCTCGCGGGTCACGGTGTTACCAGTGTCCGCGAGGACGGACTTGTTGCGGATCTGCTGCCACACCTGCGAGCGGGAAATTTCCGCAGTCGCCGCGTCTTCCATGAGGTTGTGGATGGCAACGGCACCGCTGCCGGAAATCCAGACTCCCGTATAAGCGACGGCGACGTACAGGTTCAGGCGCAGGCCGGCTTCGGTGACCGTACCGCCGGCGGAGGCGACGTCGATGAGCTGCTCGGCCGTGACGCTCACCTCGGGGCGCTGCTTGTCGAGCTGGTTGGGCCGGTTACCGAGTACGGAGTCGAAGACTTCGCGGCAAGTGGAGACCAGGTCCGGGTGTGCAACCCAGGAGCCGTCGAAGCCATCGTTTGCCTCGCGGGTCTTGTCGGCGCGGACCTTGTCGAAGGCTGCGGCGGTGACGTCCGGCTGCTTGCGGTTGGGGATGACAGCGGCCATGCCACCCATGGCGAAGGCGCCGCGCTTGTGGCAGGTCTTGACCAGGAGTTCCGTGTAGGCGCGCATGAACGGGGCCGTCATGGCAACGGTTGCGCGGTCCGGGAGGACGAATTCTTCGCCCGCATCACGGAAGTATTTGATGATGCTGAAGAGGTAGTCCCAACGTCCGGCATTCAAGCCTGAGGCGTGGTCGCGCAGTTCGTAGAGGATCTCGTCCATCTCGAACGCTGCCGGGATGGTCTCGATGAGGACCGTGGTGCGGACGCTGCCCTGCGGGATGCCGAGGAAATCCTGGGCGAACACGAAGACGTCGTTCCAGAGGCGGGCCTCAAGGTGGCTCTCCATCTTGGGCAGGTAGTAGTACGGGCCGTGGCCGTTGAGGAGAAGCTGCTTGGCGACATGGAAGAAGTGCAGGCCGAAGTCCACCAGCGCACCCACGGCGGGTTCGCCGTCGATCAGCAGGTGGTTCTCTTCCATGTGCCAGCCGCGGGGGCGGGCAACAACAACAGCCAAGGGAGCGTCCGTGCGGAGGCGGTACTCCTTGCCCTCGGGCGAGGTGTAGCTCAGGGTGCCCTGGGCAGCGTCGCGAAGGTTGAGGATCGCGTCGATGACGTTGGGCCATGTGGGCGTGCTGGCGTCCTCGAGATCGGCGAGCCATACCTTGGCGCCGGAGTTCAAGGCATTGATGGCCATCTTGGCGGGGGTTGCAGGGCCGGTCATCTCAACGCGGCGGTCCTGCAAAGCTGCCGGTGCCTCGGCAACCTTCCAGTCGCCGTCGCGGATTTCCTGCGTCTCCGGGAGGAAGTCCAGGCGGCTGGTGTCCGCAACCTTCTGGCGCTTGACCTTACGCGCTTCCAACAGCTCGTTGCGGGTGCCGGCGAAGCGCTTGTGCAGCTCCTCGATGAAGGCCAGTGCCTTGGGGGTGAGGATTTCCTCGGCACGATCGATCGGCCGGGGATCGGTGACTGTGATAGCCATGTGAGCGGATTCCTTTTTCTAGAGTGCGCTGGCGGCGTTGGCGTGCGCAGCATTGGCTACGGCGGTCGCAACATCGGCGGCAACATGGGGATCGAAGACGCTGGGGATAATGTAACTCGCGTTCAGCTCATCGTCAGCTACCCGGTTGGCAATTGCCTCGGCTGCGGCCACCAGCATGTTCGGCGTAATGTCCGAGGCTCCGGCGTCCAGCAGGCCCCGGAAGAAGCCCGGGAAGGCCAGCACATTGTTGATCTGGTTCGGGAAGTCGCTGCGGCCGGTGGCAACCACGGCTGCGTGCTTGGACGCAACAACCGGATCAATTTCCGGCGTCGGGTTGGCCATGGCGAACACGATTGCATCCTCGGCCATGGAAGCGACCTGCTCTTCGCCGATTACGTGCGGGGCAGAGACGCCGATGAAGACGTCCGCTCCCTTGAGGGCGTCGTGCAGGGTTCCGGAGAAGCCTTCTTCATTGGTGTTCGCCGCGATCCAGCTGCGGTGCTCGTCGTCGTACTTTTCGCCCGAGTGGATGGCGCCTGAGCGGCCGGCGGCGATGATGTGCTGCGCGCCCTGGGCCTTGAGGAGCTGGATGATGGCCGAGCCGGCAGCGCCGACACCGGAAACGACGATCTTGACCTCGGACAGCTTCTTGTCCACAACGCGGAGGGCGTTGACCAGGGCAGCGAGCGTAACGATCGCGGTGCCGTGCTGGTCGTCGTGGAAGACCGGGATGTCCAGTTCTTCGCGGAGGCGGTTCTCGATCTCGAAGCAGCGCGGTGCGGCGATGTCTTCGAGGTTGATACCGCCGTAGACGGGGGCCATGGCCTTGGCGATCATGATGATTTCTTCGGTGTCCTGGGTGTCCAGGCAGACCGGCCAGGCGTCAACGTTGGCGAACTGCTTGAACAGGGCAGCCTTGCCTTCCATGACGGGCAGGGCAGCGGCGGGGCCGATGTTGCCCAGGCCCAGAACGGCCGAACCGTCGGTGAGGACTGCGATGGTGTTGCGCTTGACCGTCAGGTTGCGGGCCGCGGCCGGGTCTTCTGCGATAGCCATGCAAACACGGGCGACGCCGGGAGTGTAGGCACGGGACAGATCGTCGCGGTTGCGCAGGGCGACTTTGGGGACGACTTCGAGTTTGCCACCGAGGTGCATGAGGAAGGTGCGGTCCGAGACGTGCTGTACGGTGACGCCGTCGAGGGCGTTCAGGGCGTCCTTCACGCGAGCTGCGTGGTCGTCGTCGGTGGTGTTGCAGGTGACGTCAACAACGATCGTCTCGTGGTGGGATTCCGTGACGTCCAGTGCGGTGATCGCTGCACCGGCTGCGCCGACGGCTGCTGCCAGTTCGCTGGTAGCGGTGAAGCTCGACGGTGCGGCGACGCGCAGGGTGATCGAGTTTCCGGGGCTCGGATTCGCCATTGAAATTCCTCCTGTAAGGCCCGTTCCCGGGCCGCCGTTCCAAACTGAATGTTTTCGTATTATGGATATTATTATCTACAAAGTGGAAACACAACCCCTTGCTTGGTCATGTTCGGTGTCATCGCGCAGGTGGGCGCTGTGCTGTATGTTGGGTGTTCTAAGCAATTCTTTTCACGATGCGGATAAGAGTTGTCGGAATCTGAGTCATTGGAGACAAGGGAATGGCTGAAAAAGCCTCCGGAGGCGTGCAGTCCGTTGAGCGCGTCTTTGAACTGCTGGAACTGATCACGGATGCGGGTGGCGACGTCACCTTGAGCGAACTTTCGTCGTCCACTGACCTCCCCCTGCCCACCATCCACCGCTTGCTGCGCACGCTGGTGTCCCTCGGCTATATCCGCCAGCTGCCCAACCGTCGCTACGCCCTGGGTCCCCGGCTCATCCGGCTCGGCGAAGGTGCCAGCAAGCAACTCGGCGCCGTGGCCCGTCCGCAGCTGAAGACGCTCGTGGAACGCCTCGGTGAGACCTCCAACATGGCTGTGTTGGATTCCGACATGGTCATTTACGTGGCCCAGGTCCCGTCCATGCACTCCATGCGCATGTTCACCGAGGTAGGCCGCCGCGCCCACACGCACGACACCGGCGTGGGCAAAGCCATCCTCGCCCAGCTGGACGACGACGTTGTCCGCGGCATCGTGGCCCGCACCGGAATGCCCACTCCCACGGCCAAGAGCATCGGCGACATCGACTCCCTGCTCGCGGATCTGGCGTTGATCCGTGAGCGTGGGTACTCCATTGACGAGGAAGAGCAGGAGCTCGGCGTGCGCTGCTTCGCCATGGCCGTGCCCAATGCGCCCACGCCGACGGCGATCTCCGTCTCCGGCCCCATCACCCGCGTTGACCAAAGCTTCGCCGACCGCGCCGTGCCCATGCTGCGCGAGGCTGCCATGGCGATCTCCGCGGAGCTCAACCAGAACTGATTTTCTTACGCCGAGTTGGCAGATAATGCCCATGTTTTCCAAAAACATGGGCATTATCTGTCAGCTCGGAGCGGATTTTGAAAGGGTGGCTTTCCTCAGCATCGCGTTCACAACGATCGGGTGAACCGGCCGCACGACGCCGAAGTACAGCTTTCCCCTCCAGCCTTTGAACTCGACGGCGGTAGTCACCCTGATGAGCCGGCTCACCGGATCCACCCCGACGGCGGCTGCGAAGTTCAAGTGCTTGTCCCTGACGAAGATCAGGGCTTCTTCGCCCGCCTGGTCCGTCACCTTGAACGTGTCCCGCGGTGCCTTCGGAACGCCGATCAAGGGCACAAGCGCCTGGCGCAAACCCATGGCGGCGGCAACCCAACGCGGCATGGACTCCAAGGAGAACAGCTGCCCGGCCCATTCCCCGGGGTCCGTCCCGGCGCCATCCGGGAGCGGGGCCAAGCACACGTCTGCGTAGTCCGGGGTCGGGATCTCGCGGAAGGCCAGTGAGCGGAAGCAGGGTGGCTGTTCGGTCATGGGCTGATCCTACGGTGCGAAGCGTGCAGGTGAGCTTCCCGCGCGGGTGAGTGCCGCCGTCGTACGTTCTGCGCGAGATGACACTTGGCGCCCATGTTTTCGATAAACATGGGCGCCAAGTGTCAATCCGCGGCAGAAATCTAGTGCTCCGACGCGCTGGACGTCTTAAGCGGGACTTCCTTGCCGTCGGCGTCGATGAGCTTGCCGTTCTCGAAGCGGTCGCCTTCGCTGAGGCACTTGATGTCCTCTTCGCTGACGATCCGGTCAGTGCCAGCGACGAACACCGACTGGTTGTCCGAGTTGCCGGCCTTGAGGTGGTTGAAGAGGATGTTCAGCAGGATGGCCATGACGGCTGCCGAGCTGATGCCGGAGTGGAAGATCGTGGAGAACCAGGACGGGAACGCGTCGTAGAAGGACGGCGCGGCGATGGGGATCATGCCGAAGCCGATCGACGCCGCCACGATGATCAGGTTCATGTTGTTCTTGTACTCAACCTTGGCCAGGGTACGGATACCGCTGGCTGCCACGGTACCGAAGAGGACGACGCCGGCGCCGCCCAGGACGGGCGTCGGAACCGCTGCGACCACGCGGCCCAGGATCGGCAGGAGGCCCAGGATCACCAGGATGAGGCCGCCGGCGCTGACCACGAAGCGGCTCTTGATGCCCGTGATGGCAACAAGGCCGACGTTCTGGGCGAAGGCGCTCTGGGTGAAGGAGTTGAACAGCGGGGAGATGGCGCTGGAGAGCATGTCTGCGCGGAGGCCGTCGCCGATGCGGCGGGAGTCCACCTTGGTATCTACGATCTCGCCCACTGCGATGATGTCTGCCGAGGTCTCCGTCAGGGTCACCAGGATGACGATGAGCATGGAGATGATCGCGGCAATTTCAAAAGTGGGAGCGCCGAAGGCGAACGGCGTGGGGAATGCGACGATGTCGCCCTGGCCAACCTTGGAGAAGTCGGCCATGCCTGCCACGAACGCGATGATGGTGCCGATGACCATGGCCAGCAGGATTGAGAGCCTGGAAATGGCGGCGTTGCCAACCTTGCTGAGGAGCAGGACGACGCCCATGGTTGCTGCTGCGAGCCCGATGTTGGCCATGCTGCCGTAGTTATCGGCCTTGGCGTTGCCGCCCATGGCCCAGTTTGCTGCCACCGGCATCAGTGTGAGGCCGATTGTAGTGATCACTGTTCCGGTAACCACGGGTGGGAAGAACTTGATGATCTTGGAGAACAGGGGAGTGATTGCCAGGCCAATCAGCGAGGCCACAATGACCGAGCCGAACACCGCCTGGATCCCGCCGCCACCTTGGACGATCGCCACCATGGTGGAAACACCAGCGAAGGAAACGCCCTGTACCAATGGCAACTGCGAGCCGAAGAACGGAATGCCGACGGTCTGCAGGATGGTGGCCAGGCCGCCAACGAACAAACAAGCGGCGATGAGGAGGCCGATGTCCTGCGAGGACATGCCGGCAGCCGCACCGATGATCAGCGGCGGGGCAATGATTCCCCCGTACATGGTGAGGACGTGCTGGAAGCCGTAAGCGAACGTGCTTCCGATGGAGAGCCGCTTGTCCTCTGGACGTTCCGGCTTGTGCGACTGCGAAGGGGTGGTATTCGCAGGGCGGGATTTCTTCTTGATGTTCATGGCAGACTTTCTGGGTTCATGGCAGACGTCTTCGTCTGGCTAACTGTGTCTGGCTAACAAAATCTTGGGTTGTTTGGGGTTGGGTTTGTGTGCAGGCCTGGCCGTTACGGGGCGCCGTTGGGGAGGCCTGCACACAAACCCTTGGGTGGTGCGTTTTTAGTGCTGGTTTGGTGCGGGCTTAGCAGAAGCCGGCGATGCCGCTCCAGGCAACGGGTGCAGCTTCGATGTTCTCGCGCTGGACGGTTGCTTCGATAAGGCCGTACGGGCGATCCGCGGCGAAGAAGACCTCGTTGGGGTTGTCCAGGCCGAACGGGCTCAGGTCAACCAGGAAGTGGTGCTTGTTGGGCATGGAGAACTTGATCTCGTCCACTTCGCTGTGTGCTTCCAGGACCTTCTTGCCCATGTCGAACAGCGTCTGCTGCAGGGCGTGGGAGTAGTTTTCCGTGAAGCCTTCGAGCAGGAGGGCTTTGATGTCCTCGTAGCTCTTGTTGAAGTCCGTGCCGGCGAAGTCCAGGTTGGTGTTGTAGCGCCAGCGGGCGGATACATCGGTGGCCAGGATGCGGTCGGTGGTTTCCGGCAGCGTGGTGTACTTGTCGCGCGGGTAGCCGACAAAACCGGACTGCGTGGTCTTCAGGACGGTCAGGTCCTTGAGGCCGGAAATCACGTGGGTGGTTGCGCCATCACGGACGACGACGGCGGTACGCACCTCTTGTCCGTTGCGGACAAAGCTGTGGTCGTGTCCCTCGCCGTGGGCCTGGATACGATCCCAGCTGTAGGCTTCGGCTTCCCAGCGACCGCCGGTGACCCAGTCGAATCCGCCGGTGAAGTGGTTTGCGAGGCGAAGCAGGAAGGACTCGGGTGAGCCTACGCCTTCACGGGCAAAGGCGTAGACCGTGTTCTTCTGGGTGTCGGTCGCAACGACGTGGCCGTTGTCGCCTTCGAGGTGGGCCGCCTGGAAGTCGCCGCGCAGCTGCGAGGTGACGTTCAAGTCTTCAATGTGGTGGCGGTCGGTATCCCGGGTGACCTTGACGACGCGGACTTCTGCCTTGCCGTACTGGTTTTCGCCGAGGACGATGTTGTTGCTCATGGTCATATCCCAACTTCTGTGAGGTGGAACCTAGGTTCCATCAATGAAATTAAGCGCGTGTTTCCACTGCGTTTCTGGTGGAGCCGACCCAACAAAAAAGAGCCAGCATCCATGGATGCCAGCTCATTACGACCCTGCCTGCTGCTCTCAGGTTACGTGACCTACGCCACGAACTGATTCGAGAGTAGCGCACTAATTCGTCTTGTGTATACGGGTTCCGGAGGATCGTTATGAACCATCCAAATGTGACCGGGGCAACTGGGTTTGGCTCCTCGGAGGTCTTGACGGCTGCTTTCGCCGCTGCCTACACTTTCCACATAACAATAAAAGATTTCCGAAGTACGGAAACTGCTTGCATGAGAAAGAGGAGGAACAGATGGACTCGAAGGATACGAACAACGTCGTGGAATTCCCGGCGCCGGGTCAGGAGCTGTACCTGCCCTTCGGTGCGACGGATCCCGACTTCTACATTCCGGCCGACTGTGACCGCAAAGCCGGCGGGTTCTCCCGTTGGCTGCGCGCGCTCCCGGTGTTCGGCCGGCAGCGCCCCTAGATCCCCGGCGGCCCCCTTTCCTCGCAAGCTCGGACAGGGAACCCTGCCGCCGTGGGCCCTTATGGGGACGGACTCTGCGCAACAGAGCCAACGAGGCGGGCGATATCTGGGGAGGTATCGCCCGCTTTTCCGGGTGCTGCCTGACCGTCGCGCCCGCGCCCACCGCCCCGCGCCTGTCCGTTTCGTGGGTTGCCAGTGCAGCGTGCCGTGCGAACCATCGAATGCACAGCGAACCCCCGAGATGGGCTCTAGCTTGCTCTCCGCAAAACGCTCAGTACGCTCGTTTTGAACTCCTGCTCCCTGAATAGGTCCTGCCACTTGATTCGGATGAACTTCCAGCCGAGCTTCGTGAGGGCCTTTTCTCGCTGCCGTTCCTGGTAGATCACCTCGGCGGTGGGTGCGTAGTCGAAGTACTTGACCTTGCCGTCGAACTCCAGGGCCACCTTCTTTTCCTTCCATGCGAAATCCATCCGATGGTGACCTTCGGCTGACGCCACCTTCACCTGTAGTTCGGGCAGCTCGATACGCAACCTTTGGAGCAGCTCGCGGGTCAGGGTTTCGCCGGGTGACTCGGATCTGGCATCGGCATTCTCCAAAGCTCGTCGAAGAGTGAGAACTCCGTTGCGTCCGGCCCGCGATGCGCACATCTCTTGCAGTTTCGAGGCGTCGGCACCCTTTCGGAGGGCGTGATCCATTAGCACCAGGGCTTGTTTGTAGTTGAGCATGAGGCAGCAGTCCATAACCGTCTGTTCCAACGTGGTGCAAGGCATTCCCTTGACGAAAACAGCCCCCATCATCGCCAGCGGGCGGGTGTGCGGTATGACGTCCTTGCCGTGTGAAGTGGCGGATGCTGTTGTTTCCGTCGTGATGTGGACTCTATTTCCAACACCCCACAGGAATAAGCCATGAAGACGCGCCGCTGAGGTGTGGCTGTAGACCAAACCGCCGCCCGACGTCGAAAGTGTGCCGTGTGCGTGCGCGGCGACTAGCTGCAGACTTTGAACCCAGGGCCTTTGGGCTGCCCACGTGCTGCCTCGAATATAGCAACCACGGCGGAGTCGTACTAAGGCGCCGGCGCGAACCAGCGCGGCAATCCTCCGATGGTTGATCCCTAGCTCGTGGAGCTCATCGGTCCGCCATAAATCCATACCCGCAGGAAGCTCGTTGCTGTTGCTCTGTGTCATGGATCAAGACTTCAATGAGCCGACGGGCAAAGACAGGGGCGGGTTTGACTATGTGGAGAAGCCCGCTTCGAGGGCTCGCTGCCGACAGTGCCGTTTGAACGGCATAATGCGCAGGGAACCGTCGAAACGGGCGGCCCACGAAAGCCGAAACCTACCCGGCCACCAACTTCCGCGCCGCCGCCGAGTGCTCCGCGATCAGCCCGGCGACGTCCAGCCCGGGAATTTTGCCGTCCACTACGCGCCAGGAACCGCCCACCATGACCCGGTCTGCACGGTCCGCCCCGCAGAGCAGCAGGGCGGCCACGGGATCGTGGCTTCCGGAGAACCGCAGCTCATCGGGCTTGAACATGGCCAAGTCTGCCTGGAGCCCTGGAGCCAGCTGCCCGACGTCGGAGCGCCCCAATACGGCAGCGGATCCACGAGTCGCCCATCCCAGAGCCCGCTCCACGGGAACCGAGGCGCCATAGCGCAGCCGCTGCAAATACAGGGCCTGCCGGGCCTCGAGGATCATGTTGGAGGCATCGTTCGACGCCGAGCCATCGACGCCCAGCCCCACAGGCACGCCCGCTGCCTCAAGCTCAAGGACGCGCGCCGTCCCGGAGGCAAGGCGCATGTTGGAGGTGGGGCAGTGTGCGACGGCGGTGCCCGCGGCTCCCAGCCTGGCGATCTCGTCGTCGTTGAAATGGATGCCATGCCCAAGCCAGGTGCGGGATCCCAACCAGCCCACGGATTCCAAGTAGTCCACGGTCCGCAGTCCGAACATGGAGCGGCAGAAGTCTTCCTCGTCGATCGTCTCGGCAAGATGGGTGTGCAGCCGGACGTCGAAGCGTTCGGCCATTGCGGCGCTCTCGGCCATGATCTCCTTGGTCACAGAGAAGGGCGAGCAGGGGGCAAGCGCGATCTGCACAACAGCCCCATCGCCCTTCTCGTGGTACTGACGAATCAGCCGTTCGCTGTCTGCGAGGATCGCTTCAGGCGACTGGACCGTGGTCCTGGGCGGCAGGCCGCCGTCGTCCTCTCCCAAGGTCATGGACCCGCGGGTCAAAGTGGCGCGCATTCCCATGGCACGAACTGCAGCTACTTCGATATCAATGGCGTCTTCCATGCCGTCGGGGAAGAGGTAGTGGTGGTCGGCGGCAGTGGTGCAGCCGGACAGCAGCAACTCGGCCAGCGCAACCTGCACTGCGAGCTCAAGGCTGCGCGGGGTCAGTCTCGCCCACACCGGATAGAGGTTCTGCAGCCAAGGGAACAACGGTGCGTTGGCCACGGGCCCCCAAGCGCGGGTGAGGGTTTGGTAGAAGTGGTGGTGCGTGTTGATGAGCCCGGGCAGGACCACATGGGCGGAAGCATCAAAGACGGAGCAGGGCGTGGACGGCTGCCCGCCCGAAGGCACGAGCTCCACGATTTTTCCGTCGGAAACCACCAGTCCGCCGCCGGCGTCGAGGTCGTTTGCGGTGAAGATACCCAGCGGGTTCTTGATCCAAAGAGGGGTCATGACAGGTTCCTTGTCTGGTCGGCGTGTACGCGTTCCAGCTCAGTTAGGCCCTGTCTGCTGATCCAGGTTTGCCCGACCGTCAGAATGCGGCCAGGTCCGAAAAGCGTAGAATGCCCGACGGCGGCAGTCAACGCCCGCCGGGCGCCGGCGGTCACATTCGGGCACGAGCCCGACGCCAGCCAGGCATCACCCCGCAGCAGTAACTAATTTCGCATCACGAAATTAAGTTTTCAAAAAACTATGGCGCGGCTCACAAACCTGGTGCTACGCTCTAACTGCCAAAGGCGGGCACCCGGACCTCGGGAAGCTATCTACCAGGCGCAACTTAACCTTCATCGCACATGCTGAAGCCTGGTAACCAAGCTAACTGGAGCTCCTCTCTGTAGCGCCCCCAAACAGGTCACCTGGCTTCCTCAGCACTAAGGAAGTCGCAACATGAGTACAACCGTCACGGCCGAGCAATTCCTGGCCACATCCATTGAGCTGGCAACAGCCAATGTCCTTAACAGTGGGGGCCCCTTCGGCGCCGTCATTGTCACAGCGGACGGACGAGCCTTCGAAGGCGTCAACCGCGTCACCGCCACGAACGATCCCACCGCACACGCAGAAGTCACGGCCATCCGTAACGCCTGCCGCGAACTGGGAACCTTCGATCTCAGCGGAGCAACCCTCTACACCAGCTGCGAGCCATGCCCCATGTGCCTGGCCTCCGCACTCTGGGCACGCGTTGACCGCGTGTTCTTTGCAGCAGACCGTCACGACGCCGCATCCGTCGGCTTTGACGACGCCGTCTTCTACGAGTACTTCGAGAACGACAACCGGGACGCGCTGATGCCGGTAGCCAAGCTGGAACTGGGCGACCCCCAGGCTCCGGCGGCCCTCCAGCCGTTCAACACATGGAACACGCTTGATTCCAGGATTGATTACTAGGGCCCGGTGGCTGACATGACAATCCTGGACAATTCCGCTGAAAAGCAGACAGCAGCTGAAAAGCAGGCTGCGCTCTTTCCCCAAGGAAACGGCGCAGGGCCCACAGCGGCAAAGCACACGGCAACCGGCCTGGCAGATGGAAACAAGAAGCCCCCGGTGTCGAACTCCTTCCTGGATAAGTTCTTCCAGATCTCGAAGCGTGGCTCAACGTTGGCCCGCGAATTCCGCGGCGGCCTGGTCACCTTCTTCACCATGGCGTACATCGTCATCCTGAATCCGCTCATCCTGGGTGGCTTCTCGGCGGAAAACGCCCCTACCGACGTCGCCGGTGGCTGGCTCTCAGCTGCGCAGGTTGGTGCCGTCACGGGCCTGACCGCCGGCGTCATGACCATCATTTTCGGTTTGGTCGCCAACCTGCCCTTCGGCCTTGCAGCCGGCTTGGGCATCAACTCGTTCCTCGCCGTCGCGGTCATCCAGGAAGTTACATGGCCAGAAGCCATGGGCCTGGTGGTCATCAACGGCATCCTGATTGTCATCTTCGGTGCTACCGGCGCCCGGACGGCGATCTTCAAGGCAGTTCCCAAAGAGCTCAAGGCCGCCATCACCGTTGGTATCGGCCTGTTCATCGCCTTTATCGGGTTCGTGGATTCCGGGTTCGTTCGCGCAACCACGGGGGGCCCACCGGTCCAGCTCGGCGACAACGGCTCCATCACGTCCATTCCCACCCTTGTTTTCATCATTGGCCTGCTGACCATGGGCATCCTCGTGGCACGCAAGATCCAAGGCGGTTTGCTGATCGGCATCGTCGCCACCACCATCCTCGCCGCTGTTGCCGAGGCCGTGTTCCACATTGGCCCAGGCACCGCCGACAACCCCGGCGGCTGGCACCTCAACGTGCCCATCCTGTCCAGCCAACTGGTGTCCGTCCCGGACCTCAGCCTGGTGGGCCAGTTCGATCTCTTCGGCTCCTTTGCCAGGATCGGCGGATTGGCTGCGACGATGTTGGTCTTCACCCTGGTGTTCACCAACTTCTTCGACGCCATGGGCACCATGACGGGCCTGGCCAAGAGCGCAGGCGTGGCACACAAAGACGGCACGTTTCCCAAGCTGAAGTCTGCCTTCATTGTTGAAGGCATGGGTGCAGTGGTGGGCGGCGCAACGTCCGGTTCGTCCAACACCGTGTACATCGACTCCGCTGCAGGCATCGGCGAAGGCGCACGGACCGGCCTGGCCTCGGTGGTCACCGGCCTGCTGTTCCTGGGTTCCATGTTCTTCACTCCGCTCACCTCGGTGGTCCCGTTGGAAGTAGCAGCAGCAGCCCTGGTGGTGGTGGGTGCGATGATGATGGCGCAAATTCGCGAGATCAAGTTCACCAAGTTCTCCATCGCCCTCCCGGCCTTCCTGACAATCGTGACCATGCCTCTGACGTACTCCATCGCCAACGGCATCGGCGTCGGCTTCATCTCCTTCGCGGTGATCAGCGCGGCGTCGGGCAAGGCCAAGAAGGTCCATCCGCTCATGTGGGTGGTCACGGCCGGGTTCATCATCTACTTCGCCCGCGGCCCGATCAACGCGCTGATGGGCGTCTAGCCCGGAGCTGCACCCGCGCCGGCGGGATACGTTCCGGCACTCCGATCGGCGGTCCGCCGGTACCCACCGCACGAATAGGCGTCCGCCGTCGTCGTCCCTATATAACAGGCACGACGGCGGGCGGCGGCCCTGGTGATTCAGGGACGGGCACCGACGCTCCGTCAGGGAACGGGGGCAGGGAGATGAAGCCCTTGCCCCCGTTCCTATGAACTCCCACTTTTACTGATTAACCGCGACTACCCCTCAACAACCTCTGAAAATGAGAATATGAGGCAAGATCGCGCACTGCTCCGGCCGGGCCATCTGGCCGGGACACCTGGAATAAGGATGTGTTGCCATGCTGGATCTGATGCCTTCGCTGGGCAGCTGGCGGCCTGCGGTCTCCGGCAAACTGTGTGCTGTGGCCACGATCGTAGGGACCGGCGGCTCCGTGCCGCGGCCCATGGGGACCTCCATGTTGGTCTCCGAAAACGGCGAAATTCTGGGCAGCTTGTCCGGAGGTTGCGTGGAAGGTGCCGTGGTGGAGGCGGCCTTGGAAGCAATGCGCGACGGCGGCCCTCGCCTAGAGTCTTTTGGCTACAGTTCCGAGGATGCGTTCGCCGTCGGACTCACCTGTGGAGGGGAACTGGAAGTCCACATCCAGCCGCTCCGGGCCGGATCGCCTGAACTTTCGGTTTTTGCTGAAACGCAACGTCCCGCAGCCCTGATCCGCCGCCTCGATGCCCATGGCGGAGTTATGGTGGTCAATGATCCCGTGCGGTTCCGGGCCATGGAATCCGAGGACCTGGCCAAGCTGCTGGGCGACCATCCCTCCACACTTTTCGCCGCTGCCGCGCAGGTGGAGCCGCTGCTCCAGGGTGGTCACGCCGGCTTGATCCGCTTGGCGCCGCCCGAGGGTTGCATTGATGGCTGGGTCACTACTGAGAGGCTGGCTTTGCCTCCACAGGAGGAGGCGCAGCCGGAGCCGATCACACTGTTTGTGGAAAGCCGGTTGCCGGCAGCCCGGATGCTGATCTTTGGAGCCAACGACTTTGGCGCGGCACTGCTACCTGCCGGGCAACTCCTCGGCTACAACGTCACGCTGTGCGACGCCCGGCCAGCCTTCGCGACGCAAAGCCGCTTCGCAGGCGCAGACCAAGTGGTCACTGATTGGCCACACCGTTACCTGGAAGCCGAGGCAGCCGCGGGACGCATCGATTCCCGCACTGTGGTGTGCATCCTGACCCACGACCCCAAATTCGATATCCCGCTGCTTGAGAGCGCCCTCCGGTTGAACCTGGCGTACGTCGGCGCGATGGGTTCCCGACGCAGCCACCGCCAACGGATCGATGCCTTGCTTGAGGCAGGCACTCCACCAGAGTCCCTGGAACGGCTGCATTCACCCATCGGGTTGAACCTCGGCGCCGTGACTCCTGCCGAAGTGGCGGTTTCCATCACGGCAGAAATCATCGCTGAGCGCGGCGCTGGCCGGAAGCAGGCCAAGGCACCTGGGTTCCCGTCGCTGAAGGACAGCGCCGGCCCGATCCACCCGGCGCCGGCCCACGCGGCCCCGGCTCATACAGCACCTCAACACCTCACTCAGGAGGACCCATGGACATGAACACCATCGAGGCCGTCGTCCCCACCACGGACCCGGCACAATGGCGCGATGGCGACGCCTGGCTCGCCGGAGGCACTGTCCTTTTCTCCTACGGCAGCACCGTCCTCAAACGGCTCCTTGACCTCGGCCAAGCAGAGTGGCCCGCCATCACCGTCACCGACCAAGGCATCGAACTGGCCGCCACCTGCACCGTAGCCGAGCTCTACGCCCTGCCGCGGTTGGCAGAAACAGCAGACCGCGAGTGGCCCGGATTGGCGCTGATCCGCCCGTGCTGCGACTCGTTCGTGGCCTCGTTCAAGATCTGGAACATGTCCACGGTGGGCGGCAACATTTGCACCGGCCTCCCGGCAGGACCCATGACGTCGCTGTGCGCAGGACTTGACGGCGAAGCCATCATCCTCAGTCCGGACGGCACCAGCCGCAAGGTTCCGGTGGCCGACGTCGTCACAGGCGATATGCAGACTGTCCTGGCACCGGGGGAGTTGCTCCGCAGCGTCCATCTGCCCGCCAGCGCACTCTCCGCCAGGGTTGCCTTCCGGCGCTTGTCGCTCAGCAACCTTGGCCGTTCCGGCGTGCTGCTGATCGGGCGGCTCGACCCCGACGGCGGTCTGGTCATCACAGTGACAGCGTCCACCAAAAGGCCGGTCCAGCTGAGGTTCCCCGCCGGGCAGGTTCCCGACGCCGGGACGCTGGCTGACGCCGTCGGAAATTCCATTCCGTGGCCGCTGTACCACGACGACATCCACGGGCTGCCTGCATGGCGGCGCGACATGACATTCAAGCTGGCCGAGGAAATTCGGGCCGAACTGCTGGGCGAATCCATGACCGTTTCCGGCGATTTTTGGCCGCCGCACAACACCTCGCCCCAGCCGTCCACCCAGCCAGCCGAAACAAGTACCCAGCAGAAGGAGGCCCGCAATGGCAATTGAAATAAACGGTTCTGCCTCACAGGCCACACCCCGCCCAGGACAATGCCTCCGCACCTTCCTTCGCGAGGAAGGCAACTTCGGCGTCAAGAAGGGCTGCGATGGCGGCGACTGCGGCGCCTGCACCGTGCACGTCGATGGCACCCCCGTCCACAGCTGCATCTACCCGGCAGTCCGCGCCGAAGGCAAAGCGGTGACCACCATCGAGGGCCTGTCCAAGGACGGCGAACTACACCCTGTGCAGGAGCAGTTCCTCGAGGCCCAGGGCTTCCAATGCGGCTTCTGTACCGCGGGCATGATGATGACGGCCGCGACGTTCGACGACGAGCAACGCGCCAACCTGCCCCGCAACCTCAAGGGCAACCTTTGCCGCTGCACCGGCTACCGCTCCATCGCGGACGCGGTCTGCGGTCACAGCAACGGCCACGCTGGTGAACACCAGCACGACGCCGGAGCTGACGTTTCGGGGGCGCAGACTCCCGCCGCTGTCCCAGCCACACCCGGCCAGCTCGGGGACAACGTTCCCGCCCCCGCCGGTCAAGCCGTGGTGACAGGAACCGCCCGGTACGCCTTGGATGTGCCGGCTGAACAACTTCAAGGCCTGCTGCACATGAAGCTCCTGCGTTCCCCGTATCCGCATGCCCGGATCGTGTCCATCGACAAAGCTCCGGCTTTGGCTGTTCCTGGCGTCGTCGCGGTTTTCACCCACGAAGACGCACCACAGCTGCTGTTTTCCAGTGCCCAACACGAGAACTACACCGACGACCCGGACGATTCACGCGTTCTGGACAACGTTGTGCGGTTCATTGGGCAGCGGGTTGCCGCTGTCGTTGCCGAATCCGTGGGTGCAGCCGAGGCCGGTGCCCGGGCATTGGCCGTGCAGTACGAACTCCTGGAGCCGGTGTTCACTCCGCAGGAGGCCATCCTCCCCGGAGCCCCGGCCATTCATGGGGAAAAGGACGGCATCTTCTCGCGGATTTCCCGCCCGCTCCAGAACGTGGTGGCAGAGGTCCATGCCGAACTGGGCAGCGTGGCTGACGGCTTTGCGGCTGCTGACTTCATTCACGAGCACACGTACAAGACGCAGCGCGTGCAGCACGTGGCGATGGAAACCCACGCGTCCATTGCCTGGCTGGATGACGACGGCCGCTTGATGATCCGTTCCTCCACGCAGGTGCCATTCCTGGTGAAGCGGACGCTGAGCCGGGTATTCAACCTGCCTCCTGAGACTATCCGGGTAGTGGCCGGACGGGTTGGCGGTGGCTTCGGCGGAAAGCAGGAAGTCCTCACTGAAGACCTGGTTGCCCTCGCGGCCCTTGCACTGCGGAAGCCCGTGCAGCTGGAATTCACCCGCACCGAGCAGTTCACGGCAACTACCACCCGGCACCCCTTCACCATCCATCTCAAGGCCGGAGCCAGCCGCGATGGTTCGCTCACCGCGCTGCAGTTGAACGTCCTCACCAACACCGGCGCCTACGGAAATCACGCTCCCGGCGTCATGTTCCACGGTTGCGGAGAATCGTTGGCCGTCTACAAGTGCGTGAACAAGAAAGTGGACGCCCACGCCGTCTACACCAACACGGTCCCCGCGGGTGCTTTCCGGGGTTATGGGCTGAGCCAGATGATCTTCGCAATCGAGTCGGCCATTGACGAACTCGCCATCGGGATAGGCATGGATCCGCTTGAGTTCCGGCTCAAGAACATGGTCCGGCCCGGCGATCACATGCTTTCCACAACACCGGAGCCCGAAGAAGACGTCCACTACGGAAGCTACGGCCTGGACCAGTGCGTGTCCTTGGTGCGGGACGCTCTGGACCGCGGCAAGGAACGCTACCGGGCAGCCGGCTTGGATGACTTGGGTCCGGATTGGGTGGTCGGGGAAGGCTCAGCCCTTTCCATGATCGACACCGTCCCGCCCCGCGGCCACTTCGCCCACACCCGGGTGAGCCTGGAAGCGAACGGAAGGTTCGCCGTCGACGTCGGTACTGCGGAATTCGGGAACGGCACCACAACCGTCCATGCACAGTTGGCTGCCACGGCCTTGGCTACCACGGCGTCCAAAGTGACGGTGCGGCAGTCCGATACCGACCTCTTGGAGCACGACACCGGCGCGTTCGGTTCGGCCGGAACCGTGGTGGCCGGCAAGGCGACATTGGGTGCCGCGCTGGAACTGGCCACGCGGATTCAAACGGTTGCCGCTTCGCTCAGAGGTGTTCCGTTGGGAGATTGCCGCTTGGTGGACGGCGCCGTTGAGTGCGGTGACCGTACGGTGCCCTTAACGGAAATCGTCGACGCCGCCCGGCTGCAAGGCGTTCGGCTCGCCACGGATGGCAACTGGGGCGGGACGCCGCGGTCGGTCGCGTTCAACGTTCACGGTTTCAGGGTTGCTGTTAATACGGGAACCGGTGAGCTGCGGATCCTGCAGAGTGTCCAGGCCGCCGATGCCGGTGTGGTGGTGAACCCGCGGCAGTGTCGCGGTCAGATCGAGGGCGGCATTGCGCAGGCCCTGGGTGCGGTGCTTTACGAGGAAGTGAAAGTGGACGACGCCGGGCGCGTCACCACGGACATCCTGCGGCAGTACCACATTCCTTCGTTCGCGGACGTGCCACGGAGCGAGGTCTATTTCGCCACTACCAACGACTCCACAGGACCTCTCGGCGCCAAGTCCATGAGCGAGAGCCCGTTCAACCCCGTGGCTCCCGCCTTGGCCAACGCGATCCGCAATGCCACCGGGATCCGCTTCGGCGAGCTGCCCATCGCGCGGGACAGGATCTACCTGGCCCTCCGCGACCGCACCACTGCCCCCGTCTAACCCAACTAACCCCTGTCCCGTGCCAACCCAACTAGGTGACAGCAAACGTCGGTATGAGCCCTCATTGAGACGTTTGCTGCTACCTACTTGGGGGAGACGGCGAGCTCCATGAACACACTGTTCGGGTCCAGGGTGTAATCCCCGAACGGCGGGCACTCCGTGAATCCGTGCCGGGCATACAAACGACGCGCGGGGGCGAAGTAGTCCTCGGTTCCCGTTTCCAGGCTCACGCGCTTGTAACCCAATCGGGCAGCTTCAGCCACGATGTGTTCCAGCATCCGGGTGGCCACTCCACGTCCACGGGCAATGGAAGTGGTGCGCATTGACTTGATCTCGGCGTGCCCGGGGGACAGCTCTTTCAGCGCTCCGCACCCCAGCAGCGCGCCGTCCTCCCGGGCTGTCCAGAACGTAATCGACTCATGCTTCAGCGCCGAGTGGTCCAGCGCATGAACACTTTCCGCAGGAGAAGTGGCGAACATATCGGCCAGGTGCTCGCTGAGGAGCAGGTGGACATCGGGGCGTGCGGGATCATCAGTCGCGATGCGGATCATGCACCTAAATTTACCCGCCGCTACCAGTCCAACCCGCCGCTACCCGTCCAACAGATGCAGCTGGTCCTTCGTGTCCAGGTCCTCACCGGAGCAGAGGTCGCTGCAATCCACCAAGTCCACGAGCCCAGGATGCGCCTTCAGGAATGAACGCGCACCCGTGTCGCCATTAGCAGCCGCGGCCGCTTCGGAGCGGAGTCCGACGTCGAAAATCACCGGGTGCCGACGCTTCAGGTGGCCGGACTCGTCCGGGTAGGCGGCTGCGGTGACCCTGCCGGGACGGTGACTACCCAGCAACCTGCTCACCGCCGTCGGCGTTAGTCCTGGCTGGTCCACCAGCGCCACCATGATGCTGTTCCCCGCCGCAGCCGCATCAATGCCGGCTCGGAATGATCCGGCCATTCCCTTGGCCCAATTCTCGTTCTCGACCACCACGTGCGTGCCAAGATCGGTGCTGCGCCGGACAAGATCGGCCTCAGCGCCGAGCACCACCACAACCTCGCGGCACCCGCCGTCGAACAGTGTGTCCGCGAGTACCTCCACCAAAGTCCTGCCTCGGAAGGGGAGCAGCGCCTTGGGGCCGCGACCAAGTCGCGTTCCTGCCCCTGCAGCGAGGAGCACGCCCGTGGTGGGGGCCGTGCCGGTGTCAGTCATATCCTCACGATACGCGCGGGGCTGCATGCGGTCTCTAGCTCCTTGGGTTCTTTCCAAGAGATCTACCAATATCGGTTGTAAATTACCGATCAGTAGGGCTTTTGGCGGTCTGAAATGGCCGATATGGTCGATGAGGGAGTTATGAAGTCAGCTCGGATACGCAACGTCGCGTGAAAGAACAGGGGAAAATGGCTGGCAGTTTTGAAATTCTCAAAGCAGGAACCAACTCATTCCGGTTCCGGCTAACCGCGGAGGATGGAACCGTTGTGGCAGTGTCGCCACAGTTTCCGAATCTGAAGGCGGTAGTGGCTGGTATCAACGCCGTTCGCGAGAATGCGGCAACCGGCTTCGTGGTCGATAGAAGGAACCTGGGCACCTAGGCCCGGTTCAACCAAACTCGCAAAAACGACAATGGCGGCAGCGTTCTTCACGAACGCTGCCGCCATTTTGTCATGCGGGTTGTTAGGCGTCGCCGCCTGCTCCGCCTGTGGTGCCGGCGTTTACATCCAGCAGTTTGTAGCGGTCAATGGCGTACGACGGCGCGCCCTCCTCTACTTCGCCCTTTGCGGCGAGGAGTTGGAGGGTTTTGGCGACGATGGAGTGGGTGTCGTTTTTGAAGTAGCGGCGTGCGGCTTGGCGGGTGTCGGAGAAGCCGAAGCCGTCTGCTCCGAGGGAGGCGAAGTCGTTGGGGATGAATTGGCGGATTTGGTCGGGGACGGCTTTCATGTAGTCGGACACGGCGATGACGGGTCCGGTGGTGCCGGCGAGTTGTTCGGTGATGAACGGGGTGCGGGCGGGTTGGCCGGGGTTGAGGAAGGCGTGTTCTTCGGCGGCGAGTCCGTCGCGTCGGAGTTCGTTCCAGGAGGTTACGGAGTAGATGTCGGCGGCGGCGTTCCAGTCTTGGGCGAGGATCCGTTGGGCTTCGAGGGCCCAGGGTACGGAGACGCCGGAGGCGAGGATGGTCGCGGTGGGCCGGTTCCCGGTGGTGCTGTCCGCTTCGGGGGCGGGGGCGAGGCGGTAGATGCCTTTGAGGAGTCCGTCGATGTCGAGGTTTTCGGGTTCGGCGGGTTGGGTGATGGGTTCGTTGTAGACGGTGAGGTAGTACATGACGTTACGGTCTTCACCGGTGCCGTCGGTGTTGTTGTCGCCGTACATTTCTTCGAGGCCGTGGCGGATGATGTGGCCGATTTCGTAGCCGTAGGCGGGGTCGTAGGTTTTCACGGCGGGGTTGGTGGAGGCCAGGATGGGGGAGTGCCCGTCGGCGTGTTGGAGTCCTTCGCCGGTGAGGGTGGTTCGTCCTGCGGTGGCGCCGATGATGAAGCCGCGGGTCATTTGGTCCGCGGCGGCCCAGAAGGAATCTCCGGTGCGTTGGAAGCCGAACATGGAGTAGAACACGTAGATCGGGACCAGGGGTTCGCCGTGGGTGGCGTAGGCGGTGCCGGCGGCGGTGAACGCTGCGACGGCGCCGGCTTCGTTGATGCCGGGGTGGATGAGTTGGCCGGCGGGTGATTCTTTGTAGGCCAGGACGAGGTCGCGGTCCACGGAGAGGTAGTTCTGGCCTTTGGGGTTGTAGATTTTCGCGGTCGGGAAGAACGCGTCCATGCCGAAGGTCCGGGATTCGTCGGGGACGACGGGCACGAACCGGGCCCCGAAGTTCTTATCCCGCATGAGGTCCTTCAACAACCTCACGAAGGCCATGGTGGTGGCGGCTTGTTGTTTCCCGGACCCGCGTTTGGCTACTTCGTAGGATTTCGCCTCGGGCAGGGTGACGGGGGTGTGGGTGCGGCGGCGTTCGGGAACGAACCCGCCGAGTTCGGCGCGGCGTTCCATCAGGTATTTGATTTCCGGGGCGTCCATGCCGGGGTGGTAGTACGGGGGCCGGTAGAGGTCCGCGTCGAGTTGGTCATCGCTGATGGGGATGCGGAGGTGGTCACGGAAGGCTTTGAGGTCTTCCATGGTCAGTTTCTTCATCTGGTGGGTGGCGTTGCGGCCTTCGAAGTGCGGGCCCAGGCCGTAGCCCTTGACCGTTTTGGCCAGGATCACGGTGGGTTTGCCCTTGAACTCGGTAGCTGCCTTGTACGCAGCGTAAACCTTGCGGTAGTCGTGACCGCCGCGTTTGAGGCCCCAGATCTGTTCGTCGTCCAGGTCCGCGACCATGTCCTTGGTCTGCGGGGACTTACCGAAGAAGTGTTCCCTCACGAACCCGCCGGACTCGGCCTTGTAGGTTTGGTAGTCACCATCGGGGGTTTCGTTCATGATCTTCACCAACGCCCCGTCCTTATCGGCTTCCAGGAGTGAGTCCCACTCCCGGCCCCAGACGACCTTGATCACGTTCCAGCCCGCACCGCGGAAGAACGCCTCGAGTTCCTGCATGATCTTGCCGTTACCGCGGACCGGTCCGTCCAGGCGCTGGAGGTTGCAGTTGATCACGAAGTTCAGGTTGTCCAGGTTCTCGTTCGCGGCGAGCTGGAGCAGGCCACGGGACTCGGGCTCGTCCATTTCCCCGTCGCCCAGGAACGCCCAGACCTGCTGCTCGGAGGTGTCCTTGATGCCACGGTTCTGCAGGTACCGGTTGGACTGGGCCTGGTAGATCGCGTTCATCGGGCCGATACCCATCGACACGGTCGGGAACTCCCAGAAATCCGGCATCAGGCGCGGGTGCGGGTACGAGGACAGGGCATGACCGGCCTTGGACTTTTCCTGACGGAACCCGTCCAGATCCTCTTCCGTGAGACGGCCTTCCATGAACGCCCTCGCGTACATGCCCGGCGAAGCGTGGCCCTGGAAGAACACCTGATCCCCGCCCGAAGGGTGGTCCTTGCCGCGGAAGAAGTGGTTGAAACCCACCTCATACAACGTCGCAGCACCGGCATAGGTGGAAATGTGCCCGCCGACACCAATATCGGAACGCTGCGCACGGTGGACCATCACCGCGGCATTCCACCGCATGTACGCCCGGTACCGGCGCTCGAACTCCTCGTTCCCCGGGAACTCAGCCTCCTGGTCCACCGGGATCGTGTTCACATAATCAGTGGTCGTCACCATCGGCACACCCACCGACCGGGCACCAGCACGCTGCAACAACGAACGCATAATGTACTGGGCACGCTCAGTACCCTGCTCCGCGATCAACGCATCAAGGGACTCAATCCACTCCGCGGTCTCTTCCGGATCACGATCAGGCAGCTGGGCAGTCAACCCGCTGAGGATGTGTGAGGTCTCTTCTCCTGCAGCCACGTCCAACCTCTCTTCATTGAATGTCTGGGCGCTTGCTCTGTGGGGGCGCTCAAGGAATTTCGTATTGTGAGAATAAAATTCTGCAATTCGAGATTACGTCTGCTGGTTGGGCAGCGTCAACACGGATTGCGTAACCGAAACAGTCAACTGGGAAACTCTCCACCAAGCAACCGAATGTGACCCTGCATACATGGGGAACCTTGACGTTACGTGACCTGAGTCATAGAGTGCTTTCACTATTCAATAACTAGATTCCGTATTGTGGAATCAGTACGAAGTGGAGATCCACGATGCAGACGACTTCATCAGTCGGCGTCACTGGGGCTCCGGGAGACGCAAACGCAGGTGGCCCCAACCATCCGGTCGTGGGAAACACTGACCTGTGCGCCATTGCTTCCGAAGCCGCAGGCCGTACCATCAGTCCCAGCCTTTACAACATCGACCTCGCACCCACTAAGGCCAAGGGTCGGAAGTGGACCAGCTACAGCATCTTTACCCTCTGGGCCAACGACGTCCACAGCCTGGGTAACTATGCCTTCGCCATCGGCCTGTTCTCTCTCGGCTTGGGTGGTTGGCAGATCCTGGTAGCCCTGGGCATCGGCGCCATTCTCTTGTTCGCGCTCCTGAACTTTTCCGGGTTCATGGGTGAGAAGACGGGTGTTCCCTTCCCCGTCATGAGCCGCATCAGCTTCGGCATCCGGGGAGCGCAGATCGCCAGCCTGGTTCGCGGCGCTGTTGCCGTGGCTTGGTTCGGCATCCAGACGTACCTGGCATCCGTGGTCCTCCGGGTCATGCTCGTGGCCATGGCACCGGGGTTGAAAGATCTGGACAGCAACTCCATCCTTGGCCTTTCAACCCTGGGCTGGTTGTCGTTCGTGGCGCTCTGGATCGTCCAGTTGGTTATCGTCAGCTTCGGCATGGAGATGATTCGCAAGTACGAGGCCTTCGCTGGTCCCATCATCCTGGTAACCATGGCTGCGATCGCCGTGTGGGTCTTCATCGAAGCCGGCGGCGCCATCCAGTGGAGCGGCATCAAGGGCCTCGAGGGGACCGAAATGTGGCTCACCATCTTTGCCGGCGGTGCCCTGTGGGTTTCCATCTATGGAACGTTCGTCCTGAACTTCTGCGACTTCACCCGGTCTTCGGCTTCCAAGAAGTCCATCGTCAAGGGCAACTTCTGGGGCATCCCCATCAACATGCTCGTCTTCGGCGCCATCGTCGTCGTTATGGCTGGCGGCCAGTACAAGATCAATGGCACCGTCATCGAGAGCCCCTCGGACATTGTGGAGAGCATTCCCAATACGCTTCTGTTGGTCCTTGCTTGCCTGGCCCTGTTGATCCTGACCATCGCCGTGAACCTGATGGCCAACTTCGTAGCTCCCGTCTACGCCCTGACCAACCTCTTCCCGCGGCACCTGAACTTCCGCAAGGCGGCCTGGGTCAGCGGCACTATCGGCTTGATCATCCTGCCGTGGAACCTTTACAACAACCCGATCGTGATCGTGTACTTCCTGGGTGGCCTTGGCGCTTTGCTCGGGCCCCTGTTCGGTGTGGTTATGGCCGATTATTGGCTGGTCCGTCGAGGCAAGGTCAATGTCCCGGAGCTCTACACGGAGGATCCCGAGGGCGCCTACTTCTACAAGCGCGGCGTGAACCCGAAGGCCATCATCGCGATGCTCCCGGCGGCAGGACTCGCCATTGCCATCGCTTTCATCCCAGCGCTGGCCGCGGCTGCTCCGTTTGCTTGGTTCATCGGAGCCGGCGTCGCAGCCCTGACGTACTTCGCTGTCGCGGACAAGAAGCAGGTCCACGAGGACGTCTCCGGCGAGCCGATCGCCGTCGCCAGCACCCACTGACACTGAGGAAACCCATGCGCATCCTTGTCGCAAACGTAAACACCACCCAGTCCATGACGGACTCCATCGCAGCTCAGGCCCGTGCCGCAGCGGCCCCTGGCACCGAAATCATCGGCATCACGCCTCGTTTCGGCGCCGACTCCTGCGAGGGCAACTTCGAAAGCTACCTCGCCGCGATCGCCGTCATGGATGCAGTGGTGAACTATCCCGAATCCTTCGACGCCGTCATCCAGGCCGGCTATGGCGAGCACGGCCGCGAAGGCCTCCAGGAACTCCTCGACGTCCCCGTAGTTGATATCACCGAGGCAGCAGCCAGCACCGCAATGTTCCTGGGCCACAAGTATTCGGTGGTCACCACACTGGACCGCGCCGTCCCGCTGATCGAGGACCGGCTCAAGCTCGCCGGTTTGGAGGCGCGATGCGCTTCTGTCAGGGCCAGTGGCATGGCCGTGCTGGAGCTCGAGGAATACCCGGAGCGTGCTGTCGAAGCCATTGTGAGTCAGGCGGAGCAGGCGGTTCAGAACGACAAAGCCGAGGTTATTGTTCTCGGTTGCGGCGGCATGGCCGGATTCGATGAACAAATCCGCCAGCGCACCGGAGTCCCTGTGGTGGATGGAGTGGCGGCGGCGGTCACCATCGCCGAGTCGCTGGTCCGCCTCGGCCTGTCCACGTCCAAGGTCAGGACCTATGCCACTCCGCGCCCGAAGACTGTCATAGGCTGGCCGATAACAGCCTCCCAGCCGGCAGCAGCAGTCCAGCCAGCTGAAGCCGCACGCTGACGCTGCCACGAGCAATTCCCCGAAAGGCAACCACATGACTGACTCCAGCCCTCCCGCAAACCCCAGGGTCGCCGTCGTGACCGGGGCCGGTTCGGGTATCGGAAGGGCGGTCGCCAGGCTGATGCTCGCCGAGGGTTACCGTGTTGCGCTTGCCGGCCGCCGGGAGGCGCAGCTCTTGGAAACTGCCGACGACCATCCGGACGCGCTGGCGGTTCCCTGCGATGTAACGGCGCCCGACGACGTCGCGCGCCTTTTCGCGGAGGTCCGCCAACGCTGGGGTCGGGTTGATGTGCTGTTCAACAATGCCGGCATCTTTGGGCCGGCGGGCGACGTGGGCGACATCAGTGTGGACGAGTGGGAAGCAACGCTTCGCGTGAACGTCACGGGCTCCATGTTGTGCGCTGCGGAGGCTGTGCGAACCATGAAATCCCAAGAGCCGCAAGGTGGCCGAATCATCAACAACGGCTCCATTTCGGCGCACTCACCCAGGCCCAAATCCGTAGCCTATACAGTCACCAAGCATGCGATGACAGGACTGACCAAGAGCATCGAGCTCGACGGCAGGGAGTTCGGCATTACGTGCGGGCAGATCGACATCGGTAATACCCGTACCGAAATCATGGACACCATCGGCGTAGGCTCCGGCGCGCTGCAGGCTGACGGCAGTCGCAAAGTGGAGCCCATGTTCCCTGTGGATGACGCTGCGCGTGCCGTGCTGATGATGGCCAACATGCCGGCGTCGGCCAGTGTCGGATCCTTGGTGGTGACGGCTGCCGGCATGCCCTTCGTGGGCCGCGGCTAGCCTCAAAGCACCGCCCAAACCGTGGGCCCGTGCCGCGACCACCCACTTTGATTCCTGAATGCCCGTGACACGCCTGTAGAAGGGTGTGCCGCGGGCATTTCCGCGTCAAAGAAGGTGGTGGACGCACCAACGTCGATACTCCAAACCAAATGTGACTTTCCATAATATGGAAATGTTATTTCCCCTTGCGGAATGGTGTGAGCAGGCTTACATTTGAAAAACCCCCTCAAAATGTGGGGCCGTTCCCAAATGATTGGTTCAGATCAATGAAGATCCCAGACTCCGCGGCGCTGAAGGCGAGTTCGGCCCCGCAGAAGAAAAAGCGGCTGTACCAGTCGCTCTTTTTTCAAATCCTGATCGCCGTCGTCGCAGGTGTACTCATCGGTCATTTTTGGCCGACAATTGGGTCCGCCCTCCGGCCACTGGGCGATGGATTCATTCAACTCATCAAGATGATCATCGCCCCGCTGATTTTCCTCGTGATCGTCACAGGCATCTCGGCAGTGGGCGACGTCAAGGCGGTCGGGAGGGTCGGGGTCAAGGCGCTCCTGTACTTTACCGGCGCCACTCTCTTCGCCCTCGTCTTCGGGCTCATCGTCGGAAATATCGTTCAGCCTGGTGCTGGCCTTAATATCGACCCCGCTACGCTTTCCCAGGACGCGCTCAACGCCAAGACCGGCAACGCGCCTCCCAAGGACGCTGCAGCGTTCATCCTGGATGTCATTCCCGTCAGCGTGATCGGTGCTTTTGCCAACAACAGCCTGCTTCAGGTGTTGTTCTTCTCCGTCTTCTTCGGTGCAGCCATCGTGGTCATCGGCCGCGAACGTTGCCTTCCGGTCATCAGCCTCATGGAAACGGTCCTGGAACTGATCTTCAAGATCATGTCCTGGATCATGAAAGTGGCTCCCATCGGTGCGTTCGGTGCCATGGCCTTCATCATCGGCCAGTACGGACTTGGCACGCTCAGCACTTACGCCCTCTTGATTGCGGCCTGCTACGGAGCAGCGATCATCTTCATCGGCCTGCTGTTCCTGGTTGCCTGGGGCTTCGCCCGGGTTCCGCTGTGGGCGTTCCTGAAGTACACCCGTGAAGAATTCCTGCTGGCACTCGGCACCGCCTCCACTGAAGCAGTGATGCCGCGCATCATGACCAAGCTGACCAACGCCGGCTGCTCCCGTGCCACTACCGGCCTTGTGGTTCCCACGGGCTACTCTTTCAACCTTGACGGCGCCGCAATCTACTTGTCCATTTCGCTGCTGTTCCTGGCGCAGGCCTTCGGCCACAACCTTGACCTTGGCCAGCAGCTGGCGGCGTTGGGCGTCCTGCTCCTTACCTCCAAGGGCATGGCCGGCGTACCGGGTTCGTCCTTCCTGGCACTCTCCGCCACGGCAGCCGCGCTGGGCATCTTCCCGGTCGCCGGCGTCGCGCTTCTCCTCGGAGCCGACCGCCTCATGGACTCCATGCGCGTTGTGGTGAACCTGCTGGGCAACTGCGTGGCAACGTTCGTGGTGGCCAAATGGGAAGGCCAGTTTGACCGCAGCGTCATGCTCCGCGCCTTCAACGGCGAGATCACCAACCACGATTCCGCCATCATGCTCGGCAAGGAAGAAGTCTTCGAGGAGCAGGAACTCGAACGCATCAGCGGCGGCCAGGAGCCTTCGCCCAAGTTCCGTGGCGGCCCCGCTGCGGAGGACATCCCGCAGTTCGAAATGAGCAAACGGGGCCAACCAACCACCCCGGTCTGCCCGGACTAATACAGCCCAGAGCATGAGGCCCCTCAAGACGATTCTTGAGGGGCCTCAGCTGTGTAAGAACCCGCTAAAGGGGCAGCAGCTCCGAGAGGTCGGCACGTAAACCGGACGCAGTCAGCCTGTGTTCTGAAACAGCGTCCGCCCACGAAATCCTGCCCGTCACCAGCGAAAGCCAGGTGACGGCGTCGCACTCGATCACGTTCGGGGGAGTGCCGCGTGTGTGGCGGGGCCCCTCCACGCACTGCGTCACACCGAACGGCGGCACGCGGACTTCCACGGAGTTGCCGGGGGCGCGGGCGGTGACTTCCTCCAGGGAGTAGCGGACCGCCGTCGCAATTAAAGAGCGCGACGGCGGTGTCCCGGCTACGCCTCCCGGCTCACCTGAACTCCCGGAAGGCTCGACGGCGGCCTGCCAGGCTGCCAGGGCGGCCCGGCCTTCCTCTAAATTGACCCGGCGTCGTGCAACAGCCATCTGTTCTTCTCCTCAGAAGTACTAGTCCAGCAGGGCGGAGACAGCGTGACCCAACCGGATCTTGCCCACTTCGTGGCCGCCGCCGAGCACGGGCTCCACCACGCGCTCCAGAACGCTGGAAACTGCAGGGATGTCCACGGCACCGCTCACGGCCAGGAGCGTCAGTCCTACCAAGGACGTAGCGCGAAGGTTCCCGTCCAGCATCTTCACGGCCACCGTGGCGCCTGTGGGAGTCGCCAGGACCAGGACACCCTCGGCCCCGATCTTGGCCAGGACATCCAGTTCCTCCATGACGATCGTGTTGGACTCACCCTTGCCTTGGACGGCCCAGGGGTAGTCCAGCATGGACGTGGCGATGGTGGCGGCACGTGCGTTGGACGACTTATCGCCCGGGGATTTGGCCAAGCGGGAGTAGGCACGGGCCAGGCCGGTCAGCGAGATGGCGGCAACAGGTGCGCCACAGCCGTCGATGCCCAAGTGGGAGATGGTTTCGCCACTGTATTCCTCAATCACGGAGCGAACGCGCTGCTGCAATGGGTGGTTGGGTTCGAGGTAGCTGCGCAGGTCCCAGCCGTTTTCGGTGCAAGCCCACAGGAATGCTGCGTGTTTGCCGGAGCAGTTGAAGGCCAGCTTGGATTGTCCTCGTTCGGAGCGGACCAGCCAGTTGCGGGCCGTTTCGTCCTGGGGCCAGGCGGTGGGGCACTGGAGGTTTTCTTCTTTAACACCCGCTGCTTTGAGCATCCCTTCAACAACATCCATATGATCCAGGGAACCAGTGTGGCTGCCACAAGCGACAGCAACTTGCGCGCCACGCAGGGGCACACCGGATTGCATTGAAGCCAGGGCCTGGAAGGGTTTGAGGGTGGAGCGGGCGAGGACGGGAGCGTCGATGTCACCAAGACGGGTGACCACCGAGCCATCACCGGCAAGAACCACGGCCGCGCCGATGTGCCGGGACTCAATAAAGCCACTTCGTTCGATCACTGCCAGTTCCACCGCGGACTCAACGTTGAACGTTTCATGCGAACTTATGGGCATGAAGCAAGTCTAGGGGCGCTGCAGGGTGGTTCCCCGGTCATACGCGCGCCCGCGCGCGTGATCCCCTGCACGTGAGCCGTACACGGTGGGCCGTATCCACAGGTCCGGTGAATGACACAGCTTAGGCCCCGCGCCCTTCACAAAGTACCCTTGAGGACTGTGAAGGTACTCGTCATTGGCCCAGGCGGCCGCGAACACGCCATTGTCCGCTCTCTGCTTGAAGATCCCAACGTTTCCGAGGTCCACGCGGCCCCGGGCAACGCGGGCATCAGCAAACTCGTTCCCACCCATGCGATTGACGGGAACAACCCGGAAGCCGTGTCCGCCCTCGCCACCAAGCTGGGCGTGGACCTGGTTGTCGTAGGACCCGAGGCGCCTTTGGCTGCCGGTGTGTCCGACGCCGTCCGCGAAGCCGGTATCCCGGTGTTCGGTCCCAGCAAGGAAGCAGCCCAGCTGGAGGCTTCGAAGGCGTTCGCCAAGCAGATCATGGCTGAAGCCAACGTTCCCACTGCTATGGCACGCGTTGCCACCAACGCTGACGAAGCTGCTGACGCCTTGGACACCTTTGGTGCCCCGTATGTAGTCAAGGACGACGGCCTGGCCGCCGGTAAGGGCGTGGTGGTCACCAAGGACCGCGCCGAGGCCTTGGCACATGCACAGGCGTGCTTCGACGCCGGTGGAACGGTGGTCATCGAGGAATTCCTTGATGGCCCCGAAGTTTCCCTGTTCGTCCTCTGCGACGGCCGCACCACCGTCCCCTTGTCCCCGGCGCAGGATTTCAAGCGCATCTTCGATAACGACGAAGGTCCCAACACCGGCGGCATGGGCGCGTACACGCCGCTTGAATGGGCTCCCCAGGGCCTGGTTCAGGAAGTCATCGACCGCGTTGCCCAGCCAACCGTGGACGAGATGGCCCGCCGTGGCACCCCTTTCGTTGGTGTGCTGTACTGCGGCCTGGCCCTGACTTCCCGAGGCATGCGCGTCATCGAGTTCAACGTACGCTTCGGCGACCCCGAAACGCAGGCCGTCCTCGCACGGCTCAAGACCCCTCTCGGCGCGCTGCTGCTGGCAGCTGCCAAGGGCGAACTGGACACGGCAGAAGAGCTGCGCTGGTCCAAGGACACGGCAGTCGCCGTCGTCGTTGCTGCCGAAAACTACCCGGATGCACCTCGCACAGGCGATCGCATCCGTGGCCTGAAGAAGGTGGACGAACTGGACGGTGTCCACGTAGTCCACGCCGGCACCACGCTGGATGAAGAGGGCAAAGTGGTCTCGGCCGGCGGCCGTGTCCTTGCTGTTGTCGCACTCGGTTCAGATCTGGTTGAGGCCCGTGAAAAGGCGTACGACGGCGTTGAACTGGTTCAGCTTGAAGGCTCACAGTTCCGTACGGACATCGGAGGCAAAGCCGCCCGCGGCGAAATCCGCGTTCCGTACACGGCTACAGGAACCATCCCGAAAGTGCAGGCCTGAGCATGACTGAAGGCATCCCTACGGGCGGCTTCGAAACCGAAACGCTGGAACTTCCGGGCTGGACGCACGTCTACTCCGGCAAGGTCCGCGATCTCTACGTCCCGGCAGATGAAGCAATCACTGAAAGGATCGGCCAGGAATGCGTGCTGGTTGTCGCCAGCGACCGCATCAGCGCCTACGATCACGTGCTGAGCAGCGAAATCCCGGACAAGGGCCGCGTCCTGACGCAGCTGAGCTTGTGGTGGTTCGATCAGTTGGATGTTGAGCACCACGTGCTGGCGTCCACGGTTGAGGGGGGCGTTCCTGCCGCGGTCGAGGGCCGCGCCATGATCTGCAAGAAGCTGGACATGTTCCCTGTGGAGTGCATCGCGCGCGGTTACCTCACCGGCTCCGGCCTGGCTGAGTACAAGGAATCCCGCACGGTCTGCAGCATTCCGCTGCCCGAGGGCCTGGTTGACGGTTCACGCTTGGAAAAGGCGCTCTTCACTCCCTCTGCCAAGGCCGAAGTTGGCGAGCACGACGTCAACATCACGTATGACGATGTAGTGGCCATGGTGGGCGATGACATCGCTGCCCGCCTCAGCGAACTCACGCTGAAGATCTACACCCGCGCTGAGGAGATCGCCCGCGAACGCGGCATCATCCTGGCCGACACCAAGGTGGAGTTCGGCATCGACGCGGCAACCGGCATCATCACCCTGGGCGACGAAGTCCTTACCCCGGACTCTTCACGGTTCTGGGATGCGTCCACCTACGCGCCGGGACAGTCGCAGCCTTCGTACGACAAGCAGTATGTCCGTGACTGGCTGACTTCCGCCGAGTCCGGCTGGGACAAGTCCTCCGACACTCCGCCGCCGGCACTGCCTGCCGATGTTGTGGAGCGCACCCGTGCCCGCTATGTGGAGGCTTTCGAGAAGCTCACGGGGCGCACCTTCGCCTAGAAGCACCCAGCTGAGTCGCAGTTCAGGCCGTTCTGAGCTCTCACAACGGCCTGAACTGCGACTTACTTGGGTAAATCAGGCTTCCGAGTGTTCTTTCGCGGCACGGCGCTCGGCGAGGCGGATCTCCAGCACTGCGTCCATGGCCTGCTGAACCCGGTCCGACGCTCCTGCCGCACTGAAGTCGTGCTGCGCCTCTTCCAGGAACTGGAGCGCTTCAGCAGCTTCCCCTGCGGCTTTCAAGGACTTGCCCAGCAGCAGCGAAACTTCACCGGCCGTGTGCCTGGCCAATACCTTGCGGTCTGCGTAGATTTCGCGGAGCTTCTCGACGGCGGCAGGGATGTCCCCGGTCAGGTACAGCCAGCGGGCGCGGATGAAGGCGACTTCGAGCTGGTCTGTCTTGTTTCCGCCCACAATGGACAGTGCGAGTTCTGCACGCTCAATGGCGGACAACGTTTCCGGTTCCACAATCCCCGAGGACAACCGAACGGCTGCGGATGCCTTGTTGAAACGGGCCCACAGCTCAATGTCGTTGGCGGGGGAGAGGAGTTTGGCTGCACGCTCGTGGTGCTTGATGCCCTCTACATAGTCGTGGCGCATGAAGGCGACGTTGCCAACCACCCAAGCGACTTCGCCGGCCAATTGCGACATGGAGTGCTCGTCCATGTGCTCGATCATGGCCAGGCAGTACTGCCAAGCTTCGTCCAGCTTGCCGCTCTCGGCCAGGGCACCAATCAGCGCGCGGTGCGCACCGATGATGAGCGTGGATCCCTTGGGCAGCTGCTCGCTGAGCTTTACGGCTTGCTTGGCATGCTCGACGGCGGTGGCCAGCTGGCCTTGTCCGTGACACACCGCGGCAAGCATCTGCCAGGCGCGGACTCCAAGGCCAGCGGATTCGGTGGCCATGGGGTGTTCCAGGAGGTGCTCAACGATTTGCTGGCATTCCTTCAACTGGCCTTGCTTCATCACGCACTCGGCCTGCATATAGGTCATGTTCCACCAGGCGCTGTTGTTCTTGGCCTCGAGGGCAATCTGCGCGGCTGTGGCAGCGTGGCTGGCGGCGAGCTGGTAGTCCCGGAGGTCCCAGGCCTGCCGGGCGTAAAGACCGGCGAGGACATACTCGGCATCACTCACGGAAACCGGCTGGCTCCAAGCTTCCAAGGCCTTCGGTGCAAGTTCAAGCCTGCGGGCCAGCTCCTCGATGACTTCGGCCGTCGGCTCACGCCGTCCTGTCTCGAGCAGCGAAATATAGCTCGGGGAATACAGGTTTTTGCCCAGCTCTGCCTGCGTCAACCCACGTTCGAGCCGTTCGGCACGTAGCTTCTCGCCGAATCCGTTTCCCACGGGCCCTCCTACAGGTGTCTTTTGACCAAAACCTTGACAGTCTCTGTGGAAAACATTTTACAATGTATGTCAACAGGGACCGTGCAATTTCCGTAACGAATCCGACTCGCATTGGGGTACAACATCATGTTCAAGAAAATCATCGCTTCAGTGGCCGTGGCGGGCGCACTGACGTTCGCGGTTGCGGCTCCCGGGGTTGTCTCCGCTGCTCCTGCAGCAGATACCAGCACAGTAAGCGCCATTGGTAACTGGCCGGACCCGATGCGGTCCACCACCACAACTCCCAAGAAGGACAAGACCGAAACGACAGTTACCACGATGTCCATTGGCAACTGGCCTGACCCTATGTAAAACAAGTGTAGTAAAGAAACCCCTGGAGCGTGACGAGCGATGCTTCGGGGGGTTTCTTTTTGCCCTTATGCGGGTGGTGCGCGTCTTGGTTGGGGGAATGGGGAAACAAAAAATGGCGCCGATTTCTCGACGCCATTTTCGTGTTTGGTCGGGATGACAGGATTTGAACCTGCGACCTCTTCGTCCCGAACGAAGCGCGCTACCAAGCTGCGCTACATCCCGATCCGCTGCGAAAGCAACTGTTCAAGAATAGCCGAAACGTCCCGTGATGCGAAATCGAGCAGTAGGTGCCCCTCGTCACTGCCTGGACCCACCGAAAGGCTAGACCAAGGAGTCGCGCCAAGCCCCGTGCAGCTGGGCAAACAGTCCGCCACCGCTAATCAACTCGGCCGGCGTCCCGTCCTCCACAATGCGTCCGTCGTGGACCACCAGAACCCGGTCAGCAGTCTCCACCGTTGAGAGGCGGTGGGCGATGATGATTGCCGTCCGGGCTCCCTGGCCACCGGCTACTCCCTCCAACAGATTGGACAATCCTTGCTGGACCATACGCTCAGAAGGAATGTCCAGGGAGGACGTTGCCTCATCCAGTATCAGCACGGCCGGTGCAGCCAGGAACGCCCGGGCAAAGCCGATGAGCTGGCGTTGACCGGATGACACCCGACCACCCCGCTTGTTGACGTCCGTGTCGTATCCCTCCGGGAGGCTCATGATGAACTCGTGAGCACCCACCGCTGCAGCAGCTGCCTCGATTTCTGAACGGGAAGCCTCGGGCCTACCCAAGGCAATATTCTCTGCCACGGAGCCGCTGAAGAGGAAGGCCTCCTGCGTCACCATCACCACCGCACGGCGGAGGTCTGTGGTGGACAGGTCACGGAGATCAACGCCATCCAGGGTGATGGCGCCTGACGTGACGTCGTAGAAGCGTGCCACGAGCTTAGCCAACGTCGACTTTCCCGCACCCGTCTGACCCACCAGGGCAACTGTCTGGCCAGCCGGGATGTGAAGGTCGAGCTTTGGGACTACAACCTTGCCGTCACTGTAGCCGAACTCCACACCCTTGAAGTCGATCTCGCCGCGTGAGCTCTTGAGCGGTACCGGGTTCTTTGGTGGACGGACGGTGGGCACTTCTTCGAGGAGCCCGGACACCTTTTCCAAGGCAGCCTGTGCACTCTGGAAGGAGTTGTAGAACATAGCCATCTGGTCCACGGGCTGGAAGAAGCGTTTGGTGGACAGAATCAGTGCCAGCAGGACGCCAACGGCCAGGTCTCCACTTAGAACGCGGAAGCCGCCAAACAGCAGGACCACAGCTACACAAACGTTGCCGATCAGCACCAAACCAGGCTGGAAGATGCCGTTCAAGTTGATGGAGCGGACGGTGTTCTTGCGGTAGTCCTCAGCCAGCTCGCCGTATCGGGAGGCATTCTCGCGCTCCTTGCGGAAGGCTTTCACGGCACGGATCCCGGTCATCGTTTCCACGAAGTGGACGATCAGCCGGGCAGATACCACGCGAGACTCACGGAACGCGATCTGCGAGTGCTTCTGGTACCAACGGGCGAGGAAGAACATGGGAACGCCGGCCGCGAGGACTATCAAACCGCTGCGCCAGTCGAGTGCAAAGATCGTGAACGCGGTGAACACCATGAACAACATGCCGGACGCGAGGGAGCTCACCCCGGAATCCAAGAGTTCGCGCAGCGCTTCGAGGTCCGAGGTCTGCCGGGCAATGATGCGGCCCGAGGTGTATTTCTCGTGGAACTCAAGGCTCAATCGCTGGGTGTGCCGGAAGACCCGAAGGCGCAGATCCAACAGCATGGCCTGGCTCAGCCGGGCAGTGGAGGTCACGTACAGCGCCGTCATCCCGGCCGTGGCAATCGCAGCCGCCAAGTAGAGGGAACCGGCCAGTACCAAGGGCCCGTTGTTGCCCGCTTGCAGTGCAGGAAGGGCGTTGTCGATCCCGAACGCGATCAACGCCGGTCCCGCAACACGGGTGAGCTGCGAGACCACCACCATCACGATCGTCAGCCAGAAACGCAAGCGCACAGGGCGGATGAGGGAGGCAAGTAAGGTGAGCGACCGGCGTCGTACGGCCTTGCTGTCTGCTTTGGTGAGGAGTGTGTTGTCCTCGTTGGCGGTTCCAAACGTTGCGGCACTCACCGGCGGGCCTCCTCAGCTTCTTCGAGCTCGTCCAGTTCGGTGTCCAGGTCTTTCGGACCGGCGTCCAGGCTGGCGATGACGTAGCGGTAGTGATCATTCTCGGCCAGCAGTTCCGTATGGGTCCCGACGGCGGTGATGGTTCCGTTTTCGAGCAGGGCAACCCGGTCCGCCAAGGCCACGGTGGAGGGGCGGTGCGCGACGATCAGGGTGGTGGTCTCGCGCAGGACCTCGCGCAAACGGGCCTCCACGCGCTCCTCAGTGTTCACGTCGAGTGCGGACAGGGGATCGTCAAGGACCAAAACCTTGGGTTTGGCGGCGATGGCACGGGCCAACGCAATGCGCTGCCGTTGACCGCCGGATAGGCTCAGCCCTTCCTCGCCGATCAACGTGTCCACGCCGTCCGGCAACGAGTAGGCGAACTGGGCCTGTGCCACATCCAGGGCCTCGTCCAAGGCGGCGTCGCTGGGATCGGGGGCTCCGAGCAGTACGTTGTCCCGGACCGAACTGGAGAACAGCGTGGTGTCCTCGAACGCCACGGCGACGATCTTTCGGAGTTCGTCGATGTCGTAGTCGCGAACGTCCACCCCGTCGATGGTCACGGCGCCCTCAGTGACGTCATAGAGGCGGGGGACCAGCTGGAGCAGGGCACTCTTGCCGCTCCCCGTGATGCCCACAAGGGCCATTGTTTCCCCAGGGCGTATATCCAGGGTGACGTCGTGCAGGAGGGTACCACCGTCGTCGAACCCGAAACCTGCGTGCTCAAAGCGCAGGGCGCCCTTCACGCTTTCCGGAACAGCGGGTTGAGCCGGCGAGGTGATGGTGTTCTCCGTATCCATCACCTCGAAGTGGCGGTCCAAGGCGGTCTTGGCCGTCAGCGCCATGGCCAGGAGCATGCCGGAAAATTCCACCGGAGTGGCTACCACGGCCGCTGTTGCGAAGAACGCCACCAACGCGCCGATGCTGAGTTCTCCGCTCGCGGCGAGCATGATGCCCACCACCAGGCCGACGCCCAACGCCAACTCCGGCAGCAGCGTAACTACCAGCGTGAAGCCAGCCTGCTGCTTGGCCTTGGCGATCTCGGTCTGGCGCAGTTCTTCTGCCTGGCCGTTGAAGTTCTCCAGCGCTTCACGGCTACGCCCGAAGGCCTTCAGGACACGGATGCCGTGGACTGATTCCTCCACGGTGGTGGCGAGGTCGCCGGCTTGGTCCTGGCTGAGGCGGGTAACCAAACTGAAGCGGCGGCGGAATCGGAACGAGTTGATCATGATCGGTACGGCCGCTCCGAGGAAGATCAGTGCCAACTGCCAGCTCATGGAGAACATGACGCCTACGCCGATGATCACAGTAAGCGTCGTGACCACCAGCATGATCGCGCCAAACGCCATCCAGCGGCGCAGGAAACTCAGGTCCGTCATGGCGCGCGACAGAAGTTGTCCCGAACCCCAGCGATCATGGAACGCCACGGTGAGTTGTTGCAGGTGGCCGTACAGGGTTACCCGCATCCGGGTTTCCACCGTGGTGGCCGGGTTGATGACGAACTGCCTGCGCAAGGCCACCAGCCCGGCTTCAGCGATACCCAAGGCAAGAATCACGACGGCGGCAATCCAGACGGCGTCCGTGGAACCACCTGGCTGTAGGGAGTTGTTGACAAGAACCCGCAGGACTTGCGGGATGGTCAGCGCCACGATGCTGGCCAAGAGGGCGCAGATCAGGCCCATGAATAGTCGGGGCAGGATGGGCCGCACGTGAGGGTACAGGCGGCCGACGGAGGTGAAGAATGACGTTTGCTTGGACATGCCCGCTTCTCAACAGCTGGATCTTCAGATGGTGCGGAGGTAGTTTCCCGTAGCAACTACCCTATGCCATGGCGTGATTCGTTTCACAGGACCACGCAATGAAGGTGAAATGTTTGACCCAGTTATTGGAGATCGTAATGATCCCACAGACTCTCGCTGGTGAACGGGGCTCTAACTGCGTGGCGTGAGCGTCAGCAGGACTGCTTCCGGACGGCATGCGATGCGGACCGGTGCAAAGCGTGACGTGCCGATGCCGCCGGAGACGTTCACCGGCGTCGTGTAGCTATCGCTTTCCCAGTCGTGGAGGCCCTTGGCGCGCCAGTTGGGGAGATCGCAGTTGGCAACGAGAGCACCGTAACCGGGGATGCAGATTTGGCCGCCGTGCGTGTGGCCAGCCAGGATCAAGTCCGCCGCGGCCTCCGTGAAGTGGTCCAGCACCCGCTGGTACGGGGCGTGGATGACGGCCACCTTCAGATGCGGGCGGGCATCCTGGTTGACCGTTCCGCGGGGCCAGCCGGCATAGCGTTCGCGGTTCAGGTGCGGGTCATCCACTCCGGAGAAGTCGAAGCGCAGCCCGTTCAGCACCACTGACTGGGCACGGTTGGTGAGGTCGATCCAGCCTCCCATGCCGAAGGCCGAGCGGAGCTTCGGCCAGTCCAAGGCAATCGGGTCGGTTCGCATCCGGGAAGGACCACGGAAGTACCCCACCGGGTTCTTGATCCGCGGGGCGTAGTAGTCGTTGGAACCCGGGACGAAAACGCCCGGGAACTCCAGCAGGGGCCGCAGTGCCTGGATCAGGGGATCGATGGCTTTGGCGTGGCTGAGATTGTCGCCCGTGTTGACCACGAGGTCAGGCTTCAGATCCGCCAGAGACTGCAGCCACTGCGCCTTCTTGTCCTGCCCCGGGACGAAGTGGATGTCACTCAGGTGCAGGACACGGAGCGGGGCTGAACCGGCAGGGAGGATGGGCAAGGTTTCGTGGCGGACCTCGAACTGGTCCTTCTCCCACCATCCGTAGGCGGCCGCCGCTGCGCCTGCTGCTGCCCCAACGGCAGCAGTGACGGCGAAACCGCGCCCGACAGTGCGGACGCGGTTTGCCAGGGAATCACTGAAGGACATGCTTAGTCCTTGTTGCCGTTGCCATTGCCGTTTCCGTTGTTGCCGTTCCCAGTGGACGGCGGGTTGGGCGCGGTGGACGGGGTGGTATTGGACGGAGTGTTGTTCCGCTGCGGTGGCGTCGCTCCACCGAGCAAGTTCGACGGCGGCTGCTGGAACGGATTGGTGCCGTAAGCGGGTGCAACCGCCAGCATGTAGTTGGTGAACTGAGGGCCAGCGATCATGTAGCCGTCGATTGCGGGGTAGAACTTGCCGTTGACTGTGAGATTGCGACCCGGACGAAGCTGGTCACCCAGGGGGTCACCGAACCAGGATGCTGTCGCCAAACCGCTGGTGTAACCGACAACCCAAGTAGAACCGTTGGAGTCGTTGGTGCCGGTCTTGGCAGCTACCGGGAAGTTTTTGGAGTTAAGGGCCGGGCGGATCAAGGAACCTGAACCCTCGTCGAGCACCTTACCCATGGCGTACGCAACGCCTCGGGCTACTTCAGGCTTTACAGCATCACGGCAGCTGGAAGACTGCGCGGGAAGCTCGGCTCCGGACTGATCCTTCACCGAAGTGATAGCGATCGGTTCGCAGTATTTGCCGTCAGCCGCGAAGCTGGCAAACGAAGCAGCCATGGTCAGCGGTGCGGTCTGCGTAGCGCCGATCAGGTTGGACAACGTGGTCATCGTGACCTTGGGGTTTGGATCGGTGATCTTGCCGGTGTCGTCGCGGGCAGGGAGACCGCCGTGAATGCCTGTGGCGTCAACAATTCCCTGAATTCCGCAGAGATCCACCTGGGCTGCGGAAGCAAATGTAGCAGTGTTGATGGAGTTCTGGAGGCCGTAGAGAACGGTCATGTTCCGGTAGTAGCCCTCGTCGGAGTTCTGGAGGTCGAAACTGCCAGGGACGCTCTTGTCGTAGAAACCGTTGACCGGGGTGGGGCACGTGTTCCGCCAAGGGAAATTCTGCTGATAGGTCCGGCGGGAAGCGTTGACGTTCGTGAGCATCGACTTGCCCTCGTTCAGCCACTGGGCGAAGGTGAAGGGCTTCATAGTGGAACCGGGCTGGAATCCACCAATGCCGTTGAGGTCATTGCCGTTGGCGTCCAGGACGTCCACGTTGAAGTTCTGCGTCTGATCGAACTTGCCCTCTTGCGGCAGCCAAACCGTGTTCTGGGCCATGCTCACGATCTGGCCGGTGCCGGGCTGGACGGACACGATCGAGGCGCCCCACTTGTCCGGGTTGGCGCCAGCCGTTGCGTCCACCTGCTGCTGTGCAACGTTCTGGGCGGTCGGATCGAGCGTGGTCTGGATGGTGAGGCCACCACGCATGACCCGCTTTTCGCGATCATCCGGGGTGTCACCGTAGGCCGGGTTGTTCAGCAGCAAGTGCAACACATAATCACAGAAGTACGGCGCCATGGTGGCATAAGCGCAGCCTTGGCGGGCCGGGGTGACCTTGGTGGTGACAGGGGTAGCGATGGCTTCTTGGTACTGGGCCTGCGTGATCTTGCCTTGGTTGACCATGGAGTTCAGCACGAGGTCGCGGCGCTTCTGGGCGTTTTCCGGATTAGCGATGGGATCGAAGGCCGACGGGCTGTTGACCAAGCCGGCCAAAAGGGCGGCCTGCGGAAGCGTGAGGTCTTTGGCGGAGACACTGAAGAAGAACTTGGACGCGGCTTCGATGCCGTAGGCGTCACGGTTGAAGAACACGATGTTGAGGTAGCCCTCAAGGATCTGCTCCTTGGAGAACTTCTTCTCCAGCGCGATGGCGAGCTTCATTTCCCGGAGCTTGTCACCCACGCCTTTGCCGCCACCGTTGAGCTTGACGTCCTCTTCGCGGTCAGCCGCGACGAGGGATTCGTTAATGACGTTGTTCACGTACTGCTGCGTAATGGTGGACGCACCCTGCTTGTTGCCGCGGGCGGTGCTGACGATGGCTCGCATGATGCCGGTGGTGTCAATGCCGCCGTGCTCATAAAAACGGCTGTCCTCGATAGCGATGACAGCGTCCTTAATGAACGGGCTCATTTGATCCAGGGGGATCTTGGTCCGGTTCTCTGCGTAGATCGACGCGATCGGCGAACCGTCCTTGGCCAGAATCGTGGTGTTCTGGGCTGGCGGGTCCACCTGCAGCTCGGCCGGAAGAGTGTCAAAGAACTGAATTGAACCACTTGCGGCACTGCCCGAAACGGCGGCTGCGGGGACCAGAAGGCCCGCCACCAGGACGCCACAAATCGCGCTCACACCAAGGAAGCCCAGAATCTTTCCGAGGGTGGTGGCAGTGTCGAATAGTGGGTTCTTGCGAGTCACCATGTTTTCCACTTTACCGGCAAGGGCTAGGCTTTCTGTCATGACCAAATGGGAGTACGCCACGATTCCGCTCATTATTCACGCTACGAAGCAGATCCTGGACCAGTGGGGCGAGGACGGCTGGGAGCTCGTCCAGGTCGTCGGTGGACCCGATGGCAAAGGCCTTGTTGCATACCTGAAGAGGGAGAAGCAGTAATCATGACCACCCCCGCAGAAACCACGTCTGCCGCGGAATCCGGCGCCCCCACGTCTGCTGTTGAGCAGCGTCTGGCCGAGCTCGGATTGACCCTCCCCGAGGTCGCCGCGCCCGTCGCCGATTACGTACCTGCCATCGTCTCCGGCAACTACGTTTACACCTCCGGGCAGCTGCCGTTTATTAACGGCAAACTCGAAGCTACGGGCAAGGTTTCCCTCGGCGAGTTGGGAGCGTCAGACGAGCCCACCGTTGATCCGGAAGACGCCAAGCGTTACGCAGCACTGTGTGCCATCAACGCGCTGGCTGCAGTCAAGAGCGTCATCGGCGACCTTGACCGCGTCACGCGCATCGTCAAGGTTGTGGGCTTCGTATCCTCCGAGCCCACCTTCACCGGTCAGCCCGGCGTAATCAACGGCGCCTCGGAACTCCTCGGACAGGTTTTCGGTGACGCCGGCAAGCACGCACGCTCCGCCGTGGGCGTCTCTGTCCTGCCGCTCGACTCTCCCGTTGAAGTCGAGCTCATCGCTGAATTCAGCTAAGGAACCGGTTCACCCAATTGCCGCAGCTTGCCCGCCGTCTGTTCGTACTGCCCCCGGAACTCGAAGGGGCAGCACGAAACTGGCTTGAGCTTGGCGAACGGACCCCCAGGGCCGCCCGCTACGCCTCCTCAGTTGTGCTGTTACGCGACTCGCCCACCGGTTTGGAAACCTGGCTTGGATACAGGCCAGGTTCCTCGCCGTTGGGCGTTGTCGCTTTTCCGGGCGGATCCTTGGACCCATCCGACGACGACCCCGTGGGTTGGCTGGGCCCCTCACCCCAGCATTGGGCTGAGCAGATGGGAACGGAGGACGTCGGACTCGCCCGCCGCCATGTGGTGGGCGCCATTCGCGAACTCTTCGAAGAAACCGGGGTCCTGCTCGCAGGACCTGATGCTTCCTCCACGGTCGAGGCGAACTCCACCGTCGACTGGATGCGTGCCCGTGAAGCCGTGGCCGCCCAGGAGAAGTCCTTCACGGAGATGCTCTCCAAGCGCGGGCTCTCCCTCCGCACCGACCTCCTGAAGCCACTGGTGAACTGGCTCAGCCCGGACTTTGCGCACACGCGTTTCAACACCAGGTACTTCGCCGCTACCGTCCCTGTGAACCAGCAACCCAGCATTCTGGGCAGTAAGGGAGTCTGGGGCCGCTGGGTCACCGCCGCCGAAGCCATCGCCCTGCGGGACACTTCAGCGCTCGGTGACGAGGTTGGCCAGGAAAATACCGTTGGCCTCAAGCTTGGTCAGCTCCTGGTGCCCGGCTCCGAGATCATGCTCGAAAAGATGGCCAACGCCAACGGTTGCATCGCTTACCTGAGCTACAAACGCAAAGCCCACGTGTACCAGGCAAAACTGGTGGACGAGGGCGGAATCCTGATGCTCGAGGTCGAAGCCGCCCGCACCGTGGCAGGGGAGCCCCAGCGCGAACGCTAAGACGCTCTCTCACGTCCGGCGGGTTTGAGCGGGTCGCTCTCTCACGTCCGGCGGGTTTGAGCGGGTCGCTCTCTCACGTCCCGCGGGTTTGAGCGGGTCGCTCTCTCACGTCCGGCGCACACTAGACCGCGTCTGCCAGGTACTCGATAGCCAACTTGTAGCCGAGAACACCCGCGCCCACGATGATCGCGTTGCACACCCCCGACAGGTACGAGTGGTGGCGAAACTCTTCCCGTTGGTGCACGTTGGTGATGTGGACCTCGACGGCGGGCAGCTGCACAGCCGCCAGGGCGTCACGAAGGGCCACGGACGTATGAGTGTACGCTCCGGCGTTGATGACAATCCCGACGGCGGTGCCCCGGGCAGCGTGAATGGCGTCCAGGAGGTCGCCCTCATGATTGGACTGAACACAGTCAACAGTGAAGCCGTGGGCGGCCGCCGCGGTCATGGCCAGTTGCTCTACATCGGCAAGGGTGGATGTCCCGTACTTCTCCGGTTCGCGGGTGCCCAGGAGGTTCAGGTTGGGGCCGTTAATCACGAGGATGGTGCCGCGACCGGTTTCGGTGGCAGGAGTGGCTTCAGTCATGGCTCCCAATCTATAGCGGTCCGTGAACGTGCGGGAATTGTGCCCGCTCAGTGAGCAGGAGGCGACCTATAACACCCACGATGCGGGAGACGCCCTATTTATGGGTGCACAAGCTACTTACGGGTGCACTGACCGGCGGAGACGGGGTCGCTGAGGCCGGGAGCCTGCGCGGCCACCGGTTCGAGGTCCTGCATGGTGAGGACGAAGCCGAGGGCGGCATCCGTGGTGGTTTTGGCGAAGATCAGCCCCGCCACCTGACCCTGCATTGTCAGCAGGGGACCGCCCGAGTTACCCGGCTGGACGTCGCCCGCCAGCCTGTAGACCAGCTCCGGCGAAGGATTGTTGCCGTAAATATCGGGAACCAGAATGGTTGAAATGCCTTGCACCGTAGCTGGCTTGGATTGGAACGGACCACCGTGCGGGTACCCCGCAAAAGCTGCGGGACTGCCCGCCGCCAAATCGGCACTCAAGGGCAGCGGATTGGACTGAAGACCATCCACGGCCAGGACCGCGATGTCCCGCTGGGAGTCGAAGTACACCACCCGACCCGGCAACGCACCGCCGTCGGGAACTTCCACAACGGGCTGCGACACGCCCGCCACCACATGCGCATTGGTGACGACGCGCCCGGGCGAGACAACGAATCCGGAACCGGTCTGGTTCTGCCCGCATTCGAATGCGGTACCGGCGATCTTGAGGACCGAGTCGGCGGCCTGGTTGAGGGCTGGGGTGTCGGTCGACTCGTTGGGAACGGGCACGGGCGTCACTGGTCCGACGCCCTCAATGAGCTTGGGAATTCCGTCGCCGATCACAGTGGACCGCAGCTGTGCCATGGTGCTTTTGACGGGGTTGGGAGTCGCGTTGTCGATGTAACGAATGACGCGGGACTCGGCCAATTGCTGCGAAACGAACGGTACGCCGAGAGAGCTGATGCTGAACGCGAGCATGGACATCACCAGCGCCGCCACGACAACGCTCACCACACCACCGATCAGCCGGTCCACGGCATGCAGCGGCTTGATCCGCACAGCATGGCGGACTTTACGCCCGATCATGGTGCCCAGCCCGTGCCCCAAAGCGATAAGCACGACGGCGGCACCCACTGTGGCTGTCAGCCTCCAACCGCTGTCGGTCACCCAGCCGCTGACGAGCGGAACGGCCATGAAGGCCGCAATGGCGCCGACGACGAATCCTGCGATTCCACCCAGCGTGACCATAAAGCCGTTCCGCAGGCCATAGATCAGGTAGGACAGCAGCATCAAGATCAATGCCAAATCCAATATCGTCAAGCCAAACACCAATGCTCCTCATAGCCGGGGTAGCGCCAATTCTAGGTGGCCACCCTGACAACCAACCGTTAGTCCGGTCACGATATGGGCGGCTTATACCCCTCTGAGGGGCGTCAGGAGGGGCTGGATGCCCCGAAACCCGCGCCATTTCAGCGTTTCACGTGCCAAGTACGTCACAGAAGCTTAAAAATTCTGAAACAATGGCCTGAGCGCCACGACCGAAACTTATATTCAGGAGATTTCATGGACATCGAGGTATTGCGCCGCGCACCCCTCTTCGCCACCCTTGACGACGACGCATTCCGCTTGCTGACGGACGAACTCACCGAGGTGGACCTTTCACGTGGAGCTTCGGTGTTCCGCGAAGGCGACCAGGGTGACCAGCTCTACTTCATCGTTTCCGGCAAGGTAAAGCTCGGCCGCACTTCCCCCGATGGCCGCGAGTCGCTCCTGGCCATCCTCGGCCCGGGTGAGCTCTTCGGCGAAATGGCGTTGTTCGACCCCAGCCCGCGTACCGCAACGGCCACTGCCGTCTCGGAAACCCGCCTGGCCGGCCTAAAGAACGAGAGCCTCAACGCCCTGCTCCGCACGCGTCCTGAGGTTTCCGCGCAGCTGCTGCAGGCCCTGGCCCGCCGTCTCCGTCGGACCAATGATTCCCTCTCCGACCTCGTCTTCTCCGACGTCCCGGGCCGTGTAGCCAAGGCACTCCTGGATCTGGCAGATCGCTTCGGCCGCCCCGCCACCGACGGCGTTCTGGTAGCGCACGAGCTCACCCAGGAAGAACTTGCCCAGCTGGTGGGCGCTTCCCGCGAAACGGTGAACAAGGCACTTGCCGAGTTCGTTCAGCGCGGCTGGCTCCGTCTGGAAGCCCGCGCCGTCGTGATCCTGGACATGCAGCGCCTCCGCCAGCGCTCACGCTAAACAGCGACGAAAAGCCGCCCTGGTTCTGAACCAGGGCGGCTTTTTAGTGTCAAACGTGACCGAGCGTTCGGCTCAAGCCCGTGGGATGTGAGCGAGCGTTCGGCTCAAGCCCGTGGGATGTGAGCGAGCGTGCGGCTCAATCCCGTGGGATGTGAGCGTCAGAGGGCCGTGAAACGCAGCAGGATGGCATGCTCCGGGTTCAGGACCGGCATGGGAAGACCCACCTCAGCCAGGAACCGTCCCGAAGCCTCAGCTCCGGACGCCAGCCACGGCGCCGGCTTTGCCTCAGTGAACGTGTGCCCGTAGTCGGCATCCCCGGGTGCAGGGAAAATCGCCTCCACCCGGTAGGTCCGGGACGGATCCAACCCAGGAATGGTCACTCGTCCGGGTAGTTCGCTAAAGCCTGTCCGGGTCTTCACCACGGCGAAAAGAGCAGCCGTGGCACCGGACGTTGGGGCATCCGCAACCACACCGTGCACCATCAGGGACTCGTCCGGCACATCAGCCCGCACCATTCGGCCACTGTGGACGAGGCCACGGTGTTCCTTGTAGAGCCCGATGAAGCGCTTGAGTTCCTCGCGCTCCTCCCCGGTGACGGAACGGACATCCCACTCCATGCCGAAGTGTCCGAACAACGCCGTGATAGCGCGGAACGAGAGGTCGTGCGTCCGCCCGGTGGTGTGCGAGGTGGTGGGGCCAATGTGCCCACCCACCAGTTCCGGGGGGACCACCATTCCGGTCCATCGTTGGATGGTTTGCCGCTCCAGGGCGTCGTTGCAGTCTGAAGCCCAGATCCGGCCGGTCCGTTCCAGGATCCCAAGGTCCACGCGGGCTCCGCCGGAGGAGCAGCTTTCGATTTCAACCCCTGGGTGGGCTGCATGGAGCGCATCGAACAACCGGTACGCCGCGAGGGTTTGCTCGTGCACCGAAGTCCGGCCTGCATGCCCGTGCTCCAGAAGGTCGCGGTTCTGGTCCCACTTGAGGTAGCTGATGTTGTTCTCACTCAGGAGCGCGTCAATACGGTCGTAAATGTACTGCCACGCGTCCGGGTTCACGAGGTCGATCACATGCTGCTGCCGCCACCCGAGGGGCAGGCGGCCGCCGTCTTTGTATGAAACTGCTGAGGGGCCCACGATCCATTCGGGATGAGCCCTGGCGATGTCGGAGTCCAGGTTGACCATTTCCGGCTCAACCCAAAGACCGAATTCCATGCCCCGGCTGGTCACGGCATCAATCAACGGTGTCAGGCCGTTTGGCCAGAGGGTCTCGTCGACGTACCAGTCGCCCAGCCCCGCGTGGTCGCCGCGTCGCCCACGGAACCAGCCGTCGTCGAGCACGAAACGCTCAACTCCAAGATCGGCAGCCGACTCCGCCAGCTCGATCAGGGTGTCCAGTTTGTGGTCGAAATACACCGCTTCCCACGTGTTGAGGACTACTGGGCGGGCTTTCCCTGAAGCTGCACCCACATGGTGCGGCCGCGAACGGAACCAGGAGTAGAAAGCCTCGGAAATTCCGTCCAGTCCCCGGTCGGAGTAGGCCGCAAACAGTGCGGGAGTCGTGTAACTTTCGCCGGGCTGCAGGACCACTTCTGCGGGTCCCAACAGCTCGGAGCCACCCACCATGGTGCGGCCATCGGCAACATTGTCCGCAAACTGCTCATGGTTGCCGCTCCACGCCAGGTGCGTGGCCCACACTTTGCCGTGTCGGTTGCCGAAGCCGGCGGTTCCGGCCGCCAGCAGGAGCGAGGAGTCATGTCCAGTCCGTCCGTGGCGACCTGTGCGGACCCAGGTTCCCTGCTGGATGGCTCTGCGCTGGGGGTGGCGCTCACGGCACCAGCGGCCGGTCAGGTCCAGAAGTTCGACGGCGTCAGGTGCCACCGGGAGCATTGTCGCCAACTCATCCACCTGGAAAGGCGACGTGCCGTCGTTCGTCACCGAGTGCCGCAGTTCGAGAAGGCCGCCCGGGTGCAAGGTGAGGTTAGTGGTCACGGTGATGCCGGCGTCGGGATCTGCTTGAACAATCACCGCGGAGTTGCCATCGGAAGTCGCGCTCACCAGCCGAAGGCGGACGGAGAAATCGAAGCCGGGAACGCCATCAGTGTAACGGTGCCCACGAAGGCCCGGCCTGCCCTGCCACGACGACGAAGCCTGGGGGAGGAGCCCAGCGGGGACGTTGGCGTCAATGGACGAAGGCGGGATGGGCTCGTTGAGGATGGTCGGATCCGGCAGGGTGTCGCCCAAATCGGCTCCCCAGTGGGTTATTTCAGCCTCTCCGTGGTGGGTGCTGATCACCAAGCTGGTACCTACGGAACGGAGATGGAGCGGGTGCATGTATGGAGTCGCTTTCAGATCGGGTCGTATGGGGTGTTGCGGGGCCCGCTCTGCGCACTTCGCGAAGGAAATGACGCGCAGAGCGGGCCTCACAACGAGAGGGTTGTTACTTCGCGAAGAGTGCGTTGACTTGTTCGTTGGCGGCCGTCAGTGAACTGGCGGGGGACTTGCCGGCGATCACCGCGTCCATTGCCGGCTTCATGATTCCAGAAACCTTGGAAGCGTTGTCAGTGATCGGGAGCATGAAGGTGGTCTTGTCCTTCACGTGCTGGGTGAAGGCGCTGACGTCCACGTTCTTGGCCTTGAATGCGTCAGCGGCCTTCTCGGAGGAGGTGGTGATGGCCGGGAACACGACGGCCTTGGAGGCAACGACGTCCTGGCACGCTGCGGAGCCGAGGTATTCGACCCACTTGATGGCGGCGTCTTTCTTCTTGGTGCCGGCCCAAACGGAATCGGCCAGGCCATTGAACATGGAGGCGCGCTTGCCTTCGGGGCCCTGAGGGGTGGGGGCGATGCCGACGTCGATGCCCTTGTAGCCGGTGTACTGGCCGATCATCCAGGAGCCATTGCTGTTGATGGCGGCCTTGCCGGCGCCGAAGCTGTCGGCTGCATTGGCGCCAACGGTGGTTTCAAGCTTGGGCATGTAGCCCTTCACCGCGAGCGAGGCCCACCAGTCGATGGTGTCCTGGAGCTTTTTGTCGTCGTAATTGAAGTGGGTGCCCCAGGGGTTCTTGTCCGTGGTGGTCCAGCCCGTGGTGGCGGACAGGTAGCTCCACTGCGTCTGGCCGGCGTTCTCTGCATCGGAGCCGGGCAGGCCCAGCCCGTAGACGGCAACGTTGTTCTTGTCGAAGCCTGCTTCGTCGCCGCGTTTGCCGTTCTTGTCCACAGTGAGTCGGGCGATTGCCTTCTCGTACGTTCCGCCGTCCTCCGGGTTCCAGGTCAGGGAGCCCATTTGTTCAGGGGTGATGCCGGCGTCGGTGGCCATCTTCTGGTTGTAGAACAGGGCAATGGTGTCCCAGTCCTTGGGCAGGCCGTAGCGCTTCCCATCCTGGCCCACCCAGAGGTCTGCGAGGCCTTCGTTGTACTGGGAAAGGTCAACCTTGACACTGTCGTCAAGGGCCACCAGCTGCTTGGTCTTGAGGAAGTCGGGGTACTTGGACAGGTGGTCCGTAAAGACGTCCGGTGCGGTGCCGGAGGCCATGCCGTTGGTGAGCTTGGACCAGTAGTCGTCCCAACCGGTCTGCGTGATCTTGACGGTGATGTCCGGGTTGGCCTTGGTGAAGTCAGTGGCACACTGCTGGTAGGCAGGGAGCTGATTGGCGTCCCAGAGCCAGTAGCTGATCTCGCCCTTGGCAGCGTCTCCTCCGGAACTCCCTCCGGAGCTTCCGCCCGAGCAGGCCGACAGCGCGAGGACAGCAGCTGCTGCGACGGCGACGGCGCCTAATGCCTTCTTGTTCATCATGGTTGGTCCTTTCAGGACGGGATGGGGTGCGTGCCGGCACATGCCGGTTTCCGCGGTAGGGAGGTGGAGAAAGCTACTTGGTGCCGTTGAAGCCGATGGAGTTGACGATTCGTTTGCCGAAGATGGCGAAGAGGATCAGCACCGGCGTGGCGGACACAAGTGTTGCGGCCATGAGCCCGGACCAGTCCGGTGCCCCTTGCGGGGACTGGGATTTGAAGACTCCCAGTCCCACGGTGAGCACCCGGGATTCTTCAGAGGTGCCTACGAGCAGAGGCCAGAAGTATTCGTTCCACTGACCCATGAAGGTCAGCAGGGCCAAGGTCGCGATCGGGGCAGCGGCGTTGGGCATGATGATTTGGAAGAAGATCCGCCAGTGTTTGGCGCCGTCCAGCATTGCAGCTTCTTCAACTTCCCTGGACATGTTCAGGAAGAACTGGCGCATGAAGAAGATCGCGAACGGGGTCATGAAAAGGTAAGGCAGCACGAGTCCGAGCATGGAATTCAGCAGGCCCAGGTTCTTGATGAGCAGGAAATTGGGCAGGGCGGTGAAGATCGGCGGGACCAGCATGGTGGCAAGGAACAGGGAGAAGACCGCGTCGCGGCCCTTCCACCGCAGCCGGGAGAATGCATAGGCGGCCATTGAGCTGAAGAACACTGCGCAGGCTGTAGTGATGCCGGAGAAGAGCAGCGAGTTCCAAAGGTACTGCCAGAAGTTGATCGAAGCGCCCGAGCCTCCTTCTGCGATGGCTTCCGAGGCACTCTGGAGGCCGAAGACACGCTTGAATGCGCCCAGGTTGAAGTCGGCCGGCAGCAGATTGGCGGAGTTCGCGGCGAGGGAGCCGTTGGAGGACAGGGCAGTCCGCAGCACCCAGTAGAAGGGCAGGATGCTCACAGCGACGGCCAGGGTGAGGAGGGTCAGGGCGATGGCTCGGCGCCAGTTGAAGGGACGGCTGAGCGGGCGACGGCGGTTGCCGTTCTTGGGCGATGCAAGAGTGGTCATGGCGTGTCCTTAGTCCAGGTCCGACTGGTTGCCGCGGAGGAATTTCATCTGGATGAAAGCGACGATGGCGAGGATGAGGAAGAGGATGACCGCCAGGGCGGATCCATAGCCGAAATCCTGTTCATTGAAGGCTCGCTGGTAGATGTAGAACTGCAGAACGCGGGTCGCGTTGACAGGTCCGCCGGCTGTGGTGACGGCAACGGTGTCAAAGACCTGGAAGGAACCGATCACGGTCACTACGAGGACCAGAACCAAGACCGGTCGCAGCAGCGGTAGGGTGATCCGCCAGAAAGTGCTCACGGCCTTGGAACCGTCGATGCTGGCGGCCTCGTAGACGCTGTTCGGGATGGCCTGGAGCCCGGCGAAGATCAGGAGCGCTGTGTAGCCCATGTGCCGCCAAGTGTTGATGAGCGCCTGGGTGGGAATGGCCCATTGCTCGCTGCCGAAGAAGGCAACCCGGGGCAGGCCGGTCCATTCGATGATCTGGTTGATGACGCCGATCTGGTAGTCAAGCATCCAGAACCACAGCAGGGCCGCGATGACGTTTGCCATCAGGTAGGGCATCAGGAGCGCACCGCGGATGAGGGTCGACTTTGCGACCCGGTGCATCAGGATTGCCAGGCCCAGGGCCAACGCCGTCTGAAGGACAATGTTGATCACCACGTATTCCGACGTGACGCCCAAGGCGTTCCAGAACAGCGGATCCTTGGCTATGCGTTCGTAGTTCCGTGCACCAATCCATTCCGGTTCACCCAGGATGCTGTACTCGGTGAAGCTGAGATAAATGCCCCGGATGGTCGGAATGAGGTAGAAGAGGATCAAACCGACCATCGCCGGAGCGATAAAGAAGAGAGCGACCTTCAGGTCCCCGATGCCGCGGAACCCGTCGGATGGTTTTCCCCGCTTCCGTGACTTCCGCGGCGCCTTGGCGGAGAGCCCCGGATCTGGTTGCTTGGTTAGCGTGGTCATCATCGACCCTTTCCTGACTGTGATGTGCCTAACAACTGGATGCGAATCTACACGAGTAGATCGAAGCTTTGCAAGGGATGACGCAAACTTTTGGTGATAAATGTTCAAATATGTTGCTTCTGTTGACTCGAGTAGATGGCGGTGCAAGACTCAACGGGAAATCACATAAGGACACAGCGGAGGCTGCTTCGGCAGCCCAGGGAAGGTAAACAATGACGTTTTCGATCGGTGTTGTGGGTGCCGGGCAGTTCGGCAGCCAATTCGCCCATTTGTTCAAGCTCCACCCGGGCGTCAGTGCGGTCTACGCAATCGACGAACTTCCCGAGCGTGCTACTGCTGCGCAGCAACGCTGGGGGTTGGATGGCGTGATGGGCAGCTTTGAGGAGCTGCTGGAATCCGACGTCGATGCTGTTGCCATCTTCACGCAGCGGTGGACACACGGGCCGCTGGTCGAGCGGGCGTTGCGTGCTGGAAAGCACGTCTACTCAGCCGTGCCCATGGCCATTTCAGAAGAGGAAATTGAACGGATCATCGAGGCCGTGCGTGAGACCAAGTTGGTCTACGCGATGGGCGAGACCAGCTACTACAACCCCGCAACGGTCTTCGCCCGGCAGCAACATGCAGCCGGCAAGTTTGGCCGCATCTTCTACACCGAGGGCGACTACGTCCACGACATGGATCTCGGGTTCTATGAGGCTTACCAGTACAGCGGCGGAGAGCGGTGGAAGGAAACCGCCAGCTACCCGCCCATGCTCTACCCCACCCACGCGATCGGCGGTGTCCTGGGTGCAGTCCCCGGACATGCGGTCAGCGTCAGCTGCATTGGTGTGAAGGACCAGCGTGGCGATGGCGTCTTCGACAAGGACGTCAGCATGTTCGCCAACGACTTCTCGAACGCCACGGCGCTGTTTGAAATGAACGACGGCGGCGCGATGCGCACCAATGAGATGCGCCGCGTAGGGTACCCGTCGCATATTCGTGAGTCCCGTTTCCGCTTCTTCGGCACCGATGCCAGCTTCGAGCAACTCGCCACCACCACCGTGTGGCAGGACAAGTCCACCGTGGAAGACGTGTCCCTGCAGGTGGAAACCAAACCGACCATGTCCTTGGATGATCCCTCCCTGGCAGACGTGGCCCCTGAGCTGCGGGATGCCTTCATCTCGGGGCTGGCTCCAGTGCATGACCAGTCCAGGCTTCCCCAGGAGTTCCTCGGAGCGCCCAACGGGCATGAGGGAAGCCATCAATTCCTGGTGGATGACTTCGTCACGGCCGTGAATAGCCGCAGCCTTCCTCCGGTGAACGCCTGGGTGGCGGCCCGGTTCACCTTGCCGGGAATCGTCGCCCACGAGTCTGCGCTTCGTGGCGGGGAGCGCCTTCCCATCCGCGACTTCGGTGATGCTCCCGTGGAGTAGCTAGCATTTACCTCATGACAACTTCGGCGGTACAAACCTCGCGCGGCCCGGTTACACGCAAAGACGTGGCCCGGTACGCCGGGGTGAGTACCGCCGTCGTGAGTTATGTGGTGAATGGTGGACCCAAGAACGTGGCCCCGGCGACGGAAGCCAAGGTTCGCGACGCCATCCGTGTCCTCGGGTACCGGCCAAACGCCGCCGCCCGGGCCCTGAAGCTGGGATCCAGCGAGACCATTGGCGTGGTGGTTCCGGACAACACCAACCCGTTTTTCACGCAACTGGCCCACGCTGTGGAAGACGCCGCAGCGGAACTGGGTTTCGGCATGGTACTCACCAACTCGGACGGAAGCCTGACGCGCGAACGCAAGAACATCCGCACGTTGGCCGCCCGCCAGGTGGACGGTGTATTTCTGGCGAGCTGTGTGTTCGATCCCGATGTCACGGAACTGGAGGCTTCGGAGATTCCGTCGGTGCTCCTGAACAATGCAGGGTCGCCGCCGGGACTTAGTAGCGTGGGTGTTGACCTCCAAGCCGGAGCGCGTGCTGCCGTGGAACATCTCATTGGTCACGGGCACACGAATATTGGCTTGGCAATCGGAACCAATACCGGCAACCAGCTGGATGGGCGCGAGGTGGGCTGGCTGGCCACCTTGCGCGACGCCGGGCTGCCGGACGGGCCTATGCTGCACGGTCCCTTTAGTCGTCCGGGCGGCTACGAGGTAGGCAAACGCTTCCTCGCCATGGCCAACCGCCCCACCGCGATCTTCGCGAGCAATGACATGCAGGCGATCGGCATCCTCCGGGCGCTGCATGAGGCAGGCGTTCGTGTGCCCGAGGACCTTGCGCTGGTGTCCTTCGACGGATCCCTTGACGCCGAATACTGCTGGCCAGCGCTGACGACTGTTGCCCAGCCCGTCCAAGCGATGGCCGAAGCCGCCGTACAGGCATTGATAGGCAAGGGCCGCGGCGATGAACTGCAACACCAGATCCTGCCCACTGAGCTGATCATCCGACAGTCCTGCGGCTGCAAATAGGCCGCCGAGACGGCAATTAATGCCAATGTTTGTGGGAAACACTGGCATTAAATGCCACCTCGGGCGGTATGCGGGGCTTCTGGGGCGGGTACGACGGCGGCTGGCAGGGTTACGAGTCCATGCTCGCGTAGCGGTCGGGGCGGGCCAGCACCTGGCCGATCTGCGCTGTGCCCGCGGCCACGGCCAGCCGGACCAGCAGGAAGCCGGCAGCGAACACACCGCCGATAGTCAGGATCACCACGGGCCGGGTCAGCAGCGCAGCGCCCGTCAGCGGCAGGACCAGGACGGCAGCTGCGGCAGCTGAAATGCCCGCCACCAGGAACAGCGGCGACATCACGGCTTTGACCCGCGCCGCCACCATGAGCTTCTGCGGCATCCCAACCCGGTCCAGTGCCACCAAGGTCGATGCCCGGTCCAGCACGGCGGCGGCTTGGTTCACGCCCGCGGAACATGCAACCATCAGGAACGAGCCCAGCAGGGTGATCATCACTCCGGTGTTGATGTCCCGGACCAGGAGCATCGCTTCTGCGTCACCGCCGGTGCCCATGGTGTCAGCCACAGCCATGCCGACACCCACGAATACGCCCACAAAACTGGTCATCGCGATGCCCCCGACTTGCCGCCACGATTCTTTGGGGCTCTCCAACACGGTCCGCGCTGCCAGCAGTTGCTCGGGCCGTTTGGCGCGCTTGAGCTGGGACGACGCCCGCAATCGCAGGATCCACGGTCCCATGAGGTTCAAGGCCAGCAGTGCCAGTCCGAAGCAACCGCCCATCACGGCAATGATCACAATAAACGTACCGAAGCTGCTGAGCATCCCCATCGCCACCACTCCCACGATCACCACGACAGCCGCGACGAGTCCGCGAACCCAATGCGCGCCGTCGGCCGTTTGTCGCGTCCGGACACCAAGCGGTGTCACCACGACTTTCCGGAGCCCCAACGCGGCGCTCGCCGCAGCAAGGACACAGACGGCCAGAACGCAGCCGAGGATGGACGGCACTGACAGCCAGGCGTGGCTCCCGATTGCCTGACCCCGGAATTGGATCAGCCCCAGGAACGGCGCCATGCAGGCATAGAGTCCCGCACCCGCCAGCGCTCCCACGGCAGCGAGGACGGTGGACTCCATGACGGTCATCCACACCACCGTCGCGCTGTTGGCGCCAAGTAACCGCAGGGAGGCCAAACGGTCATCACGACGACGGGCGGCGAGCCGGGCGGCCGAGGCCCCGAGCGTCAACAAGGGGATAATGAGCAACACCATGGCGACGACGGCCAAGGCCTGGTAGGTGCCTGCGATGTCGTCGGACCAGGACCAGAAAACCTGTGAACCTCCGGCCACGGTGAGCAGCAAGGCTGTGACTGTCCCAAAGGCCAGGACAGGGAGCCCGGCATCGCGAAGACCGGTTTCCCGGAAGCTGCTCCCGTTGCTTCGGGCGAGGTACGGGGTGAGGCGCAGGGCCATGGAGAGACTAGACATTGAAGGCACCCTTGAAGTTGGCGGTGGCCGACGCACTCTGCGTGGGAGCCGGAACGGTGCTGCCGCTGTCTGCCACGATCCTGCCGTCGCGCAACTCCACAACGCGCTGGCAACGGGCAGCAACATTGGGATCGTGGGTGACCACCAGAAGCGTCCGGCCATTGGCAGCTACTGAATGGAGGAGCACGTCCAGGACTTCCTTGGACGTTGCCGAGTCCAAAGCGCCGGTGGGCTCGTCCGCGAAAACAACACGGGCGCCCGTGACCTGGGCACGGGCGATAGCCACGCGTTGCACCTGTCCACCGGAAAGCTCGCCTAATCGGCGTTGTTCCATCCCGGCAAGGCCCAAAGCACCAAGCCATTCGCCGGCCCTGGCCTCTGAAGTGTTGCGGTCCGTGCCGTTGAGCATCAGGGCCAAAGCGACGTTCTCCAAGGCAGTGAGCTCCGGCAGCAGCATGCCCTGCTGGAACACAAAGCCGAACTCCTCGCGCCGCAGGCGGGACAGCGCAGCATCTCCCAAGGTGTCCAGCCGCAGAGGCGAGGACGGAGTGTTCAAGGTGATGGCACCGGCGTCGGGCCTCAAAATTCCTGCGAGGCAGTGCAAAAGGGTGGTCTTACCCGAACCTGAGGGTCCAATGATCGCAATGGACTCGCCGGCGTTTGCCGTGAAGTCAACGTGGTCCAAGGCGATGCTGCCGGGGTAGTGCTTGGTGAGCTGCTGGGCGTGGAGGATGGCGTTCATATATCCAGCATCCCTGCGGCCGCTGTCCTGGGTCGTCAGTCCCGCGGCTGAACTCTGCGGGCCGGTCTCCACCCGGGGTATGAGACCCAACTAAGTAGCAGATGACGTCGTTTTGAGCTCCCAGAACGACGTTATCTGTCACCTACTTGGGGTGGGGCCCCGGATGAAGACTTCTTCATCCCCGTTTCATGAAGGCCTCATGGAGGCCTGTAACGATGAATACATGCAAACGATGCGACGAGTTCTCCTGTTGGGGGCGATGCTCCTTGTTCCGGTCCTCCTGGCCGTGGCGGGAACCTTGCTCGCGGCTCCCTCGGGACCGCCCGAGGTGGATGCGAATCCGATCGAGTTGGGGCCGGGCCCGGATGGACGTCCCGCACCGGGTTTGGAACCTACTCCGGGTCCCAGCCAACCAAGCCCGTCGCCTTCCGTTCCTCCGCAACCAACACCGGCGCCGCCTACAACGCCCGCGCCGCCTACAACGCCCGCGCCGCCTACAACGCCCGCGCCGCCCGTTGCCCCACCCGCAGCCCCGCCCGTTGTTCCCGCTCCGCCGGCGGCCCCGGTGCCGGTGGTGCCTCCAGTGGTCATAGACGAGGACGACGACGCTGGCGAGGTGGAGGACTGATGACGGTGACAGAGAGGCGCACGGGCCGGGCAACAATGCCCGACCTACCGGACCGGCACCCCAGAACCAAAGGTCCCCGAGCCAGGCTTGGATCAAGAGTTCCCGCCCGGTGGCGCATCGCCGCCTGGATTCTGCTCACCACTGCCCTGACGTTGCTGGCGGTCATGCTCACCATGCGCTCGCTGCTGCTGAATGGTGCCCAGACCCAAGCCCATCAGGACATCAACCAGGAATTGCAGGAGTTCCGTGCCTTCGCCGCTGAAGGCGTGGACCCCACCACGGCCAAGCCTTTCAGTTCCATTGAGAAGATGCTGGAGATCTTCCTCAGCCGGCAATCGGCCGCCCAAGGTGAAGTAATCGTGGGAACTGTCGGCCAGCGAACCCTGTACACCCCTACTGGTGCCTTGAGTTCGCAGACCGCTGGCCATGACCTGCCCCGGGATCAGGCATTGATGGACTCCATCCGAAGCGGGAATGCTTCGTCCGGGATCGCACATACCAGTGAAGGCGAGATGCATTGGGTGCGCTTGCCGGTGGTCTCGGGAAACGAAACCGGACACCTCATAGTGGGTACTTACATGGGCCCTCGTGAGGATCAAGTGGCCGGCACAGTGCTGACGATCTTCTTCGTCTCCTTGGGCGGTCTAATAGTGACCGCAGGTATTGCCTGGCTGGTGGCCGGCCAGATCCTGTCTCCTGTCAGGGAGGTACGCCGGGTGGCGGAGGACATTTCCGAAAATGACCTGACAGCGCGTGTCCCTGTTCGGGGTAATGACGACATTTCGGCGCTGGCTGTCACTTTCAACACCATGCTGGACCGGCTCGAGTCGGCTTATCGCACGCAGCGGGCCTTCGTGGATGACGCATCGCATGAACTGCGCACCCCCATCACAGTGATCCGCGGCCACCTTGAGCTCATGGAAGACGACGAAGCTGACAGAGCCCGCACACTCACCTTGGTGGATGACGAACTCGCACGGATGGGCCGCATAGTTTCGGACCTGCTGCTGCTGGCGAAAGTGGACCGGCCCGGTTTCGCGCAACCACGGCGTACCGACGCCGCCACCCTGCTGCTTGATATCGAGGCAAAAGCACAGGTTCTTGGACCAAGGGGGTGGCCCATCCTGGAAATCGCCGAGGGAAGCATCAATGTGGACGCCCAACGCATCACCCAAGCGGTACTGCAATTGGCTACCAATGCTTGCCAGTACTCGCCGGAGGGCAGCACGGTCAGTCTCGGCTCGCGTTTCGAGGGGGAAGGCGGCGCCCGTCGCTTTACCCTCTGGGTTTCCGACCGCGGCAGGGGAGTGGACGAGGACGAGGCCGCCCGCATCTTCGGCCGCTTCCATCGTGGCCAGGCAGCTCAGGACACTGATCGGGCCCGGCCTGGTGCCGGACTGGGTCTGGCCATTGTCCGCAGTATCGCCGAGGCCCATCACGGTACTGCCTGGGTCCGCAGCACCCAGGGAAATGGCGCCACGTTCGGCATAACGGTGCCGTCACCGGCGTATGACGCCGGCCCCGTCTCGGACGGCGTCATCACCCTCGACGACGGCGCTGACGCCCGTACCACGCTCGACGCCGCCCCCGCCTCCGCCGCGGACGGCAACGTCACCGAACGCCTGGATCAAGTGAAGGAGCACCAAAAGTGAGCAGGATCCTGATTGCCGAGGATGATCGGCGGATATCCGATTTCATTGAGAAGGGCCTGAGGGCGGCGGGCTACACGTGCCTGACTGTGGACGACGGAGCCAGTGCGCTGCTGCTGGCCCGGTCCGGCGAGTTCGGCATGATCATCCTTGACATTGGCCTTCCAATGCTCAGCGGCTTCGAAGTGTTGGAGCGGCTCCGCAGTGAGGGTTCCAAGACGCCCGTGATCGTACTGACCGCCAGCGATTCCGTGGCGGACACCGTGTACGGTTTGGAGAGCGGCGCCAATGACTACATGACCAAGCCGTTCCAGTTTGCCGAACTCCTGGCGCGGATACGTCTGCGCTTGAATGATGAATCGGACACCGCTCCGGTCCTGACCCTCGCCCATGACGATATGATCTTGGACCTACGGAGCCGCAGAGTCCGTGTGGGCGATGCCGGAGCCGATCTCACTTCCCGGGAGTTCTCGCTCCTTGAGGTATTCCTCCGCCACCCCGGCCAGGTCTTGAGCAGGGAGCAGCTGATCTCCCACGCCTGGAACATGGACTTCGACCCCGCATCGAATGTGGTGGACGTTTACGTCCGGGCACTCCGCGCCAAGATCGGCGCAGAGCGGCTGGAGACCATCCGTGGTGCGGGATACCGGCTGACATGAGTCAGGTCTATTACAGCTCCGCGCCACAGAGTCCGGAGCACTTGCCTGAACCGGATGGAGCACGGAAAGTCCTCGGAGTCCGCCGTCCTTCGGCTGCCATTGCCTTGCTTGTTGCAGTGGCCATCATGGCGGCGCTGACCGTCAATTCAGTCAATGGATGGGGCCTGGACGGCCACGCGGCCGTGACGCTCTGCGTCTTTGTCGCCGCCATCTGGTTCTGGATCTTCTCCACAGTGGAGGACACCTACGTAGCCCTTGGCGCCGCCGTCGCGCTTGTCATCAGCGGGACTCTCCCTACGGAGAGCCTCTTTGCGGCGCTGGGTGAGGACTCCATTTGGCTGCTGATGGCCGCGTTCGTCATTGCCAGTGCCGTGGCGTCAACCGGCTTGGCGGCCAGGGGTGCCGCATTCATCATCTCCGGTGCCCGTTCCGTGAGGCAGTTGGCGCACTTATCCTGCCTTGGACTGGTGGTAACCGCCTTCGCAATTCCGGCAACCTCCGGACGTGCAGCGTTGGTGCTGCCCATCTTCCTGACCCTGCGGAAGGTCTTCAAGGACCGACCTGCGGTGGTGAAGATGCTCGCCGTGTTGTTCCCCACCGTCATACTTCTCTCCGCAGTAGGGTCCTTCCTCGGAGCCGGCGCACATCTGATCACTAGCCAAATCCTCCAGTCGGCCGGCCACCCGGGCTTCGACTTTGCTTCGTGGCTGCTGTTGGGCCTTCCGCTGGCCTTGGCGTCCTCCTTCATGGCCACGGAGCTGGTGGTCAGGCTCTTCACGTCGCCAAATGACCGGGCGGAACCTTTGGCAGTGCGGCTCAAAGAGTTGCAGGAAGACAACAAACAGCGCATTACCGGCCCGTTGGACCTGGATGAGCAGCGTTCGCTGCTGTTGCTGGCGGCCGTGGTGGCGCTTTGGTGCACCGAGCCGATCCACGGCTTGGACCCGGCTTTGGTGGCGCTGATGGGAGCCTTGGTAGTCTCCCTGCCCTCCTACGGATCCATCACGCTGGCAGCTGCCCTCAAGAAAGTCCCATGGTCCATGTTGATCTTCATGGCTGCCACCTTGGCCCTTGGATCCAGCCTTGTGACCACCGGAGCAGCGGACTGGCTGGCCACGTCCATGCTGGGACCGGTTGCCGTCTTTGGGGCAGCTAAACCATACGTGTTCGTGGTGCTTGTGGTGCTGGCTTCAACAGCCGCCCATCTGGTGATCCAGTCGCGGTCGGCCCGCTCTGCCGTGCTCATTCCCATGGTGGTGGCCTCGGCAGCGCCTATGGGAGTGGACGCCATGGCGGTCGCCTTCGCGTCCACTGCAGCAGCCGGCTTCTGCCACACCCTCACCAGCTCGGCCAAACCGGTGGCCATCTTCGCAGAAACGGACGGGAGGCCCAACTACGAGCCCGCCGACCTCCTCAGGCTTTCGGCCTGGTTGGCGCCGTTGAGCGCCGTCCTGGTCCTTTTGTTCAGCTTTTTCCTCTGGCCGCTGCTCGGCCTGCCTCTCTTTACCGCCCCTTAAGACACAGAATTCGCCATAAACCCACTAGAAACAGGTGTCCTCATGGTCATGTCCATCCCGCAACGGATTTTGGTAGCTCCTTCCGGTTTCAAGGAAAGCCTTGATGCCGTGGAAGTGGCAGCGGCTATCTCCGCCGGCATCCGGCGCGTTATTCCTGGAGTAAGCATCAGCGCAGTACCTCTGGCCGATGGCGGCGAGGGCACTGCGGCTGCGCTCGCAAGCGCCACCGCCGGGAAGATCATCCGCGCGCGGGTCACCGGGCCGGTTGGAGACATAGTGGATTCACACTTCGCTGTTCTCGGTAAGGTGGACCGGCCCACGGCAGTGGTCGAGATGGCAGCAGCGGCAGGCCTCCGCCTGGTTCCCGGGACCATGCGCAATCCAGGGAAGACCACCACCCGCGGTGTAGGTGAATTGATCCTTGCTGCGCTGGATCAGGGTGTGGAACGGATCGTGGTGGGGTGCGGTGATTCGGGGACGTCCGACGGCGGTGCGGGCGCCTTGCGTGCCTTGGGCGTCAGAATCCTGGACGCGCACGGCCAGGAACTTCCTGAGGGTGGCGCTGCACTGTGCAGCGCGGCCAGAGTGGACTTTTCAGGCCTGGATCCCCGACTGGCCTCATGCCAGCTGGAGTTGGCACTGAACCCGTTCAATGTCCTGTGCGGACCGCAGGGAGTGGCTCGGGTTTTCGGTCCGCAAAAGGGCGCAACGCCGGACCAGGTGGAAGAACTGTCCAAGGGCTTGGATCATTGGGCCGGTTTGCTGGCAGAGGCTACTGGTACGCCTGAGGAGTTCCTGAGGAACGGAGCGGGAACCGGTGCCTCGGGTGGACTCGGTGCTGGTCTCGCAGCCGTAGGTGCACGGCTGGTGCCCAGGTTCGAGCTCCTCCTTGATTCCGGGCTCGCCGGGATAGACCTCGACGCCCACATTGCCAAGGCGGACCTGGTGGTTACGGCCGAGGGCGCCATAGATTTCCAAACGCCCCGCGGCAAGGTTCCGGCGGAAGTCGCCCGGCGTGCACAGCGGGCCGGAGTACCGGTGCTGGCCTTTGCCGGCTCCATTGGCAAGGATGCAGCCGACGTTCACGCCGCCGGAATCGACGCCATTGCCGGAATCATCCCCATTCCCATGGACTTGAACCGTGCTGTCGCTGAGGGAGCCATGCTCCTCCAGGAAGCCACTGAGCGCACGTTCCGTGTGCTGCTGCTGGGGTCGGCTATCTCGTCCAGGGTGGCGGCAGCAGCCTAGCTTCCTAGGCCTCGGCGATCCGAAGTTTTGCAACGTTCTCGGCCAGTACGCGCCGGGCGTCTTCACCAAGCAGCGAGTCCGTGATCAGTTCGTCAGCCTCTTCCAGTTGGGCGATCGAGGCAATGCCCACCACGCCCCACTTGCTGTGGTCCGCCAGGACAACGGTGCTGCGGGCGGACGCCATGAAAGCGCGGTCGGTTTCCGCTTCCAGGAGGTTGGGCGTGGTGAAACCGGCGTGGGCGTCCATGCCGTGGACACCCAGGAAAAGAACATCCAGGTGGAGCTGCTTCAGCGAGGATGTGGCTATCGGGCCTACCAGGGCGTCCGACGGCGTCCGCTCGCCGCCGATCAGGATCACTGTGGACCCGAAGCGTGCCGGGCCGGATGAGGAACCGTGGTGGAACAGATCTGCGATGCGCACCGAGTTGGTGACCACGGTGATGCGGGGGCCGTTAACGAGCTCCTTTGCCAAGGCCCAGGTGGTGGTGCCGGCGCCGAGGCCGATCGCCATGCCTTCCTGGACAAGGGACGCAGCCTCCACGGCGATGGCGTGTTTCTCCGCGGGCAGCTGCGTGGATTTGAGCTCGAAGCCGGGCTCGTGGGTGCTCGCATCGCCTGGAAGTTTGGCTCCGCCATGGATGCGCTCAACGCGGCCGGCTTCCTCAAGGGCTTCGATGTCGCGCCGCACAGTCATGGGGGACACTCCCAGCAATTGCGCGAGGTCCGAGACCCGCACCACGCGTTCCCGCTGGACTGCGTCGATGATGGCGGAGTGGCGTGCTGCCTGGAGCATCAGGGCCTTTCTGGGGAACCTCGTCAAACATGGGGCTGAATCTGGCTCCAGTCTAGGGTGGGAGGCTTCCAGAGCCCGGCAGGCCCAGCGCGGCGGCGCCACGCCTGCGTCACGCAAGTCCTTCGCGGAGGACGGCTTAACGCACGACGGCGCCGTTCGCCTCGAGAGGTGAGCGGCGCCGTCGTGAACTACTTACTTACGGAGGGACTCCGCGATCTGGGTCATGATGCCGGGGTCAGCCAGGGTGGTGGCGTCGCCGGTGTCGCGGCCTTCCGCGATGTCCTTCAGGAGGCGGCGGACGATCTTACCGGAACGGGTCTTGGGCAGTTCGGGAACGATCAGCAGCTGCTTGGGCTTGGCGATCGGGCCGATTTCCTTGCCCACATGGTTGCGGAGTTCAAGGACGGTTTCGTCGCCCTTGTTCACGGCGTCACCGCGGAGAATGACGAACGCGACCACGGCCTGGCCGGTGGTCTCGTCAGCGGCACCCACCACGGCCGCTTCAGCGACGGACGGGTGGCTGACGAGGGCGGACTCGATCTCCGTGGTGGAGAGGCGGTGGCCGGAGACGTTCATGACGTCGTCCACGCGGCCCAGGAGCCAGACGTCGCCGTCTTCGTCCTTCTTGGCCCCGTCACCGGCGAAGTACATGGCTTCGAACCTGGACCAGTAGGTGTCCTTGAAACGCTCGGGGTCGCCCCAGATGCCACGGAGCATGGAGGGCCACGGCTCGCGGACCACCAGGTAGCCGCCTTCGCCGTTGGCCACGGACTGGCCGTTTTCGTCCACGACGTCCACGGCGATGCCGGGCAGCGGAACTTGCGCGGAGCCGGGCTTGGTGGCTGTGACGCCGGGCAGCGGGGCGATCATCTGTGCGCCGGTTTCTGTCTGCCACCAGGTGTCCACGATGGGGGCGGGGTGTTCCTTCTTTTCACCGTTCTTGCCAGCGTTGGCACCGATGACGTCGCGGTACCACATCCACGCTTCGGGGTTGATTGATTCGCCCACGGAGCCCAGGACGCGGATGGAGGAGAGATCGTACTTGTCCGGGATATCCCGGCCCCACTTCATGAACGTCCGGATCGCGGTAGGCGCGGTGTAGAGGATGGAGACTTTGTACTTCTCCACGATTTCCCACCAGCGGCCCTGGTGGGGGGAGTCCGGGGTGCCTTCGTAAATGACCTGCGTGGCGCCGTTGATCAGCGGAGCGTAGGTGACGTAGGAGTGGCCGGTGACCCATCCGACGTCGGCCGTGCACCAGTAAACGTCCGTTTCGGGGTGGAGATCGAACACGGCCTTGTGCGTGTACGCGGCCTGCGTAAGGTAGCCGCCGGTGGTGTGCAGGATGCCCTTGGGCTTGCCCGTGGTGCCGGAGGTGTAGAGGATGAACAGCGGGTGCTCGGAGTCATGCCCGACGGCGGTGTGCTCGGTTGAGGCCTTATCTACGGTTTCGCTCCACCCGAGGTCGCGTCCTTCTACCCAGTTGACGTCCTCGCCGTTGCGCTTGACCACAACCACGTTCTGAACCGTATGACCTTCTTTGGACAGGGCTTCGTCCACGGCCGGCTTCAGCGCGCTCGGCTTGCCGCGGCGGTAGGTGCCATCGGCGGTGACCACGAGCTTGGCTTCGGCGTCTTCGATCCGGGAGCGCAGGGCGTCAGCGGAGAATCCGCCAAAGACTACGGAGTGCACGGCACCGATCCTGGCGCAGGCAAGGAGCGTGATGACGGCCTCGGGAATCATGGGCAGATACACGGCCACGCGATCACCCTTGGCCACACCGAGGGACTCGAAGGCGTTGGCAGCCTTCTTGACCTCTTCGGTCAGTTCCGCGTACGTGTAAGTGCGGGTGTCGCCGGGCTCGCCTTCGAAGTAGATGGCAACGCGGTCGCCCAAGCCGTTCTCCACATGGCGATCCAACGCGTTGTACGCGGCGTTGACTTCGCCGCCGACGAACCACTTGGCAAACGGCGGGTTGGACCAGTCCAGCGCCTCGGTGAAGTCCTTGTCCCAGCTCAACAGCTCGCGGGCCTGCTTGGCCCAGAACGCGGGACGGTCCGCTTCTGCCTCTTTGTAGACGTCAGCGCTAGTGACGGCGTTAGCAGCGAACTCTGCCGACGGCGCGAACTTGCGGTTCTCGTGGAGGAGGTTTTCAAGCGCCTCAACGTGTGCGGCGGGACCGTTCTGCGCAGTTGAAGCTGCAGCGGTGGCCGTGGATCCGGTGGTGTCCTGGGACATGGTGAACCTCATCATTCATCGATCTTTGCTGCGCGGATCCTGCCGTGAGGTCCCCGCCCGGGCCGTCGTCGGCGTCGAGCGCGGCCCTCAAGGGTCCGCAGAGTGCTGTCCGGCATCAACACTATCGCTTTGGGAAGTCCTACGTGTGCGTCGTCACAAATGCGGCAGCGAGCGGCGCGGATTTAGCGACGAATGGCGGCTTGGGCAGTGAGTAACCGCTTACATGACGACGGCGGCTGGCCTGGGCTGCCGCTGTTGACGGGGTAAACGTGGGCCGCACTCTGTAAGGAACCTTGGAGTTTGCTGTGGGCGAAGCTGTATGGCCGTTTTCAGCTAGAACCCTGTCAGTGGGGTGGCATAGGCTGAAGAAGTCTTGGGACGCACTTCTGGTGTGTCCGGTTCTCCGCGGAATCCCCGCGGAGGTTGCCGGGCCGGACTGTCCAAGGCGCCGCCGTACGAAGGAGAAATAGATGAACCAGCTGAGCCCAGGACCGCACGACTCACAGCCGACGGGACCGGACACCACGGCTGGAACGGCCACCGCTGCAGGTGGCAACGCTGCTGCCAAAGACGACGCACGCAAGAACGACGCTGCTGCTAAGAATGACGCTGCCAAGTATGACGCAGTCGCCGGCCCATTCACCATCCGGGACCTTACCGTTTTCGGCTTCACGCTCCTGATGTTCGTGGCGTCACTCCTGCCAATGTTCGGGGCGCGCTACAACCTTTGGAACCTCGGAAACCTGTTCTTCCTGCTGCTGGGCATCATCCTGCCGCTGGTTGTGGTGGCGCTCTTCGTGGCCCGCAGGCTGCAGCCGGGCACCATCGTCCGCGTTGGCTCCCTGTCCGTCGACCAGTTCGCTTCCGTCACGGCCTCGTTCGCCTTTCCCTTGTTCTTCCTCACCATTGCCAACTCGTTCAATGGCAGCGTCCTGCTGGGTTTGGTCGGTTCTGTAGGCCTGCTGGCTGCCACGGTCCTGGCTCCCCACCTTCCGTGGCTTTCCGCTGATTTCAAGGGCCGTGCTGAAACGCCGGCGCACGTTGTTGCCCGCGAGTCAGCTGTGCCCAGCCGCAAGCCGGCTGCCCCCAAAGAGCCGAAGGCCCCTAAAACGCCGAAGCCGTCCGAGACCGTCAGATCAACCCCTGGATTCCAGGGATCGACGCCCGGTTACCAAGCTCCGGTAGCCCATGCTTCTGGTACCGCGGCCGCCGCAGCCTCCACTGGTGCTCCCGGCGCGGGGGCTCCTGGTACAGGTGCCACCACAGGCTCCAGCCCCTTCGCTCCGCCGGCCAGCTACGGAACAACGCCGTCCCCCGCAACCGAAACCCCCGCCGTCGTGCATGCGGCTGACGCCAAGCCCGCAGACATTACTGGCCCTGCAACCACCAGCCCTGCAGTCGGTGCCCCTGCGACTTCTCCCGCTGTTGCTCCTGCGCCGTCCGGTGCAGGCGCTTCTCCAGCCATGTCTTCGCCTGAGAGTGCAGAGCCTGCTGGAGAGTCGGGCGCGAAGGACGCCCCGGTGACGGCTCCGGACTCGACTCCCGAGCCAGCCACCACCCAGCACGCTGCGCAGCCAGCCACCACCCAGCACGCTGCGCAGCCAGCCACCACCCAGCACGCTGCGCAACCGGCGGGGCAGCAGCCATGGGCTGCCACTATGGCCACGCCCATAGTCTCCGGTGACACGCGAAGGGTCAGCGACTCGATTGGCGCCACCGTGGATCCGGCCAGCCGTCCGGAGGAATCCGATGCGCCACAGTACGAGGCCTTCTGGTTCGCCGTCGCCCAGCCACGGACTGCTTACGACGAACACACGGGCGCTCCGGCGTTCACCATCGAACCAGGTGGATGGGTCCTGGCGCTGGAGGACCGCGGCCATGAATTCCTGGTCCAGGACACTGACGGCAAGGTTGGGGTTCTTCGGGAGCTCAGCAACATCGAACGCGGCTAAGCAGGGACACCGTGGCCATCGCTGAAGCTGGTTCGCTGCTCGCGCTCAAACGCCGGGCACGCAAGATCAACAGGGTCCTCGCCGACAAGTATCCCTACGCGCATGCGGAGTTGGATTTCAGGAACCCCTTTGAGCTGGTGGTGGCCACGGTCCTCTCGGCCCAAACCACAGATGTGGCGGTTAACCAGGTCACCAAAATCCTGTTTGCCCGGTATCCGGATGCCCGCGCCATGGCTGAAGCGGATCCCGTAGAGCTGGAGACAATACTCCAGCCGACGGGCTTCTTCAGGGCCAAAGCGCGGAACGTGCTGGCGCTCAGCACACGGCTTGTGGATGAGTACGACGGCGTGGTCCCGGGACGTCTTGAAGATTTGGTGACGCTCCCGGGCGTCGGGCGCAAGACCGCGAACGTCGTTTTGGGCAATGCGTTCGGTATTCCCGGGATAACGGTGGATACACACTTCGGTCGTCTGGCCCGCCGGTTCGGGTGGACGGCCTCGGACGATCCTGTGAAGATCGAGTTTGATGTCGCCGAATTGTTTGAACCCCGGGACTGGACCATGCTCTCGCATCGAGTGGTGTTCCATGGACGCAGGGTCTGCCATTCCAGGAAGCCGGCTTGCGGTGCCTGCCCGGTCGCGAGTCTCTGCCCGAGCTACGGCGAGGGCGAAACGGACCCGGTTAAGGCAGCCAAGCTCCTGAAGTATGAGCTTGCGCCGGGCAACGAGGCTTTGCTGGAGAAGCTATTGGCCGAGACGCACAGGGCCGCGGAGATCCGCATGGAGTCGCAAAGGAGGCCCGGGTGACCGCTCTTGAGGAACTGTCCGCGTTGGTCACCCGCTTTGCAGACGGCCAGCAGCAGCACTCGGCCCTCTGGGAGAAGCTTCCCGTCACCCCCGAAACCAACCGGGCCGCGGCAGTCCTGATGCTTTTCGGCGTGCTGGACAACATTCCTGCCGAATCCGGGCGGCCCCTCGCACCGGCCGATCTCGATGTCCTCTTGCTGGAACGGGCGCACACCCTTGATGACCATCCGGGCCAAGTGGCGTTCCCGGGCGGCAGCGTGGACCCGGAAGACGAGTCGGTTGTGGCTGCAGCCCTTCGCGAAGCTGTTGAAGAAACCGGATTGGATGCAAGTGGTGTCCGGGTTCTCGGGGTCATCCCGGAGCTTGGGCTCATCCGGAGCAACTTCCGGGTGACGCCCGTCCTGGCATGGTGGGATGCGCCATCGCCGGTTCGCGTAGTGGACTACGCCGAATCTTCCCAGGTCTTCAGGGTGCCGGTGCGCGACCTTTTGGATCCCGTCAACCGCGTCACAGCCACCATCTCCCGGTTCGGCCGGACTTACACCAGCCCTGGTTTCACCGTAAACGGTGTGCTGGTGTGGGGTTTCACCGGGATGGTCCTCAGTGGCCTCTTTGACGAACTGGGCTGGACCGTTCCCTGGGACAAGGACAAGCTGCACGACATCGACCTCTAACGGACCCTTGCCTGACTGGTCCTGCGCTGGTGCCTGTCTAGGCAGCCTTGCGGGCCGTCGTCGATCGGTCCACGATCAGTCCCGTTGCGGCGTTTTCCCGCACGGCGTTGATGCCGGCAACTACACCCTCGAGATGCGTGAACGCTGGTGATACGGCCACGACGGTTCCATCGGCCGCAGTCAGGCGGAACCGGTAACCGTCGTTGTTGTCCTTGAGAATTTCAAACCTGCCAGCCATCGAAATGCTTCCCCCTTTGATGCTTCCTTGCACACATATGTGGACCAGCAAAACTATCCACATAGTGAAAGTATCCAGAACCGCGGACGAACTAAAGTTACTTTGCAGTACGGCTAACTGACGGGTCATCCCGGCTCATACAGCGAGATGTGACTGGATAGTCCCACGGCTTCCCGCTATGGTCCGTCTATTTCGCTTTGTCGTAGGAATCGACGACGGCGATACTCACTGGAAATTCCACGGGTATCCGCCCGAACATGAGTTCCTTTGCCGCTGTAGCCGCTTCTTCAATGGCCTGGATGGAGGCGTCCACCGCGTGGTCGGGTGCGTGAACCATGACTTCGTCGTGCAGGAAGAATACGAGTTCGCCAATAGGTGAGCCTTCTGCGCGCGAAGCCCGCAGCCGCCGTCGTAATTCCGCGAGCCAGCACGCCGCCCACTCAGCAGCCGAGCCTTGGACCACGAAGTTGCGGGTGAAGCGGCCCCTGGACCTGGCCAGGTTGTCAGCGCGGCGCTGTTCGTCAGCGGTGGTGGACTGTTGGCTCCGCAACCAACCGGCCGACGGCGGTGGGCTGCTCCTGCCCAGCCGCGTGGTGACTGTCCGGCCCGCTTCGCCCTCACGAGCCGCCTGCTCCACGAATCCGACGGCGCGGGGATAGGTTCGCGTGAGCTGCGGCATGAGCCTGCCCGACTCGCCCGTGGTTGCGCCGTAGATGGCTCCCAATAGCGCAATCTTTGCTTTGGCGCGGTCACCGCCAAAGCCTTGAGCTGCGATGCCTGCGTAGAGGTCCTTGTCACGGGCTGCCTCTGCCATTTTCGTGTCTTGCGCCAGTGCCACGAGGACTCTCGGCTCCAATTGCGAGGCGTCGGCGACGATGAGTTTGTGGCCCGGGTCCGCATGGACCGCTGCCCGGATGTTACGCGGGATCTGGAGCGCACCACCACCGCGTGAAGCCCAGCGGCCGGACACTACCCCGCCCACCACGTACTCCGGGTGGAACCGCCCGTCACGTACCCATGCGTCCAGCCAGGACCAGCCGTTGGCGGTGTGCAGGCGGGAAAGTTTCTTGTAGGCGAGCAGGGGCTGGATGGCGGGGTGTTTCGATTCCTGAAGCTCCCATTGACGGGTGCTTTTAACCTCGATTCCGTTCCGGTGCAAGGCACGCATGAGGTCCTGCGGGGAGTCCGGATTCAGGCTGGGGGAGTTGAGGATACTCCGAAGCTCGGCGCAGAGAGCCTCGAGTGCCGGAGGCCGCTGCCCGAGCGGCGGCCTGGGCCCAAGAACATCGGCAAGGATCTGTTGGTGCAGTTCTTCTCGCCACGGGACACCGGCGTGCTGCATCTCGATGGCGATTATGGCGCACGCAGACTCCGCGGCCAGCAGCAACTGCAGGCGTTGTTTCTGCTGGTGGTCCGCAGGGACCTGAGAGATGGCGTGCTGCTGGGCAGCGAACTCCTCCCTGAGTTCAGCCAACCCCGCTTTGGGGTTGGACGGTGACAGGTCTTCGAAGAGTGCGCCTTGGTCCACGGGCGGTGGCGGGGGCTGCAGAGCCCGTGGTGGTGTTGAGTCGTCGTCCTGAGTGAGCTTGACCGCATGCTTGGCGTAGTCCGTATGCGCCGTGAATTCAGAGTGGGCAAGAATGGCTCCGCAAAGCGCCAGGTCGTGGCAACGCTCCAGTTCCAGGCCATGGGTCAGCAGTTCCGGATACCAATCCTGGGCTCGATGCCACACCCAGCGGGGCCGTTGCCTTTCAAATTCACGCACGACGCCGGGCAACTCACCACGGGTGACCACACGCGCGTCGGCAGTTGCCTTTCCGGTGGGGGAGATCCGTTGTATGGCTGCGCCTTCCTGGTGGGCGGCGAGCAGCAAATACATGGTGTCCATTCTGCCCTGTGCGGAGTGGTGCTGTGGTGGTGAGTGGCTGTTCCTCCACAGTTGCGACCGTCCCCGGTTGTGCACATAAGGGAATAAAGACCTTATGAGTCCCGGCCGATTCAACCAGTGTGGATGCCATGAGCAAGAGAATTCGTCGGCACAGGGAAACCAGCAAGCACCACGGGCATAGCAGCACCCAGGCAGCGCAGGGGGACGCGGACGGATCCTGGGTGCCTCGCGACGCCGTCGGGATACTGCTCGTTTCGGGCGACCCTTACCTTCAGGAAGAGGCCAAACGGATAGTCGCGGCGGCAGGCGGAAGCCTGAGAACGGCCATTGACGTGGCGGACGCCGTCCATGGTTGGGACAACGCCGACGTCGTTTTGGTGGGTAGTGATATCCGCGAACTTCCGCCGCGGCGAAGGGCTCCCACAGTGTTGCTCGGCAAAACCTCTGAAGGTGACGGGCTATGGCGTCTAGCTGCTGCGCTGGGGGCTGAACGGGTAGCCGTCCTTCCTGAGGCTGCTGCCTGGCTCGCTGAACACCTCAGCATGTCCGGCTCTCCAGATCCAGGGGGCACGGTCATGGGTATCATCGGCGGCAGTGGCGGGGCGGGAGCTACAACCACCGCCATTTGGCTGGCCCAAGCTGCGGCAGGACATGGCATCAGCACGTTGCTCATCGATGGTGACCGCTGGGGTGGAGGCCTTGAACTGGCGGTAACGGCTGATGAGATTCCAGGCCTGCGGTGGCCCGACTTCACCGAAACCCGCGGCAGCATCGATCCTTCGCAGTTCCGGGACTCACTGCCCGTGGCCGGTGGGTTCGCCTATTTGTCATGGCCCGGGACCCGGGAACCGGTCCATATTCCCGCGGCCGGTGCTGTAGCTGCGGTGGTTGACGCCGCACGCCGAAGCTTCGAACTCGTCCTGGTGGACATCGGGCGCAGCCGGGAAGGGTTGGGGACTCTCGCGTGGGACTGCGACAGGATCCTGCTGCTGAGCAAACCTCATCTCAAATGTGCCGTGGCGGCTGCACGTGTCCTCGACGATCTACCACCCGTCGACGTCGGACTTCTGGTCCGTGGAACCGGTGCCGCCTCCGTGGACGCTTCGCTGATTTCCGAGTCTTTGGGATTGCCCCTGGTGGGTATCCTTCCCGAGATACGCGGCGTGACGGCAGGCACTGAACGAGGACGGTTGCTGGAATTCGGACGCCGAAAACCGATCAGCCGTTTCGCCGGTTCTGTGCTGGAGTTCAACTCTGTGCTGGAGTCGAACGGCGCCATCCAATGAGCCGCTTCGCCGAGGAAACCCGACGTCGGCAGGGCCGCAGGCTGGATGCCGTCCTTCTTGAGACGGTGCGGGAATCAGTGCTCGCAGGGAACGGACCCGTCACACCGTCTACGGTGGCAGCAGCTGTGCAGGCGAGCGGCAGATTGCTGGGTACTGCCGGGGCGTTGGAAGCTGCGGAATCCATCAATGCCGAACTGAACGGGTTGGGACCCCTCCAACACCTCGCCCAGGATCCGGCCGTCACTGACATCTTCGTCAACGGACCCGATTCAGTCTGGTTGGACCGTGGGAACGGTCTGGAACGTTCAGGGGTCCACTTCGACACTGAACAACAGATCAAGTCACTGGCCACGCGCTTGGTTTCAGCCGGGGGCAGGAGACTGGATGACGGTTCTCCCTGCGTGGACGTCCGACTCAAGGGCGGATACCGGGTGCATGCGGTCCTCGCGCCGATATCAACGGCGGGCACCTTGCTGTCCATCCGCATCCGCCGGGAAGAGGTGTTCACCCTGACCGAGTTGAGGGAAAGCGGAATGTTCTCTGCGCACGGCGAGTCGGTTCTGCGTGCCATCATGGCGCACAAACTGAGTTTCCTCATCAGCGGTGCAACGGGCTCAGGAAAGACAACGCTGCTCTCCACAATGCTCGGGTTGAGCCATCCGGCAGAGCGTTTGGTGCTCATCGAGGACGCCGCCGAGCTCAACCCCGTCCACCCACATGTAGTGACGCTCGAGTCGCGCCATGGAAACCTTGAGGGTGGAGGAGCCCTGGACCTCGGAGAGCTGGTCCGCCAAGCACTACGCATGCGGCCGGACAGGCTGATTGTAGGAGAATGCCGAGGCGCCGAAGTCCGTGAACTGCTGACTGCGCTTAACACCGGCCACACCGGCGGCGGCGGCACGATTCACGCCAACACTGCCGAGGCTGTGCCAGCACGATTGGTGGCCCTCGGCGCCCTGGCTGGTTTGAACGCCGAAGCCGTCCGATTGCAGGTCTCCAGTGCCTTGGACGTCGTGATTCACGTAGACAGATCTTCATCGGGGCGGAAAGTGGCATCCATTGGCGTAGTGGCCGATACACAGGCGGGCCAGAAGGTGGTGCCGGCCTTGTGCTGGGGTCCGTCAGGCATGACATACGGGCCAGCGTGGCCAGAACTCGGCGTCAGGCTCTCCCTGGCGCCGCTTGGAGTGAACGATTACTCGACACCAGATGATTTTGTGCCACAAAGCGGGGACGGCCCATGATTGGGGCATTCGTTTTCGTTGCTGCACTTGCGGCATGGCTGCAGCTCAGGGGCCATGGTGCCGGCAGCCGACGAATTCGGACGAGCCTGGAGGGCCCGACAGTCCGGAATGGGAGTACCAAGGCTCACGTGGGGGTGTGGCCCGGCCGCTCACGACGAAATCGGACCGAGCCTTTGCCACTTGTGGTGCTGGTGCAACAGCTCGCCGCCCTTCTTCGCGGCGGGCGGGGAACGTCCAAGTTGTGGGAAGAGCTATGGAGTGTCCACGGTTCCCGGCACATCACGGACGGCGGCACGGCCGCAGCGGTGCAGAAGGGAAACACCGGGATGTCGAACGAGTCGGTAAAAGTATTGGCAGCAGCACGGGCAGCGTCGACTGTGGGAAATTCTCCTGCTGAAGCCATCCGTGTCACGGCAGCCAAGGCGTATCCGGGGCGCGGAAGTTCAGAACGACGAGTGTGGATGGAACTGGCAGCATGCTTGGACATCGCGGAAACCAGCGGCTGCCCCCTAGCTGGCGTCCTCACCCGATTCGCAGCCCAACTGGAAGCCGAAGAAGACTCCGAAGCCGCCCGCCAGACGGCGCTCGCAGGGCCAAAGGCTACCGTTCGCCTGTTGTCGTGGCTCCCGGTCTTCGGGCTTGGTCTCGGGATGGCATTGGGCGTGGATCCGTTGGGGATTTTGCTGAACAACTTCCTGGGAGTTGCCACGTTCGCGGCTGGACTCCTCCTAACGGTGGCCGGCAGGATGTGGTCCTCACGGCTCGTCGCGTCTGCGGCTGGAGGCCACTGATGCCGGGAGTTCCAGTGTTGGTGATGATGGTGGTCATGGCCCTCGCCGCTTTCATCAGCTTCGCAGCACCCGCGCGGCTGAGGACGAGGTTACGTTCCCGTGGCAGGGAGGCTGAAGCGCCGACGGGGTCATTGCCGGCAGTCGATGCTGATCCGGCAGCGGACGGACTCCGCGATACGGCAATGATGCTGGAGCTGGTGGCCTCGATGCTCGATGCCGGAGCTGGAATAGGGCGGTCACTGGAACTCATCGCAAAGTGTGCCTCCCCACCCATCAGGCAATCACTCCGGCCAGTTGTTGCCGCACTTACCCTTGGTGCCGACTGGGAGACTGCCTGGCGGACCCCCACAACACACGTGCCCGAAGTAGCCCGCCTCAAGGATGCGTTGGCCTTCGCAGCACTGACTGGCGCGCCGTCTGCGTCCATCCTCTATGCACAGGCCGCAAGGGAACGGCGTGAGCAGTTCCGGGCCGCGGAGAAGCGGGCAGCCGCCCTGGGAGTAAAGCTTGTGGTGCCTTTGGGTCTGTGCTCGTTGCCGGCCTTTATCTGCCTTGGAATCGTTCCCGTCCTGATCGCCATGATTCCCTCTGGATGAATGCGGAGGCAAGCCTGCTCCAGATGAACCCCAACCTTTCCTCCACATCCAGCCATTCAGTCGTGGTTATCCACTTGCGGGAATCGACTTCTTTCCGGTTACTCCACGCCACGGAAGAGTCGGTTCTGTCGGCAGACCCGCTGGCACTTCTTGAAAGGAATCCACTATGAAAACACTGTCCACTACGCTTCCTGAGATTCTCCGTGATCTGCCGGCTCTCCTTGAGGACCCGAAGATTCCTTCCGGAGAACCGGAGACAACCCGGGTATACGAGCTCTCGGAGTACGAGCTTGAGCACAACGACTTCGAGCGATTCGATCTCGAGGACGAACTCGGGCAGTTTGAATCGGGATTCGACGATCTTGAGGAGTTCGAGGACACGCCACTTGCTGGCGATGGCTTCCGGGCAAGGACAAGGCTGATGGGTTCGGAAGTGGGCATGGCCACGGCCGAGTACGCCATAGCCACCCTTGCTGCTGTTGGGCTCGCGGGTCTCCTTGTGGTCATCCTTCGGAGCGAGGAGGTCCGAGGCTTCCTGCTCAACCTGATTCGTACGGCGTTGTCCTTGCCATGACGGATGTGCTGCCTGCCCGCGGGAGACTATTTCGGGAAGAGGCGGAACGGGGCGCTGTCACTGCGGAGTTCGCCGTCGCCCTACCGGCCGTTGTGTTGCTCCTGGCGTTCCTTCTGGCAGGCGGTGCCGCAGGTATCACCCAACTTCGACTGGAGGAAGCAGCCAGGGCTGGAGCGCGCGCATCGGCCCGGGGCGAGACGACCGGGTCGGTGGAAGGGATCGTCAAGCGACTTGCCGGAGACGACGTTAGCGCGATGCTGACCGACGACGGCGAGTGGCTGACCGTGACAGCTTCGTCGCCAGTAGGCGGAGCCTTGGGCCCGCTTATACCTTGGACGCTGAAAGCTTCCGCGACAGCGCGGGCAGAAGCGGGCACCTCGTGAAGAAGGTGTTGAATACCAAGAGTGAGCGCGGGGGCGGAACCGTGCTCGCCTTGGGACTTGGGGCCGTGGTCATGGCGATGCTTCTTGGACTGCTCTTCCTCGCTCAGGCAGGGGTTATGGCATCCCGGGCTGCATCGGCAGCTGATCTGGCGGCTCTTGCAGCAGCAGATGCTGCCCGTGGTCTTGCTTCCGGGGAACCTTGTGCCGTCGCTGCTGACGTGGCCGCGAAGCACGATGTGAGGCTCACGTCTTGCACGGTAGTCGGCGGGAACGTTGTGGAGGTCGGCACTGAGCTGGCAAAACCCTTCCGCTGGGGCGTTGCCATGGGCCGCGCACGGGCAGGACCTCCTCCATAGGCACCTAGCTGGCGTCCTTCAACAACACATCGAGGAGTGTGATGGCGGCTGCCTTGTCCAAAGGGTTGTTCTTGTTGCCGCATTTAGGTGACTGAACACAGGACGGACAGCCGGCATCACACTCGCAGGCCTTGATTGCCTCCCGGGTGGCGGTCAGCCAAATCTTGGCCTTTTCAAAGCCCCGCTCAGCGAAACCAGCACCACCGGGGTGGCCGTCGTAAACGAAGATCGTTGGCACCCCTGTGTCGGCGTGCAGGGCGGTAGAGACGCCGCCGATGTCCCAACGGTCACTGGATGCCACCAGGGGGAGCAGCCCAATGGCGGCATGTTCAGCCGCGTGAAGTGCCCCGGGGAACTCCGCTTCCACTAGCCCGGCTCCGTGCAGCGAACGGTTGTCCACCACGAACCACACAGCCTTGGTAAACAGGTCCCGGGCTCCCAAATCGAGGGGTTCTTCACCGAGGATCTCGTTCGAAATCAAGGCCTTGCGCTGAAAAGAGACCACTTGGGTGGTTACTTTGACGTCGCCAAAGTGCACGGTGATATCACCCCACTGGACCGATCGCGAGGTTTCAAGGACCTCGATCTGGGTTACATCCCGGGCGGTGGTGTAGAAGTCCGGATTCACCCGGCGGACCATCACGCAGTGATCGGTTTCATTGAGGTCCTCCACAAGGTAGCTGTCACCTTGGTGGACATAGATGGCACCTGTATGGGCCTGATAGTGCGTCTGTGGCGAGTCCATGGTTCCCAAGAGGGACCCCGTCTCGGCGTCAACGATACTGACGGGCCCGCCTCCGTCGGCCCGGAGGTTTACCATCCCCGCAGCGCTCTCGGGGTGGGTCCAGAACCATCCCGCGGGACGCTTGCGAAGATAGCCCTGGACCACCAAGCGATCAAGGAGACCCTCGGCAGTGGGGCCGAAGAGATCCAGCTCCGCCGGGCCGATCGGCAACTCGGCCGCCGCCGCGCACAAGTGCGGGCCAAGAACGTAAGGATTGCCGGGGTCGAAGACCGTGGCCTCCACGGAGACGTCAAAGATCGCCTCCGGGTGGTTCACCAGATAGGTATCAAGCGGATCATCGCTGGCCACAAAGGCCGCAATGGCATCCTGCCCCGCGCGCCCCGCACGGCCAATCTGCTGAAAGAGCGAGGCCCTGGTACCCGGCCAACCGGCCACCAGTACGGCATCAAGCCCCGAAATGTCTATGCCAAGTTCCAAAGCGGACGTGCTGGAGACCCCCAGCAACTGCCCTGACCTCAAAGCCTGCTCCAAAGCCCGCCGCTCCTCGGGCAAATAACCCGACCGGTAGGCGGCCACCCGCCCCGGAAGGCTGGGATCCACCTCATCCAGCAGTCTCTTGGTGATGGAGGCAATGGACTCTGCGCCGCGACGTGACTTGATGAACGCGATGGTCCTGACGCGTGACGAGACGAGGTTGGCCAGGATATCCGCGGTTTCAGCTACCGCTGTCCTCCGCTGTTTGGCACCGTTCTCGCCTTTGACCTCGGTCAGGGCCGGCTCCCAGAAGGCCACCGTAGTGGACCCGTGTGGAGAACAGTCTTCGGAAACTTCCCGGACGGGAGCGCCAATGAGCCGGCCAAAGGAGACCCCGGGATCGGAAGCGGTGGCGGAAGCAGCTATGAAGACAGGTTCAGGGAAGGAGGTGCCCGCACCGTAGTAAGCACAGATCCGGCGCAGGCGCCGCATCAAATTGGCCACGTGCGAGCCGAACACACCTCGGTAGCTATGTGCTTCGTCCACGATGACGTAACGCAGCCGTCGGAAGAACCGGGCCCACCATGTGTGGTTGGGAAGGATGCCGAAGTGCAGCATGTCAGGGTTGGCAAGGATGAAATTGGCGTGGTCACGGATCCAACGCCGGGACGACACGTCGGTGTCGCCGTCGTACGTCTCTGCCCGGACCGTAGGCAGTTTAAGCGAGCGGATCGCTGCGAGCTGGTCTGCTGCCAGGGCCTTGGTAGGGGACAGGTAGAGCGTGACTGCGCCGTCGTCGTGGATCTTTCCGGGATCAGACAGGACTCGCAGCTCCGAACGGTGGATCGCATCCAACGCCGGCAGCTGATAGGCGAGCGACTTTCCGGACGCAGTTCCGGTGGCGATGACGACGTGCTGTCCGGAATGGGCAAGATCTGCCGCTTGAATCTGGTGCCGGTACGGTTCGTGGATGCCCAGGGTGCCGTACGCTGCCACCACATCCGGGTGGACCCAGTCAGGCCACGGCTCATTGACGGCTTTTCGGGCCGGGATGGTGTGGACATGGCGCAACTGCTCAGGGTCCGGCGTCCGGCCCAGTAAGGAGATCAGTGAATTTGGTGCAGCCACCGAATCATTCTGTCACTGTGCGGGGACGCCAACGGCGGCACCTTTGGAGCGCCGCCGTCGGGCTTGGCTGTTGGCAGGGGTTTCTAGGCTCCCGACAGGTCCGATCCTTCGGTGCCGCTGGACATCATGAGGACGTGGCACACCACATCCCAGCCCAGATGGGAGTAAAGCTTTTGGCCGTCCAAGGATGCCAACAAAAGCCCGTTTTCGACATCGTGCGCGAAAGCTTGGGCCGCAAGGGCCTTCATGATGAAGCTGCCCAGGCCACGGCGCTGAAAATCAGGCTCGGTGACGATCTTGTCGAAAACGGCGGTGCCATTGACGACGTAGACCCGGCCGCTGGCAGCAACCTGTTCACCAGAGTGGACTACCGCGTGGTGGACGCCGTTGGATTCGGAAGTAGCGAGCTCCAAATCGTCGTCAGGGAGCCATGGATCCTCGGAATCCTGGGTTTCCATGTCCACGATCATCATGGTCTGGGATGCGGACGTCACGGTGAGTCCGCGCTGCTCAGCGAGGTATTTATACCGTTGGACGTCGTTAGTGAGTACCGTCAGGATCCGGTTTGGGGATTCTGCGGTCTTGTCCGCAAGGGCGGCGAACTCTTCGTCCGACGGATCATGGGCGAAATACTCCCAGTCACCGGTTTTGTCGGCACGAAGTGCGGCAGGGAAGCGGCCCTCTTGGCGTAACTCATAGCCGCGGCAGCCGGACCAGCCGGCTACCCAGACTTCCAAGAGGTGCGCAATGTCTTCAACCAAGGCGTCTGGACTCATGTAGAGAGAGTATGCCAGCGCACCATGAAGCAACAGAGCCACGTCAGCCCGGTGATCGTTGCTTATGGAATTGTGACTTCCGGCCGCAGGCGCCGCGCGGAACGAACGGATTTTACTGCACCAAGTACCCTTTAATAGTGGCTTTGAACCGAATTGTGCTCTTCTATGGCTTTACCCCGATCGCCGACCCTGACGCCGTGCGTCTGTGGCAGCGTGCCCTGTGCGAAAAACTGGGCCTCACCGGCAGGATCCTCATATCCAAGGACGGCATCAACGCCACAGTGGGCGGCGAGCTCAACAACATGAAGCAGTACGTGAAGACCACTCGCGAGTACAAGGGTTTTCACGACATCGACTTTAAGTGGTCGGAGGGAGGCGCTGCAGACTTCCCGCGCCTCAGCGTCAAGGTACGCGATGAGATCGTGTCGTTCGGTGCACCGGGCGAACTGAAGGTGGACGCCAACGGCGTGGTGGGCGGCGGAAAGCACCTCCAACCCGAGGAACTTCACGCGCTGGTGGATGCCAAGAAGTCCAGTGGCGAAGACGTAGTGTTCTTCGATGGCCGGAACGCGTTCGAAGCCCAGATCGGCAAGTTCAAGGATGCAATCGTTCCGGATGTGGACACCACCCACGATTTCATCAAGGAACTCGACTCGGGCAAGTATGACGACCTCAAGGACAAGCCGGTTGTCACCTACTGCACCGGGGGCATCCGCTGCGAAGTACTCTCCAGCCTGATGGTCAACAGGGGCTTTAAAGAGGTCTACCAGTTGGATGGAGGGATCGTCCGTTACGGCGAGACGTTCAAGGACAAAGGCCTCTGGGAGGGCTCGCTGTACGTCTTCGACAAACGCATGCACGTCGAGTTCAGTGAGGAAGCCAAGACCATCGGGGAGTGCGTCCGCTGCTCTGCTCCCACCAACAAGTTCGAGAACTGCTCCAACCTTAGTTGCCGTACTTTAACTCTGTACTGTCAGGAGTGTGCCTCCAGCCCGGAAACACTCCGCTGCCCCGGAGGCTGCGAAGCGGCCTGACAATCCGAATTAGAGCCGGCTCACCCGGTAGGTGAAATTGGCATCAGACCGGGTACCCACCGTGATGGACAGGATGGCGTCCTCTTCCAGTTGGACCACGCTCACGCGCGCATTGGCACACCCAAGCGTCAGGTTTACCAGTTCCACTTCGCCCACCTTGACGGAGAACGTCACCCGGCGCGTGCCACGGCAGGCCAGCGTCACCGCATACGTGCCACCTGGCAATTGCACTGTTTGCTCAGACTTGGACTCGCCGGGATTGAGGTACCCGCTGCTTGAGTAGAACGACTGCCCCTGGGACTCGGGCAAGGCCGATTTCGCCCACTCTTCGAGTGCCTCGCCTGTGACGGTCTCCTCCAGGGCCGGATCGGGCGGCAGGACTACATTTCCCGCTGTGGAGGTGGGGCTGGCATCCGGCCTTCCGCCCTCGTCATAGGTGTATTCGCACGCCGTCAGGCTGCCGCCCAGCACAACAATGATGACGACGGCGGCCCTCGCCAGCCGCTGTGGCATCACCGAGCGAGCTGCCTTGCTGCCCATGCACTGACTTTACGCCCGGAAAGCCACTGGCCAAAGGCCCATCGGAGCTGGTGTGCGCAGGCCTTAGGCCGCGGCAGGAACCACGTGATAGGCGAAGATCAGCGGAGCATCAACGCTGCTCGTCGAGATGCTGAGGGGACCAGCGCCGGGCACCTTGATCTTCACCACATCAAGGCCGCCATTGCATGCCGCCGCCGCGTCCGCGATCTTTGTGCCGCTGGAGGAAACAGCGAAGTACGCTTTCCCGCCCCCATCGCATGCCATGGTGAGGGTGTAGCTTCCACCAGGAACGTTGGGGGATTCCTTGACCAACGGATTCCGGTTGAGGATCTTCCCGGAGTCCTCCAACACCACGCCGCTGGCCGCTGGCAGGATCTTTTCCTTCCAAGCAGGAACGTCCGCATCTTCAATGTTGGCCGGTGCCTGGCAGCCGGAGACCCCCAGCAATGCCGCGGCGGTGATGGCAACAAGGCCCGCACGGCGCCTTGTGGAGGAGAAGTTGAGCATGAATCCAACGCTACCGGGTTCAAACGGGGGCCGTTGTCCACATGCCGCAGGTTTACGATCCAACGGCAGGGTGTGCCGCCCCTACACTTGCAAGGTGACTGACTCAGCTTCCTCCTTTACTGCCGGCAACATTGACGATGCTCCCCGCAGTGACCGCCCCGAACTGCTTTCGGCGCTCGCCGCAGACCTTCGTGCCCTCAACTACACAGTGGACGGTGTGGCTGAACTCTTGGGGACATCCTCCTCAGAAGCACTCGGCAGGGACCAGTTGATTCCCGCACTCCTTGCCAGTGAGAGGCTCATGGACTCCCAGGACCCTGCCCTCAGATCACAGGCTGTCATTGTTCGTCTCTGGCTGCTCGCCGTTCCACAGTCAGTTGCGGACATCGATTCCGCTCTCCCCCGTACCCGTGCGAAAGGCCTTGAGGAACTGGGGCTGATCACCGTCGATTCAGGAATGGCCCACGCCAAGGTGGACCTGCGCCCCTACGGCTGGGACGCCAACACGGATGGCAGTGGCGGTGCAGAGCTCTGGGTTGCCAGCGACCTCGCTGCCCACCAGCAGCCAGGAGTCTTGAGGCACGACCATGTCCTGGGAATCGGACGTGCCTCCACAACGCTGGTCCAAACCACGTACAGGAAGCACACCAAGCGAGCGCTGGACGTGGGCACCGGCTGCGGTATCCAGACCTTCCACCTGCTTCATCACTGCGAGCACGTCACAGCCACGGACATCTCGGAGAGGGCACTCGCGTTCACCCGATTCAACCTTCTTCTGAACGCCGCAGAACTGGAGTTGGACCCGGACAACCTGGAACGTCGGGTAAGCCTACGGCTTGGATCGCTCTTGGAACCGGTAGCGGGAGAGAAGTTCGGCTTGGTGGTATCCAACCCGCCGTTCGTCATCACTCCGCGAACGGGCGGCGAATCGTCGTCGGACCAGTTCACGTACCGCGATGGCGGGCTTCCCGGCGACGACATCGTGGCGTCCTTGGTACAGTCCCTGGCCGAGATCCTCGAGCCCGGCGGAACAGCGCAAATGCTGGGCAATTGGGAGGTTACTTCCAGTACGGACTGGAAGGACCGGCCCAAGGCATGGCTCCGGGACTCAGGTTTGGATGTCTGGTTCATTCAACGGGAACAGGTAGGCCCCGAACAATACGCAGAGACTTGGCTCCAGGACGCATCGCAGAACCGCGAGGGCCAGCAATACAAGGAAGCGTACGCCGCCTACCTGGCCGACTTTGCTTCCAGGAACGTCGGAGGTATCGGATTCGGCATGATTTGGCTGCGCCGGCCTGAGTCTCCGCTTGAGGTCATCATCAACCGCTTTGAGGAAATTACCTATCCAATAGAGCAGCCGATCGGACCGCATCTGGGTGCTGCCGTGGAACGTGCTGATTGGGTGGCCGCCCATTCCGTCCCGGCAGCGCACCTGGTTGTTGCCGAGGACGTCACCGAGGAACGGCACCAGCGTCCCGGAGCCGTTCATCCCGGCGTCATCCTCCTGAGGCAGGGGGCAGGACTTCGCCGCACCAATCTGCTCAGTACTGAACTGGCCGGGTTTGTCTCCGCCTGCGACGGCCAATTGTCGGTCCGGCAGATCGTCTCGGCCTTGGTATCGCTCCTGGGCGGAGGAGAGGACTTCGACGAAGAGGCCTTCCGTGAAGGGCTTTTCGTCGAGGTCACCAACCTGGTTTTGGACGGGTTCCTCCTTCCAGACCCGGCGCAGGGCAACGCATGATCCGGGGTGCGGCGCCGCGCGCATCAAACACCGGGCCTACGGGAAGTGACCCTGACTACACTGATGAAGTGAGTGCGAACAACGAATCATCCCAAGCGTCAGGCGATGTTCCCCGGCGGAAGCGTGCCGAAAAGACGGTTGAGATTACTGATCCCAAGGCTATCCGTGCATTGGCGCACGCCGCCCGGATTGAGGTCATCTCTGAGCTCTACGCCACACAGGTCAGCCACACAGCCACGGAACTCGCTGCCAGGACCGGGCTGACGCCCAGTGCAATGAGCTACCACCTCCGGGCCCTCCAGAAGTGGGGGATCGTGGCACCTGCGGAAAACGCCGGTGATGCCCGGGAACGTCGCTGGAAAGCGGCCGGAACGGACTTCACCATCTCGGGAGGCAGTGTTGCGAGCCCTGAGATTGCCGTAGTTGACTTGGAGCTTGATGCCTTCCGGCGTCGGGCTTCGGCCTTCGCCAAGGCTCGCGGGGAACGCCGGCAACGGGGGGAAACAGGAGAAGAGCCGGCAGCAGTAGTCCTTTCCAGCAACCTGCTGTACTTGACCAACCCGCAGCGCAGGGAACTTTTGGACAGAATCCGTGCTGTTCTGCGGGAGTACGAACTCGAGGATCCCACCCGGATACCGGAAGGTGCTGAACGTGTGGCAACCTTGTGGTCAATGATCCCGGATGACCGGGTAGCACCCGGTCAGTAAGAGCCCAGCAGGGCCTTTGACTGTCCGTCCTGGTTCCGCACCAAAACGCAGGATTCTGCAAACTATGGTGAACTAGGCCAATATGGGCACCAGCCCAATTACACATTTTTTCTGTAGGAGCACCGTGCCCAGCAAGGCAAAAACCGGCAAGAAACTCGTGATCGTGGAGTCTCCCGCCAAGAGCAAGACCATCGCCAAGTATCTTGGCGAGGGCTTCATCGTCGAGGCTTCGATCGGCCACATCCGGGACCTCCCGCAGCCGTCGGACCTCCCTGCCGAGCTGAAGAAGACCTCGTTGGGCAAGTTCGCTGTCGACATCGAAAACGACTTCAAGCCGTACTACGTTGTTTCTCCGGACAAGAAGAAAAAGGTCGCCGAGCTCAAGGCCCAGCTGAAAGACGCTGACGCGCTCTACCTCGCAACTGATGGGGACCGCGAAGGTGAAGCCATCGCGTGGCACCTCCTGGAGGTCCTGAAGCCCAAGGTTCCCGTCTACCGTATGACCTTCGGTGAAATCACCAAGGAAGCCATCCACCGCGCCATGGACAACCTCCGGGATGTCGATACCGCTTTGGTGGATGCCCAGGAAACACGTCGTATTCTTGACCGCCTCTACGGGTACGAGATCTCCCCCGTGTTGTGGCGCAAGGTTGCCCGCGGACTGTCCGCTGGCCGTGTCCAGTCCGTGGTGACCCGCATGGTGGTTGACCGCGAACGTGAACGCATGGCCTTCCGGGCCGCGTCTTACTGGGACCTCACGGGCCAGTTCGGTTCAGAGTCAGGTTCTTTCAAGGCCAAGCTTGCCGCCGTGAACGGTTCCAAGGTAGCCAGTGGCCGGGACTTCAATGACAATGGGCAGCTCACCTCCTCCAACGTAGTGCACCTCAATGAGGAACTAGCCACGTCTTTGGCCAGCGGTCTGGAGAACGCTGACTTCCGCGTCCGTTCCGTAGATACCAAGCCGTATACCCGCCGCCCTGCCGCACCGTTCACCACCTCCACGCTGCAGCAGGAAGCCGGCCGTAAGCTCCGCTTCTCGTCGAAGAGCACCATGCAGGTTGCCCAGCGCCTGTATGAAAACGGCTACATCACCTATATGCGTACCGACTCGTCTGCTTTGAGCGATGAAGCACTTACAGCTGCCCGCCGTCAGGCTTCCGAGCTTTATGGTCCCGAGTACGTGCCCCAGAGCCCCCGCGTTTACGCCAACAAGGCTGCCAACGCCCAGGAAGCTCACGAGGCCATCCGTCCCGCGGGAGACTCCTTCCGCACTCCCGCGCAGGTTGCCAAGCAGCTGAGCGGCGATGAGTTCCGCCTCTACGAGCTCATCTGGAAGCGCACCGTGGCCTCCCAGATGGCTGACGCCAAAGGTTCTACGGCTACCATCCGCCTGGGTGCAGTGGCCGCTGACGGTCGCGACGCTGAGTTCTCGGCCTCCGGCACGGTCATCACCTTCCCCGGCTTCCTTGCGGCCTATGAAGAGGGCAAGGACGAGAGCCGTGGCGATGAGGACTCCGATGAAGCCCGCCGCCTGCCGAACGTTGCCAAGGATGATGCCCTGACCGCTTCGGACATCGTCGCTGTCGGGCACGAAACGTCACCGCCGCCACGTTATACGGAAGCATCGCTGACCGCTGAGTTGGAAAAGCGGGGCATCGGCCGCCCGTCCACTTACGCCTCCACCATCTCCACCATTCAGGACCGTGGCTACGTTCGTAAGCAGGGTTCCGCCTTGGTGCCGAGCTGGATCGCGTTCTCCGTGATCCGCTTGTTGGAACAGCACTTCACGGATTATGTGGACTATGAGTTCACGGCAGACATGGAAGGCGACCTGGACAAGATCGCCAACGGCCAAGCCGTGGGTGCTGCCTGGCTCAAGCACTTCTACTATGGTGAAGAAGCAGATCCCGGTCTGCTGAGCATCGTGAACAACCTCGGTGAAATCGATGCCCGCGAGATCAATTCCGTCCCCATCGCCGACGGCATTACCCTGCGTGTGGGCAAGTTCGGCCCGTACCTGGAAAGCTCCATCCCCACCTTGGATGCGAAGACCGGCGAAGTGGTTGAATCCGCAAGGGCCAACGTCCCCGAGGAACTCGCTCCCGACGAACTCACGGCCGACAAAGCCAAAGAGCTTATGGAGACCGCAGCCCCGGAGGAACGGGTGCTTGGAAACGACCCGCACACCGGCCACACCATCGTTGCCAAGAACGGCCGCTATGGCGCTTACGTCACCGAGATCATTCCTGAGATGACCGAGGAGCAGTTGGCCAACCAGCCGGTGGAGTATTACAAGAACGGCAAGCCCAAGCCTCCCAAGAAGCCCGTGAAGGCCAAGCCGCGCACCGGTTCACTGTTCAAGTCCATGACCGTGGATACGGTCACCTTGGATGAAGCCCTCGCGCTCATGAGCCTGCCCCGGGTCCTCGGTGAAGACGCGGATGGCAACCCCATCACGGTGCAGAACGGCCGGTTCGGGCCTTACCTGAAGAAGGGCACGGACTCCCGCTCCATCGGCTCGGAAGAGGAAATCTTCACGATCACCCTGGAACAGGCTCTGGAGATCTACTCGCAGCCCAAGCAGCGTGGCGCACGCGCCTCGGTACCGCCTTTGGCTGAGTTCGGACCGGACCCTGTCTCCGAGAAGAACATCGTGGTGAAGGAAGGCCGCTTCGGTCCTTACATCACTGACGGCGTCACCAACATCACTGTCCCTCGCTCTACGTCCCTTGAGGAGCTGACCCGGGAACAGGCCGTCGAGCTTTTGGCAGAAAAGCGGGCCAAAGGGCCGGTCAAGCGGACTGCCACCCGCAAGGCTCCAGCCAAGAAGGCAACAGCCAAAAAGTAGTCACCATGACGGCCGGGACAGCATTCGCGAATTGCGTCCCGGCCGGCATCGTGGTCGAGTAGAACCATGACTGAACAGACGGTTTCACCGGACAACGAACCCTTGAACGACCTCGAGGCGAAGCTCGCCTCGGCCGAACAGCCGGACGCGAACCCGGTGGACGTCATCCTCGCTTTCCTGAACAACGAGGTCTACCTCGTCAGCTCGGAAGCCGTGGACGGCCCCGACTCCGCCGTGGAGCCTTTGGTGCTCTCCAACGCTGACGGCCAGCCCGTGCTGGCGGTATTCAGCCACCCGAGCCGCGTGGATGATCGCTTCCTCGAAGCGGCCCCGCACGTCCTCGGCACCATGGGTTCAGCGATCCTGGGAAACATCGGAGACGAACTCGGCATGGTCATCAACCCCGGAAGCGAATTCGGCTTCGAAATCGACCCCGAGGGCATTGCGAACATTCGCCGCGACTTCAAGCGCGCCGACGAAGCCGGGGAGTCCGCCGAATAGCGGTTGCCCAAGCTGCCGGCAACCATACGGTCAGCGAAACGTCGTCGCCAAGTTGCTCTACGGGCTTCGAATCGGTGAATAATGGCAGAATGCGTCTTGGCGTTCTCGACATCGGGTCCAACACCGTCCACCTGCTGCTGGTGGACGCTCACCCCGGCGCGCGTCCGGTAGCTTTCGCTTCCCACAAGCGCCCCCTTTCGCTGGTGCAGTACCTCGACGGCGATGGCAACATCAACGACGCCGGCCAGCACGAGCTCATCGAGTTCGTCCTGGAAGCCTGGGAGTTCGCGGCCAGTCACAAGGCGGAGGACCTCCTGGCCTTCTGTACTTCGGCCATTCGCGAAGCAACCAACGGTCCTGAGGTTCTGGCCCGGGTCAAGCACGAAACCACGGTGACGCTCCAGGAACTCACGGGCAGCGAAGAAGCCTCCATGACTTTCTTCGCTGTACGCCGTTGGTACGGATGGGGTGCGGGTCCCATCCTGGACCTGGACATCGGCGGCGGCTCGTTTGAAATGGCGTACGGCACGGATGAACTCCCTGAATACGCCACCTCTGTTCCGCTGGGTGCAAGCCGTTTGACGCGGGACTGGCTCCACGATGATCCGCCCAGCGCCAAGAGCGTAAAGGAACTGCGGCGCTACATCCGATCTACGCTGAAACCGGTGGTTCGGGACTTCCACGAGTTGGGTCGGGCCAATCTGGTGGCCGGCACCTCCAAGACCTTCCGCTCCTTGGCGCGGATCGCCGGTGCAGCCCCCAGCGCTGCAGGACCCTACGTGAAGCGCGAGCTACACGCAGCGGACTTGGGGCTGTGGGCACAGCGGATTTCTGCAATGACCGTGGAAGACAGGTTGTACCTTCCTGGCGTCTCCGATGCCCGTGCCCGGCAGTTGTTGGCAGGCGCCCTCGTGGCTGAAGCGGCACTGGAGCTCTTTGAATTCCCCAAGATGGAGATTTGTCCCTGGGCCCTTCGTGAAGGCCTGATCCTGCGCCGCCTGGATCAATTGGTCTTCGAGGAGGCCCTGGATCCGGCGCCGCATGTGGGCAAGCGCAAGAAAGACAAATCCAAGAAAAAGGCAGCCAAGGAAGCCGCCAAGGCGCCAGATAAAGAAGAAGAGCCCCACCCGGGGTTCAAAGAATTCCCGGTCCCTGTAAACACACCGTCCCCATCACCCATCCCAGCCCCAGTGGCAGGCGGGATGGCCTCCTGAGATGAGCAACGACGTCGAACCTGAAGTGAATGACCGCCAAATTCCCGTGGCCCTGTCCAGTGCATCCGTGTACCCCCTGAGCGTTCATGACGCCTTCGCGGTGGCGCAGGACCTGGGTTATGAGGGCGTGGAGGTGATGGTTACCAACAACGCGGTAAGCCAGAACCCGGATGCCTTGATCCAGCTAAGCCACCGGTACCACCAGGAGATCGTCTCCATCCATGCCCCTACTTTGTTGTTAACGCAACAGGTGTGGGGTACGGCGTGGAACAAGATTGAGAAGTCCTGCCAGATGGCCGCGGACGTCGGATGCGACACCGTGGTGGTCCATCCGCCGTTCCGCTGGCAGTCAAACTATGCGGAGAATTTCGTGGAAGGCGTGCGCGAAATCGCGGCGAGATACCGCGTGCGTATCGCCGTCGAAAACATGTACCCCTGGCGCGTCCGTGGCCGTGAGGCGGTGGCCTACCTGCCGCACTGGGACCCTTTGGGCCAGGATTACGACGACGTGACGTGGGACTTCTCCCACGCCGCCACTGCCGGGGCCAACAGCCTGGAAGCCATCAAAGCGCTCGGGAACAAGCTCCGGCACGTCCATCTCACCGACGGTTCGGGTTCGGGCAAGGACGAGCACCTGGTGCCCGGCACCGGAACGCAGCAGTGCGCCGATGCCTTGCAGCATTTGGCAACCACGGGTTTCGACGGTGTCGTAGTGGCCGAGATTTCAACCCGCAAGGCGAAGGTTGCGGGGGAGCGCGAGGAAATGCTGGCAGAAACCCTGCGTTTTGCCCGACAGCACCTCAGCGTCCCGTTGTTGCGCAGCGTAGACAACTAGCCGGCGTCGAGCGCTGCAACTCAGCGACTCACCTCGTTCGCCTGACCTGCCTTGAAGGGTGCGTCAGGCGGATAAGAGGGGGACCCCGCGCGGTGCGCGGCGTTTAAATGCGAAAGCACCGGCGGCCGAATCGGGAAATGGGGGAAAACCCGCCCGGCCACCGGTGCTGCTGGCGGACATCCCCATGCCCGCCTCATCACTCGCACCCTCAATGAGGTAACTACTAAGTTACGGACCGAGAATGAGTGCTGCCTGCAATAACCTTGGGAGCCAGCTGGGAATCTGGAATTCGTTAGACCCGGTCCAAGGCCAACTGCAATGATGGAGCAATGAGCAACCGAATCGCATTCCTTGGCTGTGGATCCATGAACGAGGCAATCCTGGGAGGCCTGCTTGCCGCCGGGACGGACCCGTCCGATATCGTCGCCACCGTCCGCCGTGCCGAGCGGGCGGACGAACTCGCCCAGCGCCACGGGGTCATGGCCATCGCAGGCGAGGAGGAACCGGACAACAACAAATTGGCCACCAAGGGCTCCAGCATGGTCATTCTGGGCGTCAAGCCGGTGGGCATCCTGGACCTGGCCCGGGAGATCAGCCCCGCACTGGGCAAGGACACACTGGTTGTCAGCGTCGCGGCGGCAGTCTCGATCGCCCAGCTCGAAGCTGCGCTACCCGAAGGACAGCCGGTAATTCGCACCATGCCGAACACCCCCGCAAGGCTGGGCCGCGGAGTCATATCTGTTTCCCCGGGTACGCATTGCACGCCTGAGCAGCTGGAAAAGGCCAAGAAGGCGCTTGCCGGTGCGGGCACGGTAGTCCAGATTCCCGAAGAACAGGTGGACGCACTGTCCGCCATCAGCGGTTCCGGCCCGGCCTACGCGTTCTACCTCGCTGAAGCCATGGCTGCGGCCGGCGTCGAGCTTGGTTTGGACGAGGAACTGTCCGTGATGCTTGCCCGCGAAACCGTGGCAGGTGCCGGCTTCATGTTGGCAGAACCGGGAGCGAACCCCTCTGCCCTCCGCATCGCCGTCACCAGCCCCAATGGGACCACCGAACGGGCCATCATGGCTTTTGACGACGGCGGGATCCCCAAGATTATCGCCGACGGCGCCCGCGCGGCCGCAGCCCGGGCCGCAGAAATCACCAAGCAACTCGGCTAAACCTTCGGCCGCGCCGCCTCGGCTAAACCACGGCTGCGCCGCCTCGGCTAAACCACGGCCGCGCCGCCTCGGCTAAACCTACGGCCGCGCCGCGAAGCGCTCCAGCAGATCCACGTGTCCGGACACGATCAACATGTCGTGTCCGGACACCTTGGTTTCAGGCCGGGCGTACGTGAAGTCCTCGCCCGGGGTTTTCACGCCGACGATGGTCACGCCGTACTTCGAGCGGACCTTGGACTCCTCCAGGGTGAAGCCCACGGTTTCCTTGGGCGGGTACATCTTGACGATCGCGTAGTCGTCGTCGAACTCGATAAAGTCCAGCATCCGCCCGGACACCAGGTGGGCCGCGCGGACACCGGCGTCGGCCTCCGGATAGATCACGTGGTTGGCGCCGATCCGGGTCAGGATCTTGCCGTGAGAGGGCGTGATGGCCTTGACCCAGAGGTGTTGGATGCCCATGTCCACCAGGTTCACAGTGATGAGCACGGAGGACTCGATGGAGGTACCAACACCCACCACTGCTGAGCTGAATTCCTGGGCACCGAGCTGGCGCAGGGCATCAATGTTGGTGGCATCTGCTTCCACGACGTGCGTGAGCACGGGCGCCCACTTCTGGACGAGGGTGCGGTCGCGTTCGATAGCCAGGACTTCACGGCCTTGCTTGACCAGTTGCTCGGCCGTCGCAGAACCGAACCGGCCAAGGCCAATCACCAGCACTGGTGCGTTGTGGGCGGGGCGGTTGGCTGCCCCTGTGCTACTAGCCAATGATTGGCCTCTCTTCCGGGTAGTGGTAAAGCTGGCTGCGTTGGCGCAGGGCCAACCCGGCCGCGAGGGTTACCGTGCCGACACGGCCGGCGAACATCAGCGCGGTTAAGACGTAAACGCCCGACGGCGGCAGCTCGGCACTGAGGTTTGTGCTCAGCCCCACGGTGGCGAAGGCGGAGATGGATTCAAAGAGCACCCTGTCCAGGGAGGCGCCGCTGATGGACAGGAGCAGGAAGGCGGCCACTGATACCAGGGTGGCTCCGGCAACGATCACGGAGATGGCCACCCGCATGGTGCCCTGTGGGATGGTGCGGCCGTAAACCTTTACGTCGGCGTCGCCGCGGGCTTCGGCCATGATGGCCAGGAACATGACCGCAATGGTGGTCACCTTGATGCCGCCCGCCGTGGATGCAGAACCGCCGCCGGCGAACATCAGGGCGTCGGTGAGGAGCATGGTGGTGGATTCCATATGGTTTTGGTCCACCAGGTTGAAGCCACCCGAGCGGGTCATGACGGAGGCAAATAGTGAATGGATCACCTTGTCGCCCATGTCCATGCGGCCGATGGTGCGCATGTTGTCCCACTCCATCAAAGCCCACAGGACAGTGCCTGCCGCGAGCAGGATGAAGGAGACCTGGATGGTGAGCTTGGTGTGGAGGTTCCACTTTTTCCAGTTGAGCCCGTTCTGCTGCAGCACCATCACCACGGGGAAGCCGAGGCTGCCGAGGAAGACGCCCAACATGAGTGGAATGAGGATCCAAAGGTCGGTTTCATAGGGGACGATGCCGTCCGAGTGTGGCGTGAATCCGGCATTGTTGAAGGCGGAGATCGAGTAGAAGACACCGTGCCAGACGGCCTGCCAGAATGGTTCGCCCAGCACTATGAACCGGGGAATCAAGGCTATGGCCAAGGCTGCCTCGATCACCACGGACGTGACGATGACAATGCGCAGCAGCGTACCAACCTCGCCGAGCCTGCCGGCGTTGTTCATGGCTTCCTGGGCGATGAGCTTGCCGCGCACCCCCAGCCGTTTGCTGACCATGAGGGCTAGCAGCGAGGCCAGGGTGAGTGTGCCGAGACCACCAACGAAGATGCCCACCAAAATGACCAGCTGACCAAAGAAGGTCCAATGCGTGGCCGTGGACACTACTGTCAGCCCGGTGACGCAGACGGCGGAGACCGCCGTAAACATGGACTGGTGCAGCGGTGTGACTGTTCCGGCCGTGGAAGCGGCGGGAAGGGACAGCAATCCGGTAAAAACCAGGATCACCACAGCAAAGACGGTCAATGCCAAGCGGGCAGGGGAGGTGTTGGCAATGTTGTCAACGAAGTCGCGCACGCGCGTGAAGATCCAGAGACCTTCCCGCTCCTGCTGGTTGGGTTGCCAGTTAGTCGGGCTCGTGGACCGCGACTGGCTTTGAGACATGGCGCTCTTCCTCGGTTGAACAAGCTTTCCTGAGTAGTAAACCACTATTCCTGCGGCGTAACCGGGCGGTAGGCTACTCCGGGCTCAGGTAGCCTGTTCTGGATGAACTCACGGCTTGGGACAACAGCTTCCAGCATTACGCGGTCCGCATTGCCAACGACGGTGGTGTGGGATCCAGCCATGACTGCCTACAACTTTGGCCCGGGTCACCCCATGGCGCCGCAGCGGCTGGAACTTACAGCGAGGCTGGCCGAATCCCTCGGCCTGTTTGACCACGAGCATGTGGCCGTCGAAGCACCCACGGTGGCCACCGACGTCGAACTTTTTACTGTGCACAGCCGCGAATACGTGGAGGCCGTGCGCCGCGTCAGTGTCGATCCCTCGGCGCCCGAGGAGGACCGCGGGCTGGGGACTGAGGACGATCCCGCGTTCGCCGGGATGCACGAGGCCAGCGCCCGGCTTGCCGGCGGATCGCTGTTGGCGGCTGAGAGCATCCTGTCCGGACAAGCCGTCCGCGCGGTGAACTTCAGCGGCGGGATGCATCATGCCGCGAGGGAGCGGGCCAGCGGCTTTTGCGTTTACAACGACGTTGCGATTGCTATCCAAAGGCTGCTCGATGGCGGCGTGCAACGCGTCATGAGCATCGACGTCGACGCCCACCACGGCGATGGCACGCAGAGTATTTTCTGGAACGACCCCCGCGTCATGACCATCAGCCTGCACGAAACGGGCCTCACTCTTTTCCCCGGGACGGGGTTTGCCAACGAAACCGGTGGCCCAAACGCTCCAGGGACCGTGGTTAACGTTGCCCTTCCTGCGTTTACCGGCGACGCCGCCTGGCTGCGGGCGTTTCATGCGGTGGTCCCGCAGCTTGTCGGCGCGTTTCAACCCGAAGTGATTGTCAGCCAGCACGGCTGCGACTCGCATCGGGACGATCCTCTGACGCACCTCAACCTGAGCGTTGACGGGCAGCGTGAGGCGGCTTCCGCCGTCGCCGGCCTTGCCAGCCGCTACTGCGACAACCGCTGGATCGCGACCGGGGGAGGCGGTTACGACGTCACCGGTGTTGTGCCGCGTGCTTGGAGCCACCTGATCGGGATGGTCACGCAACGACCGGTGCCGCTCAGCACGCCCGTCCCCGAAGCATGGCGGACGTACGTGAGGGAAACGTACGGCGTGTGGGCCCCGGAGTCGATGAGCGACGACGTGGACGTCTGGTGGCGGTCCTGGGAGGTCGGCTACGATCCCGCGGACGAGGTTGACCGGACGGTCATTGCCACGCGCAAAGAGATCTTCCCCCTCTACGGCTTGGATCCCTGGTTCGACTGACGGTGCTGGTCGACTAACGCTGTAGCGCCACGAAACAGGGATGCCAATCGGCGTATATGTCGCTAGGGTGGGAGGCATGGTGACTGACGACGTATTTGCCGTCATAGCTGAGGCAACCAGGCGCGACATCCTGGTCTCCCTCCGCTCTGGGGATAAAGCTGTAGGCGAACTGGTGGAAGAACTGGCTGCGAGCCAGCCCACCATCTCCAAGCATTTGAAAGTGCTCCGCGAGGCGGACCTCGTCAGCATGCGCGCCCAAGGCCAGAAGCGCTTCTACGCGCTGAATCCCAAGCCGCTCGCCGGCGTCGCCAGCTGGCTGGAAACGTTCGACGTCGGCACTCCGGCGCCCGCCGTCGTCGCCCCTTCCGAGGCGGCGCCCGCTGCCGAGCCCCCAGCCGCCGCTGTTGTTGTCTCCTCGCCTGAGGCCCCGGCCACCCGCACGGACGCGATAGGACAGGCTGTGAAGGTTCATGCGAGCGGAACTCCGGTCGCTTTGGATCCTGCGTCGGACGACACCGTGCCTCAGCAGATTGGCCGCACCGTAGGCCGCGCCGCTACTAAGGCCGCTGATCTTTTGGCGAACCTTCCGAACTTGCCTAACCTTCCCAAGTTCGGGCGAAAGCGATAGCCAGCCTTGAGTTAACATGATCCTTCTCACATTGTGAGTTTTCGTTAACCTCTTATTTCCTTGAGATTTCAACGATTTTCTACACTTGTGTTAACTCCTTGACCTGGGTCACATTGCCTCCGGATGGAGATCCTATATCCCTCGGTGCAACCATGAGCGGGACTGATCGTCTCGCCGCTGGCCGGCGCACTGAGGATAGGAAGACGCATGGATTCAAGGCTCGAAGCAGTCCGCGACACTGTGTTGGCGCGGAACCCGGGAGAAAAGGAATTCCACCAGGCCGTCACTGAGGTCTTCGAAAGCCTTGGTCCTGTTCATGATCGTCATCCTGAATTCCTTGAGGGCGCTGTCCTTGAACGCCTGTGCGAGCCCGAGCGCCAGATCATCTTCCGAGTCCCCTGGACCGACGATGCCGGCCGCGTCCACGTGAACCGTGGCTTCCGCGTGGAGTTCAACTCCGCCCTCGGCCCGTATAAGGGCGGCCTGCGGTTCCACCCGTCGGTATACCTGGGAATCGTGAAGTTCCTCGGCTTCGAACAGATCTTCAAGAACGCGCTCACCGGCATGCCCATTGGCGGCGGCAAGGGCGGCTCGGACTTCGATCCACGCGGGCGTTCCGACGCCGAAATCATGCGCTTCTGCCAGTCGTTCATGACTGAGCTGTACCGCCACATCGGCGAGTACACCGACGTCCCGGCCGGCGACATCGGCGTGGGCGGCCGCGAGATCGGCTACCTCTTTGGCCAGTACAAGCGCATCACCAACCGCTATGAATCCGGCGTCCTCACCGGCAAGGGCATCTCGTGGGGTGGCTCCCTGGTTCGTCCCGAAGCTACCGGTTACGGCACTGTGATCTTCGCCCAGGAGATGCTCAAGGCCCGTGGGCAGTCGTTCGACGGGCAGCGTGTTGTGGTCTCCGGTTCGGGCAACGTCGCTATCCACGCGATCGCCAAGGCCCAGGCCTTGGGTGCAACCGTTGTGGCTTGTTCAGACTCGGCCGGCTACATCGTGGACGAGGCCGGGATCGACGTCGCGCTTTTGAGCCGGATCAAGGAAGTGGAACGTGGGCGCCTGACGGAGTACGCCGCACGTCGACCGGGAGCCAGCCACGTTTCGGGTGGTTCCGTCTGGGACGTCAATGGCACCGTGGCCTTGCCCTGCGCAACGCAGAACGAACTCGACGGCGAGGCCGCGGCCAAGCTGGTCAGCAACGGCCTGATCGCAGTGGCTGAAGGCGCCAACATGCCCTCTACCCGTTCGGCTGTATCAGTCTTCCAGGAGGCCGGGATCCTGTTCGGGCCGGGCAAGGCCGCGAACGCCGGTGGTGTTGCTACTTCCGCGCTGGAAATGCAGCAGAATGCCAGCCGGGACTCCTGGTCTTTCGAGCATACGGAACAGCGCCTCACGGAGATCATGGTGGGCATTCACGATCGCTGCGCCGCGACCGCCGACGAATACGGTGCGCCCGGAAACTACGTAGTGGGCGCCAACATCGGCGGCTTCGTCAAGGTAGCCGACGCAATGCTGGCGCAGGGCCTGATTTAGGACGCCCTTGAACCCAACTGGGTAGCAGCAACTGTCGCAATGGAGCTCCAATGCGACAGTTGCTGTTACCTACATGGGTGCTTTAGCGCTGGATCAGCCGCACGTGGTCCGGGTTCAGGTCGGAGACCTTGCTGACGCCCAGGAGTGCCATGGTGCGGGTCATGTCCTTCTCCAGGATCTGGATGGTCCGATCCACGCCTTCACGTCCACCTGCCATCAGGCCGTAGAGGTACGCGCGGCCGATCAGGGCAAAGTCCGCGCCCAAAGCCAGGGCTGCCACGATATCCGCGCCGCTCATGATGCCCGTGTCCAGCATGACGGCAGCCTTGCTGTTGTCCGCCTTCAAGGCCGTGGTGACCTCCGGCAGAAGGTGGAACGGGATGGGTGCCCGGTCCAGTTGGCGGCCGCCATGGTTGGACAGGATGATGCCATCGGCGCCGTGGTCCACTACCTTGCGGGCATCTTCCACGGTCTGGATGCCTTTGACCACCAGCTTGCCCTTCCAGGTTTCGCGCAGCCAGTCGAGGTCCTCGTAGGTCAGGGTGGGGTCGAACATCGAGTTGATGAGGTCAGCCACGGTGCCGGTGTAGCGGGAGAGCGAGGCAAACGTCAGAGGCTCGTGGGTGAGGAAATTAAACCACCAGGCCGGGCGGTAAGAGGCGTCCAGGACCGTCTTGATGGTCAGTGCCGGCGGGATGGTCATGCCGTTGCGGACATCGCGCAGGCGGGCACCGGCAACTGCGGTGTCAACGGTGACCATGAGGGTGTCGTTGCCGGCTTTGGCGGCGCGTTCAATCAGTTCCAGCGAGCGGTCGCGGTCTGTCCATAGATATAGCTGGAACCAGTTGCGGCCGTTCGGGGCGGCGGTGGCAACATCCTCGATGGACGCGGTGCCCATGGTGGACAGGGTGTAGGGAATGCCTGCAGCTTCTGCAGCTTGTGAGCCGGCGTATTCGCCCTCCGACTGCATCATGCGTGTGAAACCCGTGGGGGCAATACCGAACGGGAGCCGCGATTCTTTGCCCAGGATGTCCGTGCGGAGGTCGATCCTCGAGACGTCACGCAGGATGCCCGGGCGGAACTCGATGTCCTGGAAGGCCTGGCGTGCCCGGCGGAGGGTGATCTCCTCCTCCGCGGCACCGTCCGTGTAGTCGAAGGGCGCCTGCGGAGTGCGGCGCTTGGCCATGTCGCGCAGTTCCCAGATGGTGCTGGCGCGCTTCAAGCGGGCGGTCTTGCTGAACTCGGGCTTTTTGAACTGCATCAGCGGGGCCAGGTCGGAAACCTTGGGCACGCGGCGCTTCAGCGCAGGTGGCTGAGGTGCGGATGATTGCACGACGGCCGACTGCGGCTGCGTCGTGTGTGCCACGTTTTGATCGCTGCCGGCATTCGCTGGCGCGGCGGTGATCTTGGGGTCGAGGGTGTCAGTCATGCGGTTCTCCCTTGAAGTCTGTGGTCCTACCACTGTGGTCTAACCACACTGTAATCCATGTGGTTGGACCACATCAACTAGTATTCCGATATGCGTACCCATGAGTTGGTCCTGCAATGGATCGAGAAGCAGCTGTCTGACGGAGACCTCACTTTGGGCGGCAGGCTCCCGGGGGAACGCGCCATGGCAGAGCAACTACAGGTTTCCCGGACCTCGGTGCGTGAGGCTGTCAGGATCCTCGAGGCCATGGGCGTAGTCCGGGCCGGCGTGGGTTCGGGCAAGGACGCCGGGACTGTGGTGATTGCCGAGCCGGGCTCTGCCCTCGGCTCTACGCTTCGGCTGCATGTAGCCACGCGCCATCTTCCCGTGGCAGACATTGTGGAGACCCGCGTGCTGCTGGAATCGTGGGCTGCGGAGCGGGCCCACGTGGGGGTGCCGGCACTGGCGGAGGCCGCCGAGCTGCTGGACCAGATGGATGTGGCCCCGGACATTGATTCATTTCTGGCCTTGGATGCGCGCTTTCACGTGGCGCTGGCCCAGGCGGCGGGCAACTCAGTGGTCAGCGCCATGATGGCCTCGCTTCGGGGCGCGATCGAGAACTATGCCGGTGAACTGACCGGAAATCTCCCCGACTGGAACGCGACATGCAGCAGGCTTCGGGCTGAGCACCGTGCCATCCTCGCAGCAGTAAACAATAACGACGGCGGCAAAGCGGCTGAGCTTGTTGCCGCCCACATTCAAGGCTTCTACAAGGAGGCCGGCGTGGGCACGAGCCCTTCGCCCGGTTGACACTTAATGCCGATGTTCGCGCCGAACATTGGCATTAAGTGTCAACTCGCGGGCTTGAGGGCCGGCGCCGCGGTGCTCTTGCGGATCTCCACCCTGGGTGAGAACTCGTCCTGAGCCTGGGTGGTGGCTTCGCCGGCCTGCTGGATCTGCTCCCGCATCCTCCGCCAGGCCAGGCTTCCGAGCTCGTTGATGGGCACAGCCGCGGTGGTTAATGGGGGAGTGGTGTATTTGGCGAACGGGATGTCATCGAATCCAGTTACTGAAATGTCTTCCGGGACGCGTACTCCGCGCTCGTGCAGGCCGCTGAGCAGTCCCATGGCCACGAGGTCGTTAAACGCCAGGATTCCGGTGGCCCCACTGGCGATGATGGCCTCGGTGGACTCGTGGCCGGAGTCGAAGTTGGAACCGCCGTGGAGCATCTGCAACTCAATTTCCGGGTGCTCCTCGCGGAATTGGTCCAAGCCCACCAGGCGTTGGCGATTGGATGCGCTGTGCTCCGGGCCGGAGAGGAACACCAAGCGGCGGTGGCCCAAGGTCACCAGATGCTGTGCCAGTTCCTGGATGCCCTGCCCGTAGTCCACGCTCAGGCTCGGAGTGTTGGTGGCGACGGTGGTGCGGTTGATCAGCACCAGCGGATGCAGGGTGGGAGCCAGCTCCTCCAGCTCGGCATCGCTCATGCGGGGAGCGCAAAGCACCACGCCATCGCAGCGGCGGCGCGCCTCACCGGCGAGGATGGCTTCCTCGCTGGTAACTTCCGAGGAATCGGCAATGAGGACGCGGTACCCGTCCTGGGCGGCCGCGATGCTGAGTCCGCGGAGGATAGCCTGGAAAGTGGGGTTGGCCAGGTCCGGAACCACGATTCCGATGGTGTCTGTCTTGCCGAGTGCCAGGCTGCGCCCCACTGGATTGGGTTGGTATTTCAATTCAACCGCGGCTGCCCGGACCCTCGCGGCAATACCGGGATCCACGGCGGCATTACCGTTCATGACGCGTGAAACGGTGGCGTGCGAGACGCCCGCCTTCTCTGCGACATCGGCGATACCGACGCGCCTGTTGGTGTTCCTGCGTGCCATGTGGCCCCTTCCCATTGGTCGCCTCCCGCGTGCTCCGTCGTTGGAGCAGTGGTTGACGTGACCACCAGAGTCTTGATACAAAGCTTATAACGCTCTGAGAAAACGCTTTCTCATGATTCTTCCCGTACGAAGCCGGGCCGTCAAGCGGTTCACTCCTGCCTTCCTGAAAGGGGCACCCACATGGTCAACGTCGACTCAGCCGAAAACAAGACCGAATCTGCCGAAACGACCACCCAGACCCCCAAGCGGACCCGTATCGCCCTTATTGGAACCGGCGGCCGCTCGGAGATGTATATCCGGGCCATCTACGGGCAACACGCGGAAGTCGCAGAACTTATTGCGCTCTCGGACGTCAACCAGGGTCGCGTGGACTTCTACCAGGACCTGATCAAGGAACTCGGCGGAACTGAACCTGTGGCTTCCTTCGCCCCCGGCGAGCTCACCAACTTCATCCAGTCCAATGGCATCGAGCGGGTCATCGTTACGACGCCCGACTACACCCACGCGGACTACATCGTTGAAGCGCTCGAGGCAGGCGCCGACGTCGTGGTTGAAAAGCCCTTGACCATTGATGTGGAGGGCTGCCGCCGCATTACCGCCGCCGTGGCCAAGACCGGACGCAACGTGGTGGTGACCTTCAACTACCGCTACTCACCGCGCAACACCGCCCTCAAGGAAGTCATTCAGAACGGCGTGATCGGCAAGGTCACGTCCGTCGACTTCAGCTGGGTTTTGGATACCGTGCACGGCGCTGACTACTTCCGCCGCTGGCACCGTGAAAAGAAGAACTCCGGTGGCTTGCTCATCCACAAGGCTTCCCACCACTTCGACCTCGTCAACTGGTGGATCAATGACGTCCCGGAGCGTGTTTTCGCTTCCGGTGGCCTGCGCTTTTACGGCGAAAAGAACGCTGCCGAGCGAGGCTTGGGAGAGCGCCCGGAGCGAGGAACCGTTGATGGCCTGGGCCACGATCCGTTCCGCCTGGACATGCGCGAGGATGAGCGCCTGAAGGCCCTGTACTACGACAATGAAAAGTTTGACGGCTACATCCGCGACCAGGACGTTTTCACCGGGGGCATCACCATCGAGGACAACCTCGCCCTCGTGGTGGACTACCAGGGAGGCCCCACGCTGAGCTATTCCCTGAACGCCCACAGCCCGTGGGAAGGCTACCGCGTCACCGTCAATGGCACAGAGGGCCGGGCCGAACTCGAAGTGGTGGAACGCGCCGCCGTCGAGTCCAGCACCGACAAGAAGACCGTAGTGGACCCGAGCGCCACGCCCATTGAGGAAGACGACGCAGTGCGCCGGAACGGCGAGCGCCTGGTGGTTCAACGCCACTGGGAAGCTGCTTACGAAGTTCCGATCATCAACGGCGAAGGCGGCCATGGCGGTGGAGACAACCTGCTGCTCTCGGACCTCTTCAACGGCCCGGGTGTCGACCCGCTGGGCCGACCTTCCGGCTACATCGACGGCCTCCGCTCCGTGTCGGTGGGTATTGCCGGTAACAAGTCCTTGGACTCCGACCTTCCCGTCCGCATCAGTGAACTTGGCCTCGGCGTCGATCTCAGCCGCGGCCAGGCCTGACTGTTCACTACCCCAGCAAGGAAAAGAAAATGAGTAGGATTTTCGTCACCGGCGGTTCCGGCAGGCTTGGCCGCAGCGTTGTGGCCGGACTCGCCGAGGCCGGGCACAAGGTGATCTCTGTAGACCGGGACGCTATCCCGGCGGAACAGCTGCCGGCCGGAGTCGAGCAATACGCGGCAGATCTCCTGGCACCAGGGGAGGCGGAGCGGCTTATCCGCGAAACAGCGCCCGACGCCGTCATCCACCTCGCTGCTATCGCCGTACCTTTCAGCGCGCCTGAGGACGTTATTTTCAGCACGAATACCCGGCTCGCCTATGCCGTGGCCAGCGCTGCCACCGACGCCGGTGTCCCCAAGATCGTGACGGCGTCCAGCCCCACTGCCCTGGGCTATGGCTCACCGGCTGGGTGGCTGCCGCCGTCGTTCCCCTTGAACGAGCAGACGCCGCCCAAGCCGTGGAACGCGTATGCGCTGTCCAAACTGATTGCTGAGCAGACCGTGCAGATGTTCGCTGCCGCTCAGGGCAGCAAGATCAGGTATGCGGCATTCCGCCCGTGCTACGTCATTTCCCCGGAGGAGTGGGAAGGGGCGCTGACACAGCAAGGGCACACAGTGCGTGAACGGCTTCAGGATCCGGCACTTTCCGCGCCCGCGTTGTTCAACTATGTAGACGCGCGGGACGTAGCTGACTTCCTTGACGTACTGCTGGACAAGATGGATGCCATCCCTAACGGCGAGGTGTTCTTCGTCGGCGCGAAGGATGCCTTGGCCACAGCACCATTGGCTGGGCTGTTCCCGCGATTCCTGCCAGGCAGCGGACTGTTGACTGAAAACCTGACGGGTACCAGTCCGGCGTTCTCCATCGACAAGGCCCGGGAACTTTTGGGCTGGGAGCCGAAGAGGACATGGCGCACCGAACTTACGCCGCCGTTCGAGGGCGAAGACACAGCAGCAAGCGAACACGCAGCACTCAAGCAAGCAGCACTCAATGACGAGATCCCCGCCGGCCTGGTTCCGGCGGGAGCAACCAAGGAGACACCATGAACTTCGACGGCGTACTGTTCTTCCCCGTCACTCCCTTCGCCGAGGACGGCACCGTGGATGTGGCGTTGCTCAAGGAGCACATCACCTCCCGGCTTCCGTTCGGCCCGGGCGGTGTGTTCCCTGCGTGCGGCACGGGAGAATTCCATGCGCTCTCACTTGAGGAGATCCGCACCGTGGTGACTGCCGCCGTCGAGGCTGTTGCGGGAGCCGTACCTGTGGTCTCCGGCGCCGGTGGACCCTTGGGTCACGCCATTGCTGCAGCCAAGGTGGCCGAGGAAGCCGGCGCGGATGCCCTCCTGGTGCTCCCGCCGTACCTGGTCACCGGCCCCACTGACGGGGTCGTGGCCTACGTCGAGGCCATTGCCGCCGCGAGCAGCCTGCCGGTCATCGTGTACCACCGCGGCACGGCCAAGTTCACCGCCGACGCGATCACCCGGCTCACGGCCAACCCGAAGGTGGTTGGTTTCAAGGACGGAATCGGCGACGTCGGCCTGGCTCAGGAAATTGTGTCTGCGATCAACGCCAGCGGCCGCACTGACTTTGCCCTGTTCAATGGCCTGCTGACGGCCGAACTGACCCAGGGCGCCTACCGCGGCCTCGGCATTCCCCTGTATTCCTCTGCCGCGTTTGCCATGGCACCGGAAATTGCCAAGGCCTACTACGACGCCTACGTATCCGGTGACGAGGAGCGCCGTCACGCCTTGCTGGAAGGTTTTTATGCTCCGCTCGTCCGGCTCCGCGACCAGACTCCGGGCTTTGGGGTTTCCCTTATCAAGGCGGGGCTGCGGTTGGCCGGGCTTCCCGTTGGCCCGGTTCGTCCGCCTCTGGTGGACCCCTCCGAGGAACAACTACTGGAACTCAAGTCCATCCTGGCCAAGGGCCACGAGCTGGCCAGCTGATGCCGGCCCGCATTACGGGCCTCGCCACCCGGCTGATCACGGTCCCGCTGCTGCGCAGCTGGGGTGCGGAGGCACCCGAAAACCATGTGATTGTTACCGAACTGACCACGGACGACGGCGGCACCGGTCACGGCTTCTCGTGGACACCCACCATCGGTCCCCAGGCAGTCAAGGCGCTCCTGGACCATGACATCGCACCATTCATCCTGGGTCTGGAAGCCAACCCGGAAATTGTGTGGGACCAGGTCTGGAAGCGGCTGCACGAAGCCGGCGGGGGTGGCCTCACCACTATTGCCATGGCTGGCGTTGACCTGGCACTTTGGGATTTGAAAGCGCGACAGGCCGGCACATCCGTCACGGGACTTCTTGGCCAGCGCCAGGAGTCCGTGGAGGTGTACGGCTCCGGCGTGAATCTCCATTACACAGTGGATCAGCTCGTGGAGCAGGCCCAGCGATGGGTGGCCGCCGGGCATAATGCCGTGAAGATCAAGGTGGGCAAGCCCGAGCTCAGGGAGGACGCCGAGCGTGTTGCCGCTGTCAGGCAGGTCATCGGACCGGACCGGCTTCTCATGATCGATGCCAACCAGCGATGGGACCTCGCCCACACCTTCCGTGCTTTGGATGTTTTGGGGGAGTACGGACTGGAGTGGCTGGAAGAACCCATCCGCGCCGACGACCTTTGGGCTTACCGGCGTTTGCGCAAGCAGTCAGCGGTGCCCATTGCCTTGGGTGAGAACGTCCACACCATTTACCGTTTCCGCGACTTCATTGAAGCCGAGGCGGTGGACATCATCCAGCCCAATATTGTCCGGGTGGGCGGCATCACGCCTTTCCGCAGGATCGTTGAGTTGGCCCGCGCCAACAGCATCAGGGTGGCACCCCACCTGCTTCCGGAGCTCTCGGGGCAGCTGGCGCTCACCCTGGCCGATGCTGTGAGCGTGGAGGACGTGGAAGACGCCTCCTTCGAGCAGCTAGGCATCCTGGCTGGGCCCTCGCCGGTGAAGATCAGCAACAGCAACAGCCGAAGCAGGCTCAGCAGCACCGGCCGTCCGGGGCTTGGCTTCGAATTCAGCGGACAGCCGGCACAGCGGCCCGCGCCTGAGACCGTCGTCCTTGAGACCGCCGCCCCTGAGAGTAAAGGAAACCGCATTGAGTACAGCAACTCTTGACCTGACAGCCATTACGGCCGCAGCCACGGAAGCGGCCAAGGTGACCGCAGCAGCTTCCGACGCCGAACGCGCAGCCTGGCTGAACGCCGTCGCCGACGCCCTGGACGCCAACGTCACTGAACTTGTGGCTATCGCCGATTCGGAGACGAGCCTGGGCACTGTCCGGCTCACGGGCGAGGTAGCACGGACCAGCGGACAGCTCCGGTTGTTCGCAAAAGTGATCACCGAGGGCTCATACCTGGAAGCGGTCATTGACCACGCTGACCCTGCCTCCACCCCGCCCAAGCCCGACTTGCGCCGCATCCTGCGCCCGATCGGTCCGGTAGCCGTGTTCTCGGCGTCGAACTTCCCGTTCGCTTTCTCCGTGGCCGGTGGCGACACCGCATCCGCGCTGGCAGTTGGCTGCCCGGTGATCGTCAAAGCTCACTCGGGACACCTCCGCTTGTCTGAGCGGACTGCCCAGATTGTCAGCGAAGCCTTGGCCAAGGCAGGGGCGCCCGAAGGAATCTTCGCTTTGGTCAGTGGCCGCGAGGCAGGTACAGCCCTGGTTCAGGACCCGGCCATCAAAGCCGTCGGGTTCACGGGCTCCATCCCTGGCGGACGCGCATTGTTCGATCTCGCCGCGTCGAGGCCGGAGCCCATCCCGTTCTACGGGGAGCTCGGCAGCCTGAACCCCGTGGTCATCACGGCAGGCGCGCTCGCGGAACGCGGACAGCAGCTCGCCGCCGGGTTGGCTGGCTCGTTCACCATGGGCGCCGGACAGTTCTGCACCAAGCCAGGCCTCGTGTTCATTCCGGCCGGCACGGATTTCGCCTCGCACCTGGCAGCGGCCAGCAAGGACAAGCCCACCGCTGCCATGCTCACAGAGCGCATCGCCGAGGCCTACCCGGATGGGCTGCGGAACGTCGCTGACCAGCCAGGCGTCGCCGTCGTCAGTGGAACGGTGCAGCAGGACAGCCTGGCTGATGGCGCTGCGCCCGTGGTGTTCTCCACGAGTGCCGCGAACGTCTTGGAACGCCCCGAGGAGTTGTTGGAGGAGTGCTTCGGCCCCACCACGCTGCTCATCGAGTATGCCAACCAAGAAGAATTGTCCGCCGCGCTGGCGAAGGTCCCGGGCAGCCTGACGGGCACCGTGCACGCACAGCCGGGCGAGGACGTTTCCGCTCTTGTGGAGCAACTCAGCGGTCTCGCCGGCAGGGTCCTCTTCGACGGCTGGCCCACGGGTGTTGCCGTGAATTGGGCGCAGCAGCACGGTGGCCCGTATCCGGCCACGACGTCCTTGTTCACCTCGGTGGGCGCCACTGCTGTGCGCCGTTTCCAGCGTCCAGTGGCTTACCAGGATGCTCCCGAGACTGTCCTGCACCCGGCGTTGCACGACGCCAACCCGCTGGGCATTCCCCGGCGCGTGGACGGCGTGCTGACACTCAGCTAACCCCCTGAGCGCACCCAACTAGGTAACAGCAAACGTCGCAATGAGCCCTCATAGCGACGTTTGCTGTTACCTACTTGGGTAAGCACACACTAAAGGGGCGGGGTCACCATTGCGGCGACCCCGCCCCTTTCGTGTTGGGTGCAGGTGCTAGGGGCGCAGCGTCAGAGGACGACGGCGGCCGTCCACTTCGGTGGTCGGCCAACGGTGGTCAGTAGTCAGGACTCGCAGGCCGGCATCCGTGAGCAGCACCGTGTCCTCGATCTTCACGCCAGGCCCCGACGGATTCCACGTAAAGGGCTGGTTGTGCACCACCGTATCCGTGGCGTCAGCGGTGACCCTGGGATCGCGGCCCGCGTAGCCGGCCGGTCCGCCTTGGTGGTGAAGCGTCCACTGGTCCTCGCCGAAGCCGTGCCGCGCATAGGACTGCCTAGTCTCGGCGAAGATTTCATTGAGGCGGGCCCCGGGCACCGTGGCCCTTAGGATGTCGGCCTCAACAGCGGCGATGCGGGCCTCGGCGTCGAGCTCCCGGGGAGTGCCGGCGTCGAACGCTACCCACCGGGTGACGTTGGCTACCAAGCCGTTCCGGCGGGCGCACACTACGGCCATGGCCCGCCGTCCGAGGGGGGAATGCGTGGCGAGTGGATGGCGGAAGTCGCTACGGGAAGCACCGTTGCAGAGCAGGACAAGCGGCTCGGCACCCACAGCCACAATCCGCGCTGCCAGCTCCGAGACGAGCTGAAATTCCGTGGTTTCCGGCGTCACAGCCGTGAGGACATCCGTCATGGCGGCCGCGGCGTCGGCGGAGAGCGCGGCGTATCGGGCTGCCTCCGCGGGCAGGAGCTGCTGCCGGGCTGCGCGAAGTTCGGCCGTCACGGCCGCTTCTGCCAGCGGGTTGCCATCAGCGGCCAGGCCCGCAGCGGCCGCATGCAAGTGGCCGTGCCACGGTACCGTGTCCAAGCTGACGCCGTCAGGCAACTCCTCTGCGGCGATCCGTCCGGCCTCATTGTTGAATGTGACCAGATGGTCGCCCGAGCGGTCCACCAAGAGGGCCGCGATGGGGTCGCCTGCCAGGCTGATATGGACCCGGCTGCCGTCCAGGTACCAGGTAAGGGCTGTGTTGGTTGTGAGCAATAGCGAGTCGCGGCCCGCAGCGTCCAGGATGTCCAGCACCCGCTGGCGCTTCACTGCACGGTCGGCGACGTTGCCGGGAGCAGTGAGGGCAGTCAGAGCCGGCGTTATTTGAGTAGGCGTGGTCATGCCGATTCCCCCAAGGTAGTGATGAGTTGTTCGATGTCTTGTGTTGCCAAAAAGCCGTCCGCGATGATCACTGTGACCGTTCGATGGACAGGGTGGCCGGGTTCCGTGACCACCGGCGCATCCCACGCCAAGGACAGTCCGACGCCGGGGTAGCCCGAGTGCCGCACGAACCAAGGGTCAGGCGCTTGGGGTGCTGCAAGAAACACGAGCGTGGCCGGATGGCCCAGCCCGGGATCGCCGGCGACGTGTGAGGCCCCGGCGGTTCCGGCGTCGAACGTTCCGGACCAGGCCAGCCAGGGCGCCACGCTGCCGTGTACGGCGTCCTCGCCCCTCGAATCAGGAGTCCAGATGGTGGCGTCGCCAACCTTCGGCAGCCGCCAGAAGAAGCCGCCGTAACCGCCTTGCGACCGCCCGTTGGAGCCCGGACTGCCCAGCACCACCGGCCTCCCGGTGGCGGACTCCAGGTTGAAGTCCAAGGTGAGTTTCCACGCTGAATTTCCGACGGCGGCCCAGCGCCACTCGCGTTGTTCGCGGAGTACCGGTGATCCGTCGGGGCCGAGCCAGCTCAACTGTTCGCGCCGCTCTCCGTCAGCGTGCTCCGCGGCTTCAACCACAATGCGTCCGTGGTCTTTCCGCCAGACGTATGCCCCGGCGTCGCGGATGTATGTCCGGCCGCCCCAGAAGTTGATGCCGTCAACGTCCTGGAGGGCAACTCCTGCTCCGAGATGCCACACGTGATCCTCCGGGACGTGATCGGTAACCACGGTGCCGGCGAGCGTCCGCACGGGGTGGAGGTAGGGCCGCGGCGACGACGTAGGCCGGATACGGGATCCGTCCTGCAAAGTTGCGACGGGCGTGCCGTCAATATCCAGGGTGGGTCCGCCGGATAAAGTCCAAGGGGCGCCGAGCTCAGCAAACGTGGCCTGCCCCAAGGCTGCCCGGTGAATCAACGACTCGATGCCATGCACCACGGCGTGGGCGTCGTTGCCGGTGCCTTCCCAAGTGATGAAGTCTGAAGGTATCTCCCTGGGTGCTTCGGCCGTTCGGATGGCCTCCGTGACCGAAACATAGGCGCCGGCTCCCGAAAGAGGGCTGAGGAGATCCTGTTCGCTGCGGGCAGCCAGCAGGTTCTCCAGCAGGTCTATCCGTCCGAATGTCTCGGTCCGGACACCCTGTGGAGAGGTGACCTCCAGACGGTCCTCCGTATAGAAGAGCGTGAGCTGCCCCAGCGTCCCGTAAATGGTGACCGACGGCGCGGACTGCACGGGAGCGCAGAGCGTCAGGGCGCAGGTCAGGACAGTATGGCCCGTCAGCGTCGTGCCACCTGCCATCCGGACCCTCACCACGGAGGTGTCGTCACTTTCGGTATCGTTTGCCCGGTAAAGGTCGGTATCCACGGATTCAACGTCCGCCACGGTTCGGGCGCCAGCCAGCCGTAGCCCGGTAGCCACAGCATGCGCCAAGGCGTTGGTGGCCACTCCGTCCACCACGTCGGTCCCGTTGAGGCTGCGTTTTCCGGCCCACCGGGACCGTTTGAAGTACGCCTTGCTCCGCAACCACTGCCCAGTGGCGCTGATGCCGCGGACTTCGCCGATTTCGCCGGATTCCACCAAAGTTTCGATCGCAGGCAGGGCCTCCGACCCCAGGCTCTGGAAACCCACCTGCACCAACCGGCCCGCGCTCGCGGCCGCTGCCATGACCTCTTGGTATTGCGCCATGGATGCCACCGGCGGCTTCTCCAGGTAGACGTTGGCCCCGGCCTTGAGGGCAGCAAGGGCAAGCGGCGCGTGCGTCTGGATAGGTGTGGAGACGATGACGACGTCAGGGGCGGTTCCTGCAGCCAGGAGCTCGCCAAGGGAAGCAAAGACCGCGACGTCGGGCCCGAGCGTTCCCTCTTCCGGGGGTTGCGGATCGGCCACAGCAACCAGCTCGAGGGCACGGTCAGCGCCCAGGCGGGCAAGGTTTTCGAGGTGCCGCTCGCCGAAGCCGTGCACGCCCACGAGTGCGATGCGAGGGAGCCGGGCATTGCCCTCCACTGTGGTGGCGGTGAGGGGTTGTGTCATTGGTATGTCCTAGTGGAATCAGGTGTGGGCGTACTGGTGGGTTGGCCGGGCTGCAAGGTTGCGGTGAGGAAGGACGCAGCCTCGTCCTGCATTGCCGGGGTGAAAACGTGGGGTTCCTGCCAAAAGCTGCCCGTGTAGCGGGCCGGCATATTCTCCAAGAGATGGTGATGGGCATCGCGCATTCCCTGTACCGGGAAAAGCCGGTCAGCCAGCCCGTATTGGACAAGGACCGTGGCACTTGAGCGGACTGCCAGATCCGGCCAATCTCCGAGCTTTGCCAGCCCGGGAGTGTGCAGCAACCAAGAGTGCGCGTCCAGGTAGGAGGGCAGGAGGGAGCCGAACGTGGTCATCATGCACGTCACCACGTAACTGCGGATCAACGGGCTCAGCGCAGCGAGCACCATCGCCCGCCCGCCACCGCCGGAGAAGCCCACGCAGCCAAGCCGTTCAATGTCCACGCCCGGAAGCGACGCGAGGATACGGAATGCCGCGAGGTCGTCGTGCGCAACGGTCCCGGCAACACTGGTGCCCATCAGCGTTGCGGCCTTCGCCACCGTTTCCTCGTGGGCGGCAGCCGCTGCGTTGTATTGTTCCGCTGCTGAAGGTTCGACGCCGGCCTCCCGCCAGAGTGCGTTCCGGCCGCTGACGGCATTGGCAGTTCGCCAAGGAAGGGGATGAAGTTCGAAGCGGCGGCTGCCCCACATGAAAGTGTCGTGGGCAAGGACGGCGAAGCCCTGTTGTGCCAACCACGTGGCAAGTGCCCGGCCGCCATAGAGCTTTGCACTGATATCGAGGGGCGGCAAAGCAAGCGACGCAGAACCGGGGACACTGCCGGGCTTTCCGCCCGAGGGCCCGCCGCCGTCGGGATTGTCGTGGCCGTCTGGCAGGGCAACAAGCCGCTCAGCACCGTAGGCCTTGATCCCGCCGTGGCAGTGCAAGGCGAGCAACCCCGGCAGCGGCCCCGTGGCGCCGGCCGGCCGCACGAACCACGCGGACGTTCCAGGCCCGAAACCCAACTGCCACTGCAGACGCGAGGTGATGACGCCGTCGTGCTCAGATTCTGAGACCACTGCGCTTTCCAGGTCCGGTGTTAGAGCGGGCATGCCGAGCGTGTCAGCGAGCTGCGCGGCTTCCTTGGAGTCAGGGGTGTGCCGGTTCCGGGCGACGTAGTCCGGCCAATCCTCATAGCCAGCCAGTGCGCTGGGGCGGGTGGGGGATGCTGCCATGTCAACGGCGGTCATGGCAGGCGGAGTCAGTGGGAAACAATAGTGTCCTGCCTTGTCGATGCGGAAGGGTGTGCGGTAGCGCACGCCGGGTTTCTTCAGCGTGGAAAAACATGTTCGTGCAGCTTTGCAAGAAAACGCTTTCTCAAAAATTAGCAAAAGGCTGTACATGGGTCAAGAAAACGTTTACTTTGGTACGGAGCCGCTGAACACCGGGACCTGGAGCCTGGCGCTTCCGAGGGGTAGCGCCGAACTAATGGCGGCGTCCTGGATGGCAACCACCAACCACACTTGTATTCCGTGGATGGCCACGATGACCAAAGGAGACCACATGGCCGCTGTACTACGCACGGGGACGCCGCAAGGCGTTCGCGCTCCGGCGAGGGGGAAGCAATGAGCGCTATAGGCGAACTCTCCACGATGACCCGCCGCAAGGGTCCCATGTCCAAAGAAGAGAAGAAAGCGAACGGCCGCGACAACAAAGCCGCCTACGTTTTCCTCCTTCCGTGGCTGATTGGCCTGGTCGCCATCACCGTGGGACCCATGCTGATGTCGTTGTACCTGTCCTTCACGGACTACAACCTTCTGCAGCCGCCGGAATGGGTGGGGCTGGATAACTTCGTCCGCATGTTCGGCGATGCCCGCCTCCACAACTCGCTCCGCGTCACGTTCACGTACGTGCTGGTGGGTGTGCCGCTCCAGTTGGGCGTGGCCCTGCTGATTGCCCTGGTCCTGGACAAGGGGTTGCGCGGACTGCCGTTCTACCGTTCCATTTTCTACTTGCCGTCCCTGCTGGGCGGATCGGTGGCAGTTGCCATCCTCTGGAAGCAGATTTTTGGCACCACCGGCCTGGTGAACCAGGTCCTGGCGATGGTTGGCATTGAGGGACCCGGTTGGATCTCGGACCCCAATACCGCCCTTGGTTCCATCATCCTGCTGCACGTTTGGACCTTCGGCAGCCCTATGATCATCTTCCTGGCCGGCCTTCGCCAGATTCCCGTGATGTATTACGAAGCCGCCAAGGTTGACGGCGCCACCACACTGCAGCAGTTCTGGCGGATCACCCTTCCGATGCTGAGCCCCATCATCTTCTTCAACCTGGTGCTTCAGATCATTGGCTCGTTCCAGTCCTTCACGCAGGCGTTCATCGTCTCCGGCGGCAACGGTGGCCCGTCCGACTCCACCATGTTCTTCACCCTGTACCTGTACCAAAAGGGCTTCGGTCAATTTGATATGGGCTACGCCTCAGCGATGGCCTGGTTCCTGCTGGTCATCATCGGCGTCTTCACCGCCATCAACTTCATCGCTTCAAAGTATTGGGTGTTCTACGATGACTAAACTCCAGACCCTCCCCGCCGCCTCCGGTTCCTCCTCAGGGAAGGACGGAAAGAGCCCGCGACGCCGTGAATCCCCAGGCAGCCTGGCCTTCAGCCGCAGCGCCCGTATCAAGGGCCTGGTCAAGCACGCCATCCTGATCATCGTGGGCGGGGTAATGATCTACCCGCTGCTATGGATGGTGGTTTCCTCCCTGCGCCCCAACGACCTCATCTTCCGCGAACCCGGCCTGTGGCTGGAGGGCCTGGAGATGAGCAACTACACCGATGGTTGGTCTGCCCTGACGCACCCGTTCGGGCACTACATGGTCAATTCGGCCATCGTGGTCCTCGGCTCGATCCTTGGCAACCTGATCTCCTGCTCCATGGCCGCCTACGCCTTCGCCCGCCTGCAGTTCAGCGGGAAGAAGATCTTCTTCGGCATCATGCTGCTGACCATCATGCTTCCGTTCCACGTGGTGATCGTGCCCCAGTACATCCTGTTCTCGCAGATCGGCTGGGTGAATACGTTCTGGCCGCTCATCGTGCCCAAACTTCTGGCAACGGACGCGTTCTTTGTGTTCCTGATGGTTCAGTTCATTCGCGGCATACCGAAAGACCTTGATGAGGCGGCCCGTATTGACGGTGCCGGCCACCCAAGGATCTTCCTCCGCGTGATACTGCCCCTGATGGTTCCGGCGCTCGCCACCACCACCATCTTCACGTTCATTTGGACCTGGAACGACTTCTTTGGCGCCTTGATCTACCTCACGGACCCGGACATGTTCACGGTTCCTGTTGCTCTTCGGGCCTTCGTCGACTCGCAGTCTGCAACCAGCTGGGGCTCGCTCTTTGCGATGTCCATTGTGTCCCTGCTCCCGGTGTTCCTGGTCTTCCTCTTCGGCCAGCGGTTCCTCATCAAGGGCATCGCGACTACAGGCATCAAATAGGACAAGTAAGACAAGTAAGCATCTTGTAATACAAGATTGTGACTTGTATCATAATCGCAACGAGAAAACGCTTTCTCAGTTCGCATCGAGATCAAAGAAGATCGGAGACAACAGTGCCGGTAAATCCAAAGGGTGAAGCAGTCGCCCCCGCAACTGCCTCAAAACCCCGTGTGTCAGCGCCGAAGGCCAAGCGCAGGCTACGTGCCTCCGCTCTCGTTGCGGCCACAGCAGCCGCAGTCCTCGCCCTCACCGCATGCGGTGGTGGCGGAGGCCCCGAGGCGAAGAGCGCAGATGGCAAGGTGGAGCTTCGCTTTTCCTGGTGGGGCGGGGACAAGCGGGCGCAGCTGACGCAGGAAGCGATTGCCGCCTTCGAGGCGGAAAACCCCAACATCAAGATCAAGCCCGAATACGGCGACTGGAGTGGCTACTGGGACAAGCTGGCCACCCAGGTGGCAGCCAACGACGCGCCGGACATCATTCAGATGGACGAAAAGTACATCACTGAATACTCCACGCGTGGGGCACTGCTGGACCTTTCCAAGTACGACATCGATACGTCCAAGCTGGATGAAGCCGCGCTGAACGCCGGCAAGGGCGAGGACGGGCTGACCGGCATCGCCGCGGGCATCAATGCGGCCACCATCCTCGCCAACCCGGCGGTCTTCCAAGCGGCGGGCGTCCCGCTCCCTGACGATAAGACCTGGACTTGGGAAGACTTCGAACGAATTGCAGCCGAGGTAACCGCCAAATCCCCGAAGGGAACGTATGGCGCGGCTGCTTACGGCACGGATGAAGCTTCCCTTGGTGTGTGGCTGCGACAGAATGGAAAGTCGCTTTACACCAAGGACGGCAAGCTTGGATTCGAGCCCACGGACATCAAGGGCTACTGGGAATTCCTGAAGCAGATGAGCGAAAACAAGGCTGTACCCACGGCGTCGGAAATCGTTGAAGCGGAAGCCGCGCCGCTTGATCAGAGCGGACTGGCCACGGGCAAGAACGGAATGGCGTTCTGGTGGTCCAACCAGCTTCCGGCACTCGAGAAAGCTGCCGGCGGCGAGTTGCAGATCCTCCGCTTCCCGTCCAAGACCGGCAAGGCTGAAGATGCAGGACTCTGGTACAAGGCATCGCAGTTCTGGTCCGCTTCCTCCCGGACCAAGCACCCTGAAGAGACGGCAAAGTTCATCGACTTCCTCGCCAACAACGTCAAGGCCGGAGAGATCCTCCTTGCTGACCGCGGCGTGTACCCGAACTCTGACGTACGCGATGCAATTGCTCCCAAGCTGGCCAAGGCAGACGTGAAGGTGGTCGACTTCATCGGCGCCATCAAGGAAGAACTCGGGGAAGCTCCGGCTGCCCCGCCGAAGGGCGCAGGCGCCATCCAGGAGATCATCAAGCGCTACACCTCCGAGGTCATGTTCAACAGGCTCTCGGCGGAAGAAGCAGGCAAGAAGGCCGTGGACGAAATGAAGTCCGCGATCAGCTAGCCTCCAAAGGAACCGTGCCCCGGGCGAATCATTCGTGATCCGCCCGGGGCACGGTTTTTTCGTGTTTCCACCCAACTGGGTAGCAGATGATGCCGTTATGACGCGTCATAACGGCATGATCTGCTACTTACTTGGGTCAGTCTTCCGCGATCACGGCCACGGCTCCGGCGGGTACCACGCCAGTGAAGCGGGCGCCGCTGAGCAACTCGCCGCCGTCGGCCTTCACTGTTACGTCCTCCCGGCTGTGGTTGATGGCAAACAGGAAGCTGCTTCCATCAGCGGCGCGTCGCCTGACAAGTTCGACGGCGGTGGACACCTCGCTCACGGCCGTCACCCCTGCTTCCTCCACAAGTCGGGCGGTGAGCGAGTCGATGCCATCGGCGTCGGGAAGAGTGGCGAGGTACCAGGCCGAACCTGATCCGACGGTGCGCCGGGTGAGGGCCGGGACGCCGCCGAGCGGGTAGTCGGTGAAGGTTGCCAGCACCTCCGTGTCCTCAGCAGCGTGAACGTGTTCGCTCCACACGGAACCTGCGGTTCCGGGTTCAAAAACTGTTCCGTCGCTCAACGTGACCGACGTGCCGGGGAAGATCGGGTGGAATTCCTCGCTCCGAACCCCCAGCAGATCGCGGAAGGCGCCCGGGTAGCCGCCAAGCCTCACGTGGTCCCGTTCGTCCACAATGCCACTGAAGTAGCTGATGAGCACGGTGGCACCGGCCGCAGCTGCAGCAGTAATCGAGGCAGCCGCAGCGTCCGTTACGGAGTACAAAGTGCACACCAGAATGAGGGCATAGCCGGACAGATCCGAGGACGGGTGCACGAAGTCCGCAGTGATCCCGCGCAAGTACAGGGAACGGTGGATGGCACGCATGGTGTCGAGGTATTTCAACGAATTGTTCGGGTGCGAATCCAACTCCGCGGCCCACCAGGCTTCGTAATCGAACACGATCGCAACACGGGATTCCACGCGGGACCCTTTGACGGGTTCCAGCTTGGCTAACGCCTCGCCGAGATTCACCACGTTCCGCCACACCTGAGTGTCCCGGCCGCCGTGGGGGACCATGGCCGAGTGGAACTTCTCCGAGCCGGCTTTGCTTTGCCGCCATTGGAAGAACATGACGGCATCGGCGCCCCGGGCTACGTGGGTTAGCGAGTTCCGGAGCATTTCGCCGGGCATCTTGGGCTGGTTGTGCGGCTGCCAGTTGACCGCCGACGTCGAGTGTTCCATGAGGATCCACGGCTCGCCACCTGCCACTCCGCGGGTGAGGTCGGCGCTAAAAGCGAGCTCGATTTCGCGCTCCGGGTCCGCGGCCACGAGGTAGTGGTCGTTGGCGATGACGTCCATGTCTTGGGACCAATCGAAGTAGTCCAGGGCTTTGGTGGCGCTGGAAACCATGAAGTTGGTGGTCGCCGGAATGTTGGGAGTAACCTCACGGATCACGGCCAGCAGCTCGCGGTAGTAGTCGATGAACGCCCAGGAGTTGAAGCGGGCGAAGTCCAGTTGTTGCCCGGGATTGAGGGTGGTGGGTGCGGCCCCCGGTGGGATGATCTCGTCGAAGGAAGCGTAGTGCTGCGACCAGAACGCCGTTCCCCATGACTCGTTGAGGGCCTCGATGGAGCCGTATCGCCGTTCCAGCCATGCCCGGAAAGCGGCGGCGTCCTCCTCGCCGTGGAACTCGCCAACGTGGCAGCCAAGCTCGTTGTCCACATGCCAGAGCGCCAGGGCCGGGTGGTTTTTGTATCGTTCGGCGAGCACGAGGGTCATGGCGGTGGCGTACTTGCGGTACACGGCCGACGACGGCGTGTAGTGGCGTCGTGAGCCCCGCTCCAGCCTGGTTCCTTCCGCAGTGACCGGCAGGATTTCGGGGTATTTGCGGGCCAGCCAAGCAGGGGGAGAAGCGGTGGCTGTTGCCAGGGCCACCTTGATGCCGGCCCCGTGAAGGTTGTCCATGACATCGTCCAACCAGCCGAAATCGTAGTGTCCTTCAGTGGGCTCCAGGAGGCCCCACGAGAAAATGCCGACGCTGAGAAAGTTGACGCCGGCCTCTTTCATGAGCTCGATGTCCTCGAACCGGATGTCTTCCGGCCACTGCTCCGGGTTGTAGTCGCCGCCGTAAGCGAGGCCGTCGAGACTGTTCCAGACGGACGGACTGCGGGGGATTTCGGGGGAGGTCAAGGGGACTCCTTCGTCAGGTTGGCAGTGCTGGTACTCATGGTACGGAGTGATGGGTGCAGCGTTTCAGTAAAATCACGTTCATTGGAAAACGCTTGCCCAGATTCCCGATAAGGGATATTGTATCGATTCAGAACGAGTGTAAGCGAAATCACTGCCACGTTGTAGAGAACTCGGAAGCTTGCACCAACTGAGCAAGGAGGCTCTCATGATCGATAGAAGGAAATTCCTCACCACGGTGGCTCTCGGCACTGCATCTGCCGCGTTCCTCTCCGCTTGTGGCCAGTCCTCGACAGCGGGACAGGCGGGCTCCGCGGAGAACCCCGTCACCATCAACTACACCTGGTGGGGCAATGACGACCGGGCAGAGCGTACCCGCAAGGCGATTGCCCTGTTCGAGTCCAAGAACCCGGACATCAAGGTGAACGGCAACTTCACTGACTTCGCCGGATACTGGCAGAAGCGTGCCACGGAGGCAGCGGGCGGCGGCTTGCCGGACGTCATGCAGTGGGACCTTTCCTACCTGCGGGACTACGGCCAGCGGAACCAGCTGCTTGACCTCAGCACCGTGAAAATCAACACGGACGCCTTCGATAAGTCCCTCCTCCCCTCGGGGCAGATCCGCGGCAAGACCTACGGCATCCCCACCAGCACCAACGCCTTCGCGGTCTACTACGATCCCGCCAAGCTCCAGAGCCTGGGCGTTGCCGAGCCGGATGGCCAGTGGACTTACAAGGAGTTCAACGCGTTCATGCTCGAGGTAGGACAGAAGGGCAACGGAGCGTTCTACGGCGGCACCGACTACACCGGTGTGTGGTGGATGTTCAACATCTGGCTGCGCCAGAACAACATCCAGGCCTTCACGGACGACGGCAAGCTGGGCTTCACCAAGGACGACCTCAAGAAGTGGTGGAACACCACGGCCGAGCTTCGTGGCACCCCCGCACTCGTTCCTGAAGAGCGGGTCACCCAGCTCGCACCCAAGTCCGCCATGGGTTCGAACGTCACTGCCAGTGAAGTTACGTGGGACAACTTCATGGCCGGCTACCTGGGTGACAGCGGTGCCAAGGAACTCAAGCTGGTGCCGGTCCCGTCGGATGACCCGGACAACCTGGGCCTCTTCCTCAAGCCCTCCATGCTCATGGTGGCCAGCGCCAAGACCAAGTACAAGGATGCTGCTGCCCGCTTCATCGACTTCATGGTCAACGACCCCGAAGTTGGCCAGATCTTCAAGACCTCCCGCGGTGTCCCGGCGTCGAAAACCCAGCGCGACGGCACCACCTTCGAAGGTACCGACAAGCTGGTGGTGGACTATGAGAAGTCCATCGAGAAGTACCTCAAGGACGCCCCTGAGCCGCCCATCGTCGGTTTCGGCACGCTTGAAGCCTCCTTCAAGCGGGTCAGTTCCGAACTGAACTACGGCAAGCTGACCCTGGATGGCGCAGCCGATGCATGGTTCAAGGAAGCCGAAGACCTCATCAAGCAGAACGCCTGACCAGACCCATGCGTCTGATCCAGGCTTTCCCGACTGACGGACTGATCTCGTGACTCAAAGCCCAACCCTGAGCAGGCGCTCATCGTCGTTCGCCTCCCCGCAGCCGCGCAAGTCGCGGCGGCGGGGCGCGGATGCCCGCGCCGGCTACACCTTCCTGTTGCCTTGGCTGCTGGGATTCATTGCCCTGACCGTAGGGCCGATGATTTCCTCGCTGTACCTCTCCTTTACCAACTACAACCTCTTCGAAGCTCCCAAGTGGATTGGGCTGGACAACTACACCACCCTCTTCCAGGACGAGCGTTTCCTGCAGTCGGTGGGCGTAACCCTGAACTACGTCATCTTCGGTACGCCGTTGAAGCTCGCTGCCGCGTTGGCGATTGCCATGTTGCTCAACAGCAAGCGCAAGGGCCAGGGCTTCTACCGGTCCGCGTTCTACGCACCGTCCCTGATCGGCGCATCCGTGTCCATCGCCATCGTCTGGAAGGCGATGTTCGGTGACGCCGGCCCCGTAGACCAGGGCCTGTCCTTCTTCGGGATCAACCTCGGTGGTTGGGTGGGCAACCCATCCATGACCATGCCCATGATGATCCTGCTGACCGTTTGGCAGTTCGGTGCCCCCATGGTGATCTTCCTGGCCGGCCTCAAGCAGATTCCGGCGGACCTCTATGAAGCAGCCTCGATGGATGGCGCCGGTCCGGTGCGGAAATTCATGAACATCACCTGGCCCATGCTTTCCCCGGTGATCTTCTTCAACCTGCTGATGGAAACCATTCATGCATTCCAGATCTTCGCTTCGGCCTACATCATTTCCAACGGTGAAGGCGGCCCGGCGGGTTCCACCCTCTTCTACACCCTCTACCTGTACTTGCGCGGTTTCAGCGACTTCCGGATGGGCTACGCCTCGGCAATGGCCTGGCTCCTGGTAATCGTGGTCGGCGTCATCACGCTGATCTTCTTCAAGACCTCCAAGTCCTGGGTCCACTACAGCGGTGATTCGAAATGACAACCATGGCAACACCCACCCAGAACCAGCCGGCAAGGCCCACGGCGTCGGCACCGGTGTACAACCCAAAGTCCGAGTCCACCACGGCCAAGCGCATCAAGAGCGCCATCTTCCACATTGTTGCCTTGGCACTGGTAGCGATGGTCCTCTACCCGGCCATCTGGATGATCTCCGCGTCCTTCAAACCGAACTCCGAGATCGGCGGCGCCAACAACGCGCTGTGGTCGAACAACTTCAGCTTCGACAACTTCGTCACGGCCATGGAAGGAATCGGCGGCGTCTCCACGCTGACGTTCTTCACCAACTCGTTGATCCTGGCCGTCGGCGCCGTGGTGGGAACCGTCCTCTCGGCGTCCATCTCCGCCTACGCCTTCGCCCGGATCAACTTCCCCGGCCGAGGCCTGTTCTTCGGCATGATGATCGCCACCCTGCTCCTGCCGTTCCACGTGGTGATCATCCCGCAGTACATCGTGTTCCAGCAGTTGGGGCTGGTGGACACCTATGTGCCGCTGTTGATCGGCAAGTTCCTCGCCGCGGACGCGTTCTTCGTGTTCCTGATGGTCCAGTTCATGCGCGGCCTCCCGGCCGAACTCGACGAAGCAGCCCGTATCGACGGCGCAGGTCACGTGCGGATCTTCGGATCCATCATGCTCCCGCTGATGAAGCCGGCCCTGATTTCCACCTCCATTTTCTCCTTCATCTGGAGCTGGAACGACTTCCTGGGCCCGCTGCTCTACCTCAACACCCCCGAAAAATACCCGCTGCCCCTCGCATTGCGGCTCTTCGTCGACCAGACCCAGAGCTCGGACTACGGTGCCATGATCGCCATGTCCGTCCTGGCGCTCCTGCCCGTGCTGGTCTTCTTCCTGGTCTTCCAGCGCTACATCGTCGAGGGCGTTTCGACGCAGGGTCTCAAGGGCTAAGGACAACAGAGAATGAGCACCATGAACGCCACAGGCAAGCCTTCGGGGAACCCCGGAATTCCGGTAAACCGCTTTGCCCTCTTCGCCGAGACCATCCTGGCGGGAGTTATCGTGCTCCTCCTCTCTGTCCCGTTGGTGACGGCGCCGGCTGCCTACGCGGCCGGCGTCGCGCACCTGGAAAGGCACCTCAGCGGGAGGGACGATTCCCTCCGGAGCCTGTGGGGGAACTTCCGTCGTGCGCTTCCCGGCAGTTGGAAGATGGGAATCACGACGGCGGTAGCCGTCGTCGTGATTGTCCTTAACCTGTTGCTCGCCCTGGTGGGTCAACTGCCCGGCCGGGTGGTGATCCTGCCCGCTACGCTGGTTTTGGCTGCAGCAGGCGCAGTGCTCTTCCTGCGGATCGCCGCCAACTGGAGCGGAGGCGTCAACTGGAGTGGCGATGCTGATCAGCAATCCGCCGAGGTTCCCGGTCCGCAGCGGTGGGCGGTTGCCTACTCGCAGGCCAAAGCTGATGCACTGCGCGACTGGACCGGTTCGCTGCTTTTGCTTGCTGCAGTTTTCATGACAGTTGTGTTCGTTTGGATGCTGCAGGCACTGTTCGTCATAGTGCCGGGGACCTTGGTCCTGGCCGCAGCTGCCATAAAAATCCGTTCCCGCCGTTGAGATCCGACCCAACCCGCTGAATCGAGCAGATCACTTCGTGTCGCCGCGCCCGTTCCCACCGCGCCCCAAATCCACCACACCCCGTGCCCGCTCCACGGAAAGCTGGCACTACCCCCTAAGGCACCACAACTACCGGATCTTCGTCACCCTCTCCCTTGTAGGGAGCGGCGGCGTGTGGATGCAACGGCTTGCCCAGGACTGGCTGGTGTTGCAGCTAACGGGTAGTCCGGCCGCAGTGGGCCTTGCCGTTGCACTGCAGTTCCTGCCCATGCTGGTAGTGGGGCCCATCAGCGGCGTACTGGTGGACCTTTTTCCCAAACGGCGCATCCTCCTGGTCTGCCAGTCCGTCGCTGCGTTGCTGGCCGCCGGCCTCGCCGTATGGAACGCCATGGGTGGCACGGACGTCTGGGTGGTCTATGCGTCCTGTATTGCCCTGGGAATCACCAGTGCCATCGATGGACCGGCCCGGCAGGTGTTCGTCAATGAAGTGGTGGGTGACGAAGGACTTCCCGCCGCTATCGGGCTGAACAGTGCGATCGGCCAGTTGGGAGCCATGGCTGGCCCTGCGCTGGCGGGCGTGGTTATTGCCCAAGCGGGGCCGGCGGCGGCGTTCGGTGCCAACGCTTTGATTGGTGTATCTGTCCTGGTCATGATTGCGTCCATCAGGCCAGGGGAGCTGCACCATTCTCTGGACGCGCCTGATCCCACTGCCCGCAAAGGCCAGATCCTCGCGGGTTTCCGCTTTGTCCGAGCACGCCCACCCTTACTGTTGACCATGCTGCTCGCGGGCTTGTTGGGCGCCTTCGGCATGAACGGCCCCGTAGTTCTCGCGGCGTTCGCGGACGGAGTGTGGCATAGCGGACCGGCCGGCTTTGGGCTCTTCAACACCGTCAGCGCTTTGGGAGCACTTGCAGGGGCGTTGGTTGCAACACGGATCAAGCGCTTTGGACGAAAGGGGATTGTGGCCAGTGCCGGGCTCTTCGGCCTGACGCAAGCCCTCGCTGCATTGATGCCCACCCAAGAGTGGTTCGTGGTGATGCTCATAGTTGTGGGCTTCATGACCCTGGTGTTCCTCACGAGCGCAGCCACCGCGGTGCAGCTCGAGGCCGGGGCAAGCGTGCGCGGCAGGGTACTGGCACTGTACTTCCCGCTTCTGTTGGGCGGTCATGCCTTGGGTGGCTTGCTGGCCGGGTGGCTCACGGAGGACTTCGGCGTCCGGACGGGGCTTGTGGTCACGGGAGCGCTGGGGATGGTATCTGCGGCCGTGATTGGCTTCCTGCTCTGGCGCTTTTCGGCCCGCCGCCGCGCCTAGCGGGCCGCCGGTAATTGCCAAACACCGCGCCTTCGCGTTGCGGGGCCCGTTCTGCAGGCTATTCATGGCAAATACCATGCAGGGCGGGCCTCACAACGCGTCAGCGAGCACTCATCTGCCTGAAACCAAGCCCTCGATCTCCGCCACATCCAAGATTCCGTCGCTCATCCACACAGTGTTCGTGCGGGTGAGGGAGTCACCTGCCGCCAGTTCCACCGCCGCATCCCATGCCAAGGCAGAACCCACCGCCGGATAGTCGCTGCACCGCACGAACCAGGGGTCCGCCGATTCGGAAGGTGCGCCAAAGACCAGAGTGGCAGGGCCGCCGTCGAACTCTCCCGTCCAAGCCAGCCACGGAGCCACGGAACCGTGGACTGACGGCTCGCCATCGGCTGTGGAGGAGAAGACGCGCGAGGAGGCATTGACAGGAAGGCGCCAGAAGAATCCGCCGTAACCGCTGCCGGCAGCACCGTGGGAGCCGGGACTGCCAAGGGAAACATCCACGACGGCGGTGAGTCGGGTCTGGATCCCGAGTCGCCACGTGCGCGCATCCAAGAGCGTGCGGCTCAGGGAGCGTCGCTCGTTCAGGACAAGTCTGCCGTCGGATGCGAGCCAGTTGAGGTCCAGCGTGGTGGCATTTTCTTTCCGGGCGACACTCGCCGTCTCGATCCTTCCGTGGTCCTTCAAATCCACGTACTTTCCGGCCGTCCTGCGGTAGCTGCGGCCGCCCCAGAAGTTGCTTCCGTTGACGTCCTGCAGTGCGAAGCCAGCACCAAGGTGCCACACATGGTCTGAGGGCAGGTGGTCGGTGAGCACGATGCCGGCTGGTGTGGTCACCGGGTGCAAGTAGGGCCGCGGGGAGAGGTCGGGCTCGAGGTTGCTTCCTGAACGGAGGACTGCGGTGGGCGTTGAGTGGGTGTTGGTTGGGACGGCTTCGGCGGCGGGGGCGTCGGTCGGGACGGCTTCGGCGGCGGGGGAGAAGAGCGCCTCGGCGCCGGAGGTGATCGGCCGCGCCCAAGGAAGCCCCAGTTCGGAGAAGGTGGAGTGGGATCGGGTGGCGCGTTCCAGGATGTCCTCGATGTGCGGGATCACCGCATGGGCTTGCTCGCCGCTTCCTACCCATTCGACGCATTCCCCGGGAATTAGCGCGGGTGCCTCGGCTGTGCGGATAGCTTCCAAAACGCGCATGAACGCGCCGCTGTGATCGAGGGGGCTCAGCAGCGGCGTGCCCTCGGACAGATGCTGGAGAAGGTTCTCCGTGAGGTCATCCCGCCCGAAGGAGTGAGCGGTTTCGCCTGCCTCAGTGCGGACCGTTACGCGGTCTTCTGTGTAGTGGAATACCGCCGTACCTTCCGTTCCGTGGAGTGTGACGTAGGGTTCCACGGATTCGGTGGCGCAGAGGGTGAGGGCGCATGTGATGGGCAAACCGTTGATGGTGCGCAAGCGGATCACGGATGTGTCGTCCGCCTCGATATCGTTCGCGCGGTAAAGATCCGTCTCCACTGACGCGAGGTCGTTCGCTGCCCGTGCTCCTGCGATGCGGAGCGCAGTGGCGATTGCATGGGCCAACGGGTTGGTGGCGACCCCATCAACCACATCAACGCCGTCGAGGTGGCGTTTTCCTGCCCAGCGGGAGCGCTTGTAGTAGGCGCGATCCCGGACCCAACGGCCCGTAGCAGAAATTCCCTTCAGGCTGCCGATGCTTGGCAGCTCTTCCGAGGCTTCCCCGCCAGCCAGTTTTTCCAACGCCGCCAGGGCGTGGGATCCGAGGCTTTGGAAGCCGATTTGGACACTGCGGCCAGCCTGCTCCGCCGCTTCCTGGAGACGGAGGAAGTCGCTCATCGAGGCCACCGGGGGCTTCTCCAGATACAGATCTGCCTTGGCCGCGAGCACAGAGAGGGCTAACGGAGCATGGGTCTGAATGGGGGTTGCCACGATAATGACATCCGGACGATGCTCGCCGACCAACAGCTCATCCAGGTTCGCGTGGACGGCTGTGGTCGCGGGCAGGTCTCCGGGCGCCGGGGGATTCGGGTCGGCCACGGCCACAAGATCCACTTTGCCTTGGCTGCTGAGGCGTTCGAGGTTGCGCAAGTGGTGTGTGCCGAAGCCGTGAACCCCCACGAGGGCGATCCGGGCAGGTGTCGTCCCGGTGGCAGCGGCAGTCGCGAAGGGTGTTGGACTACTGGCGGACTGGGTGTCCATGGTTCTCCTAGGCTGGCGCGGCAACGAGGGCGCGTGACGCCGTCGTCTGGGTCTTCACAAAAGTGTTCGGGCGGGATTAGGCTACACCTCAGCAAACGCTTTCCCGCGACCGACCTTGTCCAGTTTAGCTCGATCGCCACGGAAATGTAACGATTCAAGCGGGCGCAAATTGTTGGATTCCAGATGACGTAGGATGTCCTCTGGTAGGCGCAACAGCCCGCAGCCACGCCTGAATCAGCCCAGTCAGACCCACCTGAACCGGAATGGACCATGCCTCTCTTTGACCTTCCCCTTGATCAGCTCCGCGACTACACCTCCGCAGCACAGGCGCCAGGCGACTTCGAGGAATTCTGGGACCGCACCATCGCAGATGCCCGCGCGCTCCCGCTTGATGCGGTGTTTGAGCCAGCGGACAACTACCTCAGTGTGATCAACACCTTCGATGTCACCTTCTCCGGCTTCGGGGGAGACCGCATCAAGGGCTGGCTACACGTACCCGCGCAACTCGAGCCGGAGGAGCATCTGCCCGTGGTTGTGGAGTACATCGGGTACTCCGGTGGCAGGGGATTGGTCAATCAGAACACCCGGTGGGCGCAGGCAGGCTACGCGCACTTCATCATGGACACCCGCGGACAGGGCTACGGCGGAGTCTCCGGCGACACCCCGGATCCGCACCCGTCTGCCGGTGGCGTCAACTACGCCGGCCTCATGACCCGAGGCGCCGATCATCAGGATAACTACTACTTCCGAAGGGTCTACGTGGACGCCTTCCGCGCGGTGGAAGCGGCACAAAGCCATCCCGCCGTCGACCCGTCCAAGGTTGTGCTGACCGGCGTTAGCCAGGGTGGCGGCATCACTGTTGCTGCTGCCGGGCTGACGGCTGGAAGGCTCGACGGCGTTATTGCCGCGCTGCCCGACGTCCCGTTCCTGCAGGACTTCCCTCGCGCGATCGACATCACGCCCCGTGGCCCGTACCCCGAGATCGCAGGATTCCTGGGCCGGCACCGCGAAAAGTATGAGCCCATGTTGGCCGTCTTGAACTACTTCGACGGCGTCCACCTGGGCCGCGCCGCCACGGTCCCGGCGCTGTTCTCTGCTGCGCAAATGGACGATATCTGCCCTCCGTCAACGGTGTTCGCGAGCTTCAACAACTACGGCACCGGCTCTCGCGGCCACGACGGTGCGCCTGAAAAGGACATTGAGGTCTACCGTTTCAACAACCACGAGGGCGGGCAGGAGCACCACTGGATCAAGCAGCTACAGTTCCTGCGCAAACTGCTGTCATCTTGATGGACACGATTTGCCTGCTGTGAAGAACCGCGGTTATGGTGTGGCTATGACTAAGCGTTGGTATGCGTATTTTTCGTTGGCTCTGGAGGGGCCCGCGTCTAACTGACACGCATCCAACTTTCCTTCAGAGCCAACAGGGCAGAGATGATTCTCTGCCCTTCGCCATATCCGGCGGGTTCTGAAAAGGGGCCCGCTCCGCATCCCGGAACAGGACCCAGAAATGACCAGCATCGCCGCAGACCCCATCGAATCGCTCGACTCCGCTGAATCCGGAGCCGCCGCCCAGCCCGCTACCTCCAATCTGCGGGTTGCCCGATTCGAGCCGCTTCCGGCCCCGCAGGACCTCATTGCCGAGTTGCCGCTTGACGGCCGCTCAGCTGCCGTCGTCGACCGTGGCCGGGACCAGGTCCGTGCCATCATGGACGGCGTGGACGATCGCCTCCTGGTGATCGTTGGCCCGTGCTCCATCCACGATCCCAAGGCTGGCCTCGAATACGCCCGCCGGTTGGTCAGCCAGGCCGAGAAGCACAAAGAAGACCTGCTGATCGTCATGCGGACCTACTTCGAAAAGCCCCGCACCACCGTTGGTTGGAAGGGTCTCATCAACGATCCCCACTTGGACGGCAGCCACGACATCGCCGCCGGCCTCCGCGCAGCCCGCGGATTCCTGAAGCAGGTCACCGCGTTGGGCCTGCCCACTGCCACCGAATTCCTCGAGCCCATCAGCCCGCAGTACATGGCTGACCTTGTCTCCTGGGGCGCGATCGGCGCCCGCACCACCGAAAGCCAGATCCATCGCCAGCTTGCCTCCGGGTTGTCCATGCCCATCGGCTTCAAGAACGGAACCGACGGGGATCTCCAGGTGGCCATCGACGCTTGCGGTGCCTCCGCCGCTGAGCAGGCCTTCCTGGGAATCGACGACGACGGCCGCGCGGCTCTCGTAGCGACGTCAGGCAACCCGGACACCCATGTGATCCTCCGTGGCGGCCGCAAGGGCCCCAACTACTCCGCTGCCGATGTGGCAGCTGCGTCATCCAAGCTTGCAGCAAAGGGCCTGAACCCGCGCTTGATCGTGGATGCCAGCCACGCCAACAGTGGCAAGAGCCATCACCGGCAGGCCGAGGTTGCACTGGAAATCGGGGCGCAGCTCGAAGCGGGGGAGACCTCGCCGATTGCCGGCGTCATGCTGGAAAGCTTCCTCGTGGGAGGGGCTCAGAACCTGGACGTGGCCAAGCAGCTCGCGGGGGAGCAGGAGCTGGTTTACGGCCAGAGCGTCACGGATGCCTGCATGGAATGGGATGTTACGGCCTCGGTGTTGGAGCAGCTCGCAGCGTCGGCACGGAAGCGTCGTGCGGTGGTTGCGGCGTAGATCCGGAAGCCGGGCCGGAGGTTGTCCCCAAGTTACTGGAGGCTCTTTCACATTGGCACCATCAGCCTCTAGAGTATCTAGCACATGGTTGTTTGATGGCTCAGCATCGGCACACCGTCCACTGGGGGTGTCCTACTGTCTGAGAGCAAAGGAATATGGGAAATGTCCGCGGAGACTAACTTCTCGAATGCGCGTTTCATGACGGTGGCCGAGGTGGCCGACGTCCTGCGTGTTTCCAAAATGACCGTGTATCGCCTGGTCCACTCAGGGGAAATGCCCGCCGTAAGGTTCGGCCGTTCCTTCCGGGTCCCTGAAGAGGCTGTTGCCCAGTACCTCAAAGGTGCCGTGGTGGACGGTCAATCCGAGACCGCCTGAGGCTTACCGGGGTCCGTCCCGCGGACCGTGGTCATGGGGTGCCCCTTTGAAGCGGTACTCTGTTAAGGAACGTTTTACGTCAATGTAAGAATCTGTCAGTTGTACTTGTCTGCTTCCGCGGATCTGTTCCAACAGACAGGAACTTCTAGTTTGTAAGGAACTTTCGTGGGTTCAGTTATTAAGAAGCGCCGCAAGCGTATGGCCAAGAAGAAGCACCGCAAGCTGCTTCGTAAGACTCGCCACCAGCGCCGCAATAAGAAGTAGAGATACTTCATCAAGCGTGAATGCCCGTTGCCTCTCGAGGTGGCGGGCATTTTTGCACCCCACGCTCTCTCACGTCCCTCGGGTTTGGTGGGGACGCTCGCTCACGTCCCTCGGGTTTGGTGTGGACGCTCTCTCACGTCCCTCGGGTTTGGTGTGGTCGCTCGCTCACGTCCCTTGGGTTTGGTGTGGACGCTCGCTCACGTCCCTCGGGTTTGGTGGGGTCGCTCTCTCACGTCCCTCGGGTTTGGTGGCGTCGCTCGCTCACGTCCCTCGGGAAAAGCCCGCACTGACCGCGGGGTCCAGCCAAGCTGATCGCAGAGCGCTTTTGATTTTCTGCGTGGCCGCCGAGAAGTTGTCTGCCAAGTCACTCTTGCCAAATTTGAGGACCGTCCAGCCTGCTGATTCGAATGCTTTGTCGCGCCGCCGATCGCTGGATATCTGTTCCCGCTCGTGGTGATGACCGCCGTCGTACTGCAGCGCTACTCGCCGAACACGAAAGCCCAGGTCGGCGGACGGGGAGAACGGATCATTCTGTCGGAGCTGCACCTGCAGTTCGGGTTCGGGAATTCCTGCGTCCAGCATCGCCAAGCGGAGCAGCGACTCGGGAGCGGAGTCGGCGCCCACCCGCATGAGGTCCAGTGCTTCTCTTGCCCGAACAACGCCCTGCAGATTCTTGTGTCTGTCCACCAATTTGCGAAGGGCTTCAAGTGTAGTGAAGGCGGTCTCGCGTTCTTCGAACTCTGGCCGGGGAGTGCGAATGAGCTGGTCGCCCATGCAGACGAGGTCGGGAACCCGCAGGCGTCTTGCGAGATCCAACCAGGTCCGCGAACGAGTGCTCATCCAGATGCCCTGGACATACTCAATCTCATCCTCGATGGCTATTACGGTGTGTCCGATCACTCCTTTGCGCCGAACAGACGGGAGATGCCTGGGCTTGCTGAGGTGCAATTCGTTGGAATCTGATAACCAGGGTGGCAGAAATATGCCATGAAGCCGGGCGGCGGTTACATGGGAGATCCATGCACCGGGAGTTGCAGCTGATAGTGATCTGGCAGCCGCAGACAGTTCGAAATCCCAATCGGAAGGCCGATAAACACCACGGCTAACCCTGTCGATTTTGGCGCGATTCCATAAGTGCGACCTTGTAAGTCCGGCAGTCTTGGCCTCGTCGAGGGTGAAGGGTGCAGCGGTCAGTCGGGGAGGAAGCGGTGCGGCATTCTGCATACCGGCATTCTTGCCCAGAAAGCCTTGAGCCGTCGGAAGTTATCCACAGGCTGGTCGAGGGCCATGCAGGATGTGAGAGAGGGATGGGTTCAAGCGCGAGGGATGTGAGAGTGTCCCTATGTTTTTCGTCAAGTGGTTTTCGGTGTTGGGTGTTGGTAGAGGGTGCCGTCGCGGAGCATGGCGTAGAGGGTGTCGCAGCGTCGTCGTGCCAGGGCGATGAGTGCTTGGTTGTGGCGTTTTCCTTCGGCTCGTTTGCGTTCGTAGTAGGCCCCGGGAGGGCGGGTCGTGGAGCGCGGCAAACGCGGAGAGGAACAGGGTTCGTTTGAGGACTTTGTTGCCTTTTCTGGAGGAGTGGTCGCCGCGGATGGAGGACCCGGATCGCCAGGTGACAGGGGCAAGTCCGGCGTAAGAGGCCAGGTGCCCTGCGGTGGGGAAGTCTTTCCCGGCGATTTCGGTGAGGATTCGTGCGGCGGTCCTGATGCCCACGGCCGGCAGGGACATCAGGACCGGGTGAAGAGGGTGGGCCTCCACGAGAGCTTCGACCTGGGTCAGGACCGTGGCGCGGCTTTCGTGGAGTCCGGAGAGCATGGCCGCGAGCTGGGGCAGCACGATGGTTGCGGCGTTCGTTCCCACGACAGTGACTGTTTGCCGGCCCAGGGCCTCGATGATTTCATCGGCAAGGCGTTCGCCCATCCGCGGCGCGAGTTTGGTCAGCCGGTTCCCGATCCGGCGCCGGCCCGCGTGACGGAGCGCTTCGGGGGTAGGCCAGGTCCGTAGCAGGTCCAGCACCGCAGGATGGTCCATGTAGGGTCCCAGCACCCTTTCCAGAGCCGGGTGGATCTGAGTGAGCAGCCCACGGATCCGGTTCGAGGTCGCCGTGGCCTGTTTGGCCAGGTCCTCGTCGAACCCGCAGAGCATGCTCAGCTCAGCGAGCTGCTCATCGGCCAACTGCACCGAGCGCAGGGCGTGCGGCATGGTCCTGGCGGCCTCGGCGATGATGAACGCGTCCCGGGCATCGGTTTTCGCCTCTCCGGGGTGAAGATCCGCGATCCGGCGCATCGCCAGCCCCGGCAGGTATCCGACCAGCACACCGGCGGCCTGGGCCACCGCCACGGGAAGCGCGCCGATGGTCGCGGGCTGGTCAACGACAAACAGGATCCGACCGATGTCTCCCAGCTCGGCCAGGATTTCCCGGATTTTGGCTTCATCGTTCGGCAGCGCCCGGTCCAGCAATTTCCTGCCGGCCCGGTCCACGGCAACGGCATGATGGAGGCCCTTGCCAACATCCAGCCCAATAAACACCTCGACACCGTCGTGGTTCGTGATCATCTGGCACCTCCAGTCGTAGTCAACTACCGCACTGGCCTGCCATCGGTGTCAGGACCCGGCACCCACGTTACGCACGACGTTCCCGAACTGTCCTGCCCCTATCAGCGGTCTCCCGGCACCTACCAACCCCGGTGACAACACTCTCAAGATCATCGGATCGACAGAGGGTCGCAATCATGCCGGGGTCAGCAGGCCAGCACACCCATATCCTGCACCAGGAAACAGGCTACGAAAAAGGTAACGAGGGTTAGATACGGGGGCCACGGAACTTTGAGAACCCACGCCACAGTCCGTACACAGCTCCGCCGACGGTAGCGGCTTTGAGACCGAGCGTTGCCGCGCGGCGTCCGGAGCGGAAATCGTAAACGGGCCAATTGTTCTCACGAGCGTGCCGCCGAAGCTTCGCATCGGGGTTGATCACTACGGGGTGGCCCACCATGGTGAGCAAAGGAATGTCGTTGGCGGAGTCGCTGTACGCCCAACAATGGTCCAGGTCCAATCCCTCGCGGTCAGCCACGAGTTGGACCGCGATGGCCTTTGCAGGGCCGTGGAGGATGTCGCCAACGAGCTTTCCCGTGTACACGCCTTCGTCCACCTCACCCACTGTGCCCAAGGCGCCCGTTAGGCCGAGCCGGGTAGATATCACCGTGGCTACCTCAATGGGCGTAGCCGTCACGAGCCACACCTTCCGGCCGACCCGAAGGTGCTGTTCTGCCAGCGCCTTGGTTCCCGGCCAAATCCGTGACTCGATCATTTCGTCATAGACCTCTTCGCCCAGGGCCTTGATGTCATCAACAGTGATGCCGGCAGCAAGGGTCAAAGCAGAGTCGCGTACGGAGTGGACGTCTTCCATGTTTTCGCCGCGCATGACGAACTTGAACTGCTTCCAAGCGAAACCGGCAGCTTGGGAAAGAGTGAACGCTTTGCGTTCGTACATTTTGCGCGCCACGTGGAAGAGGCTTGCACCCTTCATCAACGTATTGTCGACGTCGAAGAAGGCGGCTTCGCCAGCGTGCTTCCGCACGAGATCCTGTTTCGCCGCGTCCCTCTGCGCGGTGTTTTGCACCAAGGCATCTGCGACCACGGCGGCGTTCTTCTCCTCGGGCATGCCTCGAGTCTAGTCAATCGCCGGGAACTGCGGTTGAGGGCACACGTCGGTGTCTCAGAAGGGTGTGGGATGTGAGTGAGGGTTGGTG
>NZ_JBIVXN010000001.1:1111025-1440286 GCF_044769165.1 Paenarthrobacter sp. NPDC090517 | reverse complement strand
GGGGAAGGGTGTGGGATGTGAGTGAGGGTTGGTGGGAAGGGTGTGGGATGTGAGTGAGGGTTGGTGGGAAGGGTGTGGGATGTGAGTGAGGGTTGGTGGGAAGGGTGTGGGATGTGAGTGAGGGTTGGCGGGAAGGGTGTGGGATGTGAGTGAGGGTTGGTGGGAAGGGTGTGGGATGTGAGTGAGGGTTGGGGGGAAGGGCGTGGGATGTGAGCGAGCGTCGGGGCGGTTACCTTTGAGACATGGCTATTCCCGACGTCGTACTCCTTACCAAAGCTGACTGCCACCTCTGCACGGAGGCGCGTGCCGCCGTCGAGCGTGTGACGAAAAGCCTTGGCGTGCAGTGGACTGAGCAGAAGATCGACGGCGACCCCCAACTCCAGGAGCGCTTCGCAGAGGAAATTCCTGTGGTGCTGGTAGACGGCATCCAGCGGGATTTTTGGAAGATCGATGAGGAACGGCTCACCCGCACGCTGAAGAAAGTCCTGGAAGGCTGAGGTGGGGTTACCCGCAGGTAATGGCTTTTGTTGAGTCCCGCCGAGGGTCATAGAGTGGAACAACAAAGCGACGCAATGGAGAATACCGTGACTGCGCTGGAACCGTCCCCGGACGCAACTACCGGGGACAACGAACCTGCCACCAAGCAGATCCCGCCCGCGGCTGTGGCCCGGATGACTCTCTATTTGCGCGCGCTCAACTCTCTCTTGGCCGAAGGTGTGGAACGCGTTTCCTCGGAAGCCTTGGCGGAGGCATCGGGCGTCAGTTCATCCACGCTCCGCAAAGACCTCTCCTACGTCGGCTCTTACGGGACCCGGGGCGTCGGCTATGAAGTCCAGTACCTGAGTCGGCACATAGCCGCCGCACTCGGCCTGACCCACGACTGGAAGGTCGCGATTGTGGGTGCCGGTAACCTCGGCAAAGCCCTTGCACGGTATGGCGGCTTCGAGTCCCGGGGCTTCGACGTTGTGGCCATCTTTGACGCCGATCCCATGGTGATCGGCAACGAGGTGGGCTGGCTGCGGGTGAGTGATTCGGCCGAGCTGGAGCGCGTGCTGGAACGCACCCACACCAACATGGTGGTGCTGGCGTTGCCAGCGACCGTCGCCCAAGCTGTGTGTGATCGCGTCATTGCTGCCGGAATCCGGAGCATCCTGAGCTTCGCCCCGGTGCTCCTGCAGGTTCCCCCGCACGTCAATCTCCGCAAGGTGGATATGGCAACCGAACTCCAGATTTTGGCGTACCACGCACAACGGGCGCAGACACCGGGCCAGGCTGTTTAGCCTTTTCCGGGTCCGCGCCAGCGTTTAATACTTGGAAACGTGAGGGTTTAGCGACCGTAGGGGTTCTGGTACGGGTTTCCGAAAGGCTGGGCCTTGCGGAAGTACGGAGCCGACGCCGGCAGGTACAGCATAACGATCGCTGCGACGCCCAGCAGGATCACGATGAGCTGCATGATGCCGTAGGTTGCGCCGAACTGGAACAGGCCGGTGAGGCCCAGGACAGAGATGGCAGCGAACACGGTGCCCAGGATCCTGGCCCAGTTCTTGCCCTTCCGGACGGGGAAGGCAACCAGCGCGTAAAGACCCAATGAGAAGATGGCACCGACTATGGCGCCCACTGCAATAGCGCCCCGCATCCCCTCAATGGATTCCGCAGGGAACTCAGTGCCCTGCTGTGCGGCCTGCTCGTTCATCACGTTGATGAAGGCATCCGCTCCGGTGGTGGCCAGGAGCAGCGAGCTGATGGCAGACAGGATGCCTGCCGCAATGATCATCCAGAACGCGTAATTCACCATGGGAGGGATAGTGGTGGGGCCGGGCTGCTGGCTGGGCCAGTTGGTGTCCTGACCGTACTGCGGAGCTCCGGGAGCCTGACCATACGGGGAAGACTGCTGGCCGTACTGCGGTGCGGCGGGGGACTGCTGGCCGTACTGCGGCGCGGCCGGCTGACCATACGGGGAAGACTGCTGGCCGTACTGCGGTGCGGCGGGGGACTGCTGGCCGTACTGCGGTGCGGCGGGGGACTGCTGGCCGTACTGGGGTGCGGCCGGCTGACCGTACTGGGGTGCCGGAGGCTGCGGCGCGGAAGGCTGGGAGCCGTGCTGCTCGGGCTTGTTGTCATCGCCCGGATTTGAGGGCGGGTACGGAGGGTTGCTCATGGCATTCCTTTGCTTGTTCGACTGCTGGTGCGGCCGCCGGGATCAGCAAAATGACCCTGCCCCCAGCGTGGTTCTGGTACCACCGTACCTCCAGCGTCCGACACTGCAGATGTTCACACGCAGGTATTTCAAGCTCAGGGGAAAAATCATCATCCTGGCTTACGCCTTCATGATGAAGGCCGCGGGACCCTGGAGGATCTGACCGCGGCCTTCAGTCTCGATCTACCGCCGATGGCGCACGACGACGGCAGTTGAGTCAGTGCTAAGCGTGGCCCTTCACAGTCTTGAACCAGAGCTGCGCATTGGGCAGCCACATCAGTACAACGGCTACAGCGCTCACCAGGAAGCCGAACCAATTGCCGCCCAGTCCCATCCCGGAACCGCCACCACTTGCCGCTCCGAAGATGGCCAGTAGCAAGGAAACACCGGCAAGGATGGTCAAGGCGAGGCGTGCCCACTCTTTGCCTTCCTTCATCTTCATGGCCAGGATCACTTGCGCGGCGGCGACCGCCAAAGTGAGCAGGAGGAGGATCAGGGCGATGGCGGCGAATCCCGGAGCGAACGCGAAGGCAGCGATGACCGCAAAGAAAGCGATGAGGCCAAACAGCAGGCCCAGGAGTCCGGAGATCACCCAAATGAAGTAGGAGACTTTCAGCTCGGTCGGCAGGCCCTGGGTTTTGAACATTCCCGAGAAGCCGCCCTGAGGCATGACGTCGTTGAAACTGCGCGGTCCGTCAGTGGGCATCTCGAAGTGGAAACCGGACTGTCCGGGACCAGGCTGGCCTTGTCCGGGCTGTGGATACTGCCCCGGTTGCGACGGCGGCTGGTAACCCTGCGGGGGTTGATAGCCCTGAGGAGGCTGGTGACCCGCAGGAGGAACATTGCCGGGCTGCGGAGGCTGGGAGCCGGGCTGCTGTGGCTGTGGTGTTTCGTCTGGGGTACTCATGGCATCACTTTAGACCGCACGTTGAGGGATGCATAGGAAATTCGGAGCCAACCCGCAGCTAACTACAGGCTGTTTGCCGAACAATTGCGGGGTGACTTCCCTATACGCGAAACGGCGCCCCGTACAGCGTGAACTGTGCAGGGCGCCGTTTGATGTTACCTACGGGCTACGCGGCAGCCGGTGCGATGAAGGCGAGCTCGAGGTTGATGACTACCTTGTCGCTGACCAGGACGCCACCGGCTTCGAGGACGGCGTTCCAGGTGAGGCCGAAGTCCTTGCGGCTGATGGTGGTTTCGCCGGAAACGCCGGCACGGGTGTTGCCGAAGGGATCCACGGCAACACCGTTGAATTCTGTCTCGATGGAAACTTCCTTGGTCACGCCCTTGATTGTGAGATCGCCCACGAGGTCGAAGCTGTTGCCGTTGGCCTTGACGTGGCGGGACACGAAGGTGATTTCCGGGAACTTTTCCACATCGAAGAAGTCTTCGCCCTTGACGTGGCCGTCGCGGTTGACGTCTCCGGAGTCGAAGCTGGCGGTCTGGATGGTGGCGGTGACCTTGGAGTCGGTCAGCGTTTCGCCAACTTCCAAGGTGGCAGCAGCATCCTTGAACTGGCCGCGGACCTTGCTGATGCCTGCGTGGCGGACGGTGAAGCCGATCTCGCTGTGGGAAGCGTCGAGGGTCCAGGTGCCGGTGGTGACGGAAGCGGGAAGGGTCATCATGGTGTTGCTCCTATATCGAGTGGTAGGTACTGCTTGCTTGCTTGGTTGAGCTCATTGCTTGAAGCGTCAACCGAGCTTCGTACCCAGTATAAACATGCATATGCATCTTTTATTCCAACTCCACGGAACATTTCGGGAAAACTTTGAGTTCTACTAGCGGTAGAAGATTTCGGATCGCCCCGCTTCTTTGAGAAACTGGTAAACATGCCCCAAGCAACTGTCCATCTGCTTCGCCATGGCGAGGTCCACAATCCCGACGCCGTCCTCTATGGCCGGCTGCCGGAATTCCACCTCTCCGAACGTGGCCGGGAGATGGCCCGGATGCTGGCAGATCACTTCGCGGCCCGCGTCAACCAAGGTGCCAAGATCGTGCATCTGGTAGCCTCGCCGCTCACCCGCGCCCAGGAAACAGCTATGCCCACCGCCGAGGCGCTGAACCTGGAGATCACCACCGAGCCGCGCATCATCGAAGCAGAGAACCACTTCGAGGGACTCCACCCCACCAAGAGTGAGTTCTTGAAGCCCAAGCACTGGATCTACTACCGGAATCCGTTGCGGCCTTCATGGGGCGAGCCCTACAAGGAACAAGCAACCCGCGTCTTGGCCGCGGTCGAGGACGCGCGGGTGAAGGCAATCGAATTGGGCGGCGACGGCGCTGAAGCCATTTTGGTCAGCCACCAACTTCCCATTTGGTCCACCAGGTTGACTGCCGAGGGCCGCCGGCTGGCCCACGATCCGCGTAAGCGCGAGTGCACGCTGACGTCGCTGACGTCCCTGACATTCGATGACGACGGCAAGATCGTACGAGTTGAATACACCGAGCCCGCTGCCGTCCTGCTTCCCGGCGCGGCGAGCACCCCGGGAGCGTAGAAGCATGGACAACAATCTTTCGCGCCGCGGCGTGCTGACCGCCGGTGGTGTCCTCCTCGCAGGACTGACCATGGGCTTGTCCGCGTGTGCCCAGGAAGACTCCCTTGCCAAGCAAGCCAAGGCCGGCGACAACAAGAACTATGTGGCAGGCGATGGTTCGGTGACGGAGTTCGCCAAAGCGGACCGTGCCGCACCCATAGCGCTCAAAGGCACTCTCTTTAACGGGCAGACGGTGAAGCCGGAGGATCTCCTGGGCAAAGTCACCGTCCTGAACTTCTGGTTTGCCGCCTGCGCTCCATGCCGCATCGAAGCCCCACAGCTTGAAGCCCTGCACTTGGACTTCAAGGACCGGGGTGTCCAGTTCTTCGGCGTCAACCTGCGCGACGAACAAGCCACCGCCGAGGCCTTCGACAAGACCTTCAACATCACCTACCCGAGCTTTAATGACAAGGATGGTGCAGTGCTGCTGTCCGTGTCCGGCATTGTGCCTCCTGGCGCAGTTCCCACAACCCTGGTCCTGGACAAGGAGGGCAAGGTTGCCTCACGCGTCCTCGGCGAGATCGAGAAGAGCACCCTGAAAGCCCTCATCACCTCCGCAGTGGCCGAGTAGCACCCATGAACAGTCCTTTCGCCGAGACGATCCTCAACGGATCACTGTTGCTGGCTGTGCCAGTGGCGCTGCTGGCCGGGCTGGTCTCGTTCCTTTCACCATGCGTGCTGCCGCTGGTCCCCGGTTACCTTGGCTACGTCACGGGACTCACCGGCGTCGACCTCCAGAAGCAAAAGCGCGGCCGCATGCTGGCCGGTATCGGCCTGTTTGTGCTGGGCTTCTCGGTGATTTTCGTCCTCTTGGGCGGTGCCTTCGGGCAGTTGGGCACGTTGCTGACCGGCCCCCAAAACGCCTGGATCACGCAACTGTTGGGCATCTTGGTGATCATCATGGGCGTGGTGTTCATGGGTGGCTTCGGCTGGCTGCAGCGTGACGCGAAGATCCACGCAAAACCTCCGGCGGGCTTGTGGGGCGCGCCCCTGCTGGGACTCACGTTCGGGCTGGGCTGGGCGCCCTGCATTGGCCCGACGTACTCCGCGGTACAGTTGCTGAGCTTGTCCGGCGGTTCATCGGCGGCAAAGGGAGCCCTCCTGGCGTTTGTTTACAGCCTTGGCCTTGGCATTCCGTTTCTTCTGATTGCGCTGGCCGTCCGCCGGGGCATGGGAGTCATGTCCTTCTTCCGCAAGCATCGGCTGGCCATCCAGCGGATCGGCGGAGGCATCCTGATTTTGCTCGGCATCCTTATGGCCACCGGCGTGTGGGGAACCTGGGTGACCGAGTTGCAGTACTGGTTCCAAAACGACGTGAAGTTGCCAATCTGATGAGCGAGTCCGTGAAAGCCAAGAAGAAGTCACCCGCCGCTGAAAGCACCTCCGCAGAAGGCACAACAGGCGAAGGAAAACTACAGCAGGCCAAGTCCGAGGCAGCCCTGCCCGCGCTTGGTTTCAAGGGCATGCTCCGGTGGTCCTGGACCCAGCTGACCAGCATGCGCACGGCCCTGTTCCTGCTGCTCCTGCTTGCCGTTGGCGCCGTTCCGGGTTCCCTGTTCCCGCAGCGGCCCGCCAATCCTTCAGTGGTCACGCAGTACATCAAGGACAACCCTTCCTACGGTGAGCTTCTCGACGCCTTGCAGCTCTACGACGTCTACTCGTCGGCTTGGTTCTCGGCCATTTACATATTGCTGTTCATCTCCCTGATCGGCTGCGTCACTCCGCGCGCCATTGCCCACTACAAGGCCATGAAGTCGCAGCCGCCGCGCACCCCCAAGCGCCTTTCGCGCCTGCCGGAGTACGGCACTTTGGCCGTGCCTGCCGACGCCGGGATCCCGGCGTCGAAAGCCATCAACGACGCCGCCGGGCTGCTGAAGAAGCGCGGCTACCGCGTTGAGGTCAGGGATGCCGACGGCGCCCTGCCGTCGCTGGGTGCCGAGCGCGGCTTCCTGAAAGAAGTGGGCAACCTCGTGTTCCACACCTCCCTGATCGGGGTGCTTGTGTCCGTGGCCATTGGTGGCTTGTACGGGTACAGCGGCCAGCGGATCCTGGTGGAAGGCGATACCTTCGTTAACACTCTGGTGGGCTACGACCAATTCACGCCGGGCACCAACTTCCAGAGCAGCTCGCTCCAGCCTTACTCGATGCAACTGGATAAGTTCGAGGCCAGGTTCGACCGCGAATCGCCCGGCAAGGCCGGCCAGCCCATCGACTACACGGCCGAAGTGACCACCAAGGAAACTCCGGACGCACCCGGCAAGAAGGAAACCCTCAAGGTCAACGACCCCGTTTCCCTCGGGAATACCAGCCTCTACCTCACCGGAAACGGCTACGCGCCCATGGTGACGGTCCGGGACGGCGAAGGCAACGTTGCTTTCCAAGGTCCCGTGACTGCTAAGGTCCAGGGCGACAACTACTACTCCTCCGTGGTCATCAAAGTCCCGGACGCCAAGCCGGAACAGTTGGGCTTTGTTGGCTTCTTCCTGCCCACGGCGTTCGTCACCGAGGACGGAATTTCCTTCAGCGGCGCCTCGGAACTCATCAACCCGCAGCTGAGCCTGAACTCGTTCTACGGTGACCTCGGCCTGGACAAGGGTGTGCCCCAGAATGTGTTCGAGCTGGACGTCAAGGACCTCCAACAGCTCAACGGCCGCGATCTCCCCGCTGGCGGTATCACCCTGAGCCCCGGCGCTACAGTCAACCTGCCCGAAGGCAAGGGCAGCATCACGTTCGACGGCGTCAAGAAGTACATCGGGGTGGACATCCACCACAACCCCGGCCAGCTCTACGCTTTGATCTTCGGTTTCCTCGCAGTCGCCGGCCTGGTGATGTCGCTGTACATCAACCGCCGCCGCGTCTGGGTCCGCACCGGAACCCACGCGGACGGCCGCACCATGGTGGAGTACGGCCTGCTGGCACGCGGTGAAGACCACCGCTTGGCCGGCGAAGCCGCGGCCCTCCGCGAGATCTTTGTCCGGGAATGGAACGTCCCGGAGACGCCGGACACGGCTACAACAACTGCAGGATCCTCCTCAACCTCGAAGGACCAGTAATGCCCGTCATCAACGAAACCCTGGGCCAGTACAGCGAGCTGTTCATGCTGTTGGCCGCCGGCACGTACACCGTGGCGTTCATAGCCTTTGCCTGGGACTTGGCGAAGAGCAGCAAGATGCTCCGCGCCGTGGACCTGAAGGCCGCGGCCAGCACCGCCGGCGAGAAGGTCACGGTTTCTGCAGGCCGCGTTGCGGCAGGCTTGGGAGGTCCTGACGCCGGTGGGCCGGCAGGCCGCGCTGAGCGTCCGACGTCGGGCCTCACCGTTGAGGGCGGCACCGCCGCTGGCGACATGAAATACGCGGGCGAACGCCGCGCGCCCGCCCGCGTGGCCGTAGCGCTGACGGTGTTGGGCGTGCTCATCCATGGCGCCGGCGTGGTTACCCGTGCGTTTGGTGCAGGCCGGGTGCCGTGGGGAAACATGTACGAGTTCCTCACCACGGGTGCCTTTGTGGCCGTAGCTGTCTTCCTGGTGGTCCTCATCCGCAGGGATCTGCGCTTCCTGGGCACCTTTGTGATCGGGCTGGCCATCATCATGCTGGTGGCGGCTTCGGCTGCTTTCTGGACCCCCGTGGGGCACCTGGTTCCTGCGCTGCAGAGCTACTGGCTGATCATCCACGTTTCCATCGCAGTCCTGTCCTCGGCCTTGTTCACACTGACGTTCGCGATGTCTGTGCTGCAGCTACTGCAGTCGTACCGCCAGAAGAACCTTGCGGCGGGCCGCACGGATAACCTTGGCTTCATGCGCTTGGTTCCCAACGCGCTGAGCCTCGAGAATCTCTCCTACCGCATTAACGCCATCGCCTTCATCGGCTGGACGTTCACCCTCATGTTTGGTGCGATCTGGGCTGAAAAGGCCTGGGGCCGCTTCTGGGGCTGGGACCCCAAGGAAGTCTGGACCTTCGTGATCTGGGTGGTCTACGCGGGCTACCTGCACGCGCGGGCCACGCGTGGTTGGACCGGAACCCGTGCAGCGTGGTTGTCGATCGTTGGCTACGCCTGCGTCATCATCAACTTCACACTCGTGAATACCGTTTTCAACGGACTGCATTCCTACTCCGGGCTGTAAGCCGCGGCGCTACCGCCTTCCGCCGCCTGAGCAGGGGCTTTGTTCCTGTACGCGGAAGACGGTCTTGGAAAATGACAATTCGGTGTAGCAACCATGACAATTTGGTGTTGTAACTGAGCCTTTTGCCCGTCCGGGGCAGGTGCTAACTTGTTCAGAACCCGCTTGTGATGCAGCCCGCTAGCGACGCGCCGTGTTCTTTTCGAGGTAACCATGAGCTATGTTCTCGCCATTGACGTCGGGACCAGTTTCACCGCCGCAGCCCTTGTAAAGCCCAACCAAGGCCCAACTCCAGCAGCCGAGATCCTCCCCTTGGGACTGCATGGCAGCGCCGTGCCTTCGGTGTTGTTCTATGCAGACGACGGCCGGGTTTTGATAGGGGAAGCAGCCGAACGCCGCGGACTGGACGATCCCCAGCGCATGGTGAGGGAATTCAAACGCAGGATAGGTGACTCGGTTCCCCTCGCTGTCGGAGAGAGCTGGCGTTCCCCCGAGGACGTATATGCCGCCATGGCCCGGTGGGTGGTGGACAGGGCCCAAGAGCGCGAAGGCAGCTCGCCGTCGTCGATCATCATGACGCACCCTGCAGCATGGGGTCAGCACCGCATGTCGTTGGTGCTCGCGGCGCTCAATAAGGCTGGACTGGAGGACATCACCTTAATCAGCGAGCCGGTAGCGGCGGCCCTGCACTACGCCTCCCAAACCCGTGTGGAAGATGGCAGCATCATCGCGGTGTACGACCTCGGCGGCGGTACTTTCGACACCGCGGTGCTCCGCAAAGCCAGCGCCGGCAACTTTCAACTATTAGGCCGTCCTGATGGTATTGAGACCCTTGGCGGCGCCGATTTCGACGCCGCCGTCCTGCGTCACGTGATGGGTCACCTTGGCGAGGGCGCGGCTTTGGATACGACCTCTCCTGAGACTCTGGCGTCACTCTCACGGTTGAGGCGGGAATGCCGGGAAGCCAAGGAAGCACTTTCCCTGGACAGCGAAGCCAGCGTGGCGGTGTCCCTGCCCGGGACCCAGCTGTCCGTGCGGTTGGTCCGTTCCGAATTCGAGGCGATGATCGAGGCCCCTGTCAGGGACACGGTAGAAGCCCTTGAAAGAAGCCTGCGGAGCATCAACCTTGAAGCCCAGGACTTGAGTGCGGTGCTGCTCATCGGGGGATCGTCCCGGATTCCACTCGTGGCAGAGCTTATCTCCGTGGAACTGGACCGTCCGATCGCCGTGGACGCCGACCCCAAATCATCCATCTGCCTTGGCGCAGCTGTGGCTGGCCTGCGATCCAGTGGGGCACGTTCAGTGGATGCGGATGCAGCCGCCGTAGCCGCTTCAGCCGCGGCTGCCTTGTCCGTGGAATCAATTGCCGGGGAAAAAGGTGCCGACGCTTCGCTGGGGAGACCACACGCACCGGGTCGGCCTCCGGCGTTGAGCCACCACCAAGCGTTGTCGGTCAAACCTGGTCGCCATGCCCCGAGGCCTCGTGTCCGGATGGCGGCAGCAGCCGCCGCGGCCGCAACGGCGCTGACCATCGCAACCGCCACAGCGGCACAGAGCCCCGAAGGCACCGGACTGCTGGCCACCGTGTTTGGAAATCAGGCGGCCGATGTCATGCGCGACGGCGGTGCGCAGGCTTCCGGGGCCCAAGCTTCCGGGGCTGGCGGTGCTGCCGGTTCCACCCCCGTCATCGGGGGACCGGCGGCTGGACTCGAAGCGAGCGCCAAGGCCGGGGTCACGAGGGCTGGGTCCAACGGGCGGGCTCCGGCCCGGCAGAATACAACGAACCAGGGTGCAACTAACGCGGGTACAGGCAGCGCGGCCAATGGTTCGGGCAACACGGCAGGGACGGGTGCGGGGGGCACCTCCTCCGGTACAGCAGCGGGCGGGACGGGAGGTACCACCGCGCCTGCTGCCCCCGGAACGGGAACTTCCACTCCGGGTACTCAGGCTCCGCCTTCGGCTACTACGCCGCCGGCTACAGCTGATCCTGATCCCTCAGGGGGCGCCGCGAGCGGACCGACGCCTCCTCCGGCCACCACAACACCACCTCCGGTGACGACGGACCCGACAACTCCGCCGATTGGCGAACCAACAACTCCGCCCAGCACTCCTACGGATCCGGTGACTTCACCGCCGCCGCCACCGCCGCCGCCGGAACCGGAACCAACGGTGCCGCTGCCCGAGCCTACGGTTGTCCAAGACCCGACGGCATCCCCAGCACCTGTAGTGCCGCAGGAGACCACTCCGCCGGCCGTCCCTGACCCTTTACCAACGGAAACCAGTCCTACTCCGGATCCAGCGCTGCTCTCGGCGGTCTAACCCATGACGGGACATGACCATAAGCCCGGGCAATTTCGGCCCGGGGCAGACGCTCACCCCCTCAACCAAGCTACCGACGCCCAGGGCACAGATGACACCTTTGGAGCGGGTGACACCCTCGGCGCAGATACCGCCCTCAAGCTGACAGGCGGTACTGCCGCTGTCCGCGAGTTGCTTCTGGCCCTGTCCGTTGGATTCTCCCTCCCGTCGCCCCTTCCCGAGAGCCTGCGTGACCCTAACAGCCTGGGCCACCCTAACGGCTTGGACTCGATCATTGCCGCTGCCAAGGACTCGGGCTTGCTCTTGCCGGATGGGACTGTGGTGGGTACTGCACGGTATGCCCTGCTCAAGGGAACCCCTAAGGCCCGAATCCGCGCGCTGCAAAGGGAGTTGGTGGACAAGACTCTCCGGGAAGGCCTGGTGTTAGGGGAACTGGCCCGTGACCTTGCAAGGAACGGGTATCAGGACCCTCGTGTGGTGGCTGAGCTCGAACGATCCGCGGACGATGCCTTGGAAACTGACCCGGGATTGGCCGCCGAACTTTACGCCGAAGCCCTCTTGGCCGGGGGTGACGAGGTTGCCAAGGCCGCGAGACATGCGCAGGCTACAGCGGCCACCGGTGACCTGGACTCCGCGGGCAGGATGGTGGACCGGCTTCTGGCGGTGCCCGGCGCCCCTGATCTTCGTCTGGGAGTCGACGTGGCCGCGGCCGTCTGGGCGCAACGCGGAATGCTTGCCCGGAGCGCAGATACGTACAACTGGCTGGGGCCGGACAGGATCGATGGTTCGGCCCCGCTCGCTGCGGTGGCCATGATTGGTTCGGGTAACCCGGTGGACGCCGAGGAGCTTCTTGCAACTGCAGCTCCGAGCGGTTCGCCTACGCTCCTGGCTGTTGCGATGTCGCTGACTCAGCAGGGGCTCCGTGAAACCCTGGCGCCGGCACCGGAACTGGCTCTGCCCGAGCTCATCAGGGCCTCGGACATGATGAACGCGGCAGGCACTTCCATCCCCTTGCCGGAAACACCCGCTGCCCTGGCTGCCTTATGCGCCCTCCACGGCGGGGAACCAACGGTAGCGGACACCGTCCTCAGAGCAGCGTTGACTGCAGGTCAGGGCGGCGACGCAGCCCGTCCCCGGTTGTTCCTGTTGCGTGCGTGGTCCTCCATGCAGCAAGACAACGCCGACGACGCCCGTTTGGCCATCAATGAGGCCGTCAAAGCCAATCACTGGGCCTTGGCGCCGAGGGACGAGTTCTTGTTGGCGGCCTTGGAAGTAGGCCTGGCCCGGCGGGGCAGCGACGTTCATGAGCTCGTGCTGGCCTGGGACAGGGCCCGTGAAGCGATGATGCACGTTTCCGTGGACCTCTACAGCCTTCTGTCCTGGGGTGAGCTGATGATCGCCGCTGCACGGTTGAGGGAATCCAGGAGGGTTGCACATTACCTGGAGAGTGCTTGGGACTTGCTGGGGAGGCTGGGCAACCCGCCCTTGTGGTCGGTGCCTTTGCACTGGGCGGCGGTGCAGGCGGCCTTATTGAGCGAAGACCCAGCCGGGCTTGCACCGCATGCGGCAGCGCTTGTCCGTGCATCGGAGCGTAGCCATCTGGCTTCCGTGCTCGCGGCTGGCGGTAAGGCTTGGGTCTCCGTCCTGGCCGGCCGCTTTGAAGCGTCCGACGTCGAAACAGCGGCCCGCGGGTTGGCCGCCGTCGGCATGCCTTGGGAGGGCGCGCGCTTGGCGGGCCATGCCGCAGCGCACGCGGATGAGCGACGCGACATGGTGAAGCTGTTGGCATGCGCCAGGGACCTGCACCCCCAAGGTTCGGCCCCATCCGCCGGGGTTTCAGAACGGCAGGAGGATGCCCGCACTGCTGTTCCCGCTCAGCCCGTCATGGACAACGGGGGTGGTCCCGGTGCTCCTGACTCCTCCGGACTCAGCGCCAGGGAACGTGAAGTTGGCCGGCTCATCCTGGAAGGCAAGACCTACCGGGAAATCGGCGAAGCCATTTACATCTCACCCCGCACGGCGGAGCACCACGTGGCGCGCATGCGACGACGCCTGGGAGCCGAAAGCCGCTCGGAACTTCTGGTCCGCCTGCGGATGGCATTGGGGGAGGGGTACCCGCCTCCGTAAGCGGCAACCCCCTCCACCCCCTAACGGAATGCAGGGCAATCCCCTAGCGGTGAGGGAAGCAGTAGGGGGACCACCCCCGATGCCCGGTTACCAGCCCCGGCAATACGTTGAATGCAAGCCCGGCAAAGGCGCCGGGCGAATCATCATCCATCACAGAATTTGAGGGAGCACTCCAATGCCAACACTCGCACAACAGCTCGTGCAGTTCCTGATGAGCCTGTTCACCGATCCTGATGCCGCTGAAGAATTCGTACGGGATCCTGAAGCAGCGCTCGCCGCAGCAGGCCTGCGCGACGTCTCGTCGGCCGACGTCGACGCCGTCCGCCCGGTGGTCCTCGACTACGCACCCATTAATGCCCGTTCGTCGTTCGACCGTGAATACAACACCGGCGGCAACAACGCTTCCACTGGCGGGGGCGGCAGCTGGGGTGGACACGACAACGATGATCACGACGGAGGTCACGGTGGCGGCGGTGGCTGGGGTGGACACGACGATGATGATCACGACGGTGGTGGACATGGTGGCGGCGGTGGCTGGGGTGGACACGACAACGGTGATCACGACGGTGGTGGACACGGTGGCGGCGGTGGCTGGGGTGGACATGACGATGATGATCACGACGGTGGTGGACACGGTGGCGGCGGTGGCTGGGGTGGACACGACGACGATGATCACGACGGAGGTCACGGTGGTCACGGCGGTGGGGGCGGCGACTGGGACGACCATGCACATGCCGTCCAGCAGCTTGTCCACGTGGTGAACAACTACTCCTACACCACCACCATCGATGACCGCGACACGATCACCGACCAGTCGGTCAACCAGAACATCTGGGCCGACGGGGATGTCACGCAACTCTTCAACCAGGACTCTGTGGTTGCCTCGGGTGACGGCGCCATTGCTGCAGGTGACGATGTCAGCAACGCGGGCAACACGACCGCCACAACCACCACCACCAACACTGATGACCATTCCACGGATAACTCGGTCACTGTAGATGCCCGGGGCAATAACGACATCTCCATCGGCAACGACTACTCGGATAACTCCGTGACCAAGGACTCCTACAACACGGACGTCGACGTGGACATCGATGCGGAATTCAAGGACTCCTTTAACGACGACCACTCCCACGACACAACGAGCACCACCAACAACACCACCATCACCAACAACGATTCGTTCAACAAGGACTCGTACAACAACGAGACCGAGCTGGAAGTCGGCGACGTGGACGTGGAGTACACGAACATCGAGAACTCCACCATCATCAAGGACAACGAGGTGGAACTGGAGTACACCAACGATCACTCCACCAACGTGGAACTGGAAGATGTCCAGGTCAACTACGACTCCACTGTCATCCAGGACAACGAGCTGGAGATTGACAACTCCAAGGAAATCGAAGTGGAAGACGTGCAGGTCAACTACGATTCCACGGTTATCCAGGACAACGAGGTGGACGTCGAATACACCAACGTCCAGGACAACACCGTCATCGCCGACAACGAACTCGATGTCGAATACAACGACATTGACCATTCAACGGTCATTGCCAAGAACGACGTGGAAATCGACTAGCACCAGGAAATGCAAACCTCGTAACGATCGAAGACGCGACACCCCCAGCAGTGCCCGGCAGGCGCCACAACGTCTGCCGGGCACTTCATGGCCTCAAGGCCGAGGCAGTCAAGCAAAGGACAGATGGTGGCGGACACAGGACACATGACCGCGTTGGTTGAGCAGGGCATGGCGCTGGTGGGGGACCGGAACGACCTTCGGCGCCGACTGGAAAATACCCTCAACCGCTTGCGGGATCCCAGCGTTCGCGTGATGGTGGTGGGTGAGTTCAAACAGGGTAAGAGCCAGCTCATCAACGCTTTGGTTAACGCGCCTGTGTGCCCGGTTGATGACGACATTGCCACCTCCGTCCCAACGGTCGTCCGTCAGGGGGACCCGGCGTCGGCCGTTGTCCTTGTCCCCGGCGAGCATGGTACGGACCCGGAACGGGACGCAAGCGGGCCGGAAAGCGGACTGGAACGGCAACCGGTGCAGCTGGAGCACCTTGCGGAATACGTCTCCGAAAAGGGCAACCCGGGCAACTCGAAGAACATCGTGGCGGCCGAAGTTTCCCTGCCCCGGAAACTGCTGACCGGCGGACTGATGATTGTGGACACTCCGGGCGTTGGTGGCCTCGGCTCAACACACACCTTGACCACGTTGACTGCACTGCCTTCGGCGCACGCCATGGTGTTCGTCTCCGATGCTTCCCAGGAATTCACCGAGCCTGAGATGCGATTCCTGCGCCAAGCCATGCGCATCAGCCCAAACGTCCTGTGCGTGCTGTCCAAGACTGACCTGTATCCGAGTTGGCGCCGGATCGAGGAGTTGGACCGGAATCACCTTGACGACATCGGCCCTGATATTCCGTTGTTTCCAGTGTCGTCGGAGTTGCGACTCCATGCGGCGCGGCTGCAGGACCCTGAGCTGAACGCCGAATCAGGATTTCCGGCATTGATCGCCCACCTGCGGAACAACATTGTGGGCGGAGCGGCCCGGATTCAACGCAAATCCGTGAGCAATGACCTGTTGACCGTCAGCGAAAACCTCCGGCTTGCCCTGGAATCGGAGTTGGCAGCCTTGGAGAATCCCGCCGGAACTCCGCAGATGATCGCCGGCTTGAACGCGGCAAAGGAGGACGCCGATGCCCTCCGCAAACGCTCGGCCCGTTGGCAGATAACCCTCAACGATGGCATAGGTGACCTCATAGCCGATATGGAATATGACCTGAGGGACAGGCTGCGCAGGATCCAACGCGAGGCCGAAATTGCCATAGATCAAGGCGATCCGGGACCCGCTTGGGAGCAGTTCACGCAGTGGTTGGAGCAGAGCACGGCAGCAGCGGTATCGGATACCTTCGTGTGGACCAGCGAGCGTGCCCAATGGTTGGCAACGCAAGTGGCGGAGCACTTCTCAGAAGATGAGGTGGCCCTCCCCGCGTTGAAGGTGGCCGACACTGGCGGTGTACTGGACCCTGTAGCAGACATCCAGGACATGGAAGACGGCAAGCTTGGGCCGCTGCAGAAGGTGCTGATCGGGATGCGCGGGTCCTACGGGGGCGTGCTGATGTTTGGCCTGCTGACTGGCATCTTTGGGATGGCCCTTATCAACCCGCTGTCTGTAGGGGCCGGACTGATGCTGGGACGGAAAGCCTACCGGGAAGACAAAGAGGCCAGGCTCAAGCAACGGCAAGCAGAAGCCAAGATCCTGGTCAGGAAGCACGTGGACGATGTTGTGTTCCAAGTGGGAAAGCAGCTCAAGGACAGGCTGCGGTTGGTTCAGCGTGCCACACGGGACCACTTCACGGAGATCGCCGAAGAGCACCACCGGTCGCTGACGGAGTCCGTGGCGGCCGCGCAGAAAGCGGCAGCTACCTACGCCGTTGAGCGGGACACGAGAATCAAAGGCATACGGAATCAGCTCAAGGTAGTGGACGCCCTGGCCAAAGCTTCTCAGCAACTGCAGGAAGAACCGCCAGCGCCGCTGGCGGGCCCCACGCCCCAGGCCAAACCCGAAACCCATGCCACCCCCGAAGCGCGGCCCCAAACAGCGCCGTCCTCGGTGCCGGCAGGATGATCGAGCCGGGCATCGCCGGAGTCGCGGATCTGCTCCGGCAAGCACGGGAAGCCTTCCACGACGACGCAGCGGCGCTCGCAGTGGTGGAGGAGCTGGAAGACAGGCTGGAAGGTCCTCTGAGGATAGCCGTGGCGGGTATGGTCAAGGCCGGCAAGTCCACCCTCCTCAACGCGATCATCGGGGAAGAAATCGCGCCCACCGACGCCGGGGAATGCACCCGGATCGTCACGTGGTACCGCTATGGACACACGCCAAGGATCACGCTCCATCCGATCATCGGGGGGCCCTCAGCGCTCCCTGTCACCCGCGAAGACGGCCGGCTGGTCTTCAACATGGGGGATATCCGGGCCGAGGACGTGGAGCGGCTGGTGGTGGACTGGCCATCTGCCAGCCTCCGGGAGCTTACCCTGATTGATACCCCGGGCATCGCCTCCCTGTCCCAGGATGTGTCAGGCCGCTCCACGGAGTTCCTCCTCCCCGAAGATGCCCCCATGGCCGCCGATGCCGTCATCTATCTCATGCGGCATCTCCACGCCTCGGATGTCCGGTTCCTTGAATCCTTCAAGGACACGGCCGCGGGTCAATCCGGGACTGTCAACGCCTTGGCGGTCCTGTCCCGGGCTGACGAGATCGGCGCGGGAAGGATCGATTCCCTCATTTCCGCAGCAGTGATCGCTGACAGATATAGCCGGGACCAGAACCTCAGGCCCCTTGCCCTGGGTGTTGTCCCGGTTGCCGGCCTGCTGGCGCAAAGTTCGCGAACATTGCGCCAGGCCGATTTCGAGGCCATGAAACTGTTGGCGCAGATGGAGAGGAACCAGCGGGAAAGGCTGATGCTGTCGGCGGACCTTTTTGTCCGGTCCAGTGACCCCCAGGGTCTGGGCGCGGCAGCAAAAGCGTCCCTCGTTCAAAGGTTCGGCCTGTTCGGGATCCGTCTTGGTGTTGCCCTGATCCGGGGTGGTATCAGCAATCCGACGGAACTTGCCCATGAGCTGGCGCGCCGTAGCGGGCTTGGCCAGTTGCTGGACAACATCGCCTGTCTGTTCCAAACGAGAGCGGACGCACTCAAGGCGCGTGCCGCCGTCGTAGGTTTGGAAACGCTGCTGCGCAGTTCGCGCAGGGATGTCGCGCTGCTCCTGGAAGCCAACGTGGAAAAGCTTCGAACGGGCGCCCACGAGTTCCGGGAATTGAAACTCCTGGCAACGCTCCGGACCGAAGGCCTAAGCCTCACGCCGGGGCAATCGGCGGAGGCTGAGCGGCTGGTGGGTGGCCGTGGCAGCACGCCAGCGCTGAGGTTGGGTTTGGATGCGGAGGCAAACCCGGAGCAGATAAGTGTGGCAGCGCGAAACAGCTTGAGCCGTTGGCGGTTGCTCGCGGAGAACCCCCTCACGGAGCCGGCAGCATTGGACGCATGCCGCGTAGTCATTCGCAGTTGCGAGGGGATGTTGGCCGCTATGCCCGCCGTTCGCTAAGCAACTCGTTCGCTAAGCAACCAGGTGGTGGTGGAGGGGAGAAACAGGAGGATCAGGGCGGCTGCGGCCAGGATGAATTGGGCCGCCAACAGCACGATCGTCAGGACACCGTCCGTGCCGGGAGCCACCACGAAGTCGGCAGTAATGACTGTAACCACCGCATGGAGAAGGACCAACGGGGCCAGGGCCCAGCGAGCCCAGATGCGGCGTTTGAAGAGGACCGCCAACAGGACAGCTTCCATGGCTACTACCAGCGCGAGCATGGTGAGGCTTCCCAGGAACACGACGGCGGTGGCTCCCTCTACTGCGTCGGCGTCGCCGTCGGGGACCATGCCTGCGATAACGCCTTTCAGGCGTTCGAAGTGGGAGTCACGGCCGAGAAAGCCTGTTACCAAGACGGCGATTCCCGCCACGAAGCTGGCCACCCATAGAGTGCGGGACCAACGTGCAGGTCCTGGAGGACGAACAACCGCCGCTATGGGCGGCGGCGTGGACAGTGAAATACCTGGGCGTGGGGGCGGTGCGGAGGATGATGCGGGCCCACTGACTGATGGTGTGGAGGAAGGTGACTGCCGTGATCCATCAGCTTGCTGGGCCATGTTTGCCTACTTCAGCTCGTCCGTGTCATGGGGATCCGGCTCGCTGCGCTTGGCATCGCCGGGTTTGAAGCTGTTGTTTTTGGCGTCGCCGCTGCCGTCGTCTGGCTTGTTGCCCGTTTCGCTGTCCTTGGCGTCATGGTCTGCCTTGAGCTTTTTCAGGCGATCCTCTTCAGCCTGGTTACGCCGGCGGGTTTCCAGGTTTCGCAGGAATTCGGGGTCGTCGTCCGGGGCTGTGGGCTGTCGGCGTACGGGCTTGGCAGTGGGCTTGCCGTAGGGCCGGCCGAAAATGAACCAGAGTATTGCTCCCAGCAGCGGCAGGAGGATCATCACAATGATCCACGCGGGTTTGGAGATGCCGCGTGTTTGGTTGCCGTCCGTGCGGATAACATCCACCAGGGCATAGACGAAGATGACAAGAACGATAACGACGCCTACAACCCGGAGCATGCACCAAGTCTAGTCGCCTGAAGCCGATCACTGGACGCCCTGTTTCGGCTGTGATCAGAGTGCAACCATCCGGGCGGCTAAACTTGGATGGTGGCTTTCCTGAAGTATTCCCTCATCCGTCTGGCGCTGTTCGTGCCGTTGTTCGTGCTGTTCGCCTTTATGGGGGTGGGCTGGATCCTGGCTGTGGTCTTCGCCGGGCTGATTGCCTTCGCTATCAGCTACCTGTTCTTCCAGAAACAGCGCGACGCCGCCACGGCAGCCATGCGCGAGCGGTTCTCCGGGCGGGCCAAGCCCATCCGTACTGCCGGTGAGGTTGAAGACGCCGCCGTCGAGGACGGCTTGGTGGAGAAGAACCCGGACATCGCCGTGAACAACGACAAACGCCCGGGCACTGCCTAGAACTTTTGTATATAAGTAGCGCCCCTAAGAAAGCTTCTTAGGGGCGTTACTTGTACAAACATTAGAAGCCGCGGCTCAGGATCAGTCCCAGCGAGAACAAAAGGCTGTAGCCAAGGTTGATCATGCCTGTCTGCTTGAGAACCGGGATGAGGCTCTTGCGCTTCTTGCCGTTGACCATGAGCCAGGCCGGCATCAGGCAGGCCGGAATCAGCAGCAGCACGATCAGCATCCACGGCTTGGTGGGTGCCAGGACGATCACCAGCAGGATGGCCACAGCCAGCATCAGAACGTAGCTTTCGCGGGCATGCCGGTCACCGAGGCGGACTGCCAGGGTCCGCTTTCCAGCCGCCGCATCCGTGGGGATGTCCCGGACGTTGTTGGCCATCAGCAACGCGCAGGCGATGAGCCCGGTACCGATCGCACCGATCACCGCGGCGAGGCTGACCTGTCCGGCCTGTGTGTAGGTGGTTCCAAGGGTGGCCACAAGTCCGAAGAACACGAAAACAAAGACGTCGCCCAGGCCGAGGTAGCCGTAGGGGTTCTTGCCTCCGGTGTAGCCCCACGCGGCCAGGATGCAGCCGATACCCACCAGGATCAGCCACCACGCCTGGGTAATGATCACCAGGATGAGGCCGCAAATCATCGCCGCCCCGAACAGCGCAAAGGCAGCCCACTTCACCTGCTCCGGTTTTGCGGCGCCTGAACCGACCAAACGGAGCGGGCCCACACGGTCCTCATCCGTGCCGCGAATGCCATCGGAGTAGTCGTTGGCGTAGTTCACGCCAACTTGAAGCAGGAGAGCCACAAGTGCTGCCAGGATAGCGTTCGGCAGCCGGAAAGCGTGGAGCTCGTACGCCGCTGCCGAACCGATGAGGACCGGCGCGATGGCCGCGGGCAGTGTGCGGAGCCGGGCTCCTTGAATCCATTGTGCAGCTGTCGCCACGTGTAGTACCTCGTGTATTTCGCGGTTGATCTTAGTCAGGGGGCGGAGGGAAGAACTTGTCTATTGTCCCTGATGCAGCTCGGAAAGCCGTTCAATCATGGCCATGCGGTCCGGCTTTCCGTTGGGAAGCATCGGCAATTCCTTGTCAGCGAACACCGTTTTGGGTGCCAGGACTCCCAGAACTTCCTCCCGGCGGGCTGTGAAACCCTTTATGCCCGCGGGCGACGGGTCAGTCACGGCAACGTAAGCTGCCACAGCTTGGCCCCACTCCCGCGACGGGACACCGGTTACGAAAGCCGCGGTGACGTCGTCGAGCTCTTCCAACTTGCCTTGGATGTAAGCGGCGGAGGCTTTGACGCCTCCGGTGATGATCACGTCATCGGCGCGCCCCAGCACGGTGAGCTTGCCGTCGTCGGACAGTTCGCCCAGATCGCCGGTGATGTACCAGCGAACGCCGTCTTCTTCGAAGAATGCTGCCTTCGAGGCGCGGGCGGCGTCCAGGTAGCCCGCCGCCACGGTGTCGCCACCCAGCAGGATGCGGCCTTCCAGTTCGCCTTCACCGATGCGGACCTCGACGCCGTCCAATGGCTCGCCGTCGTAAACGCACCCACCGCACGTCTCGGCTGAGCCGTAGGTGGTCACCACGTTGAGCCCCTCCGCGAGGGCGGCGGCCAGGAGTTCAGCGGAAGCCGGAGCGCCACCCAGCAGGATCGCGTTGAAGCGGCGCAGCACGGCCCGGGTTTCCGGCGAGGGGGAGTCGAGGAGCCGTTGCAGTTGCGTGGGCACCAAGGAAGTGAAACGGATCTTGTCCGTCAGTTCCTCTGCGGCGGCCGTGAAGGCCTCGGGTGTGAAGCCATTCGACTGGTCCATGACCCAGGGGCGCGTGCCTGCGTAGAGCGAGCGGACCAGCACCTGTACCCCGGCCACATACTGCAGCGGAAGTGCCAGCAACCACTGTCCTTCGCCGCGCAGGGCCACAGCGGTGGAAACAGAGGATGCTGCGAGGGCGTCGATCGTCAGTACGGTTGCCTTGGGCGTGCCCGTGGAACCGGAGGTGCGGACCAGCACAGCTGCCTCTTCGACGCCGGTCTCCACCGGAACAACCTGCGGCTCGCCGTTTTCATCCATCACGATTTCGACAGCGGGTCCCTCGCCATGGAGGGCGGCCATCAGGGCTTTCAAAATAGGATCGATGTTCACGATGGTCCTAGAAGTAGTAGGGGAAGTTGGACCAATCGGGGTCGCGCTTTTGGAGGAACGCTTCTTTGCCCTCCACGGCTTCATCGGTCATGTATGCGAGACGGGTGGCTTCACCTGCGAAGACCTGCTGGCCGGCCAGGCCGTCGTCGGCCAGGTTGAAAGCGAACTTGAGCATGCGGATGGCCTGCGGTGACTGGCGGGCGATGTCCGCCGCGTACTCCAAGGCGACTTCCTCGAGGCGGGAGTGGTCAACGGCCTCGTTCACGGCGCCCATCCTGACCATGTCCTCCGCGGAATACTCGCGGGCCAGGAAGAAGATCTCCCGCGCGGCTTTCTGCCCGATCTGGCGGGCCAACAGCGCCGAGCCGTATCCGGCGTCGAAACTTCCTACGGTTGCGTCCGTCTGCTTGAACTTGCCGTGTTCGCGCGAGGCGATGGTGAGGTCGCTGACCACGTGCAGTGAGTGGCCCCCGCCGGCCGCCCAACCATTGACGACGGCGATGACCACCTTGGGCATGGTCCGCATGAGCCGCTGGACTTCCAGGATGTGGAGGCGCCCGGCGCGGGCGGGGTCGATAAATTCGGCGGAGTCACCTGCAGCGCCTTCTACTTGGTAGCGATAGCCGTCCCGGCCACGGATTCGCTGGTCGCCACCGGAGCAGAATGAGTGTCCGCCGTCCTTCTCCGAAGGTCCATTGCCTGTGAGCAGCACCGTGGCGACGTCGGGCGTCATGCGGGCGTGGTCCATTGCCCGGTAGAGCTCGTCCACGGTACCCGGGCGGAACGCGTTGCGGACCTCGGGCCGGTTGAAGGCAATCCGGACCGTGGGGAGGTCCTTGACTGTGCCGTCCGCTGAACGCTCAACCTGCCGGTGGTAGGTCATGTCCTTGAAGTCGTCGAAGCCGGAAACTGTGCGCCAGCGTGAGGGGTCAAAGACGTCGGAAACCTTGGCAGGGAGTTGGTTGTTCACAGTCCGAGTCTAGTAATGGCCTTAGCTGATGCAGAACTCGTTGCCCTCGGGGTCGGCCATGGTGTGCCATTCGTGGGGTCCCTGATTGGCGGTCCACAGGTGCTTGGCACCGCGCGCTTCAAGCTGTTTCCGCACGTCGTCCTTGTCCCGGCCGTCCAATCGGACGTCCCAGTGCACCCTGTTTTTGACGGACTTTTCGTTCGGATCTGTTTGGAACAGGATCCGCCGGCCGGTCTTGGGGTCCGTGTCCTCGGCGGGTACGATCGCGCAGCCCTCCGCCCACACCAGCTTGCCGTTGTGAGTGATGGTCTGGTCTTCGGTGGCGTAACCCTGTTCGATCATGGACCGGATGAACGCTTCGTCCTGCGGCTCGACGTTCCACTCGAGGGTCTCAGCCCACCAATCGGCGAGTTCGTGTGGCTTCTTGCAATCGACTACTACCTGGATGTTGAGTGTCATGCTTTTCAAGCTATTCCCGACGGCGGGCGGCTGGGTAGGGGGTTGCGGTCATCTTCCGTCCGGGTTCCCCAAGTAGGTCGCAGATCATGTCGTTTTCAGGGCTGAGAACGACCTCATCTGCGACCTAGTTGGGGAGGAGTTCGGGCGGCACCGCATAGATCAGGACCACGGCCATGAGGTTCTTGGCGGCATGGACAAAGTAGGAGAACATCAGGTTCTTGCCCGTCCAGACATAAACGGCCACCAGAACCACGGCCATCCCCAAGTACGGGGCCAGGGCAGGCAAAGCGAATCCTTCGCGGCCCACAACATGGATGCCCGAGAACACCACCACGGAGATCACGCAGCAAACCCAGATGTTCAGGTACTGCGACAACTTGCCGATCAGGAGGTGCCGGAACAGATATTCCTCCACGAACGGGCCCAGGATGACCAGCAAGGGCACCATCAGCCACGCTGGCACCTGTTGCAGCATGCCTTGAATGCCCAGTTGATTCTCGGAGCTTTGGGCTGTCCCGAACGCCGCTACCAGGATGGCGGTAAGAATCAGCATTACCACCAACGTCAGAGGGACCATGCCCACCGTGAACCACGGCCGGGTGCCCAGGATTCGAAGGTCTCGGCCCGCCACCCGCCAAGCGGATGCCACAGCGAATATTCCGACGGCGGCATAAAAGATCGCGTTGACGGCATAGGACGCTGTGGCCGGGTCAGCAAACAGCTCAAGCATCAGCCGATTGAGCGACTGCCCAGCCAGCAGGAAGTAGGCGGTAAGGCCCACATATGCTGCCACGGCAATGGCATCCAGGGCAGTGAATCTGTACAAAGGTGCCTTGGTGGAAAGAGTGCCCATGTGACCAGCCTAGCTTTGCTGCATGGCCCCTGCTTGGCTACACTTTTCGGTATGCCTAACTTTCCGTTTCGGCGCGCCAAAGATGTCCGCCGTTTCGCTGCTGTCCTGACCGCAATCGCCCTTGCCCTGGGAGTCTCCGCCTGCGGTGGGAACTCCGCTGCGGGAGACGATGACAAGCCCGTGGTCCTCACGACTTTCACGGTTTTGGCAGACATCGCCAAGAATGTTGCCGGAGACAAGCTACGCGTAGAGTCCATCACCAAAGCCGGGGCTGAAATCCATGGCTATGAGCCAACCCCGGGCGACATCCGTAAAGCCGCCCAAGCCGATCTCATCCTGGACAACGGACTTAATCTCGAGGCGTGGTTCGCCCAGTTCGTTGAAGACCTCGATGTGCCGCACGCGGTAGTGAGCGACGGGGTGGAGGTCATGCCCATCGCCGAGGATTCCTACCAGGGCAAGCCGAATCCCCACGCGTGGATGTCGCCCAAGAACGTCCAGATCTACGCCGACAACATGGCCAAGGCTTTCTCCAGGCTGGATCCTTCCCACGCTGGCGAGTTTGAAGCCAATGCAAAGGCTTACAACGCCCAGCTCCAGACTGTGCAGGACGAGATGGTGTCCAAGCTGGCCGTCCTGTCGGAGAAGCAGAGGGCGCTGGTAACCTGCGAAGGCGCTTTCTCCTATTTGGCTCGCGACGCCGGCCTCAAGGAGGTCTACATCTGGGCCGTGAATGCTGAGCAGCAGGCCACGCCGCAGCAGATTACGCGGGCCATCGAGTTCGTCAAGGACAATCAGGTTCCGGCGGTGTTCTGTGAATCCACAGTGTCAGACGCTCCGATGCAACAGGTAGTGGGTGCCACCGACGCCAAGTTCGGCGGCACGCTCTACGTCGATTCTCTTTCCGAAGCGGACGGACCCGTTCCCACTTACCTTGACCTCATGCGTCACGACGCCAAAGTCATCACCACCGCACTCACCGGAGGGACGCCATGAGCACTCCCGCGATCGCTGTTGAGAACGTCACCGTCCATTACGGCGAGGTTCTGGCCTTGGACTCTGCCTCCCTGAGCTTGGAACATTCGCGGATCTGCGGGCTGGTGGGTATGAACGGCTCCGGCAAGTCCACCCTGTTCAAGGTCATCATGGGCATGGTGAAGCCCGATTCCGGCAGAGTGCTCATCAACGGCGAACCACCGGTAAAGATGCGCAAGGACGCCGGCATCGGTTACGTCCCCCAAAGCGAAGACGTTGACTGGGCTTTCCCCCTTTCCGTCCGGGATGTGGTGATGATGGGCCGCTACGGGCATTTGGGATTCACGCGCCGGCCCCGCAAGGCGGACAGGGACGCCGTCGAGCATGCCTTGGAACGAGTAGAGCTGAGCGAGTACGCCGACCGGCAAATCGGGCAGTTGTCCGGTGGGCAAAAGAAGCGCGCATTCGTGGCCAGGGGTATCGCCCAAGGTGCCACGATGATGCTGCTGGACGAGCCGTTCGCGGGTGTGGACAAACGCTCAGAGGCCACCATCACCAGGCTCCTTCGCGAACTGGCCGACAACGGTGCCACCATCCTCATCTCCACCCACGACCTCCATGCCCTGCCCCAACTCTGCGATGAAGCAGTATTGCTGATGCGCAAGGTCCTCATGCATGGAAGCCCCGACACTGTGCTCCAACCGGAAAACCTGGCCATGGCTTTCGGCCTCGACGTCATGAACAGGGGCTAGGCCGTGGAATTCCTGCTGGAACCCCTCAGCTACGACTTCATGGTCCGTGCCCTGGCAACAACGGCCATCGCTGCCGTTGTCTGTGCTGTCCTGAGCTGCTGGCTGGTCCTCATCGGCTGGTCCCTCATGGGCGACGCTGTCTCGCATGCGGTGCTTCCCGGCGTCGTTCTCGCGTACATCGTTGGTGCGCCGTTCGCATTGGGCGCGTTGGTATTCGCGCTGATCGCGGTGACATTGATTGGGGTAGTTCGGAATACAAGCCGCGTCAAGGAAGACGCGGCGATCGGTATCGTGTTCACTTCGCTCTTTGCGCTGGGCTTGGTGCTGATCTCCGTGACCCCTAGCCAGACTGACCTCAACCACATCATCTTCGGAAACCTGCTGGGCGTCAGTGTCCCTGACCTTATCCAAGTAGTGGTCCTTGGCGTCGTGGCCTTTGCGATCCTGATCCTCAAGCGCCGCGACCTCACGCTCTATGCCTTCGACCCGACGCACGCCCACGCAATTGGCCTGTCGCCGCGCAGGCTCGGTGCCCTGCTCCTGGGGCTGCTGGCGCTGACATCGGTGGTGGCCCTGCAGACTGTGGGCGTGGTGCTGGTGGTGGCCATGCTGATCATTCCAGGCGCCACGGCGTACCTGCTGACCGACCGCTTTTCCCGGATGCTCGTCATTGCCCCAGTGATCTCCGTGGTGTGCTCCGTGGCTGGCATCTACCTCAGCTACTACCTGGATACGGCGTCGGGAGCCATGGTGGTCCTCACCCAGGGCGTGGTGTTCGGCGCCGTGTATCTTTTCAGTCCGCGGCAGGGGTTAATTGGTACGCGACTCGCCAAGGCCCGCCGGAAGCGGGCCGTCGCCACGGTGTAGCCACGGCTACCGGGCGCTGACTGGCGACCGGGTCACTGCGATGTCGCCATAAGCGTTGCGGGCGCGGATCTCCACCTTGTCCGCGGTGTCGCCCGGTCCGTTGGTGGCTTGAAGGGCATTACGCACGCGCCCGTACTTCGTGCTGAGATCCAGCCAGGCGGCCGTGCCTTCACGCACACCAACGGCCAGTGCGCCGGCAGCGGTCTGAACAGTAAGGCTACCGGCGGCCACTTCGCCCACCGTGATGTCACCGCTGGACGTTTTGACAGTAGTGGAAAGGCCGGCCCGCTCCAGCGAAATGTCGCCATTGGCTGCGCTGACGCTGAGTTCTCCGGAAGCATGTGCGATGTACGTGCTGCCGTTGCCGTTTTTTACGGTGGCAACTCCGTCGATATGCCGGATGCGGATTTTGCCTGAGCCGGTCTTTATCCGGGACCTGCCCGAGGCGTGCTCCACCGTGATGTCGCCCATGTCAGTGTGGGCTCGCAGTTGGCCACACTGGTCGATGTTGATGTGGCCTAGGTCGGTCCTTAGATCGGCAGCGCCGAATTCACCGTCACAGCGGATGTCTCCCATTGCGGACCTCAGCTCCAGGCTGCTGCCGATGGGAACCTCCACTGTGATCTCCACCGCGCCGCCGTCGCTGAACCAGCTGTGGCGGAATCCGGGGTGAAGCCTGACCTGCAAGCGGCCGTCCGAAAAGTCCACAGAGGTTTGCTCGGCCATCCTGACGTCCAGGCTGCGCTTTTCCTTGCGGGGCCGGACGTTGACCACGGTGTCTTTGCCGTCCCGCGCAACTGCCCGGATGTCGGCACGTACGGAAACGTCCACGACGACGGCGATCGGCTGCGGCGTCTGGAAGGTTGCCATTACCGTGCCCATCCTGTGAAGTTCTGCTCGCCGGGTTCGCCGCGCGTACCGCGTTTGCTTGAGGGGCGTCCGTTGATGGCATCGGCGACGGCCCGGACCAGCCAGGAATTCACGGACAGGCCGTCATGGCTTGCTGCTGCTTCGACCTGCTGCTTCAGCTGGTCCGGAAGGCGGAGCGTGGTCCGTGAAGTACTTGCGCCGTCGAAGTCTTCCGACGCTATGGTGCCCCGTATGGACTGTTCGATCATTGCTTCGAAGTCGCCGTCGCTGGGCGGGTTGCTGACCACGAACTCGGGGTCACGGCCCCGGAGCCTGACCTCCACGGAGCCGGGCGCCAACTCCAGGGTGATTTCATTGGCGGCGTCGGAAAGGGCCTCGAGGAGGACCATCCGTACGGTGGATTCCAGCGCCGCGGTTAGCCGCTCACTGAGGGCCCGTACTTCCGGGCCGCCAGCCTCGGCCACTATTTCCAGCTGGTGCTTGAGGGTGGCGGCGTACTGGTTTAGCTGCATGACACCATTTTGACACCATAGTGGTGTCATATCAATACTGTTGAATTTCTACTGGCGTCACTCATGGTGTCGTGGCTTGACGGGATGGCGTCCGCCGGGCAGTCTGGAGCGATGAAGTCTTGAGCGCAGCCCTTCTTGGAGGCTGCATCCCCAGTACCCACACGGCTTTCTGCCACCCACTGCGGACCTGCGAGGATTCCTCTTGACTGACCACCTTCACCTTTCCGGCGTTTCCCACGGCTACGGGGACCGCGAGCTTTTCCACGCCGTTGACCTTGCCATCCACCACGGCGAACACGTGGCAGTCGTCGGCGAAAACGGCGCTGGCAAATCCACCCTGCTCCGGCTTCTGGCCGGCGTTGAAACGCCCGACGACGGCACGGCAGGTTTATCCGGCAACCTCGGCTACCGCGTGGGATACCTCGCGCAAACGCATGGTTTCTCCGAGTCGCTGACCGTGGGAGATGCCATAGACACTTCCTTGGCTTCCCTACGTTCCTTGGAGGCTCGCATCCTGGAACTGGAATCCGGCCTTGCCGACGCTGATTCTGAAGAACTCGAGCTCTACGGAAGCCTGCAAACCGAATACCAACTCCGTGAGGGCTACGCCGCCGAGTCCCGGGTGGAAGCAGCGCTGGACAAGTTGGGGCTGGGAGGCTTGGACCGCCGTCGAACGCTTGGATCTTTGTCCGGAGGCGAGCAGGAGCGGGTAGCGCTCGCCTGCCTGCTGGCCGATCCAGCCGAAGCGTTGCTCCTGGATGAGCCCACCAACCATCTGGATGCGAGTGGTACTGCCTGGCTCGAGTCGCGGTTGGCTGCGCACCGCGGAACGGTGGTGGTGGTATCGCATGACCGTGTCCTGCTGAGGAAGGTCGCCACCACCATTATTGAGGTGGACGCTGACCGTCGGTCCGTGAACCGCTACGGGAATGGTTACGAAGGCTACCTCCGGGAGAAGGCCGCCGAACGCGCGCGGTGGATTCAGGAGTACGAGCAGTGGCTCGATGCCATGGCCGCTGAACGCCTTCAAGCCGAAACCGTTGCAGACGGTATGGGTTACGGGCGCAAACGCGACAACGACAAAATGGGTTTCGACTTCAAAGCGGGAACGTGGCAGCGGGCGGCGGCCAGCAAGGTCCGCAATGCCCAGGAGAGGCTCCGCAGGCTCGAGGACAATCCGGTGGACCGGCCGCCCGTGCCGCTGAAACTGGCAGCACCGCTGGGAGTTACAGCTTTGGCGGCGTCCGAAGCCGCGCTGGAAGCTCACGGCATCAGCGCACCCGGCCGGCTCCAGCCCACCCACCTCAGGGTGGAAGCCGGACAAAAAGTGCTCATCACCGGACCTAACGGTGCGGGCAAATCCACGCTGTTGTCGATCCTTGCCGGGACGCTGGAGCCAACCACCGGGTCCGTCACGGTGAACGGCAGCGTGGGTTACCTGCAGCAGGAACTGGAGGTGCCCTCCCGGCCGGGGCTGCGCATGCTTCCTGCGTTCGCCGCGGGGCTGGGCGGGAACATCGACGACCATGCTGAGGGCTTGCTGCGACTGGGGCTGTTCCGGCCGGCTGAGTTCCATGTCCCCGTCGGGAGTCTTTCAGCCGGGCAGCGGCGTAGGCTCGCCCTTGCCCGACTTCTTCTGGGCGGCTACGACACCATGATCGTGGACGAGCCCACCAACCACTTGGCGCCGGTGCTGGTGGAACAGTTGGAGGCAGCGCTCTCTTCATTCGAGGGGACCTTGGTGATCGTGAGCCACGACCGTGCCCTGGGGGAGTGGTTTGACCGCTGCGCACGCGCCGATGTCGCCGTCGAACACCGCCGCGGTCCGGTCGGTACGGGCGGACATTGGGTACGGTACGGGATGCAGGGCGGCGAATTGCTGTAGCACGGGCCGTTGCCCAGGCTGGTGCGGCGCCTAATAGCCGCTCTTGTAGAGCCGTCTGGTGAGGCGCCCGCAAAGCGATCGTTACTGCCTGTCGTGCAAGCCGAAACACGGCGGCGGGCGTCCCGTAACACGGGCGGAGCACCATGGAAGGAAGCCGGCGAAAGGAACTTCCGTGATCATCCAGAACCTCTTTCTCCAGGGCATCTACCCGTTCGAAGGCATCGGCATGGAAAAGCCAGTCCCGCTCCACAGCGAGCTGGCGCACTTTGTTCCGGATGGCGTCGTGAACCAGACTCTGTACTTCCGCGGCGGTAATTCCAGTCCTGAGCTCATCACCGTGGTCCTCATGCGCGACGGCGTCCCCATGCGTTACTTCCCCATCGGGGCCAAAAGCGACGTCCACATTCCGCTGCGGGTTGTTGAAGACACTGAAGGTGGATCGGTGATCGAGCTGTTTATCGTGGCACCTGCAGGCGTTAGGGGTTCGGTTGTGGTGGACCTCGGGATGGTGGAACACTGATGCGCCGGCGGCTGGTGGTTATCGGCAACGGCATGGCTGGCGCCCGGACGGTGGAGGAAATCCTGGCCAGAGGTGGCTCCGAGCTCTTCGACATCACCATGTTTGGCGACGAACCCTATGGGAACTACAACCGGATCATGCTTAGCCATGTCCTTTCCGGTGAGGAGAGCGATGCGGACATCTTCCTCAACGCTATTACGTGGTACCAGCAGAACAACATCACCCTCCATGCAGGTGTCCGGGTGGACCGCATCGACAAGTTCAGCAAGCACGTCTTTGCCGCGGACGGCCGCGTGGAGCCCTACGACGACCTGGTCATCGCGACCGGCAGCCGCTCGCACTTGCCGCCCATGGAGGGTGCCCATGCCCCCAGTGGCGCCGTCAGGCACGGCGTCTTCACGTTCAGGACCTTGGACGATACCCGGAAGATGATTCAGTTCGCCAACAACGAGCACCATAGCCGGGCAGTGGTGATCGGCGGCGGCTTGCTGGGGTTGGAAGCCGCCCACGGCTTGCAGGCCAACGGAATGGACGTTGCGGTGGTTCACTCCGGCGGGCATCTCATGAATGCGCAATTAGGGCCCGACGGCGGTGCAATACTGCGGCGGAGCGTCGAGGCGCTGGGCATCGAAGTGCATACCGGAAGCCGGACCACGGCGATCCTTGGTACGGAGCGAATCACCGGAGTGAGCCTCCGCGATCAACGCCAGCTCGACTGCGACATGGTGGTGGTTACAGCAGGCATCAGGCCAAACGTGGATGTCGCCGTCGTGAGTGGCCTGGCCGTGGAGCGAGGCATTGTGGTGGACGACCATCTGCGCGTCATGGATGAAGATGACATCTTCGCGGTAGGGGAGTGCGTTCAGCACCGCGGCGAGGTGTACGGACTGGTGGCGCCACTGTGGGAGCAGGCCGCCGTGCTGGCCGACCAAGTCACCGGGGTGGATCGTTCATCGGTGTATCTGGGCTCCCGTACCGCCACCAAACTGAAGGTGGCCGGCGTCGATGTTGCGTCCATGGGGCTTGCCGGGCCGGAGCGGGAGACGGATGAACACATCGTGTTCTCGGAACCCAGCCGGGGTGTGTTCAAGTCGATCGTCATCCGCGACAACAAAATGGTGGGCGCCACGCTGTTGGGGGATAACCGGAAGGTGGCCTACCTTACCCAGGCTTTTGATCAGGGCTTGCCCCTCCCGGAGGAGCGGCTATCGCTGATGTTCGATCTCGGCTCACCGGGTGAAGAGGAGAGCGTGGCCGAACTGTCTGACAACGCGCAGGTCTGCAACTGCAACGGGGTTTCCAAAGGGGCCCTTGTTGCCGCGGTGAAGGGTGGCTGCACCTCGGTAGCGGCGGCCATGGACGCCACACGGGCCGGAAAAGGCTGCGGCTCCTGCAAGGTCATGGTCAGGCAGGTGGTGGAATGGGCCGCGGGTGGGGCTGTGGAGGAAGATCCGGCAGCGAGCTTCTACGTACCAGGAATTCCGCTGGATAAGGCCGCTTTGATGGCTGAGATCCGGGCGCGGGGGCTGCGGTCCGTTTCCCAGGTGTTTGCGGAGCTCGCGCCGGGAGGGCTTGAGGACGCTAAATCGAAGATGGCCCTTGCGTCCCTCCTGAAAATGATGTTGGCGGATCAGTATGTTGACGAACGCGATGCCCGTTTCATCAACGACCGCGTGCACGCCAACATCCAGCGCGACGGCACGTTCTCGGTTGTCCCGCAGATGAAAGGCGGAGTGACGTCGGTCCAGCAGCTCCGGAGGATTGCCGACGTCGCGGAGAAACACAGAATTCCCATGATCAAGCTGACAGGCGGGCAAAGGATCGACCTGCTGGGGGTGCCCAAGGAGGACCTTCCCCAGGTCTGGGCTGATCTGGACATGCGGTCCGGATACGCCTACGGCAAGAGCTTTAGGACCGTCAAGACTTGTGTTGGCAAGGACTACTGCCGGTTTGGAACGGGTGACTCAACCGGCTTGGGTATTGGATTGGAGTCTCGTTTCCAGGGAATTGAGGCACCGGCCAAACTGAAACTCGCCGTCTCGGGCTGTCCGCGCAATTGTGCCGAGTCGCTGGTCAAGGATGTCGGCGTAGTGGCGGTGGAAGGTGGCAGGTGGGAGATCTATGTGGGTGGAGCGGCCGGTGCCCACATCCGCAAGGGAGATCTGTTGGTCACCGTGGATACACCCGAAGAGGTCACCCTCCTGGTGGGCCGGTTTATGCAGTACTACCGGGAGAACGCCAACTGGTTGGAACGAACCTACGCTTTTGTGCCACGCGTAGGCATTGAACACCTCCGGAGAGTCATTCTGGACGACTCAGAGGGTATCGCCAGCCGATTGGATGCAGCCATGCAAGCTTCGGTGGATGCCTATGCCGACCCTTGGAGCGAACGCGATGATCCACTCACTCCCGGGCAGTTCCGGACCTCCCTGCCGTTGACCGTGCTGCCGCAGGTGCCTGTCCGATGAGCACGCAGTCCGTGCCCGCCGTCGAATCGAACGTTCAGCGCGTCTTAGGACCAGTTGACCAAATTCCGTTCGGGGAGGGTCGGGCCTTCGGAGTGGACGGCGAGCAGGTGGCGGTGTTCAGGTTACGGGACGGATCGTTGCGGGCTGTCTCGGGTGTCTGCCCCCATAAAGGTGGCCCGATCGCCGACGGCACCATCGACCACAACGTGGTCATGTGTCCCCTCCACCAGCACGCCTTCGAGCTGGAAAGCGGATGTTCCACTACGGGCGCCAAGCCCTTGCGGTCTTACGAAGTCTTCGCAGATGAGGCCGGGAACATCGTCCTGAAGCGGGCCTGAGAGGCGCTTTTCCACAGGCCCTTGTTGCCTGCGTCACGGGCATTCCGGTTAATCCCGTAAGATAGACGGGTTGCGCGAAGCTTCGGCGTTCTGCGTTCTTTGTCACACTTCGGACCCTCTAACGGGGAAAAGCTCGAATTATGTGTGCCAAAGCCGCCCGTGTTCCGGCACTGGCGTAACACCTACAGCAACACCCCAACCCACAAGGAACAGCTGTGCCGCAAAGTACTCCCACAGATCTCCAGATTTCCGAGGCCTCATCCGCAGCCTCGGACTCCAACCTCAGCGCCGAGGGATATCAGAAGACCCTGAGCCGCCGCCACGTCACCATGATCGCCATGGGTGGCGCAATCGGCGTCGGCCTGTTCATGGGCGCCGGTGGCCGTCTGGCCTCCACCGGCCCGGCCCTCATCTTCTCCTACGCCATTGCCGGCGTCATCGCCTACCTGCTGATGCGCGCCCTCGGTGAACTCATCATGTACCGCCAGACCTCCGGCTCCTTCGTGAGCTACGCCGGCGAAATGTTCGGCAAGAAGGGCGCCTTCCTCTCCGGGTGGATGTACTTCATCAACTGGGCCATGACAGGCATCGCTGAGCTCATCGCGATCGGCCTGTACTTCCAGTTCTTCTTCCCCAACGTGCCCATTGAACTCTCCGCCATCGCTGCACTGGTGCTGCTGGTGGCCGTGAACCTGTTCAGCGTCAAGGCGTTCGGTGAGTTCGAATTCTGGGCTTCCTGCCTCAAGGTCGCGGCAATCGTGATCTTCCTGGCCGTTGGCACGTTCATGGTTGTCACCAATGCCAAGGTGGGCGAAGGCAACGCGTCCGTGGCAAACCTGTTCCACGAAGACGGCGGCATGTTCCCCAAGGGTGGCCTGGTGATGATCCTGGTCCTCAACGCCGTGATCTTCGCCTACAACGCCATTGAGCTTGTCGGTATCACTGCCGGCGAGATGGAAAACCCGGAGCGCGAAGTTCCCAAGGCGATCCGCGCCGTCGTGGTCCGTATTGTGGTCTTCTACGTCGGTTCGGTGACGCTCCTCGCGATGCTGCTGCCGTCTGACCAGTACGTGGCCGGCACCTCGCCGTTCGTTACCGTGTTCGGCCAGATGGGCCTTGGCTGGATGGGCGATGTCATGAACATGATCGTCATCACCGCCGCGCTGTCCTCCTGCAACTCGGGCCTGTACTCGATCGGCCGCATCTTCCGCACCATGGCCAACAACGGCCACGCCCCGCAGTGGCTCACCAAGATGTCCACACGCCACGTGCCGTACGCGGCCATCCTGGCCATCGGTGGCGTCTACCTCGTAGGCATCCTGCTCAACATCTGGCTGGGTGGCTCGCACGCATTCGACCTCGCGCTGAACACTGCGTCCATCGGCGTGATCTTCACTTGGGGGTCAATCTTCGCAAGCCAGATTGCCCTCCGGAAGAAGCGTGGCAACGTCTCCAGCCTGCCGATGCCCGGTTCGCCGTGGACCAGCTGGGTGGGTCTCATCGCCCTGCTGGCCATCACCGTGCTGATCGGCTTCGATTCCATAACCGACAAGGAAACCGGCGAGGTCTTCCTGCTTGGCCTGTGGACCCTCGCGACCATTCCGTTCTTCGCCCTGGTGCTGTGGCTCGGATGGCAGAAGGTCAAGAACAACGAACCCAAGAGCGAGCTGTTCAGCTAAGGCTTAGGTTTCAAACGCTTCAAACGCTTCAAACGCTTCAAAACGTCCGACGGCGCGTGCCTCCTTTGGGGGCACGCGCCGTTCGTTTTGTGGGCCCTCCCGTTGTGGGGCCTGGTTTGCTCTTTATGCGGGGGGTGAGTCGTGCAGAGTGGGCCTCGCAACGAGCACCCCGGTTGTGGGGCCTGGTTTGCTCTTTATGCGTGGGGTGGGTCGTGCAGAGTGGGCCTCGCAACGAGCACCCCGGTTGTGGGGCCTGGTTTGCTCTTTATGTGGGGGGTGAGTCGTGCAGAGTGGGCCTCGCAAGGAGGGCCCTTCCGTTGTGGGGCCTGGTTTGCTCTTTATGCGTGGGGTGGGTCGTGCAGAGCGGGCCTCGCAACGAGGGCCCTTCCGTTGTGGGGCCTGGTTTGCTCTTTATGCGGGGGTGAGTCGTGCAGAGTGGGCCTCGCAACGAGCACCCCGGTTGGGAGTGTCGGGGGTCGGGTCTAGGCTCGATGTATGGAACACACCACCACCCTGACGCAGCACGTCAACGCAAGCCCGGAGAAGGTTTGGGCCGTCATCTCGGACATTCCCGGCTCGGCCGGCACGCTCTCCGGCATCGACTCAATCCAGATGCTCAGCGACGGCCCATATGGTGAGGGCACCCGCTGGAAGGAAACCCGGACCATGATGGGCAAGCAGGAGACTGTTGAGATGTGGGTTTCCGAGACTGACCCTCCGCGCAGCACCACGGTCAAGGCGCTCCAAGGCGTCGCGGATTACACCACGCGTTTCACCTTGAATGAGCGCGACGGCGGTACAGATCTCACGCTGAACTTCGGCGCAGAGATGGTCAAGCCCTCGCTCATCAGCAAGGTTGGCATGGCCCTGTTCGGAAAGATCGGGATGAACATGACCCGCAAGGCCCTCAGCAAAGACTTGGCTGAGATCGCAGCCAAAGCGGAATCGCTCTGATGGCGGCAGCGAAGGTTGCAGCACCTAAGATTTCGCCTGTGCGGTTGGACGAATTGCGTGACGACGACGCCCCGGACTTCCAGCGTGGCGAACGGTACGACGGCGTCAGGCTCACCCGGGTTTCTGCCGACGGAGAGGAACTGAGCGGCGCGGATTTCATTGAATGTCAACTGAACGGGGTCTCCTTTAATGAAGCCCAGCTGCGGGGCGCAACGTTCCGCGAGTGCATCTTTTCCGAGCCCTACGCCCCGGTCTTCATGGCGGCCCGGACTTCCTGGCAGGACGTGGAGATCACCAATCCAAGGTGGGGGTCTGCCGAACTGTATGAGGGAAACTGGCGCTCCGTCCGAATTGACGGCGGCAAGCTGGACTACGTAAACCTGCGCGGTTCCAAGCTCATGGATATCCAGATCTCCGACTGCATCATCAATGAGCTCGACCTCGGGGGCTGCACGGGAACGCGGTTGGCACTGAAGAACTGCACTATCGGCACGCTGGATGTTACGGGCGCCAAGCTGAAGGATGTGGATCTGCGCACCTCGGAGTTCCGTGGAATCAATGGTTTGGCAGGGCTCGCAGGAGTGGTGATCGATGACTATCAGCTGAGCCTCATGGCGCCGCTACTGGCTGGCCATTTGGGGATCCGGGTGATCTGATCCGGGCTGGGGCCGGTCTCCGCTGGTCCGCAACTGAAGGCTCAGCTGTTGACCGGTCCGCTGGGCCGTGTAATCTTTATAGAACGAACGGTCGGTATATTATTCCGAGTCGGTCCCTTTCACTTCGCGAAGGATGTTCTCATGGTCGAGGCTTTTCTTGTTGGCGGCGCGCGTACGCCCGTAGGTCGCTACGGTGGGGCGCTGTCCTCCGTCCGCCCGGACGATCTCGCAGCATTGGTGGTGCGGGAAGCAGTGGCGCGTGCCGGCGTCGACCCTGACGCCATAGATGAGGTAATCCTCGGCAATGCCAACGGCGCCGGCGAGGAAAACCGGAACGTGGCCCGCATGGCCACCCTTCTGGCCGGTCTTCCCCTCCACATCCCCGGCATCACAGTGAACCGCCTGTGCGCCTCGGGCCTCAGCGCGATCATCATGGCCAGCCAGATGATCAAGTCCGGAGCCGCCGACATCGTGGTGGCTGGTGGGGTTGAGTCCATGAGCCGGGCACCATGGGTGCAGGAGAAGCCGACTGCGGCCTTCGCTAAGCCCGGCCAGATCTTCGATACGTCCATCGGCTGGCGCTTCGCCAACCCGCTCTTCACCAAGGGCGAGCTCTCCCGCGACGGCAAGATGACCTACTCCATGCCTGAAACAGCGGAGGAAGTGGGCCGCGTGGACAACATCTCCCGCGAGGATGCTGACGCCTTTGCTGTCCGCTCCCACGAGCTTGCGCTGGCCGCCATCGCCGGTGGCCGGTTCAAGGATGAGATTGTCCCCGTCACGGTTAAGACCCGAAAGTCGGAAACCGTGGTGGACACTGATGAAGGCCCCCGCGAAGGCACCACCATGGACGTTTTGGCCGGTTTGCGACCCGTCGTTCCTGGAGGTTCCGTGGTCACCGCCGGCAACTCATCAACGCTCAACGACGGCGCCTCAGCCATTATCGTCGCTTCGGAGGCCGCCATCAAGAAGTTTGGCCTGACGCCCCGCGCCCGTATCATCGACGGCGCATCAGCAGGATGCGAACCGGAAATCATGGGTATCGGCCCGGTCCCTGCCACCCAAAAGGTTCTGGCACGTTCCGGCCTCACCGTGGATCAGTTGGGCGCCGTGGAACTCAACGAAGCCTTCGCCACCCAATCGTTGGCAAGCATGCGGCGCCTCGGACTGAACCCGGACACAGTGAATAACGACGGCGGTGCCATCAGTTTGGGGCACCCGTTGGGTTCCAGCGGCTCGCGCATAGCTATTACGCTGTTGGGTCGCATGGAGCGCGAGCTCACTTCATCGCCCGGACCTAAGCTCGGATTGGCTACGATGTGCATCGGGGTCGGACAGGGCACCGCGATGCTGCTGGAAGGCGTGTAATGGGGCTGGATGCGAAAGACTTCACCACACTTCTCATCGAGGAACGCGATGACCGTCTCAGTGTTCTGCTGAACCGTCCAGAGGTCCGTAACGCGATCGACCAGACGATGGTGGACGAACTCCATCTTGTCTGCGCCGAACTCGAGCGGAATCCCAAGGTGCTGATTATTGCCGGGACCGAGGGAGTTTTTGCCTCCGGCGCTGACATTGGACAGCTGCGCGAACGCCGCCGGGACGACGCCCTGCAGGGAATCAACTCCACCATCTTTGTCCGCATCGCCAAATTGCCCATGCCCGTTATCGCGGCCTTGGACGGGTACTGCCTTGGCGGGGGAGCCGAGCTCGCGTACGCCGCCGACTTCCGCATTGGTACTCCGAGCGTCCGGATTGGCAACCCGGAGACCGGGCTGGGGATCCTGGCCGCAGCTGGAGCGAGCTGGCGGCTCAAGGAGTTGGTGGGGGAGCCGAAGGCCAAGGAGATCCTCTTGGCCGGTGCTGTGCTCCGCGCGGAAGAAGCCTTACGGATCAGCCTGATCACGGAGATCCACGAGGCTCCGGAACTCATGGATGCGGCCCACAAACTGGCCGACAGGATTGGACGCCAGGATCCCTTGGCCGTGCGCATCACCAAGTCAGTGTTCCACGCACCGGCTGAAGCCCACCCGCTGATCGACACGCTCGCCCAAGGGATTCTTTTCGAGTCCCAAGCAAAGTTTGATCGCATGCAGGCGTTCCTGGACAAGAAATCGGCTAAGGCTTCGCAGGACACAGCCGCCCCCGCCACTGACGCCTCGACGCAAGACAGGACCTGGAAATGACAGAAGTTCCCACCATCCCGCACGTCGTTGGAGTCCTCGGCGGTGGCCGCATGGGTGCTGGTATCGCACATGCGTTCCTTACTAAGGGTGCCACCGTGATCGTGGTGGAACGCGATCATGAGGCAGCGGCCGGAGCGCAGGGTCGCGTTGCTGATGCCGTAGCCAAGTCCGCCGCTCGCGGCACCTTGAGCGAAACCCCTGAAGAGGCAATGTCCCGCTTCAGCACCTCCACGGACTACGAATCCTTCATCCACTGCGGCCTTGTTGTGGAGGCCGTGCCTGAGGACTACGACCTGAAGGTCACAGCTCTGAAGGCTGTGGAGGACCACTTGTCCGCCGATGCTTACCTGGCGTCGAACACGTCCTCGCTCTCGGTCACGGGGCTCGCCAACGAACTTCGCCGTCCAGCCAACTTTGTTGGACTGCACTTCTTCAACCCTGTGCCCGCGTCAACCCTCATCGAGGTGGTGCTGGCCAAGGAAACGTCTCCCGGACTCGCTGTTGCCGCGAAAAGCTGGACTGAGGCACTTGGCAAGACCGCCGTCGTCGTCAATGACGCTCCTGGCTTTGCGTCCTCGAGGCTTGGCGTAGCCATTGCCCTTGAAGCGATGCGCATGGTGGAAGAAGGAGTGGCATCGGCGGAAGATATTGATGCTGCCATGGTTCTCGGCTACAAGCACCCCACAGGCCCGTTAAAGACCACCGACATTGTTGGCTTGGACGTCCGGTTGGGCATTGCAGAATACCTGCACTCCACGCTGGGCGACCGCTTCGCTCCTCCGCAGATCCTGCGCGATAAAGTGGCGCGTGGCGAGCTGGGACGTAAGACGGGAAAGGGCTTCTTCGACTGGAACGACTGAAGCCCCGGGCGCCGGTTAGGCTAACCGGGTGACTTCTATCCAACCCATCACCCTGACCGGAAAATTCGTGACGCTGGAACCATTGAGCCAGGAACACCATGACGGCCTGGTAGATGCAGCCCGCGACGGCGATCTCTGGAAGCTCTGGTACACCTCCGTCCCAACGCCTGAGGGCATGGCCGCTGAAGTTGATCGTCGCTTGGCCTTGCAGGCAAAAGGGTCCATGGTGCCTTTTGCCACGCGCTCAAATGCAACGGGCAAGCTGATCGGTATGACAACGTACATGAATATCGACGCCGCCACGCCACGCCTGGAGATCGGATCCACCTGGAACGCTGCGTCGGCGCACGGCACCGGGACCAACCCCGATTCGAAGCTGCTGCTCCTGCGGCATGCCTTCGAAACGCTGGGCTGCCCCGCCGTGGAGTTCCGGACACACTGGATGAACCAGCAGTCCCGTGAGGCCATTGCCCGGCTCGGCGCCAAGCAGGACGGCGTGCTGCGGAACCATTCGCGCAGCGCCGACGGAGCACTGCGCGACACCGTAGTGTTCTCCATCCTCGAGCACGAATGGCCCGCCGTGCGCAACGGCCTGGAGTTCCGGCTGGCGAAATACGGGGCCTAGCGCTGTCAAACTCTTCCCCGCGTGCGCATCTGGGCGTAATCTAGCCAACACATTGCCCCGGTACGCGGCCGAATGGTGGGGAGCCGCGGCGTCCTCTTTTGCGGAACGCCGGAGCCCCATCCAGCAGTAACTAGGGGAACATTATGGCAACTCATCAAGCACGACGTCGGAACTTGGCCCTTGCAGGCGGACTCGCTGCCCTGGCACTCACGTTAGGATTTACGGCCAGTCCCGCCACCGCAGCGCCGCCGCCACCGGTGACGTATGTGGCCCTCGGTGATTCGTATACAGCGGGTACCGGCGCGGGCGGGCTATATAGGGACTCGCTGTGTTGGCAAAGCCAGTCTGGATATGTGGACATCGTGGCGGCTTCCGGTCGCGTGGATTTGCTGACAAATCTCGCCTGCCACGGTGCTCTGCTGTCCTTTGACCCGCTGAATCCGAGCCCGTTTTATAACGGCGCACCAACAGTTGTTGAGCAGATTTTCGCTGGCCAGACTGCCCTCCAAAACGCCGAACTGGTGAGCATCACCGCCGGAGCCATTGATGCTGGAAGCCTGCTTGCATTGCAGGCTTGCGCTTCACCGGACACCACCACCTGTGCGGGCACTGTTGCTGGCATCCGAGCCAACCTCAGCTCCGTTACTACTGCACTTGCGGGTACGTACGGGCTCATCCGTGCGTCCGCTCCCAATGCGACGATTGCGGTTATGGGCTACCCGCGCCTCTTTGATCCGAGCCAAGGTGATCTCGTTATCCCTGGAGTAACTGTTGTCCCAGTCGCTAACCAAGTCCTGGCGAACACTGCCGTTGATGATTTGAACAGGGCCATCGCAGCGGCCGTGCAACTCAGCGGGAAAAACGTGGTCTTTGTCGACGTCACCAAGCGATTCCGCGGGCATGCGGTCAACTCCGCGGAACCTTGGATCGTGCTGATCCCGGCGCCCGTGCCCCCGTTCGATCGGCTTCCTGATGCCAACTTCCATCCGAACGTAGCCGGGCACCAGGCTTACGCGGCTGCCCTCATCTCGACAGTGAAACCCGCCCAGCTAGCCAAGAGGTAGCCCATTCGCCGGGGGGCGGGCTTTCGGGAGTAAGAGCCCGCGATAACCACGAAAGCCAACCCCTCGGCGGGCTCACAAAGACGTGCCCGTCACAACGCCACGCTTTCGCCGGCCAAAGCACTCCGCACTGAGGTCCAGGACTTCAGCACCTCCAGCACAGCAGGATCGCGTTCGGCGAGGATGGCTTGTTGGTACGAGTCCTCAAGCAGCGAGTCCACGGAAACGCGGGCGCCGGTGGAAGCGCTGAGGATCGCGGCCTCCACCATGGCCAGGCTCATGATGTTCCGGTGAACCCGTCCCATAGGTGTGCTTCCCGTGCGCACAGCGGCAACGAAGTCCCGCAAGGACCCGGCGATTTCCTGGCCAGGATCCTCGGCATCCGCTGCATCGCCGGAAACGGGAACGGAGGAGACCGGTTCATTGTCACCGTCCCACAGGACAGTGCCATGCTCCCCACTGATCCGCCACGACGCATTCCACGAGGTCTCCTGGCCAGGGCTGCACCAGCTGCCGGTGAAAACAAAGCGCTCGCCCCCGGTCATCTCGAAGATGGCCGTGGAACCTGCATCTCCGCGATACCAACTCCAGGAGGGGTTGTACTCCTCGCAGAATACGGACACGGGATCGGCGTCGAGCAGGAAACGGGCCATGTCGAACTGGTGGACGGCCATGTCCAGCAGGAGCGGATGATCCATGGCATCCCGAAAACCGCCGAAGTGCGGGGCCTTGAAGAACTCGGCAGAGACGATGCCAATGGAACCCAAGGATGAAGACAGGCGTTTGGCCGAAAACAGCTGCCGGTTGTATCGCCGGGACTGGCTGACCATGAACAGCTGACTGTGAAGCTCGGCCGCAGCCGCCAGGGAAAGCCCCTGGGCCACAGTCGAAGCCACTGGTTTCTCGCCGAGGACGGGCAATCCCGCGGCCAGGGCCTCAGTGGTTACCGGATGATGCGCGGCAGGGACGGTGACGTTGATGACTGCCTGGGCTCCGACGTCGGACGCCAACTGAGCGGTACCCGCACCAATGGGAAGGTCGGGGCGACCCAAGGACGCTGCCGCCTCAGAGGCAGCCGTAAGGTCAAGATCCACGATGCCCACCAGCTCAACCAACGGTGACGATTCCACTGTTCGAAGCCACGCGCGTCCCATCCCGCCTGCACCGACGACGACGACGCGGAGGGGAGTACCGTCGTCAGGAATGATAGCGAAGGGCGTGCTCACGCGTTGGCTCCCTGGTAGCTCTTGCCGTTGAAGAAGTCGTTGGTTTCATACCGGAGAAGCTCCGGTACGGCGCGTTCCGGGCGGTCGGTGACGGCCCATTCCACGGCGTTGGCGATCACGCGTCGGATGTCCTTGTGGTGATAGACGGGGTAATCCTGGTCGCCCGGGCTGAAGAAGAAGATTTTGCCGTGACCGCGCCGGAACGTGCAGCCTGAACGGAAGACTTCGCCGCCGCTGAACGAGCTGATGAACACCAGATCCTCGGGCGTGGGGATGTCGAAGAACTCGCCGTACATTTCCTGCTGCGGAATCTCGATGGGGTGCGGGATGCCCTTGGCGATGGGGTGGGTGGGATCCACGGTCCACACGAGTTCGCGGTCCTGCTCGGAGCGCCAACGCAGCGTGCACGATGTTCCCATGAGCTTGGTGAAGATCTTGGACCAGTGTCCGGAGTGCAGCACGATCAGGCCCATTCCGGCCAGGACGTGCCGGTGGACGCGTTCCACAATCTCGTCCTCAACATCTGCATGGGACATGTGCCCCCACCATGTAAGGACGTCGGTGTTGGCGAGGACTTCCTCGGTGAGTCCGTGCTCCGGTTCGTCCAGTGTTGCGGTGCGGACCTCGACGCCGGTACCCAGGTTCTCTTCGATGCCCGCCTTGACGGCGCCGTGCATACCGTCCGGGTAGAGACGGGCCACCAGTTCGTCGCGCTTCTCGTGGCGATTCTCGGACCATACGGTGACGCGGATGGGCTTACTCTCAGTCATTGTTTTCTCCTATTGAGGTTCGGGTACGCGGTCTACTTGACCGCACCGCCGGTGGTGCCGGCGGCGATGTATTTCTGGGCCGCGACCAGCAGGACGATGGCCGGGATGGAGGCGAGTACCGCCGTCGCCATGACTGAACTCCAGTCATTTACGTAGGCGCCGATGTACTGGAAGATGCCCAGGGTCACGGGCCGGACTGCTTCAGTGGTGGTCAGTGTCAGCGCGAAGAGGAAGTCGCTCCAGGCGAACAGGAACGTGAACAGCCCTGCGGTGATCAGCGAGTTACGGCTGAGTGGGAGCACAATCGACCAGAACGCCCGGAGGTGCCCGGCACCATCCACCCGCGCGGCCTCGATCACCGACGCCGGCATACCGTTCATGAAGGCCCGGATGATGAGGATCGCGAACGGGATGCCGTGGGCCGAATCAGCCAGGATCAGGCCCGGGATGGAGTTCAGTAGGCCGAGATCGTTGTACGCGGTGTACAGGGCGTTGGCCACCACGATCCCGGGAATCATCTGGCTGATGAGGATCGCGAACAGGACCACGCCGGCGCCGCGGACCTTGAAGTAGGCCAAGGCATAGGCGGCCGGGGCTGCAATGGCCAGGCTCAGCGCCACGCTACCCAGCGAAATGATGAGGCTGGTTCCCAGGTTCCCCGCTTGCTCGTTGATGGCTGTGGCGTAGCCGGTGAAGTCGGGCTTAATCGGGAACCACGAGGTTTCCAAGGTGGTGCCGTTGGGTTGCAGGGAGGCGTTGACCATCCAATAGACCGGGAACAGCATGATGGCCAGGAAGAAGATGGCCAGTGCCGTGTATCCCCAGTTCTTTCGTCCCGTTGGTTTTGGGAGGGGGCGCCGGAGTGTGGGGGCTTTCAGTACGGTTGTCATGCTGTCCTCACTCGTCCACTGCGCGTCGGCTGGCCCGCAAGTACAAGACTGCGAAGACCAGGGAGATGATCACCAGCACGTTGCCCAGGGCCGCACCTTCACCGAACTTGAATTCGTGGAAAGACAGGTTGTAGGACTGCGTCGCGATGGTTTGGGTGGAATTGGCGGGCCCGCCGTTGGTGAGGCCCAGGATGATGTCCAGCACCTTGAGCGTGTAAACGACGCCGAGCACCAGGACCACGCTCACCACCGGCCGCAGCATGGGCCAGGTGATGTGCCGGAACGCTTTCCAACCGGTGGCACCGTCCAGTGATCCGGCCTCGTAAAGTTCGTCCGGGATTTCCTGCAGGCCGCCGTAGAGAATGGTCAGGTTGAACGGGATGCCAATCCAAATGTTCACGCCCACCACGGCAATGAGGGCCAGCGACGTACTGGTGAGCCACGGAACGCCGGTATCGATGATGCCGAGGTCACCCAGGAAACGGTTCAGCGCGCCGCTGTCCTTATCCAGGATCCATCGCCACACGGCACTGGAGACGATCAAGGGAAGGAGCCAAGGGAGCAGGAGCAGGGACCGCAGTATTCCGTTGAGCGGGAACTTGCGCTGGAAGAAGATGGCCAGCGCCAGCCCGATCACGAACTGGCCGATAATGGAGCCGATGGTGAACAAAACGGTGTTCAGCAGTGAGGTTGAGAACAGCGACGACGACAATACAGTCACGTAGTTGGTGAACCCCACCCAAGGGGCTTCTCCTGTGAAGAACGTGGAGGTGGTGTACTCCTGGAAGCTCATGACCACGTTCTTGACTACCGGATACCCGAAGAACAACGTCATGTAGACCACAGCGGGGACCAGGAAGAGCCACTGGAAGATGCGCTCACGGCGCTGGCGGGATCTGCGCCGGGGTGCGGGCTTTTCGGTCCCTGAGCTGTGAGTTTTCACGGCCCTGCCGGCAGCCTGCCCCTCTGAATGAGGTAGATCAGTTGCTAATGACATGGCAGGCTGCCTACTGACCCTGTGCTTGCTTGAGGGCGTCTGCCGGTGAAGCGTTACCGGTCAGTGAAGTCTGGATTGCCGTGTAGATCTTGGTGGCTTGGGCCGGCCATTCCTCGCCGAGTTGGCCGGTGCGTGCACGGGCTGTCTTGATCAGCTCGGTGAACGTGGCGAGCTTGGGGTTGTCGCTGGCGAACTTGTCCGAGAGCGTGGTCTTGGAGGGAATGGTGTTGCGGGCGGTAGCCATGGCCAGTTGGTTCTCGTCGCTGTTCAAGCAGGCAACCATCTCTGCTGCCTTGGCTTGCCGGGCCTTGTTGCCGGTCTGCGGGACAGTCCATACCTCACCGCCGAGCGGAGCCACGGACGTCTGCCCGGCTTCACGCACAGGGATCTTCACTACGCCGTACTGCAGCGTCGGCTGCTTGTCCAAGGCCGGGATCTGCCACGGTCCGTTGACCATCATGGCTGCTTTGCCGGCCAGGAACTGGTCTTTGACATCGGCCTGGGTCCAGTTGAGGGCAGAGGAAGAAACTGAACCGCTCTTGACCAGGTCGGTCCACAGCTGCAGGGCCTGCTCGGTCTCCTTGGTGTCGATCTTCTTCTCATCGCCGCCGTTGGACCACATGACAGGAAGGAACTGCCACGTGCCCTCATAGGTGGGGTTGGCATTGAAGGCCAGTCCGTACTGGTCACCTGCCGTGAGTTTGGCGGAAGCATCCTTGAGTTCATCCCAGGTTGTGGGCGGGGTGACACCGGCCTTGGCCAGGATGTCCTTGTTGTAGAACAGGGCAATGGTGTTCACTGTTGGCGCCAGGCCATACACCTTGTCCTTGTACGTGCCCGCGCTCAGCACGCCTTCAGCAAAGTTCTCGGTGCTGACGTTGAAATCGGCAAGGGGTGCCAAAGCTCCCGTGGCAGCGATTTGCTGGAGATCCGGGTTGTCCAACATGAGGACGTCGGGGAGTGTCTTCGAGGAGGACTGCTGGAGAACCTTGGAAATAAGCGATTTTCCGGGAACAGTTTCCCGTTTGACGGTAACGCCCAGCTGCGTGCCGCACTTGGTCAGGGCATCGCCGATAAACGACTTGTCCGGCTCGTTGTTGTAGTAGTCCATCACGGAGAGTTCCGTGACCGCCTCGGAGGACGACGCGGCGGTGGAGGTGCCGCAGCCGGAGATGACCAGCGGTAAGCCGACCAGGGCCGCCACTGCCAGGGCGAGAGGACGGGATGTCCTTTGTGCTGACTTCATTGTCTGTTCCTTTTTCTGGGGATCGATTTATCGATGCGTATCGACGATGCGTATCGATGAGTTCGGAAAGGGATGTGGATCGGGTGGTTACGTAGAGGGATTCAGCTGCCGTGGGGTGGGCGGAGCGTGCTTGAACGGTGCGTAATGACCGTGGGTACCAGTTCCAGGGATTCGTGTGGTCCCTGGTTCTCGGATTCGAGGAGGTCGCAAATAATCTTCACCGCACGGCGGGAAACTTCTGCCGGACGGAGGTCAATGGTGGAAAGCGGAATGGGCTGAAGTTCGGCCAGCGTGGGAGAGGCGCTGCCAATGACGGAAACATCCACCCCCGGAGTCAGGCCGCGGCTGTTCAGTACACGACGGAGCACGTCTTGGACAGTCCCGTCCGGTGCAATGAAAGCTGGAACTCCTGTGGTTTCGGCCAGGGCCCTGTCAACTGAGGTGGTGATGACATCGCGGTCGGTGCCGCCCGGAAGGTGCAGTACGCGGACGCCGGCATCCTGGGCCGCCTTGTCGGTGCCGGACATGAAGCGCTCTACATAATTCACGTGACGCTCCACCACCTCCGGCTGCCAGCCAATCACCGAAATGACACTGTGCCCGGCGGCTGCCAGATCCTGAACACATTGTTCCCCGGCCATTTCAAAGTCTGCATCGATGCAGACCAAGCCGGAGGGGTCGTGTGGGATTCCTATCAACACCACGGGCACGTTGAGGCTGCGCACCACGGGGAGACGTTCGTCATCCCCTTCAACCTGCATGAGGATCAGGCCGTCGCAGATCTGCTGGCCCACCACGCGCCTCAGCCCCGGCGCGCCCTCGTCCTCTGTGACCAGGAGAATGTCGTGATCATAAAGTCTGGCGGTGTTGGCGATCACGGACACGAACTCCATGATCGAGGCCATGTGCAGTTCAGGTATGAAGGGGATCACCAGGCCGATGACCCGGGTCTTGCGGCTGGCAAGGGCCCTGGCCCCGGCATTGGGTTGGTAAGTCAATTGCTGAATAGCGTCTTCAACTTTTTTGCGGGTCTTCTCGGAGATCGGCCGCTTGCCACTCAACACGTAGGAGACTGTGCTTTGAGCTACTCCGGCGGCTTGGGCAACGTCCTTGCTGGTGGGCATGGCCTGACCTCCTTGTGCTCTCTGCTGAACAGTTCCTGTGGTTTGTCGATACGTATCGTCGATGCGCATCGAGAGAAAGTATGACATGGGTCACTCGGCCTCCGCAAGACCCTCTCTCACTTCCCGCGTGCTTCCGGCGGACCCTCTCTCGCTTCCCGCGTGCTTCTGGCAGACCCTCTCTCGCTTCCCGCGTGCTTCCGGCGGACCCTCTTTCACTTCCCGCGTGCTTCCGGCGGACCCTCTTTCACTTCCCGCGTGCTTCTGGCAGACCCTCTCTCACCTCCCGTTCCAAGGCACCAATGTGTTTAGCTGACTCCTATGGAAGGGACTTCAGCTCATCGGGGCGTCCACTGGGACGGCGCCGTCAACGCTTGGCGCATTGCCGGGGACGTGTACCGCATGGGTCGCCACGAATGGGTCACCGAATCCGGCTGGCAGCAGATGTACGACGACGGCGTCCGCACCGTGATAGATCTCCGCGCCTCGCGCGAGCGGCGGCTGCGTGACACCGACCCTCAGGTGCCGGATGAGGCGAAGGCGCGGATCGACGTCGTGCATTGCCCAACCGAAGATCCCGACCATAGCGATTTCGGCGAGCTTTTCGGCCCGTACCTCAAGGACCCCGCCCAGTACGGGGATTACCTCCACCTGTTCGGGGACAAGATCGCGGCCGTCTTCAAGGCCATTGCGGCGTCCCCGGGAAAAGTGGTGGTTCATTGTTCCGCAGGCAGGGACCGCAGCGGCGTGATCGCGGTGATGCTGCAGCGGTTGGCAGGTGCCGGCGATGAGGAGATCGTGCACGGGTACGAGCTTGCTGCGCGCGGGATTAATGAGCGGCACCGCACCCACGGGGCTCCGCACGCCCATGATCCATACCTATCCCAGGATGATCTCGAGGTGATGCGGACCAGTCGGAGGGAGGGTCTGCGGGCCTTCCTTGGGTCGCTGGACGTGGTGGGGTTTCTGACCGCTCACGGTGTCTCGGATCCGGAGTTTGCAGCGGTCCGGGTCAAACTTGGCGTGGTCCGCCAGGACTAAGGCCGAAAATTCCTGCTGTACTCCACGGGGCATTCATGTACCCTGTATATATTACCGAACGGCCGGTCAGTAATGTTGGCTCCAGTCAGCAGGGACCGTGCCGATTTTACGTGCCTTGGAAGGACCCGTCGACGATGACCACTACCGCAGTCGCCCCGGAAACCACAGCCGTTGCAACCGTCCCCAGCTACGTCCAGGATGCCTGGTGGACGCCGGCAGCGGACGCCAGGAAAGTCCCGGTTCGTGATGCCAGCACCGGAGAAGTCCTGGCCAACGTCAGCACCGACGGACTGGACCTTGCCGCCGTCGTGAATTATGGCCGCACCACCGGGCAAACGGAACTTGGGAAGCTGACGTTCCACCAGCGTGCGCTCAAGCTCAAAGAGCTGGCCATGTACCTCAACGGGCGCCGCGAAGAGCTCTACGAATCCTCTTCGCAGAGCGGTGCCACCAAGATCGACAACATGATCGACATCGATGGCGGCATCGGGGTGCTCTTCACGTTCGGTTCCAAGGGCCGCCGCGAGCTGCCTAACTCGCAGGTTGTGGTGGACGGGCCCATGGAGACTTTGTCCAAGGACGGATCGTTCGTCGCCGAGCACATCTACACCCGAATTCCCGGCGTCGCAGTGCAGATCAACGCGTTCAACTTCCCGGTCTGGGGCATGCTGGAAAAGTTCGCTCCTGCGTTCCTCGCGGGCGTCCCTACCATCGTGAAGCCGGCCACGCCCACGGGCTACGTTGCCGCCGCGGCGGTAAAGGCAATCGTCGAGTCGGGAATTCTCCCGGCAGGGTCACTTCAACTGATCTCCGGTTCTGCCCGGACCATCCTTGATGAGCTCGACTACCGCGACCTCGTTTCCTTCACCGGCTCGGCATCCACTGCCAACTCGCTCAAGGGCCACAAGAACGTGGTCCAGGGCGGCATCCGGTTCACCTCCGAGACCGACTCCCTCAACGCCGCCATCCTCGGGCCCGACGCCGTCCCCGGCACCCCGGAGTTCGACGCGTTCATCAAGGCCGTGGTCACTGAGATGACCGTCAAGGCCGGCCAAAAGTGCACCGCCATCCGCCGCGTTATCGTCCCGCAGGAGCTGACCTCCGACGTCGCTGCTGCTGTCGGCGCGCGAATCAATGAACGCGTCGTGGTTGGCGACCCTCGCGCCGACGGCGTCACCATGGGCGCCTTGGCATCGCTGGAGCAACTCGCCGACGTCCGTGCGGCAGTTCAGTCAATGCTCGACGCCGGCGGTGAGCTTGCGTACGGATCTCTCGATTCGCCGTCGGTCACCTCCGTTGGCGGCGGCGTGGGCGTAGTGGAAGACGGCGCCTTCATGTCGCCGGTCCTCCTAAGTTGGGCAGACGCTGAAGCCGAAGAAGTTCACTCGCTTGAAGCGTTCGGGCCGGTGTCGTCAGTGATCGGGTACTCGGATCTTGCCGACGCCATCCGCCTGGCAGCCCGCGGCTCCGGCTCCCTGGTGGCATCGGTCTGCACCAACGATCCATCTGTTGCGCAGGAGCTGGTGCTCGGCATCGCTGCCCACCACGGCCGCGTTCACATGCTCAACCGTGAAGATGCGCGCTCGTCCACGGGCCACGGTTCCCCGGTCCCGCACCTGGTTCACGGCGGTCCCGGCCGCGCTGGTGGCGGCGAGGAACTGGGCGGCATCCGCTCCGTCCTGCACCACATGCAGCGCACAGCCATTCAGGGTTCCCCCAACATGCTGACCGCCGTTACGGGCCTCTGGCACACGGGTGCCGACCAGAACTTCACTGTGGAAACCGAGGGGGAGCACCCCTTCCGGAAGCACCTCTCGACCCTCCGCATCGGCGACGCTGTTCGCTCGGACCTCCGCGAGGTCAAGCTTGAGGACATTACTGCCTTCGCGAACTCGACAGGCGACACATTCTACGCACACACAAACCAGGAAGCCGCCGAGGCCAACCCGTTCTTCCCCGGTATTGTGGCCCACGGTTACTTGCTTTTGAGCTGGGCTGCCGGGCTCTTTGTTGAGCCAGCTCCGGGTCCCGTGCTTGCCAACTATGGCTTGGAGAACCTGCGCTTCATCACCCCTGTTGCAGCCGGCGACTCCATCCGGGTCACGCTGACGGCCAAGAAGATCACCCCACGCGAGACAGACGAATACGGTGAGGTGGCCTGGGACGCCGTCCTGACCAATCAGAACGACGAAATCGTGGCCACCTACGACGTCCTCACCCTCGTGGAGAAATAGCCCTCTCTCACGTCCCGCGGGCTTGGGTGGGTCGCTCTCTCACGTCCCGCGGGTTTGAGGGGATCGCTCTCTCACGTCCGGCGGGCTTGAGCGGGTCGCTCTCTCACTTACGACGAAACGCCTTTCCACATTACGTGGGAAGGCGTTTCGCGTTCGGGGATGAAATAGTCGGCACTGCCCGACGGCGGTATCCGGCTCCTAACAGACGGGAAGCCTGTGAGATGTGAGAGACGGTCGGCCTCAAGCCAGAGTGGTGTGCGAGAGGGTCGGCGGGCCCACAGGATGTGAGAGACGATCGGCCCCAAGCCCGAGGGATGTGAGAGAGGGTTAGGCGGCCGTGTGGAGGCCGTCAAAGGCCATGGTGATGACGTCGTCGGCGAGCTTCTCCGGGGACAACGAGCCGCCGGGCTTGTACCACTCAACGATCGAGTTGATGGTGCCGAACAGGAGGCGTGTGACGGTGCGGGGATCGATGTCCTGGCGCAGCGAGCCGTCTTCCCGGGCAGCGGCAATGAGTTCGGCTACCTTGTGGTCGAAGGCGCGACGACGTTCCAGTGCGTCGCGTTCGATCTCCGTGTTGCCCCGCAAACGCAGCAGCAGAGTCACGAAGGGGAGCCGGTCCACCAGCACCGCAATGGTCTGCCGCAGCACGAATTCCAGCCGTGCATCTGCGGGACCGGACGTAGCGGACGGCTCCTCCAGGATGGCTTCCAGCCCACCCAAGGCGTGGTCCAAGGCGAGCTTCAGCAGATCGCCCTTGGAAGGCACGTGGTGGTAAATGGCTGACTTCGAGATCCCGAGGTTTTCGGCCAGAATGCCCATGGACGTTGCGTCGTACCCGTGGCGGTTGAAGACGTCGACGGCGATGCGGAGCACCGACTGCTGGTCATAACCGGGCCGTCCGCGCTTGGTGGTGGTCTCAGTAGGCATGCTGGCATTTTCTCACGATCTCGACGGGTGAACGCGCTCAGCCCTTGGGGCGCATGTCGTAAATCCGGCGGAGCTTTCCGTTGGACCGTTCAAGGGAGCCGGGCTCCACAACGTCAACCACACAAGATGACCCGACGTGAATCTTGATCTGTTCACGCAAGGTGTGTGCCGCCGTCGTACCAGCCTCGGACGGAACGTTCTCGCGGCGCTCGATCTTCACGGTCAGCGAATCCATGCGCTTGCCTTCGGGGCGGGTAATTTCGAGTTGGAAGTGCGGGCTGAGTTCGGGGATGCGCAGCGCGATTTCCTCGATCTGTGATGGGAACAGGTTCACTCCGCGCAGGATGATCATGTCGTCGCTGCGGCCGGTGATACGGCCCATGCGGCGGTGCGCGGGCCGTGCGGTGCCGGGCAATAGGCGGGTGAGGTCCTTGGTGCGGTATCGGATGATCGGCAACGCTTCCTTGGTGAGGGAAGTGAAGACGAGTTCGCCGGGTTCGCCGTCGGCCAGGACCGTCGAGTGGTCGAACGGATCGATGATCTCGGGGCGGAAGTGGTCCTCCCAGATGTGGCAGCCGTCTTGTGTTTCAACAGCTTCGCCGGCGACGCCCGGGCCCATGACTTCGGAGAGCCCGTAGATGTCCGAGGCCTTGATGTTCATGGTGGTTTCAAGCTCGTGGCGCATCTCTTCGGTCCACGGTTCGGCGCCCAGGACGGCGTACTTGAGTGAGGTGGATGTGGGGTCGATGCCTTGGTGTTGCATGGCGTCGGCGATGGTGAGCAGGTAGGTGGGTGTGGCCAGGATGGCATCCGGTTTGAAGTCCTGGATGAGCTGGATCTGGCGTTCGGTCTGCCCGCCGGAGATGGGGATGACCGTGCAGCCGAGCGCTTCAGCACCCGCGTGCGCGCCCAGGCCGCCGGTGAAGAGGCCGTAGCCGTAGGCATTGTGGACCTTCATTCCGGGCCGGACGCCGGAGGCGCGGAAGGAGCGTGCCACCAGGGTTGCCCAGTTGGCGAGGTCGTTCTTGGTGTAACCAACCACGGTGGGGCGGCCGGTGGTGCCGGAGCTCGCGTGAATTCGCGCCACCTGGTCCTGCGGGACGGCGAACATGCCAAAGGGGTATTCCAGGCGGAGGTCTTCCTTGGTGGTGTAGGGGAACTTGCCGAGATCGCTTAGCTCGCGAAGGTCCGTGGGGTGCACACCGGCTTCGTCGAACTTGCGCTTGTACAGCGGCACGCGATCGTAGGCGTACGCCACCGTGTGCTGGAGGCGGGACAGCTGCAATGCCTCGAGTTCGTCGCGGGAGATGGTTTCTTCACGGTCAAGCACGGGCGCGGTTTCCTTGGATGAGGAAGCTGCGGGTGCGGCCACGGTGTTCTGCGTCATGGGTTTCCTACTTCTTGGAGATGGTGCGGCTGCGGCCACGGAACTCAGCGATGAGCTCCCCGCTAGCGGGATCGGAAGCGGTGGGGTCGGATGCGTGTTCGTCCGGGGACGCCGCATAAATCTGAATGTCGTAAAGGCCGCTTCGGCCGGTGCTCGCGCGGCGGTTTGCGACGGCGGTGATCACCTGGCCTTGGAACGCCGGCTTGATGAAATTGATATCGACGCCGGACGCTACCGTGATGTGGGCGGCTTGCTTGGGCGTGGGGTTGGCCGGGTTGCAGGCCAGTGCGAAGGCGGTGTCCCCGAAGGCGAAGATCATTCCGCCATGTGCCATGCCGAACCCATTGAGCATTTCCTGGCGGAGATGCATGCGGATGGTGGCGTGGCCGTCGTCGAGCTTGAGGACCTCGATGCCCATCCATTCGGACGCGTAGTCGTTCGTCAGGATGTGGTGCTGTGCACCGGAGAGGGTTGTTTCAACCATGCGTCATTGCCTCCAGCTTTATTTACCGAATGTTCATTAGGTAATCCCAGATCGCGCCACGTGTCAAGACTGGACCATCATTCGCCCATACCTAGTAGCCTCGGAGTCATGCCCGAAATTGAGCTTCCCATCATCACCGATCGCCTCATCCTGCGGCGCTTCGAGGCTGAGGACCTTGAACGGTTCCACGGCTATCAGTCGCTTCCCGAAACCGCCCGTTACCTTTTGCGTAACGAACTGACCAAGACCAAGTCCATGGAGGTGCTCGGCAAATACGCGAACTTCGAGTTCAATCAGGAAGGCGACTGGGTTTGCCTGGCCATCGAGCGCAAGGATCACCCCGGCCTGATGGGCGAGGTAGTGCTGAAGTGGTTGGAGGGCACCGGGCAGGGTGAGTTGGGCTGGATACTGCATCCGGAGGCGCGTGGCCACGGCATTGCCACGGAAGCAGCGGAGGCCGTGATGAAGCTGGCATTCGAGAAACTGGCCTTCCATCGCATCGAAGCCAAGCTGGATGCACTCAACGCGGGTTCTGCTGGCATCTGTAAGCGCTTGGGCATGCGGCTTGAGGCCACCCTGGTGGACAACTGGCATTACAAGGGGCAGTGGGCCACCGAGAATATTTACGCGATTCTGGACTCGGAGTGGCGCACGCGGCACCATCCGTGGACCCGGAAAATCAGCTGACAGGCCACGTCTTGTGGTGCTTCAGCTGTTCAGTCAATTGCGCTTCAGGCAAAGGCCGGCTGAAGTAGTAGCCTTGGCCACTCGTGCACCCGATGCTCAGCAGGTACTCGGCCTGCTCGGCGGTTTCCACGCCTTCCCAAACAGCAGCCAGGCCGCAAGCACGGATGAGCTGGAGCACGGCCGCGAGAAGGGCGGGCTGCGACGGGTCGCTGCCCAGGGCGGATAGCAGCGTCCGGTCCACTTTGACGGTATCCACGGGCAGTTGGCGAAGGTAGCTGATGGAGGAGTAGCCCGTACCGAAATCGTCAATCTCCAATCCCACGCCCAGGCGGCGCAGGCTGTTGAGCGTGTAACGGTCCAGGTCGTTGCCTTGAATCACGGCGCTCTCGGTCAACTCCAGGACCAGCAGCGAAGGGTCCAGGTTGGCTGAAACCAGTGCCTCGCGAACGTCTTCAATGAATTCCAGACGCTGCAGGTCCGCGGCTGAAACGTTGATGCGCATGCTGAAGCTGTGGCCCGCCGTCAGGGGGTCGGTACGCCATTGCTTCAACTGCTCGACGGCGGTGCGGAGCACCCAGCCGCCCAGATCGGAGATCATCCCCGTTTCCTCGGCGATGGGAATGAACTCGTCCGGCATGATGATTCCACGGGTGGGGTGGTTCCAGCGGACCAGGGCTTCCACCCCTTCAATCTCGCGGGTATCCAGTCGGATGATGGGCTGGTAATAGAGCACCAGCTGAGAATCCGTGATCGCCTCTTTGAGCTCGCCTACCAGCTGGTTCCGCAATTGCCGTGCGAGCAGCATGTCGGGAGCAAACACCTTGAGCTTGCCGCGCCCGTCCGCCTTGGACTCGTACATGGCGATGTCCGCTTCCATCATTAGCTCTTCGGCCCGCTGGCCCGGATCGGCCATCCGGAGCCCCATGCTGACCCCGCAGCGGAGGTGTTGGCCCTCAATCTCCATCGCCCCCACCACGGCGGCGAGGATTCGGCCGCCGATGGCGCTGGCCTCTGCAGGGGTCACGTCCGGAAGCAAGACAGCGAACTCGTCGCCGCCCATGCGGGCAACCATGTCCTGTTCGCGGACCGCACCGCTGATACGATTCGCCACTGTTTCCAGGACTTTGTCACCGATGGTGTGGCCGAGGGAATCATTGATGGCTTTGAAGCCATCCATATCCAGCAGGAGGATCGCCGGCCGTTTGTTGCCTTGCACGCCGTTGGCTTGGGCCTGGCTCAGGGCGGTGGCGAAAGCGGACCGATTGTTCAGGCCCGTCAAGGGGTCGGTCATGGCCATGCGCTTCATCGCAAGGTGAGCTTCGTTGAGCTGTTGCGTTCGGGCTTGCACCCTCTGCTCCAGCTCTTCATAGACGATCTGCAGATCTTCGGCCAAGAGGTTGGTGCCCATGATCACTGCATCAATCTCGTCACGTGCCTCGGAAACCTGGATCCTGGTGTTCAGATCGCCGGCCGCCAACCTTACGATGCCTTCCAGGAGGAGCCCCAAACGGGGGTCATTCGCGGAGTACATTTCTGCGTCGGACATGCTCACTCCCCGTGCGGCCCGCCCCGGACGCTTTGCCGAAGATGCTCGCGAACCGCCGCGCTGCGCTCCGGCAAGGCCGCTTGCTCGAAGAGCTTTGCTGCTTCTTCGAAAGCTGCCAGGCCTTCTTCACGTCGCTCGGACGCCAGCAAGGTCCGCCCGAAAAGAAAATGAGCTTCGGCGGAGGTTTGGGTAGCAAGAATGGAGGAACGTGAGCAAAGGGGTTCAAGGATCGCCAAGGCTTCCTGCATATCGCCGGCGAGGTAATTCCAATGGGCGCGGACCAAGGACATTTCCAGATGGTCCCGCTCAGAACCGCCCACAATGTCGGTAGCGAGCTCAGCCCTTTCAATGCAGCGGAGGGTGGCGGCGTCAGCGAGTTTTGCCTGCAGCCGCATTTCCGCCGAGGCGCGGTTGAAGCGAGCCCACAAATCAACGTCCTTTGACGGTGAAAGCCTTTCGGCGGCCAGGTCGTGGTATCGGCCCCCATCTGTAACGCGGTCAGCCAGGAAAGCAACGTTTCCGATCACCCAGTAACCCTTGCCGGCGGTGTCCTCATCGATATCATCAGAAATCAAGGTCTCCAGAATAAGGCATTCCCGCCACGCATCATCCAGCAGTCGGCTCTCAGCCAAGGCAGCAATGAGGGCGCGCTGGGCAAGGACCTGAACGTAGAGGAGATCGGGATTCGTGGCGGCAAGCTTTGCGGCGTCGGCTGCCATGGTTGCAGCTTCGGCAAGCCTGCCGAGGCCTTGCAGCCCGATAGCCACCATTGTTCCGGCCTTGGCACCGAGCTCGGCCGAGGAAGCTGTAAGGCTGTGATCATTGAGGGAGGTCGCCAGGGCCAGGTATTCCTCGATGCTTCCTTGATCACGGAGGCACTCCGCCTGCAGGTAGCGCATGTTCCACCAGGCCAGTTCGTCGCCGGCATCCCGGGCGAGTTCCGCAGCCTCTGCAGCCATCTTGAAGGCCTCGTCAAAGTCCCGCGCCTTCCATTTGGCGCGTGCGTTGAGTCCGGCAACAAGGTGGGTGGCCAGGTGAGGACTTTGCATGTGCCCATTATCCATGTCATTACGTAAGAAAAGCTCGTATAGTTTGCCCCGTGACTTTATTCAAGTCACAGTCAATAAATTCGCATCAGTACGAAAGGGCATAGCGGATGAAAAAATTTGCGGCAACCCTGCTCATGGCGGCGGTTCTGGCAGTAACGGGATTCGCTGCTCCGGCTAATGCCGAGCCTACGCAGGACAGCACGGCAATCGGCTGGTGGCCGAACAGCACCACCACAGGTAAGACGAACACCACCAGCATCGGTTGGTGGCCGAACTAAACATTGGGGGAGCGCCTCTCAAGGCCTCATGAGCTAAATTGATGCCCCGGGCTGCTGCCCGGGGCATCAGTTTTGTTTCTTAGCATGTCGATCATTAGTGACCACTGATCACATCTTCCGGGCCTGGCAATGACACTGCTGTCACAGTCGCGGAGGGCGAAGCCAAAACCAGTCACTCGCAGGCGCCGGCCTATGGTCCTCCCACCGGCAACTCCACAGACACCGTGGTCCCTGTCCCCAAGATGGAGTCGAACACCATGCGGCCCATATGGCGGCTAATGATGTCGTTTGCGATCGCCAAGCCCAATCCGCTGCCCGGTACTGCCGCAGAGGTGGCATTCGATGCGCGATAGAAGCGAGTCAGGATGTGGGGGAGATCGTGTTCCGGGATGCCCAGGCCATTGTCTTCGACCTGCACAAGGGCTGCCCGTCCGCCATTTTCGGACGCTGCCATGGCGCTGGTGATGCCAACCCGGCCGCCCTCGGGAGTGAACTTGATGGCGTTAGCAACGATGTTGGTGAACACCTGCTCCAGCTTTGCTTCATCGGCAGTGACCTCAATGTCCTCGGTGGCCTCGGTGAAGGACACGGAAACATGGCGCGACTCTGCCAGGGGCCGAAGAGTTGCTACCACCACCTGCAGAAGCTTGTCGATATCAACCGGCTTGAGGTCCAGGTTGCTGCCGTCCTGCATGGAGACCGTGAGCATGTCCTCGATGAGCCTGCGCAGGCGGTCCGAGTTCCGGGCAATAACGTTCAGCATTTTCCTGATGCCCTCTGGAACCGGGCCGCCGGAGCCATCCTGGATCATATCCAGGTAGGCGGTGATGGAGGTGAGGGGTGTCCGTAGCTCATGGTTTACGGTGGCCAGGAAATCGGTCTTAGCCTTGTCCAGTTGCCTCAACTGGTGCAGGACGCGCTGCTGGGCGCTGATGAGGTGGCCTTGGATGAGTCCGTGGGCTACATTCCCGGCCACGTGCTGCATCAAGGCGATCTCGGCACGCGTCCAATCGTGCCGCTCCTGCACGGTGGACAGCAGGATGATGCCCATGGCGGAAGCGCCCTCGCCAACAGGAAGCAACACAGTGGATATGGGTTTGAGTTCGCCCGACCACGCCCGAAGTGCTGTGGCGATTTTCGAATCAGGGTCGTCCCGGTGGTCTGCTACCGCGAGGACGTCCGCCTCGGCCCACAGCCGGTTGGCCGTTTCGGTGATGATGTTTTCGCTATCGCCCAGCCTTGACGGCAGCAGGGGAAGTCCCGGGCGATTCCATTGCGCCCGGATGCTGGGCACCCGTTCATCGCGGAAAGTGGCGAACCAAACATGGTCCGCGCCCAAGGCCTCGCCAAAGCCCCGAACCACGTGCTCGGCGATCAGCTGAGGATCATTGGTTTGCCGGATTGCCGACGAGACGTTCCGGAGGCTTTCCCGGAGTGCTTCTATCTCGCCACGGGAGCGTGCACGCTCCTTTGCGCGACCGATCAGGGTTTCAACCCGGTGGACGAGTTCCCCGGGCCGCACCGGGTTGATGAGGTAGTCTGCGACGCGCCAGGACTCCACTTCCTCAAGGTTTACAGACTCCTGAGCATCAAGAAGCAGCAGTACGGGAACCCCCGGGTTGCCAAGTCCGTGGGCCAGGCGGTTCTCCGCCACCACAATTGAGGGGCGGTGCTGCTGGAGATGCAAGCCCATGGAGGCGGTGTCCGTGGCAGGGAAAACCTTGAAGCCCGCTCCATCAAGCACGGACGTGGTGGCCGCCAGACGGTCATGGTCTGAGTCCGCCACGACAGCCGAGCGGGAAGCATTCTGTTCACCGGCAACGGTCTCGCCCACTGAGCCCCTTCCGTTCCACCATCGGTCCACAATATTTCAGGATTTGGCAACACCCTATCAGCGGTATAGCGGCCAGTGGCCGCCCGACTGTAAACAGGCTTTTTGAGTCGTGGGACACATCTTTACTTTGACTCCCGGATTCGACAGCCTTGAGGGAGTGAGTGCGGGGGATCCATTCGGATTTTCTCCGCAGCTGTCTTGGAAAAGTGCGAGGAGAATTGTGGACCACCCAGCTACACCGCAAGACCACCAACAGGTGACATTCGAGCTGGAACTCGAAGAGCCTGGGATCCTGCGCCTGACGTGGCCGCGCGGAGCCCGGATCAAGGAACCGGATGCCCAAAGGGCCATGGATAGGGTCAACGAACTTTGCGGCTCGGACCGGCATCCAATGATTGTTGACATGGCAACAACGGACGACGTCACCAGGGGCGCCCGATCAGTGTTTGCCAAGCCTTGCCAGGCTTCCCGGATCGCACTTTGGGGTTCGTCCCCAGTAGACAGGGTCATCGCCAACTTCTTCCTCGGCATCATGAAGCCGCCGTGCCCCACCAAGTTCTTCACCTCCGAAACAGAAGCGTTGGAGTGGCTGGTGGAGGCATAGCGCCCCATATATTTGGAGGATGTTCTCCGCGCTCAGGAAATACCTGCTGATACCTCGCCTTATCAGGCTGTCCTCTGCAGCACCCAAGGACCCGCTCACGGCCTGGGACCAGTACTGGGGAAACGTTCGTTCAACCGGTGCCACGGGCGATGTCCTGTGGGATTCGGGAAGTACCCGTGAAATCAATGGCTATCTCCCCACGCTGAAGCAGTTGGACCCCACCCTCCCGATAGTTGACGTAGGGTGCGGCAACGGCAGCTTCACCCGGTTATTGGCGCAGCATTTCCCTCATGCGCTGGGGCTCGACTACTCCGCTAATGCTGTGGACCGTGCGCGCCAGGAGGCAGCAGGGATCACGACGGCGTCATTCGCCGTGTGCGACATGACGGCGCCTGACGCCGCTCATACCGTGGCGACGGCCCTTGAAGCTGCGGGTTGGGCCGGAGACGCGAACATCTTCATCCGAGGTGTCCTCCACGTACTCGACCGCAGCGGCCAGTCCGCTTTGGCCGCAAACCTGCTGCCCGTCGTCGGGAACCGTGGTGGCGTTTTCCTGGCCGAGACCAACTTCCCCGGCACGCCTGTGGACTATGTCAGCCACCTCGGGGCAACCCGAAACTCGATTCCTGCGCCTCTCGAGGGGGCAATCCGGGGACTTCCGATGCCCGGCCGCTTTGGTGCCGCGCAACGAGCCAAGGCCTTCCCGACGGCGGACTGGAACCTTATGGAAGAAGGCTCAGCGAGCATCGAGACGCGCCCACTGAGCAACCCGTCATCACCCGACCTCATCCCTGGCTACTACGCACTCCTCCGGGCACGCCGAGCGTAGCTACTTGAGGCCGGCGCCCGGAAGCAGTTCCGTCGCACCAAGGGAATCGGCTACGAAAGCGTAGTCCCAGGCTCGCTCGCGCCACTGCACATAGCGGCCCGATGCGCCGCCATGGCCGCCGTCCATTTCGATCTTCATGACGATCGGCTCGCTCCCCGTGGACACGGACCGCAGCGCCTGGACCCACTTGGCTGGCTCCACGTAAAGCACACGTGTGTCGTTGAACGAGGTCACGGCTGCGATCCTGGGGTAGGCCACGGCCCCCACATTCTCGTAAGGAGTGTACGACTTCATGTACGCGTAGGCTTCAGGGTCCGTGATGGGATTGCCCCATTCCTCCCATTCCAAGGCGGACAGCGGAAGTTCAGGATCCAGGATGGTGGTCAAGGCGTCCACGAAAGGCACCTGGGCCACTATGGCGGCGTACTTTTCCGGGGCCATGTTGGCGACCGCGCCCATGAGTAGACCGCCCGCGGATCCACCCATGGCAGCTATACGCGTGGGGTCGACCCAGCCGGACTCAGCCAGCCAGTCCGTAGCTGCAATGAAGTCCGTGAAGGTGTTCTTCTTGGTGAGTTTCTTGCCGTTTTCGTACCACTTGCGTCCCAGTTCACCGCCGCCCCGAATGTGCGCGATCACCATGACGATTCCGCGGTCCAGGAGGGATAAACGGGCTACGCCGAAGCCCGGATCCATGCTCATTTCGTAAGAGCCATAGCCGTAAACCAGCCCGGCGGCCGTGCCATCCGGCTGGACCGAGGCGTGACGCAGCACCGACAGCGGGATCTTTGTGCCGTCGTCGGCGGTGGCCCATTCACGGGTGGCGACGTATTCGGAAGCCGAGTAGCCGCCCAGAACCGGGCTTTCCTTGCGGAGCAGCAACTCGCCGCCGGGCTGTTCTGCGGTAGGCAGGACGAAGTCGTAGACGCGCGACGGCGTGAAGTAGGAGGTATAGCCCATGCGGATCACGGGCGCTTCGAAGTCGGACCCGGATACGCCTGCGGTGTAAAGCTCCTCATCAAAGGCAGGCTCCACGGGGGCCCCTTGAACAGCCGTGCCCAGGCCCGCCAGCGGGAGAACCTGCACGCGCTCGATGGTGTCCTTGCGGACGGACAACACCAGATGCGTCGAGGTCACGCCCGCGCCGTTGACGCGAACGTCGTCTGAATGCTCGACGACGGTCCGCCAATCCTGCTCGGCGAGCGGCTTGGTGAGTTCAGCCGGGTCCACCAGGCTAACCATGGAATTGATGGCGTCCTTGTTGTGGGTCAGGAGCAGGGTCTCCTTGCCGTCCAAGAGGAAGGGCTCAGCCTCGTAGAGGACATGGTGGTCGCGCGAGATGACGGTGCTGAGGCCGGCGTCATAGTCGTCGAAGCGGAGCAGCCGCGTTTCACTGAACTCGGAACAGCCGATACTGAGCACCAAGTGGCGACGGTCGGCGGAGAGGTCGAAGCCGAGCCACATGGCGACGTCGTCCTCCTGGTAGAGGACCTCATCCTCAGCCACAGGCGTGCCCAGGAGGTGCGCCTTTACTTGGTAGGGTCGCCACGAATCATCCACCACGGTATAGAAGAGACGGGTGCCGTCAGGGGAAAAAGCCACCCCGTAAAAGATGTCCTCTATGACGTCCGGGAGGAGCTCACCGGTCCGCAGATCCTTGATCCGCAAAGTGAAGCGTTCGTCACCGGAGTTGTCCACCGCGTAAGCGTAAAGGTGGCCGTCGATAGTCACGGCGGCACCGCCCACGCTGAAGAACGGTTGGCCCTCTGCTTCAACATTGCCGTCCAGGAGCACCTGCTCGCCGGGAAGCTCAACGCCCGCCTCAACCGACGGGGGAGTCCAGTCGGCCACAGGATCGCCGGTGTTCCGGGCCACGACGCGGCACTGGATGCTGTACTCCTTACCCTCCACAGAACGGCTGTAGTACCACCAGCCATCCTTGCGGCTGGGTACCGACAGATCCGTCTCCTGGGTGCGGCCCTTGATTTCCCGGAACATCGCTTCGCGGAGCGATTCCTGGTGCGCCGTCACTGCTTCCTGGTAGGCATTCTCTGCCTTGAGATGGTCAACAACCTCGGCGGACTCCTTGTCCCTGAGCCACTCGTAATTGTCCACAAAGACATCGCCATGGTGTTCGCGGCGGATGGGGACCTGCTTGGCGACAGGAGGCTGGAGTGTGGGTTCCTTGGCAGCGGCAGGCGCGGAAGACGTGTGGCTCATGTGGCCACTCTATAGACGGGCTCTGACACAGAACCAGCAATTTCGCTCAGAGCGCCCGGGGCCACCTTTGCAGTGAGAGTAATCCATGACATGGACCACAACGCCCGGATTCGCGTCATGACTTGCGTAGTAACCCCACTGCATATATTGCGAGCACGAATTTAGTCCCCGTTCCCGGATATTGGAGGTTCAGATGGTTCCGCTTCACGCGCACAGTGTCCATATCGGCAAGAGGGGTCGTCTACAAGCACGGCGACATCCAGACTCGTTGCGTCGTTCCCAGGTAGACCTCGAAGTCATCATTCCTGCGTACAACGAGGCAGGAAGAATCGCCAGCACACTGACGCAGACTGTCGACTTCCTGGCCGTTCAGCCGTGGTCTTCGCGGATTGTGGTGGTGGATAACGGCAGCGTGGATGAAACTGCTGCGATTGTCCGCCGGATCTCCCGGGATAAAGGCGATGCAGTGCCGATCTCAGTGCTGGGCTGTTCCCGTCGCGGAAAAGGGGCAGCCGTCCGCCGTGGCCTGCTCAGTGGGACGTCAAGGTACACGGGTTTCTTTGACGCCGACCTTGCCACGCCGCTGGCAACGCTTACGGAAGCCATGGAGCATCTCGCGAGTGGCGCTTCTGCGGTTATCGGCTCCCGTCACGCCCCAGGTTCCACGTTTGTTGTGCCCCAGCACATCGGGCGCCGAATGGGCGGCACGGCCTTCCGGGCGCTGACCAAATCGAAGGTCAAAGGCATTCAGGACACCCAATGCGGTTTCAAGTTTTTCGAACGGGATGCCCTCACCGCTGCCATGGTGCAGTGCCGCAGCATGGGTTTCGCCTTCGATGTGGAACTGCTTCTTCGGCTCCAGGACAACGACGCCAGCATTGTGGAACTCCCCGTGGCCTGGACTGATGGAGCCGAGTCCACGTTCCGCCCCTTCCAGGACGGAGTGGCCAGCTTTGCCTCAGTGATTCAACTTCAGAAAGCAACATCGTGACGGACGGCTCAACTGACATTAATTCCCCAACCAAACTCGCTGGGAAGCACGTACTGGTGCTCAACTGGCGCGACGTAAAGCACTCACAAGCTGGCGGCGCCGAGCAGTACATGCATGAGATCTCCCGCAGATGGGTGAGCAGCGGAGTTCGTGTCACGTGGTTTACCGGCCGCGACACCGGTCAGTCAGCCGAGGAGACCATTGACGGCATCCGCATACTGCGCGGTGGCGGAGCACTCTCCATCTATGGGCAGGCTGCGATGAGGCTCCTGCGCACCAACGGCCAGTTCGATGCCGTGGTGGATTGCCAAAACGGAATACCTTTCTTCTCTCCGCTGTTCCTGCGCGGGGACATCCCGATCGTCCAACTGGTCCACCACGTTCACCAAGAGCAGTTCCGCACCCGCTTCTCCCCGCCCATGGCCGCCGTAGGCCGCTTCCTCGAAAGCAGTGGCGCCAAGACGGTGTATGGGCAGCGCGCCATCGTAGCGGTATCGCCGTCAACGCGCATGGAATTGCGAAAGCTTGGATTCAGGGGCCCCATCCACGTGGTGCCGAACGGTACCATCGACATTCCGCAAACGGTCGCCGCGCGGGCCGCTGAGCCGACCATCGCCGTCGTGAGTCGTCTGGTGCCCCACAAGCGATTGGACCTGCTACTGGGCCAGTTCGCCGTGGCGGCGCGGAGACTTCCCAACCTGCGGATGGACATCGTCGGGGACGGTCCCGAACGGGGGCGGCTTCAGCAACTGGCCATGGACCTCGGCCTGGACCATGCCATCACTTTCCACGGATACCAGCCCAACGAGGTCCGTGACAACCTGTTGAGCCGTGCCTGGATGACTGCCGCCACGTCGGCATCAGAAGGCTGGGGTTGTTCAGTGATCGAAGCCGCAGCCTGGGGCGTGCCGTGCCTGGCGCTGCGGGTCCCGGGAATCCGGGATTCGGTAGTGGACGGCCGTACGGGATGGCTGGTGGACCATCCCACCGATTTCGGATCTGCCATGGTTGATGCGATCACTGAGTTGACCGAACCCGAGGCAGCCATCATCGTCTCCGGCGAGTGCCGCGAATGGGCCCGTTGCTTCACCTGGGACCGCAGCACCATGCTGCTCACGGGGGTGCTCCTCGGGGAAGGGAAGATGCGCCGTGACGGTGGAGATCCCCGGGCCTTCCACTCGGACCTGTCCACTTTGGTTCAGTTCGAAGTGCCTGCGCAGTTCGAACTTCCTTACGGCATTGATTTCATACCCGCCCTGAGGCCAACCGATGAGTATGCCCTGGCCGACGGTCACGTATCCATCATCATGAAAGGCCGGGACGAGTTCGAGGCTTTTGCCGCTATGAAGAAGGTCGGCGTGGCCACTGCGGAGATTCGATCGGCAGGCCGCAGCACCTTGCTTGCAGGACCGGGAAGTGTCTTCGCCCCGGCCGAAGCCAACGACGGCCAGTAACGGTAGCTGATCAGTGGATGTATCTGAACAGGCCATAACCACCGCAGTGAGCTTAAGGCCCCGGGCTGAAAGCAGGCAAAGGACGCCGGACCAAGACGTCAACATAGCTCAAAACAGTGGCTTCCTCGCAGTGTCCGCCGGACTGGTGGGCGTAGTGAGCTACGCGTGCACGCTGCTTATGGCCAACATGCTGGGGACAGCAGACTACACACAGTTCGCGGCCGCCGCGATGATCCTTGGCGTTGTGGGAATCGTGGCTAATGCGATGGTTCCGCTTCCACTTTCACACGTGGTTGCGGTCCATCCGGAAGGCTCCGAAGAGCGGCGGAACGGTGTTGCCTTCTCGGTCTTCGTCTCCTGCCTGGCGGGTATTGCCGCAGCCGCCATCACCGGCGGCGTGACTCTCGCGCTTGCCACCCCGGCCCTGGCAGCAGCGGTGGCTCTGGCAGCTTTCGTCATTTTCGTTGTGAATGCGCCCGCCGGGTGGCTTCAGGGCGAACTCCGCTTCACGTGGTACGCAGTGTCAACCATCGGCGAGGTTGTCTTGCGGTTGATCTTCAGCCTGCTGGTGATCGTGATGGCATGGGGTGCCGGGGGAGCCGTCCTCGGTTTTGTTGCTGGGTGTCTGGCGCCGCTGGTAGTGCCATGGTCGTTCTATCGGGATCTCCGCTGGCGTCCGCAGGTGTTGCTTGAAAAGTGGCGATGGGCCGAAACCAGCGATATCGCGTCGGTTCTGTGCGTCGTGTCCGTGCTGGTAGGGGTCGACGTCGTAGTGGTCGGCTTCCTGGACAATGGCTCGGCTGAGGCGGCAGGTTTCCAAGCTCTCGCCACCATTGCAAAGGGGCCCGTTTACGTAGCTGCGGGAACCGCGCTGGTGGCTTTTCCCTTGCTTCGAACCCCGGGAGTCAAGGTCAGCGAGGTGCTGGGCGCTTCCTTCGCCTCGTTCGGGCAGCTTGTGGTGGTGGCCTTCGCCATCATCGCCACGGCACCGCCCCTGATGTCCGGCGTCATTATTCCTCAGAAGTATCACGGCTCCCTTGGGCTCCTGCCATGGCTGGCGGCTTCCGGTCTCGGCTATGCCGTCTTGATGGTGCTCGCCACCATCCTCCTTGCCATGCGCGCCTACCGCCGCTGCCAAATCGGCCTCGCTTGTGCGTGTCTCCTGGTTATTGGCGGGCTGTGGATCGGTTGGCAACTGAACGCCGTCTCGGGAATGGCTGTGGGATCTGCCGTCGGTGCGGTCACCGCCGGCCTTATCCTGACATTATTGGCGCGTCCCGTGCTGGCGTCTGCCAACCCGGGAAAGGGGACGGGCAGGTTCGCTTTCCTGGCGGTCGCCTTAATCGTGGTCCTTGCCGTCGCCGCCCACCTGCAGCCCTTGCTCTGGTTGCTTCTCTCCGGCATCAGCGGTGTCACCGTTCTTGCCCACCAGCGCGGCATGCTGCCGCACAAGAACGACTTCAGAATCTCCCGACGTCGGCTGCTTGGCAGGCGCAGCAAAACTACCGGCCGCCGGTCCAAGCCCGGATCAGACGAAATCAGTCCGCTTCCGGCCTGGGTAATCCAGGCGCTTTCGAGCAACCTGACCGCATTCATCGCTGTGGTTGCTGCCGCGTTCGGAGTTCGTGCCCTCGGCCTCGAGCGCGGCTTCGAGGTGTGGGTGGACGAGATGCTCTATGTCCGGTTGGGTGAGTCCGTAGCCGCCGGCCAATTCCCGACTTTGCCTGATGGCCCGTTCTTCCTCCACCCACCCGGATATTTCCTACTGGAAGCCGGGGTCATCCACATTTTCGGAATTACCGGCGAGATCATCGAGGTGACCCTTCAACTGCGTTGGCTCAACGCCCTGATGGGTGCAGCGACAGTAGGGCTGGGCTTCCTGCTGGTACGCAAGCTGGCCACTCCGACCGCGGCGTGGCTCACGGCCGTGCTGCTGGCATTCGAACCCTTCATCCTGCGGAACAACAGCCATGCATTCCTTGAGACCTCGGCCATGGTGCCGGGGTTGGCCGGATTGTTGCTCCTGGTGTCAACCAAGGAGCCGAACAGCAAGTTGCATTCCTTTCTCAGGATTGCAACAGCAGGGCTCTTGCTGGGGTATTCCATTCTCTGCAAGGACTTTTTCTTTATCTGCACTGTGGCCCCGGTAGTTGCGGCCATGGTGTGGAAGAAGAAGTTCCCATGGCGGAAGGGGCTTGTGGTCATAGCCTTTGGCTTCGTGCCCTACGTGATCTACCTGACTGTGGTTGCTGCGCACGGTCACTTCCCCAGTTGGGTGTGGGCCAAGACCAATGGGCTGGTGCGCATGTCCGGCGTGGAGAAGAGCACCGGGTTCACAGCTGAGGGATCACCCAGCATTCTCTCCCGCCTCGTTGAACAGAGCGGGCACTTCGGTACGAGCTACATCTTGCTTGGGCTATGCCCTGTGGTGGGCTTGCTGTTGTGCTTCAGCTATCACGCGGGGCGGCGCCTGATTGGATTGGCCGGATTGGCCCTCGGAGCTGCTGGGGCGTATAGCGCTTTGTTTGGCACTTTCGAGGAACAGTACGGATACGGCGTCATGGTTGCCGGAGCTATTTGCTCGGTCCTGGTGGTGGTGGAAATCCGGGAGAGGTACCCAAAGACCCGTAAAACCCTGGCTGTCGTCAGCGTGTGCTACGTGGTGTTGACCGTGGTACTGGGTCTTCGGACAGCCCTAACTGTGGACAACGGCTTCGTCCGGGCAAATGACTGGGTACAGGCAAACCTTCCGGCCGACGCCAGGATCAGTGTTACCAACAGCACCGGGCATTTTGCATACATGCATGACCCTCGGTTTGGGATCTGGCCTTCGGCGCCCTTGATGAAGGAGAACGGAGTCAGCTACATCCTCACCCAGTCCAAGCCCACCAGCCAGGGCTACGGCTACGCCAACCCCACCATGCTGGCTTGGCTAAAGGACAACGCAACTCCCATGGTCACTACGCCTGGCCCCACCAACGGTGAAACCACTATCTGGTATGTGGATTCCGCTGCACTTGATGCGGCGGCCGCGGCCAGCGTAGGGGTGCCTTCCAAAGACTTCGGGACGGAAAGATAGAGATGAAAGTTTTGCATTTGGGCTTTGAAGATCCGCGCATGCCCGGGGCGGGCGGGGGATCTGTGAGGACCCACGAGATCAACCGCCGCCTAGCCACGAAAGGGTTCCACGTCACCGTGCTGACCACCCGCTATCCGGGCTGGCAGGAACGCGTCGAAGACGGTGTGCACTATGTGCCCATCGGCTTTGGAACGGGCGGTAACCGCTTGACCAGGCTGGTGGCCTATGTTGCGCGGTTGCCCTTTGAGGTACGGAAGCGCCGGTCAACCGCTGAAGTGGTGGTGGAGGATTTCTTCGCCCCGTTTTCCACCATGGCCGCACCGCTCTGGACGAAGCGCCCCACCATCGGAGTTGTGCAGTGGCTTCATGCCAGGGATAAGGCACGGCAGTACAAACTGCCATTGCATTGGATTGAGTGGCTGGGCGTGAAGAAGCACCGAAGACTAATCGCGGTTTCGCAGGGCATTGGCGACCGCTTGAAGGAGCTGAACCCGGACCTTCATGTGGAGGTGATCGGCAATGGCGTGGATCCCGCAGTCTGGAACAACGAACCCGGACTAGGGCAGGACGTCCTTTTCATCGGGCGCCTTGAGTACGGGCACAAGGGCTTGGACCTCCTCTTGGAAGCCTGGGCCCACGCCTGCGAGAGGGTTGAGGGCAACCTTCTGATAGCGGGCACAGGCCCGGACGAGGAGCGGTTGCGCACGGCCATCGGGGACGCCGGTCTTTCCGAGCGCGTGCAGATGCTCGGGTGGCTGTCCGGGGAAAGGAAGTTTCGGGCTCTCTCGGATGCCCGGTTGCTGGTAGTGCCCTCGCGGCACGAGACATTCGGGCTAGTAGCCATCGACGCACTGGCGGCAGGCACTCCGGTTATTGCCTTCGACATTCCTTGCCTGAAAGAGATCATTCCGACGGGAACGGGGTGGATCGTCGATGCCTTCGATGTCGAGGCCTTCGGAGACGAAATTGCCCTTCGCTACTCCCAGGCGGGGCTGGAGCAGGTGGCTGCGGAAGGACGGAGGTTCGCCGCCGGATACAACTGGGATGCGCTCGCCGATTTGCAGGCGGAGGCCTACCGCACTGCTCTCACCGAACTGAAGAACCCTCAAAACCGGTGGCCACAAGCCGCCGACTCTGAAAGGGCTTGAATGCCGCTCCAATCACGAGTCGAAATTTCCATGGCGGGCGACGCCCCCTGGCTGTTCCTGTCACCACATCTTGATGATGCAGTCTTGTCATGCGGCGCGCTTATTGAAGCCCAGGCCCGAGGGCGGCAGATCATCGTGGCCACTCTCTTCACTGAGTCCACACCGCCACCGCATACACGGGCAGCAGGCTCCTTCATGCGCCAATGCACCGTGCTCGATGCAGGGGAATTGTTCCGAGCCAGGCAGGCGGAGGACCGGGCCGTGCTGCAGGACATGGGAGTTCAATCGATCCATCTTGGTGAAGTGGACGCGCTGTTTCGACGCCGGCGCAAGCCGCCGATTCTGGGAAGCAGCGCATGGGAAAGGCTCCTCCCGGAGCTGACCCACCGATACCCCACCTACCGGTTCGACATCGCCTTGGGCAGGATCGCCAAGGGCGACCAACAACTCATCCGCCAACTTCGGGGAGACGTTGCCGGACTCATGGCACAAACCAAGGCCGAACTGCTGTTTTGCCCGGCAGGGGTGGGGAAGCACGTGGACCACCTCATTACCCGTGAGGTAGGGAAAGGACACCCGGAGAACGTGGTGATGTACTCAGACTTCCCCTACGACCTGACAGCCGGCCCGGATCAACCGCACATGTCCAAGATGGGGTTTGTGCCCTGGACGTGGGACACCGGACTCGACGTAAAACCGGGGCGCATCAGACAGTACGCCACACAGGCTGACGCACTGTTCCCCGACGGTGCAATTCCGTATAGAGCGGAGACCTACTTCGTGCCTGGTCCTATCAAGGACGCCATACGATGATTTCGCGGAGCTTATCCACAAGCCAGCGCGCGGGGTTTTCCTGGTATTTGTGTCTAAATGTAGACTCCAGCCAACGGCGCGGACGCAGCGTCTTGGCACTTTGGGGGATTGCAGTGGGAACTGTTTACGTTGATTCGGGACTGCGGGTACACGGCACTTGGACGCAACCACGACGGCGGTGGTCAGCTTTTGTGGTTGCTGCCGCAGCCGCGTCACTCGCACTGGCCGGGGTCCCTGCTGCTCCCGCTTCGGCGACGCCGACAACAACCGCCAGCCAGACACCGTCGGCATCGGTAACACCCACTGCCACCAGCGCGGTAGCAGTTTGCACGAAGAGCGGCGCGACGGGCAGTAATGCAACCACGGCCTACACTGTCACCACCACCGTCAACGACGCCGGGGACGACACCAGCGCCATTCAGAACCGCATCAACACGGCAGGGGCAGCCGGGGGCGGCGTGGTCAAACTCGTAGCCGGGACCTACATCATCAACGGCAAACTCCGGATGGCGAACAACGTCAAACTTCAGGGGGCCGGCCCGGGCACGATTCTCAAAGCGGGCCCCAACTTCCTGTCCACAACGGGACCGTCAGGTGGCTACCCAATCGTCACCACTAACAACGCGACGAACACCACGATCACGAACCTCACAGCGGACCATTCGGGTAACACCCTCCCAGCGAGCGTCAACTTGGGCGGGCGCCTGGACGAGTACGTCGTTGACATCCGGGGCGGCTCGAACAACCTCGTGGATGGGGTACACGTAAGGAACCCCTTCACCTACTCCATCGTCGCCGTTGCGACCACTAAGTTCTGCGTGAAGAACAGCACTACCATCGTCGCGACGAGCGGGAAATACGACCAACTCGACGGCATCCACGTCCTGGACTCATCTTTCGGGGATGTCATCAGTAACACCATCGACCAGCGCGTCGGAACCGACGGCGACGACGGCCTCGTAGCCCACACCATCAACGGAACCACTCACGACATCAACTACATCGGGAATAAAGTTCGAGGCGGACACCGGGGCAACAGCATGCAACTGGCTGTCGGTAACCATTCCATCTACAACCTGAAAATCGCCGATAACGAGTTCTATGGGGCTCCGTACGGTATCCGCACCGGCTACTACGACAACGGCACCGGGGCGGTCAACGGGGTGGCACTGACCGGTAACTACATCCACGACCTGAAAGCCGGTCACGCGTTCCCCGACGGCAGCTACGACGCCATCCACATCGGCGACTTCGGCGCCCAAGGGCCGATCACAAACGTGGTCGCCACCAACAATAGGGCGTGTGCAGCCGGGAACATTTACGTCGCACCCGGCACCGGCAACATCAGCCAGAACAACACCATACAGACAGGAACATGCTGACTATGGACCAGGACCACTCGCCTGAGTGATGAAGGCTGGGAATTCCTACCCGGCGAAGCCCCAGCCACGGCGGACGGAGCGACCTTGGAGGACTACAAAGAAGGCATCCGGCAGCTGAAGTCCGCGGCAAGGTCACTCTGAGCGGAGGGCGTCGGCCAGGGACACCCGGTTCCGGCCGGAGGCCTTAGCGGCGTAAAGGGCAAGGTCGGCTTCACGCAAAAGCTGCTCGGTTCCCGCACGGTGACCATTGGTGAAGGCCGAGATACCCGCGCTGATGGTCAAGACGCCGTCGGGATCGCCGGAGTGCTCGATTCGCAGGGACTGCACCGCCGACCGCACACGCTCCATGACCATTCGAGCGCCGGGAGCCTCCTGATCCCGCAGGACCAGCAGGAATTCCTCGCCGCCGAACCGGTAGACGGCGTCGGATTTTCGGACCTCGCCAGCCAGGGTCGAAGCGATGGCAACAAGTGCGGCGTCGCCAGCCTGATGGCCGTAGATGTCGTTGTAGCTCTTGAAGTTATCCACGTCCACCATGGCCAGGCAGTAGTTGTGCGCAGTCACGCCCCCACCATGCAGGGCACCAAGGTCTTCGGCCAGCTTCAGCCGGTTGTGGAGCTTTGTAAGGGGATCGGTGCGGGCCTGCTCTCTCAGCGCGGAACGATACCGGGCCAGGTCTGCATGCAAAGAAGTGATGCGCTGGGCAGCCAGGAGCCTGATGTGCAGGCTGAACGGATCCAGGGGCTTGGTGACATAGTCGTCAGCCCCGGCTTCCATCCCGGCCAGTACATCCTTCCGGGAACCGTGCGAGGTCACCAGGATCACGTAGGTATACCGGTCATCTTCGACCGCCCGGATGGCGCGGCAAAGATCCAGCCCGTTGAGGCCGGGCATCATCAGGTCGGTAACAACCGCTTCCGGGCTGTGCTCCTTATAGAGCTGCCACGCCGAGTCACCATCGACGGCCACGATGCACTCGTGGCCCGACTGCTCGACGGCGGCCTTGGTGATCATCCGGGAGATCTGGTCGTCGTCAGCGATGAGGATTTTCACAGTGCTCCCGGTGAGTGTGCTTCAGTAAGTGTGCGCTCGAGTGCCTCATCCACGCGGGCAAGTTCAGGGTGCAGTTGACCCAGCAGCAGAGCCCCGGAAGATCCCAATTCCGGTCCGGCAGCGCGTCCGAGCCGTTCCAGATCCTTACAAAGGCCGGCAGCACCCACCGCTCCAATATTGGCGGCCGCGCCCGCGAGTTTGTGCGCTGCCGCTGCCAAGTCCGCGGCTTGTCCCGTTTCCAGCGCAGCACGCAAGGTAACCAAGGCTCCTTGGGAATCCTGCCGAAAAGCCCTGACTGCTTCAGGCAACAGGCCCAAACCGTCGTCCGGTCCAAGTTCGCGCAGGATCTGCAGCCGCTCGAGATCAAGAACAACAGAATCCGACGCCGGTGCTTCCGCCTGCTGTTGCGCTACGTCCGCAACAGCTGTGGCACCCAACCCGCCATCCGCCGTCGACGTTTGCGGTACCCAGCGGGAGAGGACTTCAGCAAGTTTGGCCAGATCCACGGGCTTGCTGATGTAGTCGTCCATGCCAGCAGCGAAGCAGCGCTCGCGGTCCTCATCCAACGCGCCTGCCGTCATGGCGATGATGGGTATCCGGGCGGAGTGGCCGTTGCGGGCGCGGATGGCCCGGGTCGCATCGAAGCCGTCCATGACGGGCATGTGGCAGTCCATGAGCACTGCTGCGTACGTGCCGGTCAGTGCAGCAGCAACGGCTTGTTCGCCGTCGTCCACTATGTGTACCTCGTAGCCGAGGCGGTTCGCCATGCCACGTGCCACCAGCTGGTTGACTTCGTTGTCCTCGGCCACCAGCAATCTCCCGAGCAGCGGCGCAGGATCCGTCGCTTCAACTGGGTAGGCCAGTGGGGGCGGGGAAGGTATGCCAGCGGTCTTGGTGGCCAGCACACGTAAGAGACGGTTATACAGTTCGGAGCTGCGGACGGGTTTGGTGAGGTATTCGCGAATTCCGGCCGAGGTGAGGTCGCTCCTTTCCACCTGCATGGTGGAGGTGAGCAGGATGATCCCCGGTCCGCCGGAGCCGTTGCTCTCGTCCTTGATGTTGCGGGCAAGCTGGAGGCCGTCGATATCGGGCATGCACATGTCCACTACAGCAATGTCGTAAGGGTGGCTGGACAGGGCCGCGGACCGGTACTCGTCCAGTGCGGAGGCGGCGTCGGCAACCGAGAGGGGAAACATTCCCCAGCTGGCCAGTTGCGTTTCGAGCACCAGGCGGTTGGTTGCGTTGTCGTCCACCACCAATACCCGGCGTCCGGAGAGGCTGGCAGGCAAAGACTCCGTGTCCGAGGCTGCCGGACCGACGGGGAGATCAAGGTCAAACCAAAACCTGCTGCCGACTCCCACCTCGCTGTCCAGGCCGATCCTGCCACCCATGACTTCCGTGAGGCGCCGGGAGATGGCCAAGCCTAGTCCCGTCCCTCCGTAGCGACGTGTGGTGGAGGCGTCTGCCTGGGCGAACGATTCGAAGAGTCTCTGGTGATTTTCGGTGGTGATGCCAATACCGGTGTCCCTGACCTCGAAGCGCATCGAGGCCTTGGCGGCGTCCTGGTCAAGAACGGATACCTGGACTTCCACTTCACCGGAGGGAGTGAACTTGACCGCGTTGGAAGAGAGGTTCAGGAGGATTTGGCGTATGCGGCCGGCGTCGCCCATCAGGCGAGCCGGAACGTCCGGGTGGCAGTAGGAGATGAGCTCCAGGTTCTTCCCCTGCGCAGCTTCCACAACCAGTCCCGCTACTTCTTCCACCAGCGCCCGGGGGTCGAAGACGTTGATGTCCAGATCCACTTTCCCGGCTTCGAGTTTGGAGAAGTCGAGGATGTCGTTGATGAGGGTCAGCAGGACCTCGCCGGCGCCCTTCACTCCTTGGGCGTACTGCCTCTGGCCTTCGCTGAGGGGCGTGTCCATCATGAGTGAGGTCAGGCCGATCACCGCGTTGAGGGGAGTCCGGATTTCGTGGCTCATGGTGGCCAGGAACTCGGACTTTAGGCGGCTGGCCTCCAACGCTGCTTCGCGGGCAGCGAGGAGTTCCTTCTCGACGGCTTTGCGCTCGGTGATGTCCCGGGAGATGGTGGCGACGCCGCGAATGCTGGACTCACCCCGGACAGGAGAGAGTGTCACGGACACGGGAATGACTTCTCCGTCACCGCGTAGGCGCTGGCTTTCGTAGTTCTGCACGTCGCCGCTTTGGGCGGTAACTTCCAACGCCTGGCGTTCGCTGTCCATCAGGTCCCGTGGGACGAAGAAGTCGCCTTTGCGGCCAATGGCTTCCGACGCCGGGTAGCCGAAGATGCGTTCGGCACCCGGGTTCCAGCTCGTAATAACGCCATCCGGGGTTTCGCCGATGATGGCATCGCCGGAGGAGTTGACGATCGCCCCGAGTCCCTCAAGTTCGGCGGTTCGTTGGGCAACCTTTGACTCGAGTTCGCGGGTCAGTGTCACATTTTCGACGACGATCAACACCTGCCGCACGATCACGAAACCCAGGACAGCGAGGCCGGTGACCAGCAGGATAGGGTCGTTGATGTTGATGGTTTGGCTTCGGTTGAAGAACACGGCCATGAAGACCGGGACGTATGGCAAAAGTTCCAGGATGGCCGCGTAGCTGCGGCCGTCCTTCCGGGTGCTGCTTGTTTCCGGTGCCAGTGGACTCAGAGCAACCAACAGGAAGGCAACAACCCAGCCGATTGCCAGGGGAGATCCGGTGCTGCCGGTAACACCCTCGCTGGTGAGCTTGACGTACGTGAGATCGGTCAGCGCCAAAACCAGGAAGCCAAAGCCCAGGCACATCCATGGAAGTCTTCGGCCACGGGGAGCCCTCATGGTCAGGACGATCACCAGCGAGACCATCACCACGTCCACGAACGGGTAGGCCAAGGTGGTAAGAAAAGCCAGAGTGTCAGTATTGCCTGCTGCGATCAATGGTCCAAGAACCGTGCCCCAGGCGATGAAGAGCACGGCGCTTGCCACAGTCCCGACATCCAGGACCGCCCGCCACAGCGACGCCCGTGCCCCTTCGCCCTTGGGGAGCAGGACAAGCCCGACGGCGACAGGCAACGCATAGCCAACGAACCCGATATCCGAGGCCGAGGGAAAGGGGTAGGCGTGGTCCAGTGCTACTCCGTTGAACGTCCAGAATGCTTGGGCGCAGGACCATAGCGCCAGACCTGCGACGACGAACCAGCGTGCTGCCTTGTTGTCCCGGCTCCTCCGGGCAGCGAGGGTGTGGGTGGTCAGCGCGGTGAGCGCGGCGAGAAGGATCGCCAAGTCACCCGCGAGTTGCGCCGTCGTCGTTCCTGCGCCGCTTGCCAACCCGAAAGCCAGCAGCACCAAACAAACCGCAGCGGGCACCAGAAAGAGTGGCCAAACCTGTTGCAACGACGAGCGCACTGGAAGAACCCCGTGCTTCACTCCTGCCACTGAACCCCTGCCTTCGAACGTGGCCCCACCCAAAAGCGAACAACGCGTCTTGCCTGCGCTGAGGAGAGCATACGCCGAAAACCCCAACTAAGTAGCAGTTAATGCCGTTTTGAGCCCTCAAAACGGCATTAACTGCTACTTAGTTGGGTAGGCCTGCGTGGGTTAGGGCTGCGGGGTGAGGGCCTTCGAGTAGATCGTTGCTCCCAAAGCGTTGCGCAGGCTCACCGTGAACACACCGTCCGGAGCGAGGTCCACGTGCCCAAAGTACTGGTTCTCGCCGTCACGCGGTGACTCGCCCGGGAAGCGCCCGGCCTTGGCAAAAAGGACTTCGGGTCCGAAAGTCCTGTCCATCTCGCTCGGACCGAAGGAGCCGGCGTTGATGGGCCCGGCGACGAACTCCCAAAAGGGGTCGAAGTCAGTGAACGACGCCCGCTCGGGTGAGTAGTGGTGGGCGGCGCAATAGTGCACGTCAGCGGTCAGCCACACGGTGTTCTTGACGCCGTACTTCTTGAAGGCGCTGAGCACACCGGCAATTTCCAGCTCGCGTCCCAGAGGAGCACCCGGGTCACGGTTGGCCAGGCTTTCCTGGTTCACAGCGCCATCGGGCACGATGATGCCCAGGGGCAGGTCCGCGGCGATCACCTTCCATGTCGCTTTGGACTTGCGGACTTCCTTGATCAGCCAGTCCACCTGTTCCTGGCCCAGGATGTTGGTGGCGTAGGGTTCCTTGCCGTCGGTGTTGGGGGACTTGAAGGTCCTCATGTCCAGGCAGAAGATGTCCAGCTGCGGGCCGCGGGAGATTTTCCGGTAGATGCGTGCGGGCTGGTACTGGCCGGCGTCGTACGTTCCGGGGCGCCAGAGTGCGGCGGCGTCGGCGATCGGCATGTTCTCCTGCCACGCCTGCCGGCCACGTGCTGCCAGGACATTGACGTTCCGCTCGGTGTAGCGGGGGTCATCCAGGATTTCGCCGGGGTACCAGTTGTTGGTGGTTTCGTGGTCGTCCCACTGCGCGATCACCGGCACGTCGGCGAACATGGCCCGCATGTTGGCGTCCAGGGAGTTGTAGCGGTGGCGGCCCCGGTACTCTTTCAGGGTTTCGGCCACTTTGGTGACTTCCTCGGTGACGATGTTCCGCCACACCTGGCCGTCCTTCTCAGTCACGGTGGCGGCGATGGGGCCGTCGGCATAGATGGTGTCGCCCGAGTGGATGAAGAAATCGGGCTTCGTGGCGTGCATGGCTTTGTAGCCCCGCATGCCGCCGAGTTCCTCGTTGATGCCCCAGCCTTGGCCGGCGGTGTCACCGGTCCAGACGAAGGATTGCCCGTTCGACGACGAACTGCCGCCGCCGCGTGCGTCTTCAGTGCCGCCGTCGTGCTTTCCGTTAGCGGAACCCGGCGCCGTGCTGAAGGTGCCACGAACTGCTTCGCCGGGACCGTTCTCGTCCTCGAAGGTCAGTTCCAACGCGAAGCGTGTCCCTGCGGGAAGGCCCTTGGCATGGATTTTGGCGGTGAAGTCGCTGGCGTCCGTGGCCAAAGGTCCGCGGATGGTGCGGCTGAAACCGTAGCGTCCGCGAAGGATCTCACCTGCGCTGTCCACCGCCTGAAGCTGTGCCCTGAGTCGGCCGGGGCCGGAAGCGCGGGACCAGAGGACCGCTGAGTCCGTTGTCACGTCGCCGGTGGCAATCCCCGTGGGAAGTGTGAGCCGCTTGCGCACCAGTGGGATGGCGGAAGGGGTAGCGGACGCGGGTGCGGCGGCGCCGGTGGCAACGCCGGCGAGGGCGAGCGTGGCAAGGGAAGTCTTGACGAGTGAGCGGCGCGAGAGGTCAGTCATGGTTCCACAGTGCGTGGCCTGCGTGAACGGAGGGTGAGGGCGAGGTGAAACCCAGCTGTCCCGCATTGGTGGCTGTCGGGTAGTTCCTACTCGTGCGCCGCACATCGCCTTATTCCTCTCTTTCGCTCTGGGCAGGGAGCTGCCCCTACAAGACGCCAACGCTTGACTGAAATCACCCGCTCCGCATATTCTGAACGAACGGTCGGTAATTTATTAGGAGCAACCATGGCATCGCAGAATCTGCAGTCAGTGCCCGCTGAGCTGTCCCCGGAAGAGCAGGAGCGGGAGGCAGCCGGACAGGCGTATTTTGATCGCATCATTTCGGAGGACTCGCGCATCGAACCGCGCGACTGGATGCCGGCGGCTTACCGCAAGACTTTGCTGCGCCAGATCTCGCAGCACGCGCACTCGGAAATCATTGGCATGCAGCCGGAAGCAAACTGGATCACCAGGGCACCGAGCCTGAAGCGCAAGTCCATCCTCATGGCCAAGGTCCAGGACGAGGCGGGCCACGGCTTGTACCTTTACTCGGCCGCTGAGACCCTGGGCCAGTCCCGGGACCAGATGATGGAAGATCTGATTGCCGGCAAGGCCCGGTACTCGTCCATCTTCAATTACCCCACGATTTCCTGGGCTGACATGGGGGCCATCGGCTGGCTTGTTGATGGTGCCGCCATCTGCAACCAGGTTCCCCTGTGCCGTGCCTCGTACGGTCCTTACGGTCGCGCAATGGTGCGCATCTGCAAGGAAGAATCATTTCACCAGCGCCAGGGCTTCGAAATCCTGCTGGAGCTTTCCAACGGCACGCCTGCGCAGAAGCAGATGGCCCAGGACGCAGTGAACCGCTGGTACGCGCCGTCACTGATGATGTTCGGCCCGCCGGATGACGATTCACCCAACTCCAAGCAGTCCATGGCATGGAACATCAAGCGGTTCAGCAATGACGAGCTGCGTAGCCGGTTCGTCGGCATGATGGTGGAGCAGGTGCGGGTCCTCGGCCTGACCCTGCCCGACAAGGACATCCGTTTCAACGAAGAAACCAAGAAGTGGGAGCACGGACCCCTGGACTGGAACGAGTTCAAGGAAGTCCTGGCCGGCCGCGGTCCCTGCAACTCGCAGCGCGTCGAGCGCCGCCGTGAGGCACACGAAAACGGTGCCTGGGTTCGCGAAGCCGCAGTGGCTTACGCCCGCAAGCAAGCACAGAAAGAGAACGCAGCATAATGGCTCCTCACGGCAACCCGGAAGCACCGGCCAGCGCCGCCAGCGAAATCAACCGCGAGGCCCCCAAGGTTGCGGCAACAAACGCTGAAGGCACGACGACGGCACCCACCTCAGGCCCGGACGCCACCTCGCGTGGCGCGAAGGAAGAATCTCCTTGGTCCCTCTGGGAGGTCTTCGTCCGCTCGAGCCGCGGCCTGTCCCACGTCCATGCCGGTTCCCTGCACGCGCCGGATGCGGCCATGGCCCTCCGGAACGCCCGCGATCTGTACACGCGCCGCAACGAAGGCGTCTCCATCTGGGTTGTCCCGGCCGAGGCGATTTCCTCCAGCGATCCCGACTCCAAGGGTTCCTTCTTCGAGTCCCCGCAGGGCAAGGATTACCGCCACGCAACGTACTACACCAAGAGCGAAGGCGTGAAGCACCTGTGAGCACTCAAGAGACTGCTAAAGACACCGACTTCGCCATTGAAGGCCACGGCGACATCTCCGTTGGCGTCCACGGTGCCGGCGCATCCGGCGATGGCTCGGCCAGCGCCACCCGAATCACCCCGGGAAATGCGCTGCGTCCGGAGGACATCGCCCTCGAAATCCAGCGAGGGCAGGTCAAGCCCAGCGAGGATGTTGCAGAGTTTGCCCTGCGCATTGGCGACGATGGCCTGATCCTCGCCCAGCGTCTGGGCCACTGGATTTCCCGTGCTCCTGAGCTCGAGGAAGACATCGCCTTGGGCAACATCGCCTTGGACCAGTTGGGCCATGCGCGCTCCTTCTTGACCTACGCAGGGGCCGCTTGGGAGAAGTCCGAGGATGACCTCGCCTACTTCCGTCGCGAGCACGAGTTCCGTTCCGCCCACTTGTTTGAGCAGCCCAACGGCGACTTCGCGGTGACCATTGCCCGGCAGTTCATCGTGAGTTTTTACCAGTACGAGCTCTACACCAAGCTCATGGAGTCCACCGACGCCACCATCGCAGCCATCTCCGCGAAGGCAGTGAAGGAAGTCGATTACCACCGCGATCACAGCGTGCAGTGGGTGCTTCGCCTGGCCGGCGGCACGGATGAGTCCCGGGCACGCATCATCCAGGGCTTCAAGCTCGTGTGGCCGTATGTGGACGAACTCTTCGAAGACGACGAACTGACCACCCGCCTGGCCCAGGCTGGCGTCACTGTTCAGCCTTCAAGCCTGCGCGCAGAATTCGATCGCCTCACCGGAGAAATCATGGCCGAAGCGGAGCTGGAAATTCCCGGCGTCCCGCAGGCTCTGGGCGGCGGACGCGAAGGCAAGCACTCCGAATTCCTGGGCTACATCCTCGCTGAAATGCAGGTCCTGGCCCGCGAGCACCCCGGCGCGAGCTGGTGAGCAGCATGACGACTCTGTCGCGGACGCAGGAAAAGACCGCTGAGCAGCGGGCCTGGGAAATCGCGTCTACAGTGTGTGACCCGGAGATCCCGGTCCTCACCATCGAGGACCTGGGGATCCTCCGCGGCGTGCGGGTTGTCCCGGCGGCAGCCCCAGCAGCCGACTCGACCCAAGCAGCGGGGCAGCACGACGGCGGCGCCTCAAGTGCCGCCGTCGAGGTCACCATCACGCCTACCTACTCCGGCTGTCCGGCGATGGACGCCATCGGTGACGATCTGCGCAAGGCCTTTGAGAACGAGGGCTACGCCAGCGTGCACATCAACCTGGTGTTGTCTCCGGCGTGGACCACGGACTGGATGACCGAATCCGGCAAGGCCAAGCTGGAGGAATACGGGATCGCCCCGCCCACTGGCATGGCTGCCGCAGGTGGCCATTCCGGTCCCGTCCGCCTGAGCCTGGCCGTGAAATGCCCGCAGTGTTCGTCGTTGAACACCAAGGAACTCACCCGCTTTGGTTCCACATCCTGCAAGGCGTTGTTCGTCTGCCAGGACTGCAAGGAACCGTTCGACTACTTCAAAGTCCTCTAAGGAATTCCATGACAACCGAAACCCAGACGGCCAGCCGCCGTCGTGCGTCTTTCCACAACCTGACCGTCTCGGGGGTCCGGCGCCTGACGGACGATGCCATTGAGGTTACGTTCGGGGTTCCGGCCGAGTTGGCAGGGCAGTACGACTACCTGCCTGGCCAGTACGTGGCCCTGCGCACCACGCTTCCGGATGAGCAGGGCGAGCAGCACGAGGTCCGCCGCAGTTACTCGATTTGCGCAGAGCCGCGCAGCTTCGAGGACGGCAGCAGCGAGATCCGCGTGGCCATCAAAAAGGATCTTGGTGGCCTCTTCTCCACCTGGGCAAACGCCGAATTGAAGGCCGGAGACGTCCTGGATGTGATGAGCCCGCAGGGTGCGTTCATCTCGCGACACGGCAAGGACGGCGCGTCAGTCCAGCACAACGTCATGAACTCCATGAACCACCCGGAGGAGCTCGCGGGGGAGCCGGGTAACTTCGTGGCGATCGCTGCGGGTTCCGGCATCACACCGGTTATCGCGATTGCCCGCACGCTGCTGGCTGCGAATCCGGAGACCACCTTTGACCTCGTGTACGCCAACAAAGCTGCCATGGACGTCATGTTCCTTGAGGAGTTGGCGGACCTGAAGGACAAGTACCCGTCGCGCCTGGCGCTGCATCACGTGTTGTCCCGCGAGCAGCGGATCGCTCCGCTGATGACGGGCCGTATCGATTCGGAAAAGCTGCAGGCGCTGCTCAGCAGTGCCATCCGTGCCGAGGATGTGGACGAGTGGTTCTTGTGCGGGCCGTTCGAGCTGGTGCAGCTCTGCCGTGACACCCTTGCTGCCAGGGGCGTAGAGCCTGAGCATGTTCGCTTCGAGTTGTTCACCACAGGCCGTCCGGACCGTCCCGAGGGCAACGCCGGCCGACCCGTTGTGGAGGACGAGTCGCAGGACACGTACAAGATCACGTTTACGTTGGATGGTCTCACCGGCGACGTCGCCAGCCCCACCCACGCCCGCGAATCGATCCTCAACGCTGCCTTGCGTGTTCGCCCGGACGTTCCCTTCGCCTGCGCCGGTGGTGTCTGTGGCACCTGCCGTGCCAAGCTGATCACCGGTACGGTGACCATGGATGAGAACTACGCCCTTGAGCAGGACGAGCTGGACAAGGGCTACGTCCTCACCTGCCAGTCCCACCCCACCAGCGAAGAAGTTACCGTCGACTTCGACGTCTAAGGAGTCCCCATGATCGAGCTCTCCATTGCCAGCGGTATTGCCGAAATCGTCCTCAATTACCCGGACAAGCTGAACTCGCTCAACGAGGACGCGCTCGCCGAACTGGACAAAGCGTACGACGACGCTGCTGCCGCCGCCTCCCGCGGTGAGGTGCGGGCGCTGCTGCTTCGCGGAGAGGGACGCGCCTTCTGTGCCGGCCGTGACATCTCAGGAGTGACGCCGGAGACAGATGATGCCCAGGCGTACCTCGGCGGACTCGTTGAACCATTGCTGAAGAAGATGGCAGCGTTTCCGGCACCGACCTTTGCGGCAGCCCACGGGGCTTGCCTTGGGGTCGGGCTGGGGCTGCTGCTGGCCACGGACGTTGTGTACGTGGCGGACAACGCCAAGTTCGGCTCACCTTTCGCCAAGCTCGGTGCCACCTTGGATTCGGGCGGCCACTGGTACTTTACGGAGCGCCTGGGCATGCACCGCACGCTGGACCTGATCTACACTGCCGATCTCATTTCCGGTGCGGAAGCCGTGGAGCAGGGGATGTTCAGCCGGGCAATGCCGGCGGATTCCCTTTTGCCGGTGACCCGGGAGATCGTTGCCCGTGTGGCGACCGGGGCCACCGGCGCGTTTATTGCCTCCAAAGAACTGGTGGCCCACATCCGTGACCAGCGCTTGGGCTTGTGGGCATCCATGGCCGAGGAAAACACGGAGCAGGCACGGCTCTGCAAGACCGACGATTACGCCGAGGGTTTCCGTGCCTTCCAGGAGAAGCGGGCACCGGTCTTCAAGGGCTAGGTTCCTTGCGCGCAACGGGTCCCGCCCTTGTTCGCACCCCTCACCGTTGTACGGCGAGTAGGCCGGACAGAGGCAGGTTTCGTGAGGCTCGCTTAGACAGATTCCTTGAGGAGCTTGTAGCCGGCCACTTTCCCTTCCAAGGAGAGGACGGCCATGTCTTGGTCCGGAGTGCTCACGTCGGTGAGGGCACCATAGGTATATGCCGCGGACGGGGACCCGCTTTTGAGGCATGGAAATGCGACAAGTGAGCCGGTGCCGATGTCGCCGCCAGGTTGGTCTTTGAAGGGCCCGTTCGGTGGCAAGGTGTAGGTGGTTGCTTTCGTGCAAACAAAAGCATCGTCGAAGCTTGCCCCACTGGGTTTGCCGGTCCGGGCGTCCAACAGGGCCGACGAATAGTAGGTGCCGGCAATCACAAAGTCGCCGTGGCCCGCTGAAGGGATTAGGCCGGTGGTATCCCAACTGTGAACTTCCACCGGTTTGCTTTCCCAAGCGGCTTCGCCGGTGATGGGATCGTAGCCCACCACCTTCGAGTGTCCGCCCACGTATTTCCCTGCGGGAAATTCAACGGAGCCGTCTACATACTCGCACCGAACAGGAAAAGCGTCCCCGTCCTCCAGCTTGGAAGAAGCCGTGCCCACAGTCTTGGCGCATTCGAGCTGTGAACCATCAGCAGCCCAGAGAACCCGCCCGCTGGATGCCCGGAAGCCTACCGTTTTGGTGGTTTCCCGGAGGTCCAGTGAAAAGGTTTGTTCCGTAAATTCCTGGGGTGCGAAGTTTGTTGGGTTGATGCCAACGGAACCGATGTAGAGATCCAATTTTTCCGAGTGGATGAAGTGCCAGCCCATGTCTGTGGTGGCCCCCTTCCCGAAAATGCTCTCCGTCTCCACCTCCCACAGGACCTCGCCGTAAGAGACATGGGCCAGGGTTTCAACTCCACCCGCTTGCACCGAGTACAGTTCTTTCCCGACCGGCCGGAAGTCCCCCTTAAGCGGGTTCACTTCAGGTCCGGACAGATCATCGCCGGTTTCCAAGTCCACCCAATGTTCCACTGTCCCGGACATTTCGTCGAAGGCGATGAAGCACATGTCCTGCAACTCGTCGCAAGCAAAGGGACGTGTACTAACTAGTTCTGCCCGCCCGCGGTAGAGCTCATGCCCGGTGCGCAGGTCAAAGGCCACCGGGGCAGTCCACCACTCGTAGCCGCTGTTGTTGGGCGGAGGAGCCGTAGCCTGCAGGAAGATGGCGGCACTCTTTCCTGCAGCGGTCCTGGTGACAACAGGTTCAAGGGGAACAGAAGGCGCGTCGAGCCCGGGGTGAACCGGTTGTTTCCACAGTTCCTTGCCCGTGGCGACGGATAGCGCGTGGGCCTCCACACCACCGGCCGCACGGGCGTAAACCAAGGCAACGCCATCAGCCACCACAGGTTGGCCGATGGCATCGAGCGGTACTTCCCAGGCCGCCGTCGTGATTTCCGTGCTTCTCTCCACCGGAGAAGTGCTGGGAGGTGGAGTGGTTGCGGCGGGTACCCCCGGAAGGGGAATGATGGTGCACGCGGACAGCAGGATGGCAGCACCTACGGCCGCGGCGCCGAATCGAGCTGGCTTCAAGCGTTCAAAGAAACGTCCGGATCGGGACTGAATCATGGTTCCCCCAGGAACATCCATGGTTCAGCACCTGCAGGGCGTAGTTCCAAACCAGAAAAGGCCAACAAGACGTGGCTCAGATAGAGAATACAAGGCGCGCGGCTTAAACTTAGCTACACGTATGAAACGCGCTTAGCGGATCAGCGTGCTGAGAACGGAGAGTGCCATGCTCCAGATGATCATGTGCAAGCTAAACCTCCACCACCGTTGGCATGTGGAATCCGCGGAGGATGGTTCCGGCCGGTACAGGCGATGCACACGCTGCGGCAAATTCGACCGCGACTGGGACGGCAGCGGCTTTATGCACTGAAGTTCATCCGCCCCTGATCCCAAGGGGAAGCCTCAAGACAAGACCAGCATCACTTGCTGTCATCTAAGCAGGTCCAGGACAGCGCGGACCATGCTGTCGGTGTCCACCCCGTGGTAGCGATAGACGTCGTCGATACCACCCGCCTGGCCGAAGGTGTGGACGCCGAGGTTGCGGCTTTTGACTTGGTGCACGTTGGCGAGGAACGCAAGGGTGTGAGGGTGGCCGTCCAGCACGGTGACCATGGGGACGGCGCGTTCGGCTGGCAGGATTTGATCCAGGATCCAGGACGGTGCGTCCCGGTTCTGTCCGTTGCGGCCCTGCAGCGCTTCGTAGAGTAGGCCGGGACTCGTAACGCAGACGACGTCCACGGGAGTGCCTTGCGCGGCGAGGCGTTCGGAGGCCGCCAGCGCTTCGGGGACCAATGCGCCCATGGCGACGATCGTGGCGGTCGGTGTCGCGGCCGCGCGCAGCAGCATGTAGCCTCCAGCCACCACTTGGCGACGGCGACGCTCACGGGCGGCGGGATCCTTGGGGACCGCGGCCAGTTGTTGGTCGACGGGTTTTGTGGAGAGACGCAGGTAGGCGGATTTGCCGTCCGGTCGTCCGAGTTGGGACATGGAGGCGAGCAACGTCCACTCGACATCGATCGCGAAGGCCGGTTCGTAGCTGGTGCAGCCGGGCTGTTCGAGGCCGATGGAAGGTGTCTTGATGGACTGGTGGGCGCCGCCTTCGGGTGCCAGCGTCACGCCCGACGGCGTCCCTATCAGGATGGACTGCCCGCCGGCGTAAATGCCGTAGGACCATGGTTCCAAGGCTCGCTCAACGAACGGGTCGTAGAGCACGCCGATCGGAAACAACGGCTGACCCCAACGGCTCCAGGTTGCGCCAAGTTCGCCCAGAAGGCTGACAAGGTTAACTTCGGCTATGCCGAGTTCGATGTGCTGCCCGGTGGGCTTTTCACGCCAGTGCATCACCGTCTCGGTATCGTCGCTGAACCAGTTCCGGCGCTCTTCCACTGACCACACGCCCACCTTGTTCAGCCAGCCGGCGAGGTTGGTGCTGGAACTCACGTCCGGGCTAACGGTCACCAGTCGGCGCGCCACATCAGGCGCCGCACGGGTGACGTCCAGCAGGGTACGGCCCAGAGCCGCCTGCGTGGTTGCTGTGCCCGAGGGCGTCCTGCCGAAATCTGCCGGTACTGAGGGCGGATCGACCGATGTTTGCGCGGAACGTTGAAGGGTTTCGGCCGTTACTCCCACCAGTTGCCCTTCGGTGCTTGCGGGATCGAACCGCGTCCAAGGCGCGTCGGGGTTCTCGCCCATTCTGTGGGCGAGCTGGCGGTACTGATCGATAGTAAGCAGCGAGGAGTGGTTTTGCGGATGCCCTTCGGTGGGCAGCCCGTTGCCCTTGACCGTGTAGGCGATGATGACGGTGGGGCGGGTGTCATCGATCTGCGCGTAGGCCTCGCGCAACGCTGCGAGGTCGTGCCCGCCCAGGTTCCTGATGGCCCGGGTCAGGACCTGGTCCTCGACGCCGGCAATAAGTTCCGCGATGGCCGCACCCCCGGCGCCCTCACCCGGGAGCCTGCGGCGCAGCTCCTCGGCGGAGCAGCGCAGAAGCCGCTGGTATTCGGGATTGGACATCTCAACAATGCGTTTCCTGAGTGCTTCGCCTCCAGGCATGGCCATAAGACTCTCCAAAAGATGGCCGAAACGCACGGTAATGACCTGCCAACCAGCGGCCTCGAAGAGGCGCTCGATTTTGCCCGCGGCAATGTTTGGCACCACCCGGTCAAGGGACTGCCTGTTCAGGTCTACGATCCAGACGATCTCGCCAAGATCCGCAACGTTCGAGTCCAACACGGCTTCCCAGACGGCGCCCTCGTCCAATTCGGCGTCGCCGACGAGCGAGTACTGGCGCCCACGGTTCGGTGTGCCGCTCACAGTCTCGATGTAACGCCGCGAAATGGCACCCCAGATCGGCGCGGTGGCACCGATACCGACGGAGCCCGTGGAGTAGTCAACGGGATCCGGATCCTTGGCGCGGCTGGGATAGCTCTGCAGCCCGCCGAACTCACGCAGCGTTGTGAGGTACTTTTCATCCAAGCTGCCCAGCAGATAGTTGATGCTGTGGAGTACGGGTGAGGCATGAGGCTTCACCGAGACACGGTCCTCGGCGCGAAGCTGCCCGAACCACAGCGAGGTCATGATCGTGGCCATGGAGGCACTCGAGGCCTGGTGCCCGCCTACCTTGATGCCGGATGTGTTGGGGCGCACTCTGTTTGCATGGTGGATGATGGATGTCGCAAGCCACAGAACGCGGCGCTCGATCGCCGCAAGTGCTTCCAGCTGGGGGTTCTCGAGGGTTGAGGCGGTGTTCGCCGCCAGGTCATCGCTGACTGGGGTCACGTTCATTGGATGCCTTAAAGGGTGTGTTGGTGGTTAGGGGGAAACGCGAGTAGTTATTGGGCGATCAGTAGTCCGCGCTTGAGGACTCCAAGAGGTGTTGCGAGAGTGCTGACGTCCTGCATGGGGTCCGCCGCGGTGACGATGAGGTCGGCCCAAAGGCCGGGCCGAATGAGGCCCACCTGCGTCTCCATCCCGAGCATGTCGGCGGCTTCACACGTGGCAGACTTCAACGCCTGCTGTGCTGCCAGTCCGGCGTCGACATAGCGTTCCAGCTCGCGGACAAGGAGGTCGAAAGTGACGTGGGCAGGGCCTGCGTCCGTCCCTGCCACGATTGACACGCCGGAGTGGAGGAACTCGGTCACGTTGGTAAACCGCGATTCCAACCGGGCTACCACATTGCGGTCCTGGGGGTTGGATAGTACTGGGTGTCCCTCCCGCAATTGCCGGGAAACGATGTCCGCTGAAATGACGGTAGGGACAACGTGGATCCCGGCATCGGCGGCCCTGCGCAATAGCTCGCGATCCGGAGCGCACTGCTCGTCCGGCCCCAGCATCGAGGCGTGCTCCAACGAGTGCACGCGGGCCTCGATGCAGGCGGCCATTGAGGAACTGGCATGGGCATGGGCTGCAGTCCTCATGCCGTAGGAGGCGGCGATGACCACCGCCTCACGGAGCAGGATGGGATCGAATTCAAAGACGCTTGGACTGGTTCCGGGAGTAAATCCGCCGCCGCTGGCCATGAGCTTGATCCAGGTGGCACCGGCCGCGTGCTGTTCGGCGATGATCGCCTCGACGTCGTGACGTGTGCGTACCTCTCCGCCCATGTCGTGTCCATGCCCGCCTACCCGGCAGATCGGCGCACCGCAGTGAACCACGGTGGCGACATCGGACACCATGCCCAGGGCTGCCCTGATAGGAGCAAGCAGGTGCCTGGGTGTCCCGCAGTCCCGCACCGTGGTTATCCCGGCACGAAGCGCAATCCGCGCATTCGCAACAACCTGCGCAACGATCTCGTCATCGCTGCTGCGCTGATAGGTTCCCCTGGGGTCATCACCACCATCGAAGGCCAGGTGAACATGGGCATCCATCAGTCCGGGAGCCACGAACCTGCCCTTGAGGTCCAGGACGCTGCCCGTGCCCGGTTCACTGCCTGCAGGAACAATACGGGAGATCTGCCCTGCCTGTAGCCACACATCGCTCAGGGAACCGGAGGTGCCCGATTCGGGGTCAACAACACGTGCATTGAGCAGCACAGTGACGTCGTCGCCTGTCCGGGCTGCGCGGCTGACGCTGTACGGTACGGGACGGTCCGTCACATCAAAGGTGATGGTCATGTTAGTTGCTCCTTGTGCTTACGTGCATCGAGTAGGTTTCGTCCAGCAACTCCCTGAGCGCGTCAGCGGCGAGGCGTACGTCATCCGTGTCAACGTCCAGATGGGTGACGGCACGAATCGTGGATGGACCAAAAGCGCCCATCCGGATCCCGCTCGTCTGAAGCAGGCGATCTACCAGCACCGCAGCGGTAACGGGAAAGTCGACCAGGTCAAAGAGGACAATATTTGTCTGAACTGTTGACGGATCAATCGAAATATGGGGGTTGACAGCAAGAAGTTCAGCCAGCAGGCGGGCATTCCCGTGGTCATCTGCGAGCCTGTCCACGTTATTGCGGAGGGCAAACGTACCTGCTGCCGCCACAATGCCTGATTGGCGCATGGATCCACCCCACCGTTGCTTGAGCCGCCAGGCCTCACTGATGAAATCAGCGTCGCCGGCCAGCACTGCTCCTATGGGGGCGCCGAGTCCCTTGCTGAGGTCCTGCCAGACTGAGTCGAACGGGGCACAAAACTCCCGGGCGGGTACACCGGTGGCCACCACCGCATTGAGCAGGCGTGCGCCATCCATGTGGGTTTTTATTTTGTGAGCCCGTGCCACATTAGTCACGGACGTGATGCCCTCCAGCGACCAGCACGTGCCACCTCCAAGGTTGGATGGCTGCTCTATGGAGAGCACAGCGTTGCGGGCGAATGATCTGCCCTCAGGGCGCAGCGCCGCTTCAAGCTGGGCAACCGAAAACACGCCACGGTCAGCCTTGATCGGCCTGTACAGGGCACCGGCCAAGGCTGGAGCGCCGGTTTCCTCATGGCACATCGAATGCGCGGTCTCGTCAACAAGAATCGCGTCTCCAGGGCGGCAGTGCAGGGCATAGGCGATCTGATTGCACATCGTCCCTGATGGCAGGAAGACAGCCTCCTCCTTGCCCAGAAGCTCCCGCGTCAGGGCAACCAGTTCGTTGGTGGAGGGGTCTTCACCCTTCTGCTCGTCCCCGACTTCGGCGTTTGCCATGGCCTGGCGCATGGCCTTTGTTGGCCGGGTAATAGTGTCGCTGAACAGGTCGATCCTGATGGGGTAGCTTGATCCGACGGGAATCACTGTGCGGCCTTGGGCGCCGTAGCAGTGCGGGGCCGGAACAATTTGTACCCGTCCCGTGGAATACCCACGCGCACATGGGAGGAATCCGTCCGCTCCCGCGTTTCGACCACCAGGGCCTGTTCGCCGACGCCCACCCTGTACCGGAAATGATGGCCGTGATATGACCTATCAAGGACAGGACCATTGACAGTCATTTCGTAGCCGTCTGACGACGCATCGTCAGGCAACAACGCCAGCGCTTCCGGACGAACGGCAACCACGACGCCGTCGGAATCAATTGCGGATGGTACGTGGATCGCTTGGTCCAACCCATCGATCTTGATGGTCAGGATCCCCTTTGAGCGGCCAATCACTGTTCCCTCCAGCAGGTTGCTGGTGCCAACAAAATCAGCAACGAAGAGATCGGCGGGATCGTTGTAGATCTGCTCCGGAGTACCAATCTGGCGGACGGTTCCGGCAGACATGACCGCAATTTTGTCGCTCATTGCCAAGGCTTCGTCTTGATCGTGGGTCACAAATACCGTGGTGACGCCAATCTTGCGTTGCAACTGAAGCAACCAATCGCGGGTCCGTTCCCGCAGCTTGGCATCAAGATTGGAAAACGGCTCGTCCAGGAGCAGTAGGCGCGGAGGGAAGGCCAAGGCGCGCGCCAGCGCCACCCGTTGTTGCTGACCGCCGGAGAGCTGATGAGGATAGCGATCTGCCTGATCAGAGAGGTCAACCAGCTCGAGCACTTCATCGACGCGTTTGCGAAGTGCCTCGGCCTTGTAGCGTCGCAGCCGTAGCGGATAGCCCACATTGTCGCGGACTTTCATGTGCGGCCACACGGCATAGGACTGGAAAACCACGCCGCAGTCGCGGCGCTCCGGCGGCAGGAAGGCGGAAGAGTCGTGGTTGAACAAGGTCTGGTCGCCCACAACAATGCTGCCTCCGTCCGGCTTGAGCAGTCCTGCGATGGACCAGAGTGTTGTGGATTTGCCGCAGCCACTGGGCCCCAGCAACGTCAGGATCTGTCCGTCGGAGGCTGTCACTGACACGTTGTCCAAGACCGTCAGACGGCCAAATTTCTTGGTGAGATTGGTGATGACCAGATCAGACATTAGGGCGAACTCCAAACAGGATGCGTCCTGCGCCCAGGACAGCTGCGGTGATGACGAGTTGGATAACTCCGAGGGCGGCGACGGTGCCGCCGAGGCCATTTGCTGCGATTTGAAGCATTGCCAGTCCAAGAACCTGGGTTTCAGGGGTCACCAGGAAAACTGCGGCGTCGGCTTCATTGAGCATTGCTACAAACAGCAGGACGTATGAGATGCCCATGGCTGGCCTCAGCAGGCTGAGGATGATGGTGCGCATCGCTGTCCACCAGTCTGCCCCGGCCGAGCGCGCGGCGCGGTCCAGGTCCGCACCCAGCGCGGCAAGTGACGGATAGAACGCCGCGTAACCCATGGCGAGTGCACGGACCCCGAAAGCGATTCCCACCGCCCAAAGTGTGGCTCTGAAAGTTCCGGACTGGTCCAGGATTGCAAACGTCCAGAAGAAGGCCATACCGGTGATCAGGCCTGGGACTGCCCGGGGATAAAGCACGATGTGCTCCAAGGATCCCCGGAACCGGAAGCTGGAACGGTGGGCAACCAATGCGATGACGGCGATACAGGCTGTCGCGATGGCGGCGCCGACTGTGGCAATCAGCAAGCTGTTGCCAATAGCTCCGGTGTAGAGCGGATTGGTCAGAATCGCCGAGAAATGGTCAAGTGTCAGCAGGCTGAACGGGTTGATCGCCGGGGTCAGAACAGCGGTGACGGAGGCGAGAACCACCCCGCTGAGCGGCACCAGGGTTGCGCAACCAAGAAGAACTCCGACGCCGGCAGACAGCAACCAGCCAAAGGGGCCTAATCTGACGACGACTGCCGGCCTGGATGACTTGCCGCCGGTCGTGGTGAAGCGGGCAAGGTCGCCGGCCAGGCGGTTGCGCAGCAACAGCAGCAAAGTGACGGCGAGCAACAACATGACGGCACCTGCAGGCAGAACTCCTCCACCGCCGTCGGCGCTTCCTGTCCACTGCCGGTACAGGTAGGTGGACATCATGTCGATGTTCTTTGAAGTACCAAGGATGAGGGGAATGCCCAGTGTTTCCAGCGCCAAAGCGAAGACCAGCAGCCCGGAGTTGAGTAAGGCCGGGCGCAGCAACGGCAGAGTCACCGAAAGCAGTGCACGGAAGGGACCGGCGCCGGCGCAACGGGCGGCTTCCTCGAGTGTCGAATCGCCTGAGGACAGCGTCCCCCGGGCAAAGAGGTAGACCACGGGCGAGCCAAGGACCGTACCCATGACCACCATTCCTGCAACACTGTAGAGGTCAAAGGGGACTGTGAACGGTGTGTACTGTTCCAGTAAATGTGTGGCATATCCGTTCTTCGACCACATTGACTGCCACCCGACGATGAGCACTAGTCCAGGCAGGACCAAAGGCAGGACGATCAGGGCTGAGTAGAGCCTCCGCAGCGGGAGGTCGGTGCGGGCAACCAACAAGGCCACTGTGGTCCCAACCAGAACTGACCCGACGGTGGCGAAAACGGCGAACTGTAGGCTGTTGGCCACGGCTGACCACCAGAGAGGATCGGTCGCCAGTTTCCGGAAGTTGTCCAAGGTACCGCTGCCGCCGCCCTCATAGAGCGGCGTGGACCAGAGTGATGACCAGACGATCGGCACGATCGGACCGAGGATCAGCAGGACTGCGAGGATCCAGACACCGTAGTGGATGACTTTCTCCGGCAACCATGCTCGCTTGATGCTTCCAACACCCGACGGCGGTAGCGCCGCCTTGGGATCTGTAAGGGTGGAGCTGCTCATCGCCCGAATGCTTCCTTCCAGCGGTTCTTGAAGGCCGGTGCATCGTTCACCAGGGCCTCATCCCACCTGGCGATGTTGATGTTCTCCGCACCCAATTGCTCTGTTACCTTCGCGAGGTTCACCGGGCAGTCCACCCCCTCCAAGTACGGTGCGAACCCGCCGGCGCAACCGGCGGTTTGGCCGGCTTTGTCAATCAGGAAGTTGAGGAACACTTTGGCCGCATTGGGGGACTTACCCCCGGTTGTTGCTCCGGCACCGCGGGGCATGAAGGGTGTTCCGTCCTTGAAGAACTTGTAGTTCAGCACCTTCGCGGTAGCGCCGGTGAGGAGTGGCCGGGTAGCGCCGGACTGGAAGTAGGACATGGTGTACTCGCCCTGCAGGAGTTTGTTGTACATGGGCCCAGCACTGGCTTCCACCTTGGTGTTCTTTCCGAGCTGATCCAAGACGCTCCAGCCGGCCTCTCCCGCCTTGGCTATGTATGCGTGATTAACCGTGTAGCCAAACTCGGTAGTGCCGTCATAAGTGACGATCTTCCCTGCGAGTTTGGGGTCACTGGACATCCTGGCGAGGGCCTCCAGGGAATCGGGTTGTTCAGATTCGGGCAGGAGCGTGGTGTTGATCAGTGCCATGACCGGGTTCAGTTCCATTGCGAAGACGCCGGGGGCGAGTTTCGCGAAGTCGGGCAGTGGCGCGGCGGCAGGTGGTGTGAAGTCCTGTATGTCACCACGTTTGACCAGATCGAGGAAGTTCGCGCCTTGCAGGCTGACGATGACGTCCGCCGTCTTTCCGCCAGTGGCTTTCTCGTTGAGGTAGCGCTGGAAGCTTTCGGTGCCGCCAAGGCTGATGTAGCTGGTCTTGATATCGGGGTATTGGGTTTGGAAAGCAGCCAGTACCGGTTTCATGGTCGCCTCATTCGCCTCGCCGTAAACCAAAAGCGAGCCTTCCTTGCGGGCGGCATCCAGGATTGCCGGGTCCATTGCAGCTGCCGTCGGAATGTCCGTCTTGACGGCATAGGCATTGGGGGCGTCATTCCCGCTGCTGCAGCCAGTCAGGGCTGCGAAGCCGCAAAGTGCAGCAACAGCGACTATTGCACGTCGTTTCATGTGGGACTCCTTTGTCACGGCACTGAACTTTGGGTTGGGACGGTGCGTTGAGTTATCGCGTGGGATGGAAACTCGCGGAAGGGGCGCCGCAAGCGCCCTGAAAATCCTGTCCATCGGGGTGTCTCGTTCTTGCGTTGTTTCTCTGGGGTCTACGAGCCACCTTGGCGTCCCGTAAGTGAATCGGCATCGGCTGCGGGGGACTTCTGGCCGGTGCTTATGTTGCGGGGAACCTTCATGTGTCTGCCAGGGTGAGGCATCGCTGTCTCGCGTCAACTGGCTTATCCGTAAGTGAAGTTCAGTGATCCGCAGGTTGTTCTTAAACTTTGGCACGTAGCGGGCTATTGCGCAATAAGTGAATGCGACTAATCTTAAGAACATGAAAAAGTCCTCCACCGCCCCGGAGCGCGGCACTAGGCCGCGGAACCGGCGCGCGCTGATACTTGCTGCGGCAGGCGACCTCTTCGCGCAGAAGGGGTACCCCCAAGTCAGCATGACTGATGTGGCCAAGGCGATGGCAGTGCAGCCATCCGCCCTCTACCGGCATTTTCCAGGCAAGGGTGAGCTTCTTCGCGAGGCAGTGGTGGCCAGTCTCCAGCCCGTTTTGGATAGCATTACCCAGACGCCCGACGGCGACCTCGAACAGTTGGTCACGGCGCTGGGACGGGCCATTCTGGTGCACCGGGAAAATGGTGTCCTGTGGGAGCGTGAATCCCGGCATCTCCCGCCTGCCATCCGTTTCGATATCGCCAGCGGTATCAAGTTCGCCATCAGCGGCAAGCTGCAGTCCGGCAGCTCCGCCCTGCCCGCCGCCGAGGCGGACCTGCGCGCGTGGGCCATGTTTGCGGCGATGATCAGTGTTTCGCACGACCCAAATCGGCTCTCGCGTGCGGACGAAGAATCCCAGCTGACCACGCTCGCCCGCACACTACTGGTCATGCCAATGCCCCCGATTGAAGCAGCGACGAATCACCGTAGCGGGCCCATCGACTTGCCGCGCACCCGCCGTGAGGCATTGCTGGCAGCCTCAATCCGACAGTTCGCTGCGAACGGGTTTGACGCCGTCAGCCTTGACGACATCGGCGCCGAAGTTGGAGTGGCGGGTCCCAGCATTTACCGCCATTTCGACAGTAAGGCGGAAATGCTTGCCGCAGCACTGCATCGCGCCAAGGAAGTGCGGTGGATGGACATGTCGCGGGCTCTCACTGAAGCCGCTGATGCTGCAGAGGCGCTGGAGCGCATTCTTTCCTCATACATTGCGTTCTCACTGGGAAGCCCGGAATTCCTGCAATTGGCCGTGTCAGAACGTCCGCACCTTCCCGAACGGGAGTTGCGGAACTTGGTGGAGGCCCAAGGTGACTACATCACCGATGTCACCTCGCTCGTCCAGGACGTTTACCCCGGCGCCGATCAGGAAGTGGTCAGGATCCGGGTTAAGGCGGCGTTGCATGTGATCAGCAGCGTTGTTCGCACTCCGTTCCTTCGGGATATCAATGGCATCCAGGAAATTCTTGAACAGATTGCCAGAGGCCTCATAGCTCCCACCACCCAGTGAGGGTCAGCGCCTCCTCGAGTCCGCGGACTGTTTGAGTTTTCCGGCCACATTCCATGAGAAATGAGATCTTGCGCACAAAGCATCTCAGTCATAAGATAATGACTACTGAAGTAATCTGCATCACTTCAAAGCTCATTCTGAGACAGGTGCCTAAGGCAGCCCTGATCACCAGGGTCCACGCATAGCGGGGCCGACTGTTCGCAAAATTACCTGGAGGCACAATATGAGTGCAGTGGTCGCACAACCATCGGGCGCGAGTTCTCCGAGGAAGGTCGCCTTCGCGAGCCTCATCGGCACGACTATCGAGTGGTACGACTTCTTTATCTACAGCACCGCAGCGGTGCTCGTTTTTCACCAGCTCTTCTTCCCTGGCTTCGACCCGACAACCGGGACCTTGCTTGCGTTCTCCACTTTCGCGGCCGGTTTCGTCGCCCGTCCCATCGGGGCCATCGTCTTTGGGCACTTCGGTGACCGGGCAGGCCGGAAGCCTATGATGGTCCTCACCATCCTCATCATGGGCATCGCCACTGTAGCCATTGGTCTACTGCCCACCTACGACTCGATAGGCGTTTTCGCCCCGATTCTGCTGGTCATACTGCGGCTGACCCAAGGATTCGCACTCGGGGGAGAGTGGGGCGGTGCAGTGCTGATGGCTACCGAACATTCCCCCGAAGGGAAGCGAGGCTATTTCGGTAGCTGGCCGCAGGCAGGCGTTGCAGTCGGGCTGATCCTGGCCATGACCTTGTACATACCCCTTGAGTCGATGTCGGAGGATGCCTTCATGGCCTGGGGGTGGAGGGTCCCGTTCCTGCTCAGCGCGGTCCTGGTTATCACTGGCCTGGTTATTCGTGTGAAGGTCGCGGAAAGCCCCGAGTTCGATCGCGTCAAAGCTAACCACGGCGTGGTGCGTCTGCCTGTAGTCGAGGTGCTTCGGACACACCCCAAGCAAGTGTTCCTTGTAGCCGGCGCCAGCCTGGCGCCTGGGATCTTCTTCTACCTGATCACCGTGTACAACTTTGTTTACGCAGGGAAGTCCGGAGAGCTGGATTCGACGGCGATGTTGGTCCTGGTGATCGTCACGTCTGCGATTGGCTTTGTAGTTACCCCCATCGCCGGTGCGCTCTCAGACAAATTCGGCGGGCAGCGGGTGTACTTGTGGGGCCTTGCGCTCATCGTCATCGTTGCTTTCCCCCTGTACTTTGCCCTTGATGGGGGCACTTATGGCCTCATCGCCGTGTGCTACGTTGCGGCAACGGTGGCCGTCTATATCCCATGGGCACTGTCGCCGGCATACTTCTCCACCGCCTTTGACGCAAAGGTCCGCTATAGCGGGTTGTCCTTGGCTACTACTCTCGGCAATCTCTTCGGCAGCGCCATTGCACCCCTTATTGCCGGTGCCCTGTTTGCTGCGACAAATGCGTCTGTCTCAACTTCGCTCTACGTCTTCGTCGCCGGAACGGTGTCCATCACTTGCGCTGTTTTGCTCGGACGGGTGATCCGAAAGAAGGCATCGCGGGCTGGGAGACGCAGCGATGCGACCGGGGCTGATGAGGTCCCCGCATCCACGTATTCGGAGTGACACAAAGCATTCCGCTGTATCAAACGCCAAAAAAGGAAGGAACTACCATGAGCGGCAACGATCAACAGTTCAAAACATTCACGCTGGAACGAGCAACACCCACCATCGGGGCGTACATCCATGGACTGGATCTACGTGAAGAGATCACCCCGGAATGCCGGACGGAACTACGGGAAGCTTTCCTCGAGCACCAAGTGCTGTTTCTCCGCGATCAGCACATCACGCCGGATGATCAAATCGAATTCGCCAAGGTTTTCGGCGACCCCCAGGAAGTAAGTGCGTTCTTCCCCTCCCTCCCCGAATATCCGCACATCGAGGTGTTGGAATCGCGTGGCCGGGCCGCCGGAACAGACGTCTGGCATTCGGACTTGACCTGGCAAGCGACGCCGAATTCCGCTACTTGCCTTCACGCCCAGGAAATTCCACCCTGCGGCGGGGATACGCTCTGGGCGAGCATGACCGCCGCGTATGACGCGCTGCCGGAGAACGTGAAAAGCGTCATTGACGGTCTTGAGGGAGTGCACGACTGGGAAAAGGAACTCACCGGCGTTGTCCGCCAGGGTCCCGACGGCGAGGCGCGCTACGAGGATACCCGGCGAAAGTATCCACCCATGACGCACCCTGTTGTGCGTAAGCATCCGGAAACCGGCCGCAAGCTTGTCTACGTCAACGCGCTGTTCACCACCCGGCTTACGGGCATTTCAACCCAACTGGGGGACTCGCTGCGAAACATGCTCACCGACCTCGCCAGGACCCCGGAATACCAAGTTCGTTTCCGTTGGGAACCGAACTCCCTGGTGATCTGGGACAACCGATCAACCCAACACTATGCGGTGGGGGACTACCACCCGCACTACAGGCTGATGCACCGGGTCACCTTGAAGGGTGACCGCCCGGCGTAGTGCGCGCTGTAACCGTGCCGGGCGGCCTGTTGTTGGGTCGCCCGGCCGGTTGTTATGAAACTCAAGGTTTTGCCGGGCGAGGGTGCCGCGGCAGAAAGCCCCTACCGGGCGAAAGCGAAAGAAGGCTGACCAATGCGAGGCCAGAAATTAGGGGCGGGGCTGATAGCCCAGAGCCAGTCCGCCCTTCCACCCTTTATATTGCATCAGCCCACTTCGCTCGGAGCTGCTGTGGCTCTTGCCCGACAGTATCCAGAGGCTGTGATTGCGGCGGGTTGTTCGGACCTGGTGGCGCAATTCCGCGAGGGATTGGAGCCGGAGGTGCTGATTTCCGTGCAACGGATCAAGGAATTGAAGGCCATATCGAATAATGCCGGGGTTCTGCGGATTGGTTCCTTGGTGAGCCACGCTGAAGGCAGCAGAAGCCCGGAAATACTGTCCACCGTGCCTGCCCTGGCAGCAGCCTGGGGATCAATTGCCACAGTTCGAATCCGCTATCGCGGCACCCTCGGAGGCAATCTCCTTTCCCGTCGATATAGATACGAAATGCCTGTCATTCTGGCGGCGCTGGGTGGGCAGATGCAGTTTCAAGGCGGTGACGTTGAAGCCCTGCCCGTCTCTTCACTTTGGGACCGGGACTCACTCCGGGACCGGAACATTGGCAATACTGGCATTCTGACCGCCGTCGCCGTCGACACTGCGTCCCTGTTGTGGTTCGGCTACGAGCGGTCAATGCGCCCGGTGAGCACCGTGTCCGTCGCTGTACGAAAGGACCCGGTGGCCGGCCTCAACGTTTCTGCTGTCTGTGGCAGTGAATACCGGCAGCCTTTTGTCCTGTCGCACACTGCCGGGACAACTGACATCGCCGAGCTTGACCCGGTTTCCGTGGGCAGGGTTCTGGCGGCTCAGCTTCCGGACGAGGCGGGCGACTACGCGGGGTCCATCGACTACCGCCGACACTTGGTGGGCGTTCTCTGCCGCCGTCTTCTTGCCCAAGCAACCGGTAACCAAAGGAAAGGATAGCCTGCCATGAACCTTGAATCACCGGAATCAAGCGAGGAAGCATTCACCCACAAGGTTGAATTCGAGCTGAACGGAAGCCCGGAACGGCATTGTGTCCCTACGAGTACCACGGTCTTGGACCTGCTTCGCAACGGCTGCGGTAAACAGGGGATCCGTGCATCGTGTGAGCGCAGTGTCTGCGGCGCCTGCACAGTTTTAGTTGATGACCTTCCTGTAGCTGCGTGCTCCACGTTTGCCTTCGACGTTGACGGTACACGTGTTGAAACGGTTGAGGGCTTGGCAGCCCAGGACGGCACGTTGAGTGCCCAGCAGCAGGCATTCGGGGAATGTGGCGGCTTCCAATGCGGTTTCTGCACATCCGGCATGTTGATGTTGACCACGGCGTTGCTGCGGCAGAATCCGCAACCGGACCGGGACCAGATCCGGGAATGGATCAGTTCGAACACCTGCCGGTGTACGGGCTACGAGATGATTTTGGAATCCGTGGAGCGCGCCGCGGAACTGGCCGCGGCGAAGCAGCAGGATCAGGTTTCGGAATGACCGGCTCCGTGAATCCTTGCGCTCCGGACGATGCGCCGATCGTTGGACGCGACCGCCCGCGCTTGGACAGCACCGCCAAGGTCACCGGCCGTGCCGTCTACACAGTGGACATCGAGAAGCCCGGGATGCTTCACGCTAAGGTCTTGCGAAGCCCGCACGCGCACGCCCGCATTCTGAGGATCGATGCTTCGGCCGCCCGCTCCCTGCCAGGAGTCACTGCCGTGGTCACCCGCGAGGAAATCACGGGCCTGCGTTCCTACGGCACCTACGTCAAAGACCAGCCGATTGTGGCCACAGAGTCGGTCCGCTATGTTGGCGACGTCGTGGCTGCAGTAGCTGCCGTGGACGAACGTACAGCTTTTGCCGCACTGGATCTTATCCGTATCGAGTACCAGCAACTGCCGGCTGTCTTTGATGTAAGAGCAGCGATGGAGCCCTCCGCGCCCGCCATCTTTCCAGACCAGCCGTTCGCCGCCTATCCCGAGTACGGCGATGGAGCCTCGGGGGCGGCGCACACGGCCCACAACGTGAGCTACGAATTCCGCTACGAAACGGGAGAGGAAAGCGTCTGGGCGGATTGCGACTACATCTTCGAGGACACCTTTACCTTCTCCCGTATGAACCACATGCACTTGGAACCCTTTGCCACTGTTGCCGAGGCCACAGCGAACGAAATCGAAGTGTGGACCTCAACTCAAAGCCCTTTCCCAATGCGCAAGGAACTGGCGAGGGTTTTCGGGCTGCCTGAGAACGACATCCGGGTCAACGTCCCGCTTTTGGGCGGGGGCTTTGGCGCCAAGAACGGCCCAAAAACGGAGGCGGTCGCCATCCGGCTCTCACAGTTGTCGGGTGGGCGGCCGGTGCGTTATTGCATGAGCACAGAGGAAGTCTTCCTGACACTGAGCCAGCACGACGCCGTCCTCACGGTTAAATCCGGGCTCAAGGCAGACGGTGAGTTCATGGCGCGCCAGTCGCGGGTGCTGCTTAACGGTGGGGCTTACGCGGATGCCAGCCCGCTGGTGGCGGAGAAAGCGGGGTATCGGATGCCCGGCGCCTACCGCTGGAAACGAATAGATTCCGTCTGCCAAGCGGTGATCACCAACACTGTCCCCGCAGGTGCCTACCGTGGTTTCGGCGCAACGCAGGCCACCTGGGCCAGTGAGCGCCAGGTTGACCTGATCGCCGAGCGGCTGGGTTTAGATCCCCTTGAGCTTCGGCTAATGAACGCCAAGGATTTGGGGGAGGAGTTCGTTCCCGGAGAAACGCCCATAGATTCGGACCTTAAACATGGCCTGAACCTGGTGGCGGACGCCATCGGTTATCGCGATCGGCGGCGCTCAGGTAACCGTGGCATGGGGGTTGCCATCGGCCTCAAAGATGGTGGCGGCGTCAACAAGCCTGCCCAAGCTCGGGTCAAGGTGACCACCAACGGAGATGTGTTCCTGAATTGCGCGCTGGTGGAAATGGGCCAAGGCGGTCATTCGGCGTTGTGCCAGATCGTGGCGGAGACGCTTGGATGCGATCCGAAGCGGGTGAAGTATGCCGCTATTGATACCGACAACACCCCCTTCGATCAAGGCACCAACGCCTCTTCCGGCATCGCCGTCATGGGTCATGCCGTCCTGCAGGCTGCGGAGCGAGTGAAGTGTTCGGTGCTTGACACGGCGGCCGAACACCTGATGCTGGATCGCCAATCGATCCGTCTGGACAACTGGCACATCGTTGATGCTGAAGGCATCACCTATGAGCTCCCGCCGCTGATTCTGGACAGATTCGGCGGCACGGGATTCGAGTTCACAGCGGACGGTTACTACAAGGTCCGCAACTCCAGCAGCGCACCCCTGGAGGCACCCTGCATTTTTTGGGAGATTGGTTGGGCAGCTGCCGAAGTGGAGGTTGATCCGGAAACGGGCCGGGTGGAGCTATTGCAGCTGGTGGTTAGTGGCGACGCGGGCAAGGTGGTGAACAAGTTGGGTTGCCGCGGCCAGGACGAGGGCGCAGCGGTCTTCGGGTTGGCGCAGGCTCTCTTCGAGGAACTGCGGTACGAAGACGGTGAGCTGCTGAATGGCGAGGCGCTCCTCTACCGGGTGCCTTTGGCCGAGGACATTCCCCGACTTTTTTCCTCCATTACCCAGGAACAAGGCCATGGCGCGGGACCGTTTGGGACCAAGGGCATGGGCGAGGGTGGCATGCTTCCCATTGCTCCGGCTATTGCCCAAGCCATTGCTGACGCCACCGGGGCACAGCTCACATCGTTGCCCATGACGCCTGAACGCGTCTACAACGGCATCCGCGCCGCGCGGTTGCACCAAGGCGGGGCCGACGGAAATGCGTGAGGTGCTGGAGGCGCTGGAAAAATCGTTGCTGAACGATCAACATGTCGCCCTGGCCACGGTAGTGCGCACCGAGGGCTCCGCACCACGGGCAGTCGGGACATCCATGCTTGTCACCGACGACGGATCGCCGGTCGGTTCCGTTTCGGGTGGATGCATCGAGGCAAGCGTGATCGGAGCAGCAGCCGGGGTCCTCGCCAGCGGGGTGCCGGAGCTCCACCGATTTGGCATTTCAGACGATGACGGATTCGGCATCGGGTTGACGTGCGGCGGAACGGTCGAGATTTTCATCCAGAAGTACGCTCCGGCCTCCTGCCGGCATTTTGGGTCACTGAAAAGGGCTTTGGAAGAGAATCTGCCCTGCGCCATGGTCACCATTTTCGACGGCGTGCCTGACTTGGTGGGTCGATCCGAATTAGTGCTGCAGACTGCGGAAATCGAAGAGCTGTTTGAAGGTACAGCCCTTGCTCCCGATGCGGTCCGCGCCGCGGGGGTTGCAGTCCAGGAGGCAATAGCCTCCGGAAGTACGACGTCGGTCACTCTCCTGCCGGATACCAGAACCGAAAAGCCGCTGTCCTTACTGATCGACGTCTACCGTCCCGCCCGTAGGTTGATGATCTTCGGGGCCATCGACTTCTCCGCCTCCCTGGCCCAACTGGGGGCTTTCCTCGGCTTCCACGTCACTGTTTGCGATGCCCGTGCTGTCTTCGCGACGGCCGAGCGGATTCCCTCAGCCCATGAGATCGTGGTCGATCAACCGTCGCGCTACCTGCAGAAAGAAATCGCAATGGGAAGGCTCGCACCGGATGCAGCCATCTGTGTGTTGACCCATGATTCCAAATTCGATGTTCCGGTCCTTGATGTAGCACTGAGGCACGGTTTTGCGTACATCGGCGCGATGGGCTCACGCCGAACTGCCCGTGACCGCCGGGAGAGCCTGATTGGCTTGGGCCACACTGATCGGTCGGTGGCGACGCTCCGCTCGCCCATCGGCTTGGGCCTTTCCGCTTCAACTCCTGCTGAAACTGCGGTTTCCGTCATGGCGGAGATCATCGCTGCCAAAAACCAGAGCTCAGGCTTGCCCTTGGCGCATACCAGCGAGCCCATCCACAGAATTGCGCTGGAGCATGCAGCGTCAAAGCCAAATTAACTTTGGTACTAAATATCTTGACAGAAAGTATCTTACTACTGATATTCTTTTTGTATGACGTAGTTCACAGGTTGGTACACACCACCCTTGGGCGGCACGGCATGAATTGACGCTGCGGGAATGACACAGAGATGAACGGAAGCCGATGATGAGTACGGACAGCCTGGATACGCGGGATGAAATCTATGTGGGCGGCGTGTGGAGCCGAGGCAGCGGCGCACTGATCGAATCCGTCAATCCCGCCAACTCAGAGGTATTCGCCACCCTCCATGGAGCAACGACGGCGGATGTGGACGCCGCGGTAGCTGCTGGCCTGAAGGCCGTGGAAGAGACCGGATGGGCAAAGAAACTCCCTCACGAACGTGCCGCTGTCCTCCACCGCATCAGCTCAGCGATTGAGGCCAATGCTGACCGCATTGCCGAACTGCAGACGCTGGATACAGGTAAGACACTTGTGGAAACCAAGGCGCTCGCCATGAGCGCGGCAGCCACCTTCCGCTTCACTGCCTCCGCACTGGAAACCATGGAGGATGCACTGACGTCCCCCCGCGGGAACTACCTCAGCATGTCCACCTATGAGGCGATCGGCGTAGTAGGAGCCATTACGCCATGGAACTCGCCGATTGCCAGTGACGCACAGAAAGTTGCTCCGGCACTCGCGGCGGGAAACGCAGTCTTGGTGAAGCCACCCGTCTGGGCTCCCTGGGTTTCGCTCCTATTGGCACGGATTTGTGAGCAGGCGGGCCTTCCGGCAGGTCTGCTTTCGGTCCTTCCGGGCCCGGGCCGCATCATTGGCGATGCGATTGCCCGACACCCTGGCGTTGGCAAGATTTCCTTCACTGGTGGCACTTCCACGGGACGCCAACTGGGTCATATTGCCGCGGAGAAAATTATGCCGATTACCTTGGAACTGGGCGGGAAATCGCCCACCATTATTTTTGCTGATGCTGACCTGGACCAGGCTGTGGCTGGCGTGCTTTATGGCATCTTCTCTTCGAGCGGTCAGAGCTGCATTGCCGGCTCGCGTGTCTTCATTCAGCGTTCGGTCTACGACGCCGTCGTCGAAAGACTGGTAAAAGGTGCCGAAGCGCTGCGAATCGGACCGGGAACGGACGCAAGCACTCAAGTTGGGCCATTGGTTGCCCATGCCCACCGGGACGCCGTTGCCAGGATGGTTGAGGACGCGAAGCTGGCTGGTGCCCGGATCCTCTGCGGTGGCAACGTGCCCAAGGAGTCCAGGCTTCGGGCCGGTGCGTTTTACGAGCCCACCATCATTGCCGGTGTGAGCAACTCTGACGTCATTTGCCAGGAGGAAATCTTCGGGCCTGTGGCCGTGATCCTGCCGTTTGAGGATGAAGCCGATCTCATCCTTCAAGCCAACGACAGTGTCTTTGGTTTGGCCTGCGGAATCTGGACCGCCGACTACCGCCTGGCTTGGCGCACAGCGAGAGCCGTTTCGGCCGGCACCGTCTGGGTCAATACCTACAAGCAGTTCAGTATCTCCACCCCGTTCAGCGGGCTTAAGGAAAGCGGCCTGGGCACCGAAAAGGGCCGGGACGGCATTCGTTCCTACATGCACCAGAAGAGCATCTACATCGACCTCTCGGGTGCTTCCATCCCATGGGCCGGCAACTAGCTGGGCCGGCTACCACCATCCTGCGTTCGAAAGGTTCGTCAATGAATGCCCACCCCTACAGCCCCGCCTTTGTGGCCGGGGGATTCGGCTTTATCTCCGGCGCATTGTCGGTGGATGAAAGTGGTACGGCCGTACCCGGCCGCTCAGAAGCACTGGTTGCCGCAGCGGCGAGGCTTTCCGAACGACTGGAAACCGTCGGCATGTCCTTGGCTGACGTCATTAAGACCACCTATTTCGTCACGGATGTGACGCTGCGGAACGAAGCGAACAGTCACTACGAGCAGCTGTTCGAGGAGCCGCGTCCGGCACGTTCGTTTGTGGAGGTCGCTGCCCTGCCCTATGGCGCCACGGTGGAAATCGAAGCAATCGCGCACCGGAGGAAATGAGGACCAATGAGCGTGGAAATTCAGAACCGTGCGGCGGTGACCCTTGATGTCCCCGAACCGAAAATGCTGACGCTCAGGGTGTACCAGAAAACCTGGGAAGCCGACGGCGTCATCCGGATCATGTTTGTTGATCCTGCCGGGGCCGCGCTTCCGCAGTGGCGTCCTGGCGCCCACCTGAGCCTGCACCTGCCCAATGGGCTCACTCGCGAATACTCCTTGTGTTCGGATCCGGAAGACCCCACGAGCTGGACTGTGGCCGTGCTGCGAACGCCCGATTCCCGCGGTGGCAGCAAGCTGATCCATGATGAGCTCCCCGTGGGAACCCTCATTAAGGTTGAGGGTCCACGCAACAACTTCCAGCTTGATCATGCCGAGCGCTACGCATTGGTAGCTGGTGGTATTGGCATCACCCCGATCATTTCCATGGTGCGGCGGTTGGAATCAGTCGGAGCTGATTGGTCCCTTCTATATACGGGCCGGTCACGTTCAACAATGGCTTTCCTGCCGGAGGTTTCGGACCTGCCCCGGCATCGGATAACTATCCACGCTGTCGACGAAGCCGATGGCAAATTCGCGGATCTCTCAGAGGCAGTCGGCTCGCTCCCGCCTGAAGCATTGGTGTATGCCTGCGGGCCTGAATCTTTGATGCAAGCTGTAGCCGGCGCCATGGCAGACGAATCGCAATTGAGGATTGAGCGGTTCAAAGCACCGGACCTCGTGCCCGGAGCGGAACTCGATGAGACAAGTTTCGACGTCATCTGCCACAGCACTGGCCAGCGGATCGCCGTTGGGCCCGATGTTTCGATTCTGGAGGCCTTGAACGACGCCGGCGTCAACGTTCCCAGCTCATGCGCGGAAGGCATCTGCGGCACCTGTGAAACAGGAGTCATCGAGGGAGACGTTGAGCACCGTGATTTCCTGCTTTCCCCGGCCGAGCGGGCGGAGAACAAATCCATGTTTGTTTGCGTCTCGCGTTGCCGGTCCCGGGACCTGATTTTGGATCTCTAGTACGAAAATCACTCGACTGAAGGTTGATTCCCATGAACTATTTCTCAGCAGAGCCTGTCTGCAATCTGCGGTCCCTGCGTTCCGTGTCCCTGAAAGTGCCCGATACCCGGCCAGCCAGGGATTTCTACCATGAAGTCTGGGGCCTCTCCACCGTGGAGGAGGACACGGACAAGTTCTGGCTCCGCGGAACCGGTTCAGAGCACCACATCCTGAGGCTCGAAAGAGGCGAGCAGAATGCCTTGGGCGGGGTCTCTTTCGCACTGGCCACGCCTCAGGACGTTGACCGTGCAGCTACCAAGCTCACTGCCCTGGGGATTCCACTTTTCCGTGAACCCGGACCTCTGGATGATGCTGCCGGCGGCTATGGTCTCCAGTTGGTGGACCCCGAAGGCAGGCTGGTTGAACTTTCCGCCGACGTCCACGCGGTTGTCAGCCAGGAGCCCGCAGGCCGGCGGGCCCTTCCACGCAAGATCGCCCACGTGGTGCTCAATACCGTGGACATTGACCGCGCAACAGCCTTCTATACGCAGGTGCTCGGGATGCGGATTTCAGATTGGTCCGAGCACCAGATGGCCTTCCTGCGGTGCAACAGCGAGCACCATGCCATCGCGTTCAACCAAGCACCCTGGACTTCGGTCAATCACGTGGCCTACGAGATGCAGAGCATTGATCACTTCATGCGCGGGATCGGCAACCTGAAACGGCACAACATCGCGCCCCAGTGGGGGCCGGGCCGGCATGGCCCGGGTGACAACACGTTTTCGTATTTCACGGACCCCTCAGGCCTGGTTTGCGAATACACCTCCGAAGTAGCCCAAGTGGACGAGGACAGTTGGCTGTGCCGCACGTGGGAGCGGACGCCGGAACTGTCCGATCAGTGGGGAACGGCAGGTCCGCCCACCACCGCGGTGCGAAGCGCCATGGCTGGCATTCCGGATAGCGGGTACAGGTCGCTGGTGGTCCCTGGGCGTGAGGACTACTTCTCCGTACTGGAAGCTCCTGCGGCAGAAAAAGCCCATGCGTAGCACCTCGTTGCAGCCAGCCACCGAAACAGCGTTGACTGTTGCCGAACGCCGGAAAACTGTCCACGGGGTCTCCCTGGTTATTCGCGGCGAAGGAACCCCTGTCTTCCTCATGCACGGCATCGGCGGCGCCGCGTCTTCCTGTGGTGCCCTTGCTCAGTTGCTGAGCGCACACGGATACCAGACGTTTTGCTGGGATGCACCCGGTTACGGCGAATCATCAGCTCCACTGGATGGCTTGGATCATCCAGGTCTGGTGCTGGACATCCTGGCCACATTGGATGTTGGCCCAGCCCACCTGATCGGCACGTCATGGGGAGGAGTAATCGCCACCCGGATAGCCGCCCAAGCACCTGAGGCAGTGCGGTCCATTGTGTTGGCGGACAGCACCAGGGGTTCGGGAATTACCGCGACCGCCGCGCAACGCATGCTGGCGCGCGTTCCTGAACTGGCCGCCGTCGGCCCCGAAGTTCTTGCGGCCCGGCGAGCCGCAAGACTGGTATCCCCGTCCGCCCCCGCATGGGTTGCCGAAGCTGTACGGGCGGACATGGCCGCCGTCCGCCTATCCGGTTTTGCATCGGCCGCCACCATGATGGCGCAGTGCGACACCACGGATCTGCTGCCTCGGCTCCGGATCCCGGCGTTGGTCTTAGTGGGCCAGGACGATGTGATCACGGGCGTGGCGGAATCGAGGGTCCTTGCAGAGAACATTCCAGGTGCCACGCTGGGCATCATTCCCGGTGCAGGGCACGCCGCAGTGCAGGAAAAGCCGATGGAGATGTCCGCTGCCATCCTCGCTTTCTGGGAGGACCTTCGGTGACGCGTCTCGTAGTAGTTACTGGATCCGGGCGGGGACTCGGCTTCGACATCGCCCAGCGATTGGCAGGCAGCGGAGACCGGGTAGTCATAGCCGAGAAGAACACAGACCTCGCCGAGCAAGCTGCCGCAACACTCCGTGGACAGGGCTTCGACGCGACAGCGGTCATTACGGACATTGCTGACAAAGCCTCGGTGGCAGACCTGGCCGCTGTAGTCCAGCGCCTGGGCGGCGCCGATGCGCTGGTCAACAATGCGGCACTTGCCGACGGCGTAGGTGGTGACACTTTTTGGGAACTGGACGAGGACTTCTTCCAGCGGGTGATGACTGTCAATGCCTACGGGACCTGGCTGGTCAGCAAACACCTTTACCCCCAGCTTGCACAAAGCCAGACAGGGTCCATCGTCAACATCGCCTCAGACGCAGCGCTGTACGGCTCTCCCCGCCTGGTCCACTATGTCGGATCGAAAGGGGCAGTCCTGGCGATGACCCGGACAATGGCCCGCGACGCGGGACCAGCCGGTGTCCGCGTCAACGCAGTTGCTCCAGGCCTGACGCGGGTGGAAGCCACCGAGTCAGTGCCGGCCTCCCGCTACCGCCTCTATGAAGAGAACCGCGTGCTGCCAAGGGACCAACAACCCAAGGACGTTTCAGGTGCCGTCCAGTTCCTGCTATCCGATGCTGCAGGCTTCATCACCGGCCAGACCATCGTGGTGGATGGCGGCTTCGTCATGAGCCATTGAAGCCACTGAAGGCACTGGCCACCGAAGTCGCAAGCCACTGAATCGCTGAGCCGAACCGCCCAGCAGCGAAGAAAAACACTAACAAGGAGTCCCACACATGGACCTGCAACTAAAGGACCGCACGGTGGTTGTCACCGGGGCGAGCTCCGGCGTCGGCCTTGCCACTGCACGCTATTTGCTGAGCGAAGGCGCAAAGGTCGCTGCCTGTGCCCGCGACGCCGTCCGCTTGGGCGCAGCATTCGACGAGTTTTCCTGGGCGGACAAGGACTCGATTTACCTTGCTTCGTGCGACGTCACGGACCAAGATGCCACCAACAGCTTTATCGCGGGCACCCTAGATCGGTTTGGCGCCGTTGATGGCCTGGTCTGCAACGCCGGCCGTTCCTTGATGGCCACACTCCAGGACACCACGGACCAGCAGCTGCGTGATGAATTCAGCCTGAAGATCTTCGGCGTTTTGAACATGGTCCGTTCCGCCAGATCTGCCCTGAATGCATCACCACACGGCTCGGTGGTCAACGTCAATGCGATCCTCTCACGGCAGCCGGAGTTGCGCCTGGCTGCCACCTCAGCTGCCCGCGCCGCACTGCTGAACCTCACTCATTCCCTTTCCGAAGATCTGGCAACAGAGGGAACACGGGTGAATTCGGTCCTCCTTGGCCTGGTGGACACCGGTCAGTGGCGGCGGCGCTTCGAGGAAGCCGGCTCCGAGCTCGACTACGAGGCTTGGAGTGCCGAAATCGCTGCCAACCGCGGCATCAAGCTGGGCCGTTTCGGCACTGCCGAGGAGGTGGCCTTCCATATTGTTTCGCTGCTCTCGCCCCTCAGCGGCTACACCACAGGAGCAACCATCGACGTCGGCGGTGGCGTTGGGCGCTATGTCTAGCCAGCGGAACTTCATCACGAAAGAGGTCCAGATATGTCAGTGACACAAGCAGCAACGGTCCCGAGGGGGCCAACAGGCGGTGACGTCCTGGTCCGTGTAATGCGCAGGCACGGCATCGATACGGCCTTCGGCGTGATCAGCATTCACAATCTTCCCCTCGTCGAGGCGGTGGACAGGGAGCTGAACTTTGTGGCGGTCCGCCACGAGGCCGCTGCAGTCAACGCGGCTGACGCGTATGCCCGGGCCTCCGGCAAAATCGGAATTGCCCTGACCAGCACCGGTACAGGAGCCGGCAACGCCGCCGGTTCAATGGTGGAGGCGCTCACCGCTGGAAGCCGTGTGCTGCACATTACCGGCCAGATCGACAGCGAGTTCATGGGCAGCAACCGTGGAGTGATCCATGAGGTCCCACGCCAGTTGCAGATGCTTCACGCGGTCTCCGGCTATGCCCGCACCATCTTCAACGGCAAGGACGCGGAAGCTGACTTGGAGGAGGCAATCGCACACCTGCTCTCCTCACCTCACACACCGGCCAGCATCGAATGGCCCACAGATTTGCAGTACCTGGCCCATCCGGATGATCAGCGCCCCATCGACGCGCAGGTGAAGCCCTTACCGGATTTCGACGCCGATGCGGTCGCCGAGGCGGTCCGGCTCCTGGCAGGTGCCAAGCGCCCGCTCATCTGGGCCGGCGGAGGAGCGGCAGGCGCGGACAAGGAACTTGCGGCTCTGCTGCACTTTCTGGGCGCCGGACTCCTGACCAGCAACTCGGGACGGGGCGTGGTTCCAGAGGATGACCATCTTGTCATCGGGAACTTTGCTACCACTCCCGCAGCCGTCCGGCTGATCGAACAGTCTGATGTGTTGTTGAGTGTTGGCACGCATTTCCGTTCCAACGAGACGCAGCATTATTCGCTCAAACTGCCGGCCACTCACATTCAGCTGGATCTGAATCCTGAAGCCGTGGGCAGGGTGTATCCGGCCGCCGTGGGTCTGGTGGGCGACTCCCGGGCAATTCTGGAGGCGATCGTTAGCCAGTTGGGTAGCCATTCTGTGGATCCAGCGTTGGCGCAGCACGTGCAGGATGTACGCCTCGAGGTACGGGCAACATTGACCGAGTACATCGGTGGTTATGCCGAAATTTGCCACAGCCTCAGGGACCGCCTTGATCGGGAATCCGTTGTAGCACGTGATGTGACCATCCCCTCCAGCCAGTGGGGTAACCGCCTGCTGGAGATGTACTCCCGCGAAACAAACATCTTTCCGTTGGGAGGCGGCATCGGCCAGGGTTTGGCCATGGGCATTGGGGCGGCTTGTGCCCGTCCGGACGTTCCCACGGTAGTGATTGCCGGCGACGGTGGCCTGGCCGTTCATCTTGGTGAACTCGCCTCCCTCGCCGGATCAGCGGTCTGGTGCGTGGTGCTCGTGTTCAATGACGGCGGCTACGGGGTTCTGCGCAACATGCAGAAGGCCAACGGCTTCGCGGAGGCAGGAGTCAACCTGCACACGCCGGACTTTGCCTTGCTGGCTGAGTCGCTGAATCTGCCGTTCTGGCGGGTGCGCGGCCCCGGCACCTTTGACGGGGCCTTGGTGGAAGCGCTCGCGGTTCGGGGTCCGGCGGTGATCGAGATCGACGTCACCGCTTTGGATCCTGTACCGGGTGCGTTTGTTCCGCCGGTGCATATTCCAACCCCACAGCAGTAGAGGAGCAGGAGAGCACATGAATTCAAGTACGGAAGTAGATCCGCGCCTTGGCCATGAGCCAGGCGCGGTGGTGCCACAGCACGACGTCGTGTGCTTGCACGGCGGCGAGGGAGCAGCCGAATGGTTCGCCCAACAGCTTGACGCGTTGGGGGCCCGTGCCTGGGAACCCCGACTCGGTGTTGACGGCGACGTCACCGGTCCGCCCGGCCAAATGGACGCGTGGGTTGAAGCAGCCTCGTCGGCCCTCTCCGAGTCCACCACCGGTCCAGCGCACATTCTTGCCAGCGGAACAGCCGCGTACGGGGCCATCATGCTCGCTGCACGGCATCCGGAACAGATTAAGAGTGTCATCCTGGGCGACCCAGTGGTGGACACATCGGTGGAGGGATTCGTCGCCACGCTCCGGCGGGTGCGGGCGCCGTCGTTGGTCATTGCCGCCGCCCCGGACATGGACAACGATATCTCCATACCGCAAAGCATCGCCGGGGGAATCAGGAACGGAGTCTTTGTCATCATCGACAACACCGCCGTTCCAGCGCACCAGAGCCGATCCCACTCATTCAACGAGTGGAGCAGGTCATTCATGAACATCGCTGAAGGTCTGCACACCGTCACCGAAACACAGGAGGAACACAGTGCCTGAGCAGTATCTTGACGCCAACCAGTCCCGGGTGGGTCCTGCCAATCCTTATGAGCTGAAGCTCGCCGGAGCCTTGTCCGAGATTTTCGCCAGTGGTAGCCACGAGCTGCCGGCCATCATCTCGGGGTTGAACAATCTGGGCCTGAACGCCCCGGACGGTGAACCGTGGGATGAAACCCGATTCCGTTCCGAAATGCGACGACTGGGAGAGTAGGACATGACAACTGCAACTGTAAGCGCTGCCACCGGAGCCAGGGCCGGCAGGGCCAAGACCAAAACTGTCGTCGGCACCCGGCGTCAACTCGATGCCGCAGAACTGGCAGCCACGGGACTGAGGGACCGCTGGTATCCCATCTACCCGTCACGATTCGTGGGTCCCGGCGACATGGTTAAAGTCCGGCGCCTGGGCGTCGATTGGCTGCTGTTCCGCGATGCCAGGGGCCAAATTCGAATGTTGGAGGATCGCTGTCCCCACCGCAGCGCCCCTTTGTCTGTGGGCCAACATCTGGGGGACCGGGTGGCATGCAAGTACCACGGCGTTCAGGTGGACGGCCTCGGCACCGTCGTTTCGGTTCCGGGCATGCCGGGTTGCGCGCTCGAGGGTAAGACAGTCACAGCTTCGCTTGCTGTGGAGGAAGGCGCTGACATGATCTTTGCCTTCATGCCATTGACCGAGGACTCCGAGGTAACTCCGTTCAAGCTGCCCGATCGCCTGGATAACCCTGAGGTTTCATGGTTCTCCAACTACGCTGAATGGAATAGTCCGTGGCGTTTCTACATGGACAACGTCCTGGACCCGATGCACGGTGCGTTCCTCCACCGTGACTCGCATTCCATGTTTGGCGGTGACACCAGTGCCCGTTTCCGCATCCGCGAGACCGATCGTGGATTCTTCTTCGAGAAAACGGACCAGCGCGGGAAGAACTTCGACTGGGTGGAGTACTGCCGTGAAGCCATGGACTACGTGGACCTGGAGATCCCGTATGCCGATTCGGCAGGTCCCGGGGGTTCGTTCGGCATCGTAGGAATGTCCACTCCCATCGATGCCCATACATCCGCCGTTTTCCACTGGCGTACCCGGACCGTTTCAGACTGGGAACGGGACGTTTGGCGATTCATGTACAAGACAACCCTTGAAGAAAAGCACTGGGTGGTCTTGGAACAGGACCGGGAATTATTGGAGGCGCTGGCTGCAGATGCGGATAAGGATGAGCACTTGTATCAGCACGATCTTGGCGTAGCCAGGATCCGTCGGGTCCACGATGCCGATGCCCAGAAACAGGCCGCGATTCTCTCAGAGGGACTCGCCTAGCCCTTCTCCATGCTGGTGTTTCCACTGGCCAATGGGGTGGATACGGAAAGGAGCCTGCAGCCCGTAACTCTTCGAGCTGCAGGTTCTTTCTTCACTGGACTGGGCAGCAACTGCGTCTGCCAGGCGCAACAACGTCGACTCTCGTTTTCCGCCTTTCATCCAGCGTCTGGAATGATTGGAGTGATGCCGGCATTCCGGTTGGGCGGCCCCCGCAAGGGGCTTTTTTATTGGGGAACGATGGCACGAAAACTGTTCTGTGAGCTCTCGCCACTGACGTACCGACTTGCTGTTCAACGAATGATTCTGACGAGGAAGTTGCAGGACTTATTTTCTCCTGTGACGTTCGCAAAGCGTCGGGCAGGCGAACATCTGCCGGCGGTGGTCTATCGTCACAACTCCCTGATCCGCCGCAAGCTTGGGAACGTGGACTTGCATCTGCAAGAGAACAAAGCGGTCAGTCTGGGAATCGCAGCTCCGCTGGTGGACTCTGTGGTTATTCGTCCGGGCGAGACTTTTTCATTTTGGAAGCTTGTGGGAAGTTGCACCGAAGCGAAGGGTTACCGCGAGGGCTTGGTTATCAACCATGGCCGGGCCGATTCAGGCATCGGCGGTGGGCTGTGTCAGTTCACAAACCTTCTGCATTGGATGGTTTTGCATAGCGAGCTCACAGTGGTCGAGCATCACCACCATGGAGATTTGGATCTATTTCCGGACTTCAACCGTCAAATCCCGTTCGGCTCGGGCACCTCAATCATCTACAACTACTTGGACTATAGGGTTCGCAACGACACAGACCAGTCCTTTCAGTTCCTGGTCAGTACCAATGATGAATACCTGTGTGGTGAACTTCGGGCTGAGCGTGTTCCGGACGTCAAGTTCCACATCCGCGAAGAGGATGCCTACTTCCACGAATCCAGGGGAGAGGTCTACCGCCATAACAGGGTGGTGAGGCTAACCAGGGACAAGCGCACAGGCTTGGTGACCTCCAAGGAACAGATCATCGAAAACAATGCCCTGGTCGTCTATGACCGTGCGCTGGTTACTGCCCCGATCCTGGCAAGTCCTCCATCGGTGACGGAGGATGCCGCGGCAGCTCCGGTCCCTGCGTAGACAGGCAGTCAAGCTCCAAAACTGTACGGAATGCCGTTGCGCACCCAAACCATTCAGCAAAAACAAAACCCGGGTACCGGCCACATCGGCCGGTACCCGGGTTCTCGAAGATCTAGCGGGTCACGCCGTACATCTCCGAGGTGGGCGGATAGAACGGGATCTCCGGCTTCATGGCACCGATGATCACGCAGATAATTGCGTCAACATCGCTGACCGTGCGCAAACTCCGGGGAACCCCGGCCGGGACGCGGATCAGATCGCGGTAGCCCAGCACGCGGCTTGCTTTCTTGTTGCCGTCTTCCACGTCGTGCACGCTGAACTCCACCTCTCCTTCGAGGACAAAGAACACCTCTTCGACGTCCGGGTGCGTGTGTTCAGGACCTACGCATCCGGCGGGCAACACCATGTTGGAAAAGGTGAAGTGCTCCGCCTGGAGGATGTTGTTGTCGTCCGAGTGGTCTCCGGTAGCTCCGGAACCGATGTAGCGGACTTGTCCCCGCCGGAATTTTTCACCCATCTTCGTCTGGAATTTCAGGGTATTGAAGTCAACAACCCGGCTCTCACGGGAGGCGATGGCCGAATCAATCAGTTCCTCAAGTTCCGGTAACTTGCTTTCGATAACGTCGCTCATGATGGACCTCTCTCGGATTGGTTATTTGCTTGAGTTCGCAAAAGCCGAGATGGTTCCAATCTCTCTCGACTCTAACTATCTCAAGACTAAGATATAGTAGGACGCGCTGCAAGACCCCGGTGGGAAGTGCTCAGAATTGCTGCCTTCGTTGGGAAGCTCAGTGTTAAGATGCTTAGACCAAATGAAGGAGAGAGTGCGCATGACCACCGAATCGCGGAACACAGACACGGACGCCGTGGACGCCATTATTGAGGACTGGCACCGCGAACGTCCGGACCTTGATCCCAGGACCATCGGCGTCTTTGGCCGCTTGCAGAGCCTGGTGGCACGGCAGCGAGCTGTGCAGGATGTGAACTACGAGGAGTACGGGCTCACGTTGGCATCCTTTGATGTTTTGGCGAACTTGCGTCGATCCGGCCCTCCGCACCGGAAGACCGCTGGTGAACTGGCCAGTTCTTCCATGCTGACTACGGGCGGCATCACCTTCCGACTGGACCGTATGGAGGAACAAAACCTCATTGAGCGGGTTCGGTCGAAGGAGGATCGTCGGGTGGTCTACGCCCAGATGACGGACCATGGCAAGGAGCTCATTGACGAGGTCATTTCAAAGCATCTGGAAACGCAGCGCAATATGCTCGCCGGCCTGACCTCCAAGGAGATCGAGCAACTGGCGCTGCTACTGAAGAAAACTGAAGCCTCCATCGTGGCCTACGACCCGAAGGCTTCCTCCGCGGACGAACTTACGCTCAACGTCTAGATCACGGCGCTGGTTTCGTCCATCCACTCCATCAAGCAAGGAATCGAATGAAGCCAGGAGCCCGCAGGATCGGAGTCATCGGACATGGAGCCATTGGGGCTCGTGTTGCTGCTGACATTGCCGCTGGAAAGGTCAAGGGGGCCACCCTTGAAGGAATCATCTGCCGCAGCGCCCTAGACAACGCGCCGGCACCGCAGCTTGAGATGGAACAAGCGCTGGAGCGCTGTGACCTCCTGGTTGAATGTGCTGGGCAGGAGGTCTTGGTTGAACATGGTGAGGCTGTGCTTTCTGCTGGCGTAGACCTGCTAGCGACATCACTTGGGGCGCTTGCAGACCCACAGCTCTCAGGGCGATTGTCAGCCGCGGGTCCTGGCAGGCTTTTCCTGACCCCGGGCTCCATCGGTGGCCTGGACCTGTTGGCTTCGGGCGCCCGCGCAACGGGTTATGACGCCGTAAGGATAACCACAACCAAGCTGCCGGGTTCCCTGATTCAGCCGTGGATGGACGACGTTGAGGCTGATCGCATTCGGAATACGGCCGGCCCCATCGAGATCTTCTCCGGGTCCGCCGCCCGAGCCACGCAATTGTTCCCCAAGTCGCTCAACGTGGCAGCCGCCGTCGCCCTGGCGGTAGACGACTGGGACGCTGTGGCTGTGTCTGTAAGAGCTGACCCGGCGGCCGAGCTTACGACGCACTTGATCGAGGCTTCCGGAAACAGCGGGAATTACCGCTTTGAAATCTGCAATAAAGTATCGCCACAAAACCCGCGCACCAGCGGTGTTGTGCCGTTCGCTGTGCTCCGGTCCTTGGAACTGATCATCGGCGCACGCGGCGGGATGATCTAAACACGACCCACGCCGATCACTTCTCCGAAGACTTCGTCGGGGTCGAGCCGTCGGAGTTCTTCTGCGAGGCAGTCTTTGAGGCTTCTGCGGGGGAGTGTGATGCGCTGCGTGGGCTGTCCCGGCTGGGTCAGAATCACCCCTGAGTGACCCGGCCGGGACAGCTGGACATCTCCGTCATCGTGGCGGAGCCTGATTCTCCGGATGCCCATCCCCGGCTCTCCTTCCACAATGGTGGTAGGAGCGTTCAGGGACTTCTTGAGCCACGCTGCCAAGAGGTGGGTGCTGCCTGAATCGGAGGCGCCTTGAACCTCGACGGCGGTCACGGACTGGACGTCGATGTGGTCGAAGACGGCGGCGAGTTGCATGCGCCAGTTGGTCAGGCGGGTCCAGGCGAGGTCGGTGTCGCCGGCTTTGTAGGTGGCGCGGATGTTCTCCAGGGCCAGGCGGGGGTCCGGTTCGTTGGCTGAGTCGGTGATGCGGCGGTGCGCGATCCGGCCGATGGAGGTCTCGCACGCGCTTTCCGGGGCGCCGTGCGGCCACCAGGCCACGATCGGTGCGTCCGGGAGCAGCAGGGCAGCGACGAGGGATTCGCTTTCGTGGGCCATGTGCCCGTGCCCGCGCAGGACGATGACTTCCGAGGCGCCGGCGTCGCCGCCGACACGGATTTGCGCGTCGAGCCGGTCGGGGCCTTCCGCGCCGGCGTCGGCCAGGACGATGATCCGGCAGGGGTGTTCCCGGCTGGCTTCGTTGGCGGCCTCGATGGCGTCTTCTTCCTGCCCGGACTTCGTCACCACCACCAACGTCAGCACCCGACCCAACGCGATCACGCCGCCTTGTTCGCGCAGCGACATGATCTTCTTGGAGATCTTGGAGGTGGTGGTATCGGGAAGATCTACGATCATGGCCTTCTCCAGGTTCGTCCGTCACGGGCCAGCAGGGCATCGGCCGAGGCCGGCCCCCAACTGCCCGGTGCGTAGGGTTGGGGTTGTTCGTCCAGACCGGCCCAGTATTCCTCGAACGGGTCAAGGATCTTCCAGGACAGTTCCACTTCCTGGTGCCGCGGGAACAAAGGGGGCTCGCCCAGGAGCACGTCCAGGATCAGCCGCTCATACGCTTCGGGACTGGACTCGGTAAAGGAGTGCCCGTAGCCGAAGTCCATGGTCACATCACGGACTTCCATCTGCGTGCCCGGGACCTTGGAGCCGAAGCGGATCGTGGCGCCTTCATCGGGCTGGACCCGGATCACCACCGCGTTCTGACCAAAGTCATCATCGTTGTGGTCACGGAACAGCAGGTTGGGTGCGCGTTTGAAGACCACGGCGATCTCCGTCACGCGCCGGCCGAGGCGCTTCCCGGCCCGCAGGTAGAACGGCACACCATTCCAGCGGCGGGTATTGATATCCACCCGGATCGCAGCATACGTTTCGGTCTTCGAATCAGCCGGGATGCCGTCCTCGTCCAAATACCCCAGGACTTCCTCCCCGCCCTGCCACCCACCGGTGAACTGACCCCGCGCCGAATGGGTCGACAGGTCCTCGGGCAGTTTGGCCGCGGCGAGGACCTTTTCCTTCTCCGCCCGCAAATCATCGGCATTAAAGGAGATGGGCTCTTCCATGGCTGTCAAAGCGAGCAACTGCAGCAGGTGGTTCTGGATCACATCCCGGGCCGCGCCCACACCGTCGTAATAGCCTGCACGCCCACCGGTGCCGATGTCCTCGGCCATGGTGATCTGGACATGATCCACATAATTGGCGTTCCAGAGCGGCTCGAACAACTGGTTCGCGAAACGCAACGCCAGGATGTTCTGCACCGTCTCCTTCCCCAAATAATGGTCAATCCGGAACACCGCATCAGCCGGGAACACCGACTCGACAATGTCGTTCAACTGCCGCGCCGACTCCAAGTCATGACCGAACGGCTTCTCGATCACCACACGACGCCACTGACCCGGCCGCGCCTGCGCCAGACCATGCTTGGACAACTGCCGGCAGACCTGCTCAAACGCCTTGGGCGGGATCGACAAATAGAACCCATGATTACCCCGGGTACCCCGGGTCTCATCCAACTCATCAAGCACATCACCCAAACGCTCGAAAGCGTCGTCGTCGTCGAACTCACCCCGAACAAAACGGATCCCCGAAGCGAGCTGTTCCCACACCGCTTCATCGAACTTCGTCCGCGCATGGGCCTTGACGTTCTCCTTGACCTCAGCCGCGAAATCCGCGTTGTCCCACTCACGCCGGCCAAAACCCACCAACGCGAAACTCGGCGGCAACAACCCCCGATTAGCCAAGTCATAAACCGCGGGCATCAGCTTCTTACGGGCAAGATCACCAGTGACTCCGAAGAACACCAACGACGACGGACCGGCAATACGATTCAGGCGCCGATCCCGCGGATCCCGCAAAGGATTCCGCCGGTCTGATCCAAGCTCAAGAGGGGGCATTCATCCAGCATGCCCCCTTCAAAGGACCGCTGGAACGCTATCAATGGATGGTAAACACTGCCCGTTTGTGTAGTGGTGCGCTTGACGCGGCGAAAAGGTTGCGCGCAATCAGCCCAACCTGTGGGTGCGTCCGTCAGACTGATGATCGGCACATGGATGTGGCACCTGCCGCAGCCGCAGTACGGGGGCCCATCCACCGCTTCTACCTGGGCTACACCACTATTGGAAACCCCAGCCGGATGAACGGGGTGGGGCTTCTTTGTGGATGAGTCGTTTGAGGTCGACGATCTCATTTCACCGTTGCTACAGACGGAAACGGTTGAAGACGGAAACGCCGAGTGGCACAGTGAGCGGCATGACCCGAATCCTGATGATAGGTATCCGCGCCAACGCCCTCGACTACAGCAAGCTGCCTCCCGGTCTCGATGAACCCACCATGACCGAGCGGATCGAGGCTGGCTTCGGAGCGACCATCGCCGCGGGTTTTGATGCTGTGTCCTGCTTGATTGGAACCTCACCGGACGAGGCCGAAGCGGAGATCCGGGAAGCTTTTGACCGTGACGCTTTCGGGCTGGTGATGGTCGGCGGTGGCATCAGGATGGTCCCGGATTACACGGAACTCTTCGAACGGGTGATTAACACCTGTAGCGCAGAGTCGCCCGGCATCCAGTTCTGCTTTAACACCTCGCCGGAAACCACCTTGGATGCCCTAAGGCGCCACGTCCAGCCCTAAGTCGCCGTGGTGTGATTTGTAGCGTGTGCGCGCTATATACGCGGCAGTGTGGAGTAGGGGCGACTCGGAAGGTTGCCAGCAACCCATGGTCGGACGGACGGTTCCAAGGGAATCTCACCGCGGCCATCACGGATCACCAGGACCACTGCGCCTATCGCAGCTGCCAGGGAAATCAAGCCCATCACGACCAGGGCAACAACCAAAGCCAAGGACATCGCCATACCCTCTGACGTCAATTTTAGTGCTGTTCTTTCGTGAGGGCACAGCCATTTTCCGCTTATGGGCGCGCGTCCGTTGACGAAGCGAATCCTGCTATGCCTATTCTGAGAATGAACCAGGTCCAGCAAGCGGCCTGAAGTTATCGGCGGGATCCATATCCCGCGGAAGGCCGTTGTTTTCATCATGTCCCAGCAACTTCCCCTCGATGAACTCACTCTTACTCTGGCCCGGATCAAGGGCTTACTCCTGACAGAGGAAAAGGTAGACCGGGCAGTCCAGCTTCTTGCGGAAGGGATCCGGGATGCCTTTCCAGGCAGCGCCGGAGCCGGAGTCTCCCTCATTGATGAGCAGGGCAACCGAACCAGTGCGGGGGCAACGGATCCCCTGGTTATCCAGGGTGACCAGTCGCAGTACCGGCTAGGGGAGGGCCCGTGCCTGACCGCGTGGGCAACCGAGCGCACCGTCATCGTCCGCAACGCCCAAACTGATGATCGTTGGCCGCTGTGGACCGAGTCCGCGCGGGAACTCCAGATTGCCTCAGTCATCAGCGTCCCCTTGATACGCGGAACCAAATGTCTTGGAGCCATGAAGCTCTACGCGGGCGCCCCTGACGCCTACGACCAGACGACGGCGCGTCCTTTGGAGAAGCTTGCGGCCTCTGCCGCCATCCTCTTGGACAACATTCAGAGCTCTGAGACACCGAAGCGCTTCAGTGAAGGTCTGGTCGAGGCTTTGACCAGCCGGGACGCCATCAGCCGTGCGCAGGGTTACCTCATGGGCCAACAGGGAATGACCGAGGAGGATGCGGTCCGGGAACTGCTGAATATGTCCCAAGCGTCCAAGCAGTCCCTGGCCTCCGTCAGCGCCGAGATCCTCAGCGGCGGGAGGAAGGGGGAATCTTATGGCGGAACCTGAGCGGAAACGTTGCGAGGGATTACCTCTTCAAGAACAACTCCAGCTCAAGGGTCTACGCAAAGCCCTGGCGAGCGCCGGTATTCCCGAGGAGGATCTGTGGTTGCGCTACTTTTCCATTGGCGGGATGGTTGGCGAATATGAGGTGGATGCCTACCTTCAGTCACTCCACTCCCTGCCTGCACTGCAGAGGGATCTGCTGGCGCACGCGGCAAATGAACTTATCGATGAACTACCTGCCCCACCCCGCGCACCGTACAACGAACAAGTGCCTCTGAGCGGGCCAGTGCAACCGCGCGAAGGGCGGCAACAGGGGCTGTAGAGATGCGCCTGAACGTAAGCGCCCGTAAGTGAGTGCGGCCCCTCAGCGCGGTTGACGCTAGGGTCGAGTCCATGGCGGTTTCCTTTAGCGATGTCAATGAACCAACGATTCGCCATGCTATGGCTGGGCACCATCCAGTCCCGATGCGCTGGTACCACCCGGCAGCCGCTTGTTCGGAGACAACAGAAGTTCCGACGTTAGTCTGGGCGCATGGCGGCGGCTTCTTTTCCGGTGGTCTTGATCAGCCTGAAGCAAACGACGTGGCCTGGGCGCTTGCTCAACGAGGTCTGCCGGTGGTCACGGTTGATTATCGCCTTGCTCCGGTTCCTGGACTCTCGTGGATCCGCAGAGGAGACGTGCGGCCCCGGGGACGGTTTCCACTCCCGGTGGAAGACCTGCTGACAGCTTTTCAGAGTGTCAGCAGCCAGTCTGCAGGAGGGGTAATTCTCGGTGGTGCAAGCGCCGGGGCGTGCCTTGCGGCCGCAGCAGCACTCCAAGCGCTCGACACGGGCTCACCGCCTAAGGGTGTAATCCTTGCCTACGGCTTTTTTCACTCCTCGCACATTGCGTCCCTCGAGATCCGGCGACGGGTTCGCGATCACCGCCGGCTGACGCACTCCCGATTGGTCCTGAACGCTGTGAACCGCAACTACGTTGGCTCACGAGCCGCGCTGAATGACCCCTATGCGTTCCCGGGAGGCCACGAACTGGACGGCTTCCCTCCGACGCTGATGATCAATGCAGATCGCGACGTAATGCGTACATCGGGTGACCGATTCGCTGCCGAACTACTAGGCGCGGGAGTCGACGTCGAGCAGCACACCATACAAGAAACCCGACACGCCTTCCTGAACCGACCACGCTTGGACTCCTTCACCCCAGCCATTGACCTTATGGCCAAGTGGTCTCTGACTGGTTAGCGGAGGCGACGCCGGAACCCGGCGCCGCCTCCTTCCCGGCTCACGGGATAGGAAGGCCCCATCCCGTGAGGTCTAGTACGTCAAGCGCAAGGGTTTCCTTGGCTGACGATTCCGTCTTTCACTTGCTGGTAACCGGGACCAGCGGTGTAGTTGTTTGTTCCGTTGTTGTCCCATGTTCCGGCCGCATTATTGAAGGCTGCGGTGATGCCGGAAGCTCCGTTGAGGGGGATGGAGGTAGTTACCCAACCAGGGCATGAGGCGGCCATGGCCACGCCCGGGGCAGCGGTCCATGCACCGGCGCCCACACGATAGTGGGCGTTATAGCCGGACCAATTCTTGTTGGTTGAGTAGAACAGCACTGTGGTGTCTGTTGGCCCATTGGTAGATGCACTGCTGCAAGGATCGGCATGACTAACCACATTGCCGTTCACCGTCGCGATCCCACCGTCCAAGGCGTAGTTGCTGGTGTTGTTGTTGTCCCATACGCCGCTTCCATTGTTGAACGCAGCCGTTGCACCGGCTGAGCCGGCGGGGATGGTGTACGAGACCCACCCAGGGCAGGCGGCGGTCATGGTGACGCCGGGTGCAGTTGTCCAGGCGCCGGTGCCCACGCGGTAATGCATTTTGTAGTAGTTCCAGCCCTTGGTAGTGGAGTAGTACACCTTGAGGTTGGTTGCTCCCGGCTCTGTTTGCCCGCCTGCTTTTGCGTTGATGTGCAAAGCGAGGGCTGCGTTTTGGCCGACGGTGGCCTGGAAAGTCCCGGATGCGTCCACGGTTACCGCGTCACCTGCCGAGCAGCCTGTAGCTGTTGGCAGTCCCAGAATCACGTTGCAGTAGCGGCCAGCGGGAAGGGAGCTCTGGAAAGTCCTGGTGATGGCATTGCCGCGGTTGATGGCCACATAGCTTTTGTCACCACGACCAAAAGCGATGGCATTAGAGCCGTTGTCCCACTTATTGACGATCGGCGCACCATGGCTTGTATTGCGGAAGCCCACCATGTTTTCGATGTTGGTTTGCGCATGCTTGCAGGTCCAGCCATTCTGGCCGCACACGGGATCCATGACTTCTCCGTTCGAGGCAACCGCCGGTCCTGTCTCATTGTTCGAGAAGGAATAACCCGAATGGATCGAGGGGGATCCGTAGTTCCACGCCATGGTGAAGATCTGGGCAAGATCGTAGTTTGCCCCGTCCTTGTAGGTGAGTGTCTCACCATTGCGCTCAGTGTCATGGTTGTCGACGAAGACTGCGGCGTTCTGTTGAGGAAGGAATCCTGCCCAGCTGGAGCCGATGCCATTACCCGTGATCAGCCAGTTGATATTCCCGCCGTTGAAGGCCTCTTTGAGTTTGCGGGCGAAGGCAAACTCGTGGATATCACCGTTGCTGGTGTATTCCTCCGGCTGGATCGGTTCGTTGGCTCGGATAACTTCCTGAACCACGTAGAGCCTTGCGCGGTCGTTGACCTTGGCAAGAATTCCTTGCATGTCGCTGGCCGCAATATGCTTGACTGCGTCAATCCGGAACCCGTCAACTCCCAGGCTCACAAGGTCATTGAGGTATCCGGCAATTCGTCCCTGAACGTAAGGGGAGGACGTGTTGAGGTCCGAGAGGTTGACCAAATTGCACTCCTGAACTTCCCAGCGGTTCTGGTAGTTCGCGATGTCCCTGCGGCACGAGTGAAAGTCCTGCCCTTGGTAGTTTCCTGGGTAGTCATAGTGCTGGAATATGGTTCCTGCCCAACCTGTTCCGCCCGCGCTCTTCCCGGACATGTGGTTGATCACGGCATCCGCAATCACTTTCACACCCGCGGTGTGGCAGGTGTCCACCATCTGCTTGAACTCGGCCCGCGTGCCGAGCCGTGACTCAACCTTGTAGCTGACGGGCTGGTAGTGGGTCCACCATTCCGGTCCTTGTACGTGTTCTTGCGGGGGAGATGTCTGCACGTATCCGTATCCGGCCGGGCCCAGGTTCTCCTTACATTCGCGGGCGATTGCGTTCCATGTCCAGGAGAACATCACCGCAGTTGCGTCTTTGGGCCCGGGAGCTGCGGCGAGGGCCGGTGGAGCAGAAGCTGTGGAGGAAAAGAGGGTGCCGAAGAAGGCCATGAGAACCAACGTGGCCAATAACTGAAAGCGTTTCCCATTGCTGGAAAAGCGGACTGTGACGTCCTCGTCGTGTGCTGGCATAGAGGTGAGTCTCCTCAATGAGAGGCCGCAACAGGCCGGGAGTCCTGGCAGCGGCTGACGCCGCCCGTGCGGAACGGGCGGCCGCGTCACGATGACGGCTACCCATCAAGGTAGGCGGAGTTCGACGGATAAACAAGCGAAATTCAGTAAAAACTGGAAGCGCTTACAGATTGGAGAAAGCACGCCTTTGGCACGAAAAAGCTCGCCCGCGGAAGGACTGGGTTTTGGCAGGACAAAGCGTAGAAGGACGAGGATGAGGGGCCTGGCTAGAGCTGTACTGTCGGCTCTGATGATGATGAGGGGGCTGCGGAAGGTGCGGGAGGCGTCGGATGGTCGACGACGGGCTGGTACCGGCGGGCGGCAGGCTCCCATAGGGCGTTCCAGCGGTCCACGGTTGATTCGCTTGCGGCAGGGGTTCCTGAATGGTCCGGGGCTGCATTCATTGTGTCTCCGAAGTTAATTTGGACTCAAAATTTAGTGCCTGAAGTATTATGTGACCTGAGCTACAGAGAGGTCAAGACCCAATGAGCGTCCCTTCCTCCTCGCCCACGCCGCAGATGCTTAGGCGGGCAAGCCTCAGATCGGTCCTGGACTTCATGAGGGCCTCCACCATCGTCACGATCTCGGACGTCATGGAGGGCACCGGGCTCGCCCGGGCTACTGCGATATCTGTTTGTGAAGAGATTATGGACCGGGGTTGGATCACGGAGCTTGAAAACCAGCGCGAGTTTGGTGAGTACCTCAAAGGGCGGCCGGCCCGACGATTCGTTCTGAACCAGGAAGCGGGATACGTCGTTGGCCTGGATGTGGGTGTCTCCAAGGTGACGGCCGTCGTGTCCAACCTTCGTGGTGAAATCGTGGGCAGGGTGAGCCAGCAGTTCCGTGGAGTTCAGATCACGGCCGACGACAGCATTCCGGGCTCTGATATCAGTCCCCGCGAGCGTGTATCGGCCATTGACAGTACGGCGTGTGAAGCCCTTCGCAAGGCCGGCGTCACCCCCGATGCGGTTCTCGCAGTCAGTGCCGGAATCGCGGCACCGGTGGGCCGTAACGGCGATGTGTTGGTGACTCAACCCTTCTGGGATCTTCTGGACGTTGGCTTGAAATCGGCACTGAAGGAGCTTCACGGGTGGACGGTGTTGCTCGCCAATGACGGAAACCTGGCGGCCCTTGGCGAGCGTTGGCGCGGTTCAGCAGTGGGGGTGGACGACGTCGTGGTTATCCTCGCCAGTGAGCGCTTTGGTTCCGGAGTGATCGACGACGGCCGGCTTCTGCATGGTTGTGGTGGAGGCGCCGGCGAGCTGGCATTCCTCAAACAAGTTGAGGGTGTGGGGGATACTTTTGGGATTGCCTTGATGGCACGCACTTGGGCTGCGGAGGCCCTCGCGGGAAGTGATGACACGCTGCTCCGCGAATATCCTGCTGAAGCAATTGAAGCTGAACACGTCTTCGCTGCCGCTCGCCAAGGTGACGCTGTGGCACGGCGGATTCTGGATCGGCTTGCCGATCGTATGGCACGGGTCATCGGGGCCGTCGCTACCATCCACAACCCGGAGCTTGTGGTGATAGGTGGTGCAGTTGCCAAGTCTGCAGGCGCACTGCTGGACCCAATTGCTGAGCAACTGCCCCAATTCACCGCTACACCTCCGCGGCTGGCTGTTTCACCCCTGGGTGATGCGGTGGTGACCATGGGTGCAGTTAGAAGCGCGCTGGACTTCGTCGAGAAGGAAACCCTGGACATCGAGCTACACCACAGTTAGGTCAGCAGCTCCGAAAGTTTCGGGTGCAGATGCTCACTTTCAACCGCGGTGCGGGCCTGTGCCGCGGCTGCCGCCAGGGCATCGTCAATAGTGGCACCGCGGAGTGTCGCGGCGAGGAAACCGGTCATGAAGGCATCACCGGCACCATTGGTATCAACAACATCGGCGGGAAGAGCGCTGACCTCGTGGCGTGCCCCGGAAGCCTCCAGTGCAATTGCACCCTCTGCTCCGCGGGTGCAAACGGCCAAGCGGGGGCCGCGCTCCAGGCTTGAGCGCATAAGGTCCCACGGGTCTTCTGCACTGTCGTCACTCATGAACACCGTTGTGGCAGCGCGAAGGAACGGTTCATGGAACTCTGACGATCCGTCGTAGTCGTGAAGGTCCGCCCAAATGGGCGTCTCCTGAGCGTCCAAGCGCTGCAACAGGAGCGCACCAAGTTCGCTGAGGTCAACGACGGCGACGTCGGCGCCAGCCACCGCCTCAGCCGCGATGCTGAGTTCGTGCTCGGTGGGCGTGGACGGAACCGCAAGGTACAGCGACACCCGCTTCCCGTCGTCGGACATCAAATTGACGTGGCGTTCGGTCTGCTCGGACGCCAAGGGCTCGACGTCGACCCCGGCTGCCGTGAGGGCGCTGCGGATCCGCTGGCCCTCGGCATCAGTTCCAAGAGGCGAACACAACCGCACATTAGTACCCAACCCGGCCAGATGCAGGGCCTTGCCAGCGGAGGTCCCTCCGATGGTGTGCCACGAGCGGCGGGCAAACTGCATGTGGGGGACAGGTTCCGGAAGGTGGTCGAGAAGGATGAGCTGATTCCACGATGCGGGGCCGCAGACAGCTACAGAGGGAGGAGCAGACATGGCCATATCCAATCACTCATTTGGCGCACTGGTACAGAGCCGCCGTAGCAATGGCCGTCTGCGAAAGCCCCAAAGAGGGCTGTGCAACATGCATGATCCAGAGCCTCCAAGGCTGCACATTGTCCAATGACCCTCGAGTGCTCCACGGATACTGTGAAGTGAATCACTCGAAAGGAATGCATGTCATGTCCACCTCCGACACAGGGCACGATGACTACTCCATCACCAGGGTCCCCGCAACGAAGCGGAAGCACTGGTTCGGCATCGCGGTCCAACGCTTTGGTCAGACTTCTGACCTGAGCCAGTTTCTTCTTGGGGCAACTTTTGGCTTCGGAATGACCTTCTGGGACGCCTTCTGGGCCTTCACAGTTGGCGCTCTGATTGTGGAAGCACTCATGATTTTCGTCGGCATCGCCGGCATGCGCCAAGGCCTCACAACTTCCATGCTTGCCCGCTGGACCGGCTTCGGCCGCGGCGGCGCGTCAGTTCTTGGTTTGGCAATCTGCATCAGCCTCATCGGCTGGTTCGGTATCCAATCCGCCATCTCCGGCGCTGGCTTGAACCAAATTGTCCCTGAAGTTCCCGCATGGGCCTGGTCGCTGGGCTTTGGCCTGGTGGTCACGCTGATCGTCGTCCGGGGCTTCGAATCAATGCAGTGGTTGGCCAACATCACCGTACCTTTGTTTATGATCCTGATCGGCTGGGCGGCGTGGGCAGAACTGAACAACCATTCCATCAGCCAGCTCATCAACGATGCCCCTCCGGGCCCGCCCCTGGATTTCGTCACCGCTACCACCATCGTTGCCGGAAGCGCAGTACTTGGGGCAGTCATTACACCCGACATGACCCGCTACAACCGGACAGCTGGCGACGTAGTCAAGCAGACCGTCGTCGGCACGACGCTCGGCAATTACACCATCGGCATGATCGGAGTCCTGCTGGCCCACGCCGTGAAGACGGCGGATGTCACGCAGATCATCTTCTCCTCGGTGGGCTGGGTGGGCATCCTGATCATCGTGCTTGGCACGTCCAAGATCAACGACTGGAACCTCTACAGTGCCGGGCTCGGTGTCGTGTCGTTCTTCAACAGCGCCATGAACAAACGCTTGAACCGGGGACACGTCACCCTGCTGCTGGGTGTGGTGGGAAGCGTCCTGGCGGCAATCGGCATCCTGGACAAGTTCATAGACATCCTCATGGTGCTGGGCGTCGTCTTTCCACCGGTCGCCGGGATCATCATGGCGGAGTACTTCGTCGTCAAGAAATGGCGGCCCCTCCTGGAAGCAAACCGAGACGCAGGACTTCCGCCAGCCAAATCGCCCAACTGGATCCCTGCCACTTTCGTCATCTGGACGGTCTCGGCGGCTCTGGGCTACTTCGTCACCTTCGGGCTCCCGGCCCTGAACTCCCTGGCCGCAGCGTTCGTCCTTTACATCATCGCCGGGAAACTGAACCTCCTACGGTCCTACGGCGACGCCCAACCAACCAATGAATCCACTACGAAGGAAGAATCGGTAACTGCACCATGAGTAGCCTGAGAATCGGCATTGACGTCGGCGGCACCAATACGGACGCCGTGCTGCTGGACGGCGGGCAGGTGCTCGCCACCACCAAAGTACCCACCACCAAAGATGTCACCAGCGGCATCACACAGGTGCTCACTGCACTCAAGGAACTGAACGGTTTCAGCCCGGCCCACATCCGTGGTGTGATGATCGGAACCACGCATTTCATCAACGCGCTCATTGAGGCCCGGGACCTTAGCCCAACCGCTGCAATCCGTCTGGGTCTGCCCGCCACCGCTTCGCTGCCGCCGTTCACGGATTGGCCCGAAACCCTCACCAAAGCCGTCAAGGGCCGGGCCTACATGGCGCACGGCGGTCACGAGTTCGACGGCCGCGCCATCAGCCCCTTCGACCCCGACGAAATTAGGCGGCACGCTGCGGACATGGCGACACACGGCATCCGTTCCGTGGCGGTTTCCAGCGTCTTCTCACCGGTCAACGACGAATTCGAGCAGCGCACCCTGGCCATCCTCCGCGAAGAACTTGGCCCGGAATTCCCGGTCTCCCTCTCGCACGAAATCGGCAGGGTAGGGCTCCTGGAGCGCGAGAACGCGACCGTCGTCAACGCCTCCCTCGCCGAGATGGCAAACAGGATTGTTGATGGCCTCGCCAAAGCCGTCCTGGAGCAGGGCATCACGGCACCGCTGTACGTCAGCCAGAATGACGGCACACTCATGGACATCGAATACACGCGCCGCTACCCGGTGGCCACGTTCGCCTCAGGGCCCACCAACTCAATGCGCGGAGCGGCGGCACTCTCCGGCTTCACCGATTGCCTGATCGTGGACATCGGTGGCACCACTACCGACGTCGGCGTTTTGGTGAACGGTTTCCCCCGCGAATCAAGCACCCATGTCCGGCTTGCGGGTCTGCGCACCAACTTCCGGATGCCGGACGTCCTTTCCGCAGGCCTCGGCGGCGGGTCCCGAGTGCGGATCGATCGGGAAACCGTGGGACCTGATTCGGTGGGGTACCGTCTCACCGAGGAGTCGCTCGTCTTTGGCGGGTCTGTCCTGACGGCAACGGACATCGCCGTCAGGAGCGGAAGGGCCGACGTCGGTGACGCGTCTTTGGTGAGCCACATCAGCGACGCCGTGGTCCGGTCAGCCCTGGCACAGATCGACAGAACCATCGCTGACATTGCGGACCGGATCCGGACCTCGTCCGCACCCTTGCCAGTTGTGGCCGTCGGCGGTGGATCCATCTTGTTGGCAGACAGACTGGAAGGCCTTGGAACAATCCATCGACCCGCCAACTTCGATGTGGCCAACGCCTATGGTGCCGCTATCGCGCAGATCAGCGGCGAGGTGGACCGTGTGTCCTCCATCGCCGACGGAGACCAAAAGCGGGCTATGGAAGCGGCACGGCAGGAAGCCGTGGACCGGGCTGTTGCCGCAGGAGCCAACCCGGACACAGTGACGATTGTTGAGCAGGAAGCCATTCCCATCCCCTACCTGCCCGGGAACGCCATGCGGGTTCGGGTCAAGGCCGCCGGCAACCTCACGTTAGGAAAGTGAAATGACTCTGGAAGTGACACACCGCCGCAAGCTGAAGAGGATCACGGTAGAGGATATTGACTCGCTAGCTCGCGGGGCGGCCATCCTGGGAACCGGGGGAGGTGGCGATCCTTACATCGGCGCCCTTCTGGCAAAGCAAGCCATCGAAGAGTTCGGTCCTGTGGAACTGGTGTCCCTCGAGGACTTGGCCGATGACGCCTTCATTGTTCCCGTGGCGGCGATCGGTGCCCCAACGGTTGCCGTTGAGAAGCTCGACACCGTGGAGAACCTCTACCTGACTATTCAGAAGCTCGCCGCATCCTTGAACCGGACCGCCACCCACACGGCATGTCTGGAGATCGGCGGATCGAACTCGATGCTGCCAATCGTTGCGGCGGCACAGCTGGGGATTCCTTTGATCGACGGCGATCTGATCGGCCGGGCATTCCCGGAAATACAAATGGGAATGGCACCCCTGTACGGAATTCACGCCACTCCCATGGCCCTTGCCGATGAGAAGGGAAACACGCTTGTCATCGAGGCCGTTGACTCTTTTTGGGCGGAGCGCTTTGCCCGGCAGGCTTCCATCGAAATGGGGTGCAACGCCTTCAACAGCACGTACGCAATGACCGGTGTCCAGGCCCGTGAGAGTTTCGTGGACGGATCAATGTCATTCGCCATCACCATTGGCGATGCCGTTGCAAACGCGCAACACAACAACCTCAACCCCTGTGATGTGTTGGCGGAAACGCTCAATGGTCGCATTGTTCATCTGGGAAAGGTGGCCGACTTGCAGCGCCAAACCACCGGGGGCTTCGCCAAAGGCCAAGCCATGATCGAAGGCATGGGTCCCGATGCCGGCTCCGTTCTTTCGCTCCACTTCCAAAACGAGCATCTGCTCGCCACTAAAGACGGCACGGTGGTCACTACGACGCCGGACCTCATCATTGTGGTGGACGCCGAATCCGCAGAACCGGTCACCACCGAGAACCTGCGCTATGGGCAACGGGTCTGCATCCTGACCGCGCCCAGTGATCCCCGCTGGCACACCACAGAGGGACTCCACCTGGCCGGGCCTGAGTACTTTGGCTACGGCGTCCCTTCGCACAGATGGGACGGGACACCGGAAGAGCGCACGGAGTCAATCGAGCGCTACCGGGCCTGACCGCCGTCGGACACCAGCCCTGCCGCCGCGCCTCCGACCAAAAGTTGGTGGCGCGGCGGTGGCATCATGGGAGGTAACCATCGAGGAGAACGGGAGCGGCAGAATGATTCCCCCGATCCCGCTTTGGTCTGTGATGAATCATCTCCCTGCGGGCGTGATGGAGAGCGTCGGGGAGCCGGGAGATAAAACAGTTTCGTCGCTGGTTGCCCTCACCGGTTCCCTCGCCGACGTCAACCGGCAGGTCCGCGAACGTCGCAACCTCGACGGCGATCCGCTGGGTCTGAAGGGCAGCATTTTGCTGCCTCTGGAACCACTGCCGTCCGGCGTGTCCTGGGACGTTGAAGCGCTGTTGGCACTTGCGGCCGCGGCCGGCGTCGTAGCCCTTGCGGTAAAAATGCCAGCCGACGACGGCGCGTTGCCGCCTAATGTGAAAAGGCTCGCCGAGCGTTTGGGCATGGTGGTGATGACAGTCCGCAACACCTGGCAATTCGGCATGGCGGCTCAGGAGCTGCTCTCAGGGGCTGCCCACCTTCAAGGCATGTTGATTTCACGTGTGGCATCCGAATGCCGAACACCCTACGGCTCGCTCAGTCATCTGCTGCAGCGGATTGGGGTGGCGATCGGACATGAGGTGACGCTGGTGGATCCTTCGGGAAAACTGATTTCCGCTGACTCCCTGGGCCGCGAGATCGATCCGGAGACGACAGGTTCACCGGCTGCGTCGGCGGAAATCCTGACGCCGGTCCACAGGGAGCAAGAGAACAGTCCGCGGCTCAGGGTGGTTACCGGCCCCTCGTTGGATCAAGAGTGGTCCGCCATTCGCGCAGCCTTGGAAGTAGCGGCGATCGCGGTTTCGGAGCTGCTCTCCCGGCAACGGCTGGAGAGGGAACGCGATGCGCGACACCGCATCGCTTTGCTGGGTCAGCTGATCGACGATGTTGGCGACGTTACCCCGTCCTTCCGGGCGAGAGCACTCGAATTGGGCTGGACTTTGGACGGCTATCACATCGCCTTCCGCGTGATCACGCGCGAGTCCGTGGATCTTGTGGCACGAAAGCAAGACCTGGACCGTGTGTTGATGCGTGAAAAGATCCAGGCTACAACCGTTGAGCAGTCTGACGGTTGGTCCGGATGGATCAGCTTCCCGTCCAAGCCGGGGCCGGCGGACGTCAGCCGTGTCAGCAGTGCGCTGCGCCGTGCGCAGCGGGATCTCGCGGCTAGCATTGCAACCCAGTTCGGAGTGGGGCGCCTACAAGCGCAGCCTGAAGGGATCGTGAGTTCGCTCGAGGAAGCAAACGATGCCGCACGGATCGCTGGCGCCAGGGAAAACTCGGGATACTTTGTTCACGTGGACAGGCTGGATATGGCCCAGCTACTGCTGATCTGGACCCGCACGGATACGTTCAGGCCTGCTGCACGCGAGCTCCTTGCTCCGCTGCTCAAGTCCGGCCCGGAACTCTTGAAGACTCTCACCACCTTCTTGGACTGCGAATCCTCATTGACGGAAACAGCAGCCATCCTCAACGTTCACCGCAACACAGTCAGCGACCGCATCAGGCGAATCCAGTCGCTCATTGCCATTAACCTGGAGGACCCCGAAGCGCGGCTTGCACTTCAGTTGGCTTGCCGGAGTGTGCTGACGGATATGCCGGAGTAAGGCCGCCCCTCTTTTCGCGTCGGGAACAGCATCTATATCCTTAAGTGATGAGTGACGTAGCGCGTTCCACCATCGCCTTCGAAGGGCGCTTCGCCCGGGAGCTCCCGGAGCTGGCTATCGCCTGGCGTGCGGAGGAGGCTCCTGATCCGCAGCTTTTGGTGCTCAACCAGCCACTCGCCGTCGAGCTTGGTTTTGATCCCGACTTTCTCCGGAGCGCGGAGGGCGTACGGCTGTTGATCGGCAATGCCATGCCGGAAGAAGCCACTCCGGTGGCTCAGGGCTACGCCGGTCACCAGTTCGGCTGGTACTCGCCGCGTTTGGGGGATGGACGGGCCCTCTTGCTGGGCGAGATTGCCGGTGCTGACGGGAAGCTTCGCGACATCCACCTCAAGGGTTCGGGACGCACGCCCTTTGCCAGGAATGGTGATGGTCAGGCGGCGATTGGTCCCATGATGCGCGAGTACATCGTGAGCGAGTCGATGCATGCCCTGAACATTCCCACCACCCGGTCCCTCGCGGTTGTGGCCACAGGGCGTCAGGTTCAGCGGGAGAGTCTGCTGCCGGGGGCCGTTCTTACCCGTGTGGCCAGCAGTCACCTACGGGTGGGTAGTTTTCAGTACGCCAGAGCCTCCGACGACATGGATCTGCTGCGCCGGCTTGCTGATCATGCGATCGAACGGCACCACCCGTCGGCGGGCGATGAAGCAAACCGCTACCTGGCACTCCTCAAGCGCGTCATTTCAGTACAGGCGAAACTTGTGGCGCAGTGGATGCTGGTCGGATTCGTGCATGGTGTCATGAACACGGACAACATGACGGTGTCCGGGGAAACAATCGACTACGGGCCGTGCGCCTTCATGGAGGGTTTCGATCCCGGCGCGGTGTACAGCTCGATTGATGAGATGGGACGCTACGCCTACCGCAGCCAGCCGGTGGTGGCGGAGTGGAACCTTGCACGTTTCGCCGAATCGATTGCGGCCCTGATCCACGAGGATGAGGAGCAGGCGGTGCACCTTGCTGTTGAGGCGCTCAATGGATTCCGCAAGGAGTACAGCGCCACGTGGTTTAGCGGTATGAAGGCCAAGCTTGGGATGCCTGAGGAGATTGACGACGACGTGGCCTCACCTTTGGTGGATGACCTCCTTCAGCTGGTCCAGGAGACTCGCGCGGACTACACGTTGTTTTTCCGTAGCCTCGGAAAGGCAGCCCGCGGGGAGCCCGAGCCCGCGCGCCGACAGATCCTGGACCTGGCCGCCTTCGATGCATGGTTGGAACGCTGGCGGGCGCTCAGCCCGGACGCCGAAGCCATGGACAGGATCAACCCGATTTACATTCCGCGGAACCACTTGGTGGAAGAAGCTCTCGCTGCCGCAACTGAGGGAGACACAGGCCCCACAAAGCGGTTGCTTGCGGCCGTGTGCGACCCGTTCAGGGAACGCCCGGGCTTGGAAACGTACGCCGAGCCTGCCCCGGAAAGCTTCGGCTCCTACCGGACGTTCTGCGGAACCTAGGGAGGAAAGCAAAGGGCAAGCGAGCCGAACGGCGTCGCTTGCCCTTAACTTGTTGTTCTCGTGGCCTAGCTCCAGACGGCCCGAACCACCATGTCTGCACCTGCAGCCAGATGATTGCCTGTGTGGCCTGCATCCAGAACGCACACGTCCTCGGATTCAGGTGCGCCTGTGGATACGAGGCACTCTGCTGCCCTGAAACTCAGAAGGTCTACGGGGAGGCTGTCGCCTATTTGAAGTTCACTCATGATGCCCTTTTTGCTCGTCCGGGCGTCACTCTACGTGTCTATAGCCCGGTGTTGTCGTTGGAGCGATTTTCTCCTTGGGACGCCGGACTTCATCAGCGGATAACTCCATACTGCTAGATAGACGAGCTTTCGTCTACGCGGGATTACCTAACACTTAGTTGAAGTTTGCATGGCGGACGATTGCGAGGAGCTCCTCGCGGAGGTCCTCGGAGTCCAAGTTGATGGCTGCGAGCACATTGTTCTCTTGGCGGTGGGACTGCTCCAGCAACGTCAAGCCCAGGTCGGTAATCGATATCAGCTGGCTGCGTCGGTCAAATCTGTTGGGTTCACGACGGATGAATCCCCGCGATTCAAGCCTGGTAAGCAGCGGGCCCATGGTTTGGGCTTGCACCCGGACGCTTTTTGCCAGGTCTGCTGGCGTGATAGGCCCTGCCGAGGCAACGGCGTCAAGGGTAAGTACCGCAGGATAGGTCAGACCCAGCGGGCGTAGTTTGTCGTTCCATGCAAGCTCCACGAGCCGCGCTGCCGTGGACAGCAGCCGGCTGGTTGGCCATAGTTCCATATCAGGCATTCAGGCACCCCCACGCTTTCCAAATTAGTCAGCTTACTTACTAGGCTACATGAGGCCTGCAGCGTTCAAAGCTGACTGCCGGTAAGAGACCCGGCTCACGATAGGGGCACGACGGCGGAACACGCCTTAGGGGGCAAAGGTTCCGCTCTACCTATCCTTCACATTCGGTGCAGTACTTCTGCCCGTTGGCCTCCCGCGCGAGTTGGCTACGGTGGTGGACCAGGAAGCAGGACATGCACGTGAACTCGTCGTTCTGGATAGGGACGATCTCAACCTGGAGTTCTTCGCTGGAAAGGTCAGCGCCCGGAAGTTCGAAGGCGTCGGCCAGCTCGCCTTCGTCCAAGTCGATCGTGTCCGTGCGTGCAGCACCCTTAGCCGGTGCCAGCTCGGCCAGAGGCAAAGCCTGTTCCTCTTCGGGCAGGGCCCGCGGTGCGTCGTAATCGGTGGCCATAGTGGTGAACCCCCTCGTAAAAGTGCCTGTTTGGTTCTGTGCGCACTTTGTAACTCCGGAGGTTTGTGCTGTATTCCCACTCAGTGGAAGGGGCTGCGAAAACGACGGTGGACACCAGCCAAGCTGGTGTCCACCGCTCCCTGTTCAGGAAAGGTCGAACGCCGAACGTCCTGCGCCTCGCTCCGCGCCGTGCACCTGCAGGGCGTGGCGCATGGCTTGGCGGTTGTCTTCTGCGAGTTCAGGTTGCTCGGCGACTCGGTAGAGGTCCGCTGCCCACTGAAATTCATCGGCAGCGGCACGGAAACGGGCTTCGTCGAAAAGCCTCCTGCCGATGTGGTAACGAACGTAGGCTTCCTCTTCCGGCGACCGGACTGTCCGGAGCGCTTTTTCGTGGAGCACGGCGGCCTCGTGCCAGCGGTACTGACGCTGATTAATCTGGGCGAGAATCAGTAACAGCTCCCGGCGGTCAGGTGTATGGGGAAGTAGCTTGAACCCTTGGTCCAGGGCTTCAGTGTCCCGGCCAAGTAGTGCAAGGTACCTAATGCGTTCCACAGGAGGACACTCGCCTGCTAACGCAGCTTCCAGGGCTTGGCGGTCGATCACCACGTCACGAAACGTGGCAGGATCAGTACGCCAAAGACTTGCAGTATCTTCCACCGTGATGTGCCCCCCATAGGCTTGTTACGGAGCCAACTGAGTCGCAGCACTGTCAATGCCAGGCTGCCGGAACCTCCATGATCTCATGAACGGTTGGGCCCGCAAGTTCGCCTCAGCATCGTTGGCATCAGTGGAGTTGGCTGTCCGGAGGAGTAGCCCGCCAGGAGTGAAAAGGGACAGTCAGCCCTGCGCGTGTTGGTGCGCAGGTGAACGGTCCGGCAAGCGCGACCAGGTCAGGCGCCAACGGCACAACACGTACCAATTGGAGGTCGTTGCTGCCCGAACCAGCCCGGATGGTGAGGGCGTCGCCCGAGCGGCTGACCCGAATGCGGACCTGCCCTCCGTTCCATTCCGGCACCGGCGCCAACGACCAGTCCGAGAAGCGGTCCGTCACCACCGCGCCCACTTGAGCGGCGCCGTCGGCGTATTCCACGCCGGCCTTGATCCAATGCTCGGCGCTGATGCGCACGAAGATGCCCGCTTGGTCGAACTGTTGGGAGAACGCGGCGGTGAATTCGACCTCCATGGCACTGTCCTGCGGAAAGGGCGCGAGCAGCGCGTGCTCGGTGTCGTGGATGAATCCGTAGGACGTGACGCGCCAGGCGTCGCTGCTTTCGGCTGCAGTCACCAGAAGGTCACCTGCCTGCTCGACGACGGCGATCGGCTGGTTGGTCCACTCGCCGCGGCTCCACGGGATGTCGGTTGGCATAGGGCTCCTCGATGTTAGTGAAGGGGTAGTTTTCCGCGGATTCTTACGTCCGATAGCTCGTCCGCCCAAATGCATGAGCGAAAACCATTCACCCCAAGAGGCCGATGATCGTTACCAGTTGCGACCAGTCATCAGCCCACGCTCGGGGCTTGGCTACCCAGAAGCACAACGGCCTCGGCTGGGACCAACATAGCTGACTCAGTCGGCTGGGGACCATTGTCGGCGGGGCGTGGTCAGGCCTTTGAGTCGATGGCCCATACATCCCCTGTGTTCAGACCTCACGGAATAAGGACTTCAGCGTAGGGCCGGGCTGGACGGTTTTGTAGAGCCTATGAGAGTCAGCGTCTCGCCGATTCGGCGAGCTTAGGATGTGGAGGAACCGTGGAGCCCGAGGCGGCATGTCTCAGAAAGACTAGACGATGAAAAAGTCCCTGTTTGTATCCCTGTTTGTAGCTGCAATTATCTTTGTTGCTGTTCCCGTGACTTGGATAGCGTTCTTGGCTCTTGGTATGGGAAGTCCGAGCCCTGTGGTGTTGGCGGTAATCGCCCTTATTGGAGTCGGGGGAGGCGCTCTTATGGGCGCTCGGATCTGGGAGGATCGGCGGGTATTGCGACAACGTGCGGCCCAAGAAATCCAAGAGAGGGACTAGGAAGGCACTAACGAGTCGCGGGTGATCCTTCGGTCCAGTGGGCGCTCACGGCCGAGGAGAGCCCCCCGTAATCCCTTGGCTCGAAAAGAAAGCCTTCAGTAGTGCCCGGTGAAGGATCTCTAACCGGACATCTGGAATGCCTTACGGGTCCACATGACCGTCACCTTTTGGCCTGCCATGGGGGCGGTTCTTCACGTGCGAAGAGTGCGTCACGGTCCTTCCCGCGCCCTGGGGTGAATGCCAGCTCTACGGCAGTGAACGAAATGTCGAATTCTCCATGTGGCCAAGTGATGACACTGTGAACGAAGGAGCCGTCTTGGAGCGCCAGTTCGTCTCGGAGCATTTCGAAGGCAATGCCGGCCTGGCCGAAGCCCGGTTCGAGAACGTTCAGCGTGGCACCTTGGTAGCGGGCGTGAAGCCATTCATAGCCCACCTGCAGATCACCAATCAGTGCCCGCAGTTCAACCAAGTCCGGTTCAACCTGACGCAGCGAGTCGATGATGCCATCGTGCACGTTAACATCGATTAGGCGCTCAGCGCCAGAGTGAAGCAACGGCCGGACCCACTGGCGGGATTCCCACCACTGCCTCCCCCTCTCATCATTGTCTTCTTCTGAGAGGTCTCCTGTGAACGTCTCCCGGGTTAACCATCGCATCGGCATTCCACAAGCCTATTGCCCCTACTGCCGTCCGCCACGTGGGTAGGAGCGCAAGCAAACCGATCTGGGCCCCTGGCGGGATTGCGCTCGTTTCAGGCTCTCCTATTGGCTGATCGGTCATCGGACGTGAGGCGTCCGTTCTTGGATCCCCTATCGGGCGCAAATCGCAGTGCAGACGACCTCTGGCATTCAGTGCGATCAGCTTCTGAAAATGACATTTCCGCAGCAGTCCCCCTCACGAGGCCATCCCCGAATGTAGTCCCAAGAGTCCTCCAACAACGCCCTGTGGCGAGGGCAACTTTCAGGACGGTTCACACACGGATTTTTGGTAAGGCAGCGCTTGGGTATCACCGACTAAACCGTGAATGGTCCGGGTTGACAGGACAGTCCGATGGCTTCCTGTGTAGGGTACGCCTTGTCTGAAACCAGACATTTACATAGGGGGAATAATTGAAACGAACTCCAAGGGTAAGACGGTCGCTGGTCGCCGGAGCAGTTGCGCTCGGGTTGTGTTTAGCACAGCCGGCCGGAGCCAACGCTTCTACTCCTTCATTGGATGACGCCCACAAAATCCTTGCGCAAACGTCTACTAGCATCCAAGTGAGCTCGAAATTAGTAGACCCAACAGGGGAAAACGTACTGGAGTCGAAGGCGCTTCAGTCTACGGGTCCAGAAGGGTTGACCCACTCTCCGAGCCGCGTGGAACTCTCAACGACGGGCCAAACCGAACTGCTGGTTTCATCAGGGAATGAGCAGAAGCGGCCAGACCGAAAGATCACTGCTTCATTTGCCCATGGAAAACCAACGATCTCCAGGGAAACGGCCGTGTATCAGACGAATGAGAAAGACAAGAAACTATACGTTCGTTCGACTCCAAGTGGTGCCGACGTTTTCGTTGCTTTGGGAAGTACCAAAGCTGACCGGACCGTCTCATTCGAATACGACCTTCCACCAGGAACAACAGTGGCGGACGGGCTTCCAGGTTTCAAGAACTTCTACACAGCCCAAGGAGATTACTTAGGATCTATAAAGCAGGGATCCGCCAATGACTCTGCCGGGAACGAATTTCCTACAACTTTGGAGATCAAGGGCGGCAAGGTGGCCCAAAAGGTGACCCCAACTGACGCAACTATATATCCACTAGTGATGGCGGCACCCTCGTGGGTGTATAACTTCGAGTTCCCGCTAGGCACGGGCAGTACTGTTGCACCGTTTAACCTGCTGCGGACGTGTTTCAACTGCTACTTCCCGATCAATGGCGCAACCAAGACGTACCCCTACGTTGGTCAAGTACTGAACCTGAAAATCCTCATCGCCGGTGGCATAGCGGTACCCGCTCCCGTCAAGATCGGCTTCTCAGGAAGCACTTACTTCCAGTTCACCGCCCTTGCAGGTCACTTCGACGGAGAAGGATCTATCATCAACTTTGGTTCAATACCTACCCCAGGCAATGGCAGGGCGTTGAATGTTAACGCAGCCATCGTCATAGACCGAGGGGCCCTCAACGCAGGAAACCAGCTGGCCGCTCATGGACAGTGGTCCACGTTCGCCAGCAACATGTGTCTCGGCCTCTGGAAGCAGAGTGCAGCATCCTGTAACTGGCCAGCACTTTACCCGCCTGTCTAATTAGTACGGTGGCTGGGAAAGCTCCTGTTGGGACTTCCCGGCCACCGTTTTCGTTGGGTGCCAAACCAACCCTGCCACTACCGCAGCCACACCAGCGGCGAGCAGATGCGTCGACCATTGCCACGTTGACATCGAGATAGAACTCAAGGCAACCAAAAGCATCAAAGTGGCAGCGCCGGCGACGCATGCGGCCAACATTCTCTCCCAACGATCCCGGATCCTCGCCAAGCGAGCCACGCAAAAGGTAACAACAGCGATGAGGTATCCAGCCACGGCCCCAACCACCGCCCCACCAAGGCCACCAAGAACAGCCAGGCCTAAGCTTCCGGAATCACTAAAAACAAGAACCACGACCGCGTAGAGACACCCGAATGCGGATCCGAAGAGCAATCCCCGTGTGGCTGATTTGTTCAACGCGAACCCCATAACTTGGTAAGACGACAATGCAATCATTTAATGCTCCACGTCTTACACGCACACAACCTGTCAAGAGCAAAGGTCACCAGTGACAGATCGGTACGGCTGACGCCGCAAGTGCCAGTCTATGATCTTGGTAGCGATATGCCCGGCATATTCGCCTTCTAGTATGGCGATATCGCTGCACCACGGCAGCGTTGGTCGTGCTTGCAATAATTCTCGTCTGCAACGTGGCAGGTGTACCGCAGTCTTGGTTTACGACATCTCTGATGGTGGTCGCAATCGGTACAACACTGCTTCCGGTAATCGTTCTCGTCTGTAGGCTGGAAAGGCGGGAGAGAGCTGAACGCCAGGCTGGTTGCTCAGCCTGCGCCGGCGCCCCGCAGCTAGGCAGGCGTCCGGTGAGGGATCAGCGGATTCCAGGGGTCATTGCAACAGGACCCCGTCTAATCCTGGCACCAGCCCTCCGTAGGAAGAGCACCGTGGAACCTCACAACCCGTACTCCCCGAATTATTTCCCGAGTCACCCCGGACAGGTCCAACCTCCGCCGTTGCCCGCGTGGGCCAGGACATTTCGGACGATCCTGCTGATCCTGGCAGGTCTTCTGGTGCTCCTGCTGCTGCTTCTTGTCGGCGCAGGTACAACCGGATCGGCCGATATGTACAGCGAAGACGGGCTGGGCGTTTTACAGGCCACCATTTGGCTGGGTTTGGGGACAGTCTTGCTGACGATCCCGTACGTGACTGCCAGCATCATTTACGCTGCTCTATGGGCCGGCACGCTGCGGGGTAGGGGATACCGTCGGTACCCGGGGACCACCTGGATCCTGATTGTCGGCCCAATTGTTGCTGCGTTACCTGTGTTGGCCCTGATCGGCGTGATCACGGCCAACTCCAGTACGTTATGAACCTCTGACCAGCAGACCGTAAAAGAAAGAACGGACCATGATTTCCGACCGCCATCGGCGCAATGATGCCGTATACGCAGAGCACAAGGCTGCAGTGGCCGCAGGGGAAAAGCGCATACTCCGCAACACCAGTACAGGCGAACTGCACAGCTACCCGGCAGACGAAATTGGTTTTACGCCGGGAAGTGGGCAGGCTCAGGTCAGCACATGGTGGGGGATGGGGATCCTCGCGGTCGTTGCCGCGGTACTCACGGTCTTTTCGGTGGTGCTGTTGCTGGCTCCGCTGGGACAGGGGCAAAGTCCTATGTGGGGCGCGCTGTTTCTAACCGCCGGGGGCGGTGCCTTCACCTTCTACGCAGTCACGCTGTCCCGCCAGGAATACCGGGCGATGCAGCTCCGTAAGTTGCGGGGTTCACCGAAACCAAACTCGACGGGCAGGGCAGACTACTGGGAGCCAGCTCAGCAGCCGCCTAAGCCGCCAACTGTTGCCAAGAGCAATGTGAAATCACCGGACTACTACCTCTACGACATTAACAACCGACCCTCTAACGGAGCACTTCGCTTTCGGGCTGGCCTAAAAGTCGTCATCCTGGGCGCACTTGGCTATGTGATTCCGCTATTTAGCCTGCGCTGGCTTGGCCTTCGGCAATGGGCCTTGGTCTTCATTCCACTGCTATGCGCGGCGGCGTTGGTTTGGTGGTTCCTGCGATTCATGAGGCGGCGGGGTGTGCAGACCAAAGCCAAGTACCGGGCTCATGGCGGCAACCCTGCCGGCACCAGCGACCTCCTGTTTGGCCAAGTGACATACAAGATCACGCCGGATGGCCGTTGGAAGTGGCCAACGCCAAGCTCGGGGGACTAGCGTTGGAGGGCCCCGGAAAGTACTTGTAATACGATCGCCTTGCGGCGAACAGGGGAGTCCACATGGCAGCGGAATCGATTAGCGAGTACATAGAACAGTACGACGGCGATGTGCGGCATCGGCTGCTGGCGGTGTACCAACTGATCCGGTCAGCCGTGCCCGAGGAAGCTGAAGAGTCCATTAGTTGGCGCATGCCCACCTTTAAACTCGGTACCGAGCCGTTGTTCTTCTTCACCGCAACAAAGCAGCACATCGGGTTCTATCCGACTCCGGACGCAATCGCGCATTTCTCGGCGCAGCTGAGCGAATACGGAACCACCGATCACCTTGTCCAGCTGCGCCACAACGCCCCGCTGCCCACCGAGCTCATACGCGAGATCATTGCGTGGCGGCTGCAGCAGCTCCCTTCAGACACGGCCTAAGCCGCGTTATCTACTCCACGAGCTTTCCGGCGACCGAGTCCTCGGCGTGTGCCTCGGCCAGGGCTCGGAAGGACTCTGGAGCCGGGGCCAACGTTTCGAAGCTGACACCTTGACCTGGTGACCAGACAAAGTTTCCCTGCAGTGCCGGATCCAACGTTGGGAAGTCTGCACGGTTGTGTGCTCCGCGTGTTTCGCGGCGTTCAAGTGCACACTCCAGCGTGGCTCGTGCGGCGAGGAGGGAACCCAGAAGGTCGTAGGCGTGGGCCAGGTCGTCGAACCCGGCAATGTCCGGGTGCGCTGTAACAAAACGGGCTCGTCCCTCCAGATCATCCAGCTTCCCCAGCCCCGTCTTCAGACCCTGCTCGGTGCGCACCACGCCGGCGTGCTCAGTCATCAGATTCCGCAATTCACGCTGCAGCCGACGCGCCGACTCGGTACCCTTCCCGTTCAGCAGGCCCGTCATTTCGTTGCGGGCAAGACCGACTGCTGCAGGATCCCGATGCACATCGGTGAGCGAATGTACGTAGTCGGCTACGTGCTCGCCGGTAATACGCCCGTAGACGAGCAGTTCAATCAGGGAGTTGCCTCCGAGGCGATTGGCTCCGTGCAACCCAGAGGATGCCTCACCGATGGCATACAGTCCGTCCACTCCCGTTCCGTGGTCCTCCGGTGCAACCCAGACTCCGCCCATCGAGTAGTGAGCGGTAGGTGCGATCTCCATCTTGGTAGTGGTGATGTCCAGCATCTGAAGGTCAATCAGGGTGCGATAGACCCTGGGCAGCTTTTCCATGATGGTCTCTCGAGGCAGGTGCGAGACGTCCAGGTAGACCCCGCCCTTCGCAGTCCCACGGCCCTCGGCGACCTCCGTGAATCCGGCCAGAGCCACGCGGTCCCGTGTGGAGAGCTCCATCCGCTCGGGGTCGTAACGTTCCATGAACCGCTCACCAAGTGCGTTGGTGAGGATCCCGCCTTCTCCGCGTGCCGCTTCGGAGACCAATGTTCCTGCTGCATCGTCCGGCTCAAGCAGGCCTGATGGGTGGAATTGGACCAGTTCGGCGTCGCGGATCCGGGCACCGGCCAGGGCCGCCAGCCGGAAGGAATCGCCGGTGTTCTCATCGCGTCGTGAGGAGGTGTGACGCCAGATGCGTGTGTGGCCGCCTGCGGCGAGGATGACTGCATCGGCGTGGATCTGTACGGGGGTGCCATCCACCACGTCGAAACCATAGGCCCCGAAAATCGTGCCATCGGACACAAGTAGCCGGGTGATATAGACGGTGTCGATGATGGGTACGTTCAACTCTGCGGCCCGGCGCATGAGCGTCCGCTGGATCTCCAGCCCGGTGTAGTCCCCGGCATAGGCGGTGCGGCGATATTTGTGAGCGCCGAAGAAGCGCTGGGAGATGCGCCCGTCTTCCTCGCGTGCAAACGGCATTCCCCACTGCTCAAGGTCCTCGATGCCGCGGGCGGCGTTCCGAGCCACGGTTTCCACAATGGTCGGGTCGGCCAGGAAGTACGACTCACGCAAGGTGTCGGCGGCATGCTGTTCCCAGCTGTCTTCCGGGTCCATGGTGCCCAAGGCAGCGTTGATGCCGCCGGCGGCCAGACTTGTGTGCGCATCATTCTTTCGGCGCTTACCCACGGCCAGCACCTGGACTCCCCGCTGGGCGAGTTCAATCGAGGCGCGCAACCCGGCGCCGCCGGTGCCGATGACCAGCACCGAAGTGGACAAGAGACGTTCTGGAGCTGAAGAGAAGTTCATATCCACAACGGTAGGAGGCATCGTGCAATGTCTCCAATGAATTATTTGCCTCAGGCTGATGCGTTTATGCTATGGACATGAAGCTGGAACAGTTGCGCTCGTTTGAGATGGTGGCACGAGTAGGTCATTTCACACGCGCTGCCGAGGAGCTGTATCTCGCGCAGCCGTCGTTGAGCCGGCAGATCGCAGCACTTGAAGCACATCTGGGAACCGAGCTCTTTCACCGTCGACCTTCAGGGGTGACGCTGACAAGCGCCGGAGAGCTACTCCTGCCCATTGCCCGGCGCATGCTCGGCGATGCGCAGGCTGCCCAGGACCAGATCCAGGAACTCGCAGGATTGCGCCGGGGGCGCGTTCGCCTCGGTGCCCCTCCCACGTTGTGCGTCTCGCTGGTGGCCGATGTGCTGGCCGCTTTCCGTACCGCCTATCCCGGCGTGGAGTTGCACATCACTGAGGGCGGTTCGCGTTTCCTGGTGGAGGCCCTCAACGAAAGCACACTGGATCTGGCCTTGGTGGTCACGCGCGGAACCGACCCCTCCGCGCCAGGCACGGAATTGATCCCGCTGCTATCCGAGGAGCTGGTGGTCATATCCGCTGCGAAATCAGGGTCACCGAATGAATTCACGCTCGAGGAACTTTCGCACGTGCCGCAGGTGGCGTTCAACCGAAGTTATGAGCTGCGGGTTGCGACAGATGCTGCGTTCTCTGCAGCCGGCCTCGAACCCGTGATCGCCGTCGAGGGTGGGGAGATGGACGCCGTGCTTCGCTTCGTGGAACGCGGGCTGGGTGTAGCTGTGGTGCCGGCGATGGTGGTCATTGACCGGCCGGCGCTGCAGAGCGCACGTCTAGTCCGCCCCTCCCTGACGCGAACCGTCAACCTGGCGCGCCGCAACGACGTCGGACCTTCAGCGGCCGCCGCCGCTATGCAGCAGTTCATCTTCGACACCGTGGACCGGCTCGCGGCACCCGGCACCGAGCTGGCGCGCCTGGTGACGGCCGCGCCACGTAATTGACCGACAGGCCTAAACAGCTTCCAAACGTCGACGACGGCGGCCGGCCAGCTTTAGCGCTCGCGTTCTCCCAGGCGGAACGAAGCTAGACTGTGCGGATCAGGACGGATTGGGGGATCCCGTGCGAGCTGTTGTCGCCGTTCCGCTGGCCGGTCGCAGCCAGCGAACTGAGGACACGGCATGAACTTCTTCGAGGACTTCCCTAAGCCTGAACACACAGAACAGGTCAAGAACGTGAAGTTCGTTCCGCCTCCATGGGTCGGCCCGCCGCAGGACGAGCTCCCCACCGTGATGCACATCGGGCAGTTTCTTCACCGCAGTCCCAACCTGGTTTTAGTGGTCAAGAGCGCCGAGGTTTACACCACGGGCTGTTCTTTTGACCTTGCCTGGATCATTCGTCGAGGTGACGAGAGCAACGAGGAATGGACCATGCTCCATGCATCGGTTTTCCAGCACGGTCCCGGGATGGGACCCACCAGCGAGGACCGGCAGCTGCTGTTAGGTGTCCAGCTCCCAGACGGCGGCAGTGCGAGGACGGGCATCTTTGCCCCGGGTAGTTTCTTGAATCTCAGCGATCAACCCGAATCGCCAACTCTGACGTTCCGCGGGGGCGGTGGCAGCGGCAACCACGATGAGGTATCAGCATCAGGAAACCTCTGGCTGTGGCCGCTGCCCGTTGATGGCGACATCCGGCTGCTGGCGCAGTGGAAAGGGCTCGGCATCGAGGAGTGCTCCATCGTGATCGATGGGAGCCAGTTATCGGCTGCCGCGGCCAGCGTGCAAGGCCTCTGGTCGTAGCATTCCTCTGAATCACCAATCCCTGCTGCCCGTCGCTCCGAACCATTTACATGACAAACCTCGGAACCCGGGCTAAAGGCCCCACCATGATGGCCGCGCTGGCAGGCGTGGTGTCGGCCGCCGTCGTTCTCGCCGTTGCAGAGCTGATCGGAGCATTTTTCACCGCCAGGGCAACCCCGGTCTTCGCGCTGGGGTCCACGTTCATCGACTTCACGCCATCGTGGATGAAGGACTTTGCGATCGCCACGTTTGGTACCAACGACAAGGCTGCGCTGTTCGTAGGCATGGGCTTGACCATCGCACTGCTCGCTTGCGTATTGGGCGTAGTGGCTTACCGGAAGTGGGCTTTGGGTGTCCTGGGCGTGCTGTTCATGGGCGTAGTGATTGTGACCAGCGTTCTGACGCGCGCCGGGGTAGGACCCGCCGACGCCATCCCTTCCGTGGTGGGAACAATCGCCGGCCTCGTCGTCCTGCGCCGCCTCATGGTGCCGTTGTGGGGACTGAAGGCTTGGCCGGAAGCTCCCGCTGACATAGCGGCCGACGTCGAAGATCAGGTTGGTGGCATCGGCACCAGCCGCCGTCGCTTCTTTGCTGCTGCCGGGATTACTGCAGTGGCCGCTGGAATCGCGGCGACCGGTGGGCGCTTGCTGGGTGCCGCGCGCAACAATATAGCCCAGGCCCGCGCTGCCCTTCGTCTTCCCGCGCCGGCTAAGGCTGCGGCCGCGGTTCCGGCGGGCGTCCAGTCCCCGGTTCCGGGAGTTACGTCTTGGCTGACACCGAACAAAGACTTCTACCGCATTGATACGGCCCTGAGCGTTCCGGAAATCAACATCGAGGACTGGGAACTGCGGGTGCACGGAATGGTTGAGCAGGAGGTCACCCTTACCTTCCAGGACCTGCTCGACGCCGAGCTTATCGAATCGCACGTCACCCTCACCTGCGTATCGAACCCGGTGAGCGGAAAGTTGGTGGGAAACGCCAAATGGCTGGGCCTCCCCATCCGCGATGTCCTGGCCCGGGCCAAACCCAAAGAGGGCGCGGACATGGTGCTCTCGAGGTCGATTGACGGCTTCAGCGCCTCCACTCCGCTGGAGGTCCTGCAGGACGACCGCGATGCCATGCTGGCCATTGGCATGAACGATGAGCCGCTTCCTGTGGAGCACGGATACCCCGTGCGGATGGTGGTCCCGGGGCTGTACGGCTTCGTCTCCGCCACCAAGTGGGTGGTGGACTTGGAGGTCACCCGTTTCGCGGACAGTAAGGCTTACTGGACCGAGCGCGGCTGGTCAGAGCGTGGCCCCATCAAGACCATGGCACGCGTGGACGTACCCGCTTCGTTCGCGAAAATGCCGGCAGGGAAGGTCGCCGTGGGCGGCACCGCATGGGCGCAGACGCGGGGAATCACCAAGGTGGAAGTCCAGATTGACGACGGCGACTGGGTGGAAGCAACGCTCTCGGACGAAGCCTCCACCATTACCTGGCGCCAGTGGTCCTACGAATGGGACGCCACGCCCGGCATCCACTACGTCAAAGCCCGAGCCACGGACGGCACCGGTGAAACCCAGACGGACAAGCGCGCCGATCCGGTGCCGGACGGGGCCTCGGGCTGGCCGTCGGTGATGGTCACTGTGGAGTAACTGTTTGTTCGCCAGGGATACGGACGGTTCGCCAAGTGTCCACTGCAATGACTGCACTGAGCACGATAAGTGACAGCGACACCGATGCCACTGCATCACTGGCCCAGTGATAGCCCAGATAGAGCCGGCTGACAGCTGCCAGAAAAACGCCGATGATAGCGACGGCAAAACTGAGGATGGTGGCCTTGGGGTTCCGGTGCCGTGAGAAGACCAGGAAGGTAGTGACCAGCAGGAAGTCAGAGGCTCCGAGGACATGCCCCGAGGGAAACGAGTGTGTGTGGTCCACGCCGAACAACATGAGGTCAACAGGTGGCCGCTGTCGTCCCACGGACCTGCCCACGAGCTGGGCCAGCCCCACGCCCGTCAGCATCGCGGCGGCAAGGAGCGTAGGACGCCAGGCGTGCTTAGCAAGGACGCCCCACGTCACGGTGACGACGAGGACGATGAGGGGCAGCGCTACTGGACCGAAGATGACGGCGAGAATGATCATCAACACGGTCAGCGTTTCCGTACGAATACTCAAGAGCCACTCTCGTGCCATGCCGTCGGCGCTGGCCAGGCCGTCGTTGTTCAGGACACTAATGAGAGCTGCAAGGAACATCGCCGAGCCTGTGATGGCCAAGAGTGCTGCAACCCGGTAGAGGGCTCTTCTCGCATGGGGCTCAACGTAGCGCTCTTCCACGACAAATTTCTCGTGAAAGACACCCCACCAACCCTTTTGTTTGCTAGCCATGGCTCAGTTTCAGGGCGGCAAGGTTGCCACGTCAACGGCGAGCTTTCGACTGTTATCCGTGAGTGCGCAAATGGGCCTCTCCCGTGGGGGCCGCCGCCTCTATGGAAAACCATGTTTCTTTGCTAGATTGCTGCCGAACGTTTACTGCATGCCGAATACCCCGAGTGCGCGGGGACTGACCTGTTGGCCGTGATGGTGATGGTGAGGTGTGGAGTTGGAGAATACGACTGCCGCTTGGTCCGCGGACTTTGAGCAGCTCAGTGATCTGATTGTTGAGACAGAGGACATCAAAGCTTTTCTTGATGGGATGGCTTGTCTCGCAGCCACGGTAGTCTCCCGTTCGGCCGGTACGCGTGTTGAATGCGCGGTGACCCTGGGCCGGCACAAGCGGCCCGGGACAATCGGCGGCAGCACGGACAGAGCCATGGTGTTGGAGCGCATCGAGCAAACGCTGGGGGAGGGGCCCTGCATTGATGCGCTGGTCAACGGCCGTCCGGCCCTCCTCGACGATGCCCTCTCATCTCCCCAGTGGCATGATTACTGCGGCGCGCTGAGTGCGGCCTGCATGCGTAGCACCTTGGGGGTGCCCATGGTGCTGGAGGAGGACGGCGTGGCCGTGCTGGCTTTCTTTTCCCCTGCCCGACGCAGCTTCACCCGGGATATAGTCGCCGAGGCACTGACCTTTTCCGAGCTGGCGAGCAAAGCACTGCGGGTGGCGCTCCGGATAACGAGTCTGAATGAGCTCGCCGAACATCTTGATGCTGCCCTCAAAAGCCGATCCGTCATTGACACCGCCTGTGGCGTAATCATTTCTCAGAACGGATGCACGCAAGATGAGGCCTTCGCCATTTTGCGCAAAGCATCAAGTGACAGAAACCAGAAATTGCATGACTTGGCAGCCGCTTTGGTTGACGGCATAGGCCATCAACACACAATTCCCGCCGGAGGCGGGGCTTCTCGTCCAAAGCGTCCAGCGACCAGGACATGAGGTTCGAGGGTGCCGCGGTTCTGGGGGCTATGAATGGTTCACTGAACTATGACCATGGGCGAACTGCGCACCGCGATGACCGACGACCTCGAGATTGCATACTACGACAACGGCCCGGCGGACGGACCAGTCGCGGTACTCCTCCACGGCTTCCCCTATGACGTGCTCAGTTTCGAGGCAGTTGTCCCCTCGTTGGCAGAGCGCGGGATCCGCTCCATAACTCCATACCTACGCGGCTACGGTCCCACCCGGTTCCGTAAGGCCACGACGCTTCGCTCAGGCCAACAAGCGGCTGTCGGACAAGATTTGCTCGACCTCATTGATGCCCTCGAACTGCAGCGACCAGTGGTCGCCGGGTATGACTGGGGCGGCCGGGCGGCTTGTATTGCTGCAGCCGTGCGTCCCCAGGGCATAGCCGGCCTCGTGACTGTCGGGGGCTACGCAATCCAGGACATCGCCGCATCGGTCGAGCCGGCGGCCCCTTTAGACGAGTATCGGGACTGGTACCAGTGGTACTTCAACACCGGTCGCGGACGCGCCGGGCTTGAGGCAAACCGCGACGAATTGTGCCGGCTGCTCTGGCAGTTGTGGTCACCGGAATGGGCCGAAGCCGGCGATGCATTCACCTCCAGCAGTCCCAGCTTGCACAACCCCGACTTCGTTGATGTCGCCGTGCATTCCTATCGCCATCGCCATCGCGCGGCGGTTGGTGACGATCGTTTTAGCGAGCTCGAAGCATTTCTCGCGAAGACGCCGCCCATCCCGGTACCAACCATTTCGCTCGACGCTCTGGCCGACGGGTTCGGGCCAGATGACTCTGAGCAGGATCGGCAGCACTTCGCCGGTCCCTTCGAAATCCGCAGGCTACCGGGAATAGGCCACAACGTCCCTCAAGAGGCGCCGCGGGCGTTCGCCAACGCCGTCGCCGACCTTCTGGCCGCGCGTCCTTGAGCGAACAGGAAACGCGTACGACGGCGTTGCTGCCGCCAACGAACTGACTACACGCACCCGCCGTCAGGCTTCCTTCCAAGAACTGCAGTGGAGGCCTCCGGCCGACATCCCGCGCAGCAGGCTTCTGCAGGTGTCGCGTTTGTATCCTTAGTGGTCACAGTGACCACGATGGTTGATGACGACGAGGGCGTCTTGATGGGTGCGCAGCAAGTGTCACCGCGCCAAGCGTTGATACCCTCCCGGACTGCGATGCCTGCGATGACCAGTGCCGCCCCGGCGTCGGCCCACCACCAGCCCAGTGTGCTGTTCAGAACCAAGCCAATCAGCAGAACGGCCGAGAGATAAGTGCAGAGTAGGGTCTGTTTGGAATCGGCGACGGCGGTCTTGGAGCCGAGCTCGCGTCCCGCACGACGCTGAGCCCATGACAGGACAGGCATGATCGCCAGACTCAGGGCAGCAATGACGATGCCGGGGGTGGAGTGCTGAGCTTCCCCTGCTCCTGTGAGCGCGCGGACGGCGTCGAATGTCACGAACGCGGCGAGGGCGAAGAAGGAAAACGCGATGATCCGCAGAGTCAGTTGCTCGCGCCGTTCCGGATCTTTAGCCGCGAACTGCCAGGAAAGTGCCAACGCGGAAGTGACTTCGATGATCGAGTCCAGTCCAAAGCCAATGAGCGCCGACGAGTCAGCGATGCCGCCCGCCCACAATGCGACGACAGCCTCGATGACGTTGTAGCTGATGGTCGCGACGGCGAACAGACGGATGTGGCGCATAAGAATCAGCCGACGCTCCGGGGCTATAAGCGTAAGTGTTGTGCTCATGTCAGGCATGTCCCGTCAGGTGCACAGCAAGCCGGGTCGACGGCGAGCACCACGCCCACCAGGTCCTTGATCGCGTGACCCAGCCGTGCATCGGCAAGCTCATAGCGCGTCCGTCGGCCATCTGGAACAGCAACTACCAAGCCACATCCACGCAAACAGGTGAGGTGGTTGGACATGCTTTGCCTGGACACTCCCATAGTGTCCGCCAGGTCGGACGGATACGACGGCGACTCCGCCAGGGCCAAGAGAACCTGTGCGCGGGTGGGATCTGAAATCGCGTAACCGAAGCGGGCTAGCACGGGTGCATGCGTTAATGCTTCCATGACTTGGATAGTACATTCAGCGCTGGATTCATCCAAGTCTGTACTCAGAGGGACGCTCTGGGGAAAGCTGACCTTCAAGTCGTGGTTTCATTTCGGGGGCGCCGGTAGCATCAGCACCATCACTGCATTTCCGCGTAGAGGAGCAATAAGCCATGCCTGAATCATCTGACGGAACTGCCACCACAACCAGTAAGACGTTCAGCCGGGAAACGCGGATCGCCACCACCATCGACGCGCCGCCGTCCGCTATCTGGCGTCTCCTGACCAACGCCAAGGACTACCCGGCCTGGAATTCCACCATCGTGTCAGTGGACGGCGAAATCGCCCCGGGATCGAAAATAAAGCTGGTCTCCAAACTTGATCCGAGCCGTACTTTCACGCTCAAAGTCAAAGAGTTCCAAGCACCTACCAAGCTCGCTTGGGGTGACGCTCTTGGGACCCGCGTTTACAACATCACGGAGACCAATGATGGGCGGTCCCGGTTTGAGATGGCCGAGAAGATTGGCGGTCCTGTCTTTCCGCTCTTTGCATCTAAGATCCCTTCCTTCGAGGCCAGCTTCACCCAGTTCGCGGCAGACCTGAAGGCGGCGGCAGAAAAGGCCGGAGAATAACGACGGCGGTACTCACAAAATCCCTCCGCGAGTAGTTCCGCCCGGGCGATGATCCGTTTACGCTGATAGTTACTAAGTACCCTTCCTATTTAGGAGGTTCTGATGCGAAAAGCTTCAGCGTTTGGAGTGTTGGCGGTCGGGGCGTTGGCCTTAGCCGGGTGCACAGGCGGCGGTGGTGGCGCAGCAAGCCCTTCGGGCACCGGGTCGGCGTCGGAGTCGGTCCAAGCCAAGGTCTTTAGCGAGGACGAGTTACGGGACCTCATCTCCGGAATGAAAGACGGTGACGGTAACGAACTCAAGCTCTACTCGAAGGATCAGGTAGACCAAGGGAGCAACATCGCCAACCTGCTCTTGAGTACCGCCACAGTCGATCCTGGAGACTGCAAGGGAATCGCGACGGCGGGGCTGATGGACACGGTTGAAAACGGAGACATTGCCGTCGCGCTGTCTGAGGGCGAGCAGCCCAGGTCCCTGTCTGCACAGTCCGGCAGCGAGGGGCCGGACGCCGATAAAGTTCTCCAGGACATCAGTGCAAAGATGGACGGCTGCGAGAAGTTCACGGTGAAAACCCTTGCCGGTACGTACGACGTCACCAGCGAGAAAATTCAGGCTGATACGAAAGCCAAGGAAACGTTCGGAACTATCAGCACGCGTTCGGGTGAAAACCAGCAGAAGCTGATGCAAGTGTCCGCTGCTGAGGGCAGGTTGCTGATTGTGGCTACCAAGAGCGGGGCAACGCTGGGTGATCCTGACCAGAAGGAGCTTGAGGATTTGATCAACCAGGTCCTCGAGAAAGCCGAAGGCGGCAGCGGAACCAGCAGCGCGATGCCAAGCAGCTCTTCGAGCAGCCCGTCCACTCCGGCTCCTTCGTCGCCATCGGAATCGCCATCCTCGTCGTCACCTGAGGCGACGCCGACAACGACTGCAACAGAGGATAGCGATACTTCCTCGGCTTCGTCGAGCCCGTCCCCTTAGGTTAGATGAGGTCCTTGAAGATGTCCGTCCGGTTCCTATTTGGCCTTGATTGAAGAGCGAGTAGTCTCCCTGAACGCCAATGTTGGAGTAGCGGAAGAGGTCGCCGTTGTGGGTATAGGCAATGAGCTCATTTCTGGAAGTGCTGTATGACCTGACGTAAGGGCCGGCGCTGCTGATCTCGGTCATTTCGTCCCAGCCGTGGCCTACCCTCAACGGCGAGTTCCAGCCGCCATGTCCGTTGGGTGGGGTACAGGTAGAGGAAGCCGCTGCGGTCACGGGCGAATATGTCCGCTGTCCCATCACCGGTGGAATCTCCGGCTGCAATGATCTTGTCGAAGATTTGCCACCCGGAGCCTACTCGTGACGGCGCAAGCCATCCTCCGGAGCCGTTGCCGGGGTAGAGATGCAGGTTGCCGGATCGGTCACGGGCGAGGACGTCGTTTGAACCGTCATCGTTAAAATCGCCAGGCCCGACGATCGAATCGAAAATGTTCCACCCCGTTCTGTCTACCCTGGGTTCATCCCAGGAGCTGGGGAACTGGAGGAGTTCCGTGCCGGGCCCTCAGTAGATCCATTCCGGTTCGTATGTCCGGGGGTTCGGACCCCACGTAAGGCAGCCCCGCTATGGGCGGCACAAACCCGGATGCCTGAGGCGTGGCCTCGTTGCCTTCCTGAGCCATGGCCGGCGCCAACCCAACCGCCGTTGATCCCACCAATACCGGCAAGAATTGCCGGGTTCACTGCAAACGCACGAAAAGTGCGCGTAATCCCCCAACCCGGATATTCACCAATTTGAGCAGAGCCTAACACCGGTCATAACCGAGTCGGACGTTCAACGGGCAGGTGGCTCAGTAGCGAAGGGTGCGGGAGAGTACTCGGGCAGGTAGTGGGTTCGTGTGGATGGACGAAAAATGAGTACCTATCACTCGTGTGCTGATCAACTTGCGGGTCTTTACTTAGTTCAGCGGATCCAACAAACGGCCAGTGTTCCCCCCATTGGCCGGGGCTGCCCTCGGTCCGCGGCATGGGCCGGACGGCGGGTGCCCAAAATTGTCGTCCGGCCCTTCGCCAAGGCTTCCCGGGAGCAATACCGGGGCGGTGCAGGATGGAAGGTCCGGTCGTGGCACGCTTACGCATCACGGTTACACATGTAATTGAGATGGAAGAGGAAGTTTTACAGGAAGCGGTGCTGGAGCTCCCGAGCGTTATGGCTGGCATCCGGCTGGATGGAGAAGTGTCCGTAGCCCTTGCATCGATGCCTGAATATGCCGGTCAAGCCTTGGGCGTGGAGATGCATAACCAGATGCTCATGCTGCTTCGGAACCGACAATTTGTTGTGCCGGGAGGCATGCCGGAGATCAAGGTGGAACAGGTGTGCGAGCTGGATGGTGCGGCCTAACATGCATCTTGACGGTGGTGGCGGCTAAGACCTCTCTTAGAGGTGGTCGCTGAGAACTTCTGCAGCTAGTCTTGGCCCCATACGATGCTGGGGGAGCGTGGGATGAAGCCAATCACTGTTGACGGCGGCAAGGGCACGGTAGAGCTCGATGCTGAGGGAGTTTTCCGACTCGTCTGGAATCCCGGGACTGTTTTAGTGGCCGATGATGTACGCGCTGCGATGACGATGATCAACGAAGTTGCCGACGGTGCCGAGTATCCGATGTTGATCGATATCACGAACACCCGGACGGTGACTCGTCAGGCTAAATCCGTGTTCAGCACCAAGTGCGCTGCTTCGCGAATTGCCCTGGTTGGCTCAAATCCGGTCAATCGTGTCATTGCCAATTTCGCCATGGCACGGCGGACTCTTCCGTGTCCAACCCAATTTTTCGCCTCGCATGACGAGGCAATGGCGTGGCTTCTCGGCGACCCGAGATGATCCGCCCTTCACCCTAATACGGGTTGGTATCGGCTTGAAGGACTAGTGCGGCGCCGAAAAGTCGGGGTGTAACGACGGCGGTGCTCCCGCCACTATCGGCCTCGGGAGCCCCCGCGTTAAGGATTCGTCAAGAAATCGCCATTTGAGTGGAATCGTGCAGAGAACCTTGGGCCGCTGGGGTTCGGGGGAAGATATTGGGCTCGTTGGCGGGCGGCGTATTTCCGCGAACGGCAGGTTTCAACAGCATCGATTACGGGGTGGCCACCCCGGAAACGTTGATGATCACAAATGTGCTGATGTTCATCGGCGGGGGAAGCGCAGGAACGGCTGGCGGCATCAAGATCACAACGTTCCTAGTTCTGGGATTCGCGATGTGGAACGAAGTTCGTGGCCGCGAGCAAGTCACAATTGCCCACCGTTCCATCAGTTCCTCCACTCAACGCCAAGCTCTCACCGTTGCCTTGAAGCACGTACAACTTGCCCCCGCTGCCGAGTGGGTACTCATGGCAGTGATGTTTGCCGCCGACTTGGAACGGTCACGGTTGCTTCAGCCATCGCCCTAGCCTCCCGGCCAAGGCTGTTCATGCTGCCCGAAGAAAGGCCCATTGGTGGATAGCACCCCCACACAAATCCCCAGCAAAGCTTGACTACTAAGGGTACTTAGCAATATGTTGGAAGGGTGTTAGTGGCGTGAATCACACGCCAACCACGCCCGAGGTTCCTTCCGGAATCCGGGTCTTCCTGCAAATCAACAAGTTCCGCCGGCTATCCAAGGGGCTTCGTTGGGGGTGGACGACCGGGGGTTCAAGCACCACATCTTGTGGTGTTGAAAGGAACGAAGAGAGATGCGAACACGCTTAGTAGCACCCTTAACAGCAGTGGCACTTTCCGGAGCAATGCTTTTCGGAGCCACAGGCCCCGCTTCCGCTGCACCACCGCCCGCGGCCAGCGCCGTTCAGCTGGCCAATGTCACGGCCGTCATCAATGAAACCATTCCCGGAGTAGGCACCTTCGTTGGTTCCTTCACGCCTACGCAGTTTGGCACCGACAACGGAGCGTTGACCGTGACCGGCTTGCTGACGGGTACCTTCACCAGCGTCACAGGGGTGGTAACTCAAATCAGCCAGACGGTGACCACAACGGTCACCGGCGCTGCGACCCAAGCGGCCTGCCAGATCCTTAGCCTCGACCTTGGGCCACTGGATCTGGACGTTTTGGGCCTCGTAGTTGAACTAAACCAGGTGCAGTTGGACATCACGGCAGTTCCGGGTGCAGGTAACCTCTTGGGCAACCTGCTCTGTGCAGTAGCCGGCCTTTTGGATGGCAATGGCCTGACTGGTCTCGCCAACCTTCTGAACCGTCTGCTCGGCCTGTAACACGACCCAAACCGAACAACACCGCAATTCAGGGGCGCCCCCATGGGGGCGCCTCGCTTTTGACCCGGTCCTTCTCCTGTGCGGAGTCATAGGCTTCCAGGTCACCACGGTGTTCTGCCCGGTGCAGCATAGTAAGCATCGTCACGATGACTCCTACCCACACCACGGCCGCCGCCAGGACAAAGCCCATCAGAACCAGAGCCTGCATGAGCGAAGTCTATCTATCCCTGCGTCGACAGAGTGTTCCGACATTCAGCCCGCGAAAAATCAAAGAAAAGAGCCCCTCGCAGCAAGTAGAGGGCTCTCGGATACGGCTGAAAGACGAGTACCGACTACTCGTGCTCAGGCAGCATCAAAGGGTCTTTACTGAACACAGCGGCTCAGGAACGACCATCAATAAACCCCCAATATTTGGTGGTTGCACGAACCGCGGGCCGGGGCCGGACAAGGTACCCAAATACAGTTGTCCGGCCCCTCGCCCTAACAAGCCCCCGCCGTCGGGCATTGGTCTTGCCGGGGTGTTAGGCTCAGCTCAAATTGGGGTATCTGGGCTGGGGGAAATCATGGGAACTTTTCGTGTGTTTGCGCTGAAATCAGCGGCTCTTGTCGCATTGGTGGTGGGCTCCACAGTGGCTGGCATGGCCCCGGCTACGGCTGAAGAGGGCGGCGAATCAATAGCATCTACAAGTGAGTTTGTGCCGTTGATGCATGGAATGCCAGACGTGGGATCAGAGCTGACAATAGGCAGATTCTTCACGCGTTCCTGCCCCGTGACGGATGAGGCCCCGCATGGGTTCACCATGGAGTGGCTCAGCAACGGAGTGCCCTTGCCTGCCGAGCGACAAGGCGAATTCCTGAAACTCATCCCGGGGGATCGCGGTAACCGCATCTCCTTCACTGCACAATCCTCTTGCAGGGAAGGAACGGTCTATCGCAGCGCCGAAACATCGCCTATCGCCGCGTCCAACCGAGCCATGGGCTGGACAGGCCGTGGAAACCTTGAGCTCTTAGGCCGCACGGACGACGGTGACCTTGTTCTGTACCCCCGGACGTATGAGTCCACTTGGAGGTTCTGGGATATGTCCTTCGAGGGCCGCTATTACAGCAGCTCCTGGGATGAACCGAGGGTGATCGGAACAGGATGGGACATCTTCGATGTTGTGTTCTCCACGGGGGACTTCGACGGTGACGGGTTCAACGACGCTATCGGCCGTGACCGCTATGGAAATCTGCACCTGTACCCCGGCGACGGAGACGGCGGTTGGCTGGCGCCCTCGCAAGTCGGCTCAGGCTGGAACATGTTCGATTCCATTGTGGGTCCCGGGGACTTCAACGGGGACGGGAACAACGACGTCCTCGCCCGTGACCGCAATGGAAACCTGCACCTGTACCCCGGCGACGGCGACGGCGGCTGGCTGGAACCCTCGCAGGTAGGCGCAGGATGGCAGATCTTCAACAAAATCATCGCTCCCGGGGACACCAACGGCGACGGAGCAGTTGATATTTTCGCTCGAGACCGCAGCGGCGTCCTTCACCAGTACCCAGCAGACGGGCAGGGCGACTGGAACTACCCTGCCGTGGTGGGCGCTGGATGGGGTTCCATGACCGAGATCAGCGGCGCCGGCGTGTGGGGCAGGGACTATGTCACCTACAATGCAGCCAATCCCGGGCGTGGAGCTAGAAATGACGTCATCGCAATAGATCAAGAAGGCGACCTACGGCTGTACAGCGGCGCCTACCCTTACGACACCGGCCTCTACGAACATGGGGAAATCGGCAACGGCTGGGACATTTTTAAGGACCTGATCTGATTCCCGGAAGTTACATCGTGAGGACGATCTCTGCGCACCCCAAAACTACTTAGAAAGTAGTACTCAAGTAAACACCTGGGGGTGACGCGCAAGGCGCCCTGACAGACGAGGCTGGATACCAGGGTGCACGGTGTGCCCTGGGAGAGGCACGTTTTGAAGAGGTCTGTGAGGAAGTTGCTTGTGGGGGTCACCGCGGTTGGTGCCGTCCTGGCGGTCGGCTTGGCGACCACCACCGTGGTGAACGTGGTGGCGAGCGAGGGGGAGAGCCACCGGCTCGAGTCTTACGGGCAGAAAGTGTCGGTGGACGATGGCGAGATGAACGTTCTGGTCACAGGTGGCGGGCAGGAGAACGTGGTGCTCTTGCCGGGATTCGGAACGTCGTCGCCCGTCCTGGACTTCGGGCCGCTGGTTAAGAACCTTGCTGCGGACCATCGGGTGATTGTGGTGGAGCCCTTCGGGTACGGCCTGAGCGATGGCACGGACAAGGAGCGGACCACAGAGAACATCGTCCAAGAGGTTCATGGCGCACTCGAGGCGCTGGACGTTGACCGCTACACCCTGATGGGTCACTCCATCGCCGGCCTCTACGGCATCGAATATGCCACCCGGTACCCGGAGGAGGTGACGGCGTTCGTCGGCATCGACACGAGCGTCCCCGGACAGCCGGGCATGGACACGCAGTTCCCCATCGGTCTGATGTCCACTGCGAAGAACCTTGGGCTGCTCCGGATAATGAACGCTGCCTCCGCCGCCAGCGACCTCGCAGACTACACCGACCATGCCCGTGAGCAGATGCAGATGCTCACCAACAAGAACTCCCTCTCACCCACCTACCTCAACGAGATGGGCCACATCAAGACCAACTTCGAGCGTGCGCTAGGCACGGGCTTTCCCAAGGACCTGCCGCTGCTGCTTTTCGTTGTCGCGGAAAACAAGAACACCCCGGAGTGGCTCGAGTTGCACCACCGCCAGGCCGCGAGCGTCACGAACGGCACTGTTGTACCCCTCCCCGGCGAGCACTACCTCCATCACACGCACGCGGGGGAGATCGCGGATTGGTTCAGGGAGTGGGAGACCGCAGCTGGTACCTGAGCGTACGCTTGCCCCATGGAGTCCGAGGTCAGGAAACTTACCTTGCGCACGGGGATCAGCGTGCCCTGTTATGTGCAAGGTCACCTTCCTGCAGGGGACGACGACGGCGGCGCGCCGCTGCTTCTGCTGCACGCCTGGAGTGAATCTTGGGGGAGTTTCGGACGGCTGATTGCCTCTCTTCCCAATGTCCCTATCGTGGCTCCGGATCTTCGCGGCCACGGCGGCGCCGATAAACCCAGCGGCGGGTACACGCTGCCTGAGGTAGCGGAGGATGTTGTGGCAGTGCTTGAGGCTCTAGGCATAGCATGCACTCACGTGCTGGGTTCCTCCAGCGGGGGATACGTGGCTCAGCAACTTGCAGTCATGCGTCCGGATCTGCTGGCTTCGCTGGTCCTGGTGGGATCTCCACTGAGCCTCCATACGCGACCGCCGTTTGCGGACGAGGTGGATGCATTGACCGATCCAATCTCAGAAGAATGGGTTCGGGATTCTTTATCCTGGTACCGCTTGCTTCACACGGTGCCGGCAGCCTACATCGAGGACCGGGTACGGGACGGCCTGGCCATGCCTGCGGTCATCTGGAAAGAATCCCTGCGAGGCTATTACCAAGCCGTCCCGCCGACAAACGCGGGGGACATTTCCGCCCCCACCCTCATCCTCTGGGGAGCCCATGATCATCTAGTGCCGCGGCACCATCAGGAAACCCTCGCCAGCCGTATCCCCGGCGCACGCGTGATGGTCTACGAAGAGACGGGGCACCTGGTGCTGTGGGAGTGCCCGGAATGGGTGGCGGGGGACGTGGTGGCCTTTCTCAAACGCTGAGTCAGAGAATGGCCGTCATTACGTTCCAGCCTGAGCCAACCTTGGTTGCCGACGGCCATGCCGTCCCGCCGTTGCCCGAGTACATCCACAGTTCGCCGGCAGCGTTCCGTGCCAGGATGTCTGCTCTACCGTCACCATTGAAATCACCTGGTCCAACCAGCGAGTTCATGACGTTCCAACCCTGCCCAATAATCTGTTTAGAGAGCCAGCTGCCACTGCCGTTGGGTGGGTACAGCCACAGGGTGCCGGCGCCGTCTCGGGCCACGATGTCGGTTAGGCCGTCACCGTTAAAGTCGCTTACACCTGAGATCTCGGACATACCGGTCCAGCCGGAACCGGCCCACATGCGGGACAACCAGCCGCCCTTGCCGTCACCGCGATATACCCACAGCGCGCCGTCGCGGGCGCGAGCCACGACGTCCGCGAATCCCTCGCCATGGAAGTCAATTGCTTCGATGGCGCTCATGCCTTCCCACCCGCTACCGACCTGCACACGAGAAAGCCAGCCGCCGGAACCATTACCGGGGTAAAGCCACAACAGGCCGGCCCCATCACGAGCCAGGACGTCGGCGTTTCCGTCTCCGTTAAAGTCACCGGGAGCCACCAGAGCGTTCATGACGTTCCAACCTGATCCCACCTGCATTCGCGGCAGCCAGCCACCGGAGCCGTTGCCCGGATAGAGCCAAAGCACGCCAGTGTTGTCCCGTGCAAGAACGTCGGCCTTGCGGTCCCCATTAAAATCGTTCTTGAGGGGCTGATCCGCATTCCCATCAACGACACCCACCGAGTCGCTCTCGGCGTTGACGACGTAAACCTTGTTGGTGGATGGGTTTACGACTGCAGCGTTTGGTTCCTGACCGGTATAAACCGCAGTACTGGTGTTGTTTCTGCCATCAATGATTGTGGTTCCGCGCCCGGTCATCGTCGCGTAGATCTTATTGTTGGACGGGTTGACCACGATGTTCCGAACGCGGCTAGCCGTGACGATGCGGTCGGTCTCTGTCATGGTGGCACCGTCGACAACCTTGATGGATCCGTCCATGTTCCACGTACCAGAGTCAATGTAAATCTTGTCCGTGGCAGGGTTCACGGCCAAAGTTCCCAAGGGGCCTTCGGATGCCATGGAACCCGTGATGGTGTTGTTGGCGCCGTTGATGACCTTGACGCTGGACCCGTATTTTGGAGTTGTCGTGACATAGATCTTGTTTTTTAAGGGGTTGATCGAGATAGCGCCGATTCCATCAACACCCACGGACACCGTAGACGTAATCTTGCCGCTGCCGTCGATGACTTTCACGGTTCCGCCTGAAAGGGCGTAGACCTTGTTTGTAACTGTATTGATGGCTATGTCGACAGCGCCGGCGGAGTTCGGAACAGGGGTGGCCACGTTTGTCGCACCATCAATAATTTTGAGGCCAGATGCGGTGCTGACGTAGATCCTGTTGGTTTTCTCGTTCACTGCGATGACGCCTGCTGCGGAACCAACCGGGATGGATTTGGCTGCGAGCGTCACTCCGTCGATCACCGTGACCGAGCTTGATTCGCCGATGTAAATCTTGTTGGTCGCTGAGTTCACGGCTATATCCGCAGGATAATCCGCCGGCTGGTAAACCGTTTGTGTGCCGCTTGCGCCAATGCTGGAAATGCCCTCCCACGTGGCCACATACGCTGTGTCGGTTGCTGTGTTTACGGCGATCGCCGTGGGCCGGTCACCAACCGGGAGGACGTCACTTACCGCGTCGGCAGAAGCGGAAACTGCAAATGTTGTCACCGACAGTGCAAAGGCCAAGGCAACGGAAACGGTCCCCAGCGCTGCCCGGCGCCGTCGGCTATTCAACACCGTCCCAAACGCGCGCGAACCACCCAAATAAGTACTCATGGAATCCCCCAAAGTCGTGACGCGGAAGTGCGTCTTCAGGGCATTCTATATGGTTACGACTTGTAGAAAGCCACGGTGCGAAGGCAAAGGGAAGCCCCTGTACCCGGCCGGGTACAGGGGCAAAACTGCTCCGATCATTTCACCGCGGTTGCTAGTTGCCCTTTTCAAGCGCGTGCGACGTGACGTAAGTGCCGAGCTGGTCCTTCGAGAGTGCTGCTGAAATTTCGGAAATTGCTGTGGTGTCCGGCACAACGATTGATTGGCCATCGGATGAACTACCGGTCCCTAGCGTAGGCAAGGTAAACATGACGGTGTCATTTGCTCGGAGATCCTTCATCCCCAAAGCCAAACTTCCGATGGCGGCAGCGTCGAAACTCTTGTCAACGCTGATAAATGGCGACACCGCACTGACCATACTGTTCACAGTCACAGGATTGGTCAGGGTTTCCCGGGCGATCGTTTTGCTGATGACAGCCTTCATATAGGCCTGCTGGTTCCGGACGCGCTGGTAGTCGCCGTCGCTGAAGGACATACGCTCGCGGACGAACGCCAAGGCCTCATCACCGTTCAGTGTCTGCTTGCCGGCTTCGTAATAGTGGCCCTTCATGGGCCCCTTTGCGGGTGCAAATGGAATCTTTACGTCCACTTCCACACCGCCCAAGGCATCGGTGAGGCCCTTGAAGCCTTCGAAGTCGACCATAGCGACGTGATCAATACGTTGCTGGAACAGGGACTCCACAGTTTGGACCATCAAGGGCACACCACCAAGGGCCAGCGCGGAGTTGATCTTCGACTCACCCTTACCAGGAATTTCTACCCAGAGATCACGCATGAGCGATACGGCGTAGACGTTCTTGCGGTCTGCCGGAATATGAACGAGCATCAGCGTGTCAGCTCGCTGGTCCGTTGAAGCCTGGGTATCGACGTCAAGTTCGGCAGATCCACGTGTGTCGCTGCCCATCACGAGGATGTTCATCGGGGCAGTGCCGTTTACTGGCTCGGTCTTCTGCGGTCGCGTTGACTCTTCCGGGAATGCCGTTTCGATCTTGGTAGTGCCCGAATTGAAGGTTTGCGCCAGATTGAAGATGTAGGCACCTCCGATAAGGCCGGCAACGAGTACTGCCGCTGCGAAGCCGAGGAGCACGTTCCGAGCGGTTTTCTTACCGCTTTTCTGACGTCTGGGACGTGACTCTGCAGAGGGAGTTTCGGTATCTGTCGGGAGCGTCATGAGTTCCTTGGTGTTGGCGTCAGCAGTGATGATTCTATCAAGGCGGGAAAGTGTAGGCCGCTGCATGCGGCCGAAGCGTTGTCCTGCGGGATGGCTAAGGGAGTTGGGAAAGAAATTCCGTTGACTCACTGCCCCATTCATTCGTAACTGCTAAGGAATAGCTTTGCGCCGTGGCCAGGGTAGAGGCACCGAGGTCGACGGAGACCATTTCCAATTTCGGGTTAATGCCCTTCTTTGCCCCGTATGCTGCGTCGAAGCGGTTGGCTTTGGCTGATTTCTCGAGCGGCTTTCCATCCGATCTGGTCCACTTGATGCTGGCACTGCTTCCCTTCAAATTGAAGCCCACAATGTCGACTCGACCAGTTTTGGGATTGAAAGTACTGTCCGTCACGATGGGGGTCGCGACCCCGGACTCGATCTGGTCTTTGAGAGGAGTACCGGTTCCTCTACATGTAAAGTACGAGTCCCACATGAAGGAGATGATCTTCTGGGCGGAGGCGACCTGCTGCAATTGGCGGTCAAGTCGCGCTTTGGAGGTCTGCCCACGGCGGCTATCCAAGCAGGAATTGTCCTTCGCCGCGGGTGCCATACCTTCCACGTTGGCCCAGAGGACGGCGCCGGTTCCTGAAATGCCATCAGCTGCTGCGGTGAAGTAGTCCTTGTTCGGAGCGAGGTACTTACTGCCCCACGCTCCTTCCCCAACGATGGTCGCCGCAAAAGCGTCTACAGCTGAGCTGGCCTCGTTGTGGCCGAAGGCGCCGCCCTTTCCCGTGCCCATGCCATCCTGAATGGCGATGTTTAGCTGGAGACCACTGGAAGTTTGGGCGATCTTCCGAATTCCGTTACGTGCTTTTTCCGGGCTGATTCCTGAGCCCACACGAGAGTCGATGTATGGGCTGACAATTGCCTGACGTGTCGGCAGGATGCGATGGATAGCTTGGTTCTGGGAGCGATAGAGACTCAGGACCGAGTCGAAGGCTGCGCTGTCCGTCAATGGCATCTCAGTATGGTGATAGAAGCCAGCTAGTCCTGGAAAATCATTGGTGGCGGCATGGTACGCAAGGAACCGCTCGGTGAAAGCAGCCAGCGTTTCTTGATACGAGCCATCTGGGAGGTATGTGAGTTCGAGACCCCTTATCGGGGTGGGCAAACCGGCGTAAAACTTCATATCCAGCTTCGTGGCAGCAATTGCCAAAGAAGTCGACGGGTCTGTCGCGGTTGAACTGCTTCCTCCGACCACCACTACGTCATAGTGTCCATCCGAAGACGTGCAGCCTTGGCCCCCTTTAGGCAGTACTAACACCGAATATGATTGGCCATTGTTTGTAACCTTGCGGTCATTAGGGCACTTCAAAGCGGAGGTACCCCAGTTGCTTCCGTCCAAGAAGGTAAAGTAGCGATCCACGCTCAGGGAGTTAGCAGCGACCCGGGCGCAGTTCTTCCCGTCCACTTGGCAGTTTTCGGGGATTGACTCCAGCGTCACTGGTTGGAGTGGTGTTCCGAAGGTGACTACGGTGTCGCCACCCAAGGCCCTAATGTCTTCCAGCTTCTTTTTATTTGTGGCGTCGCGGGAGCTGGCGGTAATGAAGTAGCCGCCGATCGGGTAGCTCGGCAAGGCAGGCGACAAGGTCGGACTGCTGTCGGCAGCTTTCGTGCCGTCGGCTTCTTGGAGCTGATCCTCCGTAATCGTGTCTAAGCTCACGCCTGCACAGGCTGCTCCGAAGACGAGGGCCGCAAGGGCCAACAGTGCTGACATGGCCACTAAGAAACCGCGTGAGTGCCAACGGGTTGACGCTAAATTGTGGGGAGTTTCGCGCAAAATAAACTTCCGGAATGACATGGAATCCTTGGTCTTGGCATTGGCAGATTTGACTCTAACAAGATGTCTTGGATGCCCCGCACGCAGACGTCGCGGCCCTCAGCACGCGAGTGCTTGCATGTGGGTGCCAAGAATGGAAGCTAATCCATACGATAAACTAATCCGGGTCGCCCCAAACGGTGGACGCCCGACTGCCGTCATGTCTCAGACGGCGAGCATGGTTTCGGACGCGCAAGTGTCCTGGCGAACACTCTACGGGGGGAAGATGGGAAAGGTAATCAGACGCGTCCAGGCCGCAAGTACCATTCTGGTGCTGGCCATTCTTGGTTTTTTCGGTGCCCAACCTGCTCTTGCCACGGAAACGGAGCCGGGCCCTTCTACAGAACAACCGGGGGAGCCTAGTCCGGGAACCGATCCAAAAGATCCCCTGCCGGTGGATCCTATCCCCGGTACCCCTGTCACTCCCGTGGACCCGCCTCTTGTTCCCGTCGACCCGGTCCCCTCTCCTGATCCCGCCCCAGTACCGGCTCCAGACCCGGTTCAACCTCCTGTCGAGCCGGTTGTTACGCCCGTGCTGCCTCCTGCGGTAGCCCCGGCCGTCCCAGTGATTCCTCCGGCAGTCCCGACAACGCCGCTTGAACAGGTCCCCACATACCCTGACGCGGATCCCAACCTGCTTTTGGAGCCAGCTGTTCCTGCGGAACCTGAGCCGTCCCCTACGGCAGAGCCCACGCCTTCGCCCACTCCTACTCCGGTAGCCACAAAGACTGCAGCTCCGCCCGTTGTAAGTGCAGATATCGCGGGTCCCCTGAAGGTGGCACTAGCCCCGGTTGCGGAGAGCAACCCCATCGTTCAAGGCCTCACGGTATTGGTGTTGATTCTGCTGGGTGCTGCTTACTTCCGGGCTTTGCGATTCAAGGGAGTCTCCGGACCCCGCGCTAACGGCAAGTAGGCCAATGATTAATTCCCTCCCAGGGGATATGGCTGCAGAAAATCCTGCATCACCAATGCGCCTCATGCTTTTGACTCACTCTTACTGGCCGGAACACAGCCCTCCTCAGCGCAGGTGGATGTCCCTTACCCGTGAGTTTCGCCGGGCTGGGTGGGAAGTCGACGTTGTTGCTCCGGTAGCTCACTATCCGAATGGTCGACGGAACCTACCGAGACGTGAAGCAGGAATCGCTTTCTCCCGCCAGAGCGGCCCTCACGGCGAAATTATCCACCGTGTCCCCTACCTTCGACACCTGGGCACATCATCTTTGGCGCGCTTTGTCGATCAGACTTTCTCGGCCGCAATGTCCATTCCGCTGGGTCTCGGAGGAAAAAGGCCAGACGCAATTCTCGCTACTGCCCCAAGCCTTCCGACACTTGCTACGGGATTCGTCCTTTCTCGCCTTAGAAGAGTGCCTTTTATTGTAGAGATGCGTGATGCCTGGCCAGACCTCGCTCGGGACGCCCGGATAGTCCAGGGAAGCGTCAAAAGTTTGGTTGAACGCATCGTGGAGTTCGTGCAAAAACGTGCCGACCTTGTTGTGACGGTCACAGAAGGCTTTGCCGACACCTTGCGGGAGCGCGGCCTGCACAACGTGGCAACCGTCAGTAACGGTTTGGATCTCAAATCGGTACCCTTCCTGGAACCTCCGGCGAAAGAAAGAGCCGTTTTTCAGGCCTTGTATCTGGGAAACCACGGGAGAAGCCAACGCCTCGATATTTTGATCAGAGCCAGTGCGCTCTTGGGCGATGCCTTTCAGCTGACGCTCGTTGGACATGGCACCACCCGGCCCCAGCTAGTGAAGTTGGCTCGGGAATTGAATGCTCCGGTGACTTTCTATCCCTCGCTTCAGGGGCCGGCGGTGGTTGAAAAGTACCGGGAAGCAGACACCTGCATTGTCTCCCTTCGCGACGACTGGAAGTCGTTCGACACTACGGTGCCATCCAAGACCTACGAGGTTCTGGCAATCGGCAGGCACGTCACGGCAATCGTGAGAGGCGAAGCGGAACGCATCATTCTTGAAGCCGGAGGGGGAGACGTGGTTGCTGCTACCCCTGAAGCTGTAGCCCAGCTATGGCGGGAACTGGCGGCCGATCGCGGCCGGTTGGCCGCTGGCGCCAGCGGACGCGAGTGGGTGCGTGACAACGCTGATTACGCGCACTTGGCCGTGAAGTATATGGACACAATTTCCACGCTGGTCGGTCAGGATCATGCCAAACGCCAGGAGCGGGAAAGATGATCCAGCTATTGCTCAATCTACGGCTTACTACCCAAACGGTGCTGGAGCATCTCACCGAGTCGCCATTTGTCCTATTGATGCAAATTTCGAGGAAGTTGCCGCCCGGACTCGTCCGGCCGTTGGCTCGTTTTGTGGCATCGATAGCACCTTCATCGGGACACCCTCTTTTCCTCTTGGCCAGCCACGCTGCGGGTCAGGATCGTGAACTAGCCCGACGTTTTGAACGCTTGCTTAGGTCCGGCGGTAAGGCCGAGTCGGCCAGGAAAGCTGCCGAGGTGGCCATTGCCGCCGGACAACCTCGATGGGCTGATGAGCTGCTCTTGCTTGCTGGCGACTCGGCGCGTGTTTCGGCGACGATGGCCAGACGGAAATGGTACGACGGCGATATGACCGGCGCTGTAGATCTTCTACAAGGAAGGGTCGGACAGCCAGCGAAACAGCGGCTGCGCCTCGAATCGGAGCTCCGCGTGTTCTCGGGGTGGAAGCCCACTCTGCAGTTCGCGCCGTCGACGTCAGTAGACCGTCGAGTGCTCCACCTTTTGACCAACTCTGTGCCCCACACTGGAAGCGGGTACGCGCGTCGATCCCACTCCATTCTGAACGCACAGCAAGACGCAGGCTGGGACACATTGGCCGTGACCCGTTGGGGATACCCCGTGCAGATCGGTGCCTTGACGGCCAAGAAGCGCGACATCGTTGAAGGCGTTCGGTACGAGCGGATCTTGCCGGATCGCATGGAGTCGACCATGGACGGACGTCTTCAGCAGCAGGCCTTCCAGCTTTTGACGCTAGCGAAGGACTTCAGGCCGTCAGTCCTTCATACCACCACCCATTTCGTCAACGGATTGGTCGCGCGAGAAGTAGCCAATGCACTGGACAAACCGTGGGTCTATGAAGTCCGTGGGCAGCTGGCCGATACCTGGGCTTCCAGCAGGGATCAGGCGGCGCGAAGCAGCGAGCGATACAGGCTCTTCACTGCGCGGGAGGCTGAAGTGATGCTTGCAGCCGACCTGGTTGTGACTCTCGGGGAGACCATGAAACGTAACATCGTGGCCATGGGGGTGCCTGATTGCAAAATCCTCATAAGCCCCAATGCAGTGGGGGACGCTTATCTGGAAGCTCCACTCACCCACCAAGAGGCTCGTTGTGCTCTGCGTCTTGACCCGGACGACCTTTACATCGGCACGGTCAGCAGCCTAGTTGGCTATGAAGGCCTAGACGACCTCGTCACATCATTTGCGCTGCTTGCGCCAAGGCTGCCAAAGTTGAAGCTGATCCTGGTAGGTGACGGCGCAGCCGCGCCCGCACTGCGTGATCAGGTCCAACGCTTAGGGCTTGCGGGCAGGACCATTTTCACGGGGCGGGTGTCACCGCAGCAGGCCAGACTTTATCATTTGGCGCTGGACGTTTTCGTAGTGCCCCGTAAGGATTCAGCAGTGACTCAGGCAGTTACCCCGTTGAAACCAGTGGAGGCGCTGGCTTCAGCACGCCCAGTAGTGGCCAGCGACCTTGATGCCCTGCGTGAAATAGTTCGCGATGGGGTCAACGGCCGACTGACCAAGGCTGAGGAACCTGCACTATTAGCTGAGGTTTTGCATGAATTGCTGGAAGACAAAGGGTTGCGGGAACGCCTGGGTTCCGAAGGCAGGGAGTTTGTTTTAGCCACGAGGACGTGGAAGGCCAACGCAGCCGCGTACGGTCGAGCCTACGAATCTTTGGTTTCCAGTTATAGAAGGAGGGTCAGCTGATGTCGGCCAAGAAGCAACTAATGCCAGAGCCAGCAGTGGTGCAGCCACTGGCTGTAGATATGCGGCGCCTGACGCGTGTCGGGGCCCGCCCGGGTTTCCTGGATTATCTGGTTCAACTGTGGGACTTCAGGGAGTTCATTTTCTATGATGCCCACGCCAGGGTTCAGAGCGGGACGCGCCGTGACCGTTTGGGCAGTGCATGGTTGTTGCTCAACCCCATCTTCAACGGGCTGACATACTTTGTGATCTTTGGGCTGCTGCTCCAAACCGGCCATGGCATCGAAAATTACGTTGGTTACTTGGTCATCGGCATCTTCATCTTCCAAGGTACGTCTGGAGCCATTACAAGCGGCGCGAGGTCGATTCATAGCAACAAAGCAGTAGTCCAAGCGTTCAACTTCCCGCGGGCAACTCTTCCCATCGGGGTCAACATCCGGGAGATGATGTCCAACGTCCCGTTGATTCTCGCCATGCTCTTGATCATCACTCTGATTCCACCAGTCGAGAAGATCACCTGGCTGTGGTTCATGATTATCCCAGCCGTAATACTGCAGGCCATCTTCAACTTAGGTGTAGGGCTGATCTTGGCGCGTGTCATCTCTAGAGTGCATGATGCGACGCATTTGCTGCCATTCTTCATGCGGGCTTGGATGTATGGCTCCGCTATCTTCTACTCCTACGAGAAATTTGTCACTCACCCAGACATATTGGCGATCATGAAGCTAAATCCGCTCTTCAACGTGATTGACATCATTCGCAACTGTGTTCTCTACGCTCAACCTCCGACGTGGCAGTCTTGGGCGACTCTCAGTATTTGGGCTCTCGGCGCGCTTCTCGTTGGCATGGTGTTCTTCTGGCAGGGGGAGGAATCCTATGGTCGTGGCTGAACAGGTTTTGGATGTTGAGGGCCACCCCTGCGTAGTGGTGGATCGTGCCGCCATGGAGTATCGCGTGGTTACGACGGATGCTGACGCGGTGGCGAAGGAACGCCGGGAAACGAGCTTTTTGGGTCGCCTGGTACGGCGACCCAACACGGTAACCGTGCGGGCCCTGCACGAACTGTCCCTCGTGGTGGAGCGCGGTGAGTCGGTGGGCATTATCGGCCGAAACGGATCCGGAAAGAGCACCCTGATGAAGCTCATTTGCGGACAGGTTAGGCCCACCTCAGGTGCTGTCTTCGCTTCTAGCACCCCCATAATGTTGGGAGTCAACGCAGCGCTAGTCGGCGATCTTTCGGGTCATCAGAATGTAGTTCTTGGGTGTCTCGCCATGGGTATGAGCCGCCGGGAAGTAGCCGCTAAATTTACGAGCATCGTAGAGCTTTCCGGGCTAAGGGAGTCCATCTACCTGCCTATGAAGTCATACTCCTCAGGCATGGCATCGAGGCTCCGATTCGCGATTGCTGCAAGTATTGATCCGGAGATTCTTCTTGTAGACGAAGCCTTGAACACAGGTGATGCCCAATTCGGTGAGAGAAGTAAGCGCCGCATGGATCAGCTGCGTGAACAGGCGGGTTGTGTTTTCATCGTAAGCCACTCATTGGACACCATCACCAGCATGTGCAGCCGCGTTGTGTGGCTGGATATGGGCCACATGATTATGGACGGAGACCCGGCTGAAACCGTCAAGGCCTACCAGGATTTCACTGGAAACCTTGCGAAAGGAAACGGTATATCTGCGGCCAGGATCCGTGATGAAGCACGGGCCAATCTCCAAATGACAGAAGTATTGGCCAGAAGTAAGATGCGTAGGAGCCGGGCATGATTTATACCGTAGAAAACTTCCGGAAGGCCGCTTGGCACTTTCGAGCTGGAGGAGTCCGGCAACTCCAGACGTTCCATAAGCGCCAACGGGCACTGGCGGTAAATAAGACATCCAACAAGAACGTACAAGCGCGCCCAGCAGGGTCTAAGACCAGTGGGGAGAAACGGCAGCTCACCTTCCCGGCCTTCGACTACCCGCAAGTGCCGTCCCGCCGGGACGATCTAACCGTGGCTGTAATCCTGGATGATTTCTCGGCCAAGGCCTTTGCCTTCGAATGGAATCTTGTCTTTCTGACGAAGGATCGCTGGATGCAGCAGCTCCAGGAGCAGCACATCGACTTCTTGTTTGTCGAGTCCGCGTGGGAAGGCAATGGTGGTTCCTGGAGATACCAGCTGACTGGGACCAGCGGCCCTAAGCAGGATTTCCTGAACCTGATGGGATGGTGCCGAGAAAACGGCGTTCCGACGGTCTTTTGGAACAAAGAAGACCCTCCCCACTTCCACGACTTCTTGCCGGCTGCCCGCGAGTTTGACGTTGTCTTCACTTCCGACGAAAACAAGCTCCCGGAATACAGGCAGGCGCTGGGACACAACCGCGTCGATGTACTGCCTTTCGCAGCCCAACCGGCCATCCACAATCCTGTCCGACCAAGAGAAGGTCGCCACTCGCGTGACGTGGCATTCGCAGGTATGTACTTCGCTCACAAATATCCTGAGCGCCGTGAACAAATGCGTCTTTTGCTCGATGGCGCCATTGCCGGATCCGATAGGGTCAAACACGGCTTGGAGATTTTTTCGCGTCAGCTCGGCGGGAATCCGGACTACCAGTTCCCGGAACCGTACGCCTCCCACGTTGTTGGGTCGCTGACATACGATCAAATGCTAACGGCCTACAAGGCCTACAAGGTCTTTTTGAACGTCAACTCCGTAGTTGATTCTCCAAGCATGTGTGCTCGCCGAATCTTCGAAATCACTGCTTCCGGAACACCCGTGGTTACCACGCCCAGCCCTGCATTGCCTAGGTTCTTCCCCAACGGTGAGATTCACAGTGTGGAAAACAAAGAAGATGCAGCGTTCATCATGAGGGCGTTGATGAGGAGCCCCGAACTCAACGATCGTTCTGTTCATCTCGCCCAACGTCGAATTTGGGCAGAGCACACTTACGCGCACAGAGCCGAAACAGTCGTAGGGCTGGCGCTTCCTCACAGGGTTCGCCCAGTGGAGCCCGAATCCGTGAGCGCTTTGGTATCGACTATTCGCCCCCATCAACTCGAACATGTTTTCAGGACCGTTGGTTCCCAACAGGGGGTCGATGTCGAGTTGGTTCTGCTGACCCATGGCTTCAAGCCCAGCTGGTGGAAAATTTGGCGTTTGCGAAGGAAATATGGCGTACGTAAAGTGACGCTTCTTCACGAGCCCAGGACCGTCAGTCTTGGTACTTGCCTGAATCTGTGTGTTGCAGCAGCGAGTGGTGCCATTCTTACGAAGATGGACGACGACGACTACTACGGTCCGAACTACCTTCGAGATCAGGTCAACGCCTTGATGTTCTCCGGGGCTGACGTCGTTGGCAAGCTAGCGCATTTCATGTATATCGAGAGCCGTAATGCCACACTGCTGAGGTTCAATCATATGGAACATCGCTTCAGCCATATGGTTATTGGTGCGACGATCATGGCCAAGAAGTCAATCTTCGAACGCTATCCATTTGAGGAGCTTGGACGAGGAGAAGACACCGCGTTCATGCGCGCGGTCAGCGATGCCGGCGGCAAGATCTATGCCTCTGACCGATACAACTACTACGTTCAACGGTCGGCTTCCGGGCATACGTGGACCGCTACCGACGACCAATTACTCGCGTCCGGGGTCATTCAGTTCTGGGGCAATCCTGCCGAACACATCACTGTCTAGATAAACCAAACAAAAACGGGGAATACTTTGAATACTATTAATCGCGTAGCTGTAATCGGTCTTGGTTACATTGGCCTTCCAACTGCTGCCATTCTGGCGACAAACGGCATAGAGGTCATTGGTGTGGACGTCAGCCAACGTACTGTGGATGCGGTGAACGCAGGGCAGGTGCCTTTCGTGGAGCCGGACCTCGGCGTTCACGTGTCAGGAGCGGTCAGCCAAGGACACCTTAAGGCAACGACTTCCACCCCTCAGGCTGAGGCGTATATCGTCGCTGTTCCCACACCGTTCCAAGAAGACCGCTCTGCTGACCTTAGTTACATAGAGGCAGCCGCCCGGGGTATCGCCCCGCAGCTGCAGGGTGGCGAACTGCTGATTCTCGAATCGACTTCTCCTCCAGGGGCCACTGAACACATGGCCAACTACATTCTCAACCTGCGCCCGGACCTGAGCCTTGATGGATCAGATTCACGCCCTGCGATTCTGGTTGCTCACTGCCCGGAACGGGTTCTTCCTGGCCGCGTCATGATTGAGCTAGTCACCAACGATAGAATCGTTGGCGGCATGACCCCCGAAGCCGCGGAATCGGCGAAGAACCTTTACTCGGTGTTCTGCCAGGGTGAGATTCTCACAACGGATGCTGTAACAGCCGAGATGGCTAAGCTCGTGGAAAACTCTTATCGGGACGTCAACATCGCTTTTGCCAATGAACTGTCGGTGATTAGTGAGAAGCTTGGCATAGATGTGTGGGAGCTCATTCGTCTGGCAAACCACCACCCGCGAGTCAACATCCTGCAGCCCGGTCCCGGCGTGGGTGGGCACTGCATCGCAGTCGACCCGTGGTTCATTGTTGCCGCCGCACCCGATGAAGCGCGACTGATTCGGACTGCCCGTGAGGTCAACGATGCGAAGCCGGAATGGGTCTTCCAGCAAGTTGTATCGTCCCTCCAGGACCTTCCCGCTACAGCCGAGATTTCTGTCTTGGGTCTGGCCTTCAAAGCGAATATCGATGATCTCCGTGAATCGCCGGCTATTGAGATTGCTGCACACTTGGCAGACGCATTGGGTGATCGACGCATTAACATTGCTGAGCCTCACGTTGAGGAACTGCCGAAGCAGCTCAGCGGCCACAGCAACGTTGAACTTATGAGTGTGGCGGAGTCCATCGAACGTTCGGGTGTTGTTGTCGTGCTTGTGGACCATGATGCTGTCAAGGAAGTAGCCCCGGAGCTTCTGGTTGGCAAGACAGTGATTGATACTCGAGGAGCGCTGCTGGTATGACGACGGCTGTCGGGAACCCAGAAGTAGGCGCAGACACCTTGATTGGTTTCAGCGCGGGGGTGGATCTTACGGGTGAGAGTGTGCCCGCCGGCCGTGTCACCGTTATTACTGGCGGGGTAACAACGGAATCCGAATACTCTCTGATTCCGTTGGATGCGGTCCTAGTCCGCAGCCTTGATGACTTTCGATCAGTCGGGTCCTTTGACGCTCAGTCCTTTCTGGTCACAAAATCCGGACTCTCTTTGGCAGCCGAGCTCCTCGGGCTTGGCCTGCTGAGCCCGGATTCACCTATCACTTGGAGCTTGCAAGCTCCTTTGAATGAGACCCTTGAGCAACTTGGCTTGCTGGGGCTTCCAGAGCGGATAGCCGTCCACAGCGTTCAAGGAACTACCGATAGGGTAGTTGTCGGCACGGCTAAGGACGGCGCAGGCCGGCTGGATCTCGAGAGCTTTCGGGCGGGCTTAGCCGTCAATGCCAGTCTCTCGGGCCAGAGCTACGTGAATCCAGCAGCAGAACCGGACGAAATTCTTCAGGAACTGAATGTGCTGCGCGGCAAGCACCTGAGCCTCCTGGAGGTACTAATACCGGCGGTTGATCATGCTCCAGTCGAAGTTGAGACACCCGTGGTGGACCAAACCGAGGATGTGCGCAAGCTCGAGAACGACCTGATTCTGCTGGAGCGTCGCTATGACGCTCTGGACAGCAAGTACCAAGCCTTGGACACAGAGCACCAGGCCTTGGACACCCAGTACCAAGCCTTGGACACAGAGCACCAGGCCTTGGACAGCAAATATCATGCCTTGGACTCCGAGTACCAGGCGTTGGATAGCAAATATCATGCCCTGGACACCAAGTACCACACCTTGGACAGCAGATACCACGCGCTGGCCAACTCCCGTCTCGGCAAGTTAACGCTGCGTTTGTGGGGGCGAAAGACATCAGGGGCGAACAAGCAATCGAAAGAGGAGACCTAAAGGTGGCAGAGCAAAGAGAGGGTCATGTTGACGTCGACTATGGCTCCAGGATGGTGGTCGATGAGACTGCACGTGATGCAGAGATCTTGGCTCTTCGCCGCTTGCTCGGCGAGGCTGAAGTGCCTCAGGCCCCTTCTAGAACTGAAGAATTCACTCCCGGCGTCAGTGTAATTATTCCGAGCTACTTGGGCAGCGACAGAATCGCGGTTTGCCTGCAGTCTTTGGTAGATCAAACACTTGACCCTTCATCCTTCGAAATCATCTTGGTCATCAATGGAGCAGATGACGGCACATACGACATAGCCAATACGTTCCGTGGGAACAATCCAGAGCATCAAATGCGCATCCTGTACCAGGCTCGTCCCAGTGCAGGCTCAGCCCGCAATGTGGGCATCGAAGCAGCCCGGTTTGAGTACCTGACATTTGTTGACGATGACGACTATGTTGGCCCCAAGTTTCTTGAGAGACTACTGGCAGCGGCTTCACCTAATTGTGTGTCGATTTCACCAATAGTCAACGTTGATGTTCATGGCAACCAAAATGCTTCAAACTCCGTGAATGTACAGATCTCTGCACGTGGTACTAAGAAGTTTAAATTCAAGTCGGTTAGTACCTTTCTAGGGCTCAATGCTTGTAAGTTAATCCCTACGAAAGCAGTCAAGAAGCTTAAGTATTCAGAGAGCCTCAGGAGTGGTGAGGACGTCTGTTTCATGGCACGCTTGGCTGTGGAGAACAACTTTGACGCCCTAGTAGCGACAACTGAAGCCTCGGGTTCATATTTTCGAATCCTTCGGGATGAGTCAATTTCTCGTCAACCCCTGAACTTCGACTTCGCGGTAACTCAGCGTCTTGAGGTTATTCAGCAACTCGAATCCCAGCGAAGCTGGGACTCGTCAACGAACGACGTGTTGCTGACAGGTCTGATAAAGTCACAAGCTAATTTTGTGAAACGTTACCTTGCTGAAAACCCCTCGGAAAGGCAACTTATTTCAGAGGCTGTAGATGCCTTGAGAATCAAGGACTTTCCTTGGTCGCTCATCAATGCGGGAAATGCTCGCGGCTTGGTCATAAGCTATTGTTTCGCCCCATACTCAGACACTAGCGCTGTGGTCGCATCCAAAGCCATTGTTGAACGCGGTAGCATAGTTGACGTCATATATAACAACATGGGGTCTGTCCGCAGAAAAGATAGCAACCTTGAGACGATTGCAGGTCGATTTATAGACACTGCTACAGAAATCAACACCCCACCATCTTTCGCTGGCTGGAAGCAGATTTCTGAGTTTGTGCACAAAGGCTTAGGCATAGCTGATAGTCGGAATGCGTTAATTGGTGGATACGAAACTCTCTACAGTCGTGTACTTTGGCCCGGGTCACATTTCCTGGCCGCAAAGTTCAAGATGAGCCATCCAGAAGTCGAATGGACGGCCGAGTTTTCGGACCCAATGAGTACTGATGCCCAAGGTAAGAACAGGCCTGGTGAGCTAATCCGTGACGACTTATTCCAAGAGTTTGAGCGTGCAGTGGTCTCAAAGGGCTTTGACACTTTGGCAACCGATAGTCTATTCACTTGGTGCGAGTATCTGACGTATATCCTCGCAGACGAGTTGATTTTTACCAATGAAAACCAACTTGAATACATGTTGAGCTACGTCTCTGATACTCGTCTGAGGGAAGAGATCCAGGCGAAATCGGTCGTGAGGGTGCATCCAACGCCGCCAAGCAGAAGCTATGAGATGCTTCCCGCTAAGTATGAGTTGTCCGACTCCGTGGTGAACGTTGGTTACTTCGGTGCTTTCTATGAAAACCGCGGTCTGGTTGAGGTTCTCACTGCCCTGTCGAATTCGTCAGCGTCAGTCCGTAAGAAGCTTCGGTTGCACGTCTTTACCAACAAGCCCGATGAAGTTGTTCATCAGGTACAGCAGTTTGGTCTGATGGGAATCGTCAAGGCGCAGGGATATCGTCCCTATCTTGAGTTTCTAAACTTGACGACTAAGTTTGATGTGCTGCTGGTTAATGATGTTGAGCGCACGGGAGAAATGATGATCAATCCCTTCCTGCCTTCTAAGTATTCCGACTATATGGGTAGTGGCCAGCCAGTTTGGGGTCTGGTGGATGAGGGGAGCCCCTTGAGTGCGAAACCGTTGGCCTACAAGTCGGCCGTAGGCAATGCAGTCCAAGCGGTGCGTGTCTTGGAAGAAATTCTGCATAATTGGCAAGAAGGCAAGGCAGTAGACCAGAGGCAACAGGTTCGTTAATAGGATTCGTCGACTTGCTTCGGTGTCATTTGCTGTGACACCGAAGCAAGTCGACTGAAATCCCGCTGCCCTAAATACATCGTCGATCTCGTTAGCCCGTTCAGCTGCGCTAGTCCATCCATACGAGTTGCGGCGAAGAGAAAGTGAAGTGGTAATGGATAACTGGGACGCCCGGCACAAGGCGCCAATTGTCAATTGGTCCACCCTGGAGCATCTTCGTGTCGAGGGTCGACAGAGGCACATCGTGGAACCTTCAGGCCCCGAGGAGAGCTATCCGCTGGATTGCTTGGTGGAGCCTCGCGACTCGGACGTGCTCATTGTCGCCCTGCATGGTGCTCTAAACAGAGAGGTCTACACGCTCCCGCGGTTTGAATGGATGGCCACGCTTCAAGAGCGTCCAGAAAGCCTTCTCTTTCTTTCCGACACCCCCCTTGAGTCTCACGATGATCTAAAACTAGCGTGGTACACAGGCGATTCCGACGATAACCTCACAGAACGATATGGCGCCCTTGTTCGAAGCGTTGCCGTGCAATGCGGTGCCTCACGTATAGTACTTCTTGGTTTTTCCGGCGGAGGATTCGCTGCCTTGGCAATGGCACCATTAATCGCGGGATCGGTAGCTCTTGCTTTCTCACCGCAGGTATCCATCGGAAGATACTATGGAGTATTTGCTGAGGCGTACTCAACTGCGCTCTATCCGGAGTATCGATCGTTTGAAGGCGTAGAAGCAGCGTATCCACGCCGGGTAAGTTTGACGACGTTGTACTCAGACCCACAGGTTTCGGCTAACTTTGTTTATGTGCAGAATAGTGGCGATACTCATCATATGCAGCATCATTTCTCACCGTTTCGTGAAGTCACTGCTGATCGCCCTGGAGCTCACTTCATCCTTGACCACGAATCAGATTCGCATTCCGCTCCTTCGAAGGAACGTGTGAATCAGATGCTGGATGAATGTCTTACACTTCGGATCCCCCGTTAGCCCACTTGGACTATCCCTGAAGGGCAGTTTCAAGAACGCCGGACGCAGAAACTTCTATTGACGCACCTTACGAACGGAATGCTACTTTGCAGAAACTAGAACTCGAGATATCTCGCCTCAAGAGGCAGCTCGCTGAGCTCGATAAACAGATTAGGGCCATATCTCCGAGAAAAGATGCCTGGTTGCCTCCGGACACTTCCGTGGGAGATAACTGTACGATTGCCCCGACGGTACAGTTTATGTCTGCCGAGGATCGACCGATTCGCGTAGGCGCTCGGACAAATATTTATCGTGGAACCGAAATAACTGGGCCAGTTACCATCGGTAATGGATGTCTGGTTAACCGCGACGGCTACCTCAGGAGCAACACAACATTGGGAGACAATGTCATGGTAGGACCGTTTACTCGGTTTGTTACTGACTCCCATGAAATAGGCCCATCAACGAAACGTGGAGGGGCAAATAAATGGCCGCCCATCATAGTTGGAGATGGAACATGGATTGGTGCCAGTGTTACCGTCCTGGGCGGCGTCACTATTGGCCGGGGTTGTATCATTGCTGCCGGCGCAGTAGTTACGTCTGATATTCCCGATAATTGTCTAGCAGGCGGAGTGCCAGCAAAAGTCATCAAGAAGCTCAGTGACTAGCTTCTGTAGATGATTTAGACGTCTTTAGGCTGGTATTTAAAAGGATGTCGGAAAGGAAGCCTGCGAAAGTGGCTGCTTTGCGGTACAGAGACGTTACAGGCGTCCGTCCATTGTTCTGCAACGGCTTTGGTCGCAGCGACTCCACGCCGGCTAGTTCAACGCCACGTTCAACCGCGAGCAGGCGATTGCGGACGTAGTCCTGCGCATAGGGTGAATAGGGAAATTGTGCGAATGCTAGCGGGATTTCCCAAACGTTTGCCCAGTCGCGTGACCATGAAGGTGCTTCGGACTCATCAGAGGGACCCTGCGGCAGTATTCGTGCCACTGTTTTGAGAGCTGTCGACAGGGTTGCCGACCATTCTGACCGGTCGCCAGGTTCGAGCGTGCGACCAATGGGCATCCCGAACGCAATGATAGTCGCTTGGTAGGCAAGGCTCGCCCCCACGGCCACCTTGCCGTCCCAAGTCTCGGCGTAGGGCCACCAACCTTCACTCCAGGCGCCAAATCTCGATTGGACGTGGTTGACCACAAGTCTCGTCTGGCGGAGAAATCGCTCGTCACCGGTTAGCTCGAATGCTCGGGACAAGGTCAGCGCAGCGTAGACATCGCCGTTTAGAATGTCGACATGTTTTGCCATTGAGCTTTTATAGATTGCCCCGGGATTCTCCGTGGCGACCTGCGTGAGTACGTATTCAGCGGCCGCTAGGAGAGTATCTCTAGCGGCTTCACTGTTGGTTATCTGGTAGAGATAGAAGAGCGCGTTGGCTGACGCTCCAATTTCGGCTATGTCCTGAAGATCCGGTGATTCAACCGGCTGGTTATAGCTGCTGGAGAAGGACCCGTTTGGGTTCTGTCGTTGACGAACATTATCTGTGAGAAGCTCGGCCACGCGGTTACTCTGGTTGTCATTCAGGAGGTGATCGAGAGCGAATAATATGGCGACCTGAATTTGTGTGCAGCAGGTTGCGGGCAGCCCAGTATCAGGGTCAATGATCATATAAGAGTTTGACTCATCTATGGGAGCTCGAAGCGAATCGAAGTAGGTCACCAGAGGCCCGACGATAGCTCTAAGGCTTTCAGGCCCAATCAGTGTGCTTCGAAAGTCGATCAAGTTATACACGCCCCTTGCAAATGCTCCGCCATCAGACTTAGCTCATGCTAGCAGCCGGAGCGACTAGCAGCGCTGCCAGTCGCTCCGAGGTGGCGCTGCTGTAATTTCAGGGCTTGTGATCTGCGCCCAAGCCACGAGCTGCGGCCGCGTGAGCTTAGCCTAGGCCAGAAACATCGAACTCGTCAGCGCGGGTACCTATTCCGAGGAGCTGTGCTACCGCCGCGACGGTTCGTTCAGCGGCCTTGCCATCGCCATAAGGATTGACGGCGTTTGCCATGGCATCGAAGGCGTCCTGTTGGTTCAGAAGACGGTCTACTTCCTTGACGATCGTTTCTTCGTCAGTTCCGATGAGGGAGACTGTGCCAGCGTCAACAGCCTCGGGACGTTCAGTGTTGTCACGCATCACCAACACAGGCTTCCCTAGGCTGGGAGCTTCTTCCTGAACTCCTCCGGAGTCGGTGAGGACGATATGTGCGAGTGACAGCATGCGGGTGAACTCGCCGTACGCCAAGGGCTCCGTGACTACTACGTTCTCTTTGCCTTCGAGCGCAGGGAGTACGGCTTCGCGCACCACCGGGTTCTTGTGGGCCGGCAATACGATAACAAGGTCCGGTTCCGCTTCGGCAATGCGGGCAAGCGCCCTGCCCACACCGCGCATGGCGTCGCCTTGGTTCTCACGCCGGTGCGTAGTGACCAAAAGGATGCGACGGCCGCTGGCTGCGAGTTCCTCGAGCTGGGGATCTGAGAAGGGAATGTCCTTGTTGACGGTTGTAAGAAGTGCATCGATCACAGAGTTACCTGTGACTACGATGTCGTCTTCCGAAATTCCTTCGGCCAGGAGGTTTGCACGGCTGACGCTCGTTGGCGCCAAGTGGAGACTTGCGATTTGGCTAGTGATCTTGCGGTTAGCTTCTTCCGGGAACGGCGAAAACAGGTCACCGCTTCGCAAGCCAGCCTCAACGTGTACCACTGGAATGCCGTGGTAGAAGGCTGCGATTGCACCAGCAGTAGACGTGGTGGTGTCACCTTGCACGATCACGGCGTCTGGCTTGCTTTCGGTGAACAGCCTATCCAGACCATCGATGGTCCTGGTCATAATTGCTGACAGGGATTGGCGCTGCTGAAGGATGTTGAGATCGTGATCCGGCCTGATGCCGAAGAGCTCGTTGACCTGGTCCAGCATCTCGCGGTGCTGACCGGTGACGGTCACGATGCAGTCGAAGTCCGGGGACTCTTTGAAAGCACTGACAATCGGAGCCATCTTGATGGCTTCCGGACGGGTGCCGAAGATTGGCATGACGCTGGGCATGGATTTCCCCCGGGAGTGGCGTTGAGTGACCTCCCGATGCTACCGCACCTCATCTCAAGGCCTTCAATTGTGTAGGGGTGGTGGTCTGGCTATTGACCGAACATCAAGGCCAGGACCAGCACAGGAATCGTCACGGAGACGAGGATCACAATCAGGAGCGCGATGCGACGCTTGCGTAGTAGCGCAGTGTCGCGAGGCTCCTGAGGATCCTCAAGCGATGTTTTGTCTCGCGTGGAGGACTCGAACTCCCCGCTGCTGTTGGCGGATCGCGGTGCAGGTGGGCCTGAGCGTTTTCCCGGTGCCGGCGTTTGATACCCGCCCATGAGGCTCGTTGAAATCTCGGACCTGAAACGCCGTCTGCGTAGGTGCCGAGGCGCAGGCATAAGAACCGCCTGCCGGCGGACTGGGTCCGTCACTTTCACTCCTCAGCTGCGTCCAGAGAAACCATGGGCACAACCAATTGTTGCATTGGAACTCTTCTCCGCAATATTTTGCGCCCGGAGATGCACAGACTCGGCAGTCCGGAAGTACCCGTTCACCCCCCCGGAAGCTGGGCGCTGATACGCGGAAGAGCGGCCCCAGCCCCGGGGCCGCCTTCCCGCATGCATGGACTAGCCTCGGTCGGAGTACAAGGCGTCGTTCTTGAGTCCGGACCCGTTCACAACATTGATGAAGTAGTCCTTGCCGGAGCGGAGTGAAGTATTGCCGAGATTTGCCGTGACAGACTCCATTCGGGGGTTGATCTCCTGCTCCTGGCCGTAGCTAGGGTTGTAGTTCGTGGCGGTTACGGTTTTGTCATAAACCCGTCCGTTTCCGTCCGTCCACTTAACTTGGACACTGCCCCCGCTGAGATTGAATCCCGTGACCAGGACGGTACCGTTGTTGAAGATTGAATCGGTAATGATGGGCGTCATGCTAGCTGCCTTCATGCGATCCAACATTGGGGCGAAAGTCCCGGCGCAGGTGTAGTACGGGTCCCACATGAACGAGATGACCTTCACGGGTGTGTTGCCGAATTGCTGTAGCTGCTTATTTATTCTGGTTTTTGTCGTTTGACCGCGAAGGCTGTTGTCGCAGGGGTTCTGGCTCGTCGAGGGCGCCATTCCTTCCAGGTTGGCCCACAACTCCGCGTCGGTTCCTTCGACGCCGTCCGCGAGAGCCCAGAAGTAGTCGCGGGTGGGGGCCAGGTACTTACTGCCCCATGATCCGCTGCCCACTATCGACGCAGCATACTGGTCCACATTATTGCCGCTTTCGCTGGCGAAGAACGAGCCTCCCTTGCCCGTTCCCATCCCGTCTTGGACTGCTATCGCCAGATTCACTCCGTTGGCGGTGTCGGCTATGTTCCGGGCAGCTTCCCGTGCTTGGTCTACTGTGATCTTCCCTCCGAATGCGCTACGAGAGTCAATGTACGGGCTGACCACGGCTGAGCGAGTTGGCTGGTACTGGGCGATTCTCGCGTTTTGACTTCGGTATAAAGCGAGGACAGAATCCCATACTGCTCCGTCGCTGAGCGGCATCTCAGTGTGGTGGTAGAAGCCCGCCAAACCTGAAACGTTGTTCACTTTCCCTTGATAAATCAGGAAGCGGGCGGTGAAGAGTGACAGCGTTGCCTGATATGAGACGTCGGGAAGATAAGTCACATCGGTGCGCATAATTGGGGCTGGAAGGCCAGCGTAGTACTTCATTCCAAGACTCGTGGCCGCTTTGCCCAGTGACACTGATAGGGACGAGGTTCCTCCATTAATCACTACAACGTCGTACGTCCCGCTCGGGGAGTTACAACCGCTACCCTCGGCAGGCAAAACCATGATGGTGTACACCGTTGTTCCGCTGGTGACAGTTCTGTCCCTGGCGCAAAGAAAGGCCGGTGTTCCCCATGAATTGTTGTCAGAGTAGGTGAAGTATCGCTTTACTTTGACTCCAGCAGCGGCGGCCGTTGCGCAGTTCACGCCCGAAATGACGCAACCCGCGGGAATGGTAGAAAGAGTGGCGGGTTTTAGCCGGGAACCGAACGTGATGACAGTGTCGCCACCAACGGACTTTATGTCAGTTAGCTTGTTTGTGTTGACCGCATCGCTGGTGCTTCCATAAATGAAGTAGCCGCTGATGGGATACACAGGAGAAGGCACAGCTTGGGCTGGTGACCCGTGAAGTATCCCGAGCACCAGAACTAAAGCTGCCATGAGGCCAGCTACAAGGTGGCGGGACCTGCGGGGAGGAAAAGGTGTTGGCTCTGCTCTGAAAGTGGCCACGAAGGATCCTTGGGCTCGTAGGGTGAGACCTTGGACCTATGGAAAAAGGATGGCGCGCAGCATCCCGAAAACTCAATACCTTGACGGGGATCTTCAAGCGCTTAAATGGAGTGGTAAATCCGTGCAGATTCCTTGACACTTGTGCTGGCGGCAACGTCACAGCTTTACTCCAGTTGTCATAGAGCGCGGCATAGGCGCCCTTAGCTCTCAATTACGAGGAAGAGCACTCCGGCTGTACCCACGTGTCGAGCAGACCGCCGGTTTCGATCACGAACCTGTCCAGCCATGCTTCCCTCGATAGGTCCGGCTGAGAGCCCACCATTTGCACGTCAGCAGAAGTGCACTGCGCAATTAAAGTGCCTGCCCGCATCACGTGGTAATCGGACGTCACAACGGTCACCGACTTCCACCCATGCTCGGCAATCAGGGCCCGGATTGCTTCCGCCTCACCGCGGGTGTTGAGGGGTGAGGGACGGAAACACACCAAGTCCGGATCGTTCGTGTCCTCATCACAAAGACTGTCGCTTTCCACGTTGCCGGCTAGTCCAGTCGTGGAGACCACAAGTGCGGGGATGTCCAAGTCATGCTGGAGCTTCTGGGCCACCGGCAGGCGTTCCTTGCTCATGCCACCCAGGACGATGACCGCATCAGTTCGGTGAGGTGTGGTTTGCGGAGGATCGTAGAAGAACTGAAACGCCACCACGAGCCAGAGCAAGGCCACTATAAAGATGCCCAAAAGGAGTTCGCCAAGCACGCGGGCGGCGGAGGCGGTTTTGAGGGGCACGGGGACAGTCTAAGGTCAGCAAATGTACGCTTCTCCCAGCTTGAGGTGGCCCCGAACGACCTACCTCGTATCAACATCCTCAAACACAAGGAATGTCTGGGTATCCAGTATCCCGTCCATGGACTGCAATTGGTCAAAGATCACACGGCGGAGGTGAATATTGTCGGTCGCGCGGACCAGGAGGATGACGTCAAAGTCGCCGCCCACCAAAGCGATGTGGTGGATCTCCGGGATAGCCCGCAGCTGTTCCTTCAGTTCGCGCCACGAATGCTGCTGAACTTTCAACGTCACGTAAGCGGAAGACCGAAGGCCCGCTTTGATGGGATCCACCAATGCCGTGAACTTGGTCAGCACGCCCTCGCCTGTGAGCCGGGCAATCCGCGAGTACGCGTGGGCGCGGCTGATGTGGACGTTCTCAGCCACCTGCGTGATGGACATGCGCCCGTCGGTGGTCAGCTCGCGGATGATGTCCCGGTCCACGCTGTCCAGCGGTACGGCTGTCTGCTCCGCCTCGGCCTCACTCACTGGCTCTCCAATTCGTCTACAGCACGGGCACGTTACCCAGCTCACAATTGCAATTCGTCTTTCAGAATACCCAGTTTAGGCAAGGGCTTCCATGATTCGGCGGAAAGCTGGATACGAAACAGAGCCGGGGAACATACTGGAAGCACATAGTGGCTAGAGAAGGACGGACCAATGACGATCCATGCAGACCACTCTGCGCCTGAAACGGCTGTAGAGGACCAAGCTGCTGACGTTCGGACAAAATTCGGCATCAGCGTTGAGGACTACATGCTCCCCGCCCGGCACCAGATCCAAATGGTGAACCCGGACGGCACCCTCCGATCCCATGACGAGCAAGGCACCGAACCCGGCCACGAGTACCCCACGCCCAGCGACCCTGAACTGATGGCCGCTTACGAGCAGCTCGTCGTCGGACGTCGCGTCAACGACCAGAACTCTGCGCTCGTCCGGCAGGGCCGCATGGCCGTCTACCCCTCAAGCCACGGCCAGGAAGCCTGCCAGGTCGCAGCTGCCATGTGCCTTAGCGAAGGTGACTGGCTGTTCCCCACCTACCGTGACGCCGTCGCCGTCATGACCCGTGGGGTGGACCCCGTTGAGGTGATGACCATCTTCCGCGGCGACTGGCACGGCGGGTACGACCCCAAAGAGCACAACGTAGGCATCCAGTGCACCCCGCTGACCACCCAGCTGCTGCACGCGGTGGGCGTCGCCCATGCGGCCAAGCTGCGCGGTGAAAACACAGTAGTGATGGCAATGTGCGGCGACGGTGCCACAAGCGAAGGCGACTTCCACGAGGCGCTGAACTTCGCCGCCGTCTTCCACCTGCCCGTCATCTTCTTCGTGCAGAACAACAAGTACGCCATCTCCGTACCGCTCAGCCACCAGTCAGTGGCGCCGTCGCTGGCCCACAAGGCTGTCGGCTACGGCATGGCCGGTGAACGTGTTGACGGCAACGACCTCGTCGCGCTGCTCGCCGTGATGGACCGAGCCGTGAAGCTGGCCCGTGAAGGCTCCGGCCCGTTGCTCATCGAAGCTCATACCTACCGCATGCAGGCCCACACCAACGCCGACGACGCCACCCGCTATCGTCCGGACAGTGAAGTTGCCGAATGGCAGGCCAAGGATCCACTGGCACGCATGAAGTCGTACCTCACGGACAAGGGTTTGCTGGACGATTCCGCCAATGAGCGGATCGCCTCGCATGCCGAAGCCGTGGCCACTCAGCTCCGCGAAGGCCTGGGGGAGGACGTTCCGGTGCAGCCGTTGGACCTCTTCAAGTACGTCTTCGCAAAGCAAACGCCGCAGCTGAAAGAGCAGTCTGAACTGCTCGCCAGCGAACTCGCCCGCGCCGAAAGCGCCAACACCGGAACGGAGAGCGCAAAATGACCGTCACCACTACTGTCAACGGCACCACCACAGCCAACGTCAGCGCAGCCACCGCCAGCGCCGCCGCTTCAGCCGCGGCCACTGCCGAAGCCACCGGTCCGCAGAGCCTCACCATGGCCAAGGCACTCAACACCGCCATGGCCGACGCAATGCGCGCCGACTCCTCCGTCCTGGTATTCGGCGAGGACGTGGGCATGCTGGGCGGCGTCTTCCGCATCACCGATGGCCTCATGGCCGAATTTGGTGAACAACGCTGCTTCGACACCCCGCTTGCTGAATCCGGCATCGTGGGCATGGCCGTGGGTATGGCCATCAACGGCATGCGCCCCGTCATCGAGATGCAGTTCGACGCCTTCGCCTACCCGGCCTTCGAACAGATCGTCAGCCACGTAGCCAAAATGCACAACCGCACCAAGGGCAAACTCAAAATGCCCATGGTCATCCGTGTTCCCTACGCAGGCGGCATCGGGGGAGTGGAGCACCACTGCGACTCCTCCGAGTCCTACTACGCCCACACCGCTGGCCTGAAGGTCTACACCCCTGCCACCGTGGCCGACGGTTACCGCATGCTCCGCGAAGCCATCGACTCCGATGACCCCGTCATGTTCATGGAACCCAAGAAGCTCTATTGGTCCAAGGACCAGGTGGACCTGGGTGCCCTTCGAGCAGAGCACGACGCCGGCACCTCCACCGAGGGCCGCGCAGCAGTTGCCCGTCCCGGCACGGATGCGACGCTGATCGCCTATGGTCCGTCCGTCCCCACCGCGCTCGCCGCCGCCGCTGCCGCCGCCGAAGAGGGCCGCTCCCTGGAAGTCATCGACGTCCGCACCCTCGTCCCCTTCGACGACGAAACGGTCTGCGCGTCCGTACGCAAGACCGGACGCGCCGTCGTGATCGCCGAAGCCCACGGATTCGCGTCCGTGTCCTCCGAGATCGTGGCCCGCGTCCAAGAGCGCGCGTTCCACTACCTCGCCGCACCAATCCTCCGTGTGACCGGCTTCGACGTCCCATTCCCGTCTCCCAAGCTGGAGCACTACTACCTGCCAAGCGTCGACCGAATCCTCGACGCCGTCGACGACCTTCAATGGGAGGACTGACCATGAGCTCAGATATGCAGGTATTCAAACTGCCCGACCTGGGGGAGGGCCTCACTGAGGCCGAACTCGTCAACTGGCTCGTTGCCGTGGGTGACGAGATTGTGGTCGACCAACCCATCGCCGAGGTTGAGACCGCCAAGTCCATGGTTGAGGTGCCGTCGCCTTACGCCGGCACCGTTGCCCAGCTGCACGGTGAGGCCGGTCAAACGCTCGACGTCGGTAAGCCGCTGATCTCGATCGCTCGTTCAGGTTCTTCTACGGGTTCGCCCGCTGCCGCTCCGGCTCCCGCTGCGGTTCCGGCTGGTTCCGTGGATCCTTCCCCGGTGTCCTCGGGTCTTGAAGCTTCGCCGGCTGTTGAAGCTGCCGCCGAGACGTACCGGACTGAGGAAAAGGCTGGCTCGGGCAATGTGCTGATTGGTTACGGTACGCCTGGGGGAGCCACCGGCGGCCGGACTCGCCCACGGAAGGCGAGTGTCGGCGGCGTCGATTCTCCTGTTTTTGCTTCTGCTCCTGTTGCTGAGCCGGTGATGGAACCGGCCGTTGCGGGGACGCGTATTCCCGGCAAGCTCAGTGCTGTCATCTCGCCGTTGGTCCGCAAAATGGCACGGGACCACGGTGTTTCGCTCGACGCGATTGAGGGCTCAGGTGCCAGCGGGCTGATCATGCGTAGGGATGTGGAGGCGGCAATTTCTGCACCGGAGGCTCCTGCTGCGCCTTCTGTTCCTGCTGCTGCTCCTTCGGCTCCTGCAGCTGCCGTCTCGGGGTTTGCTGCGTCTGCTGATTCAGGTGCCGTTGACAGTCGGACTGGTCTGGCCGTCTCCGCGCGGACACCTGTCCGTGGAGTGCGCAAGGCTGTGGCCGCGAACATGACCCGCAGCCGCACGGAGATTCCGGAAGCTACTGTTTGGGTAGACGTCGATGCAACGGCGCTGCTGGAAATGCGGGCCGAGCTCAAGAAGCGCGTACCGCACGAAACCCCCGGACTGCTGGCCTTCATCGCTCGTTTTGTCACGGCTGGGTTAAAAAAGTACCCAGCACTTAACACACGGTTTGAAACTGCTTCGGACGGCACGCAGGAGATCGTCGGCTTTGACGGCATCAACCTCGGCTTCGCTGCCCAAACCGACCGCGGACTCGTAGTCCCGTCCGTTCGGAACGCTCACCGTCTGAGTGCCCGTGAACTGGACGCAGAGATCCGCCGTCTCACCGCCGTCGCCCGTGATGGAAAGGCGACCCCCACCGAACTTGGCTCTGGCACCTTCACGCTGAACAACTACGGTGTGTTCGGCGTGGACGGCTCGGCCGCGATCATCAACTACCCAGAGGTTGCGATGCTCGGCGTGGGCCGCATCATCGACAAGCCCTGGGTGGTCAACGGCGAACTAGCCGTCCGCAAGATCACCGAGCTGACCCTCGCCTTCGACCACCGAGTGTGCGACGGCGAAACGGCTGCCGGTTTCCTCCGATATGTGGCTGATGCAATTGAGAACCCTGGCGGAGCCCTCGCGGATATGTAGTTGTGCTATGAGAAAGACCCCGGTCGTCAGGACCGGGGTCTTCTTTGTTTAAGCCTGATCAATCTGCGGCCGTTTTCGCGTCATGAAAGTGCCCTGGCCGACACTTCTCAATCATGGCGATGTATTCAATTGAAGCGTCGCTCCATAATTGCCCAAGTGGTAGGGAGCCGAAGATGGATAGTCAGTTGATGGACACAGTGCCAGGCGAAGGTTCGCGGTTCGAATGAGCGGCGGGAAAAGCTCAGAGCGCTCCAGTCATAGCATAGGGCTGGCCGCGCTTGCAGCAGTTGCCGTCGCCTTGGGTCTCTCTGCTGACGAGGCATGGTCTGTCGCATTGAGGGCCGCTAACGAGGTTTCTGAGGAAGCCGCATTCAGGGAGGCGTTCCGGCTTGCGGGAGATATCGCCTACAGCGGAGTACACCAATGAAGCCATTCCTCCCTGGAGCCCTCGGACCAACCCACCGTCTTGCGAAAGAAGCCGAGGGATAAAGAGAGGTCACACAGTAGAAGATGGAGCTCGCCTATCCCAGAGCGCATCGGGCGGGTGGAATGGTGTCGACAGGAGTTACAGACGCCGCGGCAGCGCTAGTTCCCGGAAAAGTACCGGTCCCAGTCGGTATCTGGATTTGACATCGATCCGATGATTTCGCGGAGGCGCTCTGATGAGGGTGCAACGTGGCCGACGCCCCAATCGTCCATGATAGTCCTGACCCTTTCCAAGGAATTGAGCGAGTCGAGGAAGGGATTCATATGCAGCTCAACATGCGGGTCAGTAATGTTCTGGACGTAAAGAATGTAGTTGGGGGTCTCGCCGTCGTAGTGGTCACGAAGATCTGAGCAGAGCTGTGTTGCAAACACCTCCTCATGTTGCTCTACGGTTTCAGCTCCGAACGCTGCTTCCGTGTAGTTTCTCTGATGGGCGATGTTGAAGTTCGACAGAATGGTCTGCGGATTTACGGGGATGGCCAAGGAGCCCGGAAAGAATCGCGAGTAAAGGAGAGCCGCAAATCCTCCAGCCGAGGGCCCCCAGAACAAGGTTCGAGAACCGCCCGCGGCGTCTATCAATTTGCTGAGTACTTTTGGAAGAACGTCTTGGAGGGGAAGGTCTTTAGTGCCAGAGAACCAGCCGATGGTCAGATCGTCGCTTGCCAGCAGCCCTGGATCGGAGATAAAGATCTGATTAGGCATCCAGTCCTGAGTCACTTTGAATCCCGAGAACATTGGGAGATTCGCGCCTTGACCAGCTATGGCGGCATGAAACGAGACGATGGTAGTGGTGCTTCCAGTCGGGAGGTAAAAGATATCGAGGGGCTGTGCCCCGTCAATGGACAGGATTTCCGAAGGTACGTGCTCGACACTGAGGAACTCATTCAGGCTTGAGAAAACTGTGTGGTTTCGCGAATAGCGTGACACATCGCGGCGGCTCGAGTTAGTCATGATTCGGACTCTAGTGGAAACGGCCGGCAACTGCCTGTCTATGAATGCTGCATCCGGTGGTCGGTAGTTGAGTGTGGTGGCCTCTATACAGTTAGCATGAGGGCAAGAATCAAGCTGGATCGCTGGACCGCATCGAGGCTTATACTGATGCTTCTCCGCGTCCGGCCGGCGGCGCGTTCGGTCGCGAGACCGGCCCGGGGGATACATTCTGTTGGGGGATTGGAGTTGCATGACCACTATTTGGTCAGATCGAACCCGGGAATGGATGATCGGGCCGTTGGCTGTTTCCTGTTGCATACTTCTGGCAGCGTGCCAAACGAACGCCAGAGCCGTCCCCGCCACGACATCGTCCGCGACGTCACAAGCCGTGCCTTACAGCATCGACAACGAGTCAATGCAGGTTCCGAATGCCGCCAAAGGCGACGGCATCACGGACGACACGGCAGCCCTGCAGGCATGGCTTGACGCTGGCGGTGTTCGACTCGCTGACGGCACCTACCGCATCACCAAGGGCTTGATTCTGACTGGTAACAACAGGAGTCTCCAAAGTCTAAATGCCACTATCATGGCGGATGGCATCGATATTACGGCGCTAACTATCACGGGAGACGACGCCAAAATAAGCCTCCATATCGATGGCCTCAACCGCGCAGCATATGGATTGAAAATCACTGGCTCTGGGGCGCTGATTGAGAACGGCCGTTATGAGAACTTTCGTTCGGAGACTCAATCGGCGCGTGGGATCGATGCTTCGACCAGTGGCGGCATCGTTGTCCGAAACAACTGGGTGCGCAATGTTGTCAGTGTGGGCGACAACATCGGAGGAAACGGGTCTGGGGCCGCGCGCGGGATCGGGCTCAACTCTAAAGAGGCGGCTCGGACGACTTCATTCATCGTGGGAAACCGAGTCGAGAATGTTACGGGCGAGGAAGGAGACGCAATCCACATACTGTTCTTCGACGGCGCGTCACGGCCGTTCGCAGGAGGACAGGTCACGATCAGCGACAACGACGTTAGGAATGTCTCCCGGCGCTTCATCAAAGTGCAGGCATCATATGTGGACGTGCAGCGAAACAAACTTCACGCCGACTTGGGTCGGGACCCCACCAACCCCAGTGCCGCCATAGATGTAATTCAATCTGAGCATGTAAAAGTCTTGGACAACTCCATCAATCCACGCGTGATCGGGAATGGCATAGCGGTAAATGGATCCGCGATGGCTCCGCTGCGCGGAATTGAGGTGCGCGGCAACGTGCTACAAGAATCCGTGACTTTGGCGGGAGTCGGCATTTACTTGAAGTGGACGGTCGCTCCAGTCGTCCGCGACAACACCGTGACAGGGGCCAGCGCAGCTGTGCAGCTGAGATCATCTCCGAATGCCGACGTGGAGGGTAACGAGCACAAGCAAAACACTGAGTCAGCACCTGAATCGAAGTGAGCCTTTTCGGCTCTAGAGCTGCCGCGGTTGAAGATGTCATAAAACGCGTCTTGTCACCGCTGGAGACGAGAGTCGGCTTACAATTTCCTGGGGGTCAGCTGGTGGTCTCCAGTTGCCCGCGATCGGCCGCACGGAGGCCGCCCGCGCTTTCCCTAGGATGCCCGCACATGGTGAATAAGTCCCGACTGCGCCCAATGAGGTTTATCGGCCTAGCAGTGGCCACACTTTTAGTCAGCGGGGGATTGGCTGTACAGCCAGCGGCCGCTGCCGATCTCAAGGACATTGTCCCGAGCACGCCACAGGTGCTTCAGCCGACACCCGAAACCGCTACTGACCAATTCATAGTTGGAATACGGGATAACGCTGCCCAAGCGGCTGCAGTGAAGGCCAAGGACGCGGCGGGCCAGGCAGCCACAAAACTCGGTGTCTTGGCCGAAAGTTCGCACCAGAACGCTACGGGTGGGCATGTCATCAAGCTCAATGAGGCGCTCACGCCGACGGAAGCCGAGCTCTTCGTGGAGACTCTCCGCGCTGATCCTGCTGTCGCGTACGCTGAGCCCGATGCCATTATGCATCCCACAGCCCATTCAAAAGATTATGGCTATGTGGAGCAGTGGAACCTGTGGGACAACTTTTCCGGTGCCCGCACCCCCGGCGCCTGGAACTATAACAAGGGTGCTGGGGTGGTGGTTGCCGTGGTGGACACGGGCATCACCAGCCACCCGGAGCTCAACGGAAACGTGCTGCCTGGCTACGACATGATCTCCAGTGCAGCTGACGCACGGGATGGAAACGGCCGCGATCCGGATCCCACCGACCAGGGGGACTGGGTTCCGGCAGAAGAGTGTGAAGCCGGCAGCCCCGCGGAGAGTTCGTCGTGGCATGGAACCCATGTTGCGGGAATTGTGGCCGCAATCGGTAACAACAGCATTGGGATCAGTGGCGTAGCGCCACAGGCGAAAATTCTTCCGGTGCGTGCAATGAGCGTCTGCGGAGGATACAGCTCTGATATTGCGGATTCGATCGTTTGGGCCGCGGGCGGCGTGGTCAGTGGGACTCCCGTTAACCCCAACCCGGCCAAGGTGATTAACCTCAGCCTCGGCGGCGTCAAAGCGTGTTCAGCTACATACCAAAATGCCATCAACTTCGCGCACAACGCCGGGGCGGCAGTGGTAGTTTCTGCAGGCAACTCCAATCGTCCTGCAGCTGACATTAGCCCTGGTAACTGCCAGAACGTCATCAACGTAGCGGCTAGTGACAAGGCCGGCGCGCGGGCACAGTATTCCAACTATGGAAGCGCCATTGACGTGACTGCTCCCGGTGGCGACATGAGCTCAGATGTCACCCGTGGCATCCTGTCCACGTTGAATTACGGAACCACAACACCCGGTGAGCCGGCCTTTGCGTGGATGCAGGGAACCTCCATGGCTTCTCCTCATGTGGCAGGTATTGCGGCTCTCCTCTTCTCCGCTGAAGGAAACGCCCTCACTCCCCAATTGTTGGAACAGCAACTCAAAGAATCAGCGCGGCCGCTTCCGGCAGGTTGCCCCGCAGGCTGTGGCGCAGGTTTGGTAGATGCCAGCATGGCGCTGAAAAAGTTTGGCGGTACCGCTCCTCTTCCGGCGCCTCACCAAAAGATCACCGACTTCAACGGAGACGGCACCAGCGATGTGATTGCCCGTGATGCCAACGGTGCGTTGTGGCTCTACAAGGGCAACGGCTATGGCAACTGGAGGGGCCGCACTCAGATCGGCATCGGCTGGAACGTCATGACCTCGGTTGAAGCGTCCGGGGACTTCAACGGAGATAGCCATGCCGACGTTATTGCCCGGGATGGCAACGGCGTGCTGTGGCTGTACCCAGGCAACGGTTGGGGAGGCTTGTTGGGTGCACGGCAGATCGGTGCCGGCTGGAACATCATGACATCCATCAAGGCTCCGGGTGACTTCAACGGAGATGCTACGGCTGACGTAATTGCCCGCGACGGGAACGGTGTTTTGTGGTTGTACCCGGGCAATGGCTCCGGTGGGTGGCTCCAGCCCCGGCAGATCGGTGCAGGTTGGAACGTCATGACAGCCATAGATGGTGTGGGCGACTTCAATAGCGATGGCAAAGCTGACGTTATTGCCCGCAACGGGTCTGGCGCCCTGTTGTTGTACCCGGGCAACGGTGCAGGTGGATGGCTGGCAACGACCCAGATCGGCGCTGGTTGGAACATCTTCAACGCCATAGAAGCTCCAGGCGACTTCGACGGAGATGGGAAAGTCGACGTTCTTGGGCGCACCAGTACAGGAGAGTTGGTCCTGTACGCCGGCAACGGCTACAGCTGGTGGTTGTATTCGGCCCAGGTAGGCACCGGGTGGAACGCGATGAACGCCCTCCTTTAGGATCGGACAAGTCGGCCCGGAAGCATCATTTGCTTCCGGGCCGCTCCGTTTCCTTCCAGCATCCACACGGGTTCCGTGGGTAGAGTAGAGGCCTGAACATCGCCGGATTGCAGTGGATACGGAGCACGAATTGTCAGCTTGGCTAGAACTCGGACCGGACAACTACGTCTTGAAAACCGAGGGATCTTTACTCAACACCGGGCTTGTGGTGGGCTCTGAGCTCGCCATGGTTATCGACACCGGTTGTGGCCCGCGCCAAGGCCGGGAGATCCTCGCTGCAGTCCGCGAAAAGACGCAGCTCCCGTTGGTCGTGGTGAATACCCACGCGCACTATGACCACTTCTTCGGCAACGCAGTCTTCGCCGACGACGGCGTCACGGAGTTTTGGGCGCACGCCAACTGTGCGGCGACCATAGAACGCGACGCCGACAACCAGCGACGCTTCGTGGCCACCAACGAGCCTGAGATGGCAGCGGGGGAGGGCGACGCCGTCGACATCGTTGTCCCCAACGCCCTGGTCCACGATCAGCCGGTCCTCGTCGACCTTGGCGGCATCACCGCCACCCTCTTTTACCTTGGCCGCGCTCACACCGACGGCGACCTCCTTGTCGGCACCAGCTCCACGCTTTATGTGGGGGATTTGGTTGAACAAGGGGCGCATCCGTCGTTCGAGGACTCCTATCCGGAAGAGTGGGCGGACGCGCTGCGGCATATCTCGGCACTGCGCCACCGCTACGAGTTCCTGGTTCCAGGTCACGGCGAGCCCGTCAGCGATCAGTTCGTAAAAACGATGGCCGACACCATGAGCACCGCGGTCCGACAGGCAACGCAGTCCATTCGCGACATGCCTTCCGACGCCACCAAGGCCATTCCTGTGCTGCCTTACGGTCCGGAACAATCCCGTTGGTTTATCAAGCGGCTTCAGGAAACAAATGCCCAAGGAAGGGCCTCGCTGGGAACACCAGACGTTGGGCCAGGAAAAACAGGGTCATACCCTTCCTGAAATTGAGCTGCTGAATCCAGTCAACGAGCAAACGAATGGTCCGTCACCAATTAATTGGTGACGGACCATTCGAGTGCTGTTATGCAGTGGTGAGCACCCCGTGGTCAGAAACTGGCACCTATAGGGTTATTCCTGTGCTGGAGTAGCCAACCTGGATACGCGATCCTGTGGGCAGCGCGCCGATGGGCTGGCTTATCACTACGTCAATCATCGTAACGATGATTGCAGTAGATGATTTGCTGACCTTGTGCAGGGTCACCTGGCCAAGACCGGGCACCTGCACCACGGTGTTCGGGGCTACGGAGGCATTGATAGCCGGAAGCCCTGCGATTTTCAGGTTGGTGAAGGTTGAGGTATCGGTCAGGGTCACGGTTGAAGTGGTCGCCTGTGTAGCGCTTGTCTCTGCTTTGATCGCGTCAGCCGTTATTGCACCGTTGAGCAGGTTCAGACCTGCCAGGGTGTCAGTCACTGTGACCTTTGGCTGAGGTGTGAGCACGCCCGTGGTCGCCGTTGAGGACGCCCCCGCGGTCAAGATACCCGGGATCGTGACGCCAGCGGCGTTTGCATTGTTCGTGCCACCACCACATTTAGCGTAGGCAAGCGCCGTCGGGCCGGTGTTCACGAGACCCGATGCCAGAAGGGCCCTAGTGCTGAACCCGGTACCGGACAGGAAGCCTGACTGGGCGGGGGTTAGCTGCGCGGTACTGACTCCAAGGCGGATGTCCGTTCCAATCTTGAGCCCAGGCAGGCCTGCCTTGAGGACTTCGACTCGAAGTGCCGTGGTCGATACCTGGTACACCCCGTTGAGCAGACGCTTCTCCTGCCCGTTAAGGGTGATCTTGCCAACCGAACCCACCAGCGGCACATTGAGATCGAGCACCGTGTTTGCTCCGGGGTTGGAGCCCACAGCGACACCTAATACCTTCAAATTTTCAATGGTCGTCTTATTCGCCCCAGCAAATGCCCCGGCGGTGTTCTTGTCCGCAGAGCTTTCGGACGTAATGGTCCCGGCAGTAATCAGCCCGCCCAAGAGGTTGGTTCCATTGATCGTGGATTTGCTTTCAATCCGCTTGCCCGTGGTGGTCAGTAGCGTTTTGACACTGGTTGTTGCCGCGCCAACGTTGCCGACGGCAGGTACAGTCAGGGCCGCAGCGGTGTTCGTGGACGTCTTTCCGGTGGCACCTGTGCAACTAATGCCTGAACTTGCTGTGGGACCAGAAGTCAGTGTCTTATCGGTATTGAAAATATAGGAACCATACGCGGAACCAGAGAACCCGGTGGTCACCTGCGCTGGCGTGGTGGCAGCAAAGGCCGGCATAGCCGACCCCGTAAGCGCAAGGGTTAGTGCCCCCACTAACGCAACATGCGAACGTTTCATGTATTTCTCCCCATAATTTGATGCGAGCCCGTAAGAATGCTTACGACGGTGCTAACGGTACAGTCCGGAAAGAAGCCGAACAATAGACCCGCCGATCTCGACAGAGAGTTCGTTTTAGTTTCGCGGGCCTTAGCCCTAAGAGAGGGATTCAGAGAATTAGCGTGCCGAGAAGAGGTGCAGGGATTGATGATGGTATTGAGAGTGCTCCCGCGTCGCCGTCCCTATGCGCATGATTTCCTCGATCCATGGGATGGCGTAATAACGGGAATGCTTTCAGCAGGGCGAAAGTCATCATTTTGTCATCTTGTTTACTCCCAGCCATGGACTAACTGCGTAGTCCCGTCCTAGGATGAAGGCGACCGTTGGTTCGCGACTACCTGGGGGTGTCGAGATGAAGGGTTCACGCGTATTCCCGCGTGCTACCAGCATTCTCCGCTCTGTCATGGTCGCGGGCGCCGGTACCGCAATATGGATGGCACTATCCGCTTCAGCCGCAAGTGCAGACACGGGAACTTCCGACAAATCCCTTTTGGGCAATGTCGCGTCCTCCAGTTCCGTCAACGTTGCAGTGCCGGACGTGCCCCTGCCCGCCGTCGCCCAAGGACTAGTACCGGCGGAAAACATCAAAGTTCACGTGCCGGCCGTGACACCCCTCGTGGAGAATGTCAGTGGCACTGTGGATCACGTGGTTTCAGCCGTGCCGGTGGGCAACCAACTGGTTCCTCCGAACACCGCCGGAACTGTGGTGAACACCGTGGTGGTTCCGGCCACGGACATCGTGGACCACACAGTCGATTTCGTTGTTCCGCCCGTAAATCAGGTGCTGGAACCCGCTCGTTTGGAACCCGTTACAGACGCGGTAAACCCGGTTTTGGAACCGGTCGTCGGCGTCGTGGACACAGTTCTGGCACCGGTCGAAGCAGTCGTTCCGCCGGTTACGGTCCCGCCCGTTACCGTACCTCCCGTGGTCGTGCCGCCTGTTACGACGCCACCGGTTGGTGATCCTGGGACGTCGCCTGTGAGTGAGATCCCGAGTGCGCCAGGCACTGACATTTCAGAGGTCCCCGCTACGGCGGACGCTGGCGCCTTGGCGAATACCGACGTCGTAAATTCGGGCGCAACGCTTCCTGAGCCCAGCAATCTGGACGACCACGCGAACCTTCCAGGGGTGGCCATTGACGTCTCAGCATCGTTGACGTCCAACCGCAATTTTGGTCCTACAGGGATCACCGCGGTGCTCGGCGGCACCTCCTCGGCCGCCGATCCCGCGTCGCCGTCAAGGTTGCCCACTGACCCTGCAATTGCACCCGCGGGCCTCACGGGAGCCGGTTCCGGCAACTCCCAAAACGGTCCGCCCAGCCCGGCGGCCGCCTTCCTACACGACGCCCTGATCATTCCCGTAGGCTCTCTTCCCGGCCTGGAATCGGCCGATGCTGCACAACATCCAAAGCCGGTGTGCTTCGACCCCGGCTCCTCTCCTGACTAGTTCCCCAGCCGGCCGCGCAGCTCTTCGCGGCAGACGGTCATTTGGGCGATCCGTCTCTCGGACGTCCTTGGGAACAACGTTTTCAGGAGAGAATCACAATGAACACGACCATACGCAAGTGCCTCATCGGCACATGCTTTGCTGGGGGCATGATTGTCCTCAGCGCGACTGCGGCAAACGCCGCGGATACCACTAGCGGCAAAGACGGACTCGCTTCCGGCACCCAGGTGGTAGCGCCAGTAAATGCGCCGATCAGCGCCGGTGGCACATCACTTGGACTATTGGGGGATTCAGCAGCTACGACGTCCGCGCCGGGAACTGCTGCAGGTTCAGGGTCCGGTGCAACGCCGGCTGCCAGCACCAACGGCTCCAACAGCATCGGATCCGGAACGCAAGTAGTTGCTCCGGTAACGGTGCCCATAAACCTGGGCTCGTCGTCAGTGGGTCTGCTGGGGGGCTCCACTGCGACGAGCTCAGCTAAACCAGCCGCTCCCGCAGCGGCAACGAGTTCGACGCCGGCGGCCAGCACCAGCGGCTCCGACAGTATCGCTTCGGGAACTCAGGTTGTCGCACCCGTGACGATTCCCGTCGCTGTGGGGTCGACGTCGGCCGGTGTACTTGGCGACTCAGCTGCTACATCTGCAGCAACAGCTCCTGCGCCGGCCCAAACGCCGTCACAGGCAACGACGTCGGGGGGAGAGAGTATCGCGTCCGGCGCTCAGGTGGTGGCTCCGATTTCGGTCCCTGTTAACATCGGAGCCACTGCTGTGGGTGTTGGCGGGGACTCGCTCGCAACGTCCGCTACCTCAGGTTCTTCCGGAACCTCGGCTCCGGCTACGTCAGGTGTTTCCACCTCCGGTTCGGATGGCATTGGTTCGGGGACGCAGGTGGTTGCTCCGATTACTGCTCCGGTGAACCTTGGTTCGACGTCGGCTGGTCTGCTGGGTGACTCTTCGGCCGCGAACGCTGGTACGGGTTCTTCCGGAACTTCGGCTCCGGCTACGTCGGGTGCGTCGACTTCCGGTTCGAATGGGATTGGTTCGGGGACGCAGGTGGTTGCTCCGATTACTGCTCCGGTGAACCTTGGTTCGACCTCGGCTGGCCTGCTGGGTGACTCCTCCTCAACCAACACCGGCACGACCGGCGGAACTGCACCGTCGGGTACCACCTCTGGTAGCTCCACTTCCGGCGATGGAGGACTTCTCTCCGGCACTCAGTTGATCACCCCGATCACGGCTCCTGTCACTATTGGTTCCACCTCGGTGGGAATCGGCGGGGGTTCGACCGGTACCGTGAACCCTCCGGTTGTGAGCCCGCCGGTCGTCACTCCTCCGGTTGTGAACCCTCCGGTTGTGAACCCGCCCGTTGTGAACCCTCCGGTTGTGAACCCTCCGGTCGTCACCCCTCCGGTTGTGAACCCGCCTGCTGGTGGTGGCCTTAGCGCCGGTGGCGAAACCGGCATCAACACTCCGGTGGCGAGCTCAACCAGCACGACCGTCGGCGTGGAAGCCAGCTCAGCTGTCGGCACCGTAACAACCGCTGGTAACACCCAGGGTGCATTGACCGCGGCAGCCTCCACCACTGTCGGAAGTGCCAACACCTTGGCCCAGACGGGACTCAACGGTAACTGGGTTCTCTGGGCAGGCGCCATGCTCCTGATGGGGTTGGTGCTCGCAGCAGGAGGCCGTCGAAAGGCAGTAGCTAACCGCCGCTAGGCAAGGCAAGTAGCCACTTCGCACTTAGTTGTTGCGGCTCCGGTCTCCCGGAGCCGCAACAACTGCGACCAAGTAGCGGACTAGTACGCACCCGTACCCGCCCATCGCACCTCCTACCTCTGGTGCGTTTGGCGCGAAGTGGTGCGGGCCTGACCACGAAGGGGAGCGACGGGCGACAAGGGGTGCGCAGCGCGAAAACGCTGCGAGCCAGCCCCCTCCACCCGCCCGCCGACGACGGTCATAGGATGAAAGGGATGACCACCACCCAAGCAGATAAAAACTTCAGCCTTCGCAGCGTCGCACTGCCGGCTTTCGGGCCCGCTGTGCTTTTCTGTCTCGGCGAGGGGGCTGTCCTCCCGGTCATCGCACTCTCAGCCCGCGACCTCGGCGCATCGGTGGCGGTGTCGGCGTTGATTGTGACGCTGATCGGTCTGGGCTCCTGGTTCTTCAATATTCCGGCGTCGATCATCACCGAGAAGTTCGGCGAACGGTGGTCAATCGTAGGAGCCGGCGCGGTGGGCGCAATTGCCCTCGGCACGGCAGCGTTCGCCCCACAAATGGAACATGGACTGTGGTTGCTGGCCGCTTCCATGACCCTGGTAGGCATGTCGGCCAGTGTCTTCAACCTCGCGAGGCAAAAGTTCCTCACCGAGGCAGTCCCCGTCATGTTCCGGGCGCGGGCACTTTCAACCTTGGGCGGGGTTACCAGGATCGGCCTTTTCATCGGGCCATTCGTAGGCGCTGGCGTGATGCAGTTCGCCGGGATCAGCGGCGCGTACTGGGTGGGCTTCGGTGGCATGATGGCTGCTGCTGCCTTGTCCCTCACCATCCCTGATCTGGTCGCCCCGAAAGCGTCCGACGGCGGTCCGCGCCCTCCGGCGTCGACCTTGCGGAGCGTCGCGGTTTCCCATGCCGGAGTGTTCCTGACGGTCGGCTTCGGCATCCTCCTGCTGAGCGCTTTGCGTGCATCTCGGCAGGTGGTGATCCCGTTGTGGGCGGACCATCTGGGACTCGATGCCACTCATGCTTCGTTGATCTTCGGCTTGTCCGGGGCAATCGACATGCTGGTGTTCTACCCTGCCGGGAAGCTGATGGATAAGAAGGGGCGGCAATGGGTGGCCATCCCCTCCACTGTGATCATGGGAGCGGCGTTAATCCTGGTTCCGTTCACCGTCGGATTCGTCCCCCTGCTTCTGGTCGCCCTGCTGATCGGTTTCGGCAATGGGATCAGCTCAGGGCTCATCATGACGCTCGGGGCTGATTTTTCACCGGACAACGGGCGGAGTCACTTCTTGGGGATATGGCGATTCATGGCCGACTCCGGTGCCACGGGTGGACCTGTGCTGTTGTCCGCGCTGACAGCTGCAATTTCATTGTCGGCGGGTATCTGGGCCACAGGCGTACTGGGGTTCGCAGCGGCAGTGGTGTTCGCCGTCGCCATTGCACGCCTGAAGCACCGGCGTAACTATTAGCTGTCTGCGCGTTGGCAAGGATTCGGGCCAACTTTCAGCCCGGGCTAGACTACCGTGGTGCCTGAAAAACAAGACGCTGCTACCTCGACGCCATCCACCTACACGGATTTGGGAGCGTTCCTAGCTGCTGATGAGGTACCGGCAGGATTGCTGGAAATCCACCACCAAGGTTTGCCTATCGAGGTTCTAAACGTTCCTGCTGACTCTGACACCACCTTGGTGTGTTTTCATGGAGCCGCGGAGAAAGACGTCCGTCTTCCATGGTTCCTCGGTCAAGGCGTGACCGCGGGCCTGCCAGTAAACCGGATCTTCATCTCTGATCCAAGCCTCCGGAAATCGCCTGAGTTCACTATTGGCTGGTACGCAGGGTCGAAAGAACAGCCTGATCTGCAGGAGACGTTGGCCGATGTGATTCGTCGGATTGTCAGGCAGACCGGTGGCTACAACGTGGTGTTCTTCGGAAGCTCAGCCGGGGGATACGCAAGCCTGGCCGTGTCGAGGTTTTTCCCTACATCTTTGGCAGTCGCCGTGAATCCACAGACCTCGATATCGAGGTTCTACCCGGGGGCGGTGGAACGCTACATGACTTACGGCTGGGAGATGGAAGGAAAGGCAATGACGGAGCTGCCGGCGACGGTGGCTCATGACCTGATTCCTGCCTACTCAGCTGGTTTTGGTCATACCGTCGCACTGATTCAGAATGCGAAGGACTGGTTCCACATTCAGAAGCACCAGCTGCCCTTTGTGGACGCCGTGGGAGACTCCGAGAATCTTTACATGCTGATGGATCGTTGGGGGCCCGATACGGGCGACGGGCACACCCCGCCTCCGAAGGAACTGATCCGTGCGTGTTTTGAACAGCTTGCGACGTGTAAGGGTAACTGGGCTGCAGGGCTAGCCGCATCCGGGTTCCAAGCTGAAACCACAAGCAGGGATGTTAAGCGCCGAGTGGTAGATACAGCCCCGGCCCCTGCCAACTAAGTGGTCAGGAAGCGGACCCCGATGAAACAGTCCGCGGAGTCTTCCACGCCCGGTTAGGAACCTTGCCGGACACCAAAGCCACGGCAATCACCAGCAGCACGAGCCCCCACGTCGCATTCGCAACGTCAAGCGCCGACCTCATCACAACGAACGGCGGGACGATGGCCAGGACAGTTCCGGCCACGATGCGCCACATGGCAGGCCTGACTGCACCGGGGGCCAGCGCGGTGCTGGCGAGTTCCAGCCGGACCAGCGGGGTGGAAACCAGCAGCACCAGTGCCCACGCGGCTACATAAAACAAGGGCCGACTGAGCCACCACTCGGTCCCGGCGGGCACGGGGAACGGCAGGCGAAGGACCAGCGCCATCCCAAACATGGCGATGATCAGCGGCAAGTGCCACAGGTAAATGGTCATTGCCCGGCTACCCACCACAAACATCACCTTCTGTACCGAGCCGATCTGGACGCATCGCTGGAGCACCGGATAGACGGCTTTCACCAAGAGAATGTGGGCCAGCCCCACCAGGATCAGCGGGAACATGGGCGGGTTCTGGCTTGTCAGCATGTCCACCGGATAGGGGCCGGCGTACGTCAGCGGAACCATCGCGGCATAGCAACCGATAGCGGCAAGAACGAGTTTCCACTTGGCGAATCGGTCGAAGAAGCCGTCGGCATAGAAGAACCCCAGCTGCTGCAGAAGTCCCCACACGAACACCATGTTCAGCAGACCGATCGGGTTCGAATCGAAGCCCCACGGATTGCGCTCCAAACCCAATCGAAGAACATCGACGACGACGGCGCCCGCAGCCAGCGCTGCGATGGTCCGGTAGGGTGCGGCCTCGTGAAACTTGGCCATCGTAGGAACAATGGCCTGGCAGATCAGGTACGCGGCCAGGAACCACAGCTGCACTCCGGCGCCCGCAGCGATAACGGCGAGCAGATCAGCGGGGACGCCGGCCGCCGTCGCGCTCCACAGCGCAATGGCGAGGAAGATGTACAACGCGACCGTGGGCCGTACTAGCCGCAGCACCCGGTTCCTGAGGTAGTGTCCGGCGTCGCCGCCCTTACGTTTCAGACTGCGCCAAGACGTGAGTGACGCGAAGCCTCCCACTATGAAGAAGAGCGGCATGACTTGGCCGAACCAGGTCCCTTGGGCAAACCAGCTGAGGGATGTGAGGGGATTGCCCACGCCGATGCCGGACTCGTCCACACTGATCCCCATCATGAGCAAATGAACGGCAACAACGGCAAACATGCAGGCGACGCGGATGAAGTCGACCACCAAATCACGGGAAGCCGGGACGGAGGGACTTTGGGCACTACGTCGGCGCGAGGCAGATCTGAGAGTAGATGACATGGGGAGCTCCTGGGATTAGCCGCTATTTGTCCATCGATTGGAGTAACTGTAACCCATGAAGAGCGGCCAGTCGACGTAATCCTCAGAAACCTTGAGGCATCCGGGTCAGGATCGGCATGGCGGGCGTAGCCTTGAAGAGGACCCACGCCCCCGATCACCCGAGTGTTTCACCGGCGCATATGGCGCATTCCATGAATCCACCCCCCACCAATGAAGGGCAGTGCTGATTGTTGTGCACATCAAAGAATTTTGGGACCAGCTCTCACCGGACACGCAGCAATGGCTCATCGAAAATCCAGGAACCATGATTGTTCCCCGGACGGTCACCGCGATCATCAATGGCGAGACAGGGGAGAGCGATGCCGTCGACGGGCATGGTGGTACCCACCTCACGGACGAGGATCGGCACTTCATCCATGAGCAGGCGCGGGCGCGTGCTGGATCTGCTCCTGCCAAAGAGCCCAAGTTCTTCGACTCGGTAGGGCCGGCGGACTAAGCCCTTGGGACTGCGCGCGTCCTTAGCGACAATTGCACCCGTAACCACTGGTGCGCCGGGAGCGAAGGGGTGCGCCGCCGTCGTAAAGAAACGCGCTAGCCCTTACGTGCCGCCAGGCCGAACAGCCACGTGCCGCCGAGCGCGGACAGGTAACCGGCGATCGCAATGAAGGCGGTGCCGGCCCAGAAGTAGTCGATGGTGCTGTCCGTGCTGAGGCCCGGCATGACTTGCAGTAGTGAGTACGCCGCCACGAAGCCGGCGATCACGAGGGCCGCCATGGTGAGCCAGACCCACAGGCGCGACGCTGCCCAGTGCTCGCCGTAACCTTTCCATGCATTCCAGCTGTTGCCGGTGCGGAGGATGAGCCAACCTGCCGGGAGCATCACGGCGCCCACCACCAGGAAGGCGGCAACGACGTCCGCGGGACGGTGCCACTGGTTGATGAGAGTGGAAACTCCCGTGGCCACGGCGAACGTGCTGCCAAGGAATCCTGCCAGCGGACGCCATCGGGGCGAAACCATGAGGAACACCGCAGCTGCAGCGGAAGCCGCCAACGTGGTGTGCCCGGAGGGGAGTGAGTTCAGTTCAAGGGTCTGTACGCCGCGGTCGGGCCTGTCCGGGATGAGGAGCTTGAGGATCTGCGTGGCCGCGTTGGCAGCGATGCATGCTGCGACTGCTATTCCGGCGGCAGTCCAGCGTCGGCGGGCGACAGTCACGAAGAGGACCATGATCGCAGCGATGGCCAGCGAGAGCATGGGAAGCATGTCCAGGAATTCGGTGGAGGCCCTGCCGGCTGTTCCGCCCAGCACGGTGGCTTCAACCAATGCGGACTCATCGATGAACTGGCCTGCAGTGGTCCGCACAAAGAAGTAGTACGTCGCAGCCAGTCCTACGGCGCTGGCGATTGTTGCGAGGCAGAAGAGGAATCCTGTGCCGGCGCCTGCCGGGCGTCCTTGAAGCGGCCGTTTGCTCGACCTCCCGCTGATGCGGAATTGCTGGGAACTCATTCTGACTAGACTGCCACAGTTCTCTGGATGGCTCGTGTGAGTCTCTGTTGAGCGTGGCGGGTCCTAGTGAGGCTTAGGCAACATTCCCGTGACGCTTGACACGTGTTAGATGGCAGGTTTACGCTTCCTAACACGTGTTAGGGAAGGAAAACTACATGTCGGGAACCAACGGGGCTTTGCGCGAATTCACACGTAGAAGTGCCCTCACAGCCCTCGGCGTCGGAATTGTTGGAGTCACCGCGGCGTCGTGGCCGCGCCTGACAGGGTCCGACATTCCAGGCCGGGGAGACAACAGTCTCAGCATCGCCATCATGGGCACAGCCGCAGACGCCGCAGCGCGCCAGAAGGTCATCGACGCTTTCGCCAAGGTCCACCCCGAAATCAAGGTTAAGGTCCAGGCGATCCAGGCTGTGGACTGGAAGGACTTCTTCACCAAGATCCTCACCATGGTTGCAGCAGGGACCCCGCCGGACGTGGTGTACGTGGCAACGGAAGGCGCCCAGCTCTTCGCCGAGAAGCTGGCCCACCCGCTGGATGAGTACCTGCGCCGTGACGCCGACCATATGAAGGAATACTTCGAGGACGTCCACCCCAGCCTGGTGGAAGCGTTCATGTACAAAGGCAGCCTGTTCCAGCTCCCCATCGACTGGAACGCGGCCAACATGTACTACAACACCGCATCACTCCGCTCGGCAGGCCTGGAACGGCCCTCCGATAACTGGACTCACACGGACTTCCGCAGCACACTCGCTGCGATGAAGAAGGCCAAACCAGCCGACTTCACCCCTTACTACTGGACCAACCGTCTCTTCGGTGGTGTGGTGCCGTGGCTGTACGCGAACGACACCAGCTTCCTCAAGGAAACCAAGTCCCCGGGCGGCGACTGGCTGTGGGACGGCTTCTATGCCAACGACCCCACACGTAACCTCCGCTCCGGCGGCTATCAGTGGCTCGAACCCAACGCCGATGATCCCCGCGTCTTCGAATCCTTCGACTACCTCCGCGGACTCGTCAAGGACGGATTGGGTGTCCGGCCGGAGGAAGGCGGCGGCAGCGCCCTGATCGGCCTCTTCGCGTCCAACAGAATAGGTACGACGCCGGCAGGCGGCTATTGGGTGCAAGGCCTCCACGAGGCGGGCATGACAGAGAACGACTTCGACGTCCAGTTCTTCCCGAAGTGGCGGACCCAGCGCCACCAGTTCGGCACGGCAGGCTACGCGATCATGAAGACCGCCAAGGACAAGGACGCCGCTTGGGAGTGGGTGAAGTTCAGCTCCAGCCGCGAAGCCATGCAGATCGTTTTCCCCACTCCGAACACCACCCCCGCCCGGCGCTCCATGGTCAACGAGCAGCTCTACGCAGGAACCGGTCCGCGAAACTGGAAGGTCTTCTACGACACCCTGGACAAGTTCCCCACCACAGGTCCCATTCCGGCTCCACCCCAGCAGGCCGCCGTCGAAACCGCCCTGATGAAAAACGTAAGCCTGGCTGTCAGTGGAGACGAGCGTCAACTCAAGGACGCCCTCAGTTCCATGCAGCGCGACCTTGAACTGGCCCTGAGGAGGCAGCCATGAGCACCGCAACCAGTACACCTACGGGGACGGGCAGCGAGCCGGGCCGCCGGCAGGCCGCCCATAAGAACGGAGACGGCTCCAAGCGCGGACGCATGCAGCAACGCTGGCTGCCGTGGGCCTTCCTTGCACCCACCATCGTGGGCATGGGCATCTTCACCCTGCTGCCGATCGTTGCCTCGATCGCGCTCGCATTCTTCCGTTGGGACATCATCTCGGCGCCGACGTTCGTGGGCTTCGACAACTTCGCCGAGGTAGTCCAGGACCCTACAGTTCGGGTTTCGTTCCTCAACACCATCGTGTTCGTGGTGGTGGCTGTGGCCCTCCAGCTCGGACTGGCGCTTGGCCTGGCCATTATGGTCCAGGAGAAACTCCCGGCCTGGCTCAGGGTGTTCTTCCGCTCGGCATTCTTCTTCCCGTTGATCCTGTCTGCGGCATCGGTATCAATCTTCATGCGGTACCTCTTCAACGAGCAATTCGGCGTCGTGAACTGGTTGCTGTCCATTGTTGGCATCCCAGCGGTTCCGTGGCTGACGACGCCAACCGGGTCTGCCGCCGTCGTGATTCTTGTGTACGTGTGGCAGAACTTCGGATTCTCGTTCCTGCTGTTCATTGGTGGGCTTGCCTCAATTCCGGTGGAAACGTATGAGGCCGCGTCTATCGACGGCGCGACAGGCTGGCGAAAGCACTGGTTCGTCACCCTGCCGCTGCTGAGCCCCACAACCCTGGTGGCCTCGGTCATGGCCATCATCAACGCGCTGCAAGTGTTCGACCAGCCCTACGTACTCACCCGCGGTGGACCGGGCGACTCGACACGCACGGCCGTGATGGTGATCTTCGAGTCCGCGTTCCAGCGCCTCGAGTTCGGCCAGGCCTCGGCGATCGGTGTGATCCTGACGCTCATCATCATGGCCATCACAGCCGCGCAGTTCCGGCTCAGCAAACGATTCGTCTTCTACCAGTAAGGCCCGCCATGACTACCATCCAAGAACGTGTCACCACCACGACGCCTGTAGTAAAGCGGAAGAAGCGCGACTGGTCAGTGGCCGTCCGCGTCATCGTCTTGCTGATCGCGTCCGTCTTCGTCCTGGGGCCCGTGCTGTGGACGCTGTCCACCTCGCTGCGTCCGCCGTCGGAATCCTTCCAGCTGCCGCCCGCCTTCCTGCCGCTGAACCCGGATCTGACCTCCTACGAGCAAGTGTTCAAGCAGCTCAACATCGTGGCACTGGTGGTGAACAGCGCGCTCGTTACGGGCCTCATTGCTGTAGGGCAGATGATCACCGCAGCGCTGGCCGGTTACGCGTTCGCGCACCTTCGCTTTCGCGGGCGCGGTGCGCTGTTCTCGATCGTGCTGGCCACCATGATGGTGCCCGCGCAGGTCACGATCGTTCCCGTGTTCATGCTGATCCGCGGTGTCGGGCTTTCGGACACGCTGCTCGCGCTGATCATTCCGGCCATCCCGACGGCGTTCGGCACCTTCCTGATGCGCCAATACTTCATGGGGTTGCCGGGTGAGCTCGCTGAAGCGGCCGCGATCGACGGCGCCTCGCCGTGGCGGACGTTCCGTTCCGTGTACGCGCCGCTTGCCATGCCGGGCCTGGCGATCGTGGGAATCCTGGCGTTCAACTTCCACTGGAACGAGTTCTTCCGGCCACTCATCATGACCATCTCCGAGCAGAACTTCACCCTGCCGCTGGGGCTGGTCTCCCTCCAAGGCAACCTCGGCACGGGCAGCATCTCCGTGGTCCTGGCCGGCGTTGTCCTCTCCATGATTCCCGCGCTGGTGGTGTTTATGTTCGGCCAGCGTGCGCTGCAGGACGGGCTCACCGCAGGCACCGGCAAGTAACTTTTTTGAAAGGGGTTCCGTTGACGGACCTTGCACTCTCTTCCTCCCTGGCCATGGCAGCGACGCATCCGGACCCGGCGTTCCCGCGCTTTCACCCGCGTCCGGCACAGGGCTGGATCAACGATCCCAATGGCATTAGCTACATCAACGGCCGGTACCACGTGTTTTTTCAGTACAACCCTTTGTCCGCGCGACATTCGCAAATCCAGTGGGGGCATGTGAGCTCTGGTGATTTAGTGCACTGGGAAGAACACCCAGTGGCCCTTTCGCCGCAGCCGGGCGGGCCCGATTCCGCCGGGTGCTGGACCGGCGTGGTGACGTTGGACGGTTTAGTTCCGACCGCTTGTTATTCGGGTGTGCAGGACCACGGCGGCCATTCGCAAGTGGTGATTGCCCGTGGTTCGGCCGATTTGGTCACGTGGAAGCAGGACGGGCACGTATCTGTGTCCATGCCTGCTGATCCGCTGGTAACCGCTGTGCGCGATCCCTTCATCTTCCACTTCAACGGCGCCCGCTACGCCATGCAAGGTGCGGGTCTGGCCGATGGGCGCGCGGCTTTGCTGTTATACACGGTGGACTCCCTTGACGACTGGAAGTACCAGGGGATTTGGCTGACCACCGCCGATCCCGTTGCTGCTGCCCATACGCCGGCCGAGATCTGGGAATGCCCGCAGCTGGTTCAGGTACCGGTCTCTTCGGGTGGCTCGGCCTGGGTCATGATGTTCTCCCTCTGGCTTGCAGGCGACGACCACGAGCACGCCAACGGGGTGGGGCACCTGATCGGGACCCTTACCGCGGACCCTTTGTCCGGGCTGCCCGTGTTCACTCCGTCCTCCGGTGGGAAGGCCGATCTCGGCCGCGACTTCTACGCCCCGCAGATCGTGCAGCTCTCTTATGGCTCGGCTGATTCTTCTCCTGCGGCGCTGCTGTGGGGGTGGGCCAATGAAGGTCCGGGGCGCGATGGTCGCCGTGGCCGCACCCAGGAAGAAATCGACGACGCCGGGTGGTCGGGTGTGTTGACGCATCCTCGCGTTTTGTCGGTGGTTGACGGGGCGCTGGTGGTATCTCCTGCGCCTGAGGTTCTCGCGTATCGGGGTGCTTCTGTGGTTGCGGGCGCTGTAGGTTCCGTTGTGGTTCCGGGGTTCGCAGAGGTGTTGGTTCGGGGTGCTGCTGGTGCTTCTGATGCTGGCGCGGGCGCTGGTTCCGGTTCCGTGTCCGGGTCCGTGGAGCTGGTGCTTGGTTCGGGAGTCGATGCCCAGGTGGTCTACTCCGGTTCCCTGGCAGCGGGCGAAGAGTTGCGAATCTTCATCGATGCATCCCTTGTTGAGGTGTACCGCTCGGGTTCCGTCGCCACCACCCTTCGGGCCTACCCGGCTCCGGGTGAGGAATGGCAGCTCACCTTGCCCGCCGGCGCGACTGCCGACGTGTGGGAGTTGGCGCTGCCGGCGTAGGCGGCAGGCCGGCGTCGTCCCTGCGTTGTGGGGCCTGTTGTGCAGGGTTGGGGTGTGTTTTGGGGTGCAGAGTGGGCCTCGCAACGATGGGCGGGTTCGTTGTGGGGCCTGTTGTGCAGGGTTGGGGTGTGTTTTGGGGTGCAGAGTGGGCCTCGCAACGAGGGGTGCGTGTGTTGTGGGGCCCGTTGTGCAGGCTTGGGGGTGTTTTGGGGTGCAGAGTGGGCCTCGCAACGTGGGGTGGGTTCGTTGTGGGGCCCGTTGTGCAGGCTTGGGGGGTGTTTTAGGGCGCAGAGTGGGCCTCGCAACGTGTGGTGCTGATTGTTGTGAGGCCTGTTCTGCGTCCTAATGGCCTTAGACGTTCTGAACCCGCTATTCCTTCGCTGGGCAGCAACGGAATAGCGGGTACACGACGTGTGTCAGCGGGTGGGTGCGGGGCCGGTCGACTCGCGCACCACAAGGCGGCAGGGGACCATCGTTTCGACGGTGGTTCCCTTTCCTGCGTCCGCACCTTCGATTTCGTCCGAACCCTCGATCGTGTCCAACAACTTGGTCATGGCGGCCCGGCCAATTTCGCGCAGGGGCAGAGCCATGGTGGTGAGGGAAGGAACCATGGTGTCGGCGATCCGGGTTTCGTCGTCGTAGCCCATGATGGACACGTCCTCGGGAACGCTGAGTCCCAGGCGCGCCGCGGCAAGGGCCACGCCGACTGCGAGGCGGTCGTTCGCGCACATGATGGCCGTGGGCCGATCAGCCGGGGACACGCCGTCGAGCAGTTTCATGGTGCCCCGATATCCGGCGTCGATATCCCAACCGGCCATGAAGATCCGGTCTTCACGGACGGGGACGTCGGCCGCGGCGTGTGCGTCCCGGTAACCCTGAACGCGCAGGGGAGCTGCCGGCGAATCCTCCGACCCGGCCAGCAGTGCGATGTCCCGGTGGCCAAGCTCCAAAAGGTGCTCTGCGGCCTCCCTGCCACCAGTGGTTTCATCCGGAATGACGTGATGCAACTGAGGCTGGGCGTGGTTGTCATAGCAGTTGGCAAGGATCGACGGGACGCGAAGCATCCCGTGTGGGACCTCGATGGGTTTCAGACCAACGGTCACGTACATGAGTCCATCAACCTGCCGGTCCAGGAGGGTTTCGATGGCGCTCGCGTCCCTTGCGGCATCGAGCTCTGTGTCCATAACAACGGTGACGAATCCGCGGCTCCGGGCCACGTCGTCTGCGCCGCCGATGATGTTGCCATCGAAGGGGCTGACCACCACTTCATCCGACACAATGCCGATCACGCGCGACCGCTGGTTCCGCAGGCTCAGGGCAATTGCGTTGGGGGAGTAGTTGAGCTCCTCGGCCGCCTGGCGGATCCGGTCCTGGCTCTCCTTGGCCACGTTCCCATCGCCGCGCCCGTTAAGAACCAGCGAGACCGCGCTCCTGGAGACGCCCGCCCTTTTGGCGACGTCCAGTGCGGTGGCCTTGCGGTTCATGGGAAAGTCCTTCCGTCCTTTATTGTCAGCAGTCTACCTAACGCGTGTGAGGTTTGAGGGTCAGGCCGGGTAACCCAATTGATCAAACGCAGCCCTCATGAAGGCCAGGCTTTTGATGGTCCCAGCCACGTAGTAGAGTCCCCACGCTGAGAAGATGACTACCAGTGGCCAAAGGCCTCGCCGTGGGGCCACCTTGTGGGTCACCACTATCCGCCCAATGACGTAGGGAATGCCTCCCAGGAAGGACCAAGCCCAATGGAACGGCCGGACGACGCCCGATTGCACCAACCGTCGGGTATCAAACCGCGCCAGCACCACAGTGGAGCAGTAGGTGAAGACCAACCCGCCCCAGATCAAGAAGTAGCCAGTGCTGAAAATCGTCGCGGGGTCCAGAGTGAGGATGCCGTTCCTGGTGTAGGTGCGAACCTCCAGATGCCACGTGAGCATCAGTACCCCCGGCAGGAACGGCAGGCAGGCAATAATCCAGATGTACGGATTCACCACGCTCGCGTCTTTGGGAAGCATGGGACGCCGGTTGGCTGGACCCGTGGCCACTGGCGGCCCGACATGGTCTACCCACTCGGTACCATTCCACCATCGGAGGCTGCGTGGGTCCCGAGCATCCGGATACCACCCGGGCGCGGTCATGTCGAGACCGAGTAGCCAAACTGGGAGTACATCGACTGCATGAAGTTGGACATCCAGATGCCGGTGACCACCATGCTGATAACAAATACGGCGATGGTGGCCCACACCGGCCACAGTCCCCGCTTGGGCGCCACTTTGTTGACGATCACAGAGCGGCCGATCACGTAGACAAGCGCGCTAAGGAAAGCCCAAGCCCAGTGGAAAGGACGCACGACGCCGGACTTGAGAAGGCGTTGACGGTCCAGGAAAGCGAAGAACACCGACAGCCCGTAGAACAGGAAGCTTGAACCCATCAGCAGGAAATAGGCGGGGGTGTACATGGAGAAGGGGTCCATGGTGGTAACCCCCTGCCGGGTGGTGATCATCTTGAACTCCGGCTGCCAGGTCAAAAGGAGCAGGATGGAGACCAGCGGCATCAAGGTAATTGTCCAGATGAACGGGTTGTACGCCGGCGTCTCCGGGCGGAGCTCAGGACGTGGCACCGGGACCGGTGCTCGGAATTGAGCGGGTGCCTGGAATTGAGCGGGCGCTTGGTGCGCTGTCCAGGCGCGTCCGTCCCACCACCGGACGAAACGCGGGTCCGAAGGATCCGGGTACCAGCCGGAAGGCGTAGTCGAACCGGGCACTGGTTGAGTCATTATTCCCCCACTTTAAGTCGTGGTTCTGAGAATATCGCGATTGGTGCCTCTCGCTTACCAGGAGCTTCTCCCCAGTCACCATGTGGCGGTGTAAGGATGGAGCATGAGCTTCTTCGACGACCTCCCCGAGCAGCCCGCGCGGCCCCGCCAACCGCAGCCTGTCCAGCCCGGATGGTACGGCCCGCCGTCGGACGAGCTGCCTGGCGTAGCGCGCGTTGGTGGGTTTTTTCACAAGAGCCAGCGGATGGTGGTCGCGCTGAAACTGGTGGAGGTGTACTCCACTGGCTGCCTGTTGGAACTGGTGTGGTCCGTGCGGCGGGGCAACGAATCGGACCAGGAATGGCGGGAGATCGTGGAGGAGAGCTACAACCACCCGCGATCCAGCCTGGACACCAGGACGGGGCTCGAATTAGGTGTCGCTTTTGCGGATGGACGCAAGGCTGTCGCAGCCATCCACGGACCGTTGTCCTTCCAAGAGGCTGAAGACGTCGCTGGCCCTGTGCTCACAACCTTGGGCGGCGGTGGGGGAGCAACAACGACGAGTATGTCCAGTTCACCGGTCGTTATTGGTTGTGGCCGTTGCCGGTGGAGGAGGACACGACGCTGGTGGTGCGGTGGCAAGCATTGGGGATACCTGAGAGCTCGCTTGGCCTGCCGGGGGAGCAGTTGGCTGAAGCGTGGGGACGCCTGGTGAACTACTGGAACGGGTAGCTTTCCACATAGCCGAATTGGCCTGCTGAGGGGCCGGGAGGCCGCCGGTACAGTGGCAATATGCCTGCACTTCCCTCCCTCGAAGAACTCCTCGATTCCGCCCACGTAGTCTCGCTGCCCATGCGCGTGAAGTTCCGCGGCATCATGGAGCGGGAGACACTCCTCTTGCGAGGACCGCTCGGCTGGGGCGAGTTCTGTCCTTTTCCCGAATACGACGACGACGAATCCTCCCGCTGGCTGGCCGCAGCCTTGGAAGCTGGCTGGCTAGGTTTCCCCCCGCCCCTCAGGGACAGGATCCCGGTCAATGCGACGGTTCCAGCCGTTCCGGCAGAGCGAGTCCCGGAGGTGCTGGCACGCTTTGGGAGAGTGGATGCGGTGAAGATCAAAGTTGCCGAGCGCGGGCAGACGTTGGGGGAAGACGTTGCCCGAGTGCACGCGGTACGCGAGGCCCTCCCCGACGCCGCCATCCGCGTGGACGCCAACGGGGGATGGGACATCGACCAGGCCGTGGAAGCCCTGGGCAGGCTGTCCGCCGTCGAACTCGAATATGCCGAACAACCTGTTCCCACCGTTGAGGGCCTGGCCGAGGTCCGTCGTCGGCTCGCTGCCGCCGGAACACCAGTCCTTATCGCTGCGGACGAGAGCGTTCGCAAAGAGGACGATCCCCTGCGTGTGGCCCGGGCCGGCGCAGCTGACCTCATCGTGGTCAAGGTCGCGCCACTTGGGGGAGTTCGGCGGGCACTGGACATCGTGCAGCAGGCCGGGCTGCCCGCCGTCGTAAGTTCCGCCTTGGACACCTCGGTGGGAATCCGTGCCGGACTGGCGCTCGCAGCAGCATTTCCATCGCTTCCTTATGCCTGCGGCCTTGGCACCGTTTCGCTGTTCGCTTCGGACATCACGTTGGACCCTTTGGTGGCCGACGACGGCGCCATTCAGTTACGCGAAGCGGTGGCCGATCCAGGGCTGCTTCAGCAGTACGCGGCTCCGGGGGAGCGCCAGGACTGGTGGCGGGACCGACTCCGACGGGTCCACTCGGTACTGGCGCGAAACCAGCACGGTTTGTTCACCGGGTCTTAACCAGAGCGACCTCTCAATTTCGGATTCCGCTGAAAGGCTCAGCGGGAACCTCGTACATCTCTGGAAGGTCTTCCCCCATGTCTGAAACCACCGGACGCACGTTTCCGCTGCTCCCCATGCTCGGTCACACCAAAGGCAAGCGCAGTGCTGTCACGTGTGCTTTGAAGTGCGACAACGCCTGCTCGGGCGATGTCTGCAACACCAGCGCCAACGGATACTTCCGGGACATCGCCTCAACCGCTATGTCCCGCCGCGCAGCCCTGGGGCTTGGCGCCGCAGGAGCGCTCGCCATCGTCCTTGGTGGTGCCGTGACCGGTGGTGACACTGCCGTGGCCGACTCGGGCAACGGACTGTCTGATGCTGCCAAGAAGGGCTTCGACAAGTCCAAGCTCAAGTTCACCGCCATCAAGCCGGTAGACGCGGCAGTAGACGCCTTCACAGTGCCCGAGGGCTTCGACTGGAAGCCGATCATCCGCTGGGGCGACCCCCTCTTCGCCGACTCGCCGGCTTTTGACCTCAACGCACAGACTGCGGCAGCCCAGGCACGCCAGTTCGGTTACAACAACGACTACACGGATATCCTGCCGATCCCCGGATCCAAGGATCGCCGTGCCGTGCTCTTCAGCAACCACGAATACACCAACGAGAACATCATGCTCCCGGAAGGCTTCGACCCCACCGAGGCACGGGCAATCGGGCGCGCCGGGCATGGGCTGGCCGTGGTGGAACTCGAGCGGAAGAACAAGAACAAGCCGTGGAGCTACGTCCAGGGCGCGCCCCTGAACCGACGCTTCCTCACCGACACTGTCTACGAGCTGACCGGACCTGCTGCCGGCACCAACCTGGTCAAGACCATTGACGATCCCGCTGGCCGCTGGATCAAGGGAACGCTGGGTAACTGCGCCGGCGGAACAACACCCTGGGGAACCATCCTCTCCGGTGAAGAGAACTTCAACGGCTACTTCGCTGCCCCTGGCACCAGCGACGGTGACAAGCGCTACGGAATTTCCTCGAAGGCAACCACTCGTCAGTGGGAACTTGATGAGCCGCGCTTCGACACCCGCAACCCGGGCTACGCCAACGAAACCAACCGCTTCGGCTGGATCGTGGAAGTGGACCCCTTCGACCCCACCTCCACTCCCAAGAAGCACTCCGCCATGGGCCGCTTCAAGCACGAGGGCGCCAACGTCATCGTCGCGCCTTCAGGTCACGTTGTTGCTTACATGGGCGACGACGAGCGTTTTGACTACCTCTACAAGTTCGTTTCCAAGGGCAAGTACCAGGCCGGTGACTCCAAGGAAGCACGCAAGAACAACATGGGCCTGCTTTCCGAGGGCGACCTTTACGTGGCCCGCTTCACGGGTGACTCGCCTGCGGACATTGACGGTACTGGCAAGCTTCCCGCAGACGGTGCTTTCGACGGCACAGGCGAATGGCTGCCGTTGGTGGTAAACGGCACCTCGGCCGTGCCGGGCATGACTGTACCGGAGGTCCTTGTCTACACCCGCATCGCCGCTGACAAGGTGGGGCCCACCAAGATGGACCGTTGCGAAGATGTTGAGCCCAACCCGCGCACGGGCAAGGTCTACGTCGCCTGCACGAACAACAGTGATCGCGGCAAGGCAGGCAAGGAAGGCGCCACCGAGGTCAACCCGCGGAACCTGAACCGTGACGGCCACGTCGTGGAAATTACAGAAGGGCCCGAGCAGACGGGCACCAAGTTCAACTGGAACCTCCTGTTGGTGGCCGGTGATCCCGCCAAGAACTCCTCTACGTACTTCTCCGGGTTCCCGGTCGACAAGGTTTCGCCCATCTCCTGCCCTGACAACGTGGCCTTCGACTCCGTTGGCAACCTCTGGATCTCCACCGACGGCGCCCCCGGCACCATCGGCTACGCGGACGGCCTGTTCAAGGTCACTCTCGAAGGTCCGGAGCGCGGCAAGGTGGAGCAGTTCCTCGCCGTTCCCCGCGACGCCGAAACATGTGGTCCGATCATCCACGACGAAGAGCGCACCGTGTTCGTCGCCGTGCAGCACCCCGGTGAGGACGGCTCGTTCGCAGCACAGAACTCCTTCTTCCCGGACTACGTGCCTGCCGGAGCTACACCCGCAGCGGGCGCGGCAAGGGCTCCGCGTCCCTCCGTGGTGCAGGTCTTCCGCAAGTAACGCCTGTCTTTACCGAATCTGACGAATGCTCTCCCTTCCGGGCTCTCCGGGAGGGGGAGCATTTCGTCTCCCCGAACCTTCTCTCACTTCCCGCCTGTTTGGGCCGGGATGTGAGCGAGCGTTTGGGGCCGGGAGCGCCAATAGACTGGAACGGTGACTTCCCAGGACTCTCTGACATCCATCGGCGCCGCCCGGATCGCCGTTACAGCGCTGCTCGACGGCGGTGTACGGCACGTGGTGGTGGCGCCGGGTTCGCGGTCAGCGCCCATGGCATACGCCCTTGCGGAAGCGGAGGCTGCAGGCCGCGTGCGGCTCCACGTGCGCATCGACGAACGAGACGCCGGGTTCACGGCCCTGGGCTTGGCGCTTTCCACCGAGGCACCCGTGGCCGTGGTCACCACCTCCGGTACAGCGGTGGGCAATCTCCTGCCCGCTGTCATGGAAGCCAACCATTCAGCTGTCCCCGTGGTCGTCATCTCGGCAGACCGGCCTGAAGAGCTTCACGGAACCGGGGCGAACCAGACCACCATCCAACTGGACCTCTTCGGCGAACACGTGCGTTTCGCCGTCGACGTCCGTGCCGGTGACCACCCACAGAAGGCTGTTGCCACGGCACTATACGCAGCCACCGGTGCCCTCGCAGACACCCCTCCGGGCCCTGTCCAAGTGAACCTTGCCTTCCGCGACCCCCTGGTGCCGGCGGACGGCGACGCCCTTCCGGCCACCGCGGGACACGGCGTCTTCCATTACGACGCCGGTCCTCAGGCGCTGGACCTTCCGGCAGCATCCGACCAGCTCGCCGAGCGACGCACCGTGGTCCTCGCGGGCCACGACGCCGGCCCTGTTGCCGAGGCTTTTGCCCGCGCCCATGGCCTGCCGCTACTGGCGGAACCGTCGTCGAACGCACGTTTCGGGCCGAACGCGGTGGGGCCGTACCGGGTACTTCTCGCGCACTTCGGACCTGATTCGCCGACGCCGATCGAACGCGTGGTCCTGTTTGGCAGGGCCACTCTTTCCCGTCCGGTGGCGGCCCTGCTGGCACGTGAGTCCGTTGAATCCGCCATTTACCAGCCCGTCCCCGTGGCCTGGTACGAGGCTGGCCGGCGGCGCGAAACCCCCATTGAAACCCTGCCCGAGCTTGCCGAATTTGCCGGGCGTGGCTCCGCTGAGTGGCTCGATTCCTGGCTTCTCGCGGGCGCTGCCGCCCAGCACGGACTCGATGGTGTGCTGTCAGGGGAGAGCCTGGCAAACGGACCATCAGTCGGGGCCGCCGTTTGGGAGCGTTCCCGTGGACAATTGGTGCTCGGTTCATCCAACGGCATCCGCGACGTGGACCTCGCCGGGCATCCTCACAGCGAACCCATTGCCACGGTTTACGCGAACCGCGGCCTCGCCGGCATCGACGGCACCATCGCCACGGCCACAGGAATCGCCCTGGGCAGCGGACGCGAAACCACAGTCCTCTTGGGCGACGTCACCTTCCTCCATGACGCCGGCGGACTGCTCCTCGGCAACGGCGAACCCGTGCCGGACCTCCGCATCGTGGTGCTCAACGACTCCGGCGGCGCCATCTTCAGCCTCCTTGAGCACGGGGCCGTCGAGGACTCAGGCGCCTACGGCACCGCCGTCGAGCGCCTCTTTGGCACCCCTCACTCAGTGGACATCGCGGCGCTCGCGGCGGCGTACGGCGTCGGACACCAAGCCGTGACCACGACGGCGGAACTCGCCGCGGTCCTCAAGTCGCCGCTGAAGGGTCGCAGCATTGTGGAGGTGCGCGTGGACCGGGCGGGCCTCCGGAAGCTCCATGCGCGGATTAAGGACGCCATCTCCGCCGCAGTGGGCCAAGTCCTGGCGGCGGGCTAGTCCTCGCACCTGTTGCCGCCGATCGCTCCCGTAACCGCTGGTGCGAATGGCGCGAAAGGGTGCGGGCCTGGCGAACGTGTGGTGCGCGGGGCGGAAAAGGGTGCGCCCGTCGGAAAAGCAGTGAGACGGAAACGGGAGGGTGACGCCCAAATATGGGTGTCACCCTCCCGTTTCAGCGGCGCAAACGAACTAGGCTTCCTCGACACCAATGTGCGTGGGGTCGAGGACGCGGCGCAGGAATTCCTTGGTGCGGGGCTGGGTGGGGGCGCTGATGACGTGCTCCGCAGGCCCTTCTTCCACCACAACGCCGGCGTCCATGAAGACTACGCGGTCCGCAACTTCGCGGGCGAAGCCCATCTCGTGCGTGACCACCAACATGGTCATGCCTTCCTGGGCCAGCTTGCGCATGACGGCCAGGACGTCGCCCACGGTCTCGGGGTCGAGAGCAGAGGTGGGCTCATCGAAGAGCATGAGCTGCGGGTCCATGGACAATGCACGAGCAATGGCGACGCGCTGCTGCTGGCCACCGGAGAGCTGGTCCGGGAAACGATCTGCGAGGTGGCCCAGGCCAACACGTTCCAGGTTGTGGCGCGCCACCTCCGAAGCCTCGGACTTGGACCGCTTGAGGACCTTGGTCTGGGAGATGGTGCAGTTTTCCAGGACGCTGAGGTGGGGGAAGAGGTTGAAGTGCTGGAACACCATTCCCACACTCTGGCGCATTTTGTTGAGGTCGACGTCGGGGTCGGTGGCTTCAAATGAGCCAACGTTGATGGTGCCCGCATTCGGTTGCTCAAGCAGGTTGACGCAGCGAAGGAGAGTGGACTTGCCGGAGCCGGAAGGTCCGATCAGGCAAACTACCTGGCCCGGCTCAACCGTCAGCGAGATGCCTTTGAGGACCTCGTTGCTCCCGTAGGACTTGCGCAGATCCTTGATATTTACGCCAGCGGCACGAACGGTGGCCGTGCTCCCGGTGGAGTTATTCATGACTGTCCTGCCTATCGCTTGGTCCGCGCGGAGCGGCTTTCGAACTTCCGTGCCAGGAGGCTCAAGGGGATGGTGATGACCAGGTAGAAGGCACCTGCCACGAGTAGCGGCGTCAGGCCGGCGCCGAGGCTGGAGATGCCGTCGCGGCCAAACTTGGTGAGCTCGTACTGGGAGGCGGTGAGGCCCAGGACGTAGATCAGGGAGGAGTCCTTGGTGAGCAGGATGATCTCGTTGGTCAGCGGCGGGAGGACGATCTTGAACGCCTGGGGAATCACGATTGAAACCATCGCCCGCCAGTGCGGCATACCCAGCGAACGGGCGGCCTCCATCTGGCCCTTGGGCACAGCCTGAAGGCCGGCGCGGAGGGTTTCAGCGATGTACGCGGCAGCGACCATACCCAGCGACACCATCACGATGATGTTGACGTCCCACTGGATTCCGAAGGCCAAGGGAACGCCGTAGCCGAACGCGATGAAGACCAGCAGGGCCGGAACGCCGCGGAAGAACTCGATGTAACCTGTGGCGAGCCAGCGGTACAGCGGGAAGGAAGAGAGCTTCATCAGGGCGAGCAGCAGGCCGCCGGACAAGCCCACAATGAAACCGAGGGCCGTGTAGATGAGGGTGTTCTTGAGGCCCACCAGGAAGATATCCGGGAACATCGGGCCGATCTTGGCGAAGTTGAAGACGCTGGTGCCTACCGTCTTCCAGTCCACGGCAATAATTACGGCGGCAACAGCCACAACAAAGATTCCGGCCTGGACGTACAAACTGACTTTGGCTCGTTGACGTGCAGTCATTGCCATGGGGTTCTCACATTCATGTTGCGCAGGTGGGGCCCCGAAAGGACCTGAACAGATCGTTTCGGGGCCCGCCTGCGTGGATCTCGGGGAGCCGGGGCTCGGACTACTTGGTGGCTTCGCCGAACCAGGTGGTCTCGAACTTCTTCAGGGTGCCGTCGTCGGTGATGCGCTTCAGCGTGGCGTTCACGGCATCCGTCATGGCGGTGTTGCCCTTCTTGATGGAGATGCCCAGCTTCTCGCCCGTTGCGTAGTCTTCAACGCGCTTGAGGTTGGAATCGTCCTTGATGGCGTAGCCGAGGACTGACTGGTTGCCGACGGCGGCATCGATGGTGCCGGCCTTGAGGGCCTGGACCAGGAGGCCGGAGTCTTCGAACTGCTGGGCGTCGATCCCCTTGTCCTTGGCGTACTGGGCTCCGGTGGTGGCCTGCTGGACGCCCACCTTCTTGCCCTTTGCGCCATCGAGGTTCTCGATGCCGGAAGCGGACGTGGCTACGAGAGTCAGGTCGTCGTCCAGGTAGGGAGTGGAGAAGTCCATGACGTTCTTGCGGACGTCGGTGATGGAGATCGAGGAGATGGAGACGTCGCAACCGGTCAGTGCGGTGCCGGTCTCGATTGCTTCGAAGGAGCTGTCCACCACGTTGAGCTCGGCCTTGACGTCCTTGGCGAGTTCCGCGGCGATGTCCATGTCGAAGCCGACGATCTTGCCGTCCTTCTGGAATTCAAAGGGCTCGTAAGGAACGTCCGAGCAGACCGTGAGCTTGCCGGCGTTGATGAGCTTGAGGCCCGACTCTGAGGAGGCGGCGGGGGTGGAGGAACCACCACAGGCGGTCAGGGCCAGGGCGCCGGCTGCCAGGACGGCGGCAATCTTGGTGCCGGACAGAACCGAACGGGAGATCTGCATGTTGTTTACCTTTTGTTGCGGTGGATGCTGAACTGAGTCGGTTTTAGTGTAGCGCCGAACGTGAGATGTGCATCACAGGAAACGAAGTTTCACTATTGGATAACAAGTTTACTCACTTATCAACCACCCCGGCGTTAGCCGTGTCTGGAATCCCAGATTCAGCGCTTGATACCCAGCGCTTCAAGCATTGGCCGGAACTTGGCCCACGTTTCGGCCAGTTCTGCCTCCGGCTGGGAGCCTTCAACGATTCCGCAACCCGCGTACAGCCGCACCGTGTTGGCGTCCTCGATGACCGCGCCCCGGAGCGCGATACCCCATTCGCCATTCCCTGCAGCATCGAGCCAACCCACCGGTCCGGCATACGGGCCGCGGTCCAGATGTTCCAGTTTGCGGATCAGCGCACCAGCTACAAGCGTGGGTGTCCCGCAGACGGCCGCCGTGGGATGCAGAGCGTTGATCAGGGCCAGGCAGGTGGGGACGTGCCCCTCGATATCCGCCAGCTCAGCCTTCACGTCCGAGGCCAAATGCCACACATTGGGCAGTTCCAGGATGAACGGTTCGCTGTGGGAATTCATCGCCTCCGAGAAAGGAGCCAGCTGACGTGTCAGCGAATCGATGGCGATCTCGTGTTCGTGCCGCTGCTTTTCCGAACCGGCCAAAACCCGTTCCGCGTATTCCATGGGGGAGCCGTCCATGCCGTCGGCATCCCGGCGATCCAGGGTCCCCGCCAGCACGCGGGCCTGTGCAGTGCGGCCTTCCACCTGAATCAGCATCTCCGGCGTAGCACCCACAAGTCCGTCCACGCCGTACGTCCAACATTCGCGATACCTTGCCGCAAGCTGACGAAGCACCTCCGCAGCGTTCACGCCATCGGGGAGGTTGGCCACGACGTCGCGCGCCAGTACAAGCTTCTCGAGCTTCCCGGCGCGAATCTCCTCCACGCCGTTGGAAACGGCCTGCATCCAAGCGGCCTCACTCAGGGACCCGCGGCCGAGGTGACCGGCGGAACCGTCCGCAGCAACAGCCTCCGGTGAGAGTCCGACGTCGGATCCTCCGGCCGCTGAACTGTCGCCGTTTGGCTCCGGCTCAGTGAGCCAGCGCTCCACGGAAGCGAGGACACCCGCCTCGGTGAGGGGGCCGTCGTCGAAAGTTAACTGGGTGGCCCAGGCGCGGCCGTCGCGGATGCCAACCACCAGTTCGGGGAGGATCAGGCGGGATACGTGCGGAGAGGTTTTGGAGAAGGCGAATGAGCCGAAAGCCACAGGACCAGTACCCGGTACCTCTACGTGGTCAGTGATTTCCGCCTCAAGAATGAGGTGCCGCCACCAGATATCGGCCTCGAGGAATCTCTCGGGGCCAGTGGCATTAAAGCGCGTCAGCTCGCCATAGCCCACCAGTCCGGCCTCGCGGCGCGACCAGCAAAGTACGTCGTCCCGCACCAGAAACGACGGCAGCCCCCCGGAGGATGTTTCAACATCGAGGGGGACTGTCAAGGTACGGAGCGTGCTCGTCATGATGGAACAACAGTACTCCCGCGCGCAGCCAGAATCTGAGCCGACTTCTACAGCGCAGCAAAGTCGGTTGAATGTCTGAGACAATTACAGGGTGAACCGAGCATCCTTGGAAAAGCGTCCGGACGAAGTTGCGACGATGTTTGATGATGTCGCCCCAAAATACGACGTCGTCAATGATGTCCTGTCCATGGGACAGACGCGGCGTTGGCGGCGGATCGTGGTTGACGCAATGGATGTGAAGGTAGGCCAGAAGGTCCTTGACCTCGCTGCCGGCACTGGAACTTCCAGCGAACCCTACGCTGATGCAGGCGTGGATGTAGTGGCCTGCGACTTCTCCCTGGGCATGCTCAAAGTGGGCAAGCGCCGCCGCCCGGACATCGACTTCATCGCCGGTGACGCCACCAACCTGCCGTTCGCTGACAACAGCTTCGACGCTTCCACCATTTCCTTCGGCCTCCGCAACGTGGTGGAACCCCGCAAGGCCCTCGAGGAAATGCTGCGTGTCACCAAGCCCGGCGGCCGCCTGGTCATCGCCGAGTTCTCCCACCCTGTGGTTCCGCTGTGGCGCAACCTCTACACCGAGTACCTGATGCGCGCCCTTCCGGCGATCGCCACCAAGGTCTCCTCCAATCCGGACGCCTACGTGTACCTCGCCGAGTCCATTCGTGCCTGGCCGGACCAGGACCACTTGGCCCAGTGGCTCAGCGATGCCGGCTGGACGGACATCACGTACCGCAACCTCAGCGGCGGTATCGTTGCTGTCCACCGTGCACAGAAGCCAGGCGAGCACCGTGAAAGTGTTCCCGTGGCAAAGCTCCGCCGCCAGATCAAGCCGCGCCACCAAGTCGGCTAACCAGCACTGCCTGTTGAATTAGGACGTCGTGAAAGTACTGATTGTTGGCGCGGGCCCGGCAGGGTCCACCGCCGCGTATTACCTCGCCCAGTCGGGCATCGATGTCACGGTGCTGGAAAAGACTTCCTTTCCCCGTGAAAAGGTGTGCGGCGACGGCCTTACTCCGCGCGCCGTCCGCGAGATTCAGAAGCTCGGACTTCCCCATGCGGTCTCCGAAGGGTGGAGGCGCAACAAGGGCCTCCGTCTTATTGCCGGTGGTCGCACGATTGAACTTCCTTGGCCCGAGGTAGCTGACTTTCCCACGTACGGCCTGATCCGCACCAGGCTCGGTTTCGACGAGGACCTGGCCCGTCACGCTCAGTCCGCGGGCGCCGTCGTGCTGGAACGCCACAGCGTCACCTCCGCCCTGACTGAGGAGGACGGTCGTGTGATAGGTGCCCGGGCTTCCATCCTGGACGAGTCCGGGCGCAAGACGGGCGAAACGCGCGACTTCCACGCCGACGTCGTCCTCGCCGCTGACGGAAACTCGACGCGAACCGCGGTGTCGCTGGGTATGCACAAGCGTGACGACCGTCCGCTGGGCGTCGCGGTGCGCACCTACTTCACCTCGCCCAGGCACGACGACGACTGGATGGAAGGCTGGCTGGAACTTCCCGGCAAGTCCGGTAAGCCGCTGCCCGGCTACGGCTGGGTGTTTGGTGTTGGCGACGGCACATCCAACGTGGGCCTCGGCATCCTGAACTCGTCCAAGGAATTCGGCAAGCTCGACTACAAGCAGGTTCTCCGCGAATGGACCGCCGCTATGCCCTCCGAGTGGGGCTTTACGCCGGAAAACCAAGTGGGGGAGATCCGCGGGGCAGCGCTGCCCATGGGCTTCAACCGCACGCCGCACTACTCACCCGGGCTGCTCCTGCTGGGCGACGCCGGCGGCATGGTGTCCCCGTTCAACGGCGAAGGCATTTCCTACGCGATGGAATCAGCCCGGTTTGCGGCCGAGTTCTTGATTGACGCTTATTCGCGGTCGTCTTCCGCCGGTTGGTCCACGCACGACGCCGATGCCCACCTTTCGCGGTACGCGGACTATGTGCGGGACCAGTGGGGATCGCACTTCACGCTGGGCCGGATGTTTGCGTCCTTGATTGGAAAGCCTGCCGTGATGAAGCTTGCACTGCGCACGGGAATGCCAATTCCCGTGCTCATGCGATTCGTGGTTCGAATGCTTGCGAACCTCACGGATCCGTCCGCGAAGGGCTTCGAAGACCGCGTGATCCGGGTCCTCGAGATGCTGGTTCCGGCTACGTCCAACACTTCCTCTGCCAGCGCCCTTACGCCGGCAGGCACCGACTCCGCGGTTTCCGCAACAACTAGTTAGGGTTAACCCGTGACGAACTCTGCCGAACACAGCTGGACGCATGCCGGGCACGGCTTGCCGCAGACTGTTGAGCCTGCACCCAACACCACCGCGATCGCAACGGGGCTCCAGCTGCCCGCCGGATTTGCCGCCATTGCGGGCGATGCCGAGCTCGGACCTGCCATCACCACCAACCTCGCCCGGGTGGAGAAGAAGCTCCGCGAAGCTATTTCCAACTCGGACCCTCTGGCTGACGCGACGTCGCGCCACCTGGTGGAAGCCGGCGGAAAGCGTATCCGTCCGCTGCTCACTCTGCTGTGTGCCCACCTCGGCGATGCTTCACGTCCCGAGGTTGTCCAGGCCGCTGTTGTGGTGGAACTGACGCACCTTGCCACGCTGTACCACGACGATGTGATGGACTCAGCTCCCTTCCGCCGCGGTGCTCCCACTGCCCACGAAGTATGGGGCAACTCGGTGGCCATCCTTACCGGGGACCTCATCTTCGCCCGCGCTTCCATCCTGGTGTCCGAGCTCGGTTCGCGTGCACTGGGCATCCAAGCGCGCACGTTTGAGCGCTTGTGCCTCGGCCAGCTCCACGAAACGGTGGGACCGCGTGAAGACGAAGACCCCGTAGAGCACTACCTGTCCGTCATTGCTGACAAGACCGGCTCACTGGTTGCAGCGTCCGGCCAGCTCGGTGCGATCTTCGCCGGTGCCGACGAGTCCTTCGAGGACCTCTTGGTGGAGTACGGCGAGAAGGTTGGTGTCGCCTTCCAGCTCGCCGACGACGTCATCGATGTCACCGGGGTGAAGGTCAAGTCCGGAAAGTCCCCGGGCACCGACCTCCGCGAAGGTGTTCCCACCTTGCCTGTCCTGCTGCTTCGCCGTGATGCTGCTGCCGGCGATGCCTCGGCCAGTGCCTTGTTGGAACTTGTGGATGGCGACTTGTCCTCCGACTCGGCTTTGGCTGAGGTGGTTGCCGGTCTGCGCGAGCACCCGGTCACCGAGGAGTCCTGGAAGATTGCCCGCCAGTGGTCCACCGAGGCAGTTGCTGCCCTGGCCCCGCTGCCCGAGGGCGTTGTGAAGGCCTCCCTGACCAACTTTGCCCACGCCGTGGTGGACCGCAGCAGTTAGGCTTCTTTTGGGTTGGCGGGCGTCCGGACTTTCATAGGCCGGGCGCCTGCTTTTTGTTTCCCCACATTTTTGGGCCCGTAGCCTTGTGGACCCCGTACCGTCACCACCCACTTTGAGCCTGCGAGGGTGGTGACACGCCGGCGGTTGCGGTGTGTTCTGTCCTTGGTGGAACCAAAGTGGGTGGTGGCCGTACGCGCCCAAACTTTTAGTCCCCCGGAAAAACGGAATGGCCCCGGCTCGCTGCAACGTTACGAGTCATACGCTGCACCGAACCGGGACCACAATCTCCGTTCGCATCAGACCCACCGGAGGCATTTAGTGGATCCGTGAAAAGCTTATGACAATCCTGTCACATATGCAACTTCCTGGGTCAATGGTTTTCCCGTTCCCGCAGCGCGATTTACAGCTAAGCGCCGATCCTCCACCACCAACTTTGAATTTTGAAAGTGAGGGACTCGCCGGAGTTAGGGTGTGTCAAAACCTCAGGGCCGCCAAACCAAGTGGTGGAGATACACAGCAGTTATCCACATAGGGGACTTTGCGGCCATATCAGGGTCCCTGCCGAACTCAGCATTGCTACATGGACATCGTCAATTTCCTCCGGAGCCGGCGGGGAGCAGCAACTACGTCCACCCTGATGACCGCGGGCTTCACTCGCCGCATGCTCACAAAAGCGGTGAGGGACGGAGTAGTCAATCGCCTTCATCGCGGCGTCTACACGTCCCGGGCATCAGACCCCGACGTCATTGCCGCCTTTCGAGCCGACGGCTTACTTACCTGCGTCTCGGCAGCGCGCTTCTATGGTCTCTGGACCCTGGGAGGCGTAGACGCTCTCCATCTCAGCTGCAGCACGGGACAAGCGAGACGGGGTGTAGTCCACCACGGAGCCTGCCTGCATCCAGTCCACTCGTATCTACCCATAGCGGGGGTGGCCGATGTCCTGATCCACGCCCTCCGATGTTTGCCTGAGCTGGAAGCACTCGTCATGGTGCAGAGTGCGGTCAGCTTGGCGCTCCTTTCCAAGGATTTCCTGAAATCAAAGCTTCCGGGCAACAGGAATGGCAAGGTTCGGGAAATCCTGGACTTGGTTTTGCCTCGGGCCGACTCGCTCCTGGAAGTGCTCGCGCACACCCACTTCACCAGGGCAGGTCTTAAAGTCCAGATGCACGTGGACGTCCCGGGCGTAGGGGAGGTGGACTGCTTGGTTAACGAATGCCTGATCGTTGAACTCGACGGCGGCACGCACCTTGAGGGAAAACAGGTCAAGAAGGATCAGTATAGGAGCAACGCAGCCATGCGCAGAGGCCTATTGACCCTCCATTACTACTACGTCGATGTCGTTCATCACCCAGAGAGGATGGTCGCCGAAGTCCTGGCAGTTCTGCGCAACAGGGAAGTTGGCCGCTACGCGCCGGCGAGGTACGCGCCTGGGTGGGTGCCGCCGTCGTGAGTTCCCTCGGGGCGTGTACCGCCATCACCAACTTTGACCCCAACATTCTGGCAACACACCCCCGAAGCGGCGTGTCAGGGCAGTTCCAAAATCAAAGTAGGTGGTGGCCGCACGGGGTCCCAATAAAACAGCCCCTTCACAACCCGGAATGGGTGGGAAGGGGCTGCTCGGGACCGAGGAAGTTAGTCTTCGTCGTCGTTGAATGCCCACTCGAACATGTCGAACACGAACTCCGAGAACGTGCCCTCTTCGCTCTTCCACTGGCCGCGGGCGTTGTTGCGGCGCCAGACGATGGGGTCGGGGATGCTGAGGTCGGCTGTGCGGAAGCCCCAGGTGAACTGCTCTTCCTCGTCCTCAAGGAACATGAGGAAACCTTCGTCATCGACTTCGAGTTCCTCGGGGTCCCAGAAGTAGTGGTAGGCCTCCATGAGGTCCTCGCAGCCGCCGATTGCGAGGTAGAACTCGCGCAGCACCAGCGGGATGGTGAAGGAGTGATCGGCGAGGGCGTCATCCAGCTCGGCTGGCGTGAGGCCGTCTTCTTCCTGCCATTCATCCTCGAGATACTTTGGGACCAGCGCGCGGAACTTCTCGAGGAACATGTCAGTCATGCTCTTATCCTAGCTAATCCCGGGCACCTGAAATTGCGCCCCCACCGGTGCCTGCGCGATGCCAACCACGCACAGCCAAGGGCACATACCAGCCGCGGCGCCAGGCGGTTACCCGGAAAGTGAAAACGACACCGGCAATGACACAGGCGGTAAGCCCGCTGAACAGGCCAAGGTGCCACAGCAACGTGGTCAAACCGGCGCCCACGAAGGCAGGCAGTGCGTAGATATCGCGGTTGTTGAACAGGGTAGGGACTTCGTTGGCGGTGATATCACGGAGCAGGCCGCCGCCCACTCCCGTGGTGACTCCCAGGAGGATCGCAGCCACCGGGTTCATGCCGGCACTGATGGCCTTCAGGGTGCCGGTAATGCAAAACAATGCCAACCCGCCGGCGTCGAACAGCGTCAAAAGGGACGTGAAACGCTGCACTGACGAGAAAAGGTAGTAGACCAGCAGGGCAGCCAGCGCGGGCGGGGCCAGGTAGGCAGGATTCGTGAAGGCGATCGGGGGCCCTGCGTTGATCACGATGTCGCGGATCACGCCACCGCCCAGCGCCGCAATGGAAGCGAGCAGCACCGAACCAACAAAGTCGAACTGCTTCCGGGCGGCCAACAACGAGCCCGACACAGCAAAAAAGAACACGCCGATGAGGTCAAGCCAAAGAAGAACAATGTCAAAGGAAATCAAGTGGACTGGTTCTTTCTTAACGTGCTTCACAACAGGTGCGGGCTCAACGTTACGCTAGCTCCCATGAACAGCCCCGTTTTGATCGCTTGCGCCCACGGAACCCGCAACGCCGAAGGCCAGGCTGCCATCCGACGCGTTATGGCAGAAATTGAAACCCTCCGCCCCGGTTTGCGTGTAGTCGAGGCGTACGTTGACGTGCAGGAACCCGAGTTGGGTGGAGTGGTGGAGGGACTGCCCGAGGGGACTGCCGCCGTCGTCGTACCGCTTTTGCTTTCCACGGGCTTCCACATCAAGGTGGACGTGCCCAAGGCGATCAAGAGCCGGCCCGAGGTGGTGGCCGCCAGGCCGTTGGGCCCGGATCCGCGTTTGGCCGAGCTGTTGGCCGCCCACCTCCGTGCGGCTGGCCTGACAGAGAACGACGGCGTGCTGCTGGCTGCCGCGGGATCATCCCTTCCGGACGGCTCGGTTGACTCGGAAGAGCAGGCGCGACTCCTCGGCGAGTTGCTGCCCAACAAGGTGCGCGTCGCCTATGGCGCCAGTGCCCAGCCAACAGTGCCCGACGGCGTTGCCTCCTTGCGTGCGGAACTCGCCGCCGACGGTGGGACCGGCAGGGTGTTCATTGCCTCATACCTGCTGGCAACCGGCTATTTCCACGACCAGCTGGCGAAGGCCGGCGCGGACATTGTTGCGGCTCCGTTGCTGCCGTCGAAGGTGCTCGCCGAGATCGCGCTGGAAAGATACGACGCAGTATTGGAAAGGCTCTCCTAACCTTTATTTACGCGGAAAAGGGACGAAATGGACCTGCACAAAACAGGTCCTCCGAACAAGGCCGCTGGCGTGTTCGTGACGAAATGTTTCCCTAGGTGACTTCGCGTTTCCGGACCTTTGCTGGCGAAAACTTGCCAGACCTACAGTCGATGTATGACAGATACAGCTGTAGCCGGTGCGTCCTCGGACACCGCAGTCCCCTCGCGTCCGGCACGCACCCGCCCTGCCGCCAAGCCCCACGGCCAGTGGAAGGTTGACGGCACCGCTCCACTCAACGCCAACGAAACCTGGAAGCAGGAAGATAACGGGCTGAACGTCCGTGAGCGGATTGAGTCTGTCTACTCCAAAGAGGGCTTCGATTCGATTGACGGAACGGACCTTCACGGTCGCTTCCGCTGGTGGGGCCTCTACACCCAGCGCAAGCCCGGGATCGACGGCGGCAAGACCGCAACGCTGGAACCGCACGAGCTCGAAGACAAGTACTTCATGCTGCGCGTGCGCATCGACGGCGGTGCGCTGACCACCGAGCAGCTTCGCGTGATCGGCCAGATTTCCGTGGACTTCGCCCGCGGCTCGGCCGACCTCACGGACCGCCAGAACATCCAGCTGCACTGGATCCGCGTTGAGGATGTGCCGGAGATCTGGCGCCGCCTTGAAGGCATTGGCCTGTCCACCACAGAGGCCTGCGGCGACGTTCCCCGCGTCATTCTCGGCTCCCCGGTTGCGGGTATCGCCAAGGACGAGATCATCGATCCCACCCCGCTGATCCACGAGCTCGCCGAACGTTTCATCGGCGATCCCGAACTGGCGAACTTGCCGCGCAAATACAAGACGGCCATCACGGGCCACCCGTCCCAGGACGTGGTGCACGAAATCAATGACTTCGCCCTGGTGGGCGTAGTCCACCCTGAGCTCGGCGCCGGCTACGATCTCTGGGTTGGCGGCGGCTTGTCCACCAACCCGCGGCTCGCCGAACGCCTTGGCGTGTTCGTGTCGGCTGACGTTGCCGCTGAGGTATGGCTCGGCGTCACCAGCATCTTCCGTGACTACGGCTACCGCCGCATGCGCACCAAGGCCCGCCTGAAGTTCCTCATGAACGACTGGGGTCCCGCAAAGTTCCGCCAGATCCTGGAGGACGAGTACCTCGGTTTCAAGCTTCCCGACGGCCCGGCCGCTCCCAAGCCCACGGCCCCGGGAGATCACATTGGTGTCCACGAGCAGAAGGACGGCAAGTTCTTCATCGGCGTGACTCCCACCGTTGGCCGTACGTCCGGCGAGGCACTTGTCACCTTGGCGGACACCCTGGAGAAGCACGGCAGCTACCGTCTGCGCACTACTCCCCACCAGAAGCTGGTCATCCTGGACGTGGCCAAGGAGCAGGTCGAGCCGCTCATTGCCGAACTGAACACCTTGGGCCTCTCGGCTCGTCCCTCCGTGTTCCGCCGCGGCACCATCGCTTGCACGGGCATCGAGTTCTGCAAGCTGGCCATCGTCGAAACCAAGGTCACCGCAGCTACGGCCATCGCTGAGCTGGAGCGCCGCTTGGCCGACCTCGTGGAATCAAAGCAGCTGCCCTCCGCACTCTCCCTCCACATCAACGGCTGCCCGAACTCCTGCGCACGTATCCAGACGGCCGATATCGGCCTGAAGGGCATGATGCTGCCAACGCCCGACGGCGACCCCACCCCGGGTTTCCAGGTCCACCTCGGTGGCGGGCTGGCTAACAACGAGCGCGAGGAAGCCGGTTTGGGACGTACCGTCCGCGGCCTCAAGGTCACTGTGGAAGACCTGCCCGATTACGTGGAGCGTGTGGTCCGTAAATTCGTCGCCGTGGGCGCCGAGGGCCAGACCTTCGCGGAGTGGGCACACTCGGCAGATGAAGGAGATCTCCAATGACAGATCCCGTCACCATAACCAACCTCGCCAGCGCAGCAGCCCGGCCGGCACTGCGCTCCCATGAAGAGCTCAAGGCCCTGGCTGAACAAGGCGCTGCTGAGCTCGGCTGGAACGCCCCCGCCCGCGATGTCATCGCTTGGGTAGCCCGGAACTTCGAGCTGCCCACGGTGACGGTGGCCTGCTCTATGGCCGACGCCGTCCTGCCGGCTTTGGTCGCGGACCAGCTTCCCGGCGTCGACGTTTTGTTCCTGGAGACCGGCTACCACTTCAAGGAAACGTACGAGACCCGCGACGAAGTTGCAGCGAACCTGCGCGTCAACGTAGTGGACGTTCTTCCGGAGAACACCGTGGAACAGCAGGACCGCCTCCTGGGCAAGGACCTGTTCGCCCGCGACCCTGCCCAGTGCTGCGCGCTGCGCAAAGTCCAGCCGCTACGCCGTTCGCTGGCCGGCTACGAGGTGTGGTTCACCGGTGTCCGACGTGACGAGGGACCCACCCGCACCAACACCCCGGTGATCACCTGGGATGAGGGTTTCGGCCTGGTCAAGGTGAACCCGATGGTCGATTGGACCTTCGATCAGCTGATCGAGTACTCCGAGGACAACATCCTTCCCGTCAACCCCCTCCTGAGCCAGGGCTACCCGTCCATCGGCTGCCAGCCCTGCACCCGCAAGGTGGCCCCGGGCGAAGACCCCCGCGCCGGCCGCTGGGCAGGATCCGACAAGACAGAATGCGGACTACACACATGAGCACTTACACAACAGAGGAGTCCACGGTGGAAGTTGCAGCGGCAGTCGACGCCCCTTCAGTCGAGCGTCTCTCCAGCCTGGACACCCTCGAGTCCGAAGCGATTCATATCATCCGTGAGGTTGTTGCCGAGTTCGAGAAGCCTGCGCTGCTGTTCTCCGGCGGCAAGGATTCCGTGGTCATGCTGCACCTGGCCACCAAGGCGTTCTGGCCGGGCAAGGTTCCCTTTCCCGTCCTGCACGTGGACACAGGCCACAACTTCCCCGAGGTCATCGACTTCCGCGACCGCACGGTTGAACGTCTCGGCCTGAAGCTCGTTGTCGGTTCCGTACAGGAGTTCATCGACCGCGGCGAACTGGCCGAGCGTGCCGATGGCACCCGCAACCCGCTGCAGACTGTTCCGCTCCTGGACGCTATCCAGCGCAACAAGTTCGACGCCGTATTCGGCGGCGGCCGTCGTGACGAGGACAAGGCCCGGGCCAAGGAGCGCATCCTGAGCCTCCGTGACGAGTTCGGCCAGTGGGATCCGCGCAACCAGCGCCCCGAGTTGTGGAACCTGTACAACGGCCGCCACACCGTGGGCCAGCACGTCCGCGCGTTCCCCATCAGCAACTGGACTGAGCTGGACATCTGGCGCTACATCGAGCGCGAGAACATCGAGCTCCCCGGCCTGTACTACGCCCACGAGCGTGAGGTTTTCGCCCGCGACGGAATGTGGCGCGCGGTAGGCGAGGTTTCCGAACCGTTGCCGCACGAGGAAGTCATCACCAAGCTCGTGCGCTACCGCACCGTGGGCGACATGTCCTGCACCGGTGCCGTCGAGTCCGATGCCCGCACCGTGGCCGACGTCGTAGTTGAAGTCGCTGCCTCCACCCTGACCGAACGTGGCGCCACCCGAGCAGATGACCGCATCTCCGAGGCAGCCATGGAAGACCGCAAGAAGGACGGCTACTTCTAAATGAGCACCGAAACACTGGCTGCCGGGCTGGAAACAGCTCTGCCCACAACCCTGTTCCGCTTCGCTACCGCCGGGTCGGTGGACGACGGTAAATCCACTTTGGTGGGCCGCCTCCTTCACGATTCCAAGGCGATTCTTGCTGACACGCTCGACGCCGTTGCCCGCACCTCCGCGGACCGCGGCTTTGGCGGAGAAAAGGGCGGGATTGACCTCGCCCTCCTTACGGACGGACTGCGCGCCGAGCGCGAGCAGGGCATCACCATCGATGTCGCTTACCGCTACTTCGCCACGGACCGCCGCAGCTTCATCCTGGCGGACTGCCCCGGCCACGTTCAGTACACCAAGAACACGGTGACCGGTGCGTCCACTGCGGATGCCGTCGTCGTACTTATCGACGCCCGTAAGGGTGTGCTGGAGCAGACCCGCCGTCACCTGTCCGTGTTGCAGCTGCTGCGCGTTGCCCACGTGATTGTTGCCGTGAACAAGATCGACCTTGTTGATTTCAGCGAGCAGGTGTTCCGCGACATCGAAGCGGACGTGCAGAAGGTTGCGCGTGAGCTTGGTCTGGGTTCCGATGGCGTTGCTGATCTTCTGGTGGTTCCCGTTTCGGCCCTTGACGGCGACAACGTGGTGGACCGCTCGGAGCGCACCCCTTGGTACACCGGTCCTGCGTTGCTTGAGGTTCTCGAAACCCTCCCGGCTGCTGACGAGCTCGAGGCCGAACTGGAGAGCTTCCGCTTCCCGGTCCAGCTGGTGATCCGTCCGCAGGGTGCCCTGGCTCCGGACGCTGTTACCGCCGGGCTCGATGTGGAGGCGTACCGCGATTACCGCGCCTACGCCGGCCAGATCACTGAGGGCTCCGTCAAGGTTGGCGACGAAGTATCCGTCATCAGCCCGGGCCACGAGCCGCGCACCACCACGGTGATCGGCATCGACTTTGCCGGTCAGTCGCTCGAGGAGGCCGCGGCGCCGCAGTCGGTGGCTGTCCGCCTGGCTGACGAGATCGACATCGCCCGCGGTGACACCATCGCTGCTGCCGGGACTGTCCGTGAGAGCACAGCTGACCTGTACGCGTCGTTGGCATGGCTCTCACCCAAACCGCTCCGCGAAGGCCAGAAGGTCCTGGTGAAGCACGGTACGCGCACGGTCCAAGCCCTGGTCCGCAACGTCACCGGAAAGTTGGACCTGGCTACGTTTAACGTTGAGCCGGCCTCGAACCTTGAGCTCAACGACATCGGGCACGCACAGCTCCGCTTGTCCGCTCCGTTGCCGCTGGAAAACTATCTGCACCACCGCCGCACCGGCGCGTTCCTGGTGATCGACCCCATCGATGGCAACACCCTTGCCGCCGGTTTGGTCAAGGACCACCCGGGCGACCACGAAGACGAACGTTACGTCATCTAGGGTCATACGTAGTCACAAAAACCGCAGCTTGTTCGCGACTCCTCACGTTGTACGGCGGGAATTTCGAACAGGCTGCGGTTTTCTTTTTGGGAAGGACCCATGCCACAGAACACCACACTCAGCACGCTCCTCAACGCCGGCAAGGACCTGGTCCTGGACGGCGCCTTGGCCACGGAACTGGAGGCACACGGCTGCGACTTGGAGGACGCGTTGTGGTCTGCCAAGGTCCTGCTGGAGCAGCCGCACCTGATAAAGCAGGTGCACCGCGACTACTTCGACGCCGGCGCCTCCGTAGCCATTACGGCCAGCTACCAAGCGACGCCACAAGGTTTCGCACGGCGTGGGTTGTCGGTTGATGAGTCCTTGGAGTTGGTGGCCTTGAGTGTCCGGTTGGCCGACGAAGCCCGCCAGGAAGCCTTGGCGGAGGACTCTGCGCGTGGGCCGCTTTTGGTGGCCGGATCCGTGGGTCCTTATGGCGCCTACCTCGCTGATGGCTCTGAGTATCGGGGCGATTACACGCTTTCCGCCGAGGAATTCCGGAACTTCCATCGGCCCCGGATTGCCGCCCTCGTGAAAGCCGGCGCGGATTTCCTTGCGTGCGAGACGCTGCCGTCGTACGCCGAAGCGGAGGCGCTCGTGGCGCTCGTGGCGGAGTTCGACGTCGAATCCTGGTTCACGTTCACGCTGCGGGACAGCGACCACATCAGCGACGGAACATCGATTGAGGACGTGGCTGCCCTGCTCAGCGCGGAACCGCGGGTGGCAGCCGTCGGCGTTAATTGTGTGCCGCTGGAGCTGGTGACGGATGCGCTCGGCACCTTGCAGGAGTCCTCCAGCAAGCCGCTGGTCGCCTACCCGAATTCGGGGGAGAGCTACGATGCCGTAACCAAAACGTGGGGTCCGTCGGAGGGCGTTCAGGGCAACGGAACCTTGGCCGGCAACGCTGCTGGATGGCAGGACCGGGGTGCCCGTGTCATAGGTGGCTGCTGCCGCACAACTCCGCGCGACATTGAAGGACTGGCAGCGAATATGACGCCACGTGAACCTGCGTGAACCTTGATTTCTACGGGATTGAAGCCGAAATATGACAGTCCCTACTGTGAAGGCATGACCTCTCCGGAATGGTCCTTGCTTGCCCTCGACGGGCGATGTCACGGGGCCTGATCTTCGCCCCGCTCGCATCCACATCTCCTAAGGACCCAACCCCATGGCTAACACCCCCGAGTCACCCAACACCGGCACCACCCGCATCGTCGCCGGTGAGACGGCCTCCAAGCCCAAGCGCCGCCGTACCGTAGAGATCGCCCTGGCCGTCGGCCTGGTGCTCCTCATCGGCGCAGGCGCCGCAGTCGCTTCCGCTGTCTCGCAGAACAACCAGGCCGCCCCGGCCCCGACTACCTCGCCGGCTGCCGAGCTGAAGCTCGGGTACTTCAGTAACGTGACCCACGGCCCGGCGCTGGTAGGCACTAGCAAGGGCCTGATCGCCAAGGAACTCGGCGATACCAAGCTCAGCACACAGGTCTTCAACGCCGGCCCCGCCGCGATCGAAGCCCTGAACGCCGGCGCCATCGATGCCACGTACATCGGTCCGAACCCTGCCATCAACTCCTACGTCAAGAGCAACGGCGAGTCCATCAGCATCATCGCCGGTGCCGCTGCCGGCGGTGCGCAGCTGGTGGTCAAGCCGGAGATCAACTCCGCTGCCGACCTCAAAGGCAAGATCCTCAGCTCCCCGCAGCTCGGCGGAACCCAGGACGTGGCCCTCCGCGCCTGGCTCGGTGACCAGGGCTTCAAGACCAACACTGATGGCAGCGGCGACGTGAACATCAACCCCACCGAAAACGCCCAGTCGCTGAAGCTCTTCACCGACGGAAAGCTCGACGGCGCGTGGTTGCCTGAGCCGTGGGCTTCCCGCCTGGTGCTCGAAGCCGGAGCGAAGGTCCTGGTGGATGAGAAGGACCTGTGGGAGAACGGTGATTTCACCACCACCATCCTGATCGTGAACAAGAAGTTCGCCGCAGAACACCCCGAAACGGTGAAGGCACTCCTGAAGGGCCACGTGGAATCCGTGAACTGGCTCAACTCCGCTTCCGCTTCGGAGAAGGCCACCACGATCAACGCGGTCCTGAAGGACACGGCGGGTAAGCCGCTTCCGGCGGATGTTATTGAACGGGCGTTGCAGAACATCAAGTTCACCACCGACCCGCTCGCTGGAACGTACAACAAGCTCCTCGACGACGGCGTCAAGGCAGGCACCACCAAGCAGGCCGACATCAACGGCATCTTCGACCTCCGCACCCTGAACGAGGTCGAAGGCAAGAAAACCTCAGCCGCAGGACTCGGCCAGGACTAAGCAGTAACAGGCTGGTCCGCTTCCCTCCCATCTACCGGGGAAGCGGGCCGGCCTTTGGCCACATCAGCTCTACCAATCAACATGAAGGACGGGACCATGCCAGTCGTACTCGAGAACCTGGGCAAGCGCTTCGGCGACGGCGCCCCGGTGCTGGACGACGTCAACGCCACCATCGCTCAAGGCGAGTTCGTCGCCCTCCTCGGTGCGTCCGGCTGCGGAAAGTCCACCCTCCTGAACATCATGGCGGGACTGGAACCGCCGACGTCGGGCGCTCTTGAAGTCCCCAGCGACGGCGCTGCCTTCATGTTCCAGGACGCAGCCCTGTTCCCGTGGCTGACGGCGAGGGGCAACATCGAGTTGGCTTTGCAGTTGGCAGACAAGTCCAGCACGAAGGCGAGCCGGCGTGCCCGTGCCACTGAACTGTTGGAACTGGTGCACTTGGGCGGCGCGGGGGATAAGCGTCCCCACGAGCTGTCCGGTGGCATGAGGCAGCGCGTTGCGTTGGCCCGTTCCTTGGCTCAAGACCGGCAGTTGCTGCTGATGGATGAGCCGTTTGCTGCCCTCGATGCGATCACCCGCGACCTTCTGCACGACGAACTCGAGCGGATCTGGAAGGAAACGGGCCGGACCATCGTGTTCGTCACCCACAACGTGCGCGAGGCCGTCCGTCTGGGTCAGCGCGTACTGCTCTTGTCCTCGCGTCCCGGCCGTGTGGTGGCTGAATGGGATGTCACCGAGGAGCACCGTACCGATGCCGGCCGCGCTGGGGAGCTGACCGGAGTTATTACCCGCCGTCTTCGCGAGGAGATCCGCCGCCATGCCAAGTAACCCCATTACCACCGAAGAGCGGACCCTTCCCGTGACTGAATCCAAAGAGCACATCACTTCGCCGTCGCTGAAGGGCAACGCCTCCGAGCTCCGGGACCTTGAAGCGGGGCTGGACAACCTCCAGTCGGACAGCCGACGCAAGACCGGTATCGACTGGAAGCGGGTGCTGCTGCCGGTTGCCGCGCTGGTGGTCCTGATCCTCGCGTGGCAGTTCTACGTTTCGCTTGAGTTCAAGCGGCGCGACCTCGTTCCCGGGCCGCTTGATGTCCTCACCCAGTTCGTGACGATGTGGGGTGAAGGCAAAGTCCAGGAAGCAGTGTGGACATCTCTGCAGCGTGGTGTGATCGGCTTCCTGATTTCAGTGGTCATCGCTACTCCCGTGGGTTTGATCCTGGCTCAGGTAGCTCCCTTGCGGCGTGCGTTCGGGCCGCTGATTTCCGGGTTGCAGGTGCTCCCTTCCGTGGCCTGGGTTCCCGCAGCGATCATCTGGTTCGGCCTGACCGACGCCACCGTGTACTTTGTGGTGTTCATGGGCGCCATCCCGTCCATCATTAACGGGCTCATTTCCGGTGTGGACCAGATCCCGCCGCAGTACCGCAGTGTGGGCACAGTCCTTGGCGCGAACCGGCTCCAGATGGCTCTGCAAATTGTCCTGCCTGCAGCGCTTCCCGGCTACATCGGTGGGCTGAAACAGGGCTGGGCCTTCTCCTGGCGCTCACTCATGGCCGCGGAAATCATCGCGGTGGGTGGCACGATCGGGTTCGGACTTGGCTCCTTGCTGGACCAAGGCCGACTCCTTTCCGACATGACGATCGTGATGTCCGCGATCCTGCTGATCCTGTTCGTGGGCATTCTGATCGAGATCCTGGTGTTCGGGCCCATCGAGAAGCGTCTGCTGCAACGCCGGGGTTTGCTGGCGGGCAGCAGCCGCTAAGTCCTGGCGGGCCGCGCGCACCACTTTGCGCCTCGCGCACCCTTTCGCGCCGTTTGCACTAGGGGTTACGGGGGCGATTGGCGGTAAGTGGTGCGGCAACACACGTAGTGCTGGCGGCCCGACGGCGACCTTCCGCCGTCGGGCCTCTGCATCACCACACCTTGGGGCTAGAGTCCGGCCAGGAGGTCCTGCATTTCCCGAATCTCAGCTTCCTGGGCAGCGATGATGTCCTTGCCAAGCTGAACGGCCTCGGGATTCTTGCCTTGGCTGGTCTCGGTTTTGGCCATGCTGACGGCGCCTTCATGATGCGCGATCATCTGGGTCAGGAAGAGTTTGGCCGCTTCCATGCCTTGGGAATCCTTGAGTGTCTGGAGGTCGGCGTCGCTCAGCATGCCGTCCATGCCGTGACCGCCATGGCCGTCCGCAGGCATGGTGGCATTCTCGTTCCAGCTCTTGAGCCAAGCCGTCATCTTGTCGATCTCGGGTGCCTGGGCTTCTTTGATCTTGACGGCCAAGGTGGTTACTGCGGGCGGGATGTCAGTCTTCGCGAGCATAGCGTCGGACATTTCCACCGCTTGGGCGTGATGCGGAATCATCATCCGGGCAAACATCGTGTCAGCTGCGTTGTGCCCGGCGTTGCTGCTGTTCGCTGAAGGGCTGGCGGAAGTGCCCGAACTTTCGTGGTCCATGCCCGGCATGGAATCGGATCCGGAGTTGCTGGCACAACCGGCCAGAGCGATCAGGCTTGCGACAGCGGCTCCGGTAAAAGTGAAGTGTGTCCTGTTCATCAGAAAGTGTCCTTTGCCAATTAAGGCGGCCGTCTGTCAGCCGCCAGGGGTAAGCAGATGGTGAAGGGTTAACCGGCCCACCAGTCGCGGGCCGCGCCAGTGCTTACGTACGGCTGATGCAGAGCTGCAAGGGTGTAGGACCGAGGGGTTGGTAGGACCAGGAGCGGGGGAGAACGTGAAGTTCCTGTGAGGCAGGGATTACCCCGACGGCAGCGGTTGGAGGCGGAGCGGCCAAGGAACCTGTTTGTAGTGCGGGGATGCAGTTGGTGGCGGCCGCCTCGGTGCAGGAGCAGCTTCCAGACGTGCACTTGTCCGCATCAGCAGGCGAACTGCCGTGGAGCCGCGAACTGCCGTAGAACTGCACGGTGTCGTGAACGTGGAGCGCAGATTCGGCAGCTACGACAGGTGACTCAGAGTTCGCAGGGTGGGTGCCATGAGATCCAGTGACCACGTGCATTCCGAAAATGCCCGCTATGACTGCTGCTACCAGAACTAGGAGGGAAGCCCGCTCGAGGAAGGTAGGAGGCCCGAGGCCGGTGGCAGGGGATTGTGGGAACCGCGGTCCTTTCATGTTGCTCCACTACCTCCTTCGCGGTCCTGCTTCCACCATTATCCAGCCAGCACAGGCATACCCCCCATGGGTATGTATCTCGACAGTTTTCTACTCTATGCTCATTTGCCGTCGAAGCCTAGAATCGTCGAATGGGCCTTCTAACGTTCAGCATCAACGTCACACTAGATGGTTGCGTCGACCATCGGGAGGGCATCGCCGACGACGAGACACACGCCCACTTCACCCAGCTCCTGGACCAGAGCGGCGCCATGCTCTGGGGTCGTACTACCTACGAAATGATGGAGGTCTACTGGCCGTTGGTTGCCCGCGGTGAGGTGGACGCACCACCAGCCCTACGCGAGTGGGCGCTTAGTCTGGAGAACAAGCCCAAGTACGTCGTATCGGCAACGCGGAGCGACTTCCCATGGACCAACAGCCATCATCTGGTCGGTGAGTTGCGAACGGCGGTGCAGGAACTCAAGGACAAGACTCCAGACGGGGTGCTCGTGGGCAGCGGCAAACTGGCCACGGAACTGGACAGAATGAGTCTGATCGACGAGTACAAATTCCTCGTCCATCCCATGATCGCCGGTCACGGCCCCACCCTGTATCAAGGGGGACTGCCCGGCACCCGACACCTCGAGCTGATTTCGACGGAGCCGCTGAGCAACGGCGCGGTGGCCATGCACTATCGACGGGCGGATTGAGGAATTCCCGCACCCCGCGAAGTGTTGTCCCGGACATGCACAACAAACGGATCGGCTTCCTTTCCTTCGGACATTGGGCACGTGTCCCGGGTTCTCTCGTACCAACGGCTGGCGAAGCCCTGAAACAGGCAATCGAACTGGCGGTGGCTGCCGAAGAGCTGGGTATAGACGGCGCGTTCTTCCGTGTCCACCACTTCGCCCGACAGCAGGCATCACCCTTCCCGTTGCTTGCAGCCATCGCTGCCCGAACCATGCGCATTGAAATGGGCACCGGCGTGATCGACATGCGCTACGAGAACCCGCTGTACATGGCCGAGGAAGCCGCGGCCACGGACCTCATCAGTGACGGCCGTCTGCAACTCGGGGTGAGCCGTGGTTCACCCGAACCAGCAGGGAACGGGGCCGCGAACTTCGGGTACGTCCCTGAAGACGGCGAAGACGGCGGCGACATGGCCCGGCGCCACACAGCATTGTTCCGCAAAGCGATCGCCGGGCACGGCGTTGCCGAAGCGGATCCCCATTACGCCGGCGGAGCCACAGGTCTGCTGCCCATACAGCCCCAGTCGCCCGGCCTCCCGCAAAGAATCTGGTGGGGTGCCGGAACACGGAAGACAGCCGTCTGGGCAGCCGAGCAAGGCATGAACCTCATGAGCTCCACTCTCCTCACCGAGGACACGGGGGTGCCCTTCGACGAACTGCAGGCAGAGCAGATCCAGATGTTCCGCGAGGCGTGGGCCGCAGCCGGACACGACTTTGAACCAAGGATTTCCGTGAGCCGCAGCGTGATACCGATTGTGGACGACGTCGACAACCACTACTTCGGCCTCCGCGCCCAAGCGGACAGCCAGGACCAGGTAGGAATTCTCGACGGCGCGTTGTCCCGTTTTGGGAAGAGCTACATCGGCGAGCCGGACGCCTTGGCTGAAGAGCTGGCCAGGGACGCCGCAGTCCAAGCGGCAGACACTGTCCTGCTCACGGTACCCAACCAGTTGGGCGTGGATTACAACGCCAAGCTTTTGGGCAACGTCGCGAAGCACATCGCTCCGACGATCGGGTGGAACGCGAATGCCTAGGAAGCCACCGCTGCCACCGCCGCCACCCCTGCAGCCGAAAACGATACCGGCTCAACGAAGACCCGATACCCGCGGTCGTGATCGAATCCGTGAATTTCGCGGGTGTCCAGGGCATCCATGAATTCGAGGGTCTGCCGTGTGATCACTTGGCCGGGGACAAGGATGGGAAAGCCCGGGGGATAGGGCGTGACGAAACCTGCCGAGACCACTTCCTGTCCCGTGGAAACCGCCGCAGCTACCTCAGCCGCGGAAAGGTACACGGTGGAATCGGGCTTGTAGCTCTCAAAGTAAGCTGCCCGGATGTCCCCGTCCTCGCAGGAATCGTCAACGCGGAAGCGCGCGGCGAACGTGCTGAAGTCGGGGAGCGGGGGAGTCGGGCGGGGCGCATCGGATGACGCGGGAAGAGTCCGCTGCCGCGCCGCAGGATGCGGATTCTCAAAACTTTCGGCAAGCTTCACCAGGACCTCGATCAGGTAGGCCACGGAGCTGCGGGAGGTGCCGATGTTGGTCATGAACAGCACAGTGTTCCGGGACGTTTTGTTCACTTGGATACCGTGATCATCCATGAGGTAGCTGTGGCGGAAAGTATCGCCGTCGATCCCTGTCTTGCTGATGTCCAGGGTTAGACGGCTGGGGTCGATGACGAACTCGTCCCGCTGCCAGGCATCTTCCAACTCAGCCAGCCCATCCCGCAGCGGCATGCTGGAGCTGGTTTCGCGATACATCGAGCCGATCAGGTCCCGCGAGGTCAGCACACGGAAGTACTTCTTCAGCAGCGGATGCCTGGCAACGGCTTGGGCCACGGATACCGCAAGGTCGGATTGCCGTTGAACCAGTCCGAATCCTTCCAATTCGACCTGTCGCCTTCCAATGTCCAAGGACGCCAGAATCTGGTAGTTGGGTGAGGTGGACGTGTGCGTCATGTAAGCCTCGCGGAACGACTCCTGGTTGGAGCCGGCAAAGTCCTGATCGAACACGTGGATCATGGAACCCTGCCGCAAGGACGTCAGGGTCTTGTGAGTGGACTGCGTGGCGTAGACCCGGATCCGTGCCGTTGCCGGATTCGGAATAAGCCGGGTGCTGAGCCAGGCGTCGTCATCCACGGGTTCACCGGTGACCGGGTGGTGCAAGGCAGCAGCCTGTTCGGCATACCGGGCAGCGTAGGCAGGGCTGCTGAAGGAGGCTTCCAAAGCGGCAGCAGCTGCCATGCCAGTCCGACGGCGGTACACCGGATGGGAGCGCGCGAAGGCAAACCATGCCTCGTCCCAGAGGAAGACCAAGTCCGGTTTGATGGCCAGGCATTCCTCCATGACCCTTTCGACGTCGTAGACAACGCCGTCGAAAGTGCAGTTGGTGAGGGTCACCATCTTCACTTCATGGAGCCTGCCTGCCCGTCGGTACTCCAGGAGCCTGCGTTTCAGGCTCGCCAGTGGCACAGCACCGTAGAAGGCGTACTTGTCCAAGGGGTAGGCGTCCAGGTATGAAACGCGGGCACCGGCGAGTACGAAGGCATAGTGGTGCGACTTGTGGCAGTTGCGGTCCACCAGGACAACGTCGCCGGGAGCAAGCAGCGATTGATGCACGATCTTGTTGGCTGTGGACGTGCCGTTGGTGACGAAGTAGGTTCGCTGCGCCCCGAACGCGCGGGCAGCCAGCTCCTGGGCCCTTTTGATGGATCCGTGAGGATCGAGTAGTGAGTCCAGCCCGCCGGAGGTGGCGGAGGTTTCGGCCAACAAAAGGTTCGTCCCATAAAAATCGGCCATGTCCCGGATCCATGGCGAACTCCCAACGGAAGCCCCCCTGGAAATCGGCAGGGCGTGGAAAACGCTGGCCGGGCGGCGGCTGTAGTCCTGCAGAGCGGTAAAGAACGGTGTCTCGTAGCGTTCCGCCACCCCGGACAGAAGAGATAGATGCAGGTCCAAATGATCCTGCCTTCGGAAGATCCTCCTAAACTTCCGGGTGAGCGATCCCGCCAGTGACTCGATGGAGACCCCAGCCACCAGATAGACGTCCAGCTCGGGCCGAAGCGCCGAGATAGCGTCGGCCAAGCCAAGGATCCGCCTGATGGGCCGCGAGTCCTGCAGGTCCGCTGAGGTATGCCTGGCCAGGAAGCGCCGGAGGTCGTTGCCTAGCAGATGTGAACTGCGGAGTGCGAAGCCCGGGCGAAGGACAACAGCTTGGATAGCAGGGTTCAGCATGACGGCAACCAAGGCATCTTCGTAGCTGGGAACCACGTTGACGGTGTAGGTGAAAGCGTCGGAGAGACGCCGCTGCGCAGCCATGGTGTTCTTCAGTGCTTCGGCTTCGTCGGGGTCAACGGTGTCAACCACCAGGACCTCAAAGCGTGGCCGCTCAGCCGGCTCTGGCTGGTCAACAACTTCCTCGTCCACGGTCTCCCCACGCGGCGCCGCAGCCGTTTCCCCCAAGGAGGCGAGGGGAAGGTGCGACAAACCGCCCAGAAGCTGGAGCGCGGCCTGGGGTTCGCCGTCGTCGATCAACTGGCGTAACTGGACCACGGAGCCGACTCCCGGTTCAGCCCAATACGGTTCCACGGACATCAGGAGGGCGAAAGTCCTGTCTATCTGGGACAGCAGACCTGACTCCTGGTGCCGGGCGGAGGCGAGCTGCCTGAGGGCGTATCCCAGGAACTCCCACGCATCGGCACGGGACCGCCAGGCCCGGCTGGGCGTGCCGATTTTGAGGGACGGGGAAGGGTTGCTCATGTGTTTCACTTTCAAACTCAAAATTTGTCTAGGACGTCTGGGCAGCGCTTATGCGGCCGCGATATGCGTACCAACCTGCGATCAGCAGTGGTGCCAGGACCAGCAATGAAGCAAGCACCCAGCGGCCGGTCTCCGAGAACCCCATGGTGACCAACACGAAGGCAAGGAATCCGAGCGTGAGGTAAGAGGTGAACGGCGCACCGAACAGCCGGAACGCCGGCCGGACAACTTTGCCGCTGCGTACCCAGGATTGGAGCTTGATGTGGCAGAGCATGATGGTGGCCCAACCACCGATGATGCCCACCGCCGAGATTTCCAGCACGATCTCAAAGACTTGCGACGGGACGACGGCGTTCAATCCAACGCCCACCAAGGTGATGACGGCCGTGAGCAGGATGCCGCCGTAGGGTACGCCGGAAGCGCTGATCCGTCCCGTGAACTGCGGAGCCGAGCCGTTCACCGCCATGGAGCGAAGGATGCGACCGGTGGAGTAGAGGCCGGCGTTGAGGCTGGAGAGCGCCGCGGTGAGGACCACGAAGTTCATTACGGATGCGGAGATAGCTCCGGCCTGCGGATCCCCGAGGTGCGAGAAGAACGTGACAAACGGTGATTCGCCGGCTTTGTAGGACGTGAAGGGAAGCAGGAGCGAAAGCAACAGGACCGAGCCCACGTAGAAGATTCCAATACGGATCACCACGGTGTTTACGGCTTTGGGCATCACCTTGTGCGGGTTGGCCGTTTCTCCGGCCGCAGTTCCCACGAGTTCCACGGCAGCGTAGGCAAACACCACGCCGCTGATGGCCAGCAGCGGTGCCACGGCACCCATGGGGAACATGCCGCCGTTCTCTGCAATGACGTTGAAGCCAGGGACGCCAACATCGGTCCGGCCGCCAAAGACGATGAAGCAGATGCCAACCACAAGGAATGCCACCAGCGCGCCAACCTTGATCAAGGCGAACCAGAACTCCATCTCGCCAAAGATCTTCACGGACACCAGGTTCAAGGAGAGCACCACCACCAAAGCGATGAGGGCGATCAGCCACTGCGGGATGTCATTGATGGGTGCCCAGTATTGGCCCCAGAACTTCACATAAAGGGCAACGGCGGTGACGTCCACTATGGAGGTCATGGCCCAGTTCAGGAAGTAAAGCCAACCGGCGGTGTATGCCATTTTCTCGCCGTAGAACTCCCGGGCGTAGGAAACAAACGAGCCCGACGTAGGGCGGTACAGCACCAACTCGCCCAGTGCCCGGAGGATCAGGAAGGCAAAGAATCCGCAGACGGCATACACCAGTACGAGGGCAGGCCCGGAACCGTTAAGGCGGCCGCCGGCGCCCATGAAGAGCCCGGTACCGATCGCACCGCCGATGGCGATCATCTGGATCTGACGGGGCTTAAGGGTCTTCCGGTACCCGGCTTCCTCTTGGGCGAAAGCGTTCGACGTCGTTTCGGCGGCTAGGTCTGTTGGGGACGGAAGGGTTTTTGTAGACGCAGGGGTGGGTATCACTTCTGGGGTCTCCTTTGACTCCGGTGCCACCTCGGGTGGCTTAATACTCCAAAACGTGGGGCAGGACTGCCGGCCGGTACTCCTGAAATTGGACGCGCTGCAGGCAGTTCTTTGTGGTGTTTGGGACAGTCACCAACTCTAGGTGGACACCGTCGCCAACAAATTGGCTGGCGAACCAAATTCAGGGCCCGGCTCTTGTGCCGGGGGGACAACACTGGTGTTCTGAAGGGCCGGTAATGTTTCTCGCTGTGCGTGCCTGCGTACATGTACCGGCGGAGCCACTCAATGGCGAGGGAGCGTCCTGCTTAAGTGAACTGATGAGGAGAGGAAGCGATAGCTTCGTTGAAAGCCCTGGAAATTGACGACGACGGCGTCGTCACCTTATTGAGCGATGTCCTTGAAGACCTGGGCGTCCACAACGCACGGTTGCTGCTGGCTCCGGCAGAGGACAACAGAAACGTTCGCGAAACAGTCATTGTTGACGCTGAAGACGACGATGCGATCCGCCCGGGGGCATTGGTCATGCTCATTGGCGCCCGGGGACGCGCGGCGCTCCCGGCCCTTCGCAGAATTGTTGCCGACCGTCCCACGGCAGTCGCGGTGAAGGGCAACGAACGCGAATTGGAAGCCGCAGCTGAGTTACTGCGACCCACGGGCATCGGACTGGTAGCGGTTGCCCCGGGCTTGCGATGGGACAAATTCGAAAGCGTCGCGCTGGACAGGGTCCGCGAGAACGATGTCCTCGAAAACGACGGCCGCTTCAGCGATGTGCCCGGTGAAAGCGCCACGTCAGTGCATCGGGACCTGTTCGCGATCGCCCAAACAACCGCCACGCTGACCAACGGCCATGTGGTCATCGAAGATCCAGGCAATAAGGTGCTTGCCTACTCGCCGGCGTCCAATGATGTTGATGAGCTGCGCAGGCTGTCCATCCTGGCACGGCGGGGACCCGAGAAGTACCAAAAACTGCTCAAGGAATCAGGGGTCTACAAGCACCTGCAGGCTACTGAAGCGCCTGTTCATGTGGAAGCCAACCTGGATGCGGGTCTTCGGGAACGCGTAGCGATCGGTATTCATGCCGGCAGCCGTGTGATGGGGTACATCTGGTTGCAGGAGGGTGCTGAACCTTTGGCGGCCAACACGGACCGCATCATGGTGGGAGCAGCCCGCCACGCAGCGATCGAACTGGTCCGGCACCGTAACGAACAGTCCCAATCCATGCGCGAGGACCGGGTCTCGAGCCTCCTGAGCGGTACGGCGCAGGTGCATTCGCAGGCCCAGTCCGCAGGGATTGATCCGTCAAAACCAGCTGCCCTGGTCCTGATCTCCGCCGGCGGGTTGAGCCAGAGCGCCGCCGGCCTTCAGCTCCGCAGGGGAGAACTCTCCAAGGTGGCATCAATTCACGCTGCAGCGTATAGGCCGGGTGCAGTGGTGGGGGCCCTCGGGATGGAAACTGCCATCATCCTGCCCGACCTCGACCCGCTGAAATCCCTTCCTGCCATCAACAGGCTGGTCAACACAATCGTTCGTGACGCCACCACCCACCTTCACTTTCAAGTGCAGGCAGCTGTGGGGCCCATCGTTCCGCGTCTGGACGCCTTGCACGCCACCCTTGATCACGTGCGCAGCGTCCTCAAGGTCATGGAAGCAACGCCGACAGTACGTGTGGCCTCGTACAGCGACGTAGAGACGACGGTCCTCACCAGGGAGCTGCTGGAGCTGCTGGAATCACGCACCACCTTGCGTCATGCAGGAGTCACCCGGCTGTGCAGCCGCTATCCCGAATTCGCGTTGACACTCCTGACCTACCTGGAGTTCTTTGGCGACGTGAACCGGTGCGCCGAGGAACTGGCCGTCCACCGCAACACGGTCCACTACAGGCTCCGCCGCGCCTGTGAAGTGGCGGGACTGGACCTGCAATCCGCCGATCAACGCCTGCTGGCACACCTTCAGATCAGGCTATGGACCTACGCAGGGACCAAGGGCTAGAAGCGTGGACATCCAGAATCTCCTCGACGACATCGTCGGGGCCGTGCAGCCGCATGTCGGCCAGGGCAACGTAGCTGACTACATCCCGCAGCTCGGAGCCGTGGATCCCCAACAATTCGGGATTTCCGTGGCAACCCGGGACGGCGAGGTCTATTCAGCCGGCGACGCCCACGTGGATTTTTCCATCCAAAGCATCTCCAAGGTTTTTGCGCTCGCCTTGGTGTTGGCGTTCGACGGCGACGGGATCTGGAAGCGCGTCTTCCGGGAGCCCTCGGGCAACCCGTTCAACTCGCTGATCCAGCTGGAAAGCGAGGAAGGGATTCCCAGGAACCCCTTCATCAACGCCGGCGCGATTGTGGTGACGGACAGGCTCCTCAGCATCACAGGTAATGCAGCGCACGCCGTGAGGGACTTGATGCGGCAAGAGACCACCAAGGAAAGCATCGATACCGATCAGCATGTTGCCGGTTCTGAACTGGCCAACAGTCACCGCAATGCCTCGTTGGCCCATTTCCTGGCGAGCTGCGGCAACCTGGAGAACCCGGTGGACGAAGTTCTGGACTCCTACGCAAAGCAGTGCGCCCTCGCCATGACGTGTGAAGACCTGGCGCTCGCAACCCGCTTCCTGGCGGCCAACGGCCTGGGGACCGACGGGAGCCTTCTGCTGTCGCCGGCACAGACCAAGAGGATCAACGCGGTCATGCTTACCTGCGGAACATACGATGCCGCGGGCGAGTTCGCGTATCGCGTGGGCCTTCCTGGCAAGAGTGGCGTGGGCGGAGGAATCGTGGCCGTGGTTCCGAACAAGTGCTCCATCAGTGTGTGGAGCCCTGGCCTTGGACGGTCCGGAAATTCCGTGGCTGGCGTGGCCGCGCTGGATGAATTCACCACTCGTACTGGCTGGTCGGTCTTTTAGGCGCATCATTGAGGGATGACAGGTACCCAGCCCACCGCCGTCGAGTTCCTGGCACGGCTCCAAGCCAGGCAATCCGACGTGGAGCAGGTCAAGTACCAGCGGTACTTCAAGACCGGCAAGGGTGACTATGCCGAGGGTGATTTCTTCATGGGCGTCCGCATGGGGGAGGTTTTCACGCTTGGCAAGGAATTCGCCGCCATGCCTCCGATTGAGATCGAGAAGCTCCTGGAAGAGGACATCCACGAGGCCCGCGCCGGAGCTGTAAAGATCATGGCCCTGCAAACGCAGAAAAAGAAGACCACGGAAGAGCGGCGCAAGGAACTGTACGAGCTGTATCTGCGCAGGCACGACCGCATCAACAACTGGGACCTGGTGGATCTGGGTGCCGGGCGGGTGGTAGGTGGTTGGCTCATGGATAAGCCGCGGGATCCGCTGTATGAACTGGCCCGTTCGGAGAACATGTGGGAGCGCCGGACGGCCATCGTCGCCACCTCGGCGTTCATCCGTGAAGGCCAGTTGGATGACACTTTCGCCATCGCCGAAATCCTCCTTCACGACAAGGAAGACCTCATCCACAAAGCGGTGGGCGGTTGGGTCCGCGATGCCGGCCGCAGTAGCCGGGAGCGCCTGTTGGCATTCCTGGATGAACACGCAGCCACCATGCCGCGGACGGCGCTTCGTTACGCGATTGAGCACCTGGGCAAGGAACAGCGCGCCTATTACCTGACGCTGAAAGACCGTGTTTCCCCGAATTAAGCAGGGAATTATGTGACGTTGGATTACCCAGCGTTACCGGGTGTTTCCGAGCCTTTGAAGCATGTTACGGCGCCGCCCTACAGTTTTTTCATGGCAATACAGGACATTTACCCCACCGCGCTGCGGCTGCTCGGCCGCCCGGTGCTGGTGGTTGGCGGCGGCCCCGTTGCGGAGCGCCGCGCCAAGGGACTGCTCGACGCCGGTGCGAAAGTCACCGTGGTCGCTCCCGTTGCCACCGACACACTTCGCGGTCTCGCCACTTCCGGTCTCCTCACCTGGGAGCAGCGCGAGTACCGTACGTCCGACCTCGACGGCGTCTGGTTCGCTCAGACCGCCACTGGCACAGCAGCTGTGGACACCCAGGTAGCCGCCGACGCCGAGGCGCAGCGCATCTGGTGCGTTAATGCCTCGGACCATGAAGCATCAGCCGCGTGGACACCCGCCGTTGCCGTGGTGGACGACGTCAAGATTGCCATCAACGCCGGGGGAGACCCGCGCCGTGCCATGGCCCTTCGCAACGCTGTAGCCACTGCCCTCGAAACGGGGGACCTGCCGCTCCGCCGTCATCGCAAGACGGGAACCGACGGCTCCGTTGGCTCTGTCGCTTTGGTCGGCGGTGGTCCCGGCGACTCGGGACTCATCACAGTCCGTGGTCGTCGCCTGCTGGGACAGGCCGACGTCGTAGTTGCTGACCGTCTTGGCCCGCGCGAGCTGCTCAAGGAGCTTGCCCCGGATGTCCGGGTGATCGAGGTAGGCAAGACGCCCGGCCACCATCCCGTGCCGCAGCTCCAGATCAACAGGATCCTTGTGGAGGAAGCCCTCAAGGGCAACCGGGTGGTCCGCCTCAAAGGCGGCGATCCCTACGTCCTTGGCCGCGGCGGCGAAGAAGCAGAGTTCTGCCGCCAGAACGGCGTCGAGGTCGAAGTAGTGTCCGGCGTGACGTCGGCAATTTCGGTTCCGGCCGCCGCGGGTATCCCCGTGACCCACCGCGGCCTGGCCAAGGGCTTCAGCGTAGTTACCGGCCACGAAGAGCTCTCCGAAGTCCCGGCACGCCCCGATCACACTGTGGTGTTGCTCATGGGAGTGGCGCAACTGCGCGATTCCGCGGCCGAGCTGGCGGGCTCGGGTCTGCCTTTGGACACACCAGTAGGTATCGTAGAGAACGGGTATTTGCCGGACCAGCGCGTCACCATCGGCACTCTGGGAACCATCGCGGACCAGGCGGAAGCCGTCGGCGTGGCCAACCCGGCGGTCATTGTGATCGGCGATGTGGTCCGTGTCAGCCCCTTTGCACCGCAGCATTTCAAGACCGCTGACTACAGCACTATTACCCCAAATCGTCCCCGCGTCCGCAGTAACTAGCCCCCGGCCCAACCAGGTAGCAGATAAGGTCGTTTTGAGCCCTCAAAACGACGCGAACTGCGACCTGGTTGGGATGACTGAAGAGAAGAAGGAACACAGCCGTGTCAATTAGCACCCCCGTAGGTTCTGCGGACCGTCCGCTTCGCGTCGCCGTCATCGGCTCAGGCCCGGCCGGCGTTTACGCAGCAGACATCCTGACCAAGAGCGAGGCCGTCAAGAGCGGCGAACTCAACGTCAGCATCGACCTCTTCGACCGCTACCCGGCACCGTACGGCCTGATCCGCTACGGCGTCGCGCCGGACCACCCCCGCATCAAGGGCATTGTCAACGCCCTGCACAAGGTCCTGGACCGCGGCGACATCCGCTTCTTCGGCAACGTGGATTACGGAACGGACATCTCCATCGAGGACCTCCGGAAGCACTACGACGCCGTCATCTTCGCTACCGGCGCCATCAAGGACGCGGACCTGAACATCCCGGGCATCGAGCTCGAAGGTTCCTTCGGCGGCGCCGACTTCGTGTCCTGGTACGACGGACACCCGGACGTTCCCCGCGAATGGCCGCTTGAGGCCAAGGAAATCGCCGTCCTCGGCAACGGCAACGTGGCCCTTGACGTGGCCCGTGTTCTCTCCAAGCACGCCGATGACCTTCTGGTCACCGAAATCCCGGACAACGTTTACGCCGGCCTGAAGAACTCCCCGGTCACCGACGTTCACGTCTTCGGCCGTCGTGGCCCGGCACAGGTGAAGTTCACCCCGCTGGAACTCCGCGAACTCTCGCACTCCAAGGACGTAGACATCATCCTCTACGCCGAGGACTTCGAGTTCGACGAAGAGTCCGATCGCCAGGTCCAGACGAACAACCAGACCAAGACCATGGTGGGCACGCTCACCAACTGGATCGCCGAGCAGCCCGAGGATCTTTCCGAGCTCACGGCTTCCCGCCGCCTGCACCTGCACTTCCTGCACAGCCCGGTGGAAATCGTCGACTCCCCGGAAACTCCGGGCAAGGTTGCCGGCATCAGGTTCGAGCGCACCGAGCTTGACGGTACGGGCAACGCCCGCGGCACCGGCGAATTCATCGACTACCCGGTCCAGGCTGTGTACCGCTCCATCGGCTACTTCGGTTCGGCCCTGCCGGACGTCGAGTTCGATCACAAGAAGGGCGTCGTCACCAACGACGGCGGCCGTGTCCTGGACGCCGACGGCCAGCACGTACCCGGCCTCTACGCAACGGGCTGGATCAAGCGCGGTCCGGTTGGGCTCATCGGCCACACCAAGGGCGATGCCCTCGAAACTGTCACCTACCTGTTGGAGGACCGCGAAAACCTGCCGGTCGCCGAAGTTCCCGCGGCAGACGCCGTGGTGGATCTGCTCGATGCCCGCGGCGTGAAGTTCACCAGCTGGGAAGGCTGGCTGGCCCTTGACGCACACGAGCTCGCCCTCGGCGCAGCAGCTACCGAGGTCGGGACCTCCCACGGTGTTGAGGTCAAGCGTGAGCGCATCAAGGTTGTGCCGCGCGAGGACATGGTCAACATCTCCCGTGATGGCGTAGCCGCACAGGTCTAGTACTTCCGGTTCTTCGCGGGCGGGGTCACTCAATTCGAGTGGCCCCGCCCTGCTTTTAAGTTCGCTCTGTGGCGCCCGGCGGTACCCTGAGTCATGGACGTCGTCGTCATTGAAACACCGCAGCTGGGCGACCGCAGCTATTTGGTGCATGACGGTTCAGTTGCGTTGGTCATCGACCCCCAACGGGACATCGACCGGGTGGAAGCTGCGGCTCGTGATGCCGGCGTCCGGATCACCCATGTAGCCGAAACGCACCTGCACAACGACTACGTCACGGGCGGGCTCGTCCTGGCGGAGAAGCATGGCGCTGAATACTTGGTGAACGCCGCTGACGAGGTTTCTTTCACGCGTGTCCCTGTCACGGACGGCCAGGTTCTTCTTGTTGGCCGGCTTTCCGTTTCGGTAGTTGCGACGCCTGGCCACACGCACACGCACCTTTCCTATGTGGTGCAGGATGACACGCACGACGGCGGCACGGAGGCCGTGTTTTCCGGCGGCAGCTTGCTCTACGGCTCAGTGGGGCGGACGGACCTGGTCTCGCCACATGACACCGCGAAGCTGGCACATGACCAGTACTCCTCGGTCCGGCGTCTGGTGGATTCTGCCACGCCCGAAGCGGCGCTCTACCCAACGCACGGATTCGGCTCATTCTGTTCCATCGGCCCGGCGAGCCATCAAGAGACCTCGACGATCAGTGAGCAAACCGAGTCAAACCACGCCCTGACAGATCCTGACGAGGACCACTTTGTCTCGCAGTTGCTGGAGAACATTACGGCCTACCCCGCCTATTACGCCCACATGAGTCCGCTGAATGCTGCCGGTCCGGGTGTAGTGGACCTCCACGTGCCTGATTCCGTGGACGCCGAAGAACTGAGCCGGCGCTTGAGGGCAGGGGAGTGGGTGGTGGACCTCAGGCATCGCGTGGCCTTCGCGGATAGCCACCTCCAGGGCAGCGTGAGTTTTGAGTACGGCCACGGCGACAATTTCACCAGCTACCTTGGGTGGGTGATCCCTTGGGATCAGCCGCTGACGCTAGTGGGCCCGCTCAGCGAGGTTGAAAAGGCGATCCGTGACCTGGCGAGGATCGGAATCGACAGCCCGGATGCCGCCGTCGGGCCTGAAGCTGCGGTTCTGAACGTCGCCGCGTTGGCCCCCGACCATCCGCAAGCGAGTTACGAGCACGGGGACTGGGCTGTCCTGCTCAGAGGCCGGGAGCCGGAGGACGTGATCCTGGATGTCCGCCGCCCGGAGGAATACAAGGCCTCCCACGTGAAGGGAGCGCTCAACATTCCGGTTTACGAGCTGCTCGGCAGGATCACTGAGCTGCCGGAGGCCAGGATCTGGGTGCACTGCGCCACGGGGTATCGGGCAAGTGTGGCAGCGAGTCTCCTGAACCGGGCAGGGCGCGAGGTGGTGCTGATCAATGCGAGGTTTAGGGATGCAGCGGGAGCTGGAGTGCCCTTACGGGACCGTGCCTAAGCCGTTGCAGCCCCGCTAAGTCGTGGTTGGGCAGCAACGGATAAGCGGGTTGGCGACGGTGGAGCGTGAGGCAGAGCTAACGCGGGGCCTGGTCTGCGCAGAAATCCAGGTTCCGGTACACGCTCTGGACGGCGGCATCGGGGTCATGTGCTTCCAGCGCGTCCACCAGTTCGTCATGGCCTTCGCGGGGGATGCCGTTGAAGCCTTCCTTGCGTTGCTGCCGGAGGAGGTCGTTGTGGAACACTCCGCCGAACGAAACGTACAGCTGATGGAGCAAGGGATTCCCTGAAGCCAAGGCAACGCGTTCGTGGAATTCCCAGTCGGCACTGGCCCACGTGGGGTAGTCCTCGGCCTGCCAGGCATCCTGGCGGAGCGCGAGGAGGCGGCGCATCTCGGCCAAGTCCTCAGCGCTGGCGTGCTTGGTGGCCAATCGGGCAGCCTGTGTGTCCAGGCCGAGCCGGACCTCCACGATGTGTTCCTGAGTGTGCTCCAGGTACATGCGCTGCGCCGCGCCGGACATCTCACTGTTGGCCCGCACATAGGTGCCATCCCCTCGCCGGACTTCCAGCATGCCGGAGTGGGCCAGCGCCTTGATGGCCTCCCGGAGCGTTCCCCGCGAAACACCAAGGGTGGACATGAGCTCAGGTTCAGCGGGGATTCGCTCCTGCAGAGGCCATTCACCGGACTTGATCATGTCCCGCAGCTTGGCGGTGATCTCCTCGGCAAGGGCCGGGCGATGCGAAGGGGTCAGGGTCATGCTGTCCTCGGTCCGGTCTTGGTAGCAGTGCGCTTGCTCGTCAGCAGGTGGCAGGTAACCATGAGCGCCACGGCCACGATGGACAGCAGGCTCAGCGGCAGCACCCAGCCGCCGGTGGCGCTGTGGAGCAGGCCCATGCCAAACGGGCCGATTGCCGCAATCAAGTATCCCAGCGACTGGGCGATGGTGGAGAGCGCAGTGGTCTCCGCCGTCGAACGTCCGCTTCGGCTGATGATCACCAGGACCAGCGGGAAGATGCCCAAGCCGAAGCCGAACAGCACGGCCGGCACGACTGCCAACGACGTCGGCAACCAGACCATCGCGGCGATGGCCAGCAAGGTGGAGCTGCTGGCGAGATACAGTGCGGGGCGGAGCATGCGGGGGCGGGAGCCGAACGCGAGCAGGATCATGCCGGCAGCGACGGAGACCAACTGCATCACGCCGAACTGCAGGCCGCTTTCGGAGGCGCTGAGGCCTTGTGAGGTCAGGATATAGGCGAACCAGCTCATCACGGCGTAGGCCAGGAAGGCTTGGAAGGTGAAGATCGCGGTGATCAGGATGCCGAGGCGGGTACGCAGCAACGGCCACATGGACACCCGCGGCCGGTCGGTCTTGGTGGAGTTCCGGTGGGTGTGGAGGACAACCGGCAGGAAGCCCAGCAGGGCCGCGACCCCAAGGATTCCCCAAGCGGCCAGTCCCATGGACGGCGAGCCGAGTTCCTGAGCCAAAGGCACGCTTACAGCTGCAGCGAAGGTAGCGCCGCCGGACATGGTGAAGGTGTAGAGACCCGTCATCATGGAGGTGCGCTCTGAGTAGTGCTCACGGATGAACGACGGCATGGCCACGTTGCATACGGCCAGGCCGGACATCGCCAGGACGGTGCCGCCAAGGAGCGCGCCCGTCACCGGAACGCCACGGACCAGCAAACCGCCGGCCAACAGGGCCAGGGCGATGGCGATGGCCTTCTCAACACCCACACGCCGGGTCAGCCACGACGTTCCCATGCCCGCAACCGCAAAGCACAGCAGCGGGATGGAAGGCAGAATGGACGCCACCAGGGGGCCGTAACCCAGCACCTGCTGCAGGTCGTGGAAAAGGGCGGCGGCGCTTGTGATGCCCGCGCGCAGGTTCAGGCCGATGAGCACCACGGCAATAATGCCGACGACGGCGACGACGCGCGTCTTGGGGACTGCAGAGTTCGCCGAAAGCGCAGAGGCAGCCTGGGCAGGGCTCACAGTAGGGATGTTTCCGGTGCTGGGGGTAAGAGGAGTCGTCGCGGCCATATCTAAAGGTTAGACGTTTGACGTCTAATGTCTAGGGTTTTGTGGCGAAGCTCTCCGTGCGGGCTTTCAGGAGGCCTAGCGAGGGTTGCGCGACCCCAAGCGCTGGACCGCCAAGGCCAACCACAACTGCACGCGGTCCTGCGTTTGCGAGGGGTCGTAGCCCGTCAGCTCTGTGATCTGAGCCAGGCGGTAACGCACCGTATTGCGATGCAGGGTAAGGGCTTCGGCCACGGCCGCCACTGACCCGTTGTGATTCAGGTAGCTCTCCAGGGTGGCCACCAGTTCGGCCCCGTGGGCGGCGTCGAACTTCCGCAGCGGCGTGAGGGACTCGCTGGCCATATCCGCCAACGGAACATCCTCGCTGGCAAGCAGCAGGGAAGTCAGGCTCAGGCGCTCGGGCTCATTGACCGGCAAGCCGTGTGCCACGGCGTCGCGCGCTTCGAAGTAGCTCCAACGCAAGCCGTTCGGCTTCGTGTAGGCGCCGCCGATACCAATGACGGCGTGGATTCCTGCTTCCTGCAGGTGATCACTGAGGCTCTTGGCCAAAGCGGTGGCCGAGCTGCCGTCGTCGCTGATGACGGTGACCAGGTCCTTCCCGACGACGGCGCTCACGCCGGCTTCCAGCGCTTGGGGCAGCGAAATGCTGATCAGTTGTTTGTGGTGTGCCGTGGACTCTGCCACGAGCACAACGTTCTTTCGGGTGCTGTTGATGCCCACGCCCGCCAGGCGCCGTGCGGCCTCGATGCTCTCAAGGGTGCCGTGGATGACGTCGTCCAGCACCTGGCCCGCCATGGCGCGCTGGGCCTGGCGCTGCTTGACCATGTTGTTGAGCTCCACGCTGATGAGGTTCTGCGCGTAACTGACGATTCCGGAGTCGACGAACGGTTGCCGCAGCCAGAGCGTGCAGGCGTCCCTACGGCCGGTGGGAATCGGATACGAAGCCCAGCCATCCGCCGTCGGGGCCGGTTTCCCCGCCACACTGTTGTAGAGCTGCGCGCTGAACTGGGTGAGCACCACATCGGTGCGGAGCATGCTGCCCAATTGCTTGAGAAGTTCGTTCAGGCCGCCACCGGTGAGGAGTGAGCGAGCAAGGATCTGGTGTCCGGCGAGGAGCCGTTCCAGGTTGGAGTAATGGTCGGCAGAGTGTGATTCCGCCACGAGCTTGCCGATAGCGATGAAGGGGATCTCGTAGGGGACTTCCACCAGGGGCAAACCCCACCGGTTGGCTTCCGCGATGAGTGCTTCCGGAACGGACTCGTGGGTGAGGCCGATGCCAAAACCGATCCCCACGGCGCCGGCGCGTTGAGCCTGGCGGACGAAGCGCCGCTGGTCAGCGGCGCTCTTGAGGCGCAAGCCGGTGGTGAGGACCAATTCGCCGCCGCTAAGGAAGCGCTGGGGATCTTCCAGTTCCGTCACGGCAACCCAGCTGATGTCCTGGTTCCACGTGGTTTCGGCGAGGCCGGCTTGGCGGAGTTTCAGGGAGGGGACAGCGACGAGCGAAGCGAGGGACATTGCCATGCTTTAAAGCGTAACCCGGCACTGGTCAAGCGCACTAAGTGGGGGGTTGTTATGTGTGCAGCTGGCTATTCCTTGGGCACCCTCCCTGGCATAGGCTCTGATCAGCTAAACCCATGCCCAGACTCCGAAAGAGGGTTGCACACCGTGGTTCAAACCTTGCAGAACTTCATCAACGGCGAATTCGTTACGCCGGCAGGTACGGGTCTCCTGGACATCGTGAACCCCGCCACCGGGGAAATCGTTGCCAAGTCGCCCATTTCGGTCCAGGCCGATGTGGATGCCGCCATGACCGCGGCCAACCAGGCCTTCAAGTCGTGGAAGAAGGCCACCCCCGGCCAGCGCCAGTTGATGCTCCTCAAGCTCGCCGACGCCATCGAGGCCAACAGCGATGAGCTTGTGGAAGCCCAGCACCGCAACACCGGACAGGTCCGTTCCCTGATCGCCTCCGAGGAAGTTGCTGCAGGTGCCGACCAGCTCCGCTTCTTCGCCGGTGCAGCGCGCATCATGGAAGGCAAGTCCGCGGGCGAATACTTCGAGGGCCACACCTCCTACGTGCGCCGCGAACCGATCGGCGTCGTAGCCCAGGTTGCTCCGTGGAACTACCCGTTCCTCATGGCCATCTGGAAGATCGGCCCCGCCCTGGCCGCAGGCAACACAATTGTCCTGAAGCCTTCCGACACCACTCCTGAGTCAACCTTGGTGCTGGCACGCCTGGCCGGCGAGATCTTCCCGGCCGGTGTCCTCAACGTTGTCCTGGGCACCGGCGAAACCGGCGCCATGATGGTTGACCACAAGGTCCCCGGCCTGGTGTCCATCACGGGCTCCGTCCGTGCCGGCATTGCTGTGGCAAGCGGCGCAGCCAAGGGCCTCAAGCGGGCCCACCTGGAACTTGGCGGCAAGGCTCCGGCCATCGTCTTCAAGGATGCCGACATCAAGAAGAGCGCCGCGGCCATCGCCGAGTTCGCGTTCTTCAACGCAGGCCAGGACTGCACGGCCATCACCCGCGTGTTGGTGGAGGACTCAGTCCACGACGACGTCGTGGCAGCAATGGTGGAGCACACCAAGACCCTGCACACGGGTTCGCAGAACGACGAAGACAACTACTTCGGCCCGCTCAACAACGTGAACCACTTTAACGCCGTGACCTCCGTGGTGGAGAACCTCCCGGCCAACTGCAAGATCGAAACCGGTGGCCACCGCGCAGGCGAGAAGGGCTTCTTCTTCGAGCCCACCATCATCTCCGGCGCCAAGCAGACTGACGACATCGTGCAGAAGGAAACCTTCGGCCCGGTCATCACCGTCCAGAAGTTCAGCACCGAAGAAGAAGCGCTCGAACTGGCCAACGACGTCGAATACGCCCTGGCTTCCAGCGTCTGGACTACCGACCACGGCACGGCCATGCGCATGAGCCGCGACCTGGACTTCGGCGCGGTTTGGATCAACACCCACATCCTCCTGACGGCTGAAATGCCGCACGGCGGCTTCAAGCAGTCCGGCTACGGCAAGGACCTCTCCATGTACGGCGTTGAGGACTACACGCGCATCAAGCACGTGATGTCTGCACTCGACGCGTAACCCAGCTTCCCAGAAAGGCAACCACCTCATGACCACCACCGCGAACGAACTCTCGTACCGCATCGAGCAGAAGCGCAACATCAACGGCGCCTTCCCCGGCCCCAAGTCGCAGGCACTGGCTGAGCGCCGCTCCGCCGTCGTTGCTGCCGGCGTAGCCTCCGGCGTGCCCGTTTACGTTGAAGACGCCGACGGCGGCATCATCCGCGACGTGGACGGCAACTCCTTCATCGACCTCGGCTCCGGCATCGCCGTGACCAGCGTCGGCGCGTCCGATCCCGCCGTCGTCGCCGCTGTCCAGGAAGCTGCTGCTCACTTCACGCACACCTGCTTCATGGTGACCCCGTACGAGGGCTATGTTGCAGTTGCCGAGCAGCTCAACCGCCTCACCCCGGGCGACCACGCCAAGCGCACGGTCCTGTTCAACTCCGGCGCTGAAGCCGTGGAAAACGCCGTCAAGGTTGCACGCCTGGCTACCGGCCGCGATGCCGTAGTAGCTTTCGACCACGCCTACCACGGCCGCACCAACCTGACCATGGCACTGACTGCCAAGGCCATGCCGTACAAGACCAACTTCGGCCCGTTCGCGCCCGAGGTCTACCGCATGCCCATGAGCTACCCGTTCCGTGAAGAGAACCCGGAGATCACCGGTGCCGAGGCCGCCAAGCGCGCCATCACCATGATCGAGAAGCAGATCGGCGGCGACCAGGTTGCCGCGATCATCATCGAGCCCATCCAGGGCGAGGGCGGCTTCATCGTTCCCGCCGAAGGTTTCCTGCCGGCGCTGTCCGCCTGGGCCAAGGAAAAGGGCATCGTCTTCATCGCTGACGAGGTCCAGTCCGGTTTCTGCCGCACGGGCGAATGGTTCGCCGTTGACCACGAAGGTGTTGTCCCGGACATCATCACCATGGCCAAGGGCATCGCCGGCGGCCTCCCGCTGTCCGCCATCACCGGGCGCGCAGACCTGCTCGACGCCGTCCACCCGGGCGGCCTCGGTGGCACCTACGGTGGCAACCCGGTTGCTTGCGCAGCAGCACTCGCAGCCATCGACACCATGGAACAGCACGACCTCAACGGCCGAGCACGCCACATCGAAGAGCTCGCCCTGGGCAAGCTCCGCGAACTGGCATCTGAGCTTTCCGCAGGCGGGGGTTCCGTGGTTGGCGACATCCGCGGCCGCGGCGCCATGCTGGCTATCGAGCTCGTCCAGCCCGGTTCCAAGGAGCCGAACGCTGAGCTCACCAAGGCTGTTGCTGCCGCTTGCCTCAAGGAAGGCGTCATCATCCTGACCTGTGGCACCTACGGCAATGTGATCCGTCTGCTCCCGCCGCTGGTCATCAGCGACGAACTGCTCATCGACGGCCTCGAGGTCCTCGCAGCAGCCATCAAGGCTCACGCGTAAGACTTTCTCGCTTGTTCTGGGGGAGGGCCGGTTTGTACCCGGCCCTCCTCCTGCGTTTAAGCGGTGCGCCGCCGAGCTCGAGTTCGCGGGAAAGCGCCGGGTTCGCTGGAGCTAACCGGCGTTGCAACGCACGGCTGCTCGAGCTACGCGCCGAGGCTCGCTGTTGTTCGGCAGCCCCGGCTTACAACGCGGGGAGTACCGGACAGGGCAGGAATGAGGGGCCTACGAGCCAGCAGCTGCCAGCCGAGCCTGCTTTTTCAGCACCGAATTCTTCCGGGCGGTCCGAAGCATGTCGATTGTCAGCAACACCAGCGCCAACCACACCACGCAGAAACCGATCCAGCGGGCAGTGGTCATGGTCTCGTTGAACACGGTCAGGGCCACGATGAACTGAAGGACCGGCGCGAAGTACTGCAGTAGGCCGATGGTGGTCATGGGAAGTCGGCGAGCTGAGGCGCCGAAGAACAGCAAAGGAACCGCAGTGATAACGCCGGAAGCCACCAGCAGCCAGAAGTGGCCCGCCCCCAGCGTAGTGAGAGTTTCAACGCCGGTTACCGCGAGGACAACCATGGTGATGGCTGCAAAGGGAGCCAGCACCACCGTTTCCACGCTGAGGCTCGTGAGGGCGTCAACCTTGGGGCCGACGCGCTTCTTCACGAAGCCGTAAAGCCCGAAGCTGAAGGCCAGGATCAGGGCAATCCACGGGAGCTGTCCGTAGGAGAATGTCAGGACGCCCACAGCCACGAAGCCGATGCCCACAGCTGCCCACTGCAGGGGACGCAGCTTTTCTTTGAGGACGAAAACGCCGAGCAAAACCGAGACCAGCGGGTTGATGAAGTAGCCCAAAGATGTCTCAACGGCATGGCCCGTGGTGACGCCGAATGTGTAGGTGAGCCAGTTGATGGCAATCAGAACTGCCGCCAGGGCCAAAGGACCGAAAACGCTGCTGTCCTTCACCGCCGCCCAGAATGTCTTCCAGGCCCGCGTGATGGTGATGAGCAGTGCACAGAAGAGCAAGGACCAAACAATCCGGTTGGCCACGATCTCGATTGCACTGGCCGGCATGAGGACGAAGAAGTACAGCGGAAGCAGGCCCCACAGTCCGTAAGCGCCGATACCGAACAGGATTCCCGCCGTCGACTCGCTCCGCACAGGCTTGCTGCCAGATTTAGCGGAACCGCCGGTACCTCTGCCGCCGCTCCCGACGGTCGTCGTCGTTGGCTGGTTTGAGGAGGGGGAGCTGGCAGCTATCTGTTCCGGAGTCGACACATTGTCGGCAACACCACCGGCATGCGCAATATTCCGCAATCTTTAGTAAATTCTGTGACTCCTGCCATATAAGCGGTTCGGCGTAGGGTCGACATCTAGAATTGGAATCTGCGCGCCCCAACAACGGCGTGGCTCACTGCTTCGGAAGGGTAACGGTGTCCAACTCAGCCGCAACAACCCCCAATCGTCCGCTTCGCGTTGCGATCGTTGGTGCAGGACCCGCAGGCGTGTACGCCGCGGACATCCTGACGAAATCGAACGAGGTCAAAGACGGGCATGTGGAGGTCAGTATCGATCTCTTCGAGGCATATCCGGCACCGTACGGCCTTATCCGCTACGGCGTGGCGCCTGATCACCCGCGAATCAAGGGCATCGTGAACGCGCTGCACAAGGTATTGGACCGCGGCGATATCCGCTTCCTCGGCAACGTGACCTACGGCAAGGACCTCACTCTCCACGATTTCCGAGCGTTCTACGACGCCGTGATCTTCTCCACGGGTGCCATTAAAGACGCCGACTTGAGGATCCCCGGCGTCGAGCTGGAGGGCTCCTTCGGTGGGGCAGACTTCGTTTCCTGGTATGACGGACACCCCGACGTCCCCCGGGACTGGCCCTTGGATGCCAAGGAAATCGCCGTGATCGGCAACGGCAACGTGGCACTGGATGTGGCCCGCATGCTGGTCAAGCATCCCGAGGAACTCCTGGTCACGGAGATCCCGGACAACGTCTACGCGGGGCTCAAGAAGTCGCCGGTCACCGACGTTCACGTCTTCGGCCGCCGTGGCCCCGCCCAGGTGAAGTTCACGCCGTTGGAGTTGCGGGAGTTGTCCCACTGCAAGGACGTGGACATCGTCCTGTACCCGGAGGACTTCGAGTTCGACGAGGCTTCGGATGAAGCCATCAGGACGAACAACCAGATCAAGACCATGGTGAACACCATGACTAACTGGCTGGTGGAGGAGCACGCAGAATCGGAGCAGCCGTCGTCGCGGCGCCTGCACCTGCACTTCCTGCACAGCCCGGTGGAAATTCTGGATTCGCCCGAAACGCCCGGAAAAGTCTCCGCCATCAAGTTTGAGCGCATGCAGTTGGACGGAACCGGCAACGTCAAGGGCACCGGCGAGTTCATCGAATACCCCGTTCAGTCCGTCTACCGCGCCATCGGTTACCACGGTTCCCCCTTGGAGGAACTTGAGTACGATGCCCGCCGCGGCGTCATACCGAACGACGGCGGTCGCGTCCTGGATGCCGACGGCAAGCCCGTGCCGGGAATCTACGCCACGGGCTGGATCAAGCGCGGACCGGTGGGGTTGATCGGGCATACCAAGGGTGATGCCCTGGAGACCATCGGCTTCCTCCTCGAAGACAGGCTCAACCTGCCCCCGGCGGAGAACCCGGATCCCCAAGCCATCATCGACCTCCTTGAGGAGCGCGGCGTCGAATACACCACGTGGGAGGGCTGGAACAGGCTTGATGCCCACGAAGCCGCGTTGGGTGCTGAGTGGACTGCCGGTGAAGGTAACGGTGTGGTCCGCGAGCGCATCAAGGTTGTTCCGCGCGAGGAAATGATCCGGATCTCCCGCGGCTGACATTCGTCTCCACCCGAACTAGACTTCACGGTACTGTCCCGCCCACCACATGTGCAGCGCACTGTCATTGCGGACTACCAGGGAGTTCGATGAGGAATCCAGTTCATCCGCCGGTTCCAGGCAGCGATGCCGCGGAGCTGTTGCAGAAGCGTGCCCTGACGGGCCACGAGCGTCTGGACTCTTTGCGTCTCGGGATGCCTGAGGACATCGTGGGATTGCGCCGTCTGGTGCGTGAATCCTGGCAACGTTCGGCAACACTGCAGGCCAACCCGGACGTCGCGGAGGCTCCCCTCGCAATGGACCGCGATGAGCTTGAGGAGTATCGCAGGCAGCACCCCTTGGCGACGATCATGCCGGTGATCAAGAAGCTCCTGGTTCAGCCTAGTCATGACAGCGGCCTGTTGGTGGCAGTGGGTGACGACGTCGGGCGGCTCCTGTGGGTGGATGGCGATCCCGTGATGCAGCGCCGCGCCGAGGGCATGATGTTCGTGGCCGGTGCGGACTGGTCCGAGGCCTCTGTTGGCACCAGCGCACCCGGGACTGCGCTGGCCTTGGACCGCAGCATCCAAATTTCCGGGGCGGAACACTTTAAGCGATCGGTCCATCCATGGAGCTGTACGGCGGTTCCCTTCCACGACCCCGATTCCGGCGCAGTACTGGGCGTTGTGGATATCACTGGCACTGAAACCGCTGTCGCCGCGCATACCCTTTCGTTGGTGGAGGCTACCGTTGCCGCCGCTCAGGCTCAGCTCCGCATTGAACGACTGACGCTCGCCGCCGCAGTCAAGGACAAACCTCGACGCCGAAGCGCGTCTGCTGCGTCCGGCCACGCGCTCTACCGGAACAGCCTCCAACTGTTGGGGCGTGACCAAGCCTTGCTCAGCATTAACGGGCGGACGGTTTCCTTGTCTGCCAGGCACAGCGAGATCCTGGCCATCCTGAGCAACCACCCCGCAGGGCTCAGTGCCGAAGACCTGTGCACCCAGCTGTATCCCGGGGATGGTTCTGCCGTGACACTTCGCGCGGAAATGGTGCGGCTCCGCAAAGTCATGCAGGAACTCAGCCCGGAGGCGGTCCCCGAATCCCGTCCTTACCGCCTGCCGGTTGAGCTGTTGCCCGACTCTGGCCAGGTCCTCAGTTGCCTCCAGCGCGGCGCCCACCGCATCGCCCTGGAAATCTACAAAGGTGGGCTCTTGCCACGCTCGGAGGCGCCCGGCGTCGTGCAGTTGCGCGAACGGGTCTCGCACCTGCTGCGCGAGGCGCTGCTGAGCGACGGCAGCGTCGATTCGCTCCTCAAGTACGCTGAACTGCCCGAGGCGAAGTACGACGTCGACCTCCGCCTTGCCGTCCTGAAGCTGCTGCCGCCGCGCTCACCCAAGCGGGCCGCCGTCGTCGCTGACCTTGAGCGGATCGAAACGGAACTCAAAGCGTGAGCTGACTCACACGGTTGCAACGTAGCTGCAACCTCCCCGCTCCTAAGCTCGGATCAATGGCGACAGCCACCGTGATTCGCAGCAAAGGAGCTAGCAATGACCGTTTATGCACAGCCAGGTGCCGAGGGTTCCAAGGTCACCTTCAAGGACCGCTACGAGAATTGGATCGGCGGCGAATGGGTTGCCCCGGTCAAGGGCGCCTACTTCGAGAACATTACCCCCGTCACGGGCAAGGCCTTCTGCGAAGTTGCCCGCGGCACTTCCGAGGACATCGAGCTGGCGCTGGACGCCGCCCACAAGGTTGCACCCTCCTGGGGCAAGACGTCCGCCACGGAACGCGCAGCCATCCTGAACAAGATTGCCGACCGCATCGACGAGAACGTGGAGCTCCTCGCGGTCGCGGAAACCTGGGACAACGGCAAGCCTGTCCGCGAAACCCTCAATGCCGACATCCCGTTGGCAGCCGACCACTTCCGCTACTTCGCCTCCGCTGTCCGGGCCCAGGAAGGCCACCTCTCCCAGCTGGATGAGGACACCACCGCCTACCACTTCAAAGAGCCACTGGGCGTTGTCGGTCAAATCATCCCCTGGAACTTCCCCATCCTCATGGCCGTGTGGAAGCTGGCACCGGCACTCGCAGCGGGCAATGCCGTGGTGCTCAAGCCCGCCGAGCAGACGCCCACGTCCATCCTGGTCCTCATGGAACTCATTGGAGACCTCCTGCCGGCAGGTGTGGTGAACGTCGTCAACGGTTTCGGTGTTGAGGCCGGAAAGCCCCTCGCTTCAAGCTCCCGGATCCGCAAGATCGCCTTCACGGGTGAAACCACCACCGGCCGCCTCATCAGCCAGTACGCATCCAACAACCTCATTCCGGTCACCCTCGAACTGGGTGGCAAGAGCCCGAACATCTTCTTCGACGACGTCGCCGCGCAGAACGATGCTTTCTACGACAAGGCCCAGGAAGGCTTCACGCTCTTTGCCTTCAACCAAGGCGAGGTGTGCACCTGCCCGTCCCGCGCCCTGGTCCAGGAAGGTATCTACGACTCCTTCATGACGGACGTCGTTGCCCGGACCAACAAGATTATTCAGGGAAACCCGCTGGATACCGACACCCAGGTTGGCGCCCAGGCCTCGAACGATCAGCTGGAGAAGATCCTGTCCTACCTCGACATCGGAAAGCAGGAAGGCGCCAAGGTCCTCACGGGCGGCGCCAGGGCTGAGCTTTCCGGTGACCTCGCGGGCGGCTACTACGTCCAGCCCACCATTTTCGAAGGCCACAACCGGATGCGGATCTTCCAGGAAGAGATCTTCGGCCCTGTCGTGTCCGTGACCAAGTTCAGCGACTACAACGACGCCATCGGCATCGCCAACGACACCCTTTACGGTTTGGGTGCCGGAGTATGGTCGCGCAACGGAAACGTTGCCTACCGCGCAGGCCGGGAAATCCAGGCCGGCCGCGTGTGGGTCAACAACTACCACGCCTACCCGGCAGGTGCCGCCTTCGGTGGCTACAAGTCCTCAGGTATTGGCCGTGAGAACCACGCCATGATGCTGGACCACTACCAGCAGACCAAGAACCTCCTGGTCAGCTACAACGAGAACAAGCTCGGCTTCTTCTAAACCCGTCCTGTTCATCGATCAAAGGAGATCGTCAATGTCCACAACCATGCAAGCTGCAGTAGTTACCGAATTCGGAACCGACCTTACGGTCAAGGAAGTGGAAAGGCCGACGCCGGGTCCCGGCCAGGCGCTGGTCCGCCTCATCACGTCGGGGGTATGTCATACCGACCTCCACGCCGCCGAAGGCGACTGGCCGGTCAAGCCGACACCACCGTTCATTCCAGGGCATGAAGGCGTGGGTGAAGTCGTGGCTCTGGGCGAGGGTGTCACGGACGTTGCCGTGGGCGACCTCGTAGGAAACGCGTGGCTGTGGTCCGCCTGCGGAGACTGCCAGTACTGCCGCACCGGCTGGGAAACCCTGTGCGAGTCCCAGCAGAACGGTGGTTACAGCGTGGACGGCTCGTTCGGCGAGTACATGCTGGTGGACACGCGCTTTGCTGCCCGCATCCCGGAAGGCTCGGACCCGGTGGAAGTGGCTCCGGTTCTGTGTGCCGGGGTCACCGTCTACAAGGGACTGAAGATGACCGAGGCCAAGCCCGGTCAGTGGGTCACCATCTCCGGCATCGGGGGACTGGGGCACATCGCGGTCCAGTACGCGGTGGCCATGGGGCTTCGCGTCGCGGCAGTGGATATTGCCGATGACAAGTTGGCGTTGGCCCGGGAGCACGGCGCCGAGCTAACGGTCAACGCAATGCATGAAGATCCGGCGGAGGTTATACAGCGTGAAACAGGGGGTTGCCATGGTGTCCTGGTGACCGCGGTCCATCCCTCGGCTTTCGGGCAAGCCATCGGAATGGCACGTCGCGGCGGAACCATCGTGTTCAATGGTTTGCCGCCGGGAGACTTCCCGGCGCCGATCTTCGAGATCGTCCTCAAGGGCCTCACGGTCCGCGGCTCGATTGTGGGAACGCGGCAGGACCTCGAGGAAGCTCTGGACTTCTACGCCCAAGGGAAGATCAAGCCAACGGTCTCCACCCGGGAACTCTCCGAGGTCAACGCGGTCTTTGACGAGATGAAGCACGCCAAGATCGATGGCCGAGTGGTCCTGAAGTTCTGATGAACGACGCCAGCGTGGAAGCTGCGGTGACGCTGCCCGGGGAGGATTTCTCCCGGGTGGCGCTCACCGCGGTGTCCGTGGAACTCCTTCGCAAACTCTGGGACCAGCACGGGCCACTCATGTTCCACCAATCCGGTGGTTGCTGCGACGGCTCTGCACCCATGTGCTATCCCGCGGGGGAGTTCCTGACCGGCGACTCCGATGTCCTACTGGGCCGCTTCGATATCGGAAGCGGAGGAGAACCGCAGCCCTTGGAGTTTTGGATGTCCAAGGAGCAGTTCAACTACTGGTCCCACACGCACCTCACAGTCGATGTGGTCCCGGGTCGCGGTAGTGGATTCTCAGTGGAATCACCTGAGGGCAAACGATTCCTGATCCGTTCCACCCTCATGGACTGGGATGTTCCAAGCGTTTAGGGGCCCATGGCTGGTGTGACGGGGGCTACGCGCCCTCGTCACACCAGCCACAGCCGTCACGGCGTTTCGTGGTTCGTCTCACTATCTGGGATAAATATGGTCGTCCAAGGGCCGGACACTATTCTTGATGAGTCCTATACCACTCCCATCCAGAATGTGGCATTTTCATGAACATTTTCAGGACCAAGTCGATCGAGCAGTCGATCGCCGATGCCGACGAGCCCGGGCGGAAGCTGAAGCGCAGCCTCAGCACCTGGGACTTGATGATCATGGGCGTCGCCGTTGCTGTCGGCGCCGGGATCTTCTCCGTTGGAGCCAAGGCTGCCGCAAACTTTGCCGGCCCTGCCGTCACAATTTCCTTCGCCATCGCCGCTGTCACGTGTGCCTTGGCCATCATGTGCTACGCGGAATTCGCTACAGCAATCCCCGTGGCAGGCTCCGCCTACGTCTTCACGTACGCCACTATGGGCGAAGTCCTCGCGTGGATCATTGGCTGGAACCTCATCCTTGAACTCTTCACCGCCGCAGCCGTGATCGCAAAGTACTGGGGCATTTACCTCAGCACGGTCTTCGGCCTGATGGGCGTGGAAATGCCCCCGTCAATCCAGGTGGCTGGTGTTGATCTTTACTGGGGCGCCTTCCTCATTGTCGCGATCTTCACCGTCTTGCTGGTGCTGGGGACAAAGCTGTCCGCCCGCGTTGGCAACGTCTTCACGCTGATCAAGATCGCCGTGGTGCTGTTCGTGATCGTTGTTGGCTTCAGCTACGTGAAGTTCTCCAACTACACCCCCTTCATTCCTGCCTCTGAGCCCACCGATTCCGGTGTTGCCGACGTCATGAAGCAGTCCTTCTTCGGATTCCTCACTGGCGCTGCTCCGGCCCAGTACGGAACACTCGGCGTCTTCGCCGGCGCAGCCCTGGTGTTCTTCGCCTTCATCGGCTTTGACGTGGTGGCAACCTCCGCCGAAGAGGTCAAGAACCCGCAGAAGACCCTTCCCCGCGGTATCTTCGGCGGCCTTGCAGTGGTGACGCTGCTCTACATCCTGGTCTCCCTCGCACTGACCGGCATGGTGTCCTACACGCAGTTGGCCGAGGTAAAGAACCCCACGCTCACCACAGCTTTCGAGGCGGTGGGCAACACTGACGCCGCCAAGATCATCGCGTTCGGTTCCCTGGTTGGCCTGACCACCGTGATTATGGTGCTGCTCATGGGCCTGTCCCGCGTGGTCCTGGCCATGAGTCGCGACGGCCTCCTGCCCCGCTCGCTGTCCAAGACGAGCGAAAAGCGCTCGACGCCGGCCCGGTTGCAGATCATCTGTGGTGCGGCCGTAGCCCTGGTTGCAGGCGTAACCAAGGTGGACCTGCTCGAGGAAATGATCAACATCGGAACGCTGTCCGCGTTCGTGATGGTGAGCCTTGGCATCCTGGTATTGCGCAAGAAGCGGCCTGACCTCAAGCCAGCCTTCCGGGTCCCGTTCGGGAAGGTTCTGCCGTGGGTCTCCGCAGTCCTCTGCTTCTACCTCATGACCAACCTGGCCGTGGAAACCTGGATCTTCTTCGCGATCTGGCTGGTCATCGGCATGGCCATCTACTTCGCCTACGGCCAACGCCACTCGCGGCTGAATGAGAAATTCGCCGCAGCCAAGGCCTCCGTCAATGGTGCCGCCGAAAGCCGCCAGACCAAGGGCGACGAGGACGAGGACAGCTACACCAAGGTTTAGACCAATGTGAGCAGCTTGTCGGACAGCTGAGCGATATTGAAGTACGGGACGCCCGGAGACCATCGGTTTCCGGGCGTTCCCGCGTTACGGCGCCGCATGCTCACCGACCCACTCCACCAGCGGCCTCAGCACTTCCCAACGGTCGGCGATCTCGTCCCGGGCTGTGGGAGTGGACAACCACTCCGGCTGACCCACCTCAACGCTGGCGGACAAGGACTTGTGCTTGAGCAATTCGGCACGTGGATGGTCTTTGTCGAAACCCCGTGGAACGGTCTTGAGTTTTTCGCCCTCAATCGCGAAGCCTGCCGCTGCCACCGCATCGACGATTTCCGCTAGCGCCAATCCACTGTCGGGAGCATCCACTGCTGCCCGGAAACGTGCCAGTTGGGCAGGCGTGTGGGAGTGGTAGCCGCCGCCGATCAGCAGACCATCGGCACTGATCTGGAGATAGTAGCCGACGCCTTCCTGGCTGGCAGCGAAGGCGCCTTGGGCTGTCTTGTACGGTGACTTGTCCTGGGAGAACCTGATGTCCCGGTTGGGCCGGAAGATCTTTGCCGGCCCGAACTTCGGCTCCAGCTCCGAAAGGAGGGCTGTCAGCGGTTCCTTCACCTCGGCGTCGTACGTTGTTTTATGCTCCAGCCACCACTCGCGGTTGTTGTTCTCTTCAAGCTCGGCGTAGAAACGGAATGCGGCAGTAGGGATGCCTTCGAATGTGCTCATAGAAGGATCCTAGGGACGGCATTACCCGCCCAGCCATAGCCAACGCGAGCTATGTGGAAAACAAAAGGAACACCCCGCCGCGGAGAAGATCCGCAACGGGGTGTTCCTGGAAATGCAGTAGAGCAGAGACGCTTAGAGCTTGTTGGCTGCTTCGGCGTCGGACTCGGTCTGGCCTGCACCGAGGTTGGCGCGGAGCTTGGCGCCGAGCTCGGAGTCAACGTTGGTCCAGTACTGGATGGCGCGTTCCTTGATGTCGGCGTGCTTCACGCCGCCGACGGCACCGGTGATGGTGTCCAGGAGGCGGGCCTTTGCGGCGTCATCGTAGACCTCGCGGTACAAGGTACCGGCCTGGCCGAAGTCGTCGTCCTCAGCGTGCAGGGTGTGGGCGGAGAGGGTGAGCTCGCCGTCGTTCTCCCAGCCACCGGCAGGTGAAGTCGGCTCAACAGCAGCCGGGCCACCCACCGAGTTCGGTGCGTATACCGGGGTGGAGGGGGAGTTGAACAGGAAACGACCCTGTCCGTCCTGGCTGTAGTTGTTGACCTGGTTCTTGGGCTGGTTCACCGGGATCTGTGCGTGGTTGGTGCCCACGCGGTAGCGGTGTGCGTCTGCGTAGGAGAAGATGCGGGCCTGCAGCATCTTGTCCGGGGAAGCGGCAATGCCCGGTACGAAGTTCGACGGCGCGAAGGTGGCCTGCTCGATCTGCGCGAAGTAGTTCTCCGGGTTCTTGTTCAGCTCCATGGTGCCCACGTGGATCAGCGGGTAGTCAGAGTGCGGCCAAACCTTGGTGAGGTCGAACGGGTTGAAACGGTAGGTCTTGGCGTCCTCGTAAGGCATGACCTGGACGTGCAGTTCCCAGGAGGGGAAGTTGCCGTCGGCAATGTTCTCCTGGAGGTCGCGAATGTAGAAGTCCGCGTCCGAGCCGGCAAGCTGTTCAGCCTGGTCGCCGGTGATGGTCTTGACGCCCTGGTTGGACTTGAAGTGGTACTTGACCCAGAAACGCTCGCCGGCGGCGTTGATCCACTGGTAGGTGTGCGAGCCGTAGCCCTGCATTTCACGCCAGGAAGCCGGGAGGCCGCGGTCGCCCATGAGCCAGGTGACCTGGTGTGCGGACTCGGGGGAGAGGGTCCAGAAGTCCCACTGCATGTCAGCGTCACGCAGGTGGCTGCCCGGGAGGCGCTTCTGGGAGTGGATGAAGTCCGGGAACTTGATGCCGTCGCGGATGAAGAAGACGGGGGTGTTGTTGCCAACGAGGTCGTAGTTGCCCTCGGAGGTGTAGAACTTCACGGCGAAACCGCGGGGGTCGCGCCAGGTGTCGGGAGAACCGTTCTCGCCTGCAACGGAGGAGAAGCGGATCAGCATGTCCGTCTCAACGCCCGGCTGCAGGAATGCTGCCTTGGTGTAAGCCGAAACGTCCGAGGTGGTCTTGAACGTACCGAATGCGCCGCCACCCTTGGCGTGCACTACACGCTCCGGGACCCGCTCGCGGTTGAACTGAGCGAGCTTTTCCACCAGGTAGTGGTCGGTGAGGATGATGGCACCGTCAGCGCCGACGGACTTCGAGTGCGCGTCGGAGGTAACGGGGGCACCTGACTGGGTTGTTGAAATGGCAGTCATTGTTCTCCTTTTTCTTATTTCTGAGTTACGGAAGTTACGGGAAGCTGTTGTTTGGACTGGCAGTCCTGGCAAATGCCCTGGTAAAGGACGTCTGCGATCTGGATGGTCATGGGCTTGGAATTCTCATCCCAGTGCGGGGTGAGGCACGGTGCGTGTCCCACAGCGCAATCCACGTCCTCCACCTTGCCGCAGCTGATACAGACGGCGTGGTGGTGGTTGTCGCCCACCCGGGTTTCGTAAAGCGCCGGGGAGTGCGGGGGTTCAAAGCGGCGCAGCATCTGCAGGTCCGTGAGGTCGCTGAGCACTACGTAAACGGACTGCGCCGTCAGTTCAGGAAGCTCTTTGCGGGCAGCGGCAAGAATGCCTTCTGCCGGAGAATGCGGATGGTGCTGGACTGCGGCAAGCACGGCCAGTCGCTGTTTGGTCACACGCCGGCCATGGGCATGCAGGGCGGCGGCCCATTCTGCCTGCTCGGCTGTGTGATCTGTCATGCATTCATTGAAACACTTATTTTGAGCAGTTCACAATAAGGCAAGGCTAACTTCTGGTAAACGGAACAGATCCTCCATGGGATTCACGTCTTCAGCGGCGGATCGACCCAGCGCATGGACCCGCAGAGGTGTGTCTCCTGTCTCGGATTCCAATGCCAGGCAACTGAAACCACTGAGACCTCCGCTCAAGGGAAGTGAGGCCAGAGCCGCAGCCATCGCCAGCAGTTCCGCGGGCTGGATGTCGCGAACGTTCGGCACAGTCCTGACAGGTTCGATCAACGTATGGACGGGTCCCGTTTTCACGGTCCGCACCAGCGGACCAGTGTCAGAAAAGGGCTCGACTTCAAAAGAGCGCTCGACGGCGGCGCCCGCCCAGGGTTCGGAACTCACGGAGGCCTCAGGTCGGCTCAGCCGCAGCGCCTCACGGACTGCCGCGTCGGTAGTTGCCAGGTTGTGCTCAGGCTCCCCGACCCGATGGTGGGCGGGCAACGAAAGCTGAGCACCCGGCGTCGTGGTTTCTCCGTCCCAACGCCCGAAGAGGTGGAAGGAGGGGGTTGAGGACTCGGCCACGGGCTCGCCTATGGCGGAGCCGAGCGGGTGCCAGCGGTGGGCGAACATCACCGCGAAGCGGGTTGCCCCCAGTACGTCATGGAGTGCGGCGCGTACCAGGTTGTGGCAGAAGAGCCAGTCGGACGCTGAAGCCTGCGCGAATTCGGTGGACGGATCGGAAAGCCTGATCAAGATGTGGCCGGCCGTGAAGGGATGGCGAGGCCGGGCGATTTCCCAAAACCCCGAACGGTACAGCAAACGTCGCTCCAAGCCCATGTCAACTCCTTCCCCCGGGTGAGCCTACCAAGCAGTTCCCGCAGCCAGGGAGGGTTGCCAGAGGTTGCTGCAATGCTCGTTAAGGTAGGACGGTGGCGAAACTACTGGCAGACATCACTCCCCTGAAGGAGAGTCCCGCTTTTCGGCGGCTCTGGCTGGGGGCCTCAGTAGCTGCCATCGGCACGCAGTTGACCTTGGTGGCTGTCAGCCTGGAGGTCTATCGGCTCACGCAGGAGAGCTTCTATGTGGGCCTCCTGGGAATCTTTGCGCTGGTTCCGTTGGTGATCGCCGGGCTCTACGGGGGTTCCGTTTCGGACGCCTACGATCGCCGCAAAGTTGCCCTCATTGCCTCACTTGTCCTCTGGATAACCACGGCCGGATTGGCCTTGCAGGCGTGGCTGGAGATCGGTAACATCTGGCTCCTTTATGCACTGGTGGCCATCCAAAGCGGCGCCCAAGGCATCAATGGCCCCGCCCGCAGCGCGATCATCCCGCTCCTGGTCCGCAAGGATCTGCTTCCGGCTGCCAACGCCCTGAGCATGCTGACGTTCGGCCTGTCCATGACCGCCGGGCCACTCCTGGCAGGCGTGCTCGTGGCAACCATCGGCTTCGGTTGGACTTACACCATCGATGTCATCAGCTTCACTTTCGCACTGTGGGGGCTCTTTAAACTGCCGCCCCTCCCGCCGTCCAAGGATGCCGTACGGCCCGGGCTGCGCTCCGTCGTGGAGGGCTTCCGGTTCCTCGGGACGCGGCCCAACGTCCGCATGACCTTCATCATCGACCTCATTGCCATGATCTGCGCCCAGCCCCGCGCACTGATGCCGGCCATTGGTGCGGTGATGATCGGCGGAGGCGAAACCACGGTTGGCGTGCTGCTTGCCTCGACGGCCGTGGGCGCTTTCCTGGCCGGGTTGTTCTCCGGGCCCTTGGGGCGGGTGCGCAAGCAGGGCAGCGCCGTGGTGTGGTCGGTGATTGGTTGGGGTGCGTCCATTGCCGGCTTCGGTCTGGTGGTGCTGCTGGCCGGGGATGCCGGCCGCGACGGTGTCACGCTCTGGCTGATCCCGGCAGCCTTCTGTTGCGCCCTTGCCGGAATCTCGGACTCGATCAGCGCCGTTTTCCGCACTACCATCCTGCAATCAGCCACCCCGGACCATATGCGGGGGCGACTCCAGGGTGTGTTCATCGTGGTGGTGGCCGGAGGTCCCCGGGTAGGGGACATGCTTGCCGGCGGTGTCACCCAGTTCCTGAGCGAAGGCGGAGTGCTTCTCCTGGGCGGGCTCCTCTGCATCCTTGTTGCCTGGTTCGCTTCGCGCATGCAGCCGGGATTCGTCGCGTACGACGCCAAGCATCCGGTCCCCTGACGCTGCCGGCCCCGCATTGCCAGCGGACGCTGCCGGCCCGGCGCCCACGTAGGCTGACAACGGAACACGACGAGCGGCGTCGGCGTTAATCCGTACAGAACCCGTGCAAAGCCGAGGAAAGCGACAAGAACAACCGTGCATAAACACAACAATGGACTCAAGACCGCAGCGCTCTTCGGTGTGCTGTGGGCGGTGTTGTTGGGTTTGGGCGCCATCATCGCGGCCGGTACGCGCAGCACCACGCCCATCTGGATCATGGCAGTGATTGGTGTGGCCACCACGGCCTACGGGTATTGGAACAGCGACAAGATCGCCATCCGTTCCATGGCCGCCTACCCCGTCACCGAGGCTCAAGCGCCGCAGCTCTACCAGATTGTTCGAGAGCTGTCCGCTCGTGCCAACAAGCCCATGCCGCGGATCTACCTCTCGCCCACCATGACGCCCAATGCCTTCGCCACCGGACGCAATCCCAAGAACGCTGCCGTGTGCTGCACCGAAGGGATCCTCCACCTGCTCGACGCCCGCGAACTCAGGGGAGTACTGGGGCATGAGCTGATGCACGTGTACAACCGCGACATCCTCACCTCGTCGGTAGCTGCTGCGGTGGCCGGCGTCATCACCTCCGTGGGCCAAATGTTGCTGATCTTTGGCAGCGGGGACCGACGCAACGCCAACCCGCTGGCTACCATCGCGATGGCACTGCTCGCGCCTTTCGCGGCGTCACTGATTCAGATGGCTATCTCCCGTACCCGTGAGTTCGACGCCGATGAGGACGGTGCGGAACTGACCGGCGATCCCTTGGCGCTTGCCTCAGCCCTGCGAAAGATCGAGTCCGGCGTCAGCCAACTGCCGCTCCCGCAGGATCAGAGGTTGGTCAATGCCTCACACCTGATGATCGCCAACCCGTTCCGTGGCGGCAGCATGCGGCGCATGTTCTCCACGCACCCACCCATGAAGGAACGGATCACCCGACTGGAGCGGATGGCCGGGCGCCCGCTGCTGTAATCGCCTTAAACGTCGCTGGTCCGCTGTTCCGTGGTTGCTCAACAACGGAACAGCGGGCCAGCGACGTGTCAGCGGATGCTAGCTGCGGAAGTTCACGAACTGCAGGTCAGCCTCTTCGAACTTCTTGAGGATGTTCATGGTCTCCTGCAGGTCATCACGGGACTTGGAGGTGACGCGGAGTTCGTCGCCCTGGATCTGGGACTTCACCGACTTCGGGGCTTCGTCGCGGATGATCTTATTGATCTTCTTGGCGATGTCCTGGGCAATGCCTTCCTTGATGGTGCACTCCAGGCGGAATTCCTTGCCGGAGGGGAAAGGCTCACCCTGATCCAGGGACTTCAGTGAGATACCGCGCTTGATGAGCTTGGACTGGAAGACGTCCAGGACAGCCAGGACGCGGTCCTCGGAGTTGGCCTTCATGAGGATCTTTTCGCCGCTGAAATCAATCTCAGCGCCGACGCCCTTGAAGTCGTATCGCTGCGCGATTTCCTTCTGGGACTGGTTGAGCGCGTTGGCGACCTCTTGCTTGTCTACCTTGCTTACGACGTCGAATGTGGATTCGCCTGCCATGACTCTCCTTAGGTTGGGGGCCCTGTGAGGGCGGGTTGGTCTGGCATCCAGCCTAGTACGGAAGGCGTGGGTTGGGGCCGTGGACTTCTTTCACAGTTCGCTCACAGCACATGCAGGGCTGGAACAGAGGCTGCTGGTCGAGAGTTGTACCAGTTGGAAGAACGCATCCACGGAGGATCAGCATGAGCAGCAAGGCCGTCCAGTCCATCAGCAAATCCGCGTCTGCAGCAGCAGGCTCTATTGGCACGGCTGCAGTTGCCGCAGCGAGTGCCGTGGCTGCCGCGGCCGTGGCAGCGTCGATCGTCCTGAGCCCCGTTCCCGACGCTACGTCCCGGATGGACGGAGTCCATGCTGATTTGCTGCGTGCCGTGCAGCTCAACCAGATCACCGCCGAGCAAGCCGAAAAGTTCGAAGCGAAACTGGCCGGCCGGATCCTCGGGGAAGCCTGAAATACCGCGAAATCCCGGGTGTCTGCGCCCGATTAGATTCTTCGCAGAAAGTTCTGTAAGGTTGTCTCTGCCTTCGGTTACCGGATCTAAAAGAAACGGTCTCCGGAAGTGATCTTCTTTTGAAGTTCGGCAGATTACCCGAGCGGCCAAAGGGGGCTGACTGTAAATCAGCTGGCAACGCCTACGGGGGTTCGAATCCCTCATCTGCCACCCAAGGAAAATCCCCGGAACCAAGGTTCCGGGGATTTTTTCGTGTGCCCGCCGGCGTGTCGCGGCGACACCCGGTACCGGGCGTAGCCAATGGGGGGAGGAAGACGGCAAACGGTGCGGCTGCCACCCCTTTTGAATCAGAAAGCCGGGTGACACGCTGCAACCACGGCGTGTCACATGACCGGAGCGTTCAAAGCTGGTGGTAGCGGTACGGCCCGCCCAACTCTGGGGGCTTCAGCGGGCAGCCCGTCATGCCAAGGGTGTAGTCCGATGCATCTACTTTTGTCGCGAGAGGTTCTTGGCTTCGCGGCTCAGGTTGTCAAAGTTCTTCCATGTAGCTGGCACGCCCAAACTGGTCCGGTGGGCAAGTTTGTCGTGGATTGCAAGGTACGTGTCCTGCTTGGCCTTCAACCAATTGAAGGTCAGTGCAGCCAAGGAAACGATGAGAGCCAAGCCGGCCAAGATTACTGTGAGCCAATCCTTGAGGCCAACACCTGGATCCGGCCTAGCGGCTGACCCGAGGACAGCCTGGCTGAGATAACACACGACGACGCCCAATAGGACACCAGTTCCGAGCACGACAGCCCACAATTTTCCCATGAGGAGAGTCTGTGGTCAGCCGGTCAGCCGGCTAATCAGAAGTCGTTCGTCGCGCTTGTTCGCCCGGCAGTCCGTAGTGCGGCGGGGTATCCGAACAACCCCGGGAAATGTCAGCGGCGCTCACTCGCTTGCCGGAGCTCCGCGATCTCCATCCGCAGGGCCGCGATCTCCGTCACCAGATCGGCCATCTCGGCGCGGACGGGTTCCTCGGCCGCGGTGGCCTTGGCTTCCGCTGCCGCTGCTACACCCTCGGCGTTCTCCTCGATTCGTTGCAGGAGCCAGGAAGCGATGGAAGCTGTCACGATACCCAGAACGGCGATTCCGCTCATCATGAGGGCTGCAGCGACGATCCTGCCGATGGGGGTTACCGGGTAAAGGTCGCCGTAGCCCACGGTGGTGATGGTGGTGATGGCCCACCACGCGGCATCCCCGAAGGTGACGATCTTGGCGTCGGGTGCATTCTGTTCGACATCCAGCACGGCCAGTGCTCCGATGAGGATAAGCATCGCGGCTGCTCCTGCTACGTACGTGGCGACGCGTCCGCGCAAGGTTTCACCGACGGTGCGCTGCAGGACGGAGAGCAACGTGACCAGCCGCAGCAACCGGAGTGGCCGGAAGAAGGGGAGTACAACGATGAGGAGTTCGTGCAGGTTCCACAGGAACCAGCGCATCCGGTCTTCGGCAAGCCAAAGATTGACGAAGTAGTCCAAAGCGAAAATTCCCCACGTGATCCATAGGACAACCTCGAAAGGGATTGCCTCGGGGCCACTCACGCGACCGATGACTTGCCACGCGTAAGCCGTGAGGAAAATCAGTGCCGTGGCCATGAGGGGCCATTCAACGAGGTCCCTGTATCGCGCTTGAGTCATACGGGAATACTAGCCACAGCGGAAGTACACAACAGCTTCAGGCGGCCGGTGTCTCCAGCCAGTAGCCGTCCAAGTGGTGAATCAGTTGACGGCCCAGGCCGCCCTTGAGCTGGATCCACAGCGTGCTGCGGTCATTGGTCATGCCATCGATGGTTCCCTCGATGCGGTTGCCGCGGGCATCCTGGAGGACTACATCCTGATGGCGGGAGAGTTCCGGCCAAACGTCGCCTTGCGGCTTGGCGGTCTGCAGCGTGCTCAAAAGGTCCCCCTTAGGTGTTCGGTCAATATGAGTTTCAGATATTGTGCACGTCTTTCATGAACCGGCGGTAAACGTTAGTGCAATCGTTGTACATAAACGGTCTTTGGGGCTATGAGCCGGGTCCGCGATGTGGTCTGCATATTCCCCCTGAAGTTACTGGCGGGTAACCTTGAGCCATGCATCTGCTTCTTCGTACCCTCATGCTGCTCTTCACGTCATCCAAGCGCTCGCCCCTCGGTGTCTGGGAAGAATCAACGCTGCCTTTGCGGGTTCTGCCTACTGACATCGACATCGCGATGCACGTCAATAACGGCATGTATTTCTCGCTGATGGACCTCGGCCGTTTCGACCTCATGGTCCGCAGCGGCATCTGGGCAAGAATGCGCAAGCAGGGTTGGAGTCCGGTGGCAGCCGGCGAGACCATCGCTTTCCGCAAGTCCCTGCAACTCTGGCAGCAATACACCATCGAGACCCGCATCATCGGGCTGGACACCAAAGCGATCTACTTCGAACAACGCATGGTGGTGGACGGTGAAATCTATGCGCGGGCACACATCGCCACCCGCCTGGTCCACAAGGGTAAGCCTGTCACGCAGGAAGAAATCATTGCCGAGTTCGGGGCACCGCCGGCTGACCTGGAACTGCCTGAGTGGATCCACGAGTGGCGCGAAAACAATGCGCTTCCCGGAGCGCGTCGTCCCGCCCCACACGTCTGGAACTAAACCCCCACGTCGCGTTGCTGCAGTGCCACCGCTCCGAGCACGATCAGGGCTGCGGAGATGCCATACAGTCCCGCGGCAGCTCCCCAATCGGCCCCGTTTGCCACAGGGGAGTTGCCGTAAGCCCAGTGATAGGGCGAAAGGTTAAGCAGCCACTCGACGTCGGGACTTTGCCGCCCCACTGCGTTGAACACATACCCCAGGACGGCTACGGCGGCGCCCGCCGCGATCCCATACACTTTCCGGCCGCTCAGCGCTCCGGCGCAGAGCGCAGCTGTTCCGCTGAGAAGGGCCAGGGCGGCGAACAGCAGCACCGCTCCGGCGAGATGTCCGACGTCGATGTTCAGTTGCGAGGGTCCGTTCAGCCCCAGCACCAGCAGGAAAACCAGCGCTGAGAGAAGCGCGATACGAACCACGATGGCCAGTGCACGCTCGAGGACCACCTGCACGCGGGTGACGCTGTGAGCGAGTGTCAGTTCCAGCAACCCGGATTCTTCGTCGCCACCCACGGCCGCGGCGCCCCAGCCGATGGAGGCCATGGACATCAGCAGGAACCCGATCAGCCCGAACATTGTGGCCTGGGCGTAGCCGGGGCCCGAAGCGATTTGATCGTAGTTCAGGGCTTTGGTCATTTCAGGGGGAAGCGCGTTGATCAGGTCCTGCATCTGCGCACTACCTCCGATCGAGGGATACAGCGGCAGGTAGAGCATGCACGCTGCCGACAAGCCCAGAGCCCATGCCAACGTTGAACGCCACGAGTCAGTCAGGGCCTTGGTAAACAACGGGAGGACCCTAGGCACGGTGTGCTCCTTCCGCGCGGCGGCCGGGTCTGTGACCATTCGCTGGAGATTGTGCGCGCCCGGAAGCCTCGCCATGCCCCACAGACTGTCCCGTGTAGAGCGTCAATACGGCTTCCTCCAGATCGGGCTCCTCGAGGACCAGATCCGTCAGGTTCAGCTTGGCCAACTCCTGGACCAAGGGCTGGACCTCGCCGGAGAGAGTTGCCGTAGCCTCAACTGTTCCGGCGGCGTGACCGTCGGACTTAAGCTCCCGTACCGCCACGCTGGCGATGCCGGGCACCCTGGCCAGCAGCGCGCCGACGTCGTGCGGTTCCGTTCCGGTGCTACTGAACCGAAGCTGCCTGACAGCTGCCGTCCTGAGCGCCTCCACGGTGGAAACGGTGACGATTTCCCCGTCACGGAGGATAGCGACGGCGTCGGCGGCCTGCTGTACTTCGCTGAGGACATGCGAGCTAAGGAAGACCGTGGCGCCGTCATCCACGGCTTCACGAACCATCGAATGGAACACCTGTTGGATCAAGGGATCCAGGCCGCTGGTGGGTTCGTCGAGCACCAGGAGTTCCGGCTTGTGCATGAAGGCCTGCAGCAGTCCGAGCTTCTGTTTGTTGCCTTTGGAGAGCTTCCGGGTTTGGCGATCGAGGTCAAGGTTCAGCCGCTCAGCGAGTTCGTTGACGTGCCGTTGCTCTACGGGTCCGCTGATGGCTGCAAAGTGCTCCAGCACGCGACGGCCCGTAGTCCTGTTTTCCAGGTGTAGCTCGCCGGGAAGGTAACCGATCCTGCGGCGGAGCGCCGTACCGGCTGAGCGTGGGTCCTGTCCCAGCACCGAGATGGACCCCGCGCTGGGCCTGATGATGTCCAGAAGGCAGCGCATGGTGGTGGTCTTGCCCGCTCCGTTCGGCCCGATGACGCCGAACACTGTCCCGGGTTCCACCGCGAAGTCGAGCCCATGGAGGACTTCCCGGGCTCCGAATTTCTTGCGCAAACCCTCGACGACGATTGCCTGGGTCACAGTGCATGCTCCCTTCCGGCGCTGGTGTTGCCTTGCTGCAAGGCGTCGCGGGCCTCGAACTCATCAAATCCTCTGCGTTGAACCCATGTTGCACACACTAAGTAGCTGTTCAACCGGGATCAAGGGGTGGCCGAAAAGGCGTGGTCAGCGTTTATTCCCAGTGACGCGGGAAGCGAACAGTGCCCGCCTCCACGGGACTTCGCGGGCAGGGTCGCGTACCGTGGAAGCATGGCTACAGTTGACATCACTGGAGAACAGTTCGCATCGACCATCGAGGACAATGACATTGTCCTGGTGGATTTCTGGGCGGCTTGGTGCGCCCCGTGCCGTCAGTTCGCCCCCACGTACGGGGCAGCTTCCGAGAAGCACACTGACGTCGTGTTCGCGAAGGTAGACACTGAGGCTGAGCAGCAGCTCGCCGCCGAAGCCGGGATCACATCCATTCCGACGCTCATGGCATTTCGCGAAAAGGTCCTTGTCTTCTCGCAGCCGGGAGCCCTCAACGGTCCGCAGTTGGAGCAGGTCATCGAGGCCGTAAAGGGCCTGGACATGGAAGAGGTCCACGCCCACGTTGCCAAGGCGCGTGCCGAGGCTCAGGAAAACTAAGACTCTGCGGCGGCTCGAATCATCGAGCTCGCCGGAACGCATCGAGGTCGCCGGAAAATTCCGGCGACCTCGATGCGTTTACGGCGTTCTTCCAGTCTTGTAGCGATTTCGCCGGACTGAATCAGGGAGAGCCTAGAGCCGTTCCAGCTTGACCGGCTCGGCGAGCAGTGCGCTGAGGGACTCGTTCAGGTCCTGGACGGCGATGCCCTTGGAGTGCTTCTCCAGAAGTTCCTCGGATTCCCAGCGCTCAGTCAGGACAAGCTTCTCTTCGGTGGCCTCGGTCAGTTCATAGCGGATGCAGCCGGGCTCGTTGACGACCTCGTCGATCGCGATTTCCAAAGCGAGCTTCACGCGGAAGAATTCGCCTTCGTTGGGGATGAACGTGGCCTGCAGGTCAATGGGTTCACTCATGGCTCCAACCCTACCGGCAGGACACGGCGCTGCTGGAGGCGGTTACGGTTCTGTTGCGCGCCGTCCCTTGGTAGCGTTCCGTCATGTTGTCCTACACTGCCGGAGACACTGACGTCCCGCTGCTCGAAGAGACCATTGGCGCCAATTTTGAGCGCATCGCGGCCCGGTTTCCCCTGCGGGATGCGCTTATCGAAGCGGCTGTGGTGCCGGGCGGTGACGCCCGCCGCTGGAGCTACCAAAAGCTTAACGACGACGTCGATCGCCTCGCCCGCGCCATGCTCGCCATGGGCGTGGCCAAGGGCGAGCGGATCGGCATTTGGAGTCCCAACTGCGCCGAGTGGACCATTCTTCAGTACGCCACAGCCAAGATCGGTGCGGTGCTGGTCAACGTGAACCCTGCCTACCGGAGCCATGAGCTGGAGTTCGTGGTGAAGCAGAATGGCATGCGAATGCTGGTGGCAGCGCCATCGGATAAGCACAGTGACTACGTGGGCATGGCCAGGGATGCGGCCCGTAACTGTCCCGACCTCCGGGAGATCGTCTTCCTCCCGGGAGAGCCGGAATTGGGACTCACTGCGGGCGTCCCGGAAGCCAACCACGAACTCACCTATGGTGAACTCCTGACCCGGGCAGACGGCGTCGGGCTTTCAGCGCTTCGGGATCGTATGGACGACCTTGGCCCGCACGATCCCATCAACCTGCAATACACCTCCGGCACCACGGGATTCCCCAAAGGTGCCACCTTGACGCACCACAACATCCTTAACAACGGGCACTCGATCGGCCGGCTCCTGAACTACACCGAGCACGATCGCGTGGTGATCCCCGTGCCGTTCTACCACTGCTTCGGCATGGTGATCGGGAACTTGAATGCGCTGAGCTTTGGGGCTGCCACCATCATTCCGGGCCGCGGTTTCAACCCATCGGCGGCGTTGGAAGCAGTTCAAGACTTCGGCGGGACGTCCCTCTACGGTGTGCCCACCATGTTTATTGCCGAGCTCGCACTGGAGGATTTCAACTCCTATGATCTCTCCACGCTGCGTACCGGAGTCATGGCCGGCTCCTTATGTCCCATGGAGGTGATGCGCCGGGTCATCGATGAGATGCACATGGTTGACGTCGCCATTTGCTACGGCATGACCGAGACCTCGCCCGTGTCCACTATGACCAGGGCGGGGGACACCTTGGAGCAGCGGACCAGCACAGTGGGCCGGACCATGCCGCACCTTGAGAGCCGCATTGTCGATCCGGGATCGGGTGAAGTGGTGGAGTGCGGCGTCATCGGCGAGCTCTGCACGCGTGGTTACTCGGTGATGCAGGGCTACTGGGGCCAACCGGACAAAACGATGGAGGCAATCGACGCTGAGGGTTGGATGCACACCGGCGACCTCGCCCGCATGGATGAGGACGGCTACTTGGTAATCGAGGGCCGGATCAAGGACATGGTGATCCGCGGTGGAGAGAACATCTACCCGCGCGAGATCGAGGAATTCCTCTACCTCCACCCGTCCATCCAGGACGTGCAGGTGATTGGTGTTCCCGACGAGAAGTATGGAGAGGAGCTGATGGCGTGCATCATCCTCAAACCCGGTACTGAGACGCTGACTGCCGAGGATCTGGCCGAGTACTGTCGCGGGAAACTGGCCCACTACAAAATCCCGCGTTACATCGACGTCCGTGAATCCTTCCCCATGACGGTGTCCGGCAAGGTACGGAAGGTGGACATGCGCCAGGAAGCGGTGTCACGGCTGCACCTGTAGCTGAATGCAGTCCGTCAGTTGGTATTCCGGCTGATCGTCCGGATTCCCACTACAAGTCCGACGGCGGCGGTCACCACAGCGGCCACGAGGCCCCACATCGTGTCCATGCCGATACGCCCGGCAAACAACTCCCGTTCGGCATTGACCAGATAGGTCAGGGGATTGAACAGGCTGGCCACCTTCATCCAGCCGGGTCCGGCCTCGATGGGCAACATGATGCCGGAGAGGATCATCAGCGGGAACAGCAGGGTTTGCTGCACGCCCCAGAAGATCCATTCTTTGTTCTGTGACACCAGGGCAAGTGCATAGGACAACGCGCCGAGCCCGATCCCGAAGATGCCTAGGATGACCAGTCCCAACAGCACGTGCAATGGATAAAAAATGAAGCCAAACGGGATGCAGACCACGGATATCAGCAAACCCTGCAACACCAAGGGAGCCCACTCCTTCAATGCCCGGCCAATCATGAGCGAAGACCGGGAGAGCGGCGTGGCCAAAATCCGCTCATAGGAACCGGTCATGAGTTCGTACTGCAGGTTGGAGCCGGTCATGGAGGTGCCGAATAACGCGATCATCACCACCACTCCGGGAAGGAACCACTGCAGCGTGGATTGGCCTCCGAAGGCCGGAGCTCCCACTGCCGAGCCCAGCAGTGGCCCGAATAACCCCAGGAAAACCAGCGGTTGGATGAGGGAAAAAATCAGTGAGAACGGATCCCGCAGAGGCAGCAGCATCTCCCGCCAGAACACAAACCACGTGTCAGTGACTACGCTGCGGGGACCACGCTTTTGAAGAGCCACACCCGGGGCAACGGCATGTTCAATCATCAGACTTCAGCTCCTTCCCGCAGGCTGCGGCCGGTCAGTTCAAGGAAAACGTCGTCCAGTGTTGGCGGTTTCAGTTCGAGCGACTGGGCCGGAGCGCCGGCGTCGTGCATCTCCTTCAGCAACCCCGGCGCCAGTTGGGCACCTTGGGCCAAGCGAAGGCGGAAACGGACCACGCCGTCGTAGGCGTTTTCCTCCATGTCGCCTTCCGCGGCCGCGCGGCCCAGCAGCCCCCGCACCTCGGACGCGGAACCGGCAGCAACCTCCACGGCCAGGAGGTCCCCGGCGAGGTTGGCTTTGAGCCGTGACGCGGTGTCGTCCGCGATGATGGTCCCGTGGTCGATCACGATGACGCGCTCGGACATGGAATCGGCCTCATCCATGTAATGGGTGGTCAACACGATGGTGGTCCCGTGCTCCTCGCGCATCCGCATGATGTGCTCCCAGAGGTTGGCGCGGTTCTGGGGGTCCATCCCGGTGGACGGCTCATCGAGGAACAGCAAGCCAGGGGAGTGCATCAACCCGAGAGCTACGTCCATGCGGCGTCGTTGCCCACCGGAGAGTTTGATTACGGTGCGCTTTGCGAGGTCGCTGAGGTCCAGGGATGCCATGAGGGTTTCGGCACGGGCTTTCGCGTCTGTGGTGTTCATTCCGTAAAAGCGGCCTTGCATGATCAGTTCGTCGATCACGCGGTAGCTGTGCCCGCCGCCATTGCCTTGGCCGATGTAGCCGATCCGGGACCGCACTCCCGCCGGGTCCTTGGCCACATCCACGCCCGCCACCGTTGCCGACCCTGACGTGGGTTTCAACAATGTGGTGAGCATCCGCAGGGTTGTGGACTTGCCGGCGCCGTTCGGTCCAAGGAAAGCGACAAGTTCGCCAGGGGCGACGTCGATGTCCACGCCCTTCACGGCCTCGACGGTTTCCTTCTTCACGGTGAAGGTCTTGGTGAGCTTGGTGGTGTGGATCACGGTCACTCCAGGGATGGCAGGTGATGGCTCCTAGGCGCCACGCTATACCCGTGAATGAAGGCCGTCCATGCTCCTGCGGACAGCTCCCGTCCGCAATCAAAACTCAGTGGCCGCGGTGATCCTGGACCGTCATCCTTGGCCCGAAAGTGGGTTTGCGGAAGCCGCTCAAATACAGCATCCGCACCAGCCGCTGCCTTTGTCCGCGCCATGGTTCCAGCAGTTCGATCATCCCGGCGTCGTCGGTCTTTTGACCCGTCAGGGCGTATCCCACGTAGGCGGCCAGATGGTAGTCGCCCACGGAAATCGAGTCCGGGCAGCCGTGGGTGCGTTGGACCACTTCGGCGGCCGTCCAGATGCCGATGCCCGGAATGGTCTGCAGCTTGGCGCCGGCCTGCGTTGAGCCTAGGTTTGCCAGGCGTTCAAGCGCGACGGCGGACTGCAGCGCCCGCATCACGGTGGCCGAGCGCTGTGGTCCAACGCCGGCCTTGTGCCACTCCCACGATGGGACGGCCAGCCACTGCTTGGCAGTAGGCGGGACCAGAAGCCCAGCAGGGGCCTTGCCAGGCGCGGGTGTTCCGTAGCGATACATCAGGTACCGATAGCCGCGCCTTGCCTCCAAAGTGGTGACCTTTTGCTCCAGGATGGTGGGCACCAGGGAGTCAACCATCCGCCCGGTGGAGGGCAGCCGCAGAGCCAGGTTCCGGCGTCGTGATTCTGTGACCAACCGCGGAAGAGTGGCATGGAAGGCGGGTTCGTCGAATGCCGACCAATCGTCGTTGGCGCCCAGCAGACGCGGTACTCCCGCGATGGCGTCGTCCGCACCGGGCCCCCAGGCTTGGGCATCAACGAAGGAGTCAACCCCCAAGCCGCCTCCCGAAAGCCTCAACGTGACCGGCCCCGAGGCAGTGGTGAAGGCCATCCAAAAACCGCTGGCGTGCGCTGCGAAAGACGGATCCGCGTTGCCCCGCATGAGCGGAAACATGGTCTGGTCCAGGCGGAAGGAACCGCCCGGATGCCACCGGACGGCCGCATCTGCCGCGGCCGAAACAACGGGCGGGGCTTCTGCGATGGTCATGTTTTCATGGTCCCACGCCAGGCTGACAATCTGCATCCGGGGACCCCTTACGGGGGCAACCGCCCGCCGCTAGACTCCCTGATGTGGCGTGGGTGGGCCGCGCCATATCCGAGGAACAAATCCCAGGAACAAGGAGCACGAACCATGGGTGGAGTGGTGCATTTTGAGATCCCCGCGGACAACAATGAGCGGGCCAACAGTTTTTACCAGAGTGCCTTCGGCTGGAACCTGAGCCCTATGGAGGGGATGGACTACACCATCGCCATCACAGCGCCTTCCGACGAGCAGACCGGCACGCCAACAGAGCCGGGAGCCATCAACGGAGCCCTGTTCCCGCGCACGGACAATCTGAAGACCCCCATCCTCACCATCGATGTGGATGATATTGATGCCGCATTGGGTCAGATCGAGTCGGCAGGTGGCAGCGTGGTCCAGGCCAAGGACGCCGTACCCACCATGGGCTGGTACGCCTACTTTAAGGACACGGAGGGCAACGTTCTGGGCGTCTGGCAGAACGACACCTCTGCCGGCACCTAGCGAAGAGGCCGGTCAAGTCCAATAGCGACCACGCGGTAACTTTGTACCTATGAAGTACGCCCAGTCCGTGTTGGACCTCATCGGCAATACACCCCTCATCAAGCTCAATCACGTCACGGAGGGCATCAAAGCCACCGTCCTGGTGAAGCTCGAATACATCAATCCCGGCGGCTCCATCAAGGACCGGATCGCCGTGAAGATGATCGAAGAGGCGGAAAAGGACGGCCGACTCAAGCCGGGCGGAACCATCGTAGAGCCGACGTCGGGCAACACCGGAGTGGGGCTGGCGCTCGTAGCCCAGCAAAAGGGCTACAAGTGCGTTTTCGTGGTGCCGGACAAAGTGGGCGAGGACAAGCGCGCCGTGCTTCAGGCGTACGGCGCCGAGGTTGTGGTGACGCCTACCGCCGTCGCACCCGACAGCCCGCAGAGCTACTACGGCGTCTCGGACCGCCTGGTCAAGGAGATCCCGGGCGCCTTCAAGCCGGACCAGTTCTCCAATCCCGCGGCCCCCGGCAGTCACTTCGAGTCCACGGGGCCCGAAATCTGGCAGGACACGGACGGCCAGGTCACCCACGTGGTCATCGGCGCCGGAACCGGTGGCACCATCACCGGCACAGGTCGCTACCTTAAGCAGGTCTCTGCGGACCGTGCGGAGTCCGACGGCGGCCCGGTCAAGGTCATCGGCGCGGATCCGGAAGGTTCGGTCTACTCAGGCGGAACCGGCCGGCCCTACTTCGTGGAAGGGGTGGGCGAGGACATGTGGCCCGGCAACTATGATCCTGCCGTTCCGGACCACGTCATCGCTGTATCCGACGCCGACTCCTTCTCCATGACCCGCCGCCTTGCCCGGGAAGAGGGACTCTTGGTGGGCGGTTCCTCCGGCATGGCCGTGGTCGCGGCGCTCCAGGCTGCCAAGGACCTGGACGAGTCCGCCGTTGTAGTGGTGATCCTCCCTGATTCCGGCCGTGGCTATCTTGCCAAGATCTTCAACGACAAATGGATGCGTTCCTATGGCTTCCTTTCCGGAGGCGAAGAAGCTTCCGTGGGCGAGGTGCTCAAATCGAAGACGGGCGAGATGCCGGACCTGGTCCATATCCACCCGAATGAAACCGTCCGCGATGTCATCAACATCATGAACGAGTTCGGCGTCTCCCACATCCCGGTGCTCTCGCAGGAGCCGCCCGTCGTGATGGGCGAGGTCATGGGTGCCGTGGACGAGCGCAGCCTCACCAGCAAGCTGTTCCGTGGAGAAGCGAAGCTGTCCGACAAGATCTCCGAACACATGGGGGACCGGCTTCCCGTGATCGGCTCGCTGGAAACCATTTCCGCCGCGCGCGAGTTGCTGTCCGACGTCGATACCGTCATGGTGACTTTCGTTGGCGCCCCGGTGGGCATCCTGACGCGGCACGACCTTTTGGCGTACCTGAGCAATTGAGCGCCACCCCCGATCCAACCCTTCAAACCCAGAGGAGCTTCCATGTCTGCCAGCAACAACGCCGGGTTCAACACGCGCGCCGTCCACGCCGGACAGGCCTTCGAACCGGTGACCGGTGCTGTGGTGCCCCCGCTCCACTTCAGCTCCACGTACGCCCAAGACGGCATCGGTAACCTGCGCTCAGGCTATGAATACGGGCGCGGCGGCAACCCGACCCGCGACGCCCTCCAGGAGCAGCTTGCTGCGCTTGAAGGCGGAACCGCTGCGTTTTCCTTCGGCTCCGGCCTTGCAGCCGAGGACTCCCTGATCCGGGCGCTCGCCCGGCCAGGGGATCACATTGTCCTGGGCAACGACGCCTACGGTGGAACCTACCGCTTGATCAACCGTGTGCTGGGTGATTGGGGCATCGGCAACACGCCTGTGGACATGTCCGACCTCGACGCAGTAGCCGCTGCGGTTGCGGCCAACAAGACGCGAATGGTGTGGGTGGAGACGCCGTCCAACCCGATGATGAAGATCACGGACATCGAGGCCCTCGCCGCCGTAGCGCACGACGCCGGGGCCCTCCTGGTGGTGGACAACACCTTCGCGTCTCCCTACTTGCAGACCCCGCTGGCGTTGGGAGCCGATGTCGTGGTCCACTCCACCACCAAGTACATCGGCGGCCACTCCGACGTAGTGGGCGGTGCCATTGTGGTCAAGGACGCTGAGCTTGCCGGGAAGATCGGGTTCATCCAGTTCGCCGTCGGCGCGGTGTCCGGCCCGATGGATGCCTTCCTGACCACCCGTGGCTTGAAGACCCTTGGCGTTCGCATGGACCGCCACAGCGAGAACGGCCAGGCCGTGGCTGAATGGCTGCTGCAGCGTCCCGAGGTGGAGGCCGTGCTCTACCCGGGCCTCCCGGACCACCCCGGACACGAGCTCGCTGCCAAGCAGATGAAGAAGTTCGGCGGAATGGTCTCCGTACAGTTCAAGGGTGGCGAGGCGGCTGCACGCACGGTAGCCGAATCCACTTCGGTGTTCACGCTCGCGGAATCGTTGGGCGGCATTGAGTCCCTCATGAACTACCCGTCGGAGATGACGCATGCCTCCGTGAAGGGCACGGAGCTGGCTGTCCCGGTGAACCTCCTCCGCCTTTCCTGCGGCATCGAAGAAGCCGAGGACCTGATTGCAGACCTTGAGCAGGCCTTCGCCAAAATCAGCTAGCCCACGAATCCGGCTCTTGTTCGCACTCCTCACCGTTCAACGGCGGGGGTGACGAACAAGAGCCGGCTTCTTGTTGCTGGTGCTCTTCGGTTAGCCGGAGATTCCCTCCCGGCCGTCTTCTTCACGGCCCGTGAGGCGGCGGCGGAACGTGGTGTCTTCGGCAGATGTGACTTCCAGGTCGTACCAGCCGTTCAGGGTCTCCCAACCGATCTTCTTAGTGTGTCCCGGCTTGAGCTTCAAGGTTTCGACGCCGTCCGCATACTGCAGCGACTTCAGCCCCAGGCTCACAGTTGAGGTGCCGTTGTTGCGCAGCTCCAATTCAACGTCCTTCCTGCCGCGGCGGCCGTTGACGGTGACGTCGACGCCGGACGCCGCGCCCGCCGTCGTGCCCTTCAGTTCGTACTGGTACCGGTTGGGCCCGGTGACGACGACGTCGACGGTACCGGAAGCGACAGGGAGGTCCACGATCTGCTGGCCGAGGACGTCCACATGCCGCGGTTCGGTGACTTCGCCTGCGTAGCCGTAGACCGTGAAGTGGGTGGAACTGGTGCCGCTGTTCGCTAGTGTCAGGGTGAGTTTTCCGGGCTGCACTGCTGCCGAAACCCGCGGCCTGTAGGGGAGCGGGCGGGCCGGGCGGCCTCCAGATTCCTGGATGGGGGCCACCTGGACAGCCGGGGGATTCGGGCGCCAGCGGCTGATTTTGGCGGGGACAGCCTCGGGGTGCTCAAGAGTTGGAGGCGTGCCGGGGGATGCGAAGTTGAAGACACCCGTCAGGTCGCCGCAGACTTCACGGCGCCATGGGGAGATGTTCGGTTCCTCTACTCCGGTCCAGCGCTCCAGGAAACGGAGCACGGAGGTGTGGTCGAAGACTTCCGAGCTGACGTAGCCGCCCACGGTCCACGGTGAAACAACGGTCATGGGAACCCGAGGGCCAAGACCGATAGGCCGTGCCGTGGTCCAGTCAGTGGACTCGCCTGCAGCTGGTCGCGGTTGGACGGGAGGCGGGACATGGTCAAAGTACCCATCGTTCTCGTCAAAGTTCAGGAAAATGGCGGTGCTGTCCCAGGTGTCAGGGTCGCTGGCCACGGTGTCCAGGAGGCGGTAGACGAAGTTGGCACTTCCCACCGGTGTCGAAGCGCCAGGGTGCTCGGAGTCGGCTGCGGACGGTACCAACCAGCTGACCTTCGGCAGCGTGCCGTCGGTGATGTCTGCGCCGAGGCGGTCCAAGAGAGTGTTGGGACGTCCGCGCCACATGGCTTTGTCGAACAGGGACCGCTCGGCGTCGGTAAGGGCAGCGCGGCCCTGCTCAAGTTGGGCGAGGAGGCGGTCCTGCTCGGCTGCGGGCTTTCCTGCGAGGTGGTCGTAGAACTCTTCAGTGGTCCTGAGGTTTCCCTCCACGGATGCCAGCATTTTGCGGCCGATCGCCTTGAACGTTTGGAAGTACTCCACAGCGTTGTCCGTGAAGTTATCCCAGTCCTGGTAGATCTGCCACGACACACCGGAGTTCTCCAGGCGCTCGGGGTAGGAGGTCCAGTCATAGCCGCCGTGATCGTAGCCGTAGGCCGCATTGGTTACGGCACGCTTGGTGCTGCCGGGCTCATTGCCTGTGGTGCCGCTCCAGAGGTAGTTGCGGTTGGGATTGGTGGAACCGTTGACGGAGCAGTGGTAGGCATCGCAGATGGTGAAAGTGTCCGCAAGTTCGTATTGCAGCGGGATGTCCTGGCGCTCATAGAAGGTCATGGTGGAGGCGCTCTTGGCGGGAATCCACTTGTCACACCAGCCGTTGTTCCACGCCGTCGTGGTCCCGTTGAACGAGTGGTCCAGATCGCCCAGGTACTGGATGTCGGAACCCGGCCTGCCAGCTAATTCAGCGGCCTTGCGTAGGGAGAACGGCATGACAGTTTCGCCGGTGGCACGGGGCTGCTCGAACATGGACTTGCCATTGTGCAAGCGGGTTACGGACTTGTCGCCGTATCCCCGGACGCCCCGCAGCGAGCCGAAGTAGTGGTCGAAAGATCGGTTCTCCTGCATCAGGACGATCACGTGCTTGATGGACTGCAAGTTTCCGGGCGGGACCGGTCTGGCCATGGCAGCCTGCACTGAAGGAGGCAGCAGGGAGCCCGCAGCAGCAAGCGCCGTCGCTGCAGCTGCCGTGCCGAGGAAGCCGCGACGGGAGAGACTGCCGGTTCCTTGGGTTGAACGATTCACCTTATCAGGGGTTTTCGAGGACATTCAGGGGTGCCTTTCGTGGTCGGAGTCGACTGGGCCAGCGTAGGCATGGAGGGTGAACCGCTGATGAAACTGCGGCAAACCGGCGGGGTGTGTCTTCCCTCGGCGGTTCGCATCCGCCTTAGCAGCACCTAGCTTTCTTTAGGGAAGTCAGCTAGTTTTGGGCGCATGCCTCTTCGTTCCGACTGGTCCGCCCGCACGTGCAGCCTTGCCCGTGGCCTGGATGTCCTCGGCGATCCCTGGGGGAGCCTGGTCCTCCGCGAAATCTTCTTCGGCAACGGACGCTTCGACGCCATCAAGCAACGCCTCGAGGTAGCAGACAATGTCCTCAGCAAACGCCTGGGATGGCTCCTCGACGCAGGGCTACTCGCGCAGCGCCCATACCAGGACGGCGCGCGCACACGGCAGGAATACGTCCTCACCCCCAAGGGCGAGGACGCGCTTCCAGTGCTCAACGCCATCATCATCTGGGCCGAGAAGCACCTGGACGCTCCCAACGAGGTGTCCCATATGAAGGTCATCCACACAGACTGCGGACAAGCCACGTTGTCAGCGGACACGTGCACCAACTGCGGGGCCCGGCTGACCGCAGGCAACACCAGCTGGCACAGCCTCAAACGCAGCGACCACCCATTACCACTCGCCATTGCACCCACCACAGCTTCCCCTGAAACGGAGATTCCCGCATGACCGCTCCCGACGTCACTGGGGCCCCGCCCGAAAACCCCGGGACGCGTGCCCGCAAAACAAGCAACGGCAAAACTCCTGCCGGCAAGAACCGCCGCCTCCACCCCGCGTGGATCGTGGCCGCCGTTGCCTTCCTGGCGCTGGTTGGAGCTGCAGGCTTCCGTGCGGCGCCCGGGGTGCTCATGGTCCCGTTGCAGGACGAGTTCGGCTGGTCCACCACGGTCCTCTCGTTGGCCGTCAGCATCAACCTGGTCCTGTTCGGCTTGACGGCCCCGTTCGCTGCGGCCCTCATGGAACGCTTCGGCATCCGGAAGGTCACCTCGCTGGCGCTGTGCCTCATCGGGCTCGGCTCAGCATTGACCGTCTTCGTGAACCAGTCCTGGCAGATCCTGCTCACCTGGGGACTGCTCATTGGCCTGGGCACCGGTTCCATGGCCTTGGTTTTCGCTGCGACCATCGCCAACACCTGGTTCGCCAAGAGCCGTGGCCTGGTCATTGGCATCCTGACCGCAGGAAGTGCCGCCGGACAGTTGGTGTTCCTGCCCTTCATCGCCGCGCTTGCCCAGAACCCGGGCTGGCGTGGCGCTTCCTTGCTCATCGCCGCCGGTGCGCTCGCAGTCGTCCCGCTGGTCCTGCGCTGGTTGCGGAACTCGCCCGCCGACGTCGGGGTCTTACCGTACGGTGCGGAGAAGCCTGACGGCGGGAAGTCGGGTGCCGAAGAACCTGACGCTAAAGAGGCCGACGCCGGGACAAACGCGACGACGCAAAGCCGGCCCGCCGCTGTGGTTGCATCGCCCGGATCAGGGGATTCCCCCAACGCCGCGATCCGTGCCCTTCAAGTCCTCAAACGGGCAGCTAAAGTCCGTACGTTCTGGGCCCTGGCTGCGGGTTTTGCGATTTGTGGCGCCACCACCAACGGTCTTATCGGCACACACTTCATTCCGTCGGCCCACGATCACGGCATGCCCGAAACCACGGCGGCAGGTTTGTTGGCCGTCGTCGGAATCTTCGACATCGTTGGGACCATCGCGTCCGGTTGGCTGACCGACCGCTTCAACCCCAAGATCCTGCTTGCCGTGTACTACCAGTTCAGGGGGATCGGCCTGCTGGTGCTGCCGCTGCTGCTGGGCTCATCCGTGGAGCCGAGCATGATCATCTTCGTTGTGGTCTACGGGCTCGACTGGGTTGCCACTGTGCCTCCCACCGCAGCTATCTGCCGCTCGGTGTTCGGTGCCGACGGTTCTGTGGTCTTCGGTTGGGTCTTCGCGGCCCACCAGCTCGGCGCTGCAGTGGCTGCACTCCTGGCCGGCTTCATCCGCGATGCTACCGGGCACTACAACTACGCCTGGCTCGGCGCAGCTGCCATGTGCACGGTGGCCGCGGTCATCAGTGCCACCATCCGCAAGGACGCAGTGAAGAAGGAGCCCGTGGCGGTCGCCTGAGGCTGGTTGCGAGGCCCGCTCTGCGCGTTTAGTGTGCCCGGAAGCGTGTAGAGCAGGCCTTGCAACGGTGGTCCGAAATGTTGTGAGGCCCGCTTTGCGCGTTTTGTGTGCCCGGAAGCGTGTAGAGCAGGCCTCGCAACGGGGGGCCAGTCGGGTTGTGAGGCCTGCTTTGCGCGCTATTCGTCCCCGGAAGCGTGTAGAGCAGGCCTCGCAACGGGTGTACTAGCCCGCTTCGGTGATCCGGAACGTCAGCGTCCGCGCTTCCGGGCGCAACGCGTAGTCCGGCCAGACGTCGGGTCCGCAAGCCCTGGATCCGAGCCCGTGCTGGGCGGCGTCAAGGTACAAGAAGCTGCCCTTGCTTGCGGGCAACTCGTGCGGATGCGCTGCCGCCGAGATCTCTTGGGCTGTGTGCCCTGAAAGCGTGAAACCGGGGAGGCGCCCGCGGGAGTCTTGGATGGCGTTGAGCTGCAGCCAGGAAGCGCCATTGTTCGTCAGATCCAGTGTGCGGACAGCACTGCGGTGTCCCGTTTCCTGCGGCTTGGCGTAGTTCACCGAAAGTTCGTCGATGCCCGCCGAGTAGCGGCCCACAAGGGTCGCGTGCATGCTGTCCGGGTATGACTCGCGTGGGCCGGCGCCGAACCACGATGCACCGTCCACCGACCCGGGCAGATCAAAGCGCACCCCCACCCGCGGCCAGATAATGTCCCATCCTGCGCTCGGAACGATGTCCACGCGGAGCCACAGTTCGCCGTCGGATAGCTGCCAGTTCTCCTCCACAGACACCCAAAGCGCGGCGTCGGCAGCAGCGTAACGGGTGCGGGTCAGCACGCTACTTTCGTTGGCTGAGACCTTCTCCACCCGGGCCGTGAGCCTGTCCAAACCAGCATCGCGCCACACCTTTTCCATCGACGGTGCAGCAACTCCGTCACCGTTGTTGAGCCAAGGATCGGCGAGGTCGTAGCTGCCACGGCCGGCTCCGGCGTCGTTATCTGTGGGAGCACGCCACAGCTCCAGCCGAGGCCCGGACACCGGCAATCCCGCGAGCGAGACCAACTGACCATCCTCAAAGACGCCGGGTCCCAGCGAAAGGGTCCCGGAAGCCGGTGAACCTGCCCGGCCAGTCGATGCCAAGGGGCGGGGAGTCGTTAGGCGCGGACGTGGAGTGGCGAGTTCCAGCTGCGCGGCAGAGATGACATGCCCTGCTTCGGCCCAAGCCGTGTCCTTGCGAAGCGCCACCTCCACGGTCAGCCACTGCTCGCCGACTTCCACAACATCAAAATCAGGTAACCCGATAAGCGCCGAATCCCCAGCGGCGAGTGGCGCACCCGATGCAGTGACGACGTCGAGCTCGCCGGAACTGGTCACCACGCCGTCCACCTCTGTACGCCAGCGCAGCACGACGTCGGACGCGTCCGCCGTGTGCCTCAGGTTGGCGACCGAAACGAAGCGGCGTGTGCCGCCGTCGTGGGTTTCCGTGCTGAAGCCCAGGCGCAGGGGAGCAACAATCTGCTTGTACTCGAAAAGGCCCGGGCTGGGCGTGGAGTCGGAGAGGACCATCCCGTCCATGACGAAATTGCCGTCGTGGACAATTTCACCGAAGTCGCCGCCATAGGCGAAGAACTCGGTGCCGTCGGCCGTGGTGGTGCGGATGCCGTGGTCCCGCCACTCCCAGACGAATCCGCCATGGAGCCGCGGGTATCGGTCCACCAGGTTTTCGTACTGGTCGATCGCGCCGGGCCCGTTGCCCATGGCGTGGACGTACTCGCACAGGATGAACGGTTTGGTGCGCTGACGGGCCGATTCAGCCGCGGAGCAGCCCAGCAGCAGCGAGCCGGAATCGTCGCGGCCAATCGCCTCAGTTTCAGGAACCGAGGAGTACATCCGTGAGTAGACATCCGTGTACGCACCGCTGTAGTCGCCCTCGTAGTGGACGGGCCGCCCGGTATCCCGGGCGTGCGTCCACGCGGACATCGCAGCGAGGTTGGCGCCCGTTCCGGACTCGTTACCCAGGGACCACATGACGATTGAAGGGTGGTTCTTGTCCCGCTCCACCGTGCGCTCCATGCGGTCCACGTATGCCTCCCGCCAGGCGGGATCGTCACTGGGGTTGCCTACCCAGCCGTGCCGTTCAAATCCGTGCGTTTCCAGGTCACACTCCAGGATCACCCAGAAGCCCATCTCGTCAGCGATGTCCAGCAAACGTGGATGCGGAGGGTAATGGCTGGTTCGGATCGCGTTGACGTTGAACTGCTTCATCAGGGCGAGGTCGGCGCGGGCAAAGTCTTCGTCGAACACGCGGCCGCGGTCAGGATGTGTCTCGTGGCGGTTCACGCCGTGAAACACCACGCGGCGGCCGTTCACCAGGAACTGATCGCCCTTGATCTCCACGGTCCGGAAACCCAGGCGCAGCGAAATGGTCTCGCCTGCGCTTGCCACCGTTGCGTTGTAGAGGCGCGGAACCTCTGCGGACCAAGGTTCGACGCCGGTGATCGCCACCGGGGCGACGTCGGCAGGGGAGTTCCAGACGACGTCGACGTCCAGTTCCGGAACTGACAGCCGAACCGGGTAAGCGGCCTGGTCCGCGGTGATCTCAGGATCAATGGTGCCTGAACCGGCGGTGTAGGACGTACGCAGCCAGACGTCGTCGATGCCCTTCTTGGGGCGGGCTTGGAGAGTGACGTCGCGGAAGATGCCCGGCATCCACCACTGATCCTGGTCCTCCACGTAGCTCGAAGCTGACCATTGATGGACCCGGACAGCGAGTACGTTGTGTCCCGGGCGGGCGGCATGAGTGACATCGAATTCCTGGGCCAGCCGACTGCCTGTTCCAACGCCGATCTCGCTGCCGTTGAGCCATACCTTGTAACGGGATTCGACGCCGTCGAACCTCAGTACGATGCGCTCGGCTTCGCTCCAGTCCGTGGGTAAATCGAAGGTTCGGCGGTAGTCGCCCGTCGGGTTCTCGTCAGGGACGTGGGGTGCATCGGTGGGGAAGGGGAACTGGACATTGGTGTAAATGGGGCGACCGTAGCGGCCGTCACCCTCCAAAACCCAGTGCGCAGGGACCGGGATCTGGTCCCAGGCGGAGTCGTCCAAGCCTTCCTCGGCGAAGCCATCGATTGCTTCGCCGGCGGGAAGGACACTCCGTCCGCCCGGGGTTCCGGGCGCGCCGGGGAGAAGCCGGAAGCGCCACTGGCCGTTCAGGGAAAGTGTTGGCGCGTCAGTGTGCAGCCAAGAGCGGGCCGGGAGTCTCTTGCCGCTGCCGGGACCGGTATCAGTGATGTAGCTGGAGGTGTTGGTCATTACTTAACGGCTCCTTCTGTCAGCCCGCCGCGCCAGAAGCGCTGCAGGACAACCATGGCGATGCTGAGCGGAATGATGGAAAGCAGCACCCCGCCCGTGGTCAGTTCATAGAATTCGGGCAAACGGTCAACCTGGCTGAGCCAGTTATTCAGGCCGAGCGTGATGGGGTACAGCTCGGAGTCGGACAGCATGACCAGCGGCAGGAAATAGTTGTTCCAGATGCCAACCAGCTGGAACAGGAATACGGTGACCAGGGCCGGCGTCAGGACCTTGAGCCCAATTGTGTGGAAGATGCGGAGTTCGCCGGCGCCGTCTATCCTGGCGGCCTCGATCAGCGAGGTATCAACAGTGGCCTGGGCGTAGATGCGGCAGAGGAACAGCCCGAACGGGGAGACCAGCGATGGCAGCAGCACACTCCAGTAGGTGTTCGCCAGGCCCATCTGGCTAAACAGCAGGAACAGCGGCAGGGCAGTGGCGGTGCCGGGAACAAGCACGCCGCCCAGGATGGTGCCGAACACCAGGTTTCGTCCGCGGAATTCGTACTTTGCCAGGGCGTAGCCTCCGGCTGCAGCGAAGTAAGTGGCCAGGAGTGCGCCGACACCGGCATAGATCGCCGAATTCAGGAACCAGCGGCCAAAAATGCCGTTGTCGTAGCTGACTACACGTCCGATGTTTTCCCACAGGGAGAACGTGGGGGCGAACCAGAAACCGTTGGTGGAGAAGAGATCGGCCGTGGACTTCGTGGAGGCGACGAACACCCAGTACACGGGAATCAGGAAGTACAAGGCGACCACCACCAAAAGTGCGGTGACGATGATGGTGGATGACCGTCGTCGTCCGGCTGAACGGTCCGGGCCTGCCGAAGCCTTGCTGCGGACGGCGGTAGCGGCGGTGGTGGGCTTGGTGGCGGTGGCGGTCATGAAGACTTCCTGTTCGTCAGTGCGAGGAAGGCGAAGGAAAGGGCAAACGCGGCCACGGCGATGATGACCGACTGTGCTGCTGCGACGTTGTAGTCGTTGTAGGCAAAGGCAGTTGTGTAGGCGCTGAGGTTGGGCGTGTATTGGCTGTCGATTGCCGGAGCCACGGTCTTGAGGACTTGCGCCTCAGCGAAGAGCTGCAGGGTACCGATGATGGAGAACACCGTGGTGAGCATGAGGGCCGGACGAATCAGTGGGAGCTGGATGCTCCGGGCGACCCGCCATGTGGAGGCGCCATCCACTTTGGCGGCTTCGTAGAGTTCCACCGGGATGGCTTTCAGCTGCGCCACGATGATCAGCATGTTGTAGCCCGTGTAGCTCCACGTGACGATGTTCGCGATGGACCACAGCACGCTGTTCGCTCCCAGGAAATCCGGGGTCAGGCCCACAACCTTGGCGACGTCAAACAACGGGCTGAGCCCCGGCACGTACAGGAAGGACCACAGGATGGTGGCGATCACGCCCGGCACGCCGTAAGGGAGGAAGTAGGCGGCGCGGAAGAAACCCGGCCATTTTGCCGAGGCCGATTCGAGCATGAGGGCCAACGCTGTGCAGAGAACGATCATGACGGGCACCTGCACTACGCCGAACAGCAGCATTCGGCCGATGGACGCGACGAAGCTGCCGTCGGCAAGGGCCTGAGCGTAGTTGCTGAAACCGGCGAATTCGCTGGTGACGCCTGCCTCTCCAAAGAGTCCGCTGCGGGTCACTTTGGTGAAGCTGGACATGATGGCCACAACAATGGGCAGCAGGAAGGTGAGGACGAAGAGTCCCAGGAACGGGGCGAGCAGGAACCAGGGCGCGCGTGCGGCAGCGCCGGCACGCCTTCCAGCCCCATTGCCCGCCCGTCTAACGGAGCGTCTTGGTGCAGCGGAGCGCTGGGTGGTGGGTGCGGAGCTGGTGGTGGTCATGCCGTTTCCTTTCGGATGCTGAGGCCCTTGTTCTTGAAAACGGTCATGATCTGCTGCTCCGAAGCGGCAACGGAGTCCACCAACGAGGTCCCGAAAGCTTTCTTGCGGAAGCCATCGCTGAGGATGTTGAAGGACTGCTGGGTTACCGGCCACCAGGACCAGTCAGGGTTCTGCTGTTGGGTAGCGGGGACGAAAACTTCCTCGTTGTACCGTTGTCCACCGAAGAATGCCGACGGTTGTTGCCGCTCCGTGCCGATGAACCCGGGGTTGGGTGACCAGCCGATGCCGCTGTTCTTGATCTGGGCGTCGATTCCCTCTGTGGACGTGGTCAGCCACACTGCAAACTCGACTGCTTCCTTGGGGTGTTTACTGTTGGCCAGGACTGCTGCCGTGGATCCGCCGAGGTAGCTTGAGCCGAAACCTGTATCGCCCCAGGTGGGCATAGGAGCTGCCCGCCACTTTCCTTCGGAACCGCTGACACCCTGAACCAAGGCATCACCCCAGCTTCCGGTGATGGTCGAGGCAATCCCGCCCTTGGCGGCTGCCGCAAACCAGCCCGGGGAGAAGGCGCCATACGCGGTGGTGACGAGGTCGTCGTCGATCGCTTTGTCGAAGAAACGCGCGGTGTTGAGCGTGGCGTCGTCGGTCATGTTGATGACCCAGCCATCCTCCTCCGGGCGCAGCCACTGCGCGCCGGCCTGCCCCGCGAAAGAGGCAAACGGAGAGGCATCGCTGATGGGGAAACAGTCCAGGTAGCTGTCCACGGAGCGAAGTTCGGCGGCCAAAGCAGCCCATTCGTCCCAGGTTTTTGGAGCGGCTCCGCCCACCTTATCCAGGACGGCTGGTTGGTAGAACATGCCCATGGGGCCGGCGTCCTGGGGGATGCCGTAGACGCCTCCGGTGTAACTGACCTGCTTCCACAAGGTGGGGTCGTACAAGTGGGCATGGTCATTGGCGCCGTAGCGGGATACATCCACCAGGCCGTTTACCAGCATGAACTCCGGGATGGAACGGAACTCCACCTGGGCCAGGTCCGGTCCGCCGCCTGCTGCCAAGGCCGAGTAGAGCTTCTGATATCCGCCGTTGTTGCCGCCCGGGATCCATACCACGTCCACTTGGATGTTCGGATTGGCTGCATTCCAGACGTCGGCGACGTTCTGGAAATCCTTGAGCCAAGCCCAGTAGGTCAGTCGCACGGGCTCGTCTGCGGCGGGGATGGTTGGTGCAGCATTAACGGACTGTGTTCCTGGAGTAGCGCACCCGGTCAGCAGGCCCATGGCTGCTGTCCCCAGGCCTGCGCCCAGGAGTTGTCTTCGCGTGAATCGGGTCATGAGCCTTCACCTCTTCGTGTCAGGTTGACGATGACGCGGGCTTGGATTCGTGGGTCCCGCCGCGGCAAGTGTGACCACGGTAACAGAAAATTCGAGTACCTACTCGAATTTCATATTGAACCCGTAACACGCATGTACACTGGCTAGCCATGACCACAAAGGACGTGGGTCGCGCAGCGCGGCGGGGCCCCTATGCGAAATCCGAAGAACGGCGGCGGACCATCCTGGACGCTGCCCATGAGGTGTTTGCTGCCCACGGCTATCGGGGTGGATCCCTCCAGGACGTTGCCGACAAGGTGGGGCTGAGCCAAACCAGCCTGCTGCACTATTTCCCGTCCAAGCGCGATCTCCTGATGGCAGTCCTGGAGCGGCGCGATGAAATCACCGGAGATGCCTTCCCGGACGACATGGAAGGAGGCTTGGTTGATTCGGTGATCCGGACGGCGCTCTTCAATGAGAACATTCCCGGCGTGGTTGAGTTGTACACCGTTCTGTGCGCGGAGTCAGTCACCGATTCGCATCCCGGGCGGGTCTACTTCACTGAACGATTCGAACGTCTTCGCAAGAGCTATGCTCGGCGGTTTGCCGAGCTGGCCGCAGAGGGCCGGCTTCGCCCCGGCGTCGATCCTGATGAAGCTGCCGTGTCCCTTGTTGCGCTATGGGACGGGCTTCAAACGCAATGGCTGCTGGCCCCCGACGAGGTGGACGTGGTCAAGGGACTGCGTGGCTACTTCAAGCTGGTGGTCCTCCCCGAACCCTCACCCAACTGAGTCGCAGTTCAGGTCGTTCCCAGACCTGAAAACGACCTGATCTGCGACCTACTTGGGGGCTAGCCGCGGAAGGCCCCAAGGCCTGTAATGTGCTGCCCCAGAATCAGGGTATGAACCTCATCCGTGCCCTCGTAAGTCCGCACGGATTCCAGATTGTTGGCGTGACGCAGCGGTGAGTAGTCCAGTGTGACGCCGTTACCGCCCAGGATGGTGCGGGCCTCGCGGGCGATTTTGATGGCTTCGCGGACGTTGTTCAGTTTGCCCATGGAAATCTGTTGGGGCTGAAGGTGGCCGGCGTCCTTCAAACGGCCCAAGTGAAGGGCAAGCATGGTGCCCTTCTGGATCTCCACCAGCATGTTCACCAGTTTCTCCTGCGTGAGTTGGTAGCCAGCAAGCGGGCGACCGAATTGGAGTCGGTTTCCGGCATACTCCAGTGCGGCTTCGTACGAGTCGCGGGCAGCGCCCATGGCACCCCACGCGATACCGTAGCGCGCCTCATTCAAGCAGGAGAACGGTCCTCGAAGTCCCAGTGCACCCGGGAGGATGGCCTTAGGACCCAGCCTCACGCCGTCGAACTTTACATCGCACTGAACCGAAGCGCGCATGGAGAGCTTCGGCTCGATGGGGGTCGCGGTCACGCCGGGCGTTCCGGCGGGAACAAGGAACCCGCGGATTCCGTCCCCGGTGATTGCCCACACCACCATGACGTCTGCAATCGACGCGAGGCCGATCCAGCGCTTGGCCCCGTCGAGGACCCAGCCATCGGCGGTTTCACGGGCAAGGGTCGTCATGGAGGAGGGGTCCGACCCCGCCGCCGGCTCCGTCAGGGCGAAGCAACCGATCAGCTCGCCGGCAGCCATCCGTGGCAGCCACTGCTCTTTCTGTGCCTCCGAACCCCACTTGTGGATCGCCGTCATGGCCAGGGAGCCCTGCACCGAGACGAAGGTGCGGATCCCCGAATCCCCGGCCTCCAGTTCCATTGCCGCAAGGCCATATTCGACGGCGGTCCGCCCGGGACAGCCGTAACCCTCCAAGTGCATGCCCAGGACACCGAGCTCGCCCAACTCCGGGGCGAGCTCGCGTGGAAAATGAGCGTCCTCGTACCAGCGTGCGATGTTTGGACGGATCCGTTGCGCGGTGTAGTCGCGAACCCGGTCGCGGAGGGCCAGCTCGTCGGCAGCCAGCAGGGAATCGAGGGCAAGGACGTCGGAGGTGTTCGTCGTTGAATCGCTCATTCCAGCATCCTAGGTGGCTAACCCGCCGGCCGGCAGCACAGCCTACTCGCCCCGGACCGCCCCAGCCTCTGCGCGTTCACCCGTGAAGTAGCCACGGGTGGAGGGTGCGAAGCGGCACACCACGGCCAAAACCACGCCCAGAGCCAGCAGCAGCACGCCACTGACGAACGCCCCGCCAATGCCGAAGATCTGCGTGTCGCCATACGCCGGATCCCACATCTGGACTGCGGAGATGAAGAACGCCACGGTGAGGGACAGTGCGCCGAGGAACGGCAGGATGCCGCGGAACCACAGGTTCCGCGCCGAGTCCCGGAGCGTAGAGCGGAAGAACCACACGCAGGAGAAGCCGGTTAGCGCGTAGTAGAACGCGATGAACAGGCTGATGGCGCTGATGGAGTCCGAGAGCAGGTTTTCGCTCAGGAAGCTCATGGCCACGTAGTACACCACGGCCACCGCACCCATCACCTGGGTGGAGAAGCCGGGAGTCATGAAGCGCTCGTGGACCTTACCGAATCGGGGCGGCAGCGCACCGTGGACGCCCATGGACAGGGTTCCGCGGGCGGTCGGGAGGATGGTTGTCTGTGTGGAGGACAGGACGGATGCGAGCACGGCCACGATGATCAGCCAGCCCCAAGGGCCCAACACGACGTCCTTCATGGCCAGGAAGACGTCGTCCTGGTTGGCTTCGTTGCCCAGCCCGATGCCGTCGGTACCGATCGTGGCGTACATCATCACCAGGAGGGCTACGGAAACGTAGATCGCCACCAGGACAGAGGCCGAAATCACGGCGCCACGACCGGGGGTCTTGGCCGGGTTTTCCGTCTCCTCGTTCAGCGCCAGGCACGTGTCCCAGCCCCAATAAATGAACAAGGCAAGCAGGACACCGTGGACCACGGCACCGGGATCGGCAAAGGCGCCGGCCGGGTTGAACCACTCGAAATCGAAGGCCTGCCCTTCAGGCGCTCCACCAGCGATCCGGAAGACGATGGCCACAGCGAAGATGCCCAACGAGATGTACTGGATATAGGTCAGGGTGCGCTGGACGTGCTCGCCCAGCCGGATGCCGCGATGGTTCACATACGTCATGAACACGATGAACAACACGCCCGTAGCCGTCACCAGCCACGTATTGTCGGCCAAGGAACCGTCCCCGATCAGCAACCACAGATACTTGCCCGCGATTTGAGCCAGGTTGGCCAGCACCACCACGCCCGCGAGCGCCACGCCCCAGCCGCCCAGCCAACCGGCCCACGGCCCGAAGGCTTTCCGGGCCCAGAAGAACGTAGTACCGCAATCGGGCATGGCGCTGTTGAGCTCACGGAAGGCGTAGGCAATGAACAACACCGGGATGAAGCCGAGGATCAGAATCAGGGGAGTGTAGTTGCCGTTGACCGCGACAATGAGGCCCAGCGTGGCGGCCAGCGAGTAGACGGGGGCGGTGGACGCAAGGCCCAGCATGACGGAGTCGCCCAGGTCAAGGATCCCGGCGTGGAGGCCTTTGGAAGGTACGACGGCGGTACGGTCGCCGCCCGCTGAGCCGCCACCCGGCGTCGAAATTTCAGTGCTCATAGTGCAGCTCCGTAGGAAGTAGCAGGGGGCGCGACAGGCGCCGGGGCGTCGATGGTGTTGGGGACAAAGCGGCAGAAGTAGTCCGTGATGGGTCCGTCGGATTCGCGGATGCCACAACCCACGGATTCGCCATCCACTACCCAGAGACCCAGTACTGGGTGGTTCCCGTCAAAGTCGGGGAGGGAGTGGTACTGCTGGAAGCACCAGCCTTCGCGTCCGTATCCACCCGGCTGCTGGATTTCGATGCCTGGGGCATGGATGCGGATGTTGTCGCCCTCACGTCCGTGCAGCGGCTTGGCCACCCATTCCTTGAGGGGACCTGGATCGCCGAGGTAGGCGGGAAGCAGGTTTTCGTGGTTGGGGTAGAGATGCCATAGCGCCGCCAGCAAGGCCTTATTGGACAGCAGCATCTTCCATGCCGGCTCAACCCAGCGCGGGTTGTGGGCGCGCTGGAGGAGGCGGTGTCCGAAAGGCTCCTTCATCATCAGTTCCCACGGGTACAGCTTGAACATGGTGCTGATCATGAAGTTGTCCAGGTCCACGAACCGGTTCAGGTTGGGGTCCCAGCCAATATCGGACATGTTGATGCCAATGGTGGTCCACCCGCCCTGGCTTGCGACATCCCGCATGTAGGCCGCTGTCATCCAGTCCTCGCCGGATTCCTCCGCCTCCGAGTGGGCAACGTGCAGGGTGCTCATGCCGGTACGGAACTGCAGCTTCTTCCACTGCCGGATCAGGGCCTCATGGATGCCGTTCCACTGGTCCTTCTCCGGGAAAACGTCCTGCAGCCAGAACCATTGGGCAACGGAGGCTTCGATCAGTCCGGTGGGGGTATCGGCGTTGTACTCCAGCATCTTGGCCGGACCGCCCTTGCCGTCATAGATGAAGTCGAACCGACCGTAGATGTCCATGTCGGCGGCCAGCAGTGATTCGCCGGCGAGTTCCAACGCCTGCTGCCCAATGCCGATATCGCCCATGGCCCCGGTGGCCAGGTACTTCGCGGCCTCCAAGCACATGATGTGCATGTCCTCGGCCGTCTTCTCGAGGGTTTCCACCTCGTCCATGGTGAATTCGTAGTACGCCGATTCGTTCCAGTATTCGATTTTCCGGCCATCGGGCATGGTGGTAGTGGAAAATACCAGGCCCTGTTCTTCGATCTTTTGCTTCCAGTCCGGCCTGGGCTCGGAGGGCAGTCGACGCACGCCTAGCCTCCCGAGCTTCCGCCGCTTTTGGAGCTGCTGCCGAAGCCGCCGCGGCTTACTGTGCCGCCCTTGGTGCTGTAACCCTTGGAAGTCTTGGCGTCCGTAGGCACGTTCTTGGTATAGCTCGGGTAGGAGCTGCGGTTCTGGCCCACGGCAGGCACGCTGGCTCCGCGTGAGTAGAAGTACCAGGCGTAGACACCTGAGCTTCGGCCCGCCGAGCTGCTGTTGTCGCACTGGTTGTCGTCAACGCGCTCGCCGGTTTCCTCATTGAAACAGACCTGCGCGTAATCAGCTTCCTTCTCGTTGCTGGCCACGATCGCGGTGATGGTTCCGGCCAGGAGGGCAGTGACACCGAGACCCACCACCACGGTGCGGCGCTGCGAGCGCTTTTTCTTCTTTGCTGCCTCGGCCTCACCGCGTTCGCGTTCTTTGGCGAAGGGATCGATCACGGGGAGGGGTTGGCCGGGCTGGGGTGCCCCGGTTGGGAATGCCCCGGGCTGCGGTGCCCCAGCAGGAGCTTTCTTCCTCTTCCCTGTGCTCCCGTTGCCGGGGCCGCTTTGCGCGGGGCCGCCTTGCGCCGGGTCGCTTTCCACAGGTGTGAACAGCTCAGGATGGAGTTCAGGTTTGGGTACCTGCCATGGAGGAGGCTTGGGCTGGTTGTTGCCCGCTCCGAAGTCGCCGTTGTTATCCCTGCCGCGGCCGTTGTTGCCGGCCGCGTCAGGGCTGTCTTTCGGGTCCATGTGTATCCCCCTGGATAGACCGTTGAAGTGTCCGGCGCCACGCCGGACCAGAATGCTCAGAGCAAGCCTAGTCCCTGTGCGCGGTGCAGGCACGGGTGACAGCCGTAAATGGGAAGAAGTCCCCATCTGCGGAACCGTGTAAGGATGTAGCCATGCCGGGACCAGAAGCACAAAGCAACGTCGACGACGGCGTGCTGCTGCGGCTTCCGCCGGTCCGCGGCATTGGCTCCGCCCGCGTCATCACTGGCCTGGTGTTGGCTGTCCTGCTGCCGCCCGGCATTGAACTCATGGTCACTGTCTTCGGATTCCGCAACTTCGCCATGATCATGCTGTTGCAACTGGCAGTAGCTGTTGCGGTGGCGGCCATCGGTGGTTTGTGGCCGGCAGTGGTGGCCGCGGTCCTGGGCAGCTTCCTCCTTAACTACTTCTCCGCCGACCCCGTTGGGTCCCTATCCATCGCTGATCCCACCACGTTGTTCACGTTGGTGGTTTTCCTTGCCGTGGCCTGTGGAGTGGCGCTCGCCGTGGGCCTGGCAAGCCGCCGCGCTCAGGAAGCGGCTCGCTCCGGGGCCGAGGCCACGGCCCTCAGTGGGCTCGCCCTGCAAATCCTTAGCTCGGATGGGAGCTTGGAATCGTTTCTTGAAAAAGTGCGGAGCAACCTGGGCATGGAGGCAGTAACGCTCCTGGGTTCGTGGGGCCAAGGTTCATCAGGTCAGACGCCCGGAGCCTCGGGTACGGCGTCAGCCGGTACCCAACCCGAGTTGCGTGTCCTGGCGAGTGCCGGCCCGAATCCGCCGTTGACCCATGCCGCCGCCGACCACACCGCCGTCGTCGATCCCCATTACACCCTGCTGTTGCGCGGCGGACCGTTATCAGCGCAACGCCAACGGATGTTGGCTGCGTTCGGGGCTTTCGTGGTGGCTGTCCGGGAGAGGCAGCAGCTGGTGAAGAGCCGGCGGGATAACGTGCGGTTGGCCGAGGGCAACAAGATGCGGACGTCCATCCTGCGCGCTGTGTCGCATGACCTTCGGACTCCCTTGGCCGGAATCAAGCTCGCTGTCAGCAGCTTGCGCCAGGAGGATGTGCATTTTCCGCCGGATGTTGAGCGCGAGTTGCTGGAGACCATCGAGGATTATGCGGACCGACTGGACCATTTGGTGGACAACCTCCTGGACATGTCCCGTATCACGGCGGACGCGGTCAACCCGCTGTTGACCGGAATTGTGTGGGCTGAGGTGCTGCCGCAGGCGCTAAGGGGAATTCCCCAAGAGCGTTTGCGCAATGAACTTGCGCCCAACCTTCCCCCGGTCCAGGCCGACGCCGGAATGCTCGAGCGGGTGGTGGCCAACATCGTGGAGAACGCCGTGAAGTACGCGCCTGACTCGGATGTGGTCCTCACTGCCCGTGCCGGCGCCGGCATTACCTTGGGGGACCGGCCCGCCAGCGAACTGAGGATCATCGATCACGGCAGCGGAGTCGGGCAGAAGGAAGTGGTGGATATTTTCCAACCGTTCCAGCGCTTTGGTGATTCACCGTCGCCATCGCTGTCGCCTGCGGTGGAAGGCAGGGCCAGTGCTGGTGGCGGGATTGGTTTGGGACTGGCTGTCGCGAAGGGTTTCAGCGAGGCCATGGGCGGCAGGCTCGCAGCGGAGCCGACGCCGGGTGGCGGGCTGACCATGGTGGTCACGTTGCCGCTGTGGACCGGGGGCCCGCAATGACGTTGGTGCTGATCGTCGAGGACGAAGCCCGTATCGCCAGGGCCATGCAGATCACCCTTCAGGCACATGGCTACCAAGCACTGACGGTGGGCAATGGCGCCGACGCCCTGCAAGCCGCTGCCAAGCAACCGGTGGAGATCGTGGTGCTGGACCTTGGCCTGCCGGACATGGACGGGGTGGAGATCATCAGACGCATCCGCGGCTGGAGCAGTATGCCCATCATTGTGCTGTCCGCCCGGCACGCCTCGGAGGACAAGGTTGAAGCGCTCGACGCCGGTGCGGACGACTACGTGACCAAGCCTTTCGGTTTGGATGAGCTGCTGGCGCGGTTGAGGGTCGCTTCGCGCCGGGTGGTGACCGAACATGAGGAACCAACGCTGGCCACCACGGACTTCATGGTTGACCTGGCGGGCAAGAAGATTCTCAAGGATGGCTCGGAAGTGCGCCTGACGCCCACCGAATGGAACATCCTGGAGTTGCTGGTCCGTAATAAGGGGAAGCTCGTGAGCCAGCAGCAGATCCTCACTCAGGTCTGGGGGCAGGCATACGCGAAGGAAACGCAGTACCTGCGCGTCTACATAGCCCAGCTGCGGCGAAAGCTGGAGCGGGATCCTGCCGAGCCCCGGCACCTGCACACGGAAGCCGGTATGGGCTACCGATTCGATCCTTAATCTTGGAGCTGCCCGTCCGTACACTGGTGACCATGAACACCGCATCCCTCCTCGCCGTCTGCCGTGTCCACCAGTTGCTGCCCGACCCCGATGGGAGTGTGGGAGTCACCGGCATGGACAAGCGTCCGGTGGAGGGGCCAGTCAAGGTTCACAAACTTGGGCTCCACGGGGATGTGCAGGCAAACAGGGTGGACCACGGTGGCGAAGACCAAGCCTTGTACGCATATTCGCAGGCGGATGCGGACTACTGGTCAGGTGAGTTGCAGCGGGAGTTGCCGGCTGGTGTCTTCGGGGAGAACCTTCGTGTGGCCGGAATCGAAACCACGGGCGCGGTCATCGGGGAACGCTGGAAGATCGGCCTGGATGTGGAGCTGGAAGTCACGTCCCCGCGCGTACCGTGCGCTACGTTCCAACGGGTGATCGGCGAATCTCAATGGGTGAAGCGTTTCACGCAGGCTGGCCGGGTTGGAACCTACCTCCGGGTGATCAAGACAGGCACCATTTCCGCCGGCGACCACATCCACCGCACCTTCGTCCCCAAACACGGCATTACTGTGGGGCAGTGGTTCAGCGAGCCCAGCCCTGAACTGGTGCAGATCCTGTTGGATGCGGACGCCGATGGGGAAATCCGTTTGCAGGAGGACTACCACCCGGTCTTCGAAAAGGTACTGCGGAGAAACGGGCTCTAGAAGCCCCGGTGGGGGAGCCTTGCGACCCGGTGTGAACAAGCTCACCCGGACTTCCCGGACTCTCAACTCGCGGTGATGGGCCTCCGTGCCCTACACTTGAAATATCCCCCACTCCGGAAATCCCTTTATCCTGCCCAATTCTTGAGGCAGGACTGGTAAGTGTTGGGGCCCGCAAATGTGTGCGGGCATTTTCATAGGGAGAGCCGGCTAAAGAAAACGCTGTACAGACTGCTGGGATAGCAGCCAAGAGATGCAGCGGGAAGTCCTGCCATGGGATTGCGATAGCGCCGGACTTCTTGCGAAAGCAGGGCACCTTTTCCTGTTTCTCGCGACGAGTAATGCGGCCAGCCCAACCGGGTCGCGCCGACTGCCCTATGGATGAGGAATTTCCCCCTATGACCGAAAATCTCAACGAAAACTTCGACGCCAACACTGCTGAGTCCGCTGATGTAGCAGAGACCTCCGCACCCGCCGAAGCTGAAGCACCGGCTGCTGCCGCTGCCCCCGTCGAGACCGCTGCAGCCGAGACTGCAGCACCCACCTTCACTGAAGCTCCTGCCCCCAAGGCAGAAGAAGAGGAAGAAGAAGGCGTCCGCTTCGTCGATCTTGGCATCGACGGACGCGTTCTGGCCGCCCTGCAGGACGTCGGCTACGAGAAGCCGTCCCCCATCCAGGCAGCCACCATCCCGCTGCTCCTCGAAGGCCGCGACGTAGTTGGCCTCGCCCAGACCGGTACCGGCAAGACCGCAGCTTTCGCTGTTCCCGCCCTGTCCCGCCTGGCCGAACTTCATGACCTTAACGGCCCGTCCCGCAAGACCCAGGCCCTGGTCCTGGCTCCGACGCGTGAACTGGCTCTCCAGGTTGCGGAGGCTTTCACCTCCTACGCCAAGCACATTGATGATTTCACCGTGCTCCCGGTTTACGGTGGCTCGGCTTACGGTCCCCAGCTCGCGGGCTTGCGCCGTGGCGCACAGGTTGTTGTCGGTACCCCCGGCCGCGTAATCGACCACATCGCCAAGGGTTCCCTGGACCTGTCCGAACTCCAGTACCTGGTGCTGGACGAAGCTGACGAGATGCTGCGCATGGGCTTTGCCGATGACGTAGAGCAGATCTTCCAGCAGACCCCGGAAACCCGCCAGGTTGCGCTGTTCTCTGCCACCATGCCGGGCCAGATCCGCCGCATGTCCAAGCAGTACCTGAACAACCCGGCCGAGATCTCGGTGAAGTCCAAGACCACCACCGGCGCCAACACCAAGCAGCGCTACCTTCAGGTCATGGGCCCGCACAAGCTGGACGCCCTGACCCGCATCCTCGAGGTTGAAGAATTCGACGGCGTTATCGCCTTCGTGCGCACCAAGATGGCTACCGAGGACCTGGCCGACAAGCTCAAGGCCCGCGGTTTCCAGGCTGCCGCCATCAACGGCGACATCCCGCAGCAGCAGCGCGAACGCACTGTGGACGCGCTGAAGGAAGGCCGCATCGACATCCTGGTTGCTACCGACGTCGCGGCCCGTGGCCTTGACGTTGAGCGCATCAGCCACGTGATCAACTACGACATCCCTCACGACACTGAGTCCTACGTGCACCGCATTGGCCGTACGGGCCGTGCAGGCCGTTCCGGCGATGCCATCCTGTTCATGACGCCGCGTGAAAAGTACTTGCTGCGCTCCATCGAAAAGGCCACGCGTCAGCCGGTGGAGCAGATGCACCTGCCTACCGCCGAGACCGTCAACACTCTTCGCCTGGGCAAGTTCGCCGAGCGCATCACCGAGACCCTCGAGTCCGAGGATGTTGCAGCGTTCCGCGACCTCATCTCCTCCTACGAAGAAGAGCACAACGTTCCGGCGTCGGAAATCGCTGCAGCCCTGGCCGTCATGGCCCAGGGTGGACAGCCGCTGCTGGTCAAGGAACTGCCTGCCGCTCCTGAGTACCAGAAGCGCGAGCGCTCCAAGGACGGCTTCGGTTCCCGTGGCCCGACCCGTGCACTGACCGAGGGCAACGCCACCTACCGGATCTCCGTGGGACGCCGCCAGCGCGTCATGCCGGGCTCCATCGTTGGTGCAATTGCCAACGAAGGCGGTATCTCGTCCGCACAGATCGGCGGCATCGACATCCGCTCGGACCACTCCCTGGTGGAGCTCCCGGCAGACCTGAGCCCCGAGCAGCTGCGCGCACTGTCCCGCACCCGCATCGGTGGCGAACTGATCAACCTCGAGCTGGATAACGGCCGCAGGCCCAGCGGCGACCGTGGCAGCTACCAGGGTGGCGGCGCTGGTGGACGTGGTGGCTACGGCGACCGCGAAAACCGTGGCGGCGGAAACTTCAAGGGTGCCGGTGGCTTCAAGAAGGACTTCCGCAAGTCCGACGGCGAGCGTACCTCCGCTGACCGCGGCGGCCGCTCCTACAGCGACCGCTCTGAGCGCACCGCAGGCAGCTTCGGCGACCGCGATCGCGGACAGGCCAGCGGTTCACGCTTCGGCGGTCACGGTGACGGCGCACGCAAGCCCCGCAGCGGCGGCGAAGGCGGACACCGCGATTTCAACCGCAAGGGCAAGTGGTAAACACTGCCTTGGTGATCATCACTAAGTAGTTCCCGTCAGGGGGTCGGCTTTCGAGCCGGCCCCCTGACGCGTTTAACGCTTCACGCCTGGCCTTGTTCGCTTTTCCGGCCCTTCTGCGGCGGGAGTCCCGAACGACACCGGGTTCCATGGGGACGGGCTCGGCCGTACGATCGAGGCACGGCTGAACGCAAGCAGAAAATCGGGAGGGTGCTCCATGGGATTGCTGGATAACGTGAAGAAGAACCTGGGCTTCGGTGGCAAGGGCGCTGGTGAAAGGGGCGGGGCAGCTCCTGTAGACCATGCCGAAGCGAACCAGGCTGAAGTGAACCAGGCTGAAGTGAAGCATGGTGCGGTAGACCGGAGTGCGGCGAGCCAGGCAGCGGAGGATGCTGCCGCTGTCGAGGTTTCCGCTGCGGATACGGCCGCTGCGGAGGCTGCTGCCGCACAGGCAGCCCAGCAGCAGGCAGCTGCGGACGCCGCAGCAGCTCAGGAGGCCGAGCAAGAGGGCTTGGAACCTGAGGCCCCGGAGGTTCAGCCGCAGGCGCAGGAGGCCGCCTCAGAGGCCGCTGCAGGGACCGGCCAGCCGGGGCCGGTGGCACCGCGGGTCACAGAGGTGGTGGTGGAGCAGGGAGACACCATGAGTGGAATCGCTGCGCAGTACGGCGTGGACCTCGGAGCGTTCATCGCCACCAACGCAGATACGGTACCCAATCCGGACCGGATCTACCCTGGGCAGGTGCTCCGGCTGCCCTGATTCGATCCGCCAAAAGCGCTGACGGCGGTTGCCGGCGGTGCGAAATATAGATCAGGAAGTTCGCGTCTTCGCAAATTGTGTCGGCGCTGTTTTTCCGCGTTTTTTCACCGATTTGTAGCTTCCGAAAACGTCCGGTAGAGTATTTACTCGTTGCCCCCCTAGCTCAGTGGTAGAGCGCGTTCTTGGTAAGAACGAGGTCACCGGATCGATTCCGGTGGGGGGCTCTGGATGAGGGCCTGTGTCAAGGCGGTTTTGACCGGCTTGACACAGGTTTTTCTCATTCGTGGCGGTGTAGCTCAGTTGGTTAGAGCGCACGACTCATAATCGTGAGGTCGGGAGATCGAGCCTCCCCACCGCTACAGAGCAAGACCCCGCAGCATTCGCCTGCGGGGTCTTTTTTCGTTCAGTGGGACAGAATGGGTCCATGAGCCGAATCGCAATCATAGGCGGCCACGGGAAAGTGGCCCTGCATCTGTCCCGCATTCTTAGTGGCGAAGGTCACGACGTCACATCCTTCATCCGAAATCCCGATCATGTGGCAGATGTCACGGAGACCGGCGCAAATGCTGAGGTGCTGGACGTGGAAAATTCGACGACGGCGGAACTCGCCCAGGCGTTCAAGGGCCACGACGCCGTGGTCTGGTCGGCCGGCGCCGGCGGAGGCAATCCTGCCAGGACCTACGCCGTGGATCGTGACGCAGCCATCCGCTCGATGGATGCGGCGGCCGAGGCCGGCGTCAAGCGATACGTGATGGTGTCCTACATCGGAGCCGCCAAAGATCACGGCGTCCCGGAAGACCACCCGTTCTTCGCTTATGCCGAGGCCAAAGCGGCGGCCGACGAATACCTGCGGGGCACTGACCTGGACTGGACCGTCCTGGGCCCGGGAACTTTGACGAACGAGCCTGCGACCGGGCTGATCGAAACGGATCCAGCCAACCCCGGCAATGGCACGGAGACCTCTAGGGCCAACGTTGCCTTGGTGACAGCGGCCGTCTTGGAACTGCCGGGGACCATTCACCGGACCATCACGTTCAAGGATGGTACCGACGATGTTGTGGACGCCCTGACGGAGGACTGATACAGCGCTGTTGATTCAATCGCTGCTAATACAAGCGTTGCCTGTTCGCCGGGATAGGCCTGTGCACCGGGATATGTTGGTAGGGAACTTTTTCGGCTTCGCCTGGGGAAGTGCCGTGCAACTTCAGGGGAAGCAGGAAAATGGATCAGTTGGCGCTCATTGTCGGGTTGCTGCTTGCAACGGTTGTGGCAGTGGGCTTGGGGGACAGGCTTCGGCTTCCCTACCCGGTCCTGATGCTGCTCCTGGCTGTTGCGCTCACTTTCATTCCCGGCTTCCCCGAGTTTGAGATCTCGCCTGAACTGATCCTCCCCATCTTCCTTCCGCCCCTGCTTTTCGCAACGGCGCAGAAGAGTTCCTGGGCGGTTTTCCGTGTGCGTTGGCGGACACTGCTGCTGATGGCCGTAGCCCTGGTGGTGGTGTCCACGGCAGTGGTGGCTGGCGCTGCGTGGCTCATGATTCCGGGCATCGGTATCCCGGCTGCCATTGCCTTGGGTGCCATGGTGGCCCCGCCGGACCCCGTTGCCGTGGAGTCCGTGGCGGGCCGCGTGCACATGCCGCGCCGGCTCATCACGGTCCTCCAGAGCGAGGGCCTCTTCAACGACGCCGCGGCAATTGTGATCTTCCAGGCAGCAGTGGCAGCAACAATGTCCGGCAAGGAGGTGGGGCCGGAAGTTATTCCGCAGTTCGTCATTGGCGCTGCGCTGGCTGTTCTGATTGGCATCGCGATGGGCTGGTTGACCAAGTTCATCACCAAGCTGGTTACCTCCATGGTTGCCCGTAGCGCAGTGACCTTGGTGGTTCCTTTTGCCGCCTATATTCTCGCGGAAGAGCTGCACGCCTCAGGTGTGGTGGCCGTCGTCGTCACCGCCCTGGAACTGCAGCGTCATACGCGGCCGCAGGACGCTGCAGAGCGGATTACGCGCACCGCCTTCTGGGACGTGGTGGAGCTGCTGGCCACCGGGCTGGCCTTTGGGCTGGTGGGGCTGGAGATCCGTCACGTCATCCGCGATGAAGGTACTGCCATTTTCGGGATGATCGGCATGGCCGTAGTGATCTGCGTCCTGGTATTCGTGGTGCGCTTCCTCTGGCTGGGCCTCCTCGCCCTCACTGCGCGTAGGCGCAGAAACCTGTTGCAACCGACGTCGCCCAAGGAAGTGCTGATCCTGACATGGTGCGGCATGCGCGGCCTGGCCACCCTGGCCCTTGCTTTGGCCCTCCCCATGACCTTGCCGGATGGCAGCGACTTCCCGGCCCGTCACGAGATCCTGGTGATTGCCTGCGCGGTGCTCCTGGCCACCTTGGTCCTCCCCGGGCTCACGCTGCCGTGGCTCATGCGCGTCCTGGATGCGACGGAGGACGGATCACATGAGCAGGACGCGGCCAAGGTCCTTGCCAAGCGGGCCCAGTCGGCTGCCGTGGCTGCTTTGAAAGACCATGACCTCATGAAGGAGCTCCCTGCCGAGAAGGTGGCCTTGGTCAAGGAAAAGATGCGCCGCCTCCATGCCGAGCTATTGGATGGCACGCTGCAGAACGAATCCGTTGCTGAGAAGCGCAAGCGTGGTCGGGAACTGTCCATCGCAGTGCAGACCATCGCCCTCGATGCCGCCCGCCAGGAAGTGGTGGCAGCCCGCAACGAGCCAGGGACCGATCCGGAAGTGGCTGACAGGGTCCTGCGGCAACTGGACCTGCGGACAATGTCCATGCCGGAATAGGGCCGGCGCCGGGATCAGCCCCGGAAGAGGTGCAACCCCTGATCAGCCGGCGGCAACTTGCTTTGACAGTGAGGCCGGATAGAGATCCAGTGCATTCTCTTCCACGTAGTCCAACGCGTGGCGGATCGCGCCGAGGGACACAATGCCATCTCCCAGGGCTGATGTTGCCAGGCGTGGGGGAGTGAAGGTGAAGTCGGGCACCTGCTTTTCCATGGCCGGGATCAGGGTCTGTGCAGAATCCGCGACGGCTCCGGCAATAACCACCAGCTCGGGATTGACCAACGTACTGATGGAGCCGACCACTCGGGCCATGCGGTGCGCCATACGGTCCATGATCTTGTGGGCTGCGCGGTCGCCTTCTTTTGCCGCCCTGAAAACCATCTCTGCCGTCAGGGCTTCGGGATCACCACCGCACAGTTCCCGCAGTTTAGTTTCCGCGCCGGAATCGAGGGCTTCCCGGCCCCATAAGGTTGCGTAGTGGGCAATGCCGTATGTGTCGCCCACACCGTCCACGTTGTCCAGGTATCCCAGTTCCCCGAAACCACCAACCTGCCCGTGGAGCAAACGGCCGGATTCGAGGATGCCGGACCCCAAACGGTCGCCGGCGAGCATGACTACCAGATTGTCGACTCCCTGTGCGCTGCCCTGCCAGCGTTCTGCGAGGGCTGCGAGGTTGGCGTCGTTTTCCAAGAGTACGTGCCAACCGTGGCGCTCGGACACGATCTTGCGGACATCGAACGATTTCCAGAATTCCTGTGCCCTGAGGACCTCGCCTGCGCGGCTGACCGGGGCAGCGACGCCAACAGACACGGCTAGGACTGAGTCGGCATATACGCCCGCCTTTTCCAAGGCCTCTGCCGCGATGCTGTCCAGCACGTCTACGCGTTCCTTGGCCGGGACGTTGTAGGCGCGGAAAGGCATCGTGACCTGGGACAAGGGCGTACCGGCCATGTCGGCCACAATCGCTGTGATCTTGTTGGCACCTATGTCAATGCCGATCACGCTGGCCGCGCTGTCGTCAAAAGCGAAGCGCCGCGCAGGCCTGCCCTTGACGTAATCACCGGCTCCTCGCTGGTTCTCCAATTCCTGAAGCCAGCCGAGCCGGACCAGTTCGTCGCAGATCGAAATGACGGTGGCTCGTGAGAGCCCGGTGGCGGCCATCAGCTCGGTGCCGGTGACGATGCCGGCGCCGCGCATGGCTTTGAGCATGGCGCTGGCGTTGACCCTGCGAACCAGTTGCGTTGACGGTGCGGTCCCGGTCTGCATTCGGAGCTCCCACTTTTCAGCCGCCCTATCGGAGTGATAGAGCGGTCTCTCTAAATTTAGTACATAAATTTAGATGACGACGCATTTCGCGAAACTCTTGACCCTGTGGCGGGCATCACTCAACATGGTTAGCGATAGGACATAAATTTAGCTCCTATCTAAACTTCGGGTGGCGATGCGCATGGTGCGCCGCACGATGGGAATGCGGCCACTGAGGTCCGCAAGACGAAAGGGCTACGGTGTCTGTGAAATCGACACGCAGGAAACGCTTTGCAGCAATAGGGCTGGGCATGGCACTGCTCGCAGGCCTGCTCTCCGGCTGCACCGGGGACTCGGGTAGTAGCGGGGATTCGGACAAAGAGACGATCCGCTTCACGTTCAGCAAACGGGAAGCCATCGGGTTCATGACCAAACTTGTTGCCGACTACAACGCGTCCCAGGACGAAACCGAGGTGGTACTCGACACTTCCGGCGTCGACGTCGTGTCCGCAAGTTTCGTTCGCGGCAATCCGCCGGACATCGCCCTTGCTAACTACAACATGGAAACGTCCCGGTTCGTCCAGCGAGGAGCGTTGAGCGACTTGTCAGGGACGGAGGCAGCATCCCGCATTCGCGAGGACCTCCGTCCGCTCATGGAACAGTACGGTTCGTATCCCGGCCGGACCAGTGCGCTGCCGTATTCGGTCATGGCGTCCTCCGTGATCTACAACAAGGAAATCTTCGCTGCCAACAACATCGCCGTGCCTACCACCTGGAGCGAATTGATCGCAGCGTGTGAAGCCCTCAAGGCCGCTGGAGTAACACCGTTTTACGCCACTTGGAAGGATGACTGGACCATCGCCCAAGGGTGGTTTGACTACTCGGTAGGCGGCCAAGTGGACACCCTTGACTTCTTCAAGAAGCTCGAAGCTGAAGGTGTGGATGTTGGGCCGGAGTCTTCAGTTTCATTCCAGAAGGATTTTGAACAGCCCGTCCAGAAGATGTTGACGCTGGCAAAGAGCTACGTTAACAAGGACGCTGCGAGCCGGGCGTACGGCGACGGCAACCTGGCGTTCTCACAGGGCAAAGCTGCGATGTATCTGCAAGGTCCGTGGGCCTTCAGCGAAATCGCCAAGACAGCCCCCGACCTGAAGCTCGGAACCTTTCCGCTGCCGATGACAGAGGACCCCAAGGACTTGCGCGTTCGCGTCAACGTGGACCTCGCGGCCTGGATCCCGGAGGCCTCCAAGCATAAGGACGCTGCGCGTGGCTTCCTCGAGTATTTGTATCGGCCCGAGGTGATTGATGCCTACAACAAATCGCAACTGGGTTTCACGCCCACCAAGGAAACCGAAAACGTCCCGGACCCCCGGATTGAGGGAATGGTGGAGTACTACGACGACGGCAAGGTTTATCAGGGTCCCTCGGTGCTCGTTCCCCGCACCATCCCCATCATGAACTACACGCAGGCAATCGTGTTCGGCGCGCCCCCTGCATCCACCCTCCGCACCCTCGACGCAGATTGGGCGCGCCTGGCGTTCCGCCAGTAGTGCAGACCATAGGGAGTCAGCTACATGTCCACCATCACCACCCCCACAACATCCAAGCAGGGCCTTCAAAAGCAGGATCGCCAAGCCCCGCGCAGCAGGCGGCGCGTTGAACCGATCTTCTACCTTTTCCTGGTGCCCAGCCTCATTCTGTTTACGCTGGCCATCACGATTCCGGGCATCATGGGCATCTTCTTCAGTTTCACGAACTCCATTGGAATCGGTGACTGGGAGTTCATCGGCCTAACCAACTACATTGCGATCTTCAGTGATCCGGCGATCCTGCAGAGTTACCTCTTCACTTTCGGATTCTCCATCGTCACAGTGATCGCGGTGAACGTGATCGCCTTCCTTCTAGCTGTCGGGCTCACCGCGCGAATCCGGATGAAGTCGGCACTCCGGACCATTTTTGTCATCCCCATGGTGGTTTCCGGCATCATCATCGCCTACGTCTTCAACTTCCTGTTTTCGAACTCGCTGCCGTCCCTCGGCGCTGCGGCAGGAATTCCATGGCTGGAAAGCAGCCTGCTGGCCAATCCCGACCTCGCATGGATCGCGATCGTACTGGTCACAGCGTGGCAGGCAGTCCCCGGGGCTCTGCTCATTTACATTGCGGGCCTGGTTGCGGTGCCCGGGGATGTGTACGAGGCCGCGGAAATCGACGGGGCGAGCAAATCCCAGCAGCTTCTGAAGATCACGCTTCCGCTGGTGGCCGGTTACGTGGTCATCAATATCATTCTCGGGTTCAAGGGCTTCCTCAATGCTTACGACATCATCGTCGGGCTAACGAACGGAGGCCCGGGGACATCTACCCGGAGCATCGCGATGACTGTCATATCCGGTTTCAACGGCGGCGACTACGCCTATCAGATGGCCAACGCGACGATCTTCTTCGTGGTCGCCATCCTCATCTCTCTCGTACAGCTCTCGCTGACTCGCGGACGGAATGCACTGTAATGACCAACCAACTGATGACCAAAAAATCCAGCTCCAAAGTTGAACGCGTCAACTGGCCGGCAACCACAGTCCTCGTTCTTTGTGCAGTGACTGTGCTTCTTCCCCTGTACGTCACCGTCTCCATGGCTTTCAAGACCCAGGGGCAGGCGGTGGATGGCAATGCATTCTCCTTCCCTGCACCCTTTAGCCTCGAGGGTTTCGTCCAGGCCTGGACCCTCACCAACTTCCCGGTGGGGGCCGCGATGTCGTTGTTGGTGACGGCGGGGACCGTCCTTGCCACGATCATCCTGGCCGCCTTCGCCTCCTACGCGATCGTGCGGAATTGGGAACGGAGGCTGTTCAGGTACTCGTTCTTCTACCTTCTGGGGGCCATGTTCATCCCCTTCCCTGTGGTTGCGCTGCCCCAGATCCAGCTCACCGGCCGCCTTGGCCTGGAAAACCCGTTCGGCGTGATCCTTCTGGCCACCATGTTCCAGCTAAGTTTCAGCGTCCTGCTCTTCACCGCATTCCTCCGTTCGATCCCGATGGAACTGGAAGAGAGCGCCAGGATAGACGGCGCAACAACCTGGCAGACCTTCTGGAAACTGATTTTTCCGCTGCTGGCACCGATGAGCGCAACCGTGGGGATCTTCGCGTTCCTCTACGCATGGAATGACTTCATGATGCCGTCGCTGATTATTTCCGATCCGGCAATGCAGACGCTTCCTGTGCGGCAGAACCTTTTCCAAACGCAGTTCAGCAACAACTACCACGTGTCCTTCGCCTCTTACCTGATGGCGATGGCGCCGGCGATCGTTGCTTACCTGTTTACGCAGCGCTGGGTCATGGCCGGCGTGACACAAGGTGCCGTTAAGGGCTAGCCGTTGTTGACCTTCCCGGACCGGCGTTTCATACTGGTCCGGAAGATAAATTTAGATTCTAAATCAAAGGAGTTTCGTGAGCACTTCCGCCACTCAGGCACACCGCACCGACGCCCACCGCATGTCCGATCCGAATTGGTGGCGCCAAGCGGCCGTCTACCAGATCTACCCGCGCAGCTTCCACGACGCGAACGGTGACGGGCTCGGAGACATCAAGGGCATCACTGCCAAAGTCCCGTACCTGAAGGAGCTGGGGATCGACGCCGTCTGGCTGAGCCCCTTCTACCCGTCGGCGCTCGCGGACGGCGGCTACGACGTGGACGACTACCGCAATGTGGACCCTAAACTGGGGACCCTTGAGGACTTCGACGAGATGGCCGCCGCCCTGCATGCTGCGGGCATCAAGATCGTGGTGGACATCGTTCCCAACCACTCCTCCGACCGCCACGAGTGGTTCAAGGAAGCGCTGGCCTCACCCAAGGGCTCCGCGGCACGCGAGCGCTACATCTTCCGCGACGGCCGGGGCGAAAACGGCGAGCTGCCGCCGTCGGACTGGGACTCTGTCTTCGGCGGACCCATCTGGGAGCGGATCACCGAACCTGACGGCACGCCCGGACAGTGGTACCTGCACATCTTCGCCAAGGAGCAGCCGGACTTCAACTGGGAGAACCCGGAGGTCCGCGAAGACTTCCTGAAGACCCTGCGCTTCTGGTCGGATCGCGGCGTGGACGGTTTCCGCATTGACGTTGCCCACGGCATGGCCAAGGATCTTTCCGAACCGCTGCCCATGAAGGCTGACCTGGAAGCCAAGGCCCACGGTACGGACGGCTTCACCGACGGTTCGCACCCCTTCTGGGACCGCGACGAAGTCCACGAGGTCTACGCCGAGTGGCGCAAACTCTTCAACGAGTACAACCCTCCGCGCACTGCCGTCGCCGAGGCCTGGGTCCACGAGTCCCGCCGCTCGCGCTACGCCAGCCCTGAAGGACTGGGCCAGGCCTTCAACTTCGACCTCCTGCAATCCGACTACGACGCTGCCTCTTTCCGGAAGATCATCACGGACAACCTTGTAGCGGCCAAGGAATCGGGAGCATCCTCCACGTGGGTCTTCTCCAACCACGACGTCGTCCGCCACGCCACCCGTTACGGCCTGCCCAAGGGCGGTTCCGTAGCGCAGGGAACCAATGCGGCGCAGGACATCACCGGCGGCAAGCCCAAGGGCCAGGACGGCAAGGGGTGGCTGCTGGCCGGCGCGCCGGCGGAAGAGCTCGACGTCGAACTTGGCTTGCGTCGTGCACGCGCCGCGACGCTCTTGCTGCTTGCGCTCCCTGGTTCTGCCTACCTCTACCAGGGTGAAGAGCTTGGGCTGCGTGAAGTCTCGGAAATTCCTGATTCTGAACGCCAGGACCCGTCCTTCTTCCGGAACCCCGGCGTCGAGATTGGCCGTGACGGTTGCCGTGTGCCGCTGCCGTGGACCGCAGAAGGTGCTTCCTTCGGATTCGGCGCGGGCAAAGCACACCTCCCGCAGCCGGAGTGGTTCAAGGACTACGCAGTCTCCAGGCAGGAGGGCGTGGAAGGTTCCACCCTTGAGCTCTACCGCAAGGCTCTGGGCTTGCGCAGCGAACTCCAAACCGACGAGGAACTTGAGTGGGTGGAAACCGGCAACCAGGATGTGCTGCACTTCAGCCGTCCTGATGGCTGGCACACGGTGACCAACTTCGGCAGCGAGCCTGTGGAGCTTCCGGAAGGAACCGTTGTGGTTACCAGCGCACCGCTGGAGGATGGCATGCTGCCTTCCGACACCACCGCCTGGATTGTCACCAACGCGTAAGCGCTGGGGACAATACTGAAGTTATGACGAATGTGAACGGGCGGGGACGCCTCATTTACGGCTGCATGGGACTCGGCGGCCCTTGGGACGGCACGTCCTACGGGCCTTCGGAGATCGATCAGGCAGCCGCGGTGATTGAAGCTGCGCAGGGGATTGGCATTGAGCTTTTCGACCATGCGGATATCTATCGCAGCGGAAAGTCCGAGGCCGTCTTTGGGGAAGTCCTCGCCCGTTCGCAGGGTCTGCGAGACAAGATCCAGCTTCAGACCAAATGCGGGATCAGGCTGGGGGAGCGCGGACTGGAGACGCACTACGACCTAAGCCGTGTCGCCATCCTTGAACGGGTCAATGAAAGCCTGAAGCGGCTCCAAACGGACTACGTGGACGTGCTGCTCCTGCACCGGCCCGATCCGTTAATGGACCCGCGGGAGGTGGCGGACGCCGTCGGACAGCTCATGGCGGAAGGCAAGGTGCGGCAGTTGGGTGTGTCCAACATGTCCGGCGCCCAGATCGCGTTCCTGCAGGACGAGTTGGAGGCGCCCATCGTGGCGAACCAGCTGGAAATGAGCCTGCTTCGCCGGGGCTGGCTGGAGAGTACCGTGCTGGTCAACCATGCGGAGAATCTGGAATACAGCTTTCCGCACGGGACTCTTGAGCACTGCATGGCCAAGGGAATCGAACTGCAGGCATACGGGTCGTTGGCCCAAGGGCGCTATACAGGTGCGCCGTCCGCGGAGCATTCGCCGGCTGAGTCGGCCACCGCGGACATGCTTGAAAACTTGGCGGGGGAGAAGAACACCACGCCGGAGTCGGTACTGCTGGGCTGGCTCATGAAGCACCCGGCCAGGATCTCGCCGGTAGTGGGAACCACCAATCCTGCCCGAATTGCTGCCTGCGCCGATGCCGCCTCCGTGGCTGCCGACATGACGCGTGCCGAGTGGTATGGCCTGTGGGTGGCAGCGCGGGGAAACAACATCCCCTAACACCGGTTTTAACCCATCTGAGTCGCAGTTGAGGCCGTTTCCAACGCTCAGAACGGCCTCAACTGCGACTCAGTTGGGTGCGAACAGCAACACATACTACGAGGCGCTGCTGATCGGAGCCACCACGGAGTAGGTGCTTGAGTCACCCTGCAAGGCCTGGCTCGGCTTGCCATCGATGCTCACCGGAATGTCGCCCGCGATGGTCACGCGGTTGAGCTTGCGGGGCTGGCCGTCGTAGTTGTCCGGTGCGTAGTGCTGCGTGATGCGGTTATCGAAAAGGACCACCTGGTTGGGCTCCCAATTCACCCTGACCACGTTCTCCGGCCGCGTCACGTAAGCCTGCAGCAGGCGGATGATGTCCTTGGATTCCGTGTTGGACAAGCCCACGATCCTGAGCCGCTGCGCGAAGCCCCCAATAAACAATCCGCGCTCGCCGGTCAAAGGGTGGACCCGCACCACGGGGTGGGCGGTTTCGAACTTCAGCCGGGTGAATTCCTTGCGTCGTTCTTCCGCGTTGGAGTGCTCAAGGTTCTTGGGCACCGAGTAGTCGTAGTCGTTGGTGTGGATGGCCCACAGGGTGTCCGCGAAGTTCCGCAACTCCTCCGGGAGGTCCTGGTACGCCCCGGCCGAGGACGCGATCAGGGTCTCGCCGCCGTAGGCGGGAAGATCGATGCTGCGCAGCGTGGACGCCTGCGGCGGGTTGACCACGAAGGTGACGTCCGTGTGCCAGTTGTTGGCCGAGCCATTCTCACTGTCCACGGGCAGGACATTCTCTTCGCCGTCAACCGAAGCGACCGTCGGGTGCGCTTTGGTGAGCGGGCCGAAGTGGTTGGCGAACTTCACCTGGGCTTCATCCGTGAGGATGTTGGCCTCGCGGAAAACAAGTGCCTTGTGCTCGTTCAGCGCAGCCCGGATCTGCGCAACAGTTTCCTGACTCAGGTCGCCGCTGATATCCAGGCCCCGGATCTCGGCGCCGATGCGTGAGCCGAGTTTGGCGAACTCGAGTTTGGTTTCGGTAATGACGGTCATGACGTTTTCCTTACTTGTTGTGATGGATCTTGTTGTGATGGTTGCGGCAGGTGCCGCGGGGTGGGTCAGGAAGCGGCAGCGCCAACAGCGGTCCGCCAGCGGGAGAAGTGCTTTTCAAGGGCAACCAAAAGGAAGTTCACGCCGAGCCCCAGCAAGGACACCGTGAGAATGCCTGCGTACATGTCCGGGATGAGAAAACTGCTCTGCGCATTCACGATCAGGTAACCCAGTCCAGCCTTGGCTCCCACCATTTCAGCGGCGATCAGTACCAGGATGGAGGCGGTGCCAGCCATACGGATGCCCGTGAAGATCGTGGGCACGGCAGACGGGAGAATGACCTTCTGGAAGAGCCTGAAGCTGTTAAGACCTAAGGACCGAGCGGCCCTGATCAGCAGGGGGTCCACCGTCTTCACGCCGGCAATGGTGTTGAGGAGCACCGGGAAGAACGCCGCGTACGCCACGATGCTGATCTTGGATTCCTCACCAATGCCCAGCAGCAGCGTAAACACGGGCAGCAAGGCAAGAGCGGCAGTGTTCCGGAACAATTCCAGCAACGGGTTCAGGACTGAGTTCAGGCGTCCGTACCAGGCAATGAGCAGGCCCAGCGACACACCCGCCACCAATGCCGCGCCGAAGCCAGTCACGGACCGGGTGAGGCTGGCCGCGATGTGGCCCTGGATGGTCCCTGCTTCGAAGAGCTTGCCCCAGGCCAACAGCACTTCATGCAGCGGCGGAAGGAACACCCTGGTGGACGGGCTTGCCAAATACGTGGGTCCAAGCTCCCACAGCGTCAGGAAAGCCAGGACCGCTGCGGACTTCCACAGACCCGACCCCAAGGCGCCGGCGACGCGTCGCGCCAGGCCAGGTGCCGGCGTCGAACGCTCTTCAGTTGCCGCCTGAGCATCGAAAGCCGCCTGAGTATCTGAAGGCTCGACGGCGGCGCCTGGGTCAGACACCGTACCCGCCTTGGACGCTGCGGCGGCAGTTTCGGCTTGAGTGAGTGTGGTGGTCATCAGGCGGCGCTCCTTTCGGTAATGGTTGCCGGTTCGTCCGGTGCGCTGCCGTCAGGCAGGATCTTGCGGTGCCCGGCGTCCTGCGCCCGGCGGACTTCATCGTGCAGGAGCGTCCACACCTGGTGGCGGTGCTCCACAAAGGCGTGGTTGGAACGGATGTCTTCGTCGCCGTCGCGGTCCGGGATATCAATTTCCACGATTTCCTTGAGCCGGCCGGGGCGGGCGCTCAGCACAGCAACGCGCTCGCCGAGGTACACAGCTTCGTCGATGCCGTGCGTGATGAAGACGATGGTCTTGCCGGTGGCCTTCCAGATCCTGAGGAGCTCATCCTGAAGCTGCTCGCGGGTCTGGGCGTCCAAGGCTGCGAACGGCTCATCCATCAGCAGCACATCCGGCTCGTAGGCGAGGCTTCGGGCGATGGCGACGCGCTGCTTCATGCCGCCCGAGAGTTCGTGAGGGTAGCGATCCTCGAAGCCGGCAAGCCCCACCAGGGCCAGGTATTCGCTGGCTTTAGCGGCGCGTTCGCGGCGGTTCAGCTTCTTGCCGTCGGGGCCCGCACCTTCGAGCCCGATGGAGACGTTGGCCGACGCCGTCCGCCACGGGAACAACGCATACTGCTGGAACACCACGGCGCGGTCCTTGCCCGGCCCTGTGACGGCTTTGCCATCCACCAGGACTTCACCGGAAGTCGGGGTGGAGAGCCCGGCCAGGAGGTCCAGGAGTGTGGTCTTGCCTGAGCCGCTTGGCCCAACCAGGGTAAGGAATTCGCCGTCGTGAACGTCCAGGCTCAAAGAATCTATGGCGGTGAGACGGGTGGCACTTGTGGTTTTAGTGGCCCGGACCGTGAATTCCTTGGTGACGTTCCGGAGGCTGATTTTGGCGGTCATGGCTATCCCTTCGCTGCAGCGAGCTCGTTGAACTCGTTCGTGTAGTACTTGGAAGGCGTGAGTTTGTCCTTGACGATTCCCGACGAGTTCAGCCAGGCCTCCCAGCGGGTGAAGTCCTCATCCTTGATCACGCCGTTGTCCGGAACGCCGGGGCTTTTCCAGAACTTCAGGTTGGCTGTGCTCTCATTGCGACCACGGTTCTCGATGATTTTGGTGTAGCGCGCAATGACCTCATCGCGGGGCGTTTCAGTGGCCCACTTGAGTGCTTTTGCAATGGCCGTGGTGAAGGTCCGGGTGGTGGTGGGGTTCTTCTCGATGAAGTCGTTGCGGAGAACAATCTGGCCGCCGGCGAACGTGCCAAACAGCTCGTAGTCGTTGAACAGCGACCTCAACCCGCCGGCCTCGATGGCCCTGTCCTGCAGGACGCCCCCCAATGTTCCGACGTCCACTTGTCCGCGACGAATGGCTTCTTCTGTGTCATTCGGCGCGAGTGGCACCAATTGGACTTGCTTGATCTCGTCCTGGCTGAGCCCGTTCTTTGTCAGGTAGGTGTTGATCACGGCTTCATGGTGGGCGCCGAGGGTGTTGACGGCGATCTTCTTGCCGATCAGGTCCCGCGGTTCCTTGATGGCGCTGTCCGCCTTCACGTAGTAGCCGCTGAAGTTCTTCTCATCGGCACCGTAGTAGTTGATGACGCCCTTTACGGGCGCTCCGGCTTCGATGAGCTTGGTGACGGCGCCGGTGAAGGCGCCACCAAAATCGGTCTGGTTTGTGGCCGCAGACTGGATGTCCTGGGGGCCGCTGGTGGTGTTTCCCACCCACTTCAGCTTGACGTCGCCCAGGTATCCAAGGTCTTCTGCAAGTTCCGGGAAGGTGACCTGGTTGGCCCAGCCTTGGTACCGGAGTTCCGTAATTTCGTTGCCGGACTTGCTGGATTCGTTCGATTGCCCGGCTTCGGCTGCACCGCCGCAGCCGGACACCGTCAGCGCTAGTACGACGGCGGCCGCGACGCTCAGCAGGGGCAGGTGCAGTTTCATGGGAGCTACTTTCGATGGGTTGTGATGTTGTTGGGTGGCCGGCTTGCGCAAGGGCTTGGGGGCCTTGCAGCGGCTTGGGATCGATGTAAGCCCATTCCGACGCCGGCTGGGAAGTGCAGCGGTAACCCTCGGAAACGCTGCGAAACAGCCCGAAACGGAACGAAATCCGGGGCCATTCCCAGCAACCCTGGGACACAAAGACGCAGTGTTTAGCCCTGTGAACAACAGCGACAGGTGGGCCGGATATGACTGGCGCGTACCGCCGTCGGGCGTTCATACTGCGGGACCCCACAGTCATATGGGGTTTAGTTCGTATTGATCCTCACAACCGGGCGGAAATCTTCGCTGTGCGGGGTGCCGGACGGATACGGTAGATACATGACGTCTAGCATCGCCGCCGAATCAGTTCGGCCTACCCGCAATATTCCCGCCGACATCGCCCGTTCCTGGCTCCTTGTGAATGCCATGAAGACGGAGCTTTTTGACGAATCCGCGGGTTCACGGGCAGACGCCATCATCCTTGACATCGAAGACGCCGTTGACCCTTCCCAGAAGGACATCGCCCGCGAGAATGTCATCAACTGGTTGACCGCCGGCGGCAAGGCATGGGTCCGCATCAATGACGCCACCAGCCCGTTCTGGGCCGATGACCTCGCAGGATTGCGCGGCACCCCGGGCTTGCTCGGCGTCATGCTCGCCAAGACCGAGTCCGCTGACCAGGTCACCGAGTCCTACCACCGCATGGACGGCAAGACTCCCGTGGTCGCACTGGTTGAGTCCGCCCTCGGCATTGAGGAAGCCAACCACATTGCCCGTGCACAGGGTGCTTTCCGTCTTGCTTTCGGCTCCGGCGACTTCCGCCGCGATACCGGCATGGCGGCTACGCCGGAGGCCATGGCCTACCCACGCGCAAAGCTCGTCGTCGCCAGCCGCGTTGGTAACCTGCCGGGCCCCATCGACGGCCCCACCGTGGGCACCAACCACCCCATCCTGCGCGAGCAGACGGGCATCACCGTGACCATGGGCATGACCGGCAAGCTCTGCCTGGCCATCGACCAGACCACCGTGATCAACGAAGTCATCAGCCCCACGCCTTCGGACGTCGCCTGGGCCACGGACTTCATGAATGACTTCGAGGCCAACGGCCGTGTCATCCGCGATGGTTCCGACCTCCCGCGCCTGGGCCGTGCTGAGAAGATCATGAAGCTGGCAGTGGCCTTCGGAGTCCAGCCTTCCCTGTAAGCATGCTTGTTCACGGGGTCGCTTGGGACACTTCGTTCCCTTCGCTGCGAATGTTCACGCCGGACGCGGAATTCAGTGACGTTGCGTTGGCCCGGGGTTCAACCCTGGGCCTGCGCGTTATCCCCGGCTTATGGTGCCTTGGACATACCAAAGTCCACGGCCCCGGGGATCGGACACATGTCCCGTGCCGCAGCGGTTCTCCAGCCGAGCGTGGGAAGCAATGCGGGGCCTGCTTTGCGCGGGATGACTCCAGGCTGATGCACGACTTCCACCGCGGCACCTCCGTTCCCACCGGTCTGCGCGCCTACTTGATGCAACCCCACTGGCTCTACGTGGCCACGTTCGGGAACGGCGCCACCAAAGTCGGGACGGCCTCTGCTCCGCGCAAGTGGAATCGGCTCGCCGAACAGGGTGCTGTGCACGCCTCCTATGTGGCGCACGCCGAGGACGGCCGCGTCGTTCGTGTTCTCGAGGACCTGGTGACCCGCGAGCTCGGTCTCGTCCAACAAGTCCGTTCGGCAGCCAAGGCCGCAGGACTCGTGGAGCCGCGTGCCGGCGTCGAGCTTTTGGCGCTGAACCGCCAGCACGCGGGCCGGGTGCGCGAGCTGCTGGGTGGCTTGGCGATGGCCGGTTACGCGGTTGTGGAGGAAGAGTGGGAACGGCCACCGTTGGCGGAGCAGCTCTGTGTTGCCGGCGCCGAAGGAGCGCGTCGCCATCCGTACCCGGCAACGTTCGACGGCGGCGGGCACGGTTTGCGGATCCACTCCCTCTCCGGGGCGATCGCCTTGGCGGGCCTCCCGGACGCTGCCGGTAACGAGGTAGAGGGCAGCTTCGTGGCAGACCTGGGTGCTTTGAAGGGCCGCAAGATCGAGTTCGGCCCGCACACCACGGAAATCCCGGCGTTACAGGACTCCTTGTTCTAATTGGTTGTGAGGCCCGCTTTGCGGGGTATTTCGGGGTTTTAGGGTGCAGAGCAGGCCTCGCATCGCCCCCCTTTTTCGTTGTGAGGCCCGCTTTGCGGGGTATTTCGGGGTTTTGGGGTGCAGAGTAGGCCTCGCATCGCCCCCCTTTTTCGTTGTGAGGCCCGCTTTGCGGGGTATTTCGGGGTTTTGGGGTGCAGAGTAGGCCTCGCATCGCCCCCCTTCT